>NZ_JBSRXT010000001.1:0-1810000 GCF_054055915.1 Bradyrhizobium sp. USDA 4516
CCGCAAGATGATGGAGGCAAAGTTTATGACCGAGCCCGCAGGCTTTGAACCTGGACCTGTAGACCCAGCGCCAATCAGCTTTGGCTTCCACGGCCAGCCAGCGTTCGATCCGCTCGACCTGCTGCCGCCCGGCGCTGCCGACCGGCTCCGGCAATTTCGGCAGCATGTTCAGGACAGGCACGCCCTGACGGTGCCGTTTCAGGAGATTTCCGAGGCGAACACCGCGAAGCTCGAAGAGGCCAATCGGCACCGGCGGTTGACCGATCATCAGCAACACGGCGGCTTCAACCTGAAGGCCGACGACCCGCGCGTCGTTGCCGCACAATCCCGTCTCGACAAGCTGACCGACGACCACCAGCGGCTCGTCGCGCGCAATGAGATGCGGTCGCAGGAGTGGCGTGAGGCGGCCCAGACGCTGGCAGCGGTCGAGGCTTGGCTTGGCGACGGTCGACCGCAAGGCACGCTGCTGAAGGACTTCAAGGGTCCGGAGCCGAAGCTCGTCGCCGGAGAAGACATCCTCTCCGCGCTGGACAAAGCCCGCAGGCGCGGTCGCGAGCTGCGGGCTGACGTGAACCGCATCCGGAGCGCGTCGTTCCCGTTGAGCTACTGCAAGCAGCGCATCCGCGAGCAGGTTGCGGCGCGCAAGCGTGCGCCGGATGTCTCGCCGCTCATTGAACATGACGGCGAAGTAGTGTGGCCGACGATGCAGGTGCAGGTGAACGTGTACAACGCGCAACCCGGAGCGGTTGGGTTTGCCGAAGTACCTGACACTCTCGGATCGGATTTGTGGAAGAACGAAGATGCATGGATCGCTGCATTTGACCGCGAGTTAGCCAGCGAGGCTGACGACAAGGCTGCGCTGTCACCCGCCGAACGCCAGAAGCGCGAGGCCGAGGTGCTGAGCGACCTGCTGGCCGTCGAGCGCGATGAAAGCGCGCTGGTCTGGCGCGCGATGGGCGAGCAGTTGCCCGTGACGCACCGCGCGGACTGCTCACCGTTGGCCATCCTGCAGTGCGAACTCGTAACGGCTCCGCGCGGAAGCGGCTCGCCGGGCACCACGCCGGGGCTTTCATTCGACTTGCTCATCCCGGGGGCACGATGAATTGCGAACCGCGCCGTCACGGGTTGGAGCCTCATTTCGCCGTGACGGCGCGCAGGGCCGGGGTGGTGTGCTGGCGCATGGCATCCCGGCCCGCCTCCGACGCGCGAGCCAGACTGTTGCCCGGCGGGCTCAATCTGCGAGAAAGTGCCGTCGCGTTAACCCTCAACCTTTGGCGGTGTGATACTGCTTTCCGCCGGGGGGCTGTTTCGATGGCCAAAAAGACGATTAAACTCGATCTCGACGACGGACTGATCATCGGCGAGGTTGGTCCGTGGGCGGTCGAGAAGCACGACAGGGTGCGAAGGTACATTCAAGCGGCGCGCGGCGCTCGCGCGAAGTTCTTGCCTCCGAAAGGGAACGGCGGAGCGACCTACATCGAACTCTACTCCGGCGCTGGCCGGTCACTCATCAAGGGCACAAACCAGATCATCGACGGCAGCGCCGTGGTCGCATTCAAGGCGGGGCGTGAGAGCGGCCATCCATTTTCCCAAATGCACCTTTCCGATCTGGAGGCGCAGAATTCATCCGCATTGGCCCAGCGCCTGAAAGCGCTCGGCGGCTCGCCGACAAGCTATGTCGGCGAGGCAAATGTCGTTGTCGATCAGGTGATGCGCGCGATCAATCCGTATGGCCTCCACCTCGCTTTCCTTGACCCCTTCAATCTCGCGCAGCTCCCGTTTTCGATCATCGAACGGATGCTGCGGGTGCAGCGAATGGACATGATCATCCACGTCAGCCTGCAGGACCTGCAGCGCAATCTTGACAGGCACTCCCGTGTCGGCGGAGCGTTCGACGTGTTTGCGCCGGGATGGCGCGATGCAGTTGACGTGAACCAAGCAACCATTGCGTTGCGGGCGGCGTTTATCGATTACTGGCTGCTGTCCATTCGCTCGCTCGGCACGCATCCCGCCACAGGTATTCCGTTGATCGTCGGCGAAAGGAACCAGCGCCTGTATTGGCTGGTGTTCGTGAGTTCAAATCCGCTCGGACACAAGCTCTGGAATGACGTACAAAACTTGGGCGGCCAAGGGTCGCTATTAGAGGGACTGTGATGGCTGATACCCTGATCGAGTGGACCGACGCGACATGGAACCCGGTCGCTGGCTGCACGGTGCTCTCGCCCGGCTGCACGAACTGCTACGCGATGCGCATGGCGGCGCGGCTCGACGCGATGGGCATGCCGAAATATCGGGGGCTGACGCGCAAGAGCGGCAAGCGCGCCGTCTGGACCGGCAAGGTCAGGCTTGATCACGACGTGCTCGGCATCCCCGCACGATGGCGAAAGCCGCGCCGCATTTTTGTGAACTCGATGTCGGACCTGTTTCACGATGCCGTTCCGGCGAAGTTCGTCGCTGCTGTCTGGGACGCGATGTCGGCAACGCCGCAGCACACCTATCAGATTTTGACGAAGCGGCCTGATCGAATGGCTGAGATCACCGCGCCGTTGCGACGGCTGCCGAACGTGTGGCTCGGCACCAGCGTCGAAAACGCCGACTATCTCGGGCGCATTGATGACCTTCGCAAGGTCGATGCTGCCGTCAGGTTTGTCTCATTCGAGCCGCTTCTCGGTTCGGTAGACGGGGCCGATCTGACCGGCATCCAGTGGGCAATTGTCGGCGGCGAGAGTGGCCCGCGTGCGCGTCCGATGGCCGAGCAGTGGGTCGCAGAGATCGAGGTCGCCTGTCGCAAAGCAAAGACCGCGTTCTTCTTCAAGCAGTGGGGCGGCGTTCGCAAAAAGAGCACCGGCAGGCACTATCGTGGGCGCACGTTCGACGAGATGCCGCGCGCCGCCGCGATGTCGTGATCCGCGCTTTCGTTCGCCCGGCCGTGAGGTTCACCGATGGCGCTTGATTGGTCGTTCGAGCCGGACCCGGCATTGAAGGGGTCCTACTATCGAAGGCTGGAAGATATCCCTCGCGCTCTCGCCAAGTTTGAGGTGACGGCGCTTCCGGCGAACTCCCCGGCGCAGTTCATTGCCTACTATTTCGGGGTCGAGAAACTGGCAAAGGCAGTCGTCGGGATATTTGGATCGGTACCGGCGGATGAAGCGTTTGACTTCGTAGCGGTCAACCCGGGCAAGATGAAGCTCGCGGCGCGGTCTATGGGGCTTCAGATTTCTGATGCTGACATCGACACGTTGTTTGTCCGTGATGACGATACGCAGCAGCCTGACACCGCCCGCGAAATCCGCAATCGGCTTGGCCACGATTTCGGCCCGACGCAGGTGGACCACATCCGGCACCACGCGCCACGACTGATACCGATCATGGTCCGGTTCATCCATGATGATATTGACCCTGTGCTGAAGCATCTGCGCACGCTGTGGGCGACATCAAACGCGCGTCCGTGAGTTATGCTGCCGCCGCTCGATCCTCTTTGTCGGCCCCACGCATGACGATCTTAAGCGCATCGTCCGGCAGCGGGCGCTGCATGTTGGTGACCGGCGGCCCACCCGTACGTGGCGGTGGCGGCATGCCCCAGCGCATCGTCACCATCTCGGTGCCCGTGTCGGTGTTGCGGATCACCGGCGCGGGATAGTCGGGAAACACGCCGGGCATCGGCGGAAGGTTGCCGACGTAGCGGTTGACGACGCGAAAGAGGCGAATGATCGCCTCTTGGTTGGTCGTGATGCTGTAGAGGTTGCACATCGACTGCGATCCGGGATCATTCCTTTCGCCACATCAATACGCCGCGAGTGCGCCGTCCGGGAAACTTCGGACGCTCTTGGAAGTCCGTCATGAGCGACAAAGTATCACCGTCTCGCTTCAAGGTCCGAAGCTGGTCTGTGCCAATCCAAGCCGGAAGCCATGCGCTGTCCACAATTGTGCTGAGACGGTTACCTTCGACGCGGTATCGGCCTGAGTACGCACACATACTACCGATGAGTTGATCGGCTGTTGCTGAAGCGATGCGATCACCAGCTGTCAACAAGGCCAGCAATCGCCCTTGTTCGGTAAAAGTAACAAACCCCACAGGATGCTCATCCCACCATGGCTGTAGCTCGTTACTACCTTCGGTCTCGACCTGAAATGAAATGAGTTTCCAAGTGCCCACAAGCGGATTGGTATCAGCAGACTGTACCATCATCTCCTCCCGTCGAATGGTAGTCCTCAGCGTTCGCCCGGCAACCACGTCGATGGCGGGTCATTCGCCGTAATCTTGGTAGCTCGCAGCGCGATCAGATGGCTGCGCTTGAACGGTCGCCCCTGGAGCCGGGAGCATTCCTTGCAGCGCATGTAGCGCTCCAGCTCATGAACCGGCGTCGACTTCGGGCGTCGCACGATGTCGAGCGCAACGGTCTGGTTGGTGTTGCAGCCGAGGCAGCGCACTTCGAGATAGCCGTACCCGGCGTTGAGCGCGTCGCCCAGCGTCGGCGACGGCTGGGCCGGTCCCTTGAAGCCGAGCATGCGCGCGTTCCAAGCCTCGCAGGCCAGCCGGTCTGCTCGCTTGCGCGCTTCCGCCGCCTGCTCAGCCGCCGCGCGGACGGACGCGCCATAGATGCTCTCGCGAGATTTGGTGCCCACGATCGACGAAAGATCGCTCAGAGGTCAGCCGGTCGGCAAGCCGCTACGTTTAGCGGCCAATCGCGCAGCGGGCACAACCGGCCGGTCAAGAGCGGGCGGACCCGGGTCGAAGGTCCGCAGGCGCGGCAGCGGCCGAAATAGTGTCGGAAAGCTGATTTCTAAATGAAAGCAATGTTTTACAAAGCGCCAAAGAGCTGGCTGAAAGTGGAAGCTCGGGGTTCGCCCGGGCTTCCAACGGAGCAAGCGCGTGCAAGAAAACCCGAAACCGTTCACGGTCCTTCGACCGGCACCCGGCCAGAGCCCGAAGCCGCTGTTTATCGTTCACGCCTAAAGCCTCGAAGCGGCCCGCCAGATCGCTGCCGCCAAGATCGCAGGCGAGACAATCGTCGTCCCGGTCAAGGGAGCGGGCCGATGATCCCCGACACCATGAACGGCCTTCCCGCGATGGCCTGCGTCAGCGCGATGCAGAAGTGCATCCGCCGGGGCATGGAGCGCGAGGCCATGGAGTTCGCGGTCGAACTCATGCACACCTCGAAAGCCTTCCACACCATGGTCTGCAATCGCCTTGAGGTCATATCGCACGAAGACCTCGACACCTTGGCCGCGCCGCACGTCGTGCCGTTCGTCGCGACCGCCATCGCGCAGAGCAAGGAGCGCTACAGCAAGTCCATCGGTGAAGCCCGGCTGATGATCGGCAACGCGATCCGCATCATGTGCCGGTCGCCGAAGTCGCGCGCCGGGTGCCACTTCGGCGCGGCTGTCGGGCTCCGGTCCATGCTCGAAGACTTCGCGCCGACAATCCCCGACTGGGCCAACGATCAACACACGCTCACCGGGCGCAAGCTGGGGCGCGGCCTCGATCACTTCCGCAAAGAGGGCGCGAAGCTGATCCCGCCGCCGACCGGCACCGACGCCTACGAGGACGAGGCATTTCGGTTGTGGAAGCTGAAGCAGGAGCGCAGCAGGCGGCGCTGACCACAGCCTTGTCAGCGCGCCCCCGATCAAGCGACCGCCGAATGGTGACTGACATCGGCACTGTCAGTCGGGTGCTGTCCGTACCCGCTACGATGCCTCCCTAACCTCCGTAGCTCGGGCACTCGATAGGCAACGGCTTTGCGCCGGGCTTTCTGCGCTCATAGCCAGTGCAGTAATTCTTGATGCATGCCTCGTTTCGATGGCCCATGCATGCATGGCACCTTTCGACGCAATCTTCAAAGGTCACGCCGGGGCGATGCTGGTCAATGAGCCGTTTGGGCTTCTCCTGCCCCTGAGCCACGACAGGGAGGACAGCCAGACCCAGAACGAGCAATGTGATACGCGATGTCATGGCCGATCCTCCTTCCTCTCGACCCCTAAACTGGCGCGGCGTGCTGGAACTTGATGCAGATCAATAGGCCGTGGTCACGGCTCCCGCCCCGCGGCTACCGCCCGTCATCCTGCCACGGCATCGTCGGCAGCGACGCCGAGCCCCCGGCCCGTACCTATGCCAGGTCTGAGGGCGGGTTGGATGGCTGGCTCGATTAGCTGTTAACTCCGGCAAGTGCGCGATCCCAAACTCCAGCGAGCCATGCCAGACTTGGGGCGTTCAGCCATCGGGACGAGCCCATGCGCCTAAGCCAATTGCAGCGACGGTACACCATCGTCCGCTATCACAACGGATGGCCTGCCGAGGACATCATCACGTTCGACAGACTGCCTGACGTTGACGAATGGCTCATCGCGAACATCACACCGGAACGACGCTACCGCGTCCGCGTCGACAGCCCCAACGAGCAGACCTACTACCTCACAGACAGACCGACGACTGTGGCCGGTCGAGACTTCCGACCGCGATACGAGCGCTAAGCAGCGCGACGGCGACGACGACCGCCGCGATGAAGGTCGCAACCTCGACCGGCGACATGGTCCACATCGCGCCCGCCATTGTGTGCAAAGCGGTACAATAATTTAGCGCGATATGAAAAATTGCAAATATCCAGATATCTCGGCGTCGCGCGGCCCCCGCGAGGCCCCCTCCCTATTCACAGTACCTTAGCGACCGCTTTCGGAAGGCCGCCGTGCTTATGAGGTTCGATCCAAACGGACACCAAGGGGGCGGCCTAGCCTTGGAGCCACTCTTCTTTGCGAACGTGGCCCGCGCCTGTACCATTGGAGAACGTTTTGATGGGGTCACGATACTTGAGCTGCGATAGCCAACGCGAAGGAACGGGATAACGGACCCCAGAATGGACGATTGATCTCGAATTCGGAACCCGGGTCTCCTCCTCTTTAACCTCCTTGAACACACGCTTTTCGCCGTCGTCGCTCACCATCAGGTAATAGCGTGTCACAAACCAATCTTCGATGCGCCGAGGTCTCGCCTCCTCAAATTGCCTGCGAACGTATTCCCCCATCTCCCATGAGGAAAAGTATATGTTTGCGGCGGCCTTCAGGTATTGCAGTTCGTTCAAGGCCTCGGCGTCGCTGCTCTTCTTTAGGAGGACGCGACCCGCTACTAGCGACGGTATCGTGTAAACTTGGTTGTCGTAACACAGCACCGCCAGACGCGGCGTCAACGGCATTATCAAGATGTACCCCGACGTTGCGACGCCGAACCCCTCGGCATTCATCCTCTGGCTCATCCACTTGTTCGTTGCTATCGCCGGGTCGTCCGATGTAACGAAATCGATATCAGTCCTGTTCTCAACGATGCGGACCCTCAGGTCGGCGAGGAGCGGCTTAGCCTCGGTGCACAGTTTCATCGAAACCGACATGATGTCGTCGAGTGTAGGTTGCGGCATCACATGCTCCGGTACGTCATTTAGCATCGCTTCTTCAGCTTCCTTGATGCGCTTCATAGCGATCTCGGTGCGCCGAAGTTGCAAATAGCTGAAGAACCGCAGCAGGCTCAAATCGTCATCGCTCTCGTGCTTGGCCACAACGCGGCGAACGGCTGCGGCGTAGTCCCCCTCAATCTGCTCAAGCTCCGTTTCAAGCACGCCGTCGGTGCCATAGAAATAATCACGGGCACACTGGCTTTTTACCGGCGCATTCGGAATGAGGAGTTTTTTGACCGACGTATATAGGTTTATCGCCTTACCTTCTTCGTTGAGGGAAAATGGCTTGAAGTGGCAGCGCGGCACAAAGTGATTGTTCTTCTTGTCAGGCATCGTCAGTCATCCCTAACAACGACCGCCCAACCTTTTGCGATGCTCGCCGCATTGCCGCTCATCTTATGCAGATTTCCGGCTCCACCAGTGCTTCTTTTTCTGCGCCGCATAGGTGCGGTCGATGATCGGGCGGCATCGTCGCTCGGTCTCCTCGACGAAGCCCTTTATGCGAACATCCACCCGATCCACGCCGGGATAATCTGCCAGATACACCTCGGCCATACCGTCCCACACGTCGCACTCCATTCGCGTCCGCCGGTTATCGGCATCCGGCCCGACAAACGGGCGGTAGCAGAGGTGCTGCGCGGAAACCAAGACATACGCGCGAGCCTCTCGGATCAGTTTAAAGCTATCGGCTGCTGGCACACCAAATAGCGCCATGTATCTCGGACGCAACTTCGCGAGCCGCTCGAACATGCCCGCATGTTCATGCACTCTCTTCAAGATCGCATAGAATGGACCACGGCCGCTCCATTCGGGTTCGCCTTCGCCGTCCCGGCGCGGCATGTCTGCGTACTCCGATCCGAGTGTTCCCGGGTTACGGATAATCTCGAACACCTCTTGGCACTCATAGGCGAGCTCAAGAGCTTCGATGGCGATGTCAATTCGCTTCTCTTCGATCTTTTCCCGCCTCCACCGCTCGAAGGTTCGGAAGCCGAAATAGGCGATACCAATCGTGACGAAGAAGCCGATGATCGTAAGCAGCGGCGTCCACCCAAACGCCCATGGATCAGTCATTGAGGCCCCCACGACAGCGCCAGCAGGATTAGATGTAGTCGTCATTTCTTCTTCAATGCCCCAGCGCCCCACGCGAGAAGGGTAGCGCCATTCAGCTGCGGGCTAAGGTTGTTTTGCGAGATACCCACAAGTCCCGGCAGGGACACCCGGGTGAGGCAACCGCAGCAGGCGGCAGCAATCAGGCCAGCGGCGAGGGCGCAGGGCAGCACATCGCGGCAAAGATAAGCGACCGGACCGCGCATCGGGTAGGAAGGCCGTAGAGAGGCCCGGCGGAAGGGGCTAACAGAATACCGGCCAAGGCCCGCGCCCGCACGGGCGGCCACGCGCGGCGGCAAAACGGGCAGCCAAAGCGGAGAGCGACGGAGCGAGAGAGCGGCCAAGGGTCGCGAAATCGGGGACCGCGCGCACATGTGAGACAAGGGCCTAATAGGTCCCGGCGGGTTTCGGCAGGCCTTCCGTTCTTTCGCTAAAATCCGGAGAATGCCTTAGTTTTCAGGCGTTTCCATCGTTCTCAATAGCCCAGAAAAATGGCTGGACATCAGGACCACACGACTTCGCCGTCCGCTTCGCGTGCTCTCGTCAGTACCACGCTCGGCGTCCACCGCATCTCACACCGCGTTCATGACGACCGCGAAGCGCCCCTCAATCGGGTGAGACGGGCGGAATTGGATCACTGATTTGCCCGACGACGGAAGCGGGATTTTGCCCGTCGGGGTGATTTGTCGCAGCCATCGTGCGGTGGACCACGGAGCGTCGTGCCGCTCAGCTTCCGAGCTGAATGGTGCGCTCCAGCGCCGCGGCGAAGCCGTTGAGGGGGACGTTAAAGACGACAGCCTGCCCGTTGCTGATGCTCTGTGCGGCAACGGTGAGCATTTTGGCCTTGCTGATGGTGTCGGTCACGGCCGTGGGAAAGGATACCGGCAGCAAGCAGCCTTGCGCCGTGCAGGTGGAGAAGCGCGTCTGTGTGAGATCCTTGCCGTCAAGCTTGAGGACGGCCCCGGCGTCGAACTTCAGCCCGAACGGCATCAAGATGTTGCCTTCGGCCTTTCCGTCCCTGGGAATCAGTTCGATGGCGAAGATTTGCTGATTGGTTTCCTTGGCGAGCTGTGTCTGCCCGAGGGTACACAGCTTGGCCCCGCCGTCGAGCTGGCATTTGACGATCCAGTCTCCGTAGGTCTCGCTGATCGCGGAAGCGCCTTTGGGAAGTTGGACGGCGCGGACTACGCCGTCCATCGCGGACGTCTGGCTCCGTGTGTCGATCGGCATGGAGACGGTGCTCCCACTCGCATCCGACACATCGGGAGTTCGGGCGGCTTGCGCCGAACCGACGCCGACCATGACGACGAGAGCAACGATCGCCCGAAGACGCCTGTCTGCTGCGCTGACCGTCACCATTGCATTCACTCCGCCTCGTTACGTCCCGAAACCGATTTGCCTCTTCGTCGGCGCATTCGTGGGTATAATTCCCACGTGAACGAGATACGTCTACGTGGAGTTGCAAGAGCTGATCGCCGCCGGTGTGATTGTTGCTGCGGCGGGTATTTCTGGGCAATTGCACGTGAAGCCAGGACCGCGAACAAGCAACAACGCAAATGGTAGTCCGGCGCCGCCACCTTGCTCCCGTGATTTGCCCGCGGGGCGCGTTTTCAACTAAGCTCGCCGGATGGACATGCTCGTCAAGCTCTACGCCCTACCCGATTCCCGGCCCGCATACGATCGATTGCTCAAGGCCGGAATTGTCATGCGCCGCGCGCTCGCCCCGGAAAAGCACAAGGTTGTGGCCTGGGTGCGGGAGACATTCAGCGAGGCGTGGGCCAGCGAAACCGAGGTCGCGTTCAGCCGCCAACCTGTCTCCTGCTTCATCGCGATCCAGCAAAAGAAGATCCTCGGATTCGCCTGCCACGACGCGGCCTGTCGCAACTTCTTCGGTCCGACCGGTGTCGCGCCGAAGGCGCAGCAGGGCGGAATCGGCAAGGCGCTGCTGTTTGCCTGCCTCGAGGACATGAAACACCAGGGTTTCGGTTACGCCATCATCGGCGGCGTCGGGCCGGCGGAATTCTATACGAAAGCTGTCGGCGCGGTGGCCATCGAAGGCTCCGCGCCGGGGATCTATCGAGGATTGCTGTAGCTGCGCCGCAAGTCCATTTCCGTCTTGTCGCGCTACGAGACAGACTGACAATGTCTGCGTTCACGGAGATCGGGTAGTCCAAGGATGGCTGGCGGGTTGAAGATCACGACCGGCATCACCGCCGCGGTGCTAGTCATTGCGGCGGTGGCTCAGGCGCGCAGCGTGCTCGCCCCGCTTGCGGCCGCCCTGTTCATCATCGCGATCGTCTGGCCCGTTCAGCAACGGCTGCAGTCGTGGCTGCCGAAACTCCTCGCGCTCGCCATTACCGTCGTTGTTACGGTTGCCACCTGCATCGCGTTTGCCTCGCTGGCAGCATGGGGGTTCGGCCGCGTCGGGCGCTCCTTGATCGCGGATGCGGCGCGGTATCAGGCCTTCTACGATGCCGCGGTGATCTGGCTCGACGGCCATGGCGTCTCGTTCGCCGGCGTCTGGGCGGAGCATTTCAATGTCGGCTGGCTGCTGCGCACCACGCAATACGTCACGGGGCGCGTCAACACCACGTTGAGTTTCTGGCTCATCGCGCTGGTCTATGTCGTGCTGGGACTTCTCGAGGTCGAAGACGCTGGTCAACGAATCCAGCGGTTGGAGAATCGCACAGCTGCCCGCGTCCTGCTCAAGGGCAGCAAAGCGACGGCCGTCAAGTTTCGTAAATATATGCTGGTGCGGACGCAGATGAGCGCGGTCACGGGTCTCTTGGTCGGCCTGTTCGCCGCTGTGACCGGGCTGCCATTCGCATTCGAATGGGGCGTGATCGCCTTTGTCCTCAACTACGTTCCTTTCGTCGGTCCTTTCATCGCGACGCTGTTCCCCACGCTGCTCGCTATGACGCAGTTCGAGAGCTGGCCCGCGGTGTTTGGCGTGTTCGCCTGTCTCAACGTCATCCAGTTCGTGGTCGGCAGCTATATCGAACCGCGGGTGGCCGGTTCGACATTGTCGATCTCGCCGTTTCTGGTGCTGTTTGCGATCTTCTTCTGGAGCTCTCTTTGGGGCTTGTTCGGGACCTTCATCGGCGTACCGATCACGCTCGCTATTCTGACCTTCTGTGCCGAGAGTCCGTCGGCCGCATGGATAGCCGATCTGTGTGGCGGATCGCACCAAGACAAGCCGGAAGCGTCCTAGCTTGCGGCAATCTCAACCCGCTCGGGCTCTGCGAGGCAGAGCTTCCGGTTCGGGCCGACCATCATCTTGTGGATATAGAAATAGCTGGCTGCATCGTCGGCCCCCATCACCGGCGACGGGGCCGAGACGATCCTCGACGCACCACATGTACCGATCCAATCGATATGCCTGTGACCGTGCATCACCACCGAGCGATCGGAAAACCTTTGCAACCTGCGTACAAACCAGCTGCCGTTGATCAAGGCTGTCCCAATGCGCTCGGCAAATGTCTTCACCGGCATGGGGTATTCCATGACGTGATGATGTAGCGCGATGGTCCAGCATGCCGTCGGAAAATGACGGATCGCAGCCTCCAACCGCCGCGTTTGCGCTTCCGAAACCAAACCGAGCGCGTTGGTGAAGGAGAAGTGGGTTTCGGCGTTGGAGTTGAGAATGGCGATCCCGAGGCCACCGTCCTGGTCCGGCGGCAGGATCATTGGGAATTGATCATCAAACAGGCCACGGAGCGCCGCTGCGCGGCGCACACCCCCGTGCTGCGCAAATTGTGTTATCCGATCATGATAAGGGGCAAGCGCCTGGTTCAGCGTGGCCGACGGTTTGCCGGAACTGTCGATGACGCGCACGCGATCGCCCTGGACGGCCGCGATCGCCGACAGGGTACGCATCTGCCGTAGCCGCTTGCCTGGGCTGAACGGCAGGTCGAGGCGCGCAGGATTGGCACGATCCACGACGTTAACGTCATGATTGCCCGGGAGCATGATGGTCCGTGCTGCAAGCTCGGGATGACCTGCCAATGCATCGAGAAATTCCGCCCATTCGCCGGGCCGACCAGCGTCCGTCATATCGCCGCTGATCAGCACGTGGTCGAGCGGATCAATGGTGTGAATTTCGGCAAGGCGAGCCAACACGCGATTGAAGTGCTCGTTTCCCTGCGGACCGGCGGTTCCGCTTTCGATGCGGAAGCCGTACCGCTCACCGACCACGTGAAGATCGGACAGATGCGCAACGCGCCAGCAGCGGCCTCCGGACGGCGTCGCGTCGAATCCGGCCAGGTCGGCCGGTTGTTCCATACTGGCGTCGGCCACGCTCCAGGCCAGTGATGCGACCGCAAGATAGCAGGACACCAGCACTACGGCGTTCGCGAACGTCGGCAACACCAGACAATGGATCAGAACAAGGTCATTGACGGTCGCAGTCCATTGCGAGGCAGGCCAGGCCAGGGCCGCGATCAATGACGCCCCCGCGGAGAGCAGTATGCCGGCGCCGACCGAGCAACCGCGGCGCAGCCTCGTGCGAGAAGCAGGAGTTGCGCCGGTGCGCCAAAGCAGCTCCGCCAGATGGCCCAGCGCCTCGCGCGTGAAGGCATAACTCGGTTGGACCGCGAGCGCGTTCAGCGACCAGAAGCTTGTTTCCGCGATTTGAAGCAGCGGTCGTCCGCCGAGCCATCCCAACGCCGCGATCACAACCAGCGCCAGCACGGCGCCCACTTCGGACAGGGCAAGAGCGTGTTGCGAAAGGCTCGAAATCCAGGCGGATGCGACAAGTGGCGCAAGGCCGAGCAGTACGCCCGGAAGCAGAAGCGAAACCGTCCAGGCGAACAACAGTTTCGCCGGGCTTATCTCAACCAGAAGGCTACCCAAGATCGCGAACAACGAACGCTGTTCCGGGCTGGCGGCATTGTCCTCAAAGTCGCCGAGGCGGGGATCAAGCAGCACGCCGACGTCCTCCGTTGCACGGCGCATTCTGTCACAAACCGCTTCAGACCAACATACGCGTCAGGCTTAGCGCAGCTTCCCGAAGAACTCGCGCACCTCGCCGATGAACAGCTCGGGTTGCTCGAATGCCGAGAAATGTCCGCCTTTCGGCATCTCGCTCCAGTGCTGGATGTTGGTGAAGTTTGTCTCCATCCATTTGCGGACCGGCGTGACGATCTCCTTGGGGAACACGGCAACGCCGGTCGGCACGCTCACCTTGTGCGGGGTTCGCTTGCCCGGCCCAAAACTTTCCCAATAGAGCCGCGCCGATGACGCAGCCGTCGCGGTGACCCAGTACAGCATGACGTTGTCGAGCAGTTCGTCTCGGCTGAGGATGTTTTCCGGATGGCCGTCGCAATCGGTCCAGGCCCAGAACTTTTCGAGAATCCAGGCCGCCTGCCCGCAGGGCGAATCCGTCAGGCCATAGCCGAGCGTCTGCGGCCGCGTGGACTGCTGCTTGGAATAGCCGGAATCCCAGTCGGCATAATATTTGATGCCGTTGAGCGCCCTCGTCTCCTCCGGCGTCGGCTGCCCCTCGACATTGGGCCGGGTCGACATCGCAAGCGTGATGTGAATGCCGGCGCAATGCGCAGCATCCTGTCCGCCGATCGCGGTCGTCACCGCGGAGCCCCAGTCGCCGCCTTGCGCGAAATAGCTGGCGTAGCCGAGCCGCTCCATCAGGACGGCCCAGGCCGTCGCGATCCGGTCGACGCCCCAGCCCGTCGCTATAGGCTTGGCCGAGAAGCCGAAGCCCGGCAATGACGGGCACACCACGTGGAAGGCATCGGCGGCGCGGCCGCCATGCGCGGTCGGATCGGTCAGCGGCTCGATCACCTTGTGGAATTCGACCACCGATCCCGGCCAGCCATGGGTGATGATCAAGGGCCGCGCCTCCGGATGCTTCGAGCGGACATGGATGAAGTGGATGTCGAGCCCGTCGATTTCGGTGGTGAACTGGCTGAAGCGGTTGAGCCGCGCCTCGCGCTGCCGCCAGTCATAGGTCTCGGCCCAATAGTGGCAGACGTCCTTGATCCATTGCAGCGGCGCGCCCTGGCTCCAGTCGTCGACCAGTTCGGCTTCCGGCCAGCGGGTCCGGCGCAGCCGATTACGCAGATGCTCGAGGACATCGTCGCTGACGGCGATGCGGAACGGGCTGATGGCGGTCATGGCGTCTCCACGGGGATGCTGAACTTTCGGGGAAGATAGGCTGGCGCGGGTCGCCGATCAAACCCCGCGCCGCAAACCCCGCCTGCACGAACCCTGCACGACTAGCCGCGAAATCTGACGACAAGAACCATCATCGGCACCGCGATCTTGCTAAGACATCGGCCACAATAGATCGACATCACGCGCAGGCGATCGAAGCGCTGATGTCGCAGAGGACGGAGCTTGTTGTGGCAATCTATCTGATTAGCATCCATGACAGACAAGATGCCGTGCTGAAGTTGGGATTGCCGCTGGTCAATAGCTCGCCGAGCTATTTGCCGATCGCCACCTCGAGCAGCGCCTGGGCCTGCCTGGTGGCCGCGGCGAAGGCCGGCTGTTGCGGCGCGCGCTCGGTGAAGCAGCGCTTGAACGCATCCTCGCCCTGCTGGCGCAGGTCACCGAGCTTGTCATAAGCCTGCCTGGTGATCTGCTTGCGCTCGAGCCTCTCGGCCGCCGCATCGGCCTTCTTGTTGTAGTCGGTTCGGATCGCGGTGCAGGCCGGCACTTGCACCGCCGGCTCGATCTCGCCATAGGCGACATACATCTTGCCGCCGGCGAGCGCCGCCACGAACACCTCGTCGGCCTTGTCGGGGAACGAATCCTGGGTGCGGCCGGCTAGGAAGCCGTAAGCCAGGGCGGCCGACGCCGGCTTGGCGATCGGTAGGTCGTCGAAATTGACCACCGCGGCATCGGTCGAGATCGCCTGGGTGTAGAGGCCCTCGAACTTCAGGGCGGCATCGACCTGCTGCGGCACGTTCTTGCTGCCCTTGTCCCACCAGGTCTTGTGTTCGTGCAGCCAGCGCGTGAACAGAGGCTCGGTGGTGACGATGATATGGGCTTTCGGCTCGACGAAGCTGCCGTCGGCGCGTTTTTCTCCGATCTTTGCCCCGTCCCTGCCGGTGTCGGCATCGAAGCGCAGGCCGTCCAGCATGCCGAACCCCGTATCGCCCTTATATAGAGTGTCGAGGTTGAGCTGGGCCGGAGCAAAGCCCGGCCGGGCGGGCTGGGACAGGATGGCCGTCAGCTGCCCCTTCAGCTCGTCGCGCGCGGCCACCTCGGCCTTGTCGACGGCCTCATTGATCTTGTTGTCGTTCGACAGCTTGGCGAATTTGGCGATCGCAGCGTCACGCGCGGCGATATAGCGGTCTTCCGGTGACGCGGCGCGGGCCGGCGAAAGCAGCAGGATCGGGGAAAGGACGAGGGCAAAGCGGAAAATAAAATGCATGCCCTGTGGTCGTCCGCAGGGCATGCAAGGTTCAAGGTCACGGGTACTACCAGCATATCCCTCGCCGGCAAACCCTCTGCCGGCGCAGGATCTCGTCAAGGCGAGCCGGTCAGGCCGCCTTTGTCACGGTGCCGTCGTCAGGCCGCCTTGGACTTCGCCACGTGGGTAGCGATCGCATCCATCAGCGGCGGCGACAAGCAGTCATAGGGCTCGAGCCCAAGCTCCTTGAGCCGCGACCTGATCCCGGCCATATCGGCCGGCTTGACGCCGGACTCGATCACCGACGACACGAAGGCGGCAAATCCGGGCGCTGCCGAGCCGGACTCCTGGAACAGCTCGGGATGGATGAAGTCGAGGCCATAGAACGGATGGCCCTTGTTCTCGATCCGGCCGTACATGTGGGTGCCGCATCCGGTGCAGGCATGGCGCTGGATCACCGCCGCGGCATCGACGATCTTCAGCTTGTCGCCGTTCTCCAACACGGTGACGTTCTCGCGCGGCACCACCGCGACCACCGAGAAGGTGGCGCCCGAAGGCTTCCAGCACTTGGTGCAGCCGCAGGCGTGGTTGTGGGCGACGTCGCCCTTGATGCCGACCTTGACCGGCTTGTCCGCGCATTTGCAGACCAGCGTACCGCCGGCAAAACTGCCGGAGCCTTGCTTGACGCCATTGTCGACCGACGGGTGGATATGAACAGTCATTGACCTATCCTCCTAGTGCTTGGTGTTTTGATTTCAGAATACGACGACCGAACGGATCGATTTTCCCTCGTGCATCAGGTCGAAGCCCTTGTTGATCTCGTCGAGTTTCAGCACGTGGGTGATCATCGGATCGATCTGGATCTTTCCGCCCATGTACCAGTCGACGATCTTCGGCACGTCGGTGCGGCCGCGCGCGCCGCCGAAGGCCGTGCCCTTCCAGACCCGTCCGGTGACGAGCTGGAACGGCCGGGTCGCGATCTCCTTGCCGGACTCCGCGACACCGATCACCACCGAGACGCCCCAGCCGCGATGGCAGGCTTCCAGCGCCTGCCGCATCACGTTGGTGTTGCCGGTGCAGTCGAAGGTGTAGTCGGCACCGCCATCGGTCAGGCCCACCAGGTGCTGGACGATGTCGCCGCCCACCTTGGTCGGGTTGACGAAATGCGTCATGCCGAACTGCTTGCCCCAAGCCTCCTTGGAGTCATTGATATCGACGCCGATGATCTTGTCGGCGCCGACCATCTTGGCGCCCTGGATCACGTTGAGGCCGATGCCGCCGAGGCCGAACACGACCACGTTGGAGCCCGGCGTCACCTTGGCGGTGTTGACGACCGCGCCGACACCGGTGGTGACGCCGCAGCCGATGTAGCAGCTCTTGTCGAACGGCGCGTCCTCGCGAATCTTGGCCACCGCGATCTCGGGCAGCACGGTGAAGTTCGAGAAGGTCGAGCAGCCCATATAGTGGAAGACCGTCTTGCCCTTGTAGCTGAAGCGCGAGGTGCCGTCGGGCATCACGCCCTTGCCCTGGGTGGCGCGGATCGCGGTGCAGAGATTGGTCTTCTGGCTCAGGCAGCTTTTGCACTGCCGGCATTCCGGCGTGTAGAGCGGGATCACATGATCGCCCGGCTTGACCGACGTCACGCCGGCGCCGACCTCGCGAACGATGCCCGCACCTTCGTGCCCGAGGATCGAGGGAAAGATGCCCTCGCTGTCGAAGCCGTCGAGCGTGTAGGCATCGGTGTGACAGATGCCCGTCGCCTTGATCTCGACCAGGACCTCGCCGGCCTTGGGACCCTCCAGATCGAGCTCGACGATCTCAAGCGGCTTCTTTGCTTCAAATGCGACTGCGGCGCGGGTCTTCATCTTGGTCTCCACAAAACGTCAAACAGGTTTCTCGTTCGCACGGACGGGCTCACTTCTTGTCGTTGTGCCCCATGCAGGCGTCTTCCGCCTTTCCATAGGCTTCCGACTTGTCTTCGTGCTTGGCCGGCCGAACACGCCCAACCGCGTCATTGGCGCGGGCGCGCAGGTAGACATAGAGGTCGTCCATGTAGCAGGCAACGTTGGGGTTATCGCCGAACGCCGGCATCACGTTCTCCTGCGCCGTGGAAACGTTCTTGCGTCCGCTCGCGACCACGCCCATGAAATCCGCGTAGCTCATGGTCTTCAGCGAATTCGCCAGCGCCGGCGCATAGGTCGATCCCATGCCGTCGGGGCCGTGGCAGACATGGCACTCCGAATGATAGCGGCGATAGCCGGAGTAGGTGTACCAGTCCGTCGTGCCGTCGGCCGTAACCTTGAACGTCGGGTTTCCATCCTTGTCGAGATACTTGCCGTCCTCGGACTTGACGGCGGTCGGGTCGCCAGCGTCCTCGGCGGAGGCAACTCCACCCATTGCCACGACAAAGATCGCAGCACTCACAAACCAGATCTTACGCAAAAGCATATCCTCGCGTGCAGATTGAAGACGGACCGGCGCATGGAGATCGCTCCATGCGCCGGAACGAGGTTGCTCAGCTCACTGCTGCGGCAGCGAGAACACGGTGAGCGTTCCGCCGAGCGCAGTGTAGTTGCTCAGCGCGGCATAGCCGCCGACTGCACCGAGACCGGCCGTCGGATCAGTCAGACCAGCCGCGAGGCCGATGCCTGCCCAACCGCCAACACCCGACAGAATGGCGACGTACTGCTTGCCGCCATGCTCATAGGTGGTGACGTTGCCTATGATGCCGGACGGGGTCTTGAACTTGTAGAGCTCCTTGCCCGTCTTGGCGTCGACAGCCTTCAGGTAGCCTTCCAGCGTGCCGTAGAAGACCACGCCGCCGGCGGTCGCGAGCGCACCCGACCAGACCGAGAACTGCTCCTTGTTCGACCACACGATCTTGCCGGTCTTGCCGTCCCAGGCGATGAAGTTGCCCATGTTGGTCTCACCGGGAGGCGGATACATCGACAGCGTCGCGCCGACATAGGGCTGACCTGCGGTGTAGCTCACTTTGAACGGCTCGTAGTCCATGCAGACGTGGTTGGTCGGCACGTAGAACAGCTGCGTGTCCGGCGAGTAGGCTGCCGGCTGCTCGTCCTTCGAGCCGAGCGCTGCCGGGCAGATGCCCTTCACGTTGACGTCCTCGCCGGCCTTGTCGGTCGACGCGGCATCAAGAACCTTCGGACGACCATAGGTCGGCGAGTCCTTCTTCATGTCGACGCCGGAGGTCCAGTTCACCTTCGGATCATACTTCTCGGCGACCAGCAGTTCGCCGGTGGCGCGATCGAGCGTGTAGCCGAGGCCGTTGCGATCGAAATGCGTCAGCAGCTTGCGCGCCTTGCCGTCGATCGTCTGATCCGAGAGGATCATCTCGTTGACGCCGTCATAGTCCCATTCGTCATGGGGCGTCATCTGGTAGACCCACTTGGCGACGCCGGTATCCGGGTTACGCGCCCAGATCGTCATCGACCACTTGTTGTCGCCGGGACGCTGCTTCGGATTCCAGGTCGAGGGATTGCCCGACCCATAGTAGACGAGGTTCAGTTCGGGATCGTAGGAGATCCAGCCCCAGGTCGCGCCGCCGCCGATCTTCCACTGATCGCCCTGCCAGGTCTTCAAGCTCGAATCCTTGCCGATCGGCTTGCCGAGCTCGGTGGTCTTGTCGTCGACCAGGAGCTGGTCATCCGGGCCTTCCGAGAAGCCGCGCCAGACCTGCTTGCCGGTCTTGATGTCGTAAGCGGTCACATGAGCCTGGACGCCGAACTCGCCGCCGGAGATGCCGAGCAGCACCTTGTCCTTGACCACCAGCGGCGCGGAGGTGCCGGTCGAGCCCTTGCTGGGATCGCCGTTCTTCACCGTCCATTCCACCTTGCCGGTCTTGGCATCGAGCGCCACCAGTGTGGTGTCGGCCTGGTGCAGGAAGATCTTGCCGTCGCCATAGGCAACGCCACGGTTGACCGTGTCGCAGCACATCACCGGAATGACGTTCGGATCCTGCTTCGGTTCGTACTTCCAGACGATCTTGTTGTCCTGCGAAAGGTCAAGAGCATAGACCTTGTTCGGGAACGGGGTGTGGACGTACATGATGTTGCCGATGATCAGCGGGCCACCCTCGTGGCCGCGCAGCACGCCGGTCGAAAACGTCCAGGCGACCTGCAACTTTCCGACGTTCGAGGCGTTGATTTGATTCAGCTTGGAGTAACGCTGATTGGCGTAGTCTCCGGCCGGCATCACCCAGTCTTTCGGGTTCTGCGACATCTTGTGGAGTTCGTCATTGGCGTTGGCCGCTCCGGCGGCAAATACCGCCATTGCCCCAAGGCCGGTCGCGTAAAGCATCTTGCGCATCGTGGATTTCCTCCCAGGTTCAAGAGCTCAAGGGTTTCCGCCGAAACGGCCCCACTTCTTCCATTTTGGTGCCCCAGTCGTAGTCCTCTCGAAGCGCGCTGACTTGCCCAAAAGAGAAGAGCCGTTTGCTCAAAAGCGAAGCTTCGTCAGATTTTTGTCGCCCGGCCCTGAATTGGCTGGAAAGCTTGCTTCATGTTGCAAGGCATCAATCGCGGCCGGCGCGATCCGGATGCCAGATTGACGCGTGCTAAGGTTGCGCTTGACGAGCCCAGAACTAAGTCGGAGGATCACCCGACATTAACCGGGAAGAAATCCCGCCGCCTCCCTAAGCTATTCAGAATCAGGGAGAAGGCGCATCATCCCGGGCCAGACTTAAGCTCGGTGAGCAGTCACGTGGGGATCGAATCGGTGGCTGGAAAGATGTCCGATACAGTCCATTCTCTCAGCACGAACGGATTGACGCCCAAGCGGCAGATTCAGCGCTGGTCGGATGCGCTCACTGACCTTTGCGGCCAGTTCGACGTCGATGCGCTGGAAGGATCCTCGCTCGAAGCCCGGGTCAATTTCACGACGGTATCGCGCCTGAAGCTGTGTCAGATCGAGGCAAGCCAGCACCGGATCGCGCATACCATCTCGCGCATCAAGCTGAGCGAGCACCCCTATATCAAGATCGTGTTCCAGACCCACGGCGTCTCGCATTTCGAGCAAGACGGCCTGCACTTCGACATCATGCCGGGCGACTGCTTCGCCTACGACGTGTCGTGTCCGCACACCATCATCAGCCCGTCGCTGACGCGGCACGAGGTTGTCATCGTTCCAAAGGACCTGCTCAAGGAGCGCGGCTTCCAGCTCTCCAAGATGGCGCCGTGCAAGCTGTCGGCGCGCAACGGCACCGGCCGCATCGCCTATGATTTCGTCCATGCCGCCTTCGGCGAGGCACCGACGCTGACGCCGGTCAACGCCGTCGGCGTGGCTGATGCGCTGATCGACTTGCTGCTGTTGCCGCTGCGCGAGACCGGCGCCATGTTCGACCGCGGCAGCGCCGAGGCCACCTATGTGCGGGCCCAAGGCTTCATCCGCGAGCATCTGCGCGATCCGGATCTCTGCATCGACCGCATTTCCGCGGCGCTCGGTTGCTCGAAGCGCTATCTGCACATGCTGTTCAGCGATCGCGGCATGACGGTCAGCGACTACATCTGGAAGGCCCGGCTGCAGAACTGCCGGCAGGAGCTGGAGTCCCAGAACGGCAAGACCATCACGGACGTCGCGTTCTCCTGGGGCTTCTCGAGCTCGTCGCATTTCAGCCGCGTCTTCCGGAAGTATTTCGGCATCGCGCCCTCCTCCGTCCACAAGGGCCTGCACGGCGGTATGCCGGCGGATGTGGTGCTCGAATAGCGGTTCCATCCGACGCGCAGGCGTTGCGCCATGCCGTCCGCCGACAGACTTTCTCCAACCAAGTTGTCCTCAATCAAGCTGTCCTCGATCAGGGTTTGGGCACGCAACCTCAAGCGGGACAGCGTTGCGTTGTATCTCGCATCGCGTGATCCGCGCGTGCCCTGGTATGCCAAGGCCCTTGCCGTCGCCGTCGCGGCCTATGCGCTGTCTCCCATCGATCTGATCCCGGATTTCATTCCGGTGATCGGCTATCTCGACGATCTGATCCTGCTGCCGCTCGGCATCTGGCTTGCGATCTCGCTCGTGCCGGACGAGGTGATGGCGGAATGCCGTGCCAAGGCCGGCGCCGTCTTGCAGCGTCCGACCAGCCGGGCGGGAATGATCGCGATCGTCGTGCTCTGGATCGCCGGCGCGGCGGCGCTGGCTTGCGCGGCTTTCAGATATTGGCGACAGCCAATCGTCTAGGACTGTGCGGCCTTTGGCACGAGCGCCTCGACCGTCACGCCATCATCGCTGGAATTGATGCTAAGCGTGCCGCCAAGCGCGAGGATTCGTTCCTGCATCCCGGTCAATCCGCGGCCAAGCCTGTGATCCCTCAGCAAGCCACGGCCATTGTCGCGAACCCGCACCAACGCGCAGTCGCGGCTGCCGCGTAGGCCGGCCTGCCGGTCAACCGGTTCGATCGTGATATCGACCGCCGTCGCGCCGGCATGGCGGAATACGTTGGTGAGCGCTTCCTGGACGATGCGATAGATCGTCAGGTCGGCCATCTCGCCGGTATCGCCGAGCGCCGGCGAGATGCGGCTCTCGATCTCCACCTCCGGGTGCGTTTCGCTCCATAGCCGCACCAGCGCGCCGAGCGCTTCCGCAAGCCCGAGCTCGGCCAGGCCGACCGGCCGCAATCGCTCAAGAATCCGGCGCGTGAACTGCTGGAGCGCGTTGACCTGCTCGAGGATGACGTTGCCGTGCTTGCGAAATGCCGCAGGGTCCGGCTTTTCGACTTCCGCCAGCCGGGTCAGCGCGCCGGCATGCGCGCGCAAGGCAAACAGATAGGGCCCGAACTCATCGTGCAATTCGCGCGCGATCTCCTTGCGCTCGGAATCCTGCAGCGAGACCGCGCGCTCGGCGAGCTGCCGCTTGCCCTCGACGGCATCGCCAAGGGTCGCCGCCAGATGGTTCAGTTTGGCACAGATGGCGGCCAATTCCGGCGATCCGCCGGGCTCGACGCGGGCATCGTAATCCCCGGCCTCGATGCCGGTCATGGCCTGCGACAGTGCCTCCAGTGGCGCCAGCGCGCGGCCGACCACCAGCATGGTGACCAGAAGCAGCGCTACCGCGATCGCGGAGCCGACCTCGAGCTGGGTGACGATGCCGTCCCAGATCTCGGCGATTTCGTCGTCGGGATGCGAGGTGATGACCAGCGATTGCGGCTTGCCGTGCACCGAGATCGGCACCCGCACCGAGGTCTGCTCGGGATGAACCAGCGCGACGAACCACTGCGGCGGAGCGCGTTGATCGCCGACGTCCTCGGGGCGATCAGGAGATTTTGCGGTCGCGCCATCCTGCCGCGTGATGCTGACGTGACGCAGCCGGCTCAGGTCCTGGACGATCTGGTCGAGCCGCGCATCGGGATCCGGCGCCTCGTCGAGACCGGCCACGATCGTCGCAACGAATTCACGCGCCAGGCGGATCACGCTCTGGTCCTCGGCCTGGACACGCGGCCCCGCTTCCAGCACGAGCCGCGCAATATTGATGCCGAGGCCAAGCGCCAGGATCAGCGCCAGCAGCAGGTTGATCCGCGCGCGCAAGGATAGCTTTTGCCACATGACGTTGCCCCCGACCGCGATCCCTCCTCCGAGAGGATCGTTGACAGCCAAATTTGCCCGGCTATCTAATCGCACCCTATCGCAATCCCGCACGAGGTGCACAACCGGTCGGAACCGACCTGTCCTTCGCGCAAACCGACGTGATGATGAGTGAATCGAAGCAGGTCGCCGGAACAACGCCATGCGCATTCTGATCGTTGATGATCATCCCATCGTTGCCTCCGGTTGCCGCACCGTGTTCGCCGACGATCCCGAGATCACGCTGCTGGAAGCGGCGGATGCCGAAAGCGGCGAACGGGCGTTCGTCGCGGAGAAGCCCGATCTCTGCGTGATCGACATCAACCTGCCGACGGTCTCCGGCTTCGAGCTGGCGCGCCGCATCCTGACGCATGATGCGTCTGCGCGCCTCATCATGTTCAGCATGAACGATGACCCGGTGTTCGCCGCCCGCGCCATCGACATCGGCGCCAAGGGTTACGTTTCGAAGACCGGCGATCCCGACGATCTGGTGGAAGCAGTGCGCGAGGTCGGCAATGGCGGCGTCTATCTGCCGCCAGCGATCGCGCGCAACGTGGCGTTTGCGCGGCCGGGCTTTGCGCAAAATCCGCTCTCTAAGCTCACTTCACGCGAGATGGAGATCCTGCGCCTGCTCAGCTCAGGCAAGAGCCTGTCGGAGATCGCCTGGCTGGTGCATTCATCATACAAGACGGTCGCAAACACGTCATCGATCATGCGCCAGAAGCTTGGCGTGCGCACTTCGGCAGAGCTGGTGCGGCTGGCGATCGAGAGCGGCGTCGCCTGACGCAGCGCTCCAACCAAGAGGAATACGACAATGCAGACGGTTTCCCAGAACAAGTCGCATGGCGGCACGCAAGGCGTCTATCGGCATCCAAGCTGCGAGACCAAGACCGACATGACCTTTTCGGTGTTCGTCCCTGAGCATGCGGCCGGCGCCAAGCTGCCCGTCGTCACCTACCTGTCGGGCCTGACCTGCACCCACGCCAACGTCACCGAGAAGGGCGAATTCCGCCAGGCATGCGCCGAGCTCGGCCTGATCTTCGTCGCGCCCGACACCAGCCCGCGCGGCGAAGGCGTCCCCGGCGATCCCGCCAACTCATACGATTTCGGGCTCGGCGCCGGCTTCTATGTCGATGCGACGGAGCAGCCTTTCGCGACCAATTACCGGATGTGGAGCTACGTCACCGAGGAATTGCCCAAGCTGATCGCCGAGCAGTTCCCGGTCGACACGACGCGGCAGTCCATCCTCGGTCATTCCATGGGCGGCCATGGCGCGCTGACGGTCGCGCTGCGCTATCCCGATCGTTATCGCGCGGCGAGCGCGTTTGCGCCGATCGTGGCGCCGTCGCAGGTGCCATGGGGCAACAAGGCGCTCGGCGGCTATCTCGGCAGCAACAAGCAGGCGTGGCGCAAGCACGACGCCGTTGCCCTGATCGAGGATGGTGCCCGCTTCTCCGATCTGCTGGTCGACTACGGCGATGCCGACGGCTTTCTCACCGAGCAGTTGCGGCCCGAATTGCTGAAGGCGGCATGCGAGAAGGCCAACATCTCCCTCACCCTGCGCCGTCAACCGGGCTATGACCACAGCTACTATTTCATCTCGACCTTCATGGCCGATCATCTGCGCTGGCACGCCGCGCGGCTGAAGGCCTGAGCGTCACGCAGTCCGTTCATCCCGTCATCCTGAGGAGGCCGCGAAGCGGCCGTCTCGAAGGATGCACGTCCCGAATTTCTACGTGGCCTGTGACCGGGCCGATTCATCCTTCGAGGCTCGCCCAGCGGCGCAATTGCGCCGCAAGGCTCGCACCTCAGGATAACGGAGGTCCATTCGTGAGCGCAGGCTACCGCGCTTGCGGCGCGCCGTAGTTCGGCGCGAGCAGGCGGTTGCGCACGAGGTAATCGGTGGCGCGCGACCAGGATTCGTCGGTGTTGCCGCGCATGTCGGCGCTCGCCGCTGCCAACAATTGCCCGCTGTGCACGTCGCGCAAATAGAGATTGATGTTGAGGATGAGGTTGGAGACCTTCTGCACCACGCCCGTCATCACGAGATCAGCGCCCAGCTCGCCGGCCAGCTTCACATCGCAGCCGCCGCAGGCCTGAAGATTGCTGCCATGCGCCGCAGCATTGACCGGCGCGATGTCGAGCACGCGGAACTTGCCGGAGTCCGCGAGCTCCTTGCGCACCCGATCGCCGGCCCGGAGCAGCCGCGCCTGCTCATCACTGCGTGGCCCGCTCACTTCCCCCTGCAGGCTGGTGTCGATCATCTCGAGGTCGAACACCGCGAGCTTGGGCGGCTCGGCGCGCGCTGCCGCCGCAGACACCACCAGCAAAGAAACGGCGAAGGCAAACGCTGATCTCATGATTGTGAACCAATCGTAATTTGTAACGTCGCAACGACAAAAAGCGGGGTTGCAAGCTAGGCCAATTCCGGCATCTTGCAAGTCAACAGCATGGAGGCCGGATTTCCGAACGCCATGCCGAGTGAAAAAAGACTGCGGGAGGAGTTATGTTGCGATGGCTGATCGGCACGATCGCGCTCAGCATGGTGGCGACCGGCGCGCTGGCGGCTGATCCCGTCGAGGTTCATATCGGCTATCTCGGTCATGCCGGCGTCAAATCGACGCTCTCGCTGGTCGAGCAGCCCGCCGACAATGACGGCATCGCAGGCGCGAGCCTTGCGATCGAGGACAACAACACGACCGGCAAATTCCTCAACCAGCGCTTCGTGCTCGACAAGGTCAAGGTCAAGGATAGCGACGATGTCGCCAAGGTCGCGACCGACCTCGCCGGACGCAACGACTATATCATCACCGACCTGCCCGCCGACGCCTTGCTCAAGGTCGCCGACGCGCTGCGCGACCGCGGCACCGTGCTGCTCAATGCCGGCGCGATCGACGATCGGCTGCGCGAGCAGGACTGCCGCGCCAATGTCATCCACATCGCACCCACCCGCTCGATGCTGGCGGATGCGCTTGGCCAATATCTGGTGTGGAAGCAGTGGAAACGCTGGCTGCTGGTGGTCGGCTCGCATGATCAGGACAAGCTTTACGCCGACGCGCTGCGCCGCGCCGCGACCCGCTTCGGCGCCAAGATCGTCCAGGAACGGACCTTCGAGGACACTGGCGGCGCGCGCCGCACCGACAGCGGCGTGACCTTGATCCAGCGCCAGATGCCGGTGTTCACCCAGCAGGCGCCGGCTTACGACGTGCTGGTCGCCGCCGACGAGAGCGAGGTGTTCGCGAACTATCTGCCGTATCGCACCTGGGACCCGCGTCCGGTGGCGGGCTCGGCGGGCCTCGTGCCGACCAGCTGGGACGCGGCGCATGACCAGTGGGGCGCGGTCCAGATCCAGAACCGCTTTGTCAAGCTGAACATGCGCCGCATGACCGCACTCGACATGCAGGCCTGGACCGCCGCGCGCATGATCGGGGAAGCCACATCCCGCACCAATTCGGGGGACCCCAAGAAGGTCATCGCCTTCCTCAAGGGCAAGGATTTCTCGATTGCCGCCTTCAAGGGCACACGATTGACCCTGCGAGACTGGAATCTGCAGCTCCGCCAGCCGATCCTGCTGGCCGATGGTCGTATGGTCGTTTCGGTCTCGCCGCAGGAAGGTTTCCTGCATCAGGTCTCCGAACTCGACACGCTCGGAGTTGACCGGCCTGAAACGAAGTGCAAGCTGCAGTGAGGGAGATGAAACGCATGTGGCGCCGCTGTCTGTTGACCGGGATGCTCGTTTGGCTTGCCGCGACACCGGCGTCCGCCTTCGTTGCCTACGTCTCCAACGAGAAGGGCAACACCGTCACGGTGATCGACACCAGCAGCTGGACGGTGACCAAAACCATCAAGGTCGGCCAGCGGCCGCGCGGCATCGAGTTCTCGCGCGACGGCAAGTTCGTGATGGTTGCGGTTGGCGACGACGACACGATCCAGGTGATCGATACCAAGACCCAGGAGATCGTCGACACCCTGCCCTCCGGTCCCGACCCTGAATTGTTCACCCAGGATGCCGCCGGCAAGACCATGTATGTCGCCAACGAGAACGACAACACGGTCACCGTGATCGACCTCGAAAAGCGCGCCCGGATTGGCGACATCCAGGTCGGCGTCGAGCCTGAGGGCATGACGATCAGCCCGGACGGCAAGATCCTGATCAACACCTCCGAGACCACCAACATGGCGCATTTCATCGACACGTCGACGCGCCAGATCGTCGCCAATGTGCTGGTCGATTCGCGACCGCGCTTCGCCCAGTTCAAGCGTGACGGCTCCGAATTGTGGGTCTCCTCCGAGATTGGCGGCACCGTGTCGATCATCGATCCGGTCAAGCGCGAGGTGACCGGCAAGATCACCTTCGAAATTCCGGGCCTGCGCAACGAGGCGATCCAGCCCGTCGGCATCGGCATGACTAAGGACGGCAAGACCGCATTCATTGCGCTCGGCCCCGCCAACCGCGTCGCTGTCGTCGACGGTGTGACCCACAAGGTCCTCAAATATCTGCTGGTCGGCCAGCGGGTCTGGCACATGGATTTCACCCCGGACGAAAAATATTTGCTGGTCACCAACGGCGTCTCCAACGACGTCTCGGTCATCGACGTCTCGGCCCAGAAGGTGATCAAGACCATTCAGGTCGGCGAACTGCCCTGGGGGATCACGATCGCGCAGCCATGACCTCAACCGACGCCCATATCGCGAACCAGCTCTCGCCGGATGCAGGCCCTGGAACAGCCGCGGCCGTGCAGCCGGCCCTGTCGATCGGCAATGTCAGCCACAGCTACGGTCCGCGCCGCGCTTTGATCGATGTCAGTTTCACGGTCCAGCCTGCGAGCTTCACCGCGCTGCTGGGTCTCAATGGCGCCGGCAAGAGCACGCTGTTCTCGCTGGTGACGCGGCTGTTCGGCATCCAGAACGGCCAGATCAAGATATTCGGCCACGACATCAGCCGGACGCCGGGTGAAGCGCTGCGGCTGATGGGCGTGGTGTTCCAGCCGCGCACGCTCGATCTCGACCTCTCGCTGACGCAGAACCTGCTGTATCACGCCGCGCTGCACGGCATCTCGCGGCGCGAGGCGCGGCTGCGCAGCGCCGAGGTGCTCGGCCGCATCGGGCTTGCCGACCGCGCCGCCAGCAAGGTGCGCGATCTCTCGGGCGGCCAGATGCGAAGGCTTGAGATCGCCCGCGCGCTGCTGCACCGGCCCCGGCTGCTGCTGCTCGACGAGGCCACGGTCGGGCTCGACGTCAAGGCGCGCGCCGACATTCTCGACCATGTCCGGCAGCTCGTCGCCGAGCAGGGCATCGGCGTGCTCTGGGCGACGCATCTGTTCGACGAGATCATGCCAAACGACGACCTCGTCGTGCTGCATCAGGGCCGAATGCTGGCGCACGGCCTGATGTCACGGGTGATCGCGGACGCAGGCGCCCAGGACGTCAACACCGCGTTCATGCGCCTGACCGGAACGGCAACACTCGCGGGGAGACCGCCGTCATGACCAGCACGACGGTTACGCCTGAGCGAAGCGGCTTCTCGCTGTCGGAATACATCGTCTGCCTGAACGGCATCGTGTGGCGCGAGGCGCTGCGCTTCCTGCATCAGCGCGAGCGCTTCGTGTCGGCGCTGGTCAGGCCGCTGGTCTGGCTGTTCATCTTCGCGGCCGGCTTCCGGCAGGTGCTCGGTATCTCGATCATCCCGCCCTACGAGACCTACATCCTCTACGAGGTCTATATCGCGCCCGGGCTGATGGCGATGATCCAGCTGTTCAACGGCATGCAATCCTCGCTGTCGATGGTCTACGACCGCGAGATGGGCAATATGCGCACGTTGCTGGTCAGCCCGCTGCCGCGCAGCTATCTCCTGTTCTGCAAGCTGCTCGCCGGCACGGCGGTGTCGCTGCTCCAGGTCTATGCCTTCCTCGTCATCGCTTGGTTCTGGGACATCGCGCCGCCGACCATCGGCTACCTCACCGTACTTCCGGCGCTGGTGCTGTCGGGCCTGATGCTCGGCGCGCTGGGCATGCTGATCTCGGCCAGCATCAAGCAGCTGGAAAATTTCGCCGGCGTGATGAACTTTGTGATCTTCCCGATGTTCTTCGCATCGTCGGCCCTCTACCCGCTGTGGCGCGTGCAGGAAGGCAGCCCGATGCTGTATTATATCTGCCAGTGCAATCCGTTCACGCATGCGGTGGAGCTGATCCGGTTTGCACTGTACGGCAAGATGAACTGGGTTTCGCTCGCGGTGGTCGGCGGCTGTACCGTCGTCTTCATGATCGGCGCGATCCTGGCTTACGATCCATCGCGCGGCCTGGTGCGCCGCGGACCCGGCGGAGGCGAGGCATGACAGGCTGGCGAACAGGACTGGGCGCGCTGCTCGCGATGGTTCTGTCGAACCAGGCCGCATCGGCTGCCGACCCGCGCTATCCGGACTGGCCCTGCCAACAGGCCAAGGTGCCCGAGATCTCGCTCGCCGCAGTCTGGGCCGGGCCGCCGCTCGGCGATGCCGAGACCAAGTGGAAGGACGACCCGAAAGTCAGCGCGCTCGCAATCAAGCTCGCGGCGCGCCGCGTTCCGCTCGAAGAAGCGCAGAAGGAAATCACCGAATTCCTGTCAGCTGCCGCGGCCGACAAGGCGAATGCGGGAAAACTGCTGTTTGCCGGTCTGTTCGATACGCTGAACGGACAGCGCGCCTCGGTCATGAACGGGCTCGAGCGCGTGATGCGCAAGCAGCGCGAGGCCGCGGAGAAGATCCGCGACGATACGCTCAAGCTGCAGGCGCTGCAGGACGCGACACCGCCGGACCAGACCAAGGTCGACGAGCTCGGCAATCAACTGGTCTGGGAAACCCGCATCTTCGAGGACCGCGGGCGCGTGGTGAAATTCGTCTGCGAGGTGCCGACCGCGATCGATCAGCGCCTGTTCGCGCTCGGCCGCACCATCCAGCAGGAGCTCGATTGAGACTGCGACCGAACGCCCCGGGATCGTCAACGCGCCGTTTTGACGGTCTTTTGGGTAACAGTCTGTTGGGCCACGCCGATCCGGAACAAACTGCACTGCCCGCTCGTTGTCTCCAACTATATCTGAACTTGGGAGACCTCCATGAAAGCAGCCAAGATCGTCATGACCAGCCTTGCCGCCGCGAGCCTGGTCACCACAGCGGCTTTGGCCCAGCAATCCATGTCGGGAATGGTCACCAAGATTGACCGACTGAGTGGAACCATCTCGATCCAGCAGACGCAAGGCGGCACAGTGGGCGCGTCCGGCGGCGCGATCCAGGAATACAAGGTGCCGAAGGGACAATCGCTGGAGGCCTTCCACGCCGGTGACAAGGTCTCGTTCACCACAACGGACAGCGACGGCGGCAAGACCATCAACAAGCTCGACAAGCAGAAGTAACGGCCCGCGTGGCGCGCGAGGACGGGCTTACTGCTCTCCCTCGCGCGGCTCGGGCTCGGCATCCGCCAGCGGCAATTTGGCACGCTCCCATCCGTCAGTTCCCTCCGGATACCACGCCACGTTGCGGTAGCCGTAGGACAGCACGCGCTTGGCCGCGTTCCACGACATCCAGCAATTCTCCTGGCAGTAGATCACGAGCAATCTGGTCGCGTCACCGCCTGAGGCGCGGACGAGCCCGCGGCGCAGGTAGTCCTCCGTGGGCGCGGCGAGCTTGCCGTAGCCGGCGTCAGGCAGCCAGATGCTGCCGGGAATGTTGAGGTGCGGCCGTTCGCGCCACACCGTGCCGGCGGGCAGATTTGGCTTCGGCGCACGCGGCAGCACGTCGACGAAGGCGGCGGACTTGTCGCGCCAGATCGCTTCCGCTTCCGCGGTGGTGAGCACCCGTGCGCCGGCAAGCGTCACCGGCACCGGAGCGCGGTAGTCCTCGGTGCGATAGCCCTCCGGCTCTGCGGGTGGGTCCTGCGCGCGGACAGGCGAAGCGGCGACGAACATCACCGCAAGCGTGGCCGCGAGCCTGATCATGGTGATTTGGTCGCGGTCTCCGGCCCGATTGGACGGTCGTTCTCGTCGAGCAGCGGGACGCCGTAGTCGAGCAGGATCTTGTTGATCTCGGGCTGGTTCTCCTGGATCAGGCGATTGAGCTGGCGCTTCCAGTTCTGGTCGGACGCCCGCACGCCCATGCCGATGCGATAAATCAGCTTCGGTCCCGTGGTCTCCTTGACCAGCGGCGTGATGCGCAGCGGCGGGTTGGCCTTCTTGGCGTAAAAGCCCGCCATCGGCCCCCACAGGATGCCGGCGTCGATCTCGCCCTTGGCGAGATCGTTCATCATCGCCTCGGCCGATGAATCGTACCGCGTATCGATCATCAGCGGATAAGGCTTCGCATTGGTCATCAGGCCGTTGATGGCCATGTTGGTCGCGGGCGGCGTTCCCGCCACGATGCCGATATGCTTGCCCTTCAGCCGCTGGTCCTCGAGCGTCGTGACCTCATCGAGCCCGCTGCCCGGCTTGGCGACGATCGCATAGGCTGTGCGGTAATAGGGATTGGTGCCCTGCGCGAGGTCATCGCCCTGCGGAAAGCCCATGATCACGTCGCAGCGATGCGCGCCGAGCGTCATCCGCACGAAGCCGGTCGCCTGCGGAAAGAACATGTAGTCGAGCTTCTTTTGCAGCTTTCCGGCCAGCAGTTCGCCGATCTTGTTCTCAAACCCCTCGCCCTTGTCGTTAGAGAACGGCAGGTTGCGGGGATCGGCACAGATGCGCAGCACGCGGGCATCGATGAGCTCGATGGACAGTTCGCCCTGATCGTTGACCTGCGCGCGTGCGATGTCGCGGCCGGCCAGACAGGCGATGAAACCGACAAGCGCGAGCAGAACAGGACGGCATCCGACAATTCTCATTACGCGGTCTCCTCTTGATCGGATCGATCGCCGCCATCCAGCAATTGCCCGGCGTACCATGACGTGCAACAGGAATAATGATCGCGACCACGCCGCGTTGCTTGCTGCAGCGCAAACTGGAACGCGACGACATCGATCGCGCGTCGCGGTGTAACTGAGGCGGAAACATGGCTCATGGCGGTTCGGTGCTTGCGCTGCTCCTGATGCTTTGGGCGCCGACCATAGCGCGGGCGCAAGAGGTGGAATTGCCTGTAAGCGAAGTCGCTCCCGGAATATTCGTTCACACCGGGGTCACCGCATTGATGACGCGCGAGAACGAAGGCGCCATCGCCAATGTGGGATTCGTGATCGGCGACAGCGCCGTCGCCGTCATCGACACCGGCGGCAGCGTCCGCGAAGGACGACAGCTGCTCGCCGCGGTCCGCAGCCGTACCGACAAGCCGATCCGCTATGTGATCAACACCCACGCGCATCCGGACCACAGCTTCGGCAATGCGGCTTTCGTCGGCGACGGGACCAGCTTCGTCGGCCATAAGTCCCTGCCACGCGCGCTGGCCGCGCGCGGACAATTCTACCTCGACGGGTTTCGCCGGAGCATGGGCGACGCGTTGATCGACGAGGTGAAGATCATCCCCCCGACCGTGCTCGTCGCGGACACGCTGAGGCTCGACCTCGGCGGCCGGGACCTCACCCTGAAGGCGTGGCCGCCCGCCCATAGCGATAACGACCTCACGGTCCTCGACGAGCAAACCAGCACCCTGTTCGCCGGCGACATGGTGTTTCTCATCCATATTCCCGTGGTCGACGGCAGCCTCAAGGGCTGGCTGCGTGCGCTCGACGAACTCATGGCGATCTCCGCCGAGCGCGTGGTTCCCGGTCACGGGCCCGTGAGCGCGTGGCCGGCCGCGCTTGCCGACGAGCGGCGTTATCTTGGGGTGCTGGCCGCGGACGTGCGCGCACTGGTCGCAAGCGGCAAGCCGATCACGGCCGCGGCGGAGCACGCGGCAGCCGCCGAGCGGCCGCGCTGGCAATTGTTCGACGACTACAACGCCCGCAACGCAACTGCAGCATTCTCGGAAATTGAATGGGAATAGCTGTTCGTCCTATGATGACGCGGCTACATAGGATTTCTCGAACATGACCGGACATCGCGCCCGCCTGCTTTGCATCGCAAGCCTGCTCATGATCGCGCTGGGCACACCGGCTGCGCCCGCGGCGGAGGCCTATGATCCCTGGCCCGGCCTCGTCCAGGACATCTTCAGCAACCGTCCGATGAATGACGGCAATGACGTCATCGGCATCGAGATGCCGATGCGCGCGGAAGACGCCGCGATCGTGCCGGTGACGCTGCGCACCAAACTGCAGCCGAGCGACAGCCGCCGCGTCGTCGCGATCACACTTGTGATCGACGAGAACCCGGCGCCAATGGCCGCGAAGTTCACGCTGGGGCCGGCTGCCAACGTCACCGAGATCTCGACCCGCGTCCGCGTCAACAACTACACCAATGTGCACGCCGTCGCGGAGCTCAGCGACGGCAAGCTCTATGTGAGCAAGGTCTATGTCAAAGCCTCCGGCGGCTGCTCGGCGCCGGCCGGCAAGAACGTCGAGGAAGCCAAGAACCGCCTCGGCCAGATGCGCTACCGGCAATTTACCAAGTCCGAACAGGGACCAGCGACCGGCACGCGGGAAGCCCAGATCATGATCGGGCATCCGAATAATTCAGGCCTGCAGATGGACCAGGTCACGCAGCTCTATATCCCGGCCTTCTTCGTCAACGAGCTGCACATCTGGCAGGACGACAGTCCGGTACTGGCGATGGAGGGAGGAATCTCGATTTCCGAGGATCCCAATATCCGCTTCACCTACGTCTCGAACGGCGCCAAGCGCTTCCGTGCCGAAGCCAAGGACACCGAAGGGCATATCTTCGAGCACGAATGGAAGGTCGAGAATCCCGGCACCTGACGCGCCGCGATCTCACGACGGACGCAAAATATGCGATGAGATCAGGTTGGATCGCTATCGCGCTTTAGCACGGTATTTAAGCATGATCTTTCCGGAAAACCGCTTCGCACTTTTCCGGATCATGCTCTAGAAGCACCTGACTTCGGCTTCGGCCTGGGCGCGCCTGAGGTCGTTGAGCGCGTTCGCGGCCTGCTCGGACGAGCGGAACTGGCCGCCCAGATTGCCCCGCACCTGCGCCATGCTCAGCACGGTCTCGGCGGTGACATAGCGATCGTAGGGGATGATCGAGGCGACGACGTCGATCGAGCAGGAACATTGCTCGATCGACTGCCGGGATTCGCCATTGGCCTTCATGCAGCCGAACACATATTCCGCCCGCGCCGAGGTCGGATAGTCGTTGATCTCCTGGGCCCGCACGCTGACCGCCGCCCCGGCCAGCACCAGGATGGCGACAATCGGTCGTAGCATGCCAGCTCCTGCCATGGTCCTGCTTCCTCTTCTCTTTCCGCAAGCTATGCTATGGATGTTGATCAGAAAAGAAAACATTCGGGGAAGTGGCTCAAGAAACGATGATCATCTCTGTACGCACGGTGTTGGCTGCGGCAGTTCTGGCGGTCATGCAGTTCGGCACCTCGTGCTACGCGCAGACCATCCGCGTTGCAGCGCAGAAGACCGGAACGCTGGCCTGGGAACTGGCCGTCATTCGCTCCCATGGTCTCGACAAGAAGGCCAATCTGTCGATCGACGTCGTCGAGTTGGCCAGCCCCGAGGCCGGCAAGATCGCGCTGCGCGCCGGCACGGCCGACGTGATGGTATCGGACTGGCCCTGGGTGTCGCGCGAGCGGTCGCTCGGCGCCAAGCTGCAATTCTATCCCTATTCGAGCGCGCTGGGCGCCGTGATGGTCCCGGCCTCCTCGCCGGTCAAGACGCTCGCGGACCTCAAGGGGCGGAAGCTTGCTATTGCCGGCGGGGCGATCGACAAGAACTGGCTGCTGCTGCAAGCCGCATCGAAGCAGGACGGCGTCGACCTGAAGTCGCAGGCGACCATCGTCTACGGCGCGCCGCCGCTGCTCGCCGCCAAGACGCTCGGCGGCGAGATGGACGCGACGCTCAATTACTGGAATTTCTGCGCCGCGCTCGAAGCCAAGGGCTTTCGCCGGCTCGCCGGGCTGGAAGAGATCCTGCAAAAGCTCGGCAGCAAGGGCCGCATCGCCATGATCGGCTACGTGTTCGACGAAGCCTGGGCCAATGCCAACAAGGATCTGGTGGCCCGCTTCATCGCGGTGACCCGCGCGGCGAAAGAGATTCTGGCGACCTCGGATGCCGAATGGGACGCGATCGCGCCGCTCACCGGCGCGCAGGATCCCGCAACCCTGCATGCCTATCGTGAGCGCTACCGCGAAGGCATCCCGCGCCGTCCGATCGCGGACGAAGAGGCCGATGCGCGCGTGCTCTACCGGGTGCTGGCGCAGCTCGGCGGCCGCGATCTGGTCGGCACGGCAACCGAGCTCGATCCCGGCACCTTCTACCAAGCGATCCCGGGAGACTAGCGGTGCTGCGTCTCCTCTCATTCACGCTGTTCATCGCGACCTGGTGGATCGCCTCGCTGCTGATCGGCGATGCGAAGCTGCCGGCGCCGCCGGCGGTGCTGTCGGTGCTCGTCGCCGAAGCCCGATCGGGCGCGCTGTTCGTCAATCTCGGCGCAACCCTGGCCCGGGTCGCGCTGGCCTTCACGCTTGCCATGGCGCTCGGCTCGGCGATCGGCTATTTGATGGGCCGTGTCTCGCTTGCCAATCGCCTTGGCGATCCCTGGCTGATCCTGCTGCTCAACCTGCCGGCGCTCGTCGTCATCGTGCTCGCTTACATCTGGGCCGGGCTGACCGAGGTCGCTGCGATCGCCGCCATCGCCATCAACAAGCTGCCGACCGCCGTCGTCACCCTGCGCGAGGGCGCCCGCGCGCTCGACCCTGCGCTCGACGAAATGGCGACAGCGTTTTCTTTTCCGCGCGGCCGCGCCTTCCGTCATGTGATCCTGCCGCAGCTTGCGCCCTACATCGCGGCCGCTGCGCGCTCCGGGCTCTCGCTAGTCTGGAAGATCGTGCTGGTCGCCGAATATCTCGGCCGGCCGAACGGCGTCGGCTTCGAGATCGGGGTTGCCTTCCAGCTGTTCGACATCCCCTTGCTGCTTGCCTATTCGCTGAGCTTTGCGGGTGTCGTGCTCATCATCGAAACCCTGCTGGTGCAGCCGTTTGAAACCAGGCTAACGCGGTGGCGGCTCCGTGCAGCTTGAAGTCAATATCACCGGCAAGAGTTTTGAGAGCGCGGCCGGGAAGCGGCACGACGTGCTCGACAACGTCACCTTCACGCTGAACGCTGGCGAGGTCGGCGTGCTGTTCGGCCCGTCAGGCTGCGGCAAGAGCACCTTGCTCCGGATCCTCGCCGGGCTCGACGCCAACTACCGGGGCCATGTCGCGCGGTCGCCGGGCATGCGCCTTGGCATGGTCTTCCAGGAGCCGCGGCTGTTGCCCTGGCGCACGGTCGAGGAAAATGTGCGGCTGGCCGCGCCGCATGTCGACGACAGCACGCTCTCTGCGCTGTTCGAGGTGCTCGAACTGGGCGCGCACCGCAACCATTTTCCCGCGGAGCTGTCGCTCGGCCTCGCCCGCCGCGTCGCGCTGGCCCGCGCCTTCGCCATCGAGCCCGATTTCCTGATCCTCGATGAGCCGCTGGCCTCGCTCGACAATGCGCTCGCGGGGCGGCTGCGCGACCAGGTCGCGACGCTGGTGGCGAGCCGGAAAATGATGACCTTGCTCGTCACCCACGATCTCGACGACGCCGTTCGCCTCGGCGATCGCCTGTTCTTCCTGTCATCGCGGCCGGCCCGAATCCTCCACGTCGAGACCATTGCCACACCACGCGCGACGCGCGGCGAACCCGAGATCGACGAAATCAAGCGGCAACTCTCACAGTTGGACCTTGCAAATATGTGAGACGCCGTCATCCTTGGACGAAGCATAAAGGAGAGGCTGGATGTCGCGCGCGTTGATCGCTGTTGGTGTTGCGTCGCTTGTGCTGCCGGCGACGGTGCTCGCCCAAAGCAAGGGCAAAGGCATTCGGCTGTGGAATCTGACCAGCGCCACGATTTCGAGCTTCGCGCTGTCGCCGGCAGGCAAGAACGAGTGGGGTCCGAACCAGACGCTCAACGACAAGGACAAGGAAGTCGACCATGACGAGCGCCTGCGGATCACCGGCGTCGAGCCCGGCCGCTACGACGCCAAGGTCGGCTACAGCGGCGCCAGGCAGTGCTTCGTTCGCGACATCGAGATCAAGGCCGACGCCGTGTTTTCGGTATCCGACAAGGACTTGAAGGACTGCAACAAATAGGAAGGCTAACCCGCCGGCAGCTCGCCGCCCGTGCCGGCCCGATCGTTGCTGTGCGGATATTCGCAACGCCAGCGCACCGCGGTCCATTTCGGATGATCGCCGACCCATTGCGCGATGTAGGGCGGCGCGGCCATGGCGCATTGCTGCAGTGAGCCGTTCCAGTTGAACACCAGATGCTGCTCCTCGCAGGTGGCGGGAGACAGCACGGCACATACAGTGACGATCAGATCAATCGGGTTCATGCGCGATCCCTAAGCGTGCTCATGCAATAGATAACACGGCGAAATACGTAATCAGCCACGTCCGGGTTTCACAGCCCCGTGAGAGGTTGGGGAACCCGGTCCGGGAGGCTTCACGCTCTAGAAGTTCAAACCGTACACCAGCCGCGCCTGATGGCGCTCGAAATTGACGAGGTCGAGGGCGGCATTGCTTCCGGCCCGCTGCCCCCAGGCCTGGACGCTCCAGGTCGCGGTCAGGCGTGAACGTTCGGAGAGCTGGAAATAGGCGGTCGGTCCGATGAACAGCGCCTGCCCGGACAGTTCATCCAGGCCGATTCCCTCGTACTTCCTGAAATAGCGCGCTTCGCCGCCGATCAGGATATCCGGCTTCACCCTGGCCATGAGGCCGAATGCGGCACCGATGGTGGCATCCTGATCCGCAGCGCCGGTGCGCGGCGTGCGCGTCCATTCGGGCTCATAGCTTAGGTTGAGGGCCGCGATGACAAAATTCGGGATCACCTCGCGGTCGAACGCGACCGTGAGTTCGGTGCCATAACTACGGACGGCTGCGGCCGTCGCCTCGTCGACGCGATCGGCACGCGTCTCCAGCGCGACCGTCATGCCAAAGGGCGCCGTCTCGCGATTCAGAAAGCGATAGCGGAAATCGACCGAGACGCTCTGCCACGACAGCTGGCGCCGATCGTCAAGGCCCGGAACGCGGTTGATGTCGTATGCGCCGAATGACGTTCCGAGCTCGACACGAAAATTCTGCGCGGGCACAAGCTCGAGCTCCATTTCCTGATTGAGCGTGCGATACCGGCCGCCGTCCTTGGCGAAGCGCCCTGTGGTCTGGCTCTGGAATTCGCGCTCACCGACATTGCCCACGTCGGAGCCGATCATGAAGCCGAAGATGTGCTCGGTATCAAAGTCCTCGGCATATGCGCCAGGCGGCAACACCGCCGCGATGCCGGCAATCGCCGCGCACAGCATCCCCGCCCAACGCCCGGTCTTGAGTTTTGGATTCATCGCCCCCGCACCACCGCCTCAGGCCACACTGTAGGACAAAGCAGCTAGGCCCGCCAATCGCGCAGGTGGTGTCGGTCTCAAGGTCTTGTGGGAAGGGTATGAGAGAAGCTGTCCGAGCGGCCGCAGCGCCCGAGAAAGACACGTTCGACAAAAGACGCCTGCCCGGCTCGATGCAGCGCGCTGCACGAGCCGGGCAGGCTGTCTCGCGTTACTTGTCTTAAGATTACTTGCGCGCTGCGCAGGCGTACATGTTGATTTCCATGCCCACCGGCACTTCGACGATCTTCGGTGTTTTCCAGGCCATTTGCTTCTCCCAAGTCATAAGTTGGCGCAAGCCTCGCGCCGCGCGGCAAGCTAGGGCTGCCTTTTCCAGGGCGCAAGCCGGCCGGGTAAGGACCCGACTTCGCTGCTGGACATGCCGAAGCGGACGACGGCTCGCTGACATCTGCCCGGCATTGGGAACTCCGACACTGATCTGTCGGGCATTTTCCGGCTGCCGGGCGGCGACGCGTGGGTAAGGAGACCCGATTCATCCAGCCGCGTCTTGCCCAAGAGCGAAATCGCAACTTTTTTTGTTATGCGCGGAATTCTGCGTCAATATCCGGCAAATCCGCCCGGCAAAGTTCGCCGGCTGGCAACTTATTTGAGCAGGCGCAGCAGGGCCCGGCCGGCGCGCGAGTTCAACTCCTTCGCATCCAGCGTTCCGTCATTGTCGGGATCTGCGGCCTTGAAGCGCTGCTCGACGACCGCGAGATATTCGTCGAGCGTCAGGGTGCCGTCGTGATCGGGATCGGCAGCGGCCAGTTCTTTCGCGGTCAGCCGTCCACGCAATTCGCGCGCGTCGAGCGTGCCGTCATGGTCGGGATCGAGCTTCGCGAACAGATTGGCGGCAGCCTTCTTGGCTTCGGCAAGGTCGACCGTGCCGTCATTATCGGGGTCGAGCATCTTCAGCGCGCCCTTGCGGCCGGCCGCCAGGGCGGGCGCCGACAGGACGGCCATGGCCAAAGTCAGAGCAAGCGATCGGCGCGAAATCATCGTTCGTCTCCCGTAAGTGCCGCTCCGGCGAAGACACGGAGCGCCTGCGATCCGACCCTACCCTACCATAGCAGCTTCAGCGGGGCTTCCCACGGTTCGTGTATGCGGCGAAATCCTGTCGGGATTCGGGTGGAAAGCGGTTGCCTCACGGGCCATCTGTGGCGCTCTCGATTGCACCACAACGAGCGAGGTGACCCATGACCAGCATTTGCAAGAACGCATTGGGCTGCCTCATTGCATTCGGTCTTATCGCGCCCGTGTCCGCGCAGACCCGGCACCCTGCCCCATCGGCGGAGGCGGTCCAGCAGCGCGTTCTCACCGGCAAGGAACGGCTCGGCCGCAAATGGACCGACGAGCAGCGTATCGATAATTGCAATGTGCCGCCGGACAAGCGGGGCGCGAAACCGCGGCCGAGTGTCTGTCCTCCGACGCCGTCCAGCTGACCGTTCGCGCCGCGGCATCACGGCGGGCCGCGCTGGTGTAGCGTATTCCACGCGGCAAGCCACGAACGCATCTGCGAAAGACCTGACGCTTTCGATCAGTCTCTTGCGGTTAGCGGGCGCTCGTTCACGTTTTCGTATTGACCCGTTTTGGTTTCAGGCGGATGGTTCCGTCCGCAACGTCAGGAATAGGCGTGCGAAAAAGGTTCATTGGGAGGATAGGATGAGACGCATTGCGCTGGCCGCAAGCCTCGTGATTCTTGCATCGTATGGTGCAAGCGCCCAGACCAACGAGCAGTTGGTCAAGGGGGCGACTGATACTTCGAACGTTCTCAATTACGGCATGGGTTACAATCTTCAGCGCTTCTCGACGCTGAACCAGATCAACAAGGACACGGTCAAGAATCTCGTTCCCGTTTGGAATTACAGTCTCGCCGACGATCGCAGCGAGCAATCGCAGCCGTTGATCTACCAGGGCACCATCTATCTCACCACGCACAACGCCACGATGGCGATTGACGCCAAATCCGGCAAGCAGGTGTGGAAGACCAAGGTCGAATATCCCGCCGAAACACCGCGCATCGTCTGCTGCGGCATCATCAACCGCGGCGCGGCGCTGTTCGATGGCAAGGTGTTCCGCACCACGCTCGACGCCAATGTGATCGCGCTCGATGCCAAGACCGGCAAGGAGCTGTGGCGCCAGAAGGCCGCGGATATCAAGGAAGGCTACTCGATGACGGTGGCCCCGCTGGTCGCCGACGGCGTCGTGATCACCGGCATCTCGGGCGCCGAGTTCGGCACCCGCGGCTTCATCGACGGCTGGGATCCCGCAACCGGCAAGCATCTATGGCGCACCCATACCATCCCGTCCCCGGACGAACCCGGTGGCGACACCTGGAAGGGCGACACCTGGAAGCTCGGCGGCGGATCGACCTGGATCACCGGCTCCTACGATGCCGAGCTGAACACCGTCTATTGGGGTATTGGCAACCCCGGACCGTTCAATTCGGCGGTACGTCCCGGCGACAACCTCTACACCTGCTCGGTGCTCGCGCTGGATCCAAAGACCGGCAAGATCAAGTGGCACTACCAGTTCTCGCCGAACAACCCGTTCGACTATGACTCGGTTGCCGAGATGGTGCTCGCCGACATGACCGTCGAGGGCAAGCCGACCAAGGTGCTGATGGACGCCAACCGCAACGGCTTCTTCTACGTGCTCGATCGCACCAATGGAAAGCTGCTCGCGGCCAATCCTTACGTGACGGTCAACTGGGCGAGCGGCATCGATCTGAAAACCGGCCGTCCGATTGAGACCGACATCTCCAAGGATGCGCGCGACGGCAAGAAAGTCCTGGTGCAACCGTCGATCCTTGGCGGCAAGAACTGGGAGCCGATGTCGTACAATCCGCAGACCGGCCTAGCCTACGCCAATACGCTCAATATCGGCGGCAACTACAAGGCCGAGCCCGCGACCTACAAGCAGGGCGAATGGTATCTCGGCATGGACCTCACCGATCCCTGGGCTTGGCCCAACGGAGCGCGCGGCTATCTCAAGGCCATCGAGCCCATGACTGGAAAGAGCAAGTGGGAGGTGGCGAGCGACATCCCGCGCTTCTCGGGTGTGCTCTCGACCGCCGGCGGCGTCGTGTTCTCCGGCCAGCTGACCGGTGAATTCGATGCGTTCGACGCCGAGAACGGCAAGAAGCTGTGGAGCTTCCAGACCGGCTCCGGCATCGAAGGCCAGCCGGTGACCTGGCAGCAAGATGGCGTTCAGTATATCGCCGTTACCAGCGGCTACGGCGGAGTGTACTCGATCTTCTCCGGCGACGAGCGCCTTGCGAAAGTGCCGACGGGCGGGTCCCTTTGGGTCTTCGCCGTCAAGCAGTGAGCGCGGATCGCACGTGAAGACAGTATCGATCTGGACGGCGGCGGTGTTCACCGCCGCCGCGATGACGGGCATCGCGACTATGACGATGCCTGCCATCGCACAGCAAGCAAATGCCGACGGCGATCAGGCCACGATCGACAAGGGCAAAGTCACGTACGCCCAGAAGTGTTCGCACTGCCATGGTCCGAACATGGTCAATTCGGGCACGGTCACGCCGGACCTTCGTACCCATCCCGATGACAAGACACGGTTCGTCACCACGGTGAAGCAGGGCAAGAACGGCAAGATGCCGCCGTGGGGCGACATCCTGAGCGACGAGGAGATATCGGATCTCTGGGCCTTCGTCGCAAGCCGGAGAAAGCCATGAGGGCCTGGACCGCGGCGCTAGCCGCCGCTCTCGGCTTCGCACTGATCTCGACGCTTGCCGGCGTGACCGCGGCACGCGCGGCCGACGAGCCGCTCCGAGTCTGTCTCGACGAGGACCTGCCGCCGTTTTCCGTGCATCATCGCGGCAAGCCCGCCTCGGGCTTCGACGTTGCGCTCGCGCAGGCAATAACCGGGCGGCTCGGCCGCAAGCTCGAGATCCAGTGGTTCGAAAGCAAGCTCGATGACACCGCAAGCCCGGCGCTCGAAGCCAATGCGCTGCTGTCGGACGGGCGCTGCTCGTTGGTCGGCGGCTACGCGCTTACCACGGACTCGCTGAAGGCGCCCGGCGTCACGACGGCCAAGCTGCCGGACTTCGACGGCGCCACCCGCGAGGATCGCCGCCGGCGGATCCCGATCGGCGTGCTGGCGCCGAGCCAGCCCTACATCTATTCGCCGATGACCGTCGTGCTCGGTCCCAAGGCCAAAGACAAGATCAAGGAGCGCAAGATCAGCGATATCGGCGATCTCGCCGGCCTTCGCCTGACGATCGAAAGCGGCACGCTGGGCGACGCCATCCTGATGACCTTCGACAAGGGAAAGCTGATCGACGACATCACGCACCTCGTTCCGGGGCGCAGCGACCTACTCGGAGAGTTGGAACGCGGCGAATTCGACGCCACATTGCTCGACCTGCGCCGCTTCGACGCCTACCGCGCTGAACATCCCGACACCAGGATCACGGCCTCGGGCTACTATTATCCGATCGGCGCCAACCGCGGTTACGTTGCGCTCGAAACCGACAAGGTCCTGCTGGAATCGGTCAACAAGGTCCTCACCGACCTGCAGGCCAAGGGCACCATCGCGGAGCTCGGCAAGGCTGCCGGCCTCACCTGGCTTCCGCCGCGCGAGCCGATCATTCTCGGCGATGTCTGGCTGAAGATTCTGAACCGGTGATGCCGGCGATAACTATCGCAAATAGCTCGCCAGATTCATGCTCTGGATCTTGGAGATCGCCGAATAGGACGCCGTCAGCTGCGCCTGATAGGTCGAAAGCTGTGCCGTCACGGCCGCGACATCGACGCTGGTGAGGTCCGTCGACAGCGTCTTCGCAAAATTCTGGTAATCGCTCTGGTTTGTGCTGGCGGTCTCGATCTGCGACGCCGCGGCCGACAACTTTGCCTGCACGGTGGATGTGGCATCCAGCGCATTGCTCGCGAGGTCGAGCGCCTGCGTGATGTCGCTCGACGACAGCGTCCTGCTGTTGCCGACGTATTTCAGCAACCGCATGACCTGCTCGAATGCTGGATTGTCGGCGGTGACGCCGTACGAGATCGACTGGCTGTCCGACACGCGCACGGACGCGATCTCGCCGTCGCCCTTGTAGTAGCTGGTGTCTGATGTCGTCAGCGATCCGGTGCCCGTCCCATAGCTCGACGGGTCCGCCGGCGCGGTGTCGGTGCGGGCGCCGCTGAAGACATATTCGCCGTCATACTGGGTGTTGAGCAGCCCCTGCATCTGCGCCATGGCCTGCTGGGCGTAGTTGATGACCGATGCCGTCGCCGTGCTGCTGCCAGTGGTGGCCGCGCTGAGCTGGGTCCGCAACTGCGTGATGATGTCGGTCACCGAGCCGACCGCCGAATACATCACCTGCACCTTGTTGTCGGCGAGTTGGCTGGCATCGATATAGGACTGCGCGCGCGTCACCGACACCTGCAAATTGATCACGCGCCCGGCGCCGGAACCATAGCCGCCGAAATCCTCGGATTGCAGCCCGGAGGACTCCTGCACCTGCTCGTTGGCCATCACCGCCTGCACCCGCAGCGCGTTCGATATCATCTGGTCCGACTGAGCAAAGGTGGCAACACGCATCATCATAACGACGGCCTCGGGCTCAGCTGGCGCTCATCGCGGTCATCAGCGCCGAGAACATGGCGTTGACGGCGGTAATGATCTGGGACGCGGCGGCGTATTTGTTCTGCAACGCACTCAGATTTGCGGATTCCTCGTCAATGTTGACGCCGGACTGCGACGACAGCGAATTCGCATAAGTCGACTGCGCGGTTTGCTTGGCGGTGTAGGCCGCCGACGCCTGGGTCGCCTTGCCGGCGACGTTGGCGACGATGGCGGCCGCGTAGTCCGTGAAAGAGCCGGTGGTCGCCCCGAGGCCGCCGGCCATGCCGAAATTGGTCGACCCCGTCAGCGCGCTCGAGAGCGCGTTCACCACCGTCGCCGAGCCCGGTGACAGCACCGAGTTTCCGGCCGTCATCGTGGACGACGCATCGAGCGTCGCCGTCGGCAGCGCCGCCGTGCCGTTGAGGATGTCGCTGCGAACGGCGATGTCGGACGCGCCGGTCCCGGTGATCAGGTCGTTGAACCCGAAGTAATCCGAAAAGCCCTCGCCCGAACTGCCGACCGAGCTCGTCATCTCGTTGATCGCAACGCCGTTGCTGGATGTGGTCGTCGAGATCGACAAGTGTCCGTTAGCATCGACCGAAGCTGACAGCCCCGAGATACCGTTGATCGCGGTGGCGAGATCACCGACCGTGGCGTAGGACGACAGATCGAGGTCCTGGTAGGACACCAGATTGCCGCTCTTGTCCGCAACGGCGATTCGCACCGTGCCGGTCGCCGAGAACGGCGTCGTGCTGCTCACAGTGGCAGTTCCGGTCAGGCTGGCCGGCGGCGGCACCGACGTGCCCTGGTTCGATACCGCGTTGACGGTCGCGGTCAGCTGCCGGGCCAGCTCGTCGAGCTGCGACTGCGCGGCCGGCAGCGTCTGGTCGCGCAGCGTGATCAGCGCGCTGACCTTGCCCGAGGAGATCTGCGAGGTGATGTCGACGCCATTGACGGTGATGCCGCTGAAACCGCTTGACGATCCCGCGCTGTACGTCGTCGACGCCGTGACGCTGGGCAGCGCCGTATAGCTCAGCGGATGCGCCGTGCTATCGACCAGCGCCTGTCCCGATCCGGTATAGACCTGCAGATCGCCGGTCGACGTGGTGAAATAGCTCACATTCATCATCGACGCGAGATCCTGCAGCGCGCTGTTGCGCTGGTCCTCCAGATCGGCCGTCGACTGCCCGGCTGCCGCCTGCTGCTTGATCTGCTTGTTGAGGTCGGAGATCTGCTGCAGGTCGGAATTGATATCGGTGACCGACGACTCGATGTCCTGGTCGGCATTGGAGCGCAGCGTCTGGATGCCGTTCGAGGTCTGCTGCAGCTGCGTCGTTATCGCCGCAAGCGCGCTGACGGCGTTCGATTGCAGCGACGCGCTGCTCGGCGTGCTCGCCAGCGACGACAACGCCGACTCGAATGCCGCGATCGTGTTGGCCAGCGAGGTGCCCGTTGTGGAGCTGTCCGAGCTCGAGGTGCTGCCATAGAGCTGCTGGAGCTCGGTCAGAAAACTGTTGGTGGTATCGGCGGCGCCGAGATCAGAATCGGCCCCGACCAGCGACTTCAGGAGCAGCTCGTCGACCGCGCTGCTGATCCCCGTGATCGTGACGCCGGTACCGACACCGGAAGTGACGCTGCTGCTCTGGTTGGCGGTCTTCGCGGTATAGCCCTTGGTGTCGGCATTGGAGATATTGGCCGAAGCTACGCTGATCTGCACCTGCGTGGCTGACAGCCCGCTGAATGCGATGCTTCGTGCGATATCGAGCGACGACACGACCAACTCCCTCCGGCGCCGGCCCGATCAGGCCCGCACGTTGGTGCCATAGGACATCGCCGGCGTGACGCGACGACCGCCGGCGCCATAAGGCGATACGTTGGCGATCTGCTCGCGGATCGCCTGCATGATCGCCTCGATCCTACGATTGCTGGCATCGATCGCAGCGCGTAGCCGCATCACATTCTCGTCCATCGCCATGCGCAGCTTCAGGATCCGGTCCATCAGCTGCTCGCGCAGCACGCGGTCCTGGACGTTGAGATTTGCCGTCTTGCCGACCGCTTCCGCCACACACTGCTCGAACAGGGTGGCAAGTCGATGCTTCTCGTCGACCTGCTTCAGCCGCGAGGCCGGCAAGCCCTTGGCGAGCTCGACATTCTCCTCGTTCACGATCGCGATCAGATTGTCGATCAGCGCGATCAACGACCTTGCGCGCTCGTCATTTCCCGCGGGATTGATCTTGATGTTGCGTTCCGGTGTCATGTCATCGCTCCCGTTCAAGCTAGTGTCCGCGACGCAGGGCGCGAACCGATTGTGCGCTGCGCCCGTACGCGGTGATTGCCGTTACCCGGACCGCGGCCCGGTTGAGTTCATGGTCGAGCCGCGCGCATTCGCGCATTAGCTGGTCCCGCAACGTTCCGACATCGTCGAGCAACGCACGAAGCTGCGCGCGATCGTTCGGCCGGACCGCAGCGGCCTTCGCCTTCAGCCGCTGAAGCCTGACCAGCAAGCGGTCATTTTGCTTTTCGGTCATCATCGCGACACCGCCGAGATCAGCGTATCGAACATCTTGTCGACTGTGGTGATCACCTGCGAGGCCGCCGAATAGGCCTGCTGCGCCGAGATCATGTTGGAGAACTGGCCGCTGGTATCGGTGGTGCTCGACTCCAGCTCGCTGCCGTAGATCGTGCCGGCGCCGTTGGTGCCCGAGGTCTGCAGCGTGGCGTTGCCGGAAGCTGCCGTCGCGGAGTACATGCCGTCGCTAGCCGCGCTCAATCCGTTGGGGTCGCTGAAGGTCGCGACCGCAATCTTGTAGATCGCGATCGTCTGCCCGTTGGAGTAGGTGGCGTCGACCACGCCCCCCTTGCCGATCGAAATGCTGCTCAGCTTGCCATAGGGCAGACCGTCCGACGTGATGCTGGTGAGATCGACGGCTGGCGTGGTCTCGCCCGATGAATACTGCGTGAGGCCGTCGGTCTTGCCGGCCGTACCGAGATTGAGCGTGATGGCCGTGCCGTTGGCGGCAGAACTGTCGGCCGCCCCATCCTTCCAACCCGTCACCGAGATGACGGGAGGGCTCGGGCTGGTCGAGGCGAGCGAGCCGTCGCTGTTGAAGGTGATATCCACCGTATCGGTGATCGCGCTGGCACTGTCTGTCGTGGAGTCCGACGCGAGCTTTGGCGTCTCGAAACTGGCCTGCCAGCTGTTGTCGGCGGTCTTTTTCCAGTCGATCTGGATCGTGCTCGCCGTGCCAAGCGAATCGTAGACCGTCATCGAGCTATTGAAGGTCGCACCGACGGCGGCATCGGCCGGCAGGTTCGCCGCGACCGTGGTTTTGGTGGTGGCGCTGCCGCTGGTGGACGCCACCTGCGTGTTGATCGGTCCGAGGCTCGCGGCAGAGGCATTGCCGACGATGTTGCCGTCAGCGTCGGTGCGCCAGCCCTCGAGGTAGTTGCCGTTGTTGACGAGATAGCCCAGATTGTCGGTGGTGAACGCGCCGTTGCGCGTATAGGAAGTGGTGCCGCCGGACGTCGCGTTGGTGGTGACGAAGAAGCCGCTGCCCTGGATCGCGACGTCGGTGGCGTTGGTGGTCGCGGACAGCAAGCCCTGCTGGGTGATGTTGGCGCGGCCGGACACCGTGACGCCGCCGGACGTGTATGAGGTGGCGCTGTTCGACGCGGTCACCAGATCCTGGAACATCGCCGACGTGGTCTTGTAGCCCGTGGTATCGGCGTTGGAAATGTTGTCGGAAATCATTGCCAGCGACTGGCTCTGCGCATTGAGCGCCGAGATCGCCGAGGAAAGAGCACCAGTGAGACTCATGATATGACTCCGGAGGCAATCAGGACGTGACGCCGATGATGTTGGCGGCGCTGACGGGGACGCCGTTCACGAGCAGCGACGGCGTCGAGCCGAAGGCATCGATGCCGGTCACCGTTCCCGTCATCGTGGTGTAGCTGAGCAGCGAGTTTCCGGCGGAGTCGGTCGCAGTCACCTGAACCGTGTACTGGCCGCCGTCCTTGAGCTGGGTGCCGTCGGAGGTCTGACCGTTCCAGGTAAAGGTGTTGGAGCCGGCGGTTCCGGTCCCCTTGCCGCTCCACACCGTGTTGCCCGAGGAGTCCTGGATCGTGATCGCGACGTTGGACGCAGCCGAGGTGAGCGAGTAGCCGAAGGTCGCCGAGCCGTTGGTCAGCTCCGCCGTGTTCGTCTTCGCCTCGACGGTGTGGCCGATATAGTTGACCGAGTTGAGCGTCACGAGGCTCGAGAACGAGCTCGCCAGCGATGTCATGCTGGCGTTGGTCGACTGCTGCTCGGTGAAGTTGGCGTAGGAGGTGAGCTGGTTGATGAAGTCGGTCGTGCTGGTGGCGTTCAGCGGATCCTGGTTTTGCAGCTCGCTGACGAGAAGGTTGAGGAAATCGGTCGAGCTCATCCCTATCGACGCGCTCGACGACGAGCTCGACGTGGTGGAGGTTGCAGCAGAGGTTGCCGAGGAGACGGTCATGACAAGGCTCTCTTCGCCGCGGGATGCGCGACGGAACGCGGTGGAACATTGGGGTCGTGATGTCGTTCGCAGATAAAACGGATGACGCGCCGATTTCAGGCGCGGATTCATCCACCCGGAATCACTTGATGAATCGGCAGAATTTGCCGTGTCCATGGCGGGTTCGCGGCTCGCAGGCGTGCGCAAGCATCTCGCCGCGAAGGCACGCGGACAGCTGCAATGGCAATGCGGAAGGTCTTAGAGCGAGAGGCTGATCGGCAGATCCGGCTCGCCGAGCATCAATGCCGGCGGCGTCAATGCGGGCAACAGGCAGAGGGCCAGCAGCAGCGCCGGCAGCACCTTGCCTTGCTGTGCGGATTGGTCCGGTGCTTGTGCATCGTTCGGCTGATCGTCAACCGAGGCCGGCCCCGAAGCGGGCTTCTGGGGCAACTTCGCCGCCGCGGTCACGATGCGGTCGGCAAGACCCTTGGGTGCGCGAACCGGCGGCGCCGCGAGCCCGCCGCGTACCGCACTCGCCTCCTCGTAGAGCGTCCGCGCCTCGGCCGAAGATGCCAGGAGCTGGACGGCGGCAAGACGTTGATCGTCGGGCCAGCGGGACAGATCCTCCCCCAGCCGGTCGATCAGGTCTTCGAATGTCGCAACGTCCATCGCGCGCGCAGATCCAGCCTCGTCGCCAAGGCTGTCATAAAGCATTCGCGGGACGGCGGAAATCAATTTCCGCCGCTGCCGCATCAGGTCCAGCATGGTGCTTGCCGCACGGCTATTTTCCCTAACCGGGAGCGCCCGCCCAGGCCCTTGCTGCGCCGGCTAAGCGCCCTCGCCGGGTGATTCGCGGCCCTCTCCGGGCTCAGCGGCCGGCGGCTGATTCGAGCGTCATGTCGAGTGCCCTGGCCTTGGCGGCCTTGCCGGCGGTCGCCTCGACGATCTTCCAGGCGTCGCGCAGTTCCGCCAGGCTCGCGATGATGCGCCGGAAATTCTCCCTGGCCTGCGGCCGGCCATAGGAGCGCAGGCACGCCATGATCAGGGCGTTATAGGTGCGGTAGAGACGATCGGCCATCGCACCGCCACGGGTGAAGTCGAGATTGTGGCTCAGCCCGCGCAGGATCGCGGTCGCCCGCGTCAGATAGATGTGCCCTTCCTCGAAGCGCTTCGTCTCGTGCGCTTCCAGCGCCTTCTGCAACAGCGTGATCGCGCCGTCGCACAGCATCACCACCGCCTTCAGCGGCGGAACCGCCACCGCTGCGGATCGATAGGCATTGTTGGCTTGGTAGGCCGTGGCATTCTGTGTCATCAGTTACTCGATGCTGCGTCTAGGAGTGCTTTCAGGTAGCCCAACGTGTTGTTCGCGCTTTCGATGGCCGCCTGGTAATTGGCGTATTGAACCTGCAGCTGAGCCTTGAACGTCGCCGCATTGCTCTGAATGTCGCTGACCTGGGACTGCAGGTCGGTGTCGCGCGACTGCAAGTTGGTGATCATGGTCTGGAGTTGACCGCTGGTTCCGGAACTGGTGTGCGCGAGCTGGTAGAGCTGCGTCGCCAAACCGGACGACGATGTCACCGTGATCGACTGCGAGGTCGAGCCCGTATAGGTGAAGGCCATACCGGCGTAGATCGTTCCTGAATTGCCGATGATGGTGTTGCCGACCACCGAAAAGCCGGAGCTGTCGCCGCCGACCGAGGCTCCGGTCAGCGTACCGGTGGAGTCCACCGTGAGGTCGAGCGTGAAGGATTGCGGCGATGTGCCGGTATTGACCACACTGAGCTGGCTGGACGAAGTGGCGGTCTGCGCCGACAGCAGCTGGGTGACGCCGGCGAGATTTTGCGTCAGCACCGTCGACAGCGTTCCGGTATCGAGCTGGAGCTCGTTGTTCTCATTGAAGGACAGGCCGAGATCGGCCATCGTCATGCCGCCGACCGTCCCGCTGAGCACCTGCTGCAGCTGGGTCATGAGATCGCGCATCGTGCTGTCGCCGAACAGCACCGCGCTCGACGCGGCCGTGCCGTCGGAATTCTGCGCCGACTGCGCGATCACCTGGTCGCGAAATGCGTTGTAGTTGGTGACGAAGGTCTGCAGCGCTGACGTGATCTGGCTGGTGTCGGTCTCGATGCTGATGTTGAGGCTGGTGCCGCTCGGCGTCGGCTGCAGCAGGTCGAACGTGACACCGGACAGGACGTCGGAAATGTCGTTGGTGTTACGCGTGAGCGCGATGCCGTCGAGGGTGAACTCCGCGGACTGCGACTTCTGCAGCACGTCGGTGAACGCCCCGGACGTGTCGGTGACGCCGAGCTTGTTCAGGATGTCATCGCCCGACGTCGACGAATAGGCGATGTCAGCGGCGTCCTGCGTCCCCGTCAGCACCATCTCGTAGGACCCGCTCGACACCTGGACGATGGAGGCCTGGACATTGGTGGTCGAGGTCTGGGCGTTGATGGTGTCGACGATATCCTGCATCGACATGCCGCTGGTGATCGAGATCGCCGTGCCGGTGCCGCCGGACAGGCCGAGCGAGAAAGTGCCGGAGAGGCCTAGCGCCGTCGAGCTGCTCGGCTGCGAGGAGCCGATCACCTTCTGCGCGGTCGCGAGCTGGGTGATCTGAAGCGTGTGATCGCCGGTCGCCGAGCCGCTGTTGACGCTCATGTTCAGTGCCGACGAGGCGCTGACGTCACCGGTGGACGAGATCGTCGCCGCCCGGGTGGCGAACGCGTTGGTGGCGATCGAATTGATGATCGAGGTGCTGAGCGACGACAACCCGGTTGCCAGCGTCGACAGCTCGGTCTGCAGCGATTGATAGGCCGTGATCTTGGCCTGGTTCGCGGTGATCGTCGTGGTGATCGAGGTCGCCGCTGCGAGCTTGGCATTGACCTCGGCCTCGATCAGGGCATCCCAATCGATGCTGGTCGAATTGGTCGTGCCGGTCGTTGTCACCGTGCTGGCAGAACTGGTCGACGTCGTGTTTGATGTGCTCGAGGTGGCGCTGCTAACCGTCATGTCGACACTTCCGCCGCGATAGGAACCGGGCCGGCATCATGCCGGCCCGATCGATCTTTCGAATTAGCCGAGCAGCTTCAGCAGGTACTGCGGCATCTGGTTCGCCGCGGTTTCAGCGGAGACCGCGGCCTGGGTCTTCACCTCGGCCGAAGACAGCGTCGCCTGCTCGGAAGCGATATCGACGTCTTTGATCGCCGAGTTGGCCGACTGCAGGTTCTGGGTCTGGGTCGAGATCGAGTCGGCGCTGAAGTTGAAGCGGGATTCCTGAGCACCGATCTCGGCGCGTGCGGACGAAACCTTATCGATCGCGGTGTCGAGAGCCGTCATCGCGCTGGTGGCGCTCGACAGGCTGGACACATCGAGCGACGTCACGGACAGCGACGAGGCCGTGAGGCTCGTCAGCGTGATCGTGATGGTGTCGGCCGAGGTCGAACCGACCAGCACCGAGACGCCCGAGGAGAACACGCTCGAACCGTCGAGCAAGCTCTGGCTGCTGTAGCGGGTTCCGCTGGCGATCGAGTCGATTTCGCCCTTGAGCTGCGTGAATTCCGAGTTGATGTAGGCGCGGCTGGAATCGGCCACGGTGCCCGAGGCGGACTCGGAAGCCAGCGACTTCATGCGGGCTAGGATATCCGAGATGTTGGAGGCGCCGCCGTCGGCGGTCTGCAGGATCGAGGTCGCCTGCGCCGCGTTGGTGGCGGCCTGCTGCAGCGTCGTGATGTCGGAGGAGATGCGGGTCGAGATCGCAAGACCGGCCGCGTCGTCGGAAGCCGAGGTGATGCGCGAGCCGCTCGACAGCTTCGACAGCGCGCTGGTTTCCTGCTGCGAGTTGATGTTGAGGTAACGGACCGCGGAGTTCGCGGCGGTGTTGGTGGAGATTGCCGGCATGAGTAGCTCCTGTGCTGATGGGGCATGGCATGCCGCATCGTGAAAAAGAGAGGTGACGCGGATCCAGCCCCCGTCCGCCGATCAAACGGGCCGGCCGCCGGTGGTCAGGCGCAAAATCTTCAGAAGCTGGAATTTATGGTTAGCAGTCGGTAAAAGCGCCGCGCAGGTCGCGCTCGTGCCGCTTCAGCATCTCGCGCAGCTGCTGCCGTCCTCGCTTCAACAGCGACTCCACCGCGGCCACGGTCGTGTCCATGACCTCGGCGATCTCGCCGTTGCTCATGTTCTCGTGATACGACAGGATCACTGCGACGCGCTGCTGCTCGGGCAGGCGCTGCATCGCGACCTCCAGCAGATTGCCGATCTCGTTGCGCTCGATCACGGCGGAGGCATCGAGCTGGGTGTCTGCGACCTCGGGCACGACATCGACATTCTCGGTGCGCGGCTTGCGGCGCAGATCGATGCAGCGGTTGCTGACGACGCGATAGAGCCAGGTCGAGAACTTTGCGCGGCCATGCTGCCAGCGGCCGCGATGGGTCCACACTTTCAGCATCGTGTCCTGCACGACGTCTTCGGCGTCGGCGGCGTTGCCGACGATGCGCAGCGCGATCGCGTAGGCGCGATCGACGTGGCGTTCGACCAGAGCACGAAATGCCGTCTCGTCGCCGGCGGCGAGACGGTCGAGCAAGTCATTGTCTTCGTCGTGGATCTCGACGGTGTCGAGCGGGCCCGCATCGGCAACGGTGGGGACGTTGCTCCACGGAGCAGCCGCTTCGGCCGGTGCAACCGCGGCCGGCGTGGCCTCCACTTCGGCCGGTGCCCTCATATCAAGCGCGTAACTCATCCGCCGCTCTCCAACCAACGCCGCTGGCACACATTCCATGCGGCTTCTGAGCGTTGAACGGAGGGGTCCAGCAAACCAGGCGAACTTTTTTCGTTATTTTTCAAACGCTTAGCTGGATGTTTTTGCCGACCGCCCGGCAAAAGCTGCCGCTGCGCGTAGGCGCAGGGAAAAATGCGACGGAGTTTGGAGCAGTCGTTCAGCATCGCCTCGCATTTCCGCGGAAGAGATCGTCGCGTCGGAAAACGCTGTTGTCACACCAACTAACGCCACGCGAACCCATGCATGCGCCGAGCATGCGAGTGACTCACCGCCGTTGGTCGCCATCTTGCATTCGACGATTGCGACTAGGCAATTTTTTCCGAATCACTGTTTCGACGTTATCGGATTTTTTGAATCTGTCAGTCGCGAAGCGCGCGTTTTCGAATCCCGCATCAACTTTTTTGAACTGTCGCGCCTGATTTGTCTCACGCGCGCGTTCAACGCATGAGGACTGGCGGGAATTTTGCGCATGACAATCATGACGGTCGACGCGACGCGTCGAGCGCAGAATGTTTCTGCATGTTCATTCGATGTTTTCGATACATTTCTGTTGCGCGCCTGCACGACGGCGGATGGCGTATTTGAAAGGGTTTTTCAGCGTTCCTGCATTGCTGAAAAATTTCCGAACATGTCCGCCAGTTTCGTTCAGCATCGAATCCAGGCGGAGGCGCGGGCGCGCAAGGTAGCGCTAGAGCGGCGCGGCTCAACTGAAGTGCACATCGCCGACATCTACAAATACTTTCCGTTCAGGCTGTTCGGTCTGAGCCGCGATGCGTTGCAGGATCTTGCGCAGATCGAGTTCGAGACCGAACTCGAGCTGTGCCGCGTCAATCCCGAAATGCTCAAGCAATATCTGGACATGAAGCGCGGCGGCTTTCGCGTCGGCTTCATTTCCGACACCTACTGGAGCACCGACCAACTCGCGCAGCTGCTGCGTTCCTGCAGTCCCGGGCTGAGCTGGGATTTCCTTTATGCGTCCTGCGATCACGGCAGCAGCAAGAGCGAGGCGCTGTTTGAGGCCTATCTCGCCGAGCAAGGCATCGACGCGGCAAGCTCGTTCCATGTCGGCGACAACCACACCGCCGATATCAAGGGCGCGCGCCGTCACGGCATCCGTCCGCGCTACTACCCGCAGGCCGGCGCGGCGCTGGCTTCCAAGTTTCAACGCGAGACATCGATCTTTGAATTGCTGTGCCCCGATCAGCCGTCGCGGCTCGACTGCGGCGCCCGCACGCTGCGGCGCGCGGTGACGGCGAAGAGCGCGGAGCATTCTCCCGCCTTCAACCTCGGCGTGACCGTGCTCGGCCCCGTGATGGCGGCGTTCGACGCATTCATTTCTGCGCGGCGCAGCACGCTTGCTCGCGAGGGCGCGCGCGTTGCGGTCGGATTCCTCGGCCGCGACGGCCTGCTGCCGCATCGCGTCTGGCAGGCAAACCACGGCGAGACCGGCGCCTATATCGAGATCAATCGTCGCGTCAGCCTGGTCGGGTCTGCCGATACGCTCGAACCACTCTGTGAGCTGCTGGGCCGGGTCGTCAAGATCGACGCGGCGACCTTTATCGACATCGTCAAGGTGCAGCCGCCCGCCGTGATGAAGTTCTTCGCGCAGTATCCCGACGGCATTGCCAGCGGCCGCGAACTCGCCGACGCCCTGCCCGATCTGATGGACCCGCGCGAGATCACCGATATCGCTGCCGGTGTCCGGACCCGTTTGCTGACCTATCTTCGCGCGCATATCCGGGATTTCGATGGCTGCACCGATCTGATCCTGGTCGACCTCGGCTATTCCGCAAGCGTGCAGAAGTCGTTGCGGCGAATTTTCGATCGCGAGGGCATCCGCATCCGCCTGCACGGCGCCTATCTGCTGACGCTTGACGATGCCTTCGACGGCATCTCCGATGACGACACCGCGGAGGGCCTGGTCTCTGATCGCGTCGTCACGCCGCACGTCAAGCGCGTGCTGATCCGCAACGTCGCCTTGCTGGAGCAGCTGTGCTGTTCGACCGAAGGATCGGCGCGGGACTATCGCGACGATGAGGTATTGCGCGAGGGTGATCAGCGCCCGGCCGCCCAGCTGGCGCTGGCGACCGAGGTGCAATCCGGAACGCTGGCCTATGTTTCGCGCGCCCGCGAGCTGGCACCACGCTACGGATTGCAGCCCGATGCCGCCCCCGCGGTCGCGGCGCGCTGGACCGCCGCCGTGCTCGGCCGCCTCCTGCTGCTGCCGGACGATGATGAGCTCGCGCTGCTCGGCGGCATCAAGCATGACGTTAATCTCGGCACCCCGGCGCTGGCGCCATTGCTCGATGCCGACTTCGTCAATGATAGCATCATCGCCCGCGGCCTCATGACCGCCTGCACGGCTCCGGCGCCCCCGATGTGGCTGGCGGGCAGCTTTGCCGCCCTGTCGCCGTCCCATGCCTATCTCTACACGCTGTTCGGCGCCAGTCGCCTGCCCGCGAATGTGTTCGGCGAAGCACTGTGCGGGACGCTGCAGGTCGGTCTGTTCGAGCGGAACGGCCAGGCGTCGCTGGAGGCGATCAGCGTCTATCACAGCGGGCTCGGCGATCTTCGCCTGCGGATCCCGCTGTCGCGCCGGATGGCAATCGCGACTATCGTGCTGCCGCTGGCCAAGCTCACCCGCGACGGGATGCTCCACGGCATCACGGTCCAATATGGCGAGAGCGCCGCGAAAGCCGCCGAGGGTTCGAACGTGACAGCGATCGCCGAGGGACGGCTCATCGATGTCGGCCTCGAACGGCGCGGCCGTCACTTCCGCGCCACCAGTGACGACGGCATGCTGCTCATCCCCGTCGACGGCTTCGAAGACGACGTCGCCATCTACACGGTCGCGCTGACTGCCCTCGACCATGACCGCATCCTTGCGGTCGCGGACCGCGACGGCAACGGCGCCGCTTCGGCCACACTGACCTGGCGCAGCGCCAGAGGCATGCCGACAACGAACAACGACAGCTGATTTGTCCGCCTGATCCGGCCGCCCCGCACGTAGAAGGTTAACGAGGGGTAGTGCGGGCATGATGTCTGTTGACACGGCGCAAGCGGACGGCTTGCAGACGAATTTCGACCAATTGCTGGCGGCGAACGGCATCCGGATGAGCGCGGCGCAGCGCCGGCGGCTCGCATGGTTGTCGGAGCGGCTCGGACCCGCGGTCGTCCATCAGGCCGGCTCGGCGCCGGCGAGGGACCATGGCGTCATCATCCTCGTCGAGCCGCCGAGCGGCCCCGCCGCCGAGATGCTTTACCGGTCGCTTCGCACCGACTGCGCGGTCGTCGTCCCCTTCGGCGAGAATCCCGCCTTCGACTTCCTGAAATCCAAGTTGACCGACTTCGGAACAATCGGGCCGAGCTTCGATGGCCCGCATGAGATGTGGTGGGGCGGCCTCAATTGGCGCCCGATCGCGCCCGAGCAAGGCTCAAGGTCCGAGGCATCGCTGCGCGTGGTCTCCTGCTATCCCCGCGCTTGCGGCGACGACCATGCCCGCGCTCTCCGCGACAAGCTGGCCGAATTTCGGATCCCCTGCGATATCGCACCGATCGACACCGCAGACGGCGAGCACATGCGCGCAGCCGAGAAATCCGCCTTCTTGCTGCGGATGTGGGAGCAGCATCGCGAGCCGCTGCTGTTCATCGAGGCCGACGCAGTCCTCAGCGAGCCGCCAATGCTGCCGTCGTCCCTCGCATGCGACATCGCGCTTCACAAATGGAACCGGTGGGAAATGTCGGCGCGCACCCTCTATCTCGCCCGTTCGCCTGCCGCCGAAGCGGTGCTGCGCAACTGGCATCACATCGCGAGCGCCTATCCCGCGGTCTGGGAAGGCTATCTGCTCGACCAGGCCTGGAGCCTGACATCGTCACAGATGGCGCTCGACACCGTCTGGCTGCCGCGCTCATATCACGCTCCGGCCGAAGACGCCGGCACGCCCCGCCACACCACGGTCGTTCACGACCTGCCCACCGACAGCAGCGATCTTGGACCGGATGCCGAATTCGGCGTCGCGATGCGGGCCGCGCGGCGCGCCAGCCGCAGCGGCGGCCGTGACGCCATGATCGTGATCCGGTCGCAGGCGGCTTCAAATGATGCGATCACCGTGATCATGCGCGATATCGCGACCAGCGACGCGCGCGAAATGGCTGCCAGCATCGAGGCGGTCACCGGCGCGTTCGCGGCCGATTGCGGCGGGTTCGGCCGGCTCGAGCTCGCACTCTGCCCCTGGCAGGACGATATCCGCGCGGCGAAATCGGCCGCGAAAAGCGCAAACAACCGCATCATCGAGATCGCGCCGTGGCAGACGTTGCCGGCCGACCTGTTCCGCACCGTGGGCCAATCCCGCGATGCCGGGAGCGTCGTCGTGATGGCCGGGCAGCGCGGCTGATGAACGCCGGAAAGACGGAGCAAGGGAAGGACATCGACACGTGAAGACAATCATCCTTCTTACCGGCGTCGCGAACCAGCAATTCGCGCTTACCGAGCTGTTGAAGGCACACAATCCGGCGCTGTCATTCCGCTGCGCGGTAACGGCCGACGAGCTCGCCGCGATCGAGCCGGAGGTCTTGCGCGAGGCCCGGCTGCTGGCCTTCACCACCAGCGTCATCGTGCCGGAGCACATTCTGGCGACGCTCGGCCATGGCGCCTACAATTTCCATCCCGGCCCGCCGCAATATCCCGGCTGGGCGCCGGCGCATTTCGCGCTCTATGACGGTGCCCGCACCTTCGGCGCGACGGCCCATGTGATGGCCGCGCGCGTCGATTCCGGCCCGATCGTCGGGGTCGAGACCTTCATCATTCCCGACAAGATCAGCGTGCGCGGGCTCGAACAGATCGCCTATGTGCGGCTTGCCCATCTGTTCTGGCGGATGTCGCGCGATCTCGGCTGCAATCCCATGCCGCTGGCGGAACTGGAGATCGCCTGGTGCGGAATCAAGAGCACGCGGCGGATGTACCGCGAGATGTGCGAGCTTCCCGCCGGCATCAGCGCCGGCGAGCTGGCGCGCCGGATCCGCGCCTTCCACGACGACTTTCGCGACATCCCGCTGACCTGCTCGCTGCACGGCATCCGCTTCCAGCTGGCAACGACTACCACGCAGGCGCTCGGGGCGCCGCAGGTGGTCTCGCCGCCGCTCGCCGCGGCCTCCTGAGACACGGCCTCAACCGCGCGTCGCACGGCCCCGAACCTCGCGGCGCTGCTGCAAGTGCGCCCTCACAGCACGCTCCGCGGCGCGCGCGGAGCCGAAATAGCCGCCGTCGAGGACGTCAAAGGCGCGGTCGGAGGAGAAGAAGCAGAAGCCGCGGCTATCGCTGACGACGATGCCAGCGGTGCGATCCGATACTTCGATGACATAGGCTTGGGACATTTGGGTTTGGGACATGCGTGTTCGATCGCCGAATGACGGCGCTCCAGTCAGATTGTCGGATGCTTTGGATTTGTCGAAGCGATCAACAACAACAGACGCCGGTCGCCGCTGAGACGCAGCGATGCTGCATGCGGCTTCGCATGTCGCACATCAAGCTGCGGTGGTCATGTCTCATTGCGGGGGCCTTGGACGACACGGATATCGCGCATCAATATCCGGCCGAACCGCGCGGCGGTCAATGAAATGGCTGACCAAAGATAAGAGCCCGGCGCGACGCCTCATTCACGGCCAGCGGAAAAACAGCACAGTTTTGGTGGTGACGGTCATGGAGCGCTGAATTGGCCGGACACCGTGCATCCCGGTGCCCGGCCATGGTCGCTCAGGGCAGGATCGGCGGGTGATAGGTGAAGGTCGCCATCAGGATCGCCGCCAGCAGCATCACGATCGGGAAATGGATGAAGAACTGCACCGAGGTGTAGCCGATCAGGTCCTTCGACTTCAAGCCGAGGATGCCGAGCAGCGGCAGCATCCAGAATGGGTTGATGAAGTTCGGCAGCGTCTCGGCGATGTTGTAGACCATCACCGTCCAGCCGAGATGCGCGCCGATGTCGTTGGCCGCCTTCATGATGTAGGGCGCCTCGATGATCCACTTTCCGCCGGCCGATGGCACGAAGAAGCCGAGCAGCGCCGAATAGATTCCGACCAGGAACGAAAACACGGTGGAATTGCTGGAGGCACCGACGAACCAGTGTGCGATCGTGTCCGACAGCGTCGTGCCGCTGCTGTTCGGGACCTTGGTCAGGATCTGCGCAATACCGGCGTAGAACGGAAACTGCAACAGCACGCCGGAGACACTCGGCATCGCCTTCGAGAACGACTCGATGAGGCTGCGCGGTCGCCAGTGCAGCACGATGCCGAGGATGAGAAAGACGAAATTATAGGTGTTGAGGCCCGACAGCGTGATCAACGGATTGCCCGACTGGAATGTCTGCCACAACCAGCCGGCGGCAAGCACGGCGATCAGGATCGTCAGCAGCGGGCTGAACTCGAGCCAGTCGCCCGGACGCGCCGGCTTCCTGGCCTCGATGCGATCATCGCCGAGCGCTACGCCGAGGTCTTCTGCCGTCCTGGCCTGATCGGGCGCCGGCGTCGTGAAATAGCAGATCGCCGCGGACACGACGGTCACCATCACGACGGTGACCATATTCTGCCAAGTCAAGATGGTTTCGGAGAAACCGATCACGCCGGTGATCGGCAGGAGCGACGCCGGAATGCTGCCGGCATTGGCCTGCAGCTGCGCGGCCGAGGAGGTGATGCCGAGGGTGAAGCCGCAGCCGAGCCCGAGATAGCCGGCGGCGCCGGCCGCCCGGTAGTCGAGCCTGATGTCGGTGCGCCGTGCGATCTCGCGCACCAGAAGGCCGGAGAAGATCAGGCTCAGGCCCCAGTTCAGCAGCGACAGGAAGATGCTGAGCACACCGACAAAGACCACGGCGCCGCGCCCGGTCTTCGGCACGCTGGCGAGCCGCGCCAGCACGGCCGCCACCGGCGGCGACATCGCCACGACATAGCCGCCGATCGCGACCAGCGCCATCTGCATCGTGAAGGGAATCAGGTTCCAGAACCCGTCACCAAACGCGCGGCTGACGGCGAGCGGCGAACCGCCATGCAGGATCGCGCCGATTGCGACCGCAATCACCGCGATCAGGACGAAGACGTAGGCATCCGGAAACCAGCGCTCCGCGAATGCCACCAGGGCTTGCGAAAATTGCGCGATGACGTTGTCCGCGACAGGTTTTCGTAAGCTCACGGTTTGATCGTGCGTTGCATTCGTCATCAATCTGATCCCCTTCCGGTAATTCGGTTACTGCCTTCAATCGGGTTTCGTCATCAAAGCGCGAGCGTGAGATCGGTCAGCGGCACGGCCTGGCAGGCAAGGCACTGTCCCTCACTGCCATCGACAGCGCCGAGATGGGTGAACTCGCCATCGACGACCTGAACCGCGCAGCTTTCGCATTGCCCGACACGGCAGCCGCTCGGCAGCGCGACGCCCGCCGCACCCGCCGCATCAAGCAGCGTCCCCTGCTCCGGCCCCCAGGAAAAACTCTGCTTGCTGCCCGCAAGCCGGACGGTGCGCGGCGCAAGATTGCTCGGTACCGACGGCGGCGACACGAAGCTTTCGGCGAAAATGTCGAAGCGCGGCACGCCAAGCGCCGTCACGGCCTCGATCTGTGCCGCAACGAATTCCGGCGAGCCGCAGATGTAGACCAGCGGCCGGCGCGGCAACAGCGGCTTGACCTGTCCGAGATCAACCCTCCCCTTGCGCAACGCATGCGAGTCGATCGGGTCCTGCGCGAACTGCGCGGAATAGAACGTCACACGCTTCAGCCCCGGAATACCGGCTTCCAGCTCCGCAAGCCGCTCGGCAAACGGATGCTCCCGACTGCTGCGGCAGCCGTGGAGCAGCAAGATTTCGCCAACGCGATCTCGTGGTGCGATCCGTTGCAGCGTTTCGAGATGGCTGATGAACGGCGTGATGCCGATGCCGGCGGCGAGGAAGATCAGCGGCCGCTGCCCCTTCAATGGCGGCGTGAAGATGCCGCCCGGCGGCTCCAGCACGACCTCGTCTCCGACGGCAAGATGGTGCAGACGATCCGGCATGAAGAACGGCGCATCGCCACTCGGCGCCTCATTGAAGAAGCGCCCCTTCACCGCTATCGAGAGCACATCCGGCCGATCGCCCGATCCGGTCAGCGAATAGGCCCGTGCCTGCGTTGCGCCGGGCAGCGAGACCATCACGTGCTGGCCCGGCAGGAAGTCGGGCAGCGGACCATCGTCAAGCGGCAGCAGGTTGAGCGCGATGACATTATCCGCCTCGGCGCGACGCGCGCCGACCGTGAAACGCCGCTGACCGCTCCACAGGCCGCGACTGGCGACGCCGTCGCGCCTGATATCGCAGACGATCGCGCGCAGCGGGACGGAGCCGCTGACCGGATCGCGCGCATCGTCATGCAGCACGGCGTTGATGTTGCGGGTGTGGATGCCTGCCGTCGCGGAACGCTCGCGGCCGAGCGGCGGACAGTCTTCCCACCAGCCGAATTCGGCGACGACGACGCGATCGTCGAGCGCCGCATTGATGCGTACCTTCAGGCGCACGGCACCGCCATGCGTCTCCACCACGGCCCAGTCGCCTTCGGCAAGGCCACGCCGCTTGGCGAGCTGCGGATTGATCTCGACGGCCGGATCGGGCGACTTGCGCCGCAGCGAGGCGACGTGCCGATAAGAGGAGTGAACGAACCAGCCGCTCTTGGCGGTGGAGAGCGCGAGCGGAAAGCGTGCGTCCGGCGCTGCCGCGAGCGGGCTGCCGACCGGCTCGACGTGGTCGGGCAAGGGATCATACCCGTGCCCCAGCATCAGCTCGGAATAAAGCTCGACGCGGCGCGTCGGCGTTGAGAATCCGGCAACCGTTCGGTTCTCGCGCGCCACGGCGTATTTTTCGTCGCGGAAGACTTGCGGGAAACGGCGTCCTTCCGGATGGTCGCGCAGATCCTCGACACCGATGCCGAGCGGCGCCAGCTGATAGTTCCACCCGGCCTTGATGTCGCCGCCGAAGAACAAGTCGCCCATCCCGAGCTTGAGCGCGAGCGCGGCGGCGATCTCGTAATCGGCCTTCACCTCACCGACCGGCTCGACCATGCGCGGGCGAAACTGCACGGTCTCGACAGCTTCCTGCGTGATCTCAAATCCGATCTTGAGCGCATCGCGCTCCCACGGCGTGCTGGCCGGCAGCACGAAATCGGCGCTCTCCGCGGTCGGGTTCATGAACATGTCGATATGAACCTGGAATTCCAGCGCGTTCAGCGCGGCGCGGTTGCGCTCGGAATGGCCCTGCGAGACGACGAAGTTGGTGCCGAAGGCGACCAGCGCGCGCACCCGGTAGGGCTCGCCGTCAAGCACGGCCCGGCTGAAGTCGCGCGCCGTGATCCAGCCCTTGGCCGGCGGGCCGAGCGGCAGCTCAGTAATGCCCAGCGCCTTAGCCTGCTGCTCCGGCGACAGAATGTTGTAGTCGTTGAGGGCACGGGTCGGCGGCGGCACCGGCCAGCGATTGCCGCCGGGCCGATCGCAAGCGCCGGTCAGCGCATACAACGTTGCAATCGTGCGCTCGATCGCGGTCGCGTTGGTGTGCTGGCCGACGCCGGTCCAGGAATGGTAGGCGAGCCGCGGCCGGCGAGCGAGCAGCGTGTTGAACGCGTCGACGTCCTCGACAGGAAGCCAGGTCAGCTCCGCGACGCGCGCCGGCGTGTATGGCGCAGCTCGCTCGACGAGCAGTTCGAACGCGGTAGCCGCCGCTATCAGCCGGCCGTCGCGTGTGCGGACCTGCAGCGCGCCACGCAGCTGGCCACAGCTCTCCGGCGCGTAGCGGGTGTCGCAAGGCACGGGCGCGCCCGACGCATCGAGACGAACGAAAGCCTCCGGCGCGCCATCCGGCCACAATGCGTCGGCGCGCAGGAAGCGTCCCGTCGCACGATCGACCAGCAGCGATCCATTGGTCCATGCGTTGACGAAATCCGCATCGAAGCCGCCGGTCGCGATGAGGTGACGGATCGCCCCCATCGCGAGCGCGCCATCGGCGCCCGGGCGAATGCGCAGCCACAGATCGGCCTGCTGCCCCGAGCCGTTCGGCTTGGGATCGATCACCACGACCTTGGCGCCGCGCCGCCGCGCATCGGCGATCCGCGTTGCCTGGGCAAGCCAGGTCCGCGCCGGATTGTGGCCCCACAGGATAATCGCATCGGCATTGTCGTAATCGGGAAAGCCGATGCCGCGGCCGAAGGTCAGCGCGTGCGCATAGTCCTTGTGCCAGCCGCAGATCTCGACCGCATAGATCAGATTGGGGCTGCCGAAGCCGCGGATGAAGCGCTCGACCCACTCGAAACTGTCGACCATCGGCGTGCCGCTCGGCGTGGTAACGCCGAACGCCACCGCTTCGGCGCCGCTCTCGGCGCGGATCGCACCGAGCTTCTCGGCGATCTCGGTCAACGCCTCGTCCCACGACACCTCGACCCAGCCCGGATCGGCAGCACCGCGCGGCTGGGTCCGCTTGAGCGGGACGGTCAGCCGGCGCGGGCTGGCGACGATTTCTGGGGCCGCGCGGCCCTTGGCGCATAGGGCGCCGCCGGTCGGGTGGTTATTTAATACCTCTACACCGACAAGACGCCCATCCTCGACTACGGTGACGGCACCGCAGCGCGAGCGACAAAGCGTGCAATAGCCGGGTAGCCGCTGTTTCACCGCCGTCTCACTATCCGATCGCCCCTTGGACGCATTTTTGTAATGCGTTACACATTTACGTCATACGCTACCGGCGGCGTCAAGGCTAAGTAATAATCAGCGACGAATCGGAGTTCCCAGCGAGAGGCGGCCACGACCACCGATGGACCAGAATTTGCGAGAACAGGTGCTGCAGCGGGTGCGGGCCGAGATCATTTCCGGGCAGAGCCTTCCGGGCACGATGTATTCGGTGCCGAGTCTCGCGGCGAGCCTCGGCGTCTCCTCAACGCCGGTGCGCGAGGCGCTGCTCGAGCTCAGCCGCGGCGGCCTGGTCGAGCCGATGCGCAACCGCGGCTTCAAGGTGGTGGAGCCGACGCTGACCGAACTGCGCAACTTGTTCGACATGCGCGAAGTGCTCGAGCTGCACGCCGCCGTGCTGGTCGCCGCCAATCCACCGAAGGATCTAACAATCGTACGCGGCTGGGCCGACCAGATCGCCAGGGCCGTGGAGACCGACGACGTCCAGCTCTATCTGGAAGCCGACCGCAACTATCATCGCGAGTTCATCGCGGCCGCCGGCAACGACCTGCTGACCGACACGGTGATGGGCCTGCGCGACAAGATGCGGCTTTACGGCATCAGCTCCCGCGCCGGCCACGAGCGGCAGCAAGCGTCAGTGCCCGAGCACTACCGGTTGATCGAGCTCGCGCTCGCCGGCGAGACCGAGGCGCTGACCACCCTGCTGCGCACTCACATCCGCTCCTGGGAGCCGATCTTCGTCGATGCATTGCTGCGCTCGAAGGAGCATGCGCGCGAACCACTGCGGCAGGCCCGCGGCTGACGCGGAGCGGAGGCAGCTAGGCGGTGATGGTGACCGGCTAGTCCAGAATGCTCTTGTAGTGCTCCGAGAAGACATCGCGGCCGATGATCAGCCGCATCACTTCGGAGCTTCCAGCGAGGATTCGATTGACGCGTGCATCGGTGAACATGCGGCTGATCGGATATTCGTCCATGTATCCCGCGCCGCCGTGCAACTGGACGCCAAGATCGAGCATCTTCCACTCGACCTCCGACGACATCATCTTGGCCTTGGCGCCCATGTTGCTGGTCAGGCGTCCGGCATTGTGCTCGGCCACGCAGTGATCGACATAGACCTGCACGAGATCGATTTCGGCATCCATCTCCGCCATGCGGAACTGGGTATTCTGCTGTTCGGCGAGCGGCCGGCCGAACAATTTGCGGTCCATCACGTAAGCGCGCGTGATGTCGAACGCCTTGCGGCCGTTGGCGATCGATCCGACCGCGGAGATCAGCCGCTCCTCGGCAAGGCCTTCCATCAGATAGTAGAAGCCCCTGCCGGGTTCTCCGAGCACGTTGGCCTTGGGCACCTTCACATTGTTGAAGAACAGTTCGGCAGTGTCCTGCGCCGGCATGCCCATCTTCTTGAGATTGCGGCCGCGCTCAAAACCTTCCATGCCGCGCTCGACGATCAGGAGCACCATGGCATGCTTCTTCTCGGCGCCCGCGAGCTTGGCCGCCACGAGCACCACGTCGGAATTGATTCCGTTGGAAATATAGGTCTTCGAGCCATTGAGCAGGAAATGATCGCCCTTGTCTTCCGCCGTGGTCCGCATGCCGGCGAGGTCCGAGCCCGCGCCGGGTTCGGTCATCGCGATGGCCAGGATGGTCTCGCCGCTGACGCATTTCGGCAGGAACCGGTCGCGCTGCTCCTCGGTGCCGAAGCGTTTGAAGTAAGAACCGACCAGTCGGCTGTGCAGCGTGTTGAACCAGCCCTTGCAGCCCGAGCGCGCGGTCTCCTCGATGATGATCTGCTCGTAACGGAAGTCCTCGTCGCCCATTCCGCCGTATTTTTCCTCGGGCCAGATCATCAGGAAGCCGAGGTCACCGGCCTTCTTAAACGCGCCGCGGTCGACGATGCCGGCTTCCCGCCACTCCTCCATGTGAGGCGTGATCTCGCTGGCGAGGAACTTGCGGTAGGAGTCGCGGAAAATAACCTGGTCTTCGGTAAAGCTGCGCATCAATCACCCAATAGCGCTCTCATGGAACCCCGCCGGCGTGCGGCGAGGCATCGTAAAAAGTTTAGAGCGCCGGTTCTGCTTCGATCAAAACCGACGCTCCGTCATCGAAACAGGCGATGCCCTACTTGCCCTTCCAGTTCGGCGCGCGCTTTTCGGCAAAGGCAGCCGCGCCCTCGCGGGCATCCTCGGATACGAAGACAGGACCGACGATCTCCTGCTGCCTCTTCCACATCTCATCTTCCGGCCAGAGCCGGGATTCGACGATCACCTGCTTGGATGCCTTGACGGCGAGCGGGCCGTTGGCGCCGATCGCTGCCGCGAGCTCAAGCGCGGCGTCGAGCGCCGGGCCGTCGGTCACGCGATTGATGATGCCGAGTTGATGGGCGCGCTCGGCGCCGAAGAACTCGCCCGTCAATGCGAACTCCATCGCCACACGGAACGGCATCTGGCGCGGCATGCGGATCAGCCCGCCGGCCGCTGCCGCAAGTCCGCGCTTCACCTCGGGGATCCCGAACTTCGCGTTGCGGTTGGCGACGATCATGTCGCACGACAGCGCGATCTCCATCCCGCCGGCGAGCGCGTAGCCGTCGACAGCCGCGATCAGCGGCTTCTTCGGCGGGGCCTCGGTCAGGCCGGCGAAGCCGCGGCCGGGGATCGACGGCCGCTCGCCTTTCAGGAACCCCTTGAGGTCCATGCCCGAGCAGAATGTGCCGCCGGCGCCGGTGATGATGCCGACGCTCAGGGAATCGTCGGCGTCGAGCCGGTCGATCGCCGCGGCCACGCCCTTGGAGAGGGCGAGGTTGGCCGCGTTCTTGGCTTCCGGCCGGTTCAGGGTGATGATCAGTATCGGTCCGCGGACTTCAGTGAGGACCGGGGTTTCTTCGGACATCGCTTTGGTCTCCTGATCGCTTAACGCGGAGCCATGCGGATGGCGCCGTCGAGACGGACGTCTTCACCGTTGAAGTAGCCATTGGTGATCATGGTCAGCGCCAGATGCGCATATTCCTCCGGCATGCCGAGACGCTTGGGGAACGGCACCGACGCGCTGAGCGCGGCCTTGACGTTTTCCGGGGCGCCCTGCAGCAGCGGGGTGTTGAAGATGCCCGGCAGGATGGTGTTGACGCGGATGCCTTCGGCCATCAGGTCGCGCGCGATCGGCAGGGTCATGCCGACCACGCCGGCCTTCGAGGCAGAATAAGCCGCCTGCCCCATCTGGCCATCCTCGGCCGCGACGGAGGCTGTATTGACGACCGCACCACGCTCGCCGTGCTCCAGCGGAGCCAGCGACAGCATGCCCTGCGCCGACTTGGCGATGCAGCGGAAGGTGCCGACAAGGTTGATCTGGATGATGCGGTTGAAGGCGTCGATCGGGAAGTGGGTGGGCTCGCCGGTCTTCTTGTCGCGGCCGGCGGTCTTCACCGCGTTGCCGGTGCCGGCGCAGTTTACCAGGATGCGCTCCTGGCCATGCGCCGCGCGGGCCTTGGCAAAGCCCGCATCGACCTGCTCGTCCGAGGTGACATCGACCTTGCAGAACACACCGCCGATTTCCTTGGCGATGGCTTCACCCTTCTCTTCGTTGAAGTCGAAGATCGCGACTTTCACGCCTTGCGCAGCCAGCGCGCGCGAGGTGGCAGCACCAAGGCCGGAAGCGCCGCCGGTGACGACGGCGGCGACCGATGAGTCAAGTTTCATGGCAATATCCCTTCGCGATCACATGCGTTCGATGATGATGGCCGGTGCCATGCCGCCGGCGGCACACATGGTGACCAGGCCATAGCGTCCGCCGCTGCGCTCGAGCTCGTCGAGCGCCGTGCCGATCAGGATCGATCCGGTCGCGCCGATCGGGTGGCCGAGTGCGATCGAGCCGCCGTTGATGTTGACCTTCTCGCGGTCCAGCTCGAGGTCGCGGATGAACTTCTCGGCAACGACCGCGAAAGCCTCGTTGATCTCCCAGACGTCGATGTCGTTCTTGGTCAGGCCGGCCTTGGCCAGAACCTTCTTGGCCGCCGGAACCGGCGCGTTGAGCATCAGGGTCGGGTCGTCACCCTGGTTGGCATAGGCCACGATGCGGCCGCGCGGCTTGAGGCCGTGCTTCTCGGCATATTCCTTCGACGTGATCAGCACCGCGGCGGCGCCGTCCACCACGCCCGAGCTGTTGCCGGCATGATGCACGCCCTTCCAGTCGAGGTTCGGGTAACGGCGCTGGATCTGCTTCTTGAACGTCGTGCCGTTACCGAGGTCGAAATCGGCAAGCTGCTCGAAGCTCGGCTTCAGCGAAGCCAGTCCTTCGGCAGTGGTTTCCGGGCGCGGGAATTCTTCGCGATTGAGGGCAACGCTGCCGTCGTCGTTGAGGACGGGGATCACCGACTTGGCGAAGCGGCCTTCATCGATGGCCCGCTTGGCGCGCTGCTGGCTCGTCAGCGCCAGTGCATCGCAGGCCTCACGGCTGATTCCCTCCCGCGTGGCGATGGCGTCGCCGCACACGCCCTGGTGCGACTGCGGGTGAATCTCGTCGAGCGCCGGATTGCCCGAACCCATCATCCGCGCCGGCTGCCCGGCCTTGGAGCGCTCGGCTGCCAGGGTCTGTTGGTAGCTCATCATCTCGGTGCCGCCGGCGATGACGCAATCTTCCATCCCCGACATCACGGACGCTGCCGCGAGGTTCACCGAGGTGATGCCGCCGCCGCAGAAACGATCCAGCGTCGTACCGCTGGCGTTGATATCGTAGCCCGCCGCGAGCGCCGACATGCGTCCGAGATCGCCGCCCTGCTTGCCTTCCTGAGTCGAAGTCGACCAGATGATGTCATCGACGGTCGACGTGTCGAGCTTGTTGCGCTCCTTGAGCGCGCCGAGCACCGTCGCGGCCAGATGCTGCGGATGCAGGTGCGACAGCGCCCCCTTGCCCGGCTTGCCGATGCCCCGCGGCGTGCGAACAGCGTCAATGATGTATGCTTCAGACATGCGTTTCCCTTTGCTTCGGATGTTTCGTTAGCTTGCGCTCGTACCGATAGTCCCAACCGTCTCCGCGAGGCGTCAACGGTGTGGCGTCACTGCAAGCGGCTCGGCAATCGAGTTGCGCTGATCTTCGAAGTACCCGAAGCGCGGCACTTGGCGGAGTTGCTGCTCGTCGGCGCAGGCAGGCTTGTCGCAACCATGCGCAAACAACGGCGCGCCGGGCGCGGCGGCGTGGGGACCGAGAGCATATTTCTGCTCTTGCGGCAGATAGATTAGCTGGCCGATCTGGGTAAGCGTCAAGGTAAGACGCGACACCGTCGATCGGGGAAGACCACAGCGGTCGGCGATTTCGCGATTTCCCAAACGTATGCTTCGACCTTCGAAGCAACGCACGATGTCGAATGCGCGCGACACCACCTGGATCACGCGCCGGTTGTCCGTGCCGGCGGTCTCTTGCGCCATCAGTACCTCAGATCGACGTCCCATCGTTTACGCCTCACTCCTCATTTTTCATACGGGTGAACGAAGCCCACTCTGCTTCGGGCGGCAGACGCCGATCCGCGACATCACTGCCGGGGCGCGCATCGCTCGCGCGCCCGAACTGATGTGCGGGATTTGGCGGCAGGGGTCCGCGGCGCGCTCCGCGTGGGCGGCTGCAGCGGTGCTGCACGGGTTTTTCCGGGATCGACGGTCTGACGCGATGGCCGGTCGCTCCGGCGTTCGGTCTGCCCGCGGTGATCACACTGACGTTGCGCTCGGCAAAGCGTGCGGCGGGCTCGGCAAGGTCATTCTCAGCCTGTTCGAGGCCGCTGCGCACGGAATGCACGAGCACCTTGTTTTCCAGCCAAGTGAGGCCGCGGCCGCGCGGGGCAAGCAGCTTCGGATGTCTCTGGCCGGCCAGCATCAGGCGGATTCTTTCCCTAGGGTTTTGGGCTTTAATTAATTGATTAATTAGTCAGGTGATTAAAGTGGGCGCTCTCCCCTGTCAACCGCCCTCGCCGCAGGGCGCCCCGCGCTCAGCCCGCACCTTCACCCCAACGCCTGTCAGCGCAGTGATCGCGGACCTGTCGTGATAAACTTCGTCAGATTCAGACCGCTGCCGAACGGCGATCGAAATTCCGCGCGCGATGGCGGACATGCCCCGACGATTTGCCGGCCGGTGCGAAACGCAGGCGCAAGCAATTGAGGGCGAAGCGGCGTGAGGAAGCAGGCGATAGCGGTTGCCGGAACAGACGCGACCGCTGGCCGGGATGACCGTTACGAGGGCGGACTTAAGCTATGAAAGCTTGGTGGCCGCACCAGGGCTCGAACCTGGGACCCGCTGATTAAGAGGCGTATGATTTGTTAGCAAAATCAACGGCCATTCCGACAAATCGCTCGTAGAGCGTGCATTGAACCTCCAGTTTGATTTCCTCTTGTCGGAATGGGGCAAGGCAAATTTCGAGCGAGCCCGGACCAACTAACGATAAGGCGTCGGGAATTCGAGGCACTGGTCCGCTGCATCGCTAAGCCCACTATTCTCGAAGCCTTCTTTTCTACCTACGGGCAGGCAAACTCGCGGGGTCGCCTCCTGATACCCCGTCAAAGGCCTCCTTTCGCCCGCAATTCCACTGCGAGAGGGTTGGAACCAGTTAGGTGCCGGCCTCGGGAGGCTCGCGTCGCGAAATGTCCGTCGCGGAAAGTGCCGAGAAGGTCGGAGCGGATCGCTCGATGTCGTCGGATTCCTCCTCCATCCAATTGAAGCGATCTTTTTGCCATGCCCGGACAAGCTCCGCCTATCGCCGGCTGAGCAGGATGTTGCGGTGCTGCAGATCCTTGATCCTCTCGGGCGCAAAGTCGAGCTGGCCAAGGACGTCTTCATTGTGCTCGCCCTGATAGGCCGGCATGCCGGGCGACGGCAGTTCCGAGCGGCTGAAGATCCAGGGATTGCCCGGCATTCGGACCAATCCGCCGGCCCGGTCATCGACCTCGACCACGGCATTCCACTCCTTGGCCCAATCGGTCTCCACGAACTCGTTGACGGTGCGCACGCGCCCAACCGCGAGCCCGGCTTCACTGACTTGCGCCTGCAACTGCTCGAGATTCTCGAACGTCGTAATCCAGGCGCGGATTTCGGCGAGCAACGGCGCGAGGTTCTGCCGGCGCAGGCTAGCGGTGGCGTAGCGGGCATCGGCCAGCAAATCGCTTCGCCGCATCATCGCGCAGTATCGCGTGAACATCGGTGAATAGATCGGGCTGGCGGCGATCGTCAGGCGGGTGCCGTCGGACATCTCGAAGATGTGCGACTCATTAGCCGACAGCGCGATAGGCTCGCCGTCGGTGTCGATCCCCGACATCATCGCGCCGGCGCGCTCGTTGACCGACAGCATCGTCGCAGCCATCGACACGTCGACGTGCTGTCCCTCGCCGGTGCGGTTGCGATGCTGGAGCGCGGCGAGCACGGCGATCACGCCCTGCAGCCCGGTATAGACATCGGCATGGCTGCATGAATCGCCGCGTGGCTCCGACAATGCCGCACCGAAATGGTCCTGCACGATCGAGGTCAGGCCGGTCTCGGCCTGCACCGTAGGCGCAAAGGCCGGCCGGTTGCGCCAGGAGGTCGACTGCCCGTAGCCGCTCAGCGAGACATAGATGATGCCGGGGTTGAAGGCACGGACGTCGTCGTAGCTGAAGCCGAACCGCGCCAAGGTGCCGGGACGGAAATTCTCGACGATGACGTCGGCCCCCCTACACAGGCGGGTGACTATCTCGCGTCCCTCAACATAGTTCAGATCGATGCTGAGATTCCGCTTGCCAGCGTTCTGCTGCACGAAATAGAGACCCATACCACCGACGTAAGGCAGTCCGGCGCGGCCAATGTCGCCGGACGGCGGCTCGATCTTGGTGACCTCGGCGCCGAGGTCGCGCAGCGCCTTGGTGCAATGCGGACCGGCCAGCACGCGAGTGAAATCGACCACCCGCAATCCCTGAAGAGGCGCAGCCGACATCGTCAGTCTCCCTCGAAGACAGCTGTTGCCGGGCCCGACGCGAAGAAGGCGTCGGCGCCGCGCTGGCGGTCCCTGGCCTTCCAGATCATGTCGTTGATCTCGACCTGTCGCGCGTCGGCAGCGGCGACGCCGCCGCGCGCCTGCAGGTTCGCCTGCATCTTGATGCCCGCGATGACCTTGGTCGGGCCGGCGGCGAGCTGTCGGGCCATGGTCATCGATGAAGCGCCCAATTCGGCTTCCGGGACGACGAGGTTGATGATGCCCCAGCGTTCGAACGCCTCGGGCGTGTGACGGCGGCCGAGCATCGCGATCTCCTTGGCCCGCGCGATGCCGGCGCGTTGCGCGATGCGCTGCGTGCCGCCGAGCAGCGGCAGCAACCCGACCGCAACCTCGACCTGGCCGAGGAACGCGGTGTTCGCTGCGATAATCATGTCGCAGGTCAGCGCGAGCTCAAGCCCGCCGCCAAGCACGCCGCCATTGACGGCGGCAACCGTGGGAACCGGTACATCCTCGAGACTACGCCAGATTTTTTCGAGGCCCGCCTGATCGGTGTGCAGCTTGGTGCCGATTCCCCAGGACGCCATCTCCGCGCCGGCGCAGAAGTGCCGCATCGAGCTACGCAGCAGGATAGCGCGGCAGCCGGCCGCAACCACCGCGTGGTAGGCGCCGACCACATCGTTGATGAGCTGGTCGTCGAGCAAATTGTGCGGCGGCTTCGCCAGCGTCACCACGCCAACCTTGCCGTCCATCTCGTGAAGTACTGTCGTCATCAGGTTCCCTCCGCTCGATACAGAAGCCGGCCGGCAGCGCTTTCGACGCAGCGTCACGGCGGTCAGACGTCTCCTCGCTGCGGGCCTGCCCGGCGCAGATCCCGCTGCTCTGATGATTTGAATGTCGTCCGTCATAACAAACGTGACAACGTCAAGCTCTGCCAATTATGATGTCGAAGATTGCCAAACGGCCGGAAGAGCCGTTCGTCGGCTTGTCAATCTGTGCCAGCCGGACGTGGAGGAAGTGCCATGAAGCCGATCAAGATCGTGATGCCGATCTCGAGCGACCCCGATGCGCCGACGCAGAGCCTGCTCGGACTCGGCGCGCTGGCCGCCGAGCTGGCGGCGGAGGGCGTGTCGGTGCGCGAGCTGTTTGCACGGACCGGCCTCGACGCTTCCCAGCTCGAGGATCCCCATGCCCGGATTTCACACCGCCAGCGGCTGGCGATCTACCGCAACGCGATGCGGCTGGCGAAGCGCTCCGATATAGGGTTGCTCGCAGGCGCTCGGCAGCGCATCAGCGATTATGGCATTTACGGCTATGCGCTGGTGTCGAGCCGGACATTCGGCGAAGCGCTGATGTTCTCGCTCGATCACATCACCATGGCCGGGCCGGCGGTAAGGCAGATCAGCTTCCGGATCGAGCACGGGACGACCGCGATCCTTCGCAGCCATGGGCTCGACCCGCTCGGCGAGCTGCTGCCGTTCGCCGCGGAATTCTGGCGCAGCTCGATGACCGCGGTGTTCAGCCGCATCCTCGAGTCGCCGTTCCCGAGCAAGAGGATGATCTTTCCGTTTGCCGCACCCGTGCACTGGCGCAACTACGAGCGGATGTTCAACTGCCCGATCGACTTCGGCGCCGATCGCATGGAATGGCATTTCGATGCCAAGGTGCTCGATCTGGCCTGCCCCAATGCAAACCCGATCACCGCGAAAGTCTGCCAGCAGCTCTGTGACGTCGTCTTGACCGAGCATCCCGGCGAATCCGAGCTAGTAAGGCGGATCAGAGCCGCCTGCCTCAACAGCCCCAGCCGATTTGCGGGCGCGCCGGAGATCGCATCCAAGCTCGGGCTGTCGCTGCGAACGTTCCACCGCAGGCTGGCGGAGGACGGGCAGTCGTTCCAGTCGATCGTCGACGGGATGCGGCAGTCGATTGCGACGGAGTTGCTCGAGAACACCCATCTGGCAATCGATCAGGTCGCCGAGCGTGTCGGCTTTGCCGACGCTACCAGCTTCCGCAAGGCGTTCAAGAAGTGGACCAACCGCTCGCCGTCGGCCTTCCGTCACCCTACAGCGCAGCGGCCAGCAGCGTCGCCAGACGCGTGACCAGCAGCAGCGATAACCCGACCGCCAATGTCAGGAGCTGTCCGAAGCGGAAGTCGTCTGGATCGAGCGCCGCGTTCTGGAGCTGTGCGTAGGTTAGCAGCGACTGACACTCCATATCACCCTCCCGCCATCAGGCATGGTTGTTTTCGGCAATCACGGCATCGGCGGGCCCGATCCTGCCGACGCATGAGCCGAAGCCGATGCCCGCAAAACCTTCCAGGCTGCAGCGGCCGCGGAAGGTGACCTCGTCGCCGTCCTCGAGGAAACTGCGGCTCTCGCCGCTCGGAAGCACGGCCGGCCGTGATCCGGCGGCGGTGAACTCGAGCATGCTCGAAAGCTGCGCCGGGCTAGGCCCCGAAATGGTGCCAGTGCCGATCAGGTCGCCCGGCAGCAGATTGCAGCCATTGATGCTGTGATGCGCGATCATCTGCGCCGGGGTCCAGTACAGGTATTTGGCATTGGATGTGAGAATCGCCGCGGCGGGCTGGTTCGCGGCGCGCATCTGCGCGGTCAAGAGCAGGACCTCGAGGTGGACATCGAGTCCGCCGTGCGATTGATCGGCCGCGTCGAACAGATAGTCGAGCGGACGCGGATCGCCGTCCGGCCGCGCCAGCGCCGCGACGCGGAACGGCGCCAGCGCATCCGACGTGACGACCCACGGTGACACCGAGGTAGCAAAACTCTTGCTGAGGAACGGTCCAAGCGGAAACATCTCCCAGCGCTGGATGTCGCGCGCCGACCAGTCGTTCAGCAGCGAATAGCCGACGATCTGCTGCGATGCTTCGGCGATCGGGACGGGATTGCCGAGCCGGTTGCCGGCAGCGAGGTAGAAGCCCATCTCGAGCTCGAAATCCAGCCGTTCGCACGGGCCAAAGCCCGGCGCTGCGCCCGCCACCGTGGGCGGGCGTTGCCCGAGTGGCCGTCGCACCATCCCGCGCCCCACTTGCACCGACGAGGCACGGCCGTGATAGGCGATGGGCACCCATTTGTAGTTCGCGGGAAGCGGATTTTCCGGCGTCAGCAGCGCGCCCGCCGCCCGCGCATGATAGATGCCGGCGTAGAAGTCCGTGTAGTTCGAGATGCGTGTGGGCAGGTGCAACGTTGCATCCGCGATCGGCGTCAGCAGTTCGGACGCACGGCGCCTGGTGTCATCGGCCGCGCTGCCCTGCCCCAGCAGATCGGCGGCGCGGCGGCGCAGCTCCCGCATCGCCATAGGTCCGAGCGCGAACAGCGCATTGAGCGTGCCTTGCTGGAGCGCCTGGCGGATCGGCGCCGCGAGGTGCTCATCGGAACCGAGCGCTTGCTTCAGGTCGAAGACGAAATCTCCGATCGCGGTGCCGATCCGCGGCTGCGTATCGGCCGCGGTGCTGAAGATGCCAAGCGGCAGATTCTGGATCGGGAAGTCGGTCGCGCTGCCGTTTGCCGTCTCGACAAAACTCCGCCGTGCCGGGTCGTGGGTCTCGTCGAGTTGAACTGCGTTGGTCATGCTGCCTTCCAGGTTCCTCGATCCGTGCCGTCCATTGTCACGAGGCTGCGGCTGCGAGAGCCGGCCGCTCGCTGGCCAAAGCCGCTCCGATCTCGGATTGGATGAACTGCGCCGCAAACGCCTCGCGTTCGCGCGCAGCGCGCTCGCTGCGATCCGTTACCGATAACAGCCAGACGAACAGGAAGGCGAGCGGCATCGAGACCAGAGCCGGATTGTCGTAGGGGAACAGCGCCGTCGGAAAGCCGAGGACGGCGACCCAGACCGTCTTGCTCAGCACGACCAGCACGACCGACGCGACGAGGCCCGCGAGACCGCCGGCGACGGCGCCGCGCGTCGTGGTACCACGCCAGAACATCGCCATCGCCAGCACCGGAAAATTGCAGCTCGCGGCCACCGACAACGCAAGTCCGACCATGAACGCCACGTTCTGGTTCTCGAAGGCGTAGGCCAGCAGAACCGCAACGACGCCGATGGCCACAGCCGAGACCTTCGAGACCAGCAGTTCGCGCGCTTCGGATGCCTTGCCGCCGGCCAGCACCTGGCCGTAAATGTCATGACTGACGGCGGAGGCGCCGGCGAGCGTCAGGCCGGCGACGACGGCAAGGATGGTCGCGAATGCCACCGCGGAGATGAATCCGAGCAGCAGCGGACCGCCCATCGCGTGGGCGAGATGGATCGACGCCATGTTCGGCCCGCCAACCAGATCGGCGATCTTGTTGAACTGCCCGGATGCCGCGACATTGAAATAGCTCGGATCCGTCATAAGGATCGCTGCGGCGGCAAAGCCCAGCACCGGAATGATCCAGCAGAAATACGCGACGCAGGCCGTCGCATAGAACACCGATTTGCGGGCCGCGGCGGCGTCCTTCACCGTGAAGAACCGCATAAGGATATGCGGCAGGCCGGCGGTGCCGAACACTAGCGCAAGGCCGAGCGAGATGGCGGACACCGGTTCGGCGAACAGTCCGCCGGGGACCAGAATAGCGGCTCCCTTGGGATGGACGTGGCTTGCGGCCTCCAGCAGCCGTCCGAGGCTGAACTCGAAATGCCACAGGGCAGCCAGCGCGAGCAGCGTTCCGCCGCACAGCAGCAGCACCGCCTTGGTGATCTGAACCCAAGTGGTCGCCTGCATGCCGCCCACGATCACATAAAGGATCATCAGCACGCCGACGCCGAGCACGGCGAAGATGTAGTTGATGCCGAAAAGCAGCTGGATCACCTTGCCCGCGCCGATCAGCTGCGCGATCAGGTAGAACAGCACAACGACGAGACTTCCGGTCGCGGCGACGAGCCGGACCGGCGTCCGCTGCAGGCGAAACGCGGCGGCATCCGCGAAGGTGTAGCTGCCCAGATTGCGCATGCGCTCCGACATCAGGAACAGCACTATCGGCCATCCCGTGAGAAAGCCGAGCGCGTAAATGAAGCCGTCGAAGCCGTTGGCGTAGACCAGCGCGGATATGCCGAGAAATGCGGCCGCCGACAGGAAATCGCCAGCGGTCGCCAGACCGTTCTGCACCGGCGTGATTGCGTGTCCGGCGGTGTAGAAGCCCGCCTTCGATCCGGTGCTGCCGGCCGAGCACCAGGTGATGACGAGCGTGACGGCGACGATAATCAGGAACATTCCGATCGCGATCCAGTCGGGCCCACGCGCCGCCGCGGCGGGCGCGCCCTGGGCCATCGCCGCAAATGGAAACACCACGCAAAGTGCGATCAGCAGCCATCTGGCGATCATCGGACGAGCTCCCGATTGACTCTGCGCGCGAGTTCGTCGAAGCGCGTGTTCGAGCGCTGAACATAGAAGGCGGTGAAAGCGATGATCGCCGCAACCATGAGAAGGGCGAGCGCGAAGCCGAGCGGCATCGCGCTGCCGGCGAAACTCGCGCCGAGCGCGGCTTTCGCGGTCGAGATCAGCGCAATGAAGCCGAAGAACATGACCAGTGTCAGGATGGACAGACCCCATCGCAGCCGCGCGCGTCCCGAGACCAGTTCCCTGAACGCGGCGTCGCAAGGATTTCTCGCGTGCGGTCCGGCGACAGTTGCGGCATCCGATTCCTCCCTCGTAGACATTTTGCTGATCGCCGTGCCCATCCGCGTGCGTTGCGCCGCAGAGAATCAAGGCTCGGGGTGTCTCCTCTCCAGGCTCGGAGCATTAGAATCCGGACCGCATCCGGCAAGGTGATATCCTGCCAAACTCCGGGTGATTTCATGCCATGCTGGGCGCGCCGCGATTGTCGCGCCATCACCTGTCTCGACATCCCGCGACGATGCACAAGCCGGACAGTCGTAATTCGCCTGTCAGCCGACCTACGGGCTGTCGTCGATGCCTGGGCGGCTAAGCAGGACGATACTCCCGGCCGCTCTGAGGACGTCCGCCGGCTCATCGAGTTCGAGCTAACTGTATCGCCCACGGCGCTGCGCGCTGAACGGCACAGCCCCAGGGAGCGCGCCCGCGAATTGGCAGGCGACGCAATCCACAAGGTGACCGACAGTACAGCCAGCCAAGACGATCAGGCCGGCCGCAAGCGCAAGCTCATCAAAGGGCCGGAGGAGTTTCACAAGGTGCGCCGCGACAGAAATCTAAAATGATCACAGCCTCAAGATCATTGCCCCATAATAGGATCGAAAGCTTGCTTCGCGCGTTGAATTAGTCAGCCCAAATGGGAGGTCAACAATGATTAAAGAGCGAGACCGACGGGCGCCGACGGCTGCGGAACGCGAAGCAAACAAGGCATTCAAAACTGTCAGGCCGAAGGATGCTATGACGGATTACGCCAAAGCGCAAAAAGCGGTCCATGATAATCGAGAGCGCCTAAAGGCCGAACGGCTGGCGCGGGAGGCAGAAGCGGCCAACCGCACAAAAGCAGGCTAAGCGTCCCATGTGGATGATCACGGAGGACCAAAGTTTGTGAGGGTGAAATGGCCCTGCACTTCCGCCGAGTCGATACTGAACTGGAGATATGGATCGCAAGCAGCGACGACTATTCATTCGTCATCAGCAACGAGAGCCGGAGTGGACCTGGATTGCATGGAGAGCCGGGCTTTGTTGCATCATATCGCCCTGACTTTCTGAATATGCCAGCGGCTCACGTATCCGGGTCTCCCTTCAGTTCGTTCGCTGAAGCCGAGCGGGCCTGCAATGCGTTCCTAGGGCGCCTCATCATTAAGGGATGACTACCGTTATCCGCCCGCCGCGGCTATGGCTTCTTCTGCGGCATCGCCGTGGCCAGCCGTTGCAGTCTACGCCGGCAAAGCCAAAGAGCAGACCATCGCCGAATTCCTGCTCAACATCATCCCGAAATAATCCTTCGTGCCCGAAGCGTTTATCGGCTCGTTCAAAAGAAAGGCTTGCAGAGCAAATCGAAGTTTATCGATTGCGATATTGGTTCCGTAACTGGGCTCAATGCGCACGAGGTCCGCTATATGGGTCCAAGCCGATCTCGGGTTGCAGATTCGAGTCCCGCCGGACCCACCAGCAAATCAATTACTTGTCGGGTGGTGTCCCTTCATCGCCCATTTAGGATCATCCACCCGAAATGCCTCACGCCTTCGCGGTAACCATTCTCCACAGCACCTCGGTCAGCACCGCGTAGCCCTTGTCGAGGGCCGCGGGCGCCGTGAACTCGCGCGGATTGTGGCTGAGCCCGCCCTCGCTCGGGACGAAGATCAGCGAGGACGGAACAGATTTCTGGATGGCCAGCGCGTCGTGGCCGGTGATGGTCTTGAACGTCATGGCCTTGAAACCGAGATCCGCGGCGACAGAAAGAACCAGTGCCACGCCGCCGGGGTCAAGCACGGTCCCCGCTCGCCTCTCGTCGGCAGCGATCGAGATACCAACGCCGATCTCGCCCGACTCACGCGCGATTCGCTTCAGAAAGCGATCGCTGATCGCCGAGACCACGGCTTCGGCCTCATGCCGGATCTCGAACCAGACCCGAACACGGCCCGCCACGACATTCGGCGAGTTGGGATAAACGCTGATGCGCCCCGCGGAGGCATGGGCGCCCGCAGTCTCCCTCGCGACCTCCTGGTACAGCGCCTCGATAGCCCGGGCCGCTGCGCGCAGTGCGTCGCGGCGGAGCGCCATCGGCATCGGTCCGGTGTGCGAGTAGTCGCCTTCGAACATCACCGATATCTTGCGCGTCATCCACGCGCCGGACACTGCGGCAATGTCGCCAGCCGCCTGCTCCAGGCGATCGCCCTGCTCCACATGCAACTCGACATAGCGCACCGGATTGTGTTCGAGGGGCGTCGTCCCGCAATAGCCGATCGCGGCCAGCGCCTCGCCCAGGGTGACGCCCTCTGCGTCGCTGCACGCATACGCATCCTTCAGGCTCAGGGCGCCGGCGAAAACCGAGCTGCCGGTCAGGCTGGGCTGGAAGCGGGCACCCTCCTCATTGGTCCAGTTCACGACGGCGAGGTTGCGTCGCGCGGCGCCGGGATTGGCACGGCAACGCTCCCTGACGGCCTCGACCGCGAGGATTCCGGCGAGCACGCCGAAGACCCCGTCATATCGTCCTCCGGTCGGCTGGGAATCGAGGTGCGAGCCGGTCATGACGACGTCCGTGGACGCCGGCGCCAGCATCGCCACGCCAAATAGATTGCCGATCGCGTCGATCCTCGGAACAAGGCCGCGATCGGCGATCTCGTGCAAGAAGAGGTCCCTCGCCTGCTTGTCGCGCGCCGTTCCAGCCAGCCGACACACGCCACCGTCGTCGGTCGCACCGATCCTGGCAAAGCGCGCGATGAGGTCATGCAATGCGGTCATGTTTGCTCCAGCGATGCGATCCAGTTCCTCAGCTCGGTCTGACGGCAATCATGGCTCAGAATGTCGCGGTGAAGTGCCAGTTTCCAGGCGAGATCGCCACGCCGTTCGTCCGCCTCGAGCGCCGAGAGGTCGGCGGCATAACGCGCGAGCGCGTCCAGATCGGCAAAGAAACCCTCGTCAACCAGGAGCTGTCCGTAGCGCTGGATGACGGCGACGACGTCGTGCAGGCGATATTCGGGATGATACTGCACGCCCCAGAATAGCCCGCGACCGAAACGGATCTCCGCCGCCTGAACCTCGCACATGGTATTCCAGGCGGTGACGGTTGCGGACTGCGGAAGGCGGGTGACAATATCGCTGTGGATGGCCGGCGCGTCGAACACCGCCGCACGGCCAGCATGCATGGGATGAGCGCGGCCTTCAGCCGTCAGCATGATCCTTCGCGCGAATCCGACCTCGCGCCCCGCCGGGTTGAGACCGACCTCGCCGCCCGCTGCGACCGTGGCGAGCTGCAAGCCCCAGCACGAGCCGAACATTGGCACTCCGCGAACGAAGATCTCGCGCACGAGGTCGATCTGCCGCAGCGCTTCGACCTCTCGCTGGTAGATATTGAGGGCCGACCCCGTGATCGCGATGCCGTGGTAAGCTTCGAGCGGTTGCGGCAGCGCGAAGCTCGCATCCGCCGGTGTCGCGATGTCGACGACGACGCGAGGTGCAAGCGACCGCAGGACCGCCGCATAGCTCTCCGCAGGCATTGCGCCCGCCGTCTCGGCGATCCGTCGCCGGCCGGCCAGCGTGTTGCCCTCGAGAACGAGCAGCCTCAGCACGGTTCAGCTTCCAAGATCGCCTCGAATGGCGGCCAGCGTCAGCTGCTTGAACTCCGGCTCGGTCAACGGCCGCGGATTGGCACCCGCCGTCGGATCCTTGACGGCATCGGCCGCGATCGTTCCGGCGTCGGTCTCCTTCACCCCGAGCTCGGCGAGCGTATGCGGCACGCCGAGCTTCTTGCGGAAGGCCAGCAGCCAGGACAGCACGGCATCGAAGTCTTGGCTCGGCAGGTTGAGCGCGCGGGCAATGTGCGGAATCTTGTCGGCGATCGCAGCCTTGTTGCAGACCAGGACATAAGGGAAGACCACACCATTGGTCAGCCCGTGATGGGTATCGTATCGGGCGCCGACCGGATGGGATATCGAGTGGATCGCGCCCAACCCCTTCTGGAACGCGGTGGCTCCCATCGAGGCCGCGGCGAACATGTAGGCGCGCGCTTCGAGGTCGCGACCGTTCTCGACCGCGCGCGACAGATAGTTATCGACGATCTTCATCCCCTCCAGTGCGATGCCGTCGGCAAGCGGGTGAAATGCCTTGACGCAGTAGGCCTCGAAGCAGTGCGACAGCGCATCCATGCCGGTTGCCATGGTGAGAAACGGCGAGAGACCGACCGCGAGCTCGGGATCCTCGATTGCGATCCTGGGCATCATCATGGGATGGAAGATGATCTTCTTCTCATGGGTATCCTCACGAGTGATCACACCGGCGCGGCCGACCTCGGACCCCGTGCCTGCCGTCGTCGGCACCGCAATGATCGGCGCGATGCCCTTGGTGTTGGCGCGCGTCCACCAATCGCCGACGTCCTCGAAATCCCAGACCGGGCGCGACTGCGCCACCATGAACGCCACGCATTTGCCGACGTCCAGCGCCGAACCTCCGCCCACCGCAATCACGCCGTCATGACCGCCGGCCTTGAAGGCTTCGACGCCGGCCGTCAGGTTGGTTTCGGTCGGATTGGTCTTCACGTCGGAAAACACGGCGAGCGGAATGCCCGCCTCGCGCACACGGTCGACGATGCTGGCGATGAGATCGGTCTTGGCAAGCCCGTGATCGGTGACCAGCAATGGCCTGGTGAGGCCGTTGGTCTGGCACGCCTCGGGAAGCTCGGCAATGCGGCCCGCGCCGGTAACGACGCGCGTCGGAAAATTCCAGGCGCCGGTGATCTGAACGTCCATGTGCTGCTCTCAATGCTCAATGCTCGATGCGAAGGTGGAACGATCTTGGGCGGGTCAACGCCTCGAAGCCGAGGCGCGACATGCCGACACCACGTCCGGTGTCCTTGAGGCCGGTCCACGCCAGGGCGGGATCGACATAATCGCAGCGGTTCATGAATACGGTGCCCGTTGCGATGCCGTCACCGATACGTTCGGCTGCGGCGGCGTCCTCGGTCCAGACCGATGCAGTCAGGCCATAGGGGCTGTCGTTCATTAGGCCAACCGCCTCCTGATCGGAGGAGACCTTCATGAGGCCGACCGCAGGCCGAAGCTCTCCTCCATCATCACCTGCATGGAGTGATCGACGCCGACCAGGACCTGAGGCATCAGATAGGCCGTACCGATCTTGTCCGCTGGGAACCGGGCCGGATCGATCAGAGGCTGCGCGCCTTTTGCGACGGCCTCGCCGATGTGGGCGCGGACGGTATCGGCAAAGCGTGTCGCCGCCATCGGGCCGAGCGTCGTGTCCCGCGACAGCGGGTTGCCGAGCCGGTAGCGCGCGGTCAGGCCGGCAAAGGCGTCTACAAAGGAGTCATAGATCCGCTCATGCACGTAAATCCGCTCGATGCCGCAGCAGCATTGGCCGGAGTTGTAGAAGGCGCCGTCCACGAGCTGCTCGACCGCGAAATCGAAATCGGCATCCGGCCGCACATAGGCCGGATCCTTGCCGCCGAGCTCTAGCCCGAGGCTGATGAATGTCCCGGCCGCCGCTCGCTCGACGGCCCGGCCGCCGGCGACCGAACCGGTGAAGTTCACATGGTCGACCGAGCGCGATGAGATCAGCTCACTGGTCATGACATGGTCGAGCGTGAGCGTCCTGAACACCCCCTTGGGCAGGCCGACCCGGTCCAGTGCCGCCTGGAAGCGCTCACCGACCAGCAGGGTCTGCGCGGCATGCTTCAGGATCACGGCGTTGCCGGCCAGCAGCGCCGGCACGATGGTGTTGGCCGCGGTGAGATAGGGATAGTTCCAGGGCGCGATCACCAGCACGATGCCGGCAGGAATGCGCTTGATCATGCGGCGGAAGCCGGGCTGCCCGGTCGGCACGATCGGCGCCAGCGCTTCATCGCTGAGCTCGACCAGCACGCGGACGCGCTCCTCCAGGCTGCGCAGTTCGCCGCCATAGCGCACCGGCCGGCCCATCTGCATCGCGAGCTCCGGAACGACCTCGTCGTTCTGCGCCCGCATCTCGTGCAGAAAGGCGAGCATCATGGCCTTGCGCTCGGCGAGCGATATGCTCGACCATTCCTGCTGCGCTTTCCGTGCTTGCGCGAGAGCCGCGGCGACCTCGGCACCCGTTGCGACGGGCCGCCGGGCAACCTCGCTGCCGTCGACCGGCGAAATGCAGACGATATCGTTCACGTGATGTCACTCGTTTTTGGAAGGGAGGATCCGTCTCAAATGATCTCGAAGTAGCGAGCGAGCTCCCAGTCGGTGATGGCCTTGCGGAACTCGCGCTCCTCCCACTGCCGCGTCATCGCGTAGTGATCGACGAAGACGTCGCCAAACAGGTTGCGCGCCGCCTGCGAGGCGACCAGCCGGTCGGCCGCCTCCGACAACGTGCGCGGAAACGCGCGCTCGGGCGGATGCCTGCGCTCATAGGCGTTGCCGATGATCGGCTCGTCCGGTTCGATCCTGTGCTCGATTCCCCAGAGGCCCGATCCGAGCGCGGCCGCGATCGCCAGATACGGATTGATGTCGGCGGCAGCGACGCGGTACTCGACGCGCTGGCTGGCCGGCTTGCCGGGAATGACGCGCAACGCGCAGGTCCGGTTCTCGATTCCCCAGGTCGCGTCGGTCGGTGCCCAGAAGCCGGGGATCAGGCGCGAGTAGCTGTTCACGGTCGAGGCCACCATCGCGAGCAGCTCCGGAAGCAGCGCCTGCTGGCCGCCGACGAACCAGCGCATGATGTCGGACATGTCGCCGGGCCTGCCGCCCTGGTGAAACACCGGCTTGCCGTCCCGGTCGCGCAGCGACAGATGCAGATGCCCGGATTGTCCGGGATAGGCGTTCGACCATTTGGCCATGAAGGTGAGCATCTTGCCCTGACGCTCGGCCCAGACCTTGGAGAAGGTCTTGAACAGCACGGCGCGGTCGGCGGCCGCGAGCGCATCGGTGTATTGGATCGCGGCCTCCAGCACGCCGGGTCCGGTCTCGGTGTGCAGGCCTTCGACCGGCATGTCCATCTCGTTGCAGAGCTTGAGCAGCGAGCGATGAAATTCGGACTCGACGGAGGCGCGCAGCATAGAATAGCCGAACCAGCCCGGCGTGAGATTCTTCAAGCCGCGAAAGCCCTTCTCGCGCACGCTGTGCGGCGTCTCGTCGAACACGAAGAACTCGAACTCCGCGGCCACGGACGGCGAGAATCCCATGCCCTCGGCGCGGTCAATGACGCGCCGCAGCAGCCGGCGCGGACACACCCCCGCCGCGGCGCCCTCGAATTCACCGAGGAAGAACAGCATGTTCTCTTCCGTCGGCACATTGCGGCAGGTCGAAGGATCGATGCGCGCGGTCGCGTCGGGAAAGGCCGTATGCCAGCCGGTGAATGCACAATTGTCGTACATCTGGTCGTTGGAGTCCCAGCCGAACACGATGTCACAGAAGCTGAAGCCGGCCTCCAGCGCGCCGACGAACTTGTCGCGCGCGAGATATTTTCCGCGAATGACGCCGTCGAGATCGACGATGCCGAGCTTGACGTGGGAGAGGCCCCGCTCCTCGACAAGGGCCTTCGCCTCGGCGATAGTTCGTACGCTTCTTGCATCCATGATCTTCAAATCTTCGGCTTCTGTGGCATCGCGGGCTATCGGCGATCGCGTCACGACGCGGCCACCTCGCGCAACTCCTCGTCGCACGCGGTGATGAACATGTCGGCGTGGTCCTTGCCGAAGCACAGCGGCGGACGAATCTTGAGCGTGCTGCCGAACGGACCGGCAGCACCGATCAGGATGCCGCGCCGGCGCAGGCGATTGATCAGCAGGCTAGCGAGCTCCGGTGCGGGCTCCTTGCTGTCGCGGTCGCGCACCAGCTCGAGCCCGATGAACAGGCCGGCACCACGAACGTCTCCGATGGTCATGTGGCGATTGCCGATCTCGCGCAATCCATCCATCAGGTGACGGCTGACCTCGCGCGCATTCTGCATCAAGCCCTCGTCCTCGATGACGTCGAGCACGGCAAGGCCTGCGGCCGCGGCCACCGGGTTGCCGCCGAAGGTGTTGAAGTACTTCACTTCCGCGGCAAAGCGATCGAGCAGCGCGGCGCGCATGGCGACGCCTCCCATCGGAAAGCCGTTGCCCATGGGCTTGCCCATCGTGACGATGTCGGGGACGACGCCATGGCGCGCGAAGCCCCACATCGCCGCCCCGGTTCGTCCGAAGCCTGGCTGCACCTCGTCGGCGATGAACAGTCCCTGACGTTCGTGCACGAGCTTCACGGTGGGGGCCAGGAAGCCGGCAGGGTCGGCATGGATGCCATCGCTCGAAAAGATCGTGTCCACCAGCAGCGCAGCAAAGCCGAAGCCGCTTCGCTCAAGATCGGTGATCGCTGCGGCAACGCTGTCGGCAAAGCGCTGGCCGGGATCGCCGACCGGATTGCGATACATCTCGGGTGCGGGAACTGCCCGCACGTGGGGCGGCAGCGGCTGACCGGGACGCGAGGACGGCGAGACATCGGTCACTGCGGCGCTATTGCCGTGATAGGCGGTCTCCGTGACAATGAAGCCCATCCGCCCGGTTGTCACTTTCGCGACCCGTAGCGCAAGGTCATTCGCCTCGCTGCCGGTGCAAGTCAGGACCAGATGATCGATCCCGCGCGGAAACGTCGCCAGGAGACGCTCCGCATAGCCATCGACGACGTCGTTGAGATAGCGTGTGTGCGTGCTGAGCAGGCCGGCCTGACGGCTTATCGCCTCGACAACGCGCGGATGCGAATGCCCGACCGACGGCACGTTGTTGTAGAGATCGAGATAGCGCCGACCATCGACGTCGAACATATAGACGCCTTCGGCGCGCGCCATCCTGATCGGCTCCTGATAGAACAGCACCGAGGCTTTTCCGAACGAACGCAGGCGTCGTTGCACCGCCTCGCCGAGCGCTGGGTCGATTGACGACACCCGACTCTGATCGAAGGCGTTCAACGCCAGAATCCCTTTTTCCTGCTGCATCGCCTGCCTTTCCTTTGGCCCGCGGCCTGCGCGGACCAAAGCCGTCCCCTGCGGCGATCATTCCCCAGCCGTTCCACTGCGACCTTGGATCTATGTGCGAATCCCCACAACTGAAAAGCAGATTGCAGGCAAGAGACACCAGAATGCCAGACATGCGCTCCGCATTCCAAAGCCATACTTCATATGTTTCAGTGCCTTATGTGATCGCCATGATTCCTTTGCGAATTCCATAGGCAGCACGGCGCCCAAAAAATGAGGAATATGCCACACAATTGATGTGGACTCACAACATCACTTGGGGAACGATCATGGCACGGACGCTGGAGAGGTTTGCAGCCGGAGAGACAGCGAATGACGAGTGACGCCCCTGCTGCGGCCGACAAGCGGCCACGAAAGGCCGACGGCGACCGCCTCTCGAAGCTCGCGCGCCACAAGCACATCATCTCGCAACTCACCGCCGCGCCGACGCTGCGGGCTTCCGAGCTCGCCGCCGTGCTCGGCGTCTCCGGCGAGACCATCCGGCGCGATCTGATGGAGCTTCAGGAGCAGAAGCTCATCAACCGCACCTATGGCGGGGCGTCCCGTCCCTTCGCGCTCGAGCCGGCGCTGACCGATCGCAAGGCGATCATGATCGCCGAGCGCGAGGCGATGGCCGCGGTGATCGCCGACCTGATCCTGCCGAACGAGGTGTTGATGCTTGGCGCGGGCGCGACCACGTTTCACATCGCGCGACGGCTGGCCTCACGCGCGCAAGACATCACCGTGATCACCCATGATTACGCCATTGCGGCCGCGCTAGCCGTCAATCCGTCGATCCGCGTGCTCTGCTGTCCCGGCCGCTATCACCCCACCGAAGGTTATGTGTTCGGCACGCAGACGATCGCGAACATCAACAGCTATGAGGCCAACCGCGCCATCGTGAGCGCGACCGGCATCAGCGCGCGCGGCGCGAATGATGCCGACGATGAGGCCGGTGCCATCTATGGCGCGATGGCCAAGCGCGCCGCAGAAGCCATCCTGGTAGCCGATCACGGCAAATTCGACCAGCGTGCGCTCACCGTCTTCGCACATTGGACCGATATCGATCGCCTGGTTACCGATCGGCAGCCAGAGGGAGCTCTGGCAACCGCTCTCCGTGAAGCCGGAACGGAGATCATCGTTGCGCAACCCTGAGAAAGGCCCAGCCATGGCACGCCTGACATCTGTTGCCTCCCGCGAGGAACACACCGGCCTTCATGCTGGCAACGACAAGGGCCCCGGTCCCACGCAGGATTGGCGGACCCGGATCGGACGCCTCGATCTCGAACTCGTCGGGCCGGACCACGCCTTTGCCCGCAACTGGGAACGCGTTGCCTGCATCCACGATGCCGCCTATGTGCTGGTGTTTCCGCAGACTGGATGCGTCGCATTCAGCCAGGACAGCCGCATCGGGATCGCACGTCCCGGCGAATATGTCCTGCTCAGCGAGCTCGCCTTCTACGAATTGTCGTCTGACAAGACCGCGCGCTTCCTGATGTTGCGGATTCCGGCCGCCGAGCTGCGCGGCCGGCTCGTCTCGGTTGAAGATCACATCAGTCGCCGCTTCAAGCCAAACGAACAGATGACGCACCTGCTGGCGGGCATGATCCGCAGCGTGGCCGAACTGTTCGTCGCCTCGCCGCCGCCGAACCCCCAGGCGCTCGCGACCGAAATGATCAGCTTCGTCGCGCTGACCATCGGATCGGAAGATCGCGGCGCCGCAACCGATGTGCGCAACGCGCGCTATCACCTGCGCCGCCGGATCGTCGACTTCATCGAGAGCCATCTCGGTGACCAGTCGTTGTCGCCGAAGAAGATCGCGGCGTCGAGCCGCATCTCGCTCAGTTATTTGTACAGCCTGTTCAACGACAACGAGACCACGGTCAGCCAGTTCGTCCAGACCAAGCGGCTGCAGCGGGCGTATGAAATCCTAGTCGCCGATCCGAAGGGCCGGCGGACCGTCTCGGAGGTCGCCTACGAAGTCGGCTTCAAGAACGTGTCGCATTTCTCCCGCTGCTTCAGCCGGCACTTCAAGGTGGCACCGCGCGACGTTCGCCAGGCGCCCGTGTCGGCGCCGCAGCCGGCCGCTGGCGTGCGCTCGCCGCAGCCGAGGAGCCCTGCCGCCCGAGTGGCGCGGCGCAACGGATTCGACTCCCCCTATTGGGAGATCGACAAGCAGTCGGTCCACGAGACCGCGTAACGCCCGATCCCAAGGCAAGGCGTCGTGCGTCCCGCGACGTCGGCGCGCCTCCCGCCCGGAGCGACCATTGGACGACATTCAAGACAGATTATCCGCAAGCGAGCTCGCTTCGTTCTTCAACGAGCTTGCCGACGTGGCCGGACGGATCGCCGTGACGCACTTCCGTTCCCGCGTCGATTTCGAGCGCAAGCCGGACCTGACGCCGGTCACGATCGCCGATCGTGCGATCGAAATGGAGCTACGGCAGCTGATCGGTTCGCGCTTCCCCGATCACGGCATCCTCGGCGAGGAGATGGGATCGACGGCCGGGGACCGCTACACGTGGTATCTCGATCCGATCGACGGAACGAAGAGCTTTATCTCCGGCATGCCGCTTTTCGGCACGCTCGTCGCGCTCGCCGACGAGAGAGATGGATCGATCACCGCCGGCATGATCGATATGCCCGCGCTGGCCGAGCGGTGGTACGGCACCCGGCAAGGCACCACCTTCAACGGCAAGCTGGCAAGGGTGAGCCGCACCACGCGACTGGAAGACGCGCAGATCTACACGTCATCGCCGGACTTCTTCACGCCCAGCGACTGGGCCCGCTACGATGCGCTCAGCCAGAAGGCCATGTTCCGGCGATTTGGCGGCGACTGCTACCAATATGGCCTGCTCGCATCCGGCCACTGCGATCTCGTGGTCGAAACCTCCCTCAAGTCGTTCGACTTCATGCCGCTGATTCCGGTGGTCGAGGGCGCTGGCGGCATCGTCCGCGACTGGCAGGGGCGGCCGCTGTCGCCGGAATCCGATGGCCGGATCATCGCGGCCGCGAACGACAGCCTGCTCGAGCAGGCGCTCGCGATCCTCAATCAATAACTGCGGAAACCCTTCTGTCGCGCGGCTCAGACGAGCCGCAACCAGCCATCCCAGCGGGGATCGTACATCACGTCGCGGGCACGCATGTATTTCCAGACGCCGTACTTCTGATAGTCGAAATCCCAGTCCTTGAGCTTCCTGTTCACGACCGCCCATGACGCCCATTTCAGGTCGGCGAGCGCCCGGTTGAGTATCACGCGCGCGACCATCTGCGGCCGCACCTCGCCCAGATATTGCTCGATCAGGGCCTCCGTCAGATGCTCGTCGAAGAACATCTCGGCGAACAGGACGCCGAGCTCATAGCTACGCTCGTTGTTGGAAGCGAACTCATAGTCGATCAGCTTCATCGGCCTTGGGGCGCCTGATTCCGCCGAGATCAGGAAATTGCCCGGCATCGGATCGTTGAAGCACGGCACGAGATCGAGACCCGACGCCAGGAACGCCGACTTGGCCTGATTGTAGCGATGCATCAGCCAGGGCATGTCCTGCGGGAAATGCGCGCCGAGCCCCCTGCCCTGCTCGATATGTTCCTCGATCATGTCGAAGATGGTCTTGGTCTGGCCGAGCTTCGGGCCGGCATGCAGGCGGCGGTAAAGGTCGAGAACGTCGGCCTGGATGGCGGCATCGCCGAAATCGGCATTGGTGCAGGCGCGATAGCCTTCGAGGAACTCGCTGATCTCGAGCCCGTCCGTGGCGTCGAAAAAGATCACCTCGGGCGCAACGCCCATGGCGTGGGCATTGCGCGCAGCCTCGTTGGCGGTCACGCGATCGATGAACATCTCCGAGCCCTCGCCGGGCACCTTGATGAAGTAGCGCCGTCCATCGCCGGATATCTCGACCAGCCAGTTCTGATTCATGAGGCCGCCGACCAGCGGGGTATAGGCCGCCCCCTTGCCGTGCCATTGCGGCACGCGGGCGATCGCTGCCTCGATATTGCGCTCGTGGACTGTCGCTCCCTCGCCGAGCTTCCTGCGGACAGTCATGCGATCCTCCGAAGCATCTCGCCAAAGCGCGGCTCCCGGACCGTCATGCGGCAACGTACGAAGCGCCAGCTGGCGAACTTGTAAAACTCAAAGGTGTTGCGCGCCGACCGCGCGGCGAGCACGGCGCCGATCAGGCCCCAGCGCAGATCATCCGCCATGCCGTAGATGCGGGCGCGGTTGAATGCGCGCTCGTCGAATCCGCCGGCGTTGCGGCTGAAGGCGTCGCGCGCCTCCGGCTCCTGCGCGAAGGCTTCGACGAGGAAGCTGCCGAGGTCCTCCAGCGGGTCCGCCGTCGTGGCGCGATCCCAATCGATCAGGCGAACCTCGCCGGTGTCGCTGATCAGGATGTTCGAAACATTGCCATCGCCATGGATTGGCACCGGTTTGATGTCGAGTTTCCTCAAGGCATCGGCCGCAAAACGCAGCTCCTTGACCAGCCATTCCGCATCAGACGGCAGTTGCGCCTTCGCGGCCTTTGCCGCCTCGTAGAAGTGCTCGATCTCGTCGAAGACTCCCATGCGCCGCGGCAGAGGCGCCCCTGCCTGGAACAGGCGCCGCGCCGCGATGACCGCGTCGACGATCTTCGGCTCCAGCATCCGCTCCAGCGTGCCGACCCGCCAGCCACGGTTGAGATCTTCCATGACCAGAAGTCCCGCGTCCGGATCCGCCGCAAGCACCTTGGGACCGATACCGAGATCGGATGCGCGCCGGGCCGCTTCGAACGCGCAGGCAACGTCGATGTAGAGCTTGGCATCCACATCCATGTTCTTGATGAAGATGCTCTCGCCGCTTCCGTTCCTGGTGGCGCGCCAGGGAGCGCCGTCGACCCCGCGCCAGCTTGGCGAGGCGAGGACCGGAATGGCGGGCTCGATCACGATATCGCCCGTCCCCCATCCCGGGAGCCCGGCAATGTAGTTCCGGACCGTGGCGATTTGCGTTCCAGATTGGCTCATGACGACTTCTGATCTCTCGCGGGTGTCGTTCGGCCCGCCTGTCGCGGGCCTCCCGGTTTGATGACAAATTCGATCAAGACAGATGCAAAAGGGATGCCTCGCACTCCACCAAATCATGCCCTTACGGCAGCGGCACTACCCCGACAGGGGCGACTTTCGCTATCCGGACACTGATCCAGAACGCCATTTGTCGAGGCCAAGATGTCTGCTGCGGAACTGATCGGGATGAGCCTTGCGGGGCTGACGGAGGCCTACGCATCGCGCGCATTGTCGCCGGTGGAGGTGTTGCGAACCGTGCTCGGCCATGCCGAGGCGGCCAATCCCGCGATCAATGCGCTGTTCTGCTTCCGTCCGGAGCAAGCCATCGCAAGCGCGCAAGGCTCGGAAGCGCGATGGAAGGCGGGAACCGCGCTGGGTCCGCTCGACGGCGTCCCCATGACGGTCAAGGACAGCGTCGCCATGATCGGCTGGCCCTATTTTCACGGCATCGGCGCCAACCGTGCCCTGCCGCCGTCCAACTACGATTCGCCGCCGGCGATCGCGCTCCGCGAGGCCGGCGCGGTGATCTTTGCCAAGACCACGATGCCGGATTGCGGCCTGATGGCGTCGGGCATCAGCTCGCTGCACGGCGTTACCCGCAACCCCTGGGGGCTCGCCTGGAATACCGGCGGCTCGTCGGCCGGCGCAGGCGCCTCCGTCGCCGCTGGCGCCGGCTATGTTTCCGTCGGCACGGATATCGCGGGCTCGGTCCGCCTTCCGGCCGCCCATTGCGGACTGGCCGGACTGAAGCCGACCCATGGCCGTGTGCCGCATTTGCCGGCCGACACCATGCGCATGGCAGGCCCGATGGGTCGCAGTGTGGATGATATCGCGCGCCTGCTGACCGTGCTGACGCGGCAGGACGAGCGCGACACCTGGAGCCTGCCCGCCGATGGCGTGCGCTATCACGAGCATCTGAAGCGCGACGTGAAGGGACTGAAGATCGGCGTCCTCACCGACATGGGCTTCGGCATGAAGGCCGAAGCTACGGTTCGCAGCGCGGTCGATGCGGCCGGCAAGCTGCTCGCCGGCGCCGGCGCGATCGTCGAGCCGTTCACCTCTCCGCTCACCGACGACGCCTATGCGCCGATCGACCTGTTCCTCCAGGTGCGCGGCTATCTCGAATATGCATCGCTGCCGCCGCATGGCGACACCGCACGCGACATCAATCCCTACGTTCGCGCATGGTGCCTTGGCGGGGCGAAACATTCGGGCGCCGACCTCTACCGGGCGCTGGGCCGGATCGCCAAGATGAAGGCGGCGCTGCTCGCGGCCTTCGAGGGCTGGGACTATGTCATCGCCCCGACGCTGCCGGTGGTGAATTTCCCGGCCGAGGAGCCCGGCGTGTCGCGTGAGATGCCGCTCGCGCACACGCTGTTCACCGCCATGTTCAACCAGACCTGCCAGCCCGCCTCCACCGTCTGCATGGCATTCGATTCCCGCCATCTGCCGATCGGCGTCCAAGTGACCGGGCACCGCTTCGACGATCTCGGCGTCCTGCAGGTGACCAAGGCGCTGGAGGACATGCGCTCGTTCGCGATGGACTGGCCCTTCAAGCCACGGCCCTGAGCGCTCAGGCCGCGGCCTGCGCCGGGTCGCCGTCGAGAAGGTGGCAGGCGGCGAAGCGCCCCGGCGCGTGTTCGACCAGCTTCGGCGTCTCCAGCCGGCAGCGGCCGAACGCCTTCGGACAGCGCGAGGCAAAGCTGCATCCCGCCGGGATATCGATCGGGCTCGGCGGCTCGCCCTCCAGCAAGAAGTCCGCCGGGTTGAACGGCTTCTCCTCCAGCGTCGGGGCGGCCGAGAGCAATGCCTTGGTGTAGGGATGCTGGGGATCGAAGAACAGCTCGCGGTTGTCGGCGATCTCGACCATCTCACCGAGATACATCACGGCAATGCGCGTGCAGACCCTGCGCACCATTGCGAGATCATGGGAGATGAAGACATAGGTGAGGTCGTTCTTCTCCTGCAGCTTCGAGAACAGGTCGATCAGCCTTGACTGCTCGCGTTGATCCAGCGCGGACAAGGTTTCGTCGAGGATCAGCAGCTTGGGATCGAGGATCAGGGCACGCGCGATCGAGATGCGCTGGCGCTCGCCGGTGGAGAGCGTGTTCGGGAGCTGGTCATAGAGCTCGGCGGCAAGACCGACCTCGGCCATCGCTGCGATGACCCGGCTGCGCAGGTCCGCGCGGGCGACATTGCCGCGGATCAGCAGGCTCTCCTCGATCATGCGGCCGACGGTGGTGCGCGGCGGCAGCGCGTTGTACGGATCCTGCAGCAGCAGCTGGAATTCGCTGCGGGTGCGGATCAGCTCGCGCGGCGACAACGCCCCGAGCGACGTGCCGTTGAGGACGATGCTGCCGTTGTCGGGAACCTCCAGCCAGGCCAGCAGGCGCGTGAGGGTCGACTTGCCGCAGCCGGATTCCCCGACGATGCCGAAATTCTCGCGCGGCATGATGTCGAGCGTTACGCCGCGCACCGCCTGCACGTTGCTGTAGGTATTGAACGTCCCCCGCTTGCGCGCGCGATAGGTCCGAACAACGTGCTCCACCTTCATCAGCGGCACTTCGTCTTGCGCCTTGCGGCGGGCCAGCGGGCCCTCGGTGGTCGCCCACATGCGCGGCACACTGGCAATGGCCTTGCGCGTGTAGTCGGTCTGTGGCGAGGCGAGCAGGCCGGCAAACGCTTGCTGCTCGACGAACCGGCCCTGATGGAGCACGGCCGTGCGGTCGCCGAACTGGCCGAGCGTGGGCAAGGAAGACGACAGATAGATTGTCGCCATCCTGTGGCGCAGGCACAGGTCGTGGAGCAGCGCCACGATCTGTGCCGCGATGGTGACATCGAGCGGCTGGGTAATGTTGTCGGCGATCAGGACGGCGGGCTCGGCGCAGATCGCGTCCACGATCATCGCGCGCTGCATCATGCCGCCGGAAAATTTTGCCGGATAGTCCCAATAGCGCTCCTTCGGCGATGGAATCCGGACCTCGCCGAGGAGCTGCACGACCCGCTCGCGGCATTCGCGCGGATTCCATTCGGGCCTGACGCTGTGCAGCTTTTCCGCGATCTGGGTCCCGACCGGTATCGTCGGATCGAGCGAGCTTTGCGGCTTGGAGCCGATATAGGCGATGTCGCGGCCGATCCGCACCTCGCGCGCCCCGGCGCCGAGAATGTCGTGGCCGGCGAACGTGACCCGTCCGGAGCGATACGCCAGACTTTCCGGCAGCCAGTTCGCCAATGCGCGGCTGAGCACGGTTTTGCCGGCGCCGCTTTCGCCATAGATGCCGAAGATCTCCGACGTGTTGAGGCGGAAGGAGATGTGATCGAGGATCGGCGCGGCGCCCGACGCCGAAGCGCCGACCGTGAGGTCGTCAACCTCCAGAATGAGCGAGAGATCCATCTCAGAGACCCCCATAGATGCGGTTGCGCGCCTTCTCGAGCGCCGACCCCATCAGGTTGATCGAGGTAAGCGCGATAGCCAGGAACACGCCCGGCGTGGTCGCGATCCACCAGGCATTGATCAGGTATTTGCGGGAGTCGGCGATGATGCTGCCGAAGCTCGGCGTCGGCGGCTGGATGCCAAGCCCCAGGAAGCCGAGGATCGCTTCGAAGATCATCATGCGTGCGACGTCGAGCACGGCGACGAATGCGATCGGCGGCAGGATGTTCGGCGCGGCGAACAGAAACAGGATCCGCCAGTCCCCGGCGCCGAGCACGCGCAGGCCGCGGACATATTCCTTGCCGCGCTCGGTGACCGCGGCGCTGCGCGCCACGCGCGCGTAGAGCGGCCAGCCGGACAGCGCCAGCACGATTATGATGGTCGGCACCGTCGGCCGCGACACGCCGAGAATGGTGATCGCCAGGATGATCATCGGAATCGACAATTGGGCATCGGTGATCCGCATGATGACGGTGTCCCACCATTTGCCCTTGAAGCCGGCGAACAGGCCAAGGCCGCAGCCGATGACAAAGATGAGCAGGACCGTGACGACGCCGACCAGCAGCGAATAGCGCAGGCCGATCAGGCTGCGCATCAGCATGTCGCGGCCGAGCTGATCCGTACCCAGCGGATGATCCCAGGTCCATTTGTCGCCGAGAAAGACCGGCGACATGAACTTGTCCTTCACCACCATCTTGGTCGCACTGATCGAGGACACCTCGGGATAGATGGCCGAGGCCAGCACCAGCGCCATGAAGATGAAGAAACCGATCTTGAAGCTCGGCATGCGCCAGGCGGCGGCCATGATGCGGCGGTTGACGGAACGGATTGGGGCCGCCGGCAAGGCGGGCTCCTCGGCGATGATCGTGGTGGCCGTCATGCTCAGATCTCCACGCGGGGATCGACCAGATAGGCGACCAAATCCACGATGATATTGATGAAGACAAAGACGGCGCTGGTCGTGATGGCGATGCCCTGGATGACCGGAAAGTCGCGCCCGACGACAGAGACCACGGTCAGATTGCCGAGGCCAGGATAGTCGAAAATGTATTCAATTACGAGAACGCCGCCGATCAGCGTCGAAAGCTGGATCCCGAGCAGGTTGACTAGCGGCACTGCCGCGTTGCGCAGGGCGTGCGAATAGACGATGCGGCGGCGAGACAGGCCGCGCACCCGCGCCTCATCGATGAACGGCGCTTGCATGACCTCGCCGAGCGAGGTCGTCAGCGTGCGGATGATGAAGGGGGCGATCTCCACCGCGAGCACGAAGGCCGGCAGGATGACATAGGAAAACCCCTGGTAACCGAGCGCCGGCAGCAGCTTCAGCTTCACCGACAGAAACAGGATCAGAACGATCGCGAGCCAGAAATTCGGAATCGAGACGAACAGCGACTGCATTCCGAACGCCAACGCATTCTGCCAGCGATGCTGGTGCAGCCCGCCCGCGATGCCGATCGGAAACGACAGCAGCAGCGCGAACACGAGCGCCATTCCGCCCAGTTGCAGCGTGAACGGCAGGCGTTCGAGGATGAGATCGATCACCGGCGCCATATCCGACTTGGTCGGGTCAACATACTGCCCGCCGGTCGCGATCATGCCGCTGCGCGGCCGCAAATAGGATTGCCCGAGATCGCCCTGTACCAGCCCGCGCATGTACCGACCATATTGCACGATGATGGGGTCGCGCAGCCCCATCTTGGTCGCGACCTTCTCGACCACGTCGGCCGGCGCCATGCCGCCGACGATCAGGCGCACGGGATCGCCCGGCACCACGCGCAGCAGCGTGAAGATGATCAACGACGTGATGAAGACGATCAGGATGCCCTGCGCGATCCGCTTGACCAGGAATTCCAGGATCAACATCGAGAAGAGCTACCCTTGCAATTCATGAGGACCAGACCCGACCAATCCGGCCTGCGTTCGCGAACCGGCAGGCCGGGCGTACCCGGCCTGCCGAGCAATCATCATGCCAATGTTGCCTTGGTCATGTCCTGCATGCCGTTCGGATAGATGTACAGACCATCCAGCTTCTTGCTGTAGGCATGGATGAAGACCGAGGTGAACAACGCGAGCGCCGGGGCCTTCTTGGCGATGGTCGGCAGCGTCTCGGTCTGCAGGATCTTCTTGCGCTCCTCGATTGTCGTGGCGTTGCGCTCCTTGTCCAGCACCGCGTCGATGTCCTTGTCGACGATGCCGGTGATGCGCTTGGAGGAGGAGTGGAAGTGGGTGCGCAGGACGAGATCCGGCTCGGGCGAGCCGGTGCACCAGCCGCAGTCGATCATGTTGCCCTCACCGCCGCCGGGCTTGTCGTAAAGCAAATTACCCCACGCCGCGACTTCGAGCGTCTGCAGATTGACCTTAAACCCCTGCTCCTGGAGCATGCCGGTAATCAACTCGGCATATTCCTTCGTCTTCGGATAGAAGCCGACCGACGTGTAATAGGTGAGCTCGGGCAGGCCCTGGCCTTTGGGGAAGCCGGCCTCCGCGAGCAGCTTCTGCGCCTTGTCCGGATCGAATTCAGGATAGTCGGCCACCTCGGCATAGCCGAACTTGACCGGCGAGATGTGCGCCTTGGAATAGATGCCGGAGACGCCGAGCACGTCGAGCACCTGCTTGCGGTCGATCGAGTAGCATGCGGCGAGGCGAATGCGCGGATCGTCGAACGGCTTCTTCGAGCAGCGGAAGAACAGGTATTTGTTCTCGACCGAAACCGCCTTGTGGATGCTGAAGCGGGCATCCTTCGAGATGGTCTCGACCTGCTCCTGCTCGAGCCGCTCGATGATGTCGGCCTCGCCGTTCAACAGCGACAGCGTGCGCGTCGTGGTGTCACCGACGAAGTGATACTCGACACCCGGGATCTTCGCTGCGCCGAGGAAGAAGTCGGGATTGGCGGCGAGAACGGTGGTGTCGCCTTTCTGCTCGACATATTTGTAGGGGCCCGTGCCGTTCATCCGCGCCGAGAGCTGCGCCTTATTGGCAACGTCCTTGGCCGACATGATCGGCAGGAAGGACGACAGGTAGTAGTAGAGCGTCGCCGGATAGCCCTGCACCTTCGTGTTGATGTGGCAGGTGTAGTCGTCGACGACGTCGACGGTGACGAGACCGGGGTACCACTGCGCCGGACGATCGGGTTGGCAGCCATATTCATAGGTCGCCTTGACGTCGGCCGATGTGAACGGGGTTCCGTCATGAAATTTGACGCCCTTCCTGAGTTTCACCTCCATCGTATAGGTGTCGATGGGCTTCATCGATTCAGCCAGCTCGAAGATCAGCTCGTCCGGCTTCTCCGGCCGCATCGGCGCCCGCGTCAGGTAGCCGAACACGAAGCCCTCGACGATGAGCTGGCCGAGATTGGTATGGGTGGTTGGGTCCCAGTTGCCGGTCAGCGCTTCCGCGCCGAGAAAGCGCAGTGTCTTGCCTTCGGCGGCAAAGGCGGAATTCACAAGAAAGTCGGGATTGACCCGCCCGAAGCCGAACGCCGCGACCCCGGCCAATCCCCCTAACATCAAGTCTCTGCGGTTGATCATATGGTAATCCCTCGATGATTTCGGCAACGCTGAAACTGCTCTCGAGGCCGCAAGGCACTCAGCCGTTTCGATCGTCTTGCACAAATCGTGGCTTTCACGCCTGCAAAGCCTAGACCAAAGGCCGCAATCGCCCGATTCCTGCTGCTCCACGATTCCGTTGCTGACACTCCCGGGGCGCCGCAGTTCGCGCACGGAGATTTTCCGCTCCCGGAAGCATGGCGCACACCGGCAAGGCAAGGACGCCTTTCCAATGTGCAGCACACAAATCATGGATGCACAGAGCAGCAACGCCATGCAGACAACCATATGATCACGCTCGCGGAACTGAACGGAATCCCAGCATTGGAACAGCGCGTTGCTCCGGCCAACCATCCCATTCGCGGCGTCATCTCGGATCTCGACGGCGTCGCCTATCGCGGTGACACTCCGATCGACGACTCCGTCAAGGCGTTTCGCGGATGGAGCGAGCGGGGCCTGCCCTATGCGTTCGTCACCAACAATTCGACGAAATCCGCCGCGCAATTTGCCGCCAAGCTGAGCCGCATCGGCATTCCGGCCGAACCGTCACAGGTCTTCACGACGATTTCGGCGGTCACGTCCCTGCTCGAACGGCGCTGGCCGCGCACCACGCCCGTGTTTGCGATCGGCGAACGACCACTGCTCGAGGCGATCGAGGACATTGGCTATCACCTGACCGACGTCAAGCCCAAGATCGTCGTGCTCGGCTTCGATGCCACGCTCGACTACGCCAAGCTGCGCACCGCGGTCAGGGCCGCACTCGCCGGCGCAACCGTCATCGCCACCAATCCCGATGTCCTGACGCCGGTTCATGACGGCTACGATCCCTGCGTCGGCGTGATCACGGCCGCGGTTGCAGCGGCCGTTCCCAATACGAAGCCGATCGTGCTAGGCAAGCCGCAACCGTTCCTGATCGAACAGGCGCTGGCGCATCTCGGCACCGCCCGGCATGAGACCGTCATGGTCGGCGACCAGATCGGCACCGATATCGCAGCAGGAAAGGCCGCCGGCATGCGGTCGATCCTGCTCGCCAGCGACGTCCCTTTCAATGCGGTGGCGGACGTCGTTCCCGATCGCATCATCGCGAGCCTTCTTGACCTCGCGGAGCCCGAGACGGTCGGTTGGCCGCGATGATGACTCCCGGCCTCATCGAGAGCATGCAGGCCTCTCTTGCCGCTAGCCTGCCGCGCTGGGGACTATCATCGCAATCGACGCTCGCCTTTCTCAGCCATTCCGAGAACACCACCTTTCTCGCGCAAGATCCGGCCGCTCGGCAAAAACTCGTGTTGCGCGTGCAGCGGCCCGGCTATCACTCACCTGACGAGATTGCGTCCGAGCTCGCCTGGATCGACGCCGTGATCGCAGACAACGTGGTGCTCACGCCGCGCCCGGTCGCCGATCGGGAGGGACACCTGTTATGCCCCATTCCCCTGAGTGGTGCGACACGACACGTCGTTGCATTCGAATTCCTCAGCGGCAAGGAGCCGGACGCCTCGGACGATCTGGCCACCTGGTTCGGCAAGCTCGGCGCGACCAGCGCGCGGCTTCACGCGCACAGCCGCCGATGGACATTGCCATCAACGTTCCAGCGCAAGGTCTGGGATTTCGATGCCATGCTGGGCCGCCGGCCACTATGGGGTGACTGGCGCGCCGGTCTTGGCCTGCGCGACGATGGCCGCAGGCTGCTGCAGAGGGTCGCCGACGAACTTGAACGGCGCGTCGAGGCTTACGGACGGGGCGAGCAGCGGTTTGGCCTCGTTCACGCCGACCTCCGCCTCGCCAACCTGCTCGTCGAAGGCGACCGGCTCGGCGTCATCGACTTCGACGATTGCGGCTTCTCGTGGTTCTTCTATGACTTCGCCGCGGCCGTCAGCTTCATCGAGCACGAGCCGGTGATGGACCTGCTCCAGCAGTCGTGGCTTGCGGGATACCGGACCGTCGCACCGGTCTCGCGCGACGACGAGGCCATGCTGCCTGCGTTCGTGATGCTCAGGCGCATGCTGCTGACGGCCTGGCTCGCTTCGCATTCGGACACCGAAACCGCACGACGCCTGGGTACGGGCTACACCGACGGAACGGTCGCGCTCGGCGACCGGTTCCTGCGCGGATTGTGACGCGGACTTTCGGGACCAGCCGCGGCGCGCCTGTCCGTTTCTCCAGTGTTGTTGCTCCCGGACTCCAGAATGCCGCAACAGATGTTTCCCCGCCGGCTTTGATCCGCGAATGATGGGCGCGCGCTCGGACATTGCGCGTCCGAAGCGGACTTAACCAGCGAGCGTGGGCGGCGTCAGATGGATATCCAGGCTTATTTCGAGGAGTGGTCCTGCGAGCCCGGCGATGTCGTCCGGCTCGCGATCAGCACGCCGCACGCCACCGTCCGCGCAAGCCTCGTGCGACTGGTCTCGGGTCCCGGGCGCGACGAAGCGATCGAGGGCAAGGTGGTCGATTTCTCGTCGGTGCTCGACCGCACCGTTTCCGGCGGCGTGCAATCCACGGTAGTCGGCTCGCACGCCGAATTTCCGCTTCCCTCACCGATCAACGATGCGGCGATCAGCGTCCATTGCTGGGCATGGCCGACTGTCCCCGAGCGGAGCGCGCCCCAGGCCATCTGGTCGATTGGCGACGTCGCGCTCGTCATCATCTCAGGCGGTCTTGCGCTTCGAATGGGCAGCGCAACGCTCGCAGTCTTGCCGGATGCGATCATCGCCAAACACTGGTATTCGATCCTGACTACCATCGGCGACGGCGAGGTCTGCATCGACCTCAGGCGTCTTGATGCCAAGGTTGGGGCACAACGCACGCTCCGCGCGGCAACCGGCGCGACGGCAAATGCGGCAACGCTCCTGCTCGCGGCGGCCGGCATCGGCCGGTCCGGGTCGCCGCTGGAGCCATATAATGGCAAGATCGACTCGCCAACGCTGCACCTCGCGAAGCCATCCGCCGAGATGATCGCCGCATGGAACGCGGGGAAGACTCCCACGCAGCCGGCATGGGCAGCATGGAAACTCGGCAGGGACTTCGCGTCGGAGACGATTGAGCCGGACGCTGGAGGCGAACAGGGGCACCTTGTCAACGGCGTCGAGCGCGGTGTGACCGGACGCAACTGGGACGGGCGAAGCGACTCCTTCGTCGAAGTTCCCGAGCAGTACTGTGCGCTGCAATTCCACGACGACGACATGGTGGATGCCGGCTGGAGGTATAATCTCGAATTCCGCCTGCCGGAGGACCTTCAAAGCGGAGTCTACGCAGTTCGGCTCGAGGCCGGCGGACGCCGCAATCATTTTCCGCTGTTTGTCAGACCGGTCCTGGGCACCTCGGCACCCGTGCTGTTCCTGGTGCCGACCAACACCTATCTGGCCTATGCGAACGACCACCTGGCTTCGCTCGATTTCTCATCGGTGATGCCTCATGACAAGGTGGTGCCCGAGGACGAACAGTACCTGTTCTCACATCCCGAGCCGGGCCGCTCCTGCTACGATACCCATGCCGACGGAACGCCGGTTCGCTATTCGGGCCGCAGACGACCGCTGTTCAACGTCCGCCCTGGTTTTCCGAACTGGCTAACGGGCTCATACCGTCACTTTCCCGTCGACATGTACATCGTCGAATGGCTGGAGCACCTCGGCATCGAATATCATGTCGCAACCGACGAGGATTTCGAACGTGGCGGCCGCAACCTGGCCGACCGGTACGCGGCGATCGTCACGGGCTCGCACCCGGAATACTGGACACGAACCGGCCTCGATATCCTCGACGGATACCTGCATGACGGCGGACGGGTCATGTATCTTGGCGGCAACGGCTTCTACTGGGTAACGAGCCGGCTCGGTGCAAAGCCCTGGGTCATCGAGGTGCGCCGCGACAACAGCGGCACGCGCTGCTGGGATGCCCCCTATGGCGAACGGACCCATGTTGCGACGACTGAAGCCGGCGGCATCTGGCGCACGCGCGGCCGCGCCCCGAACAAGATGCTGGGCGTGGGCTTCGCATCGGAGGGATGGTCGAAGGGCTGCGGCTATCGGCGTCTGGAGGCGAGCTACAATTCGCCCGCCGCGAAATTGTTCGACGGCATCACTGAGGAAATCGTCGGCGATTACGGCTATGTGCTGGGTGGAGCGGTGGGAGACGAGGTCGACAGGTACGACGTTACGCTCGGAAGTCCCGAGCATGCCTATGTGCTCGGGACTTCGACCGGGCTTGGCAACGAGTATCAGCTCGTCATCGAGGATCTCACTCTTTCGCTCCCGGATCAGGGAGGCGCACAGCGGCCTGACGTGGTGAGATCGGACATGGTCCTGTTTCCGATCGATGGAGGCGGCTGGGTATTTTCGGTCGGCTCCATCGCCTATGCCGGCGCCCTGGCCTGGAACGGCTGCGACAACGGTCTTTCGCGCCTGACGGCGAATATACTCAGGGCCTTCACCGGCAAGGAGCCGGTGCTCGGAGCATGAGACCGTCAGTGCGACTTCGCCCCTGAAACGAAAGGTCAACGATCCTCGTTCGGCCACTCATACGTTCTGGTTGCAGGATTGAGTGCAAGAAGATCAACATCTTACTGGATACTCGTTGTCCCCCAGCGCGGCGACCGCACAGATACGTGCTTCTTTTTCGTTCGCGCGCAAGTTCACAAAGGCGACTAGCATCGCATGGTGAGTGCGATACGGTGGTACATGGAAGATCCAGGGCTTTTCCGCCCAAGGAGAATGTCTGACTGGCGGCAGGCGCTTTCTGGCCTCTTGCTCCCCTGATTGGATATCGCTCGGCAAAACAACGGCTCGGGGGAGTCAGCAGCCGCGTTAACCTTACATACCCTCAAGCCGCAGGTGAGTGGCCCTCGACAAGACGATTGAGTCTCCGAGTTTCCTGCTCAGCTGCTCGAAACGGCCGAGAATGTCCTTGCCCGCGCCGGTGTCTGCACTATGTACGCAGATATCGTTGTGCTCGTTGCGACGGACCGGTAGTAATTCAATTTCGGTGATCTTCTTCCCCGCGATCAAGCACCGCAGCGCCAGACCATCGAGATGACGGCCGCGCATAACGTCCCAGTCGAACGCAAAATTGCCAAGGCTGTAGAAGATCGGCTTACCCTGATAGATTTCGCCGGCCTGGACCACATGCGGATGGTGGCCGAACACCATGTCTGCCCCCACGTCGATGGCGGCTCGGGCTATTTCGCGCTGATATGCGACTGGCTCCTCTTTGGACGACACGCCCCAATGGCATGAAAGGATCACAAGGTCGACCTTGGTCCGCAGAACGCGGACATCGTCCCGCATGGCCTCGAGTTCGTCGGCGTCTGCGAATGTATGCGTGATCGGCTCAGCACCCGGCATCTCCAGCGCGCGCGGGCCCGGCTCATAGGCGGCGTGGGCCTTGATGGTGGCGCATCCGGGGCTGTTGGCTGACGCGGCGTGATTGCTCGGCCAGAACACCGATGTGTAGCTCAAGAAGCCGAAACGAACCCCGTTCTTCTCGATGATTACCGGCTTCCTGGCCTCGGCCAGCGTTTCGCCAACGCCACAGTGGAGGATCCCCGCCGAATCCAGCGCCTTGACGCTGGCGACGGCGGCGCGCGCGGGATAGGCGACGTTGCTGGCGCAGCTCACGCCGACATAGCCCGCCTTCTTGAGCGCCGGACCTACCTTGGCGCCCGAATGGCGCCAACCCTTTTTGTGCGGGATATCGGGCCGCGCGGGATCGATCGAGGGCTCGGCAAGCGGGCCTTCCAGCTGTCCGAACAAGACATCGGCCGATGTCAGCATGTCACGCACATTGACGAATGCGCTGAAAGGATCTTCGCGGTTCTGGATGTTGGTATCGCCCAAGATGAGCAGCGTTTGATCCATGTGCAGTTCCTTTTTCGTGAGCTCTGGTGTGGGTGTCGGGATTGCGACCAGATCAGGCCGCGCTTTCAGCGGAGCGCGATGTTGTCACCGCCGCTTCGCCATCGCGCGCTGGCGCGATCGATTCCAGGGAGCGCTGGTTGGTTTCGATACCGAACAAGAGAATACCAAGCGCTAACAGCAGATAAAGCGACGCAATGGCGTAGAGCACTGATGGGAGACCATAATTGTCATAGAGCGACACAACCATGTAGGGCGATGCGATGACGGCAATCCGCCCCGTCATTTGGGCGATGCCAGAGCCGCGGAAGCGATATTCGGTTGCAAACAACTCCGGCGTGTAGCCGCCGAGACCGAAGCCGATCATCAGGCTCATGCCGCCCTGCAACAGGAAGCCAAAGATCAGCACCCAGGCGGGATCGGTCTGCTGGGAATACGCCAGCGCGAACACGCCACACCATAAGGCCGCAAACATGGTGCCGCGACGGCGTCCAATCCAGTCGGAGGTCAGCATGCCGACCAGCGGCCCGAGCGAACTGCCCAGCGCCATGACGGTCGCAAAGCTGAGCGACTTCGTGACACTCAGTCCCTGTTTGACGAAGAAGGTCGGCACCCAATAGGAGAAGCTGTAGGAACCGACCAGGCAGGTGATGCAAACCGCCATCGCGAGCAAGGTGCGGGTGACGACGCCGCGCGAGAACAGGATGGAGATCAGTACCCAGGCCGGCGCAGGCGCGGCCACTGATATCACCGGCGGGAGAGGCCCCGCCTTCGAGGCCTCAGCTTCGATATCCTGCATGATCTTTTCGGCTTCTTCATAACGGCCGCGCGCTTCGAGCCAGCGCGGCGACTCCGGAAGCTTGCGGCGCAGGAACCAGACCCATAATGCGCCGCAACCGCCGATCAGATACATCGGCCGCCATCCAAGTGCCGGAATGACGAATAGTCCGGTAAAATTCACAGCGAATGTCGATGCCATCGACACCACGCTGATCAGGCCAAGCGCCCATCCGCGCCGTTGCGGCGGCACAAACTCGCTGACCATGCCGTAACCGCAGACATATTCTGCGCCGATCCCTACTCCCATGAAGAAACGCATCGCCATCAGCCAGGTCATCGAGGGCGCGAGCATCGAGAGCAGACACATGCTGCCGAAAATCAGAAGATTGAACTGATAGGCAAAACGCCGGCCGAACCGGTCACCGACCAACCCCGTCATCAGCGCGCCAATGGCGAGGCCGGCAAAGGTGATGGAAATGTAGTGGGCATTGGTCTCCATGTTCGACCAGCCCTCCTTAACGAGGGCGCCCAACACGCCGGCGGCCATCTGGTTGTCGAAACCGTCGAAGAACATCCCGAGGCCGATCAGGCTGAGAATCCGCCACTGGAATGCGCCCATCGGGAGCCGGTCAAGCCGGCCCGCGGCGTTAACGGGGGTGGTCATAGAAAGCGTTTCTCCCGCAAGTAGCGGCGTTCAGCGCCGCTTATGCGGGCAAAATAAGCGGAATGCTTTGGGCCGAGTATGCTAATTTACTCATCACGACGATGACTTATCTTCAGAGCAACACAGAGAATGCGGCGCGGACGCGATCAGCCCTCAGTGGGAGGCGCTGATGGCCCGAAAATTGCCCCCGCTGAATGCACTTCGCGTCTTCGAGGTCGCCTCCCGCTCCGAGAACTTCACCCACGCCGCCAAAATACTCAACGTCTCGCAGGGCGCCGTCAGCCGGCATATCGCCCAACTCGAAGCCTTCCTTGGCCTGCGCCTGTTCGTCCGTAATCAACGCGACGTCAAGCTGACGACGCAGGGCGAACAGTACGCGCAGGCCATTGCCGAAGCCTTTGATCGCATCGAACTCGCGACCCAGGTCAGCCGCCGGGACAAGCAGAATCGCGTGGTGCGGATACGGCTGTTTCCCACGGTGGCGATGAAATGGCTGGTCAAGCGGCTCGCGCGCTTCCATACCCTTTACCCAAGCATCAATGTGCAGGTCACGATCGCCAACGATCTCGTCGATGTGAGCGCTGGCGAGGTGGACTTCACCATTCAGACTCCCGCCATTCCAAAGCCCGGCGTGCGTTACGACACGCTGTTTCCGATCGAGCTGCTGCCGGTTTGTAGCCCCGCCGAATTCAACAAGCATCCACCCGTGCACGATTCACGAGAGCTGCTCGACCGCACGTTACTTCATTCAATGAAGCGCCCGCACGATTGGCGGATCTGGTTTGAGGCGGCGGACGTCACACCCGGGAGCTTTCGCGAAGGACTGTCGTTCGGCAATTCCTCGCTAGCCTATCAAGCGGCGATCGACGGGCTCGGCATCGCGGTGGCGCATCTGGAACTGGTCCAGGACGATCTCAAAGCGGGACGACTATTGGCGATCCATCCGCTGGTGGTACGAACCGCCGACAGTTACCACCTCGTCGGCCGCGAAACCGACGTTGGCAGGCCGGAGATTGCTGCATTCCGCGACTGGCTGCTGTCCGAAACCAGGACACAGAATTGACGTTTCTCCATCGGCAAGATCTTGCTCTGCTATTGTCAAATCAGCATCGCTGCGAGCTCGCCGACGGCGCTTGGATCGCCATTTGCCTTGGCTACGCACTTCAGGTGTCACGTTGCTCTAGTCTAGGCAGGGATTTCCTCTCGAAATCCCGGCTTATTTTGTTCGTCAGGCCTATACACGTATCGAGCTGGGCATCTGCCAGAAGCGAAGGCGGCTGATCCGCGAAGGTTAGGGGGGATCTCGCCACGCCTTGGCGCTGATGTTTTATTGCTTCTACATCAATGGCTAGGTGAATCATCCGGCCGGCCGAGGAATTCGGAGTCACCGGGAACAGTCTGGCCAACGTCTACGACAGGCTGGACGTGCTATATCTTCCGCGCGGCCCCTCGGCCAAAGAAGTAAGCCGGAACCCGGTCGTCATACTTGAGCTTTCACCTCGGCGGGACAGGATCCCAAACACGGCAGATAAGGGAGGTATCTCTTTTTCCCCTGGCGTCGAACCAACCGACCATTGCTTGCTACGCCGAACACGACCCGTCTGTCTGAAGAGATGGAGCTTGCCATGCGGCGCATTCGGCCTGCCCATCGTATAGAGTGGCCTATAGATCCGACGGCCTCATGTGACTGGTGACTACGTCCGCTTTGCTCCTATAGCGACCAGGTTCGTGCGGCAGCGCAATATGTCGCGATGGGCCAGAAGCGGAAGCCACAATTGGACAACATCTCCCCTACTAACATCGGCGATAAATATCTTCCGTGAATTGGTTCACAAATGGGCGGGCCAGACCGCGATATGCTTGCTCGAGCTCTCGGCCGGCGTGCGCCCAGCGCGATCAGCAGGCTCGAGAAGGCGCCGAACCTCGACGTCCACCGTTCCGTCGCACGTATCGTGTTTCGCAACGCTGCGATCAATGAGTTGTCGAGTTGGATTCAACGGCATTCGGTGCGGCCGAAAGCCCGCGGACCCAGCAAACGACCAGTCTTTTAGTTTTACGCGGTTCAGAAACTTGATCAGAGAATAAGCCATGCAAAAAATTTGATGGAGGAACCAATGGTGAAGAGGGCGATTACGCTCGGCGGTGGTGGTCCGGCGGCAGGGCTGCACATTGGAGTTCTGGAAGCTCTTGCCAACGCAGGTATAACCTTTGACGTGTGGGCATTGTCCTGCATCGGCGCCTGGGTTGGGATCGTCTACAATCAGTTTGACAACGTTGACAATAAAGACAGGGCGAAACAGACCCATCAATTCTTCAAGAATGGCGTGTTTCGAGACGACGAAAGCTATAGGCGCTTTCCCATAAACACGGTGTTCGGCCCGGATTGGGAAAGCATCGGCAAGGCTCTGACCAACTTCGTCGCAGATCCCAATACCTATAAGGATTTGTGGGACCCAAACAGGGTCGCGAATGCCTTCAGGGAATCCATGTCGCTCTGGTTCGCTCAACAGCCCGACACGGACGGCGGGAAGAAGTTCACGAGCCCGGATGAGGGAGACGTAAACAGATGGGTTCTTAATCAGGTGCTGGCCCCAAATCCTTTCGTTCGTTATCTCACGTCAATGATGTATCTGTCCCAAGTCACCGGCCTCTCCAGGATCAACTATCCACACAGCCAGTTTATGAAGAGCATAAATTTCGACGCGCTGGGAAGACCCGAAAAGCCATTCATATTCCACAACGCCTGGAATCTCGATGAGCATAAACTCGCGTTATTTTCCAACCGCCCGATGCCCAAGAAGGTCGATGAGAACAAGAAGGTCGACGGGAAAGAGTACAAAGTGCCTATCAGCGCATCCAGCTTATGTGCGTGTTCAGCCCTTCCCTTCGTGGAAGAAACCGTAGAGATCGACGGAGTTACCTACTGCGAAGGAGCACTGGTCGATACGGTCAACTTCGAGAGCTTGCTCCAGGAGCATCATAAGCCGGGCGATGAGCTGGACGAGATATGGGTGAGCAGGATCGTCGATTCAAAGCAAGTCCGCAAACCGGAAAACCTTCACGATGCCCTGGCCAATCTCTGCCAATTGTTCGCAGCGACCGTTGGCGAAGATGACGTCAAGCTCTTCAAATACCACGTGCGGTACGACAAGCCAAAATCCGGAGAGCATCCGTGGAAGGGCACAATCGTCGAGATTCATGTGCCGGGGCACATCAGTTTCAAATGGAACCACAGCAACCTGGACAGCGGGAGACAGTTGGGAAGGATCGCTGCTGAACAAGCAATCAAGGCATACTACGAACACGAAAAACGTCCGCCGCATGACGGGCCACATTTCATAAATGAGAATCCTGCGGAAAGCGATGAGGCGGGATGGCGAGAGGTTAAGGAGGCATATCACGAATGTCGAAGGCGGGCTGCGTAACGGCAAGGTAAAGCAGCCTTGAGGCCGACCTGCTGAGCCAAGCTCCAATATCCGCAGTCGAGGCGCAATTACTGCAGTCGGTCGAGTAATGCCTTTGCCTGCTTCAGATCCTGCGTTTCAAGACCCTCGACGAACCAGCCGTAGATGGGCACGAGCTGGTCGAGCGCTTCGCTGGTTCTGCCCTGATCGATCCACAAGTTGGCGAGGTCAACTGCTACTCGAAGTTCAAGGGCCTTGGCGCGCTGACTTTTCGCAGTTGTCAATGCGTGATCGAGCAGTGATCGTGCATCGGTGCTGGCCTCCGGTGCATCGCGGACGAGCAATACGCGTGCCTTCAATCGATACAGCTCGGCCTCAAATATCCGTTCGCTATTGCGGCCGGTTGTAGCGAGACCCTGCTCAATCAGTTCGAGCGCGGCTTCGCTTTGATGGCTCGACAACAGAGCGGCACTCAGGAGCACATACAGTGCTGTGATGCCAAGCTGATAGCCCGCGCCGCGATATTCGTTCATCGCCGTACGGATTTCCTCGAGCGCGGCGAACGAAGGATCAAGGAAGGTGGCGCTTATCCCCCGGATGGCGCGAGCCAATCCTCGCCACTGCCGGAATCCGAGTTCTTCCGACAAGGCGAGACAACGATCGGCATAACGGTGTGCCTTTCGGAAGTCACCCCGAAGAGCGTGGAGAATGGATGCATAATAGCATCCATAGGCCTGCGAATGCGGATGACTGATGACGTCGGCACGCTGAAGGGCGGCATTTACACGCGCGAGTGCCGTATCAGCACGGCCCTGCAGCCAGAGCGCCCATGACATCAGAGCCAGGTCGGCCACACCCGCATCCTGGCCGGCAGCACGCGCCGCCAATCTATCATGCTCGCTGCTCGCTTCGAACGCTTCGAAGGCCCGTTCGATCACCTCCTGGGCACCTACGAGATTTCCCATGAAAAGGCGTATCATCCCTTGCCCACGCATCGCGTTGAGCAACGTTGGTCGATCACCCCGACCCTCCGCAAGATCGAGCAACACCGAGATCATTTCCTCGGCGACCGGCAACTCGCCGCGAATGACGCTCGCGGTGGTCAACCAAAACATGATTTGTAGTCGCTCGGGGGGATCTCCGAGCCGCTGGCACAGCTCGCGCGCTCGCGCAAAGGTCGCCACCGCCTGGGGCGAGGCCGGCCCCTGGGTGGCAATGAGGCAGGGCCCGAGCGCGTACTGGAAATCAAGCTCCAGCCGGTCTTTAAGCGCACCGTCGGCCAAATGGGCCGAGACCTCAATGCCTTTGCGCAAGTGTGCGATCGCTTCGAGGTTGGCGGAGCGCATGGCCGCTTTCTTGCCTGCCTGGAGCCAATATTCTCCCGCCTTTTCGAACAATCCCGCCTCGGTAAGGTGGAGTGCGAGAGTCTCGGGTTGAGACTCCACAATTTCCGGGAATCGTTGCTCGAAAGCGTTGGCGACGGCGGCATGCAGCGCTGCACGTCGGCTCTTCAGAAGTCCCGCTTCGGCAGCGTCCCGCACGAGCGCATGCTTGAAGGTGTAGACCGCCCGGGGTATCTCGCCTCGGCAGAATATCAACTCCGCCTGAACCAACTGGGCAAGCGCCTCCTCAAGCCGTTGCCTTGGCAGCTTGGCGACCACGCTCAGCAGTTCGTACGAGAACTCGCGCCCCACAACGGCGCCGATCTGAGCAACTTCCTTCACGGGGGCCAATCGGTCGAGCCTAGCCATCAGCGATGCGTTCAATGTCGTTGGAATCGCCAACGAGGGTAGCGGACCGCTGACCACGTAATGGTCGTCTCGCTCCTGCAGCAAGCCGGTTTCGAGCACCGCCTTGGTCAGTTCCTCGACGAACAGGGGCACGCCGTCGGTGCGAGCGAGGATTTGGTCCAAGACCTCCTCCGGGAGCGTCTTGCCTGCCGTGACGCGCTCGATCAAGGCCGCCCCGTTGCGCCGGTTCAGCCGTGTAAGCGAGACGGTCGTCACATGTGCATGACCAGGCCAGGGCGGCGTGAACTCTGGTCTCGCGGTGATGAGCAGCAGCACTCGGAGTCGTGGTACCTTTTCCAGTGTAATCGTGAGCAGCTCCATCGAAGTCGGGTCCGACCAATGGGCATCCTCAAAGATGATGAACACTGGCTGCCGCGCCGCCAACGCTTCGAGCTGAGCCGAGAATGCCGCCAACGTCATCTCCTTGCGTTTCTGCGGACTGAGCTCGGGCAGCTGGTAGCGGTCACTGACCGGTAGCGACAGAAGGTTTGCTAGAGCCGGCACCACACGATCTGCGTCGGCGCCAGACCGCAACAGCAGAGCTTCAAGCTTGGCAAACTTCTCCGTCGGCGCTTCACCTCTTTCGAAACGGGCAGCACGTTCGAGATTGTCGATGAACGGATACAACGCACTGTTGGTATGGTGCGCCGAGCAGAAATGGCGGACCGTAATGTGTGGTTCGGCTTGGAGCCGTTCTTGAAGCGCCAGCGCGATGTGCGACTTACCGATACCTGGCTCTCCAGTTAGAACCACTACGCAACCTTCGCCCGAAGAGGCGTGCTGCCAGCGCCGCAACAGCAGCTCGATCTCCTCGTCTCGCCCGATCAAGGGCGTCAATCGAGTCCTGTGCTGAGCCTCAAAGCGGCTTTCGACTCCAGTCGTCCCGAGCACCTGCCAGGCAGGTATTGGCTCCGCCCATCCTTTCAGCGCGATCGAGCCAAGATCGCAGTATTCGAAATATCCTTCGGTGAGCTGGCGCGTACTCTCGGAGATCAGCACCGTACCGGGCTCGGCGAACTGCTGCAGACGAGCAGCCAGATTCGGTGTCTCACCGATCACCGCCTGCTCCTTGGCGGCGCCTTCGCCGATCAGATCGCCCACGACGACCATACCGGTAGCGATGCCAACGCGAACCTGCAGCTTGGTGCCGATATCTGTCTGAAGGTTGGCCACGGCATCGACCAGTGACAGCCCCGCACGTGTCGCCTGCTCGGCATCGTCCTCGTGCGCCAGGGGGTAGCCGAAATAGGCAAGCACGCCATCCCCCATGTAGCGCGCGATAACGCCCTCACTCCGGGCGATAACCTCAGCGATGCAGGCGTGATAGTCGCCGATTATCGAGCGCAAGTCCTCCGGGTCCAGCCGGGCCGAAAGTGCGGACGAGCCCACCAGATCGCAAAACATGACCGTGATTTGGCGCCGCTCGGCGCTGTCTCGCGGCGCTGGTTTGGCAGCCGCTTGGTCCGATGCAGCGACATCATCCTCAAGTGCCGCAATCGCGCGCAGCATCTTGCGCCGGTGCCCAAGCAGGACGCCGAGGTCCTTGAGGTCCTGCTCCGTGAGATCGCCGACGACCGAGAGGTCGATAGCGTTCTCTGCGAAACGATCGGCGTACTCTCCCAAACCGATCGATGCCAGCCACTCTGCAATACCTGTCATGGTATACCTATGGCCAATAGGGATAAGGGTAGCACATTGCAGAGACCTGCGAAGGCACATCTGCAAATGGAAGCACCGATCGCGAGACATCTCAGCCAGTTTAACACATTGGCTCCGGCGAAAGCTGGGCGCTGCCAAGCGATGCCATGGGGCCCCGATCGCGCGCGCCTTCGACCGTGCAATAGCCAACTCAACGTAAGCGCGAAGCACAGCTATGAACAGAGATGCCTAGTTGCCGTCGTTCCAGATGTCGGTGGTCAGCTTCCAATCATCGCCGACCTTCTCCCAAACCACGACATACTTTCCAGTCACATCCTTCGGTGTCGGTCCCTTGGTCTTGAGGGCGAACGTCCCAATCTCGCGCGCCGCGGTTGGACCAAGGGGCTTAACGTCAAGGGTTGCGAGCTTCGGATCGCCAACTTGTTCCGCCATGCTTTTCCACATTGCCTCGATGGCTGATCGGCCGTGAACCATCGCGGTACCTGGCGGGAATGCGGTCGCATCCGTGCTGTAGAGTGACGCAACTCCCGAGAAGTCGCCCTTGTTGAACAATTCAATCCACTTCGCATTGATGGCCTCGATCTCGGCTTTTTGAGCTAACGCCGGTGCGGTAAACGAGATCACGAATGCAATCATCAAGGCTATGCTACGCATGATCATCTCCAAATATGTTCGATGCGAATGCAGGGCGGACGTTGACTTGGCAAGAACCGGATGCGTTGAATGAGGCATCCCAGACCCGGTTTGGCGCGCCAGCAATTCCGGGGAATTACCGTCAGTAACATTGACTAACCAGCGCAACGCGCGCCTTATGGTAGCAAATGACTTCGCGCAATTTCTCACCAATTCTCAAGCCGGATGCTCGGCAAGTGTGAAGCCATCAGCGACGTCGCATCCCCGCTCTGGAATTATGGTGCGCTCGGAGGGCGTTCGCATTTGCTGCGATTGCAACAGCTTACTTGGAAGGATGAAGGGACAAGGCGCATTTTTCCCGGTCAGAGGTGCCTTTCCCACTGCCGTGCAGGTCGGCGAGACTGCACGCAACCGCGCGAATCTTCGCCGGTGTTTCAAGGCAGGCACCACCATATTTCTGCACGACGATGGGCTGGTTGCGCATCTAACCTCGCTCGGAAGCCTTGTTCGCCTCGCCCATCGAACCAACACCGCCTATCCATGTACCAACGACCTCAAAGTTCGGATTAAAGGCGACAAGATCCGCGCGGTATCCGGGCGCGATCCGTCCAAGCTCGGACCCAAGGCCCAGAAATGCCGCGGGCGTCCGAGAAGCCATGATAAGAGCATCGACAAGGGAGATTCCGATGAGCGCAACAGCGTTGCGCACCGCCTCGATCATGGTGAGGTGAGCGCCGGCGAGCGTGCCATCCCGGTCAGTCAGGCGATTGTCGTGCAACGTGATCTCCCTTCCCTGTAGCAGGAATTGCCGGTCGCTCGTGCCCGCCAATGGCATGGCATCGGTAACCAGCATCAATCGATCGCGTCCCTTGCAGCGCAAGGCAACACGCAAGCCGACGCGGTCAACGTGGATGCCGTCGCAGATGATCCCTGCAAACAACCGGTCATCTCCCAGCGCGGCGCCCACCAAGCCCGGCTCTCGGGCGTTCAACTGCGACATGGCATTGAACAGATGGGTCACCCCCGAGACACCGCGATCGACCGCCTGCCCGATTTCGGCTGCGGTGGCGTCGCTGTGGCCGGCCGCGATACGCAATCCGGCGCCGATCAATTCATCGATCATGGACGCGGGCACGCATTCCGGGGCCAAGGTCACCATGGAGCGACCGCGGTCCCCGAAGCTTTTGATGGCGGCGAGATCGCGCCGATCGGGCACGCGTATCTCGGCTTCCGGATGAATGCCCTTGCGAGACCTGTTGAGGGCCGGACCTTCCAGATGAAAGCCGAGCACGCCAGGAATTTCGAGGCACGCCTGAGCTGCTACAGCCAATCGTTCGATGACCTCGCTTCGATCGGTGATGAGGGTTGGCAAACAGCCCGTGGTGCCGGCCTTGCGGTGCGCCTCGACGATGCGGCGAACGCCGGCCTCCGTTGGCTGGTCGTTGAGAAGAACGCCGCCGCCTCCGTTCACCTGAACATCGACGAATCCGGGTGCAAGTATCGCATCTCGGGGAAGGTGGATCGAGGCGCGCGCTTCCTCGGTAATGCCTTCGATCCGCCCCTGCGATATCCTGACCAACCCCGGCCCGCGCATGTCGGCACCGTCAAAGATGTGCTGCGCAGCAATCGAGAAAACCACGGAAGACCCAGCTTGGCCCATAAGTGCTGATCCGAGAATGGCAATCACGGACTCGTGAGGCGAGTCCCGTGCTGTACAGGTCCCTATATGTACACAACGGGCTTCAGGGACCCGGAGCTAAATCCTTGCGTTAACTTCTCATGGAAACAAAAGGTACCACCTATCTCGGCATCGATGGGGGCGGAACCCGCTGCCGCGCCCGGATCGAGGACGAAAACGGCAGGGTACTCGGTGAAGCGAGCTCGGGGCCTGCCACGACCCGGATTGGCTTCGACAGGGCCTGGCGGTCCATCATGGAGGCCACCGAAGCGGCGGCCGCACAGTCCGAACTGACGCGCGAGGATTTCGCGCGGATGCACGCCGGAATTGGCCTCGCCGGCATTGGTCGCCGGGGCGCGGAAGCGGCGCTCAAAGAGATCCCGCATCCCTTTGCGTCCGTTATCTTCATCAGCGATGGCCTAGCTGCCTGTGTCGGCGCCCATAGCGGCGCGGACGGGGCCATCGTGGTGGCCGGCACGGGCTCGGTGGGTGTCGGCCTGATTGGCGGCAGCGAGATCCGCATCGCCGGTTACGGCTTCCCAGTCTCGGACGAAGGCAGCGGCGCCGACATTGGCCTGCAGGTCGTTCGACTGGCGCTGCGGGCCGCGGATCGCCGCGGCGAGCTGACACCATTGCTTGCAGAGGTGCTGGGCGCATTCGATCAAGATCCTTATCAGGCCGTGGCGTGGTCTGAAGAAGCCCGGGCCACCGACTACGCCGCGTTCGCGCCGACCGTGGTGCGGCATGCCAATCAGGGCGATCCGGTCGGCCGCCGCATTGTCGAACGCGCGGCCGATGCCATTGGCGATCTGCTTGATCTGTTCCTGGCTAAAGGAATTGACCGGCTCGCGCTGGTGGGCGGGCTCGCGGATGCGATTACGCCCTGGCTAACGCCTGACCTGCGCGCTCGCCTGAGGCGTCCTGACGCCGACGCAGCGGCCGGCGCGCTGCTTGTGGCCCGTGGGCGGCTCGACCTGCGCAAGCTGGACCCGCCCAAGAGAGAAACTGACCATGAACAGGCTTCGAAGTTCCGCGTTTGATGGTGCTTGGATCACCGATATGGCCACCGAAGAAGTCGATCCCAGATTTACCGACCTTGATGCATGGTCGCTGACGTCAGCGATGGAAGCGATGTGGGAGGGCCAGCTTGCGGCGGTCGCCGCGATCGGCCATGCCCTTCCCGCGATCACTGCGGCAGCCGAAGCGGCCAAGACGGTGCTGGGCGACCGCGGACGCATTGTATATGTCGGCGCGGGCACGTCAGGCCGCGTGGCGGTCCAGGACGGCGCCGAGCTGACGCCGACCTTCGCTTGGCCCCGCGAGCGCGTCCGCTTCGTCGTTGCCGGCGGTGACAGCGCGTTCGTCACCAGCATCGAGGGCGCGGAGGACGATGTCGATGATGCAGTCACGCAGATCAGCGCCGCACGGCTCACGCCGCACGACGTGGTGATTGCGGTAGCCGCCAGCGGCACAACGCCGTTCACGGTCGCGGCGCTGCAGCAGGCAGGGTCTTTCGATGCAGTAACGATTGGTGTCGCCAACAATCCCGGCACCGCACTGCTGGCATTGGCAAAGTTTCCGATCCTGGTCGAGACCGGCCGAGAGCTGATCGCCGGCTCCACGCGGATGAAGGCGGGCACCGCGCAGAAGGTCGTGCTCAACCTGATCTCCTCGGGGATCATGCTGCGCCTTGGCCGGGTATATCGCGGCATGATGGTGAACATGCCGCCGACCAATGCCAAGCTGAAGCGGCGCGCCGAGGCCATGGTGGCGCAAATCGCGCGCTGTAATCCGTCGCACGCGGCACGCTCGCTCGAGCAGGCCGAGGGAGACATCAAGATTGCAGTCCTTCTGGCGCTCGGTGTCGACAGGGTTGATGCGAAGACCGTTCTGGAGAACTGTGACGGCAATCTTCGGCAAGTGTTTGTCGAGCTTGCCAAGAATCGTGACTCGCATGGTGACCGACTCCCAAAGGGAGCGGCGGGACGCGGCCGAGGCGGAGTGGTTGAGCCGTGACGATATCCGCGATGGCGAGCGAAATCGGGGAAAGCGCGGGTGTTGTCGCTAACATTGTTCGCAGCCGACCCGCCTTGCGCGACATCGCACAGCGGATTGGGATTGACTCCGCCCCTTTGTGCGTCGTGTGTGGTCGGGGAAGCTCCGGGCATGCCGGAGTTTTCTTGAGATATCTTGTCGAGACGCGGCTTCGCCTTCCCGTTTCAGCAAGTGCTCCCTCGGTGATCACGGCATTTCGCACACCTTTGATGCTCCGCGATGCGCTGTTCATCGTAATCTCGCAATCGGGGCGCAGCCCGGATCTCGTCGCAGCGACCAGGTCGGCACGAGCCTCGGGCGCACGCACGATTGCCATCGTCAATGCGCCGTCGTCGCCGGTGGCTGACGAAGCGGAATTCGTCGTTCCGATCGAAGCCGGCCAAGAACACTCCGTAGCGGCAACGAAGACCGTGATCGGCTCGATGGCCGCCAGTGCCGGACTGGTTGCCGAGCTGGCGCAAGATCGTGCGCTGCGGTCAGCCCTCGACCGGCTGCCCGAGCGCCTGCACCGCGCGCTGGCGCTCGACTGGTCGGAGATTGCCGATGATCTCGTCAAGGCATCAGCTGTGTTTGTGGCGGCTCGGGGCCTGGGCCTGGGCTCGGCGAGGGAGATCGCGCTCAAGCTTTCGGAAATCATGCGCCTGCCCTCCATCGGACTGAGCGCCGCCGAGCTGCAGCATGGGCCACGTGCCGCGCTATCATCGCGCACGCCAGTTGTCATGATGCGCCTCATGGATGAAACGGCGGCCACGGTGGACGCACTGGCAGAGGAATTGCGTGAGCAAAAGATCGCGCTGCATCTCTGCGGCGGACCGCATGGCTCGCTGCCTTGGTTGGTCGAGGATGACCCCGCCACCGACCCGATCACCATGCTCGTTCCGGCCTACCGGATGATCGAGCAGGCGGCATGCGCGCGCGGATTTGACCCGGATCGTCCCCCTCGCCTGAGCAAGGTTACCGAGACGTTTTGACTGATCGCTGGCTGGCGACCAAAGCGGGAGCGACATCATCAAAACGTAACAAACGCGAGCAGAAGCGACCGAATGCGCGGCAAAGGCGACGAAGCTGATCGCTATTCTGCCGCTCATAACGGTCTGGTTGCAGGTTCGAGTCCTGCCGGACCCACCAAAATCATCAAAGAGAGCCCAATTGAGACCAAATCTGCGGATAGCTTTGCCAACAAATTCGAACCGATGACCTTCAGGTTATAAGCATGACAGTTTCCGAAGCGCTATTCGACACGCTGGCCCGCGCGCCAGCCCATCTCCCAGAAGTCTGCCTCGAGACGAGTAGCTTCCTTGAAGATCGCAATCAGCTCTGCCTCGCGGGCCGGGGTGGCGTAGAGATCAGCGAGACGTTCCAAGTGTGCTCCCGCTTTCGCCGCGACCTCTTGGTATGGCGCACCAGCGTACTCGGCAATCCACACGCGATAGGGGTTCGTCGCAGCGTTCGCATCGGGTTGGGCAGCCAGCCGCTTCGCGATCTCCGCGTACCCGATCACGCATGGGGCCAGCGCCACCTTGAGTGCCAGCAGATCGCCGCGCATTCCAGCATCCAGCACGTAGCGAGTATAGGCTAGCATCTCGGCCGCCGGAGGGGTCTGTTCAAGGTCGCTTGGGGACAGACCCCAACCGGCACAGAGTGTCACATGAAGGTTCATCTCGACATCAAGGATGGCCGAAAGACCGGCCGCTGCTTCACGCATGTCGGCAAGCTTGGGCGATTTGTAGACCGAGAGCGCGTAGGCGCGCGCGAACTCGGTGAGGAACAAGTAATCCTGAGCAAGATAATAACGAAATGCCGGTTCGGCGAGCGAGCCGTCTGCCAATCCGTTCGTGAAGGGATGCTCGGTGTAGGCGCGCCACTCAGCAGATGCCTCTGTCTTTAGACGCTCCCAGAAACTCACGTTATGTTTCGCCTGGCTTGTCATGAACCGCTTTTGATTCCTTCCCATAGCCTGCATTATGAGGCTGACCTTGGCCGGCCGCGGCGATCTGCCGGCGCGCTGCCGTATGGAGGTCGCTTGCCGTCGATCGCTGGGCTTGAGTGCGTTCTCACGTTATCACCTACAGAACGCAACGTCCTGGTCCAAGATTCGACTACTGACAATCCGTACCGGTTTCGCGCCAATAACAACCCGCACGAAGGGCGGCGAACGTGGTCGAATTCGACGAAAAGGCAGGAAACTTAACAGCGGCGACGATTGTCCCACCGCTCATAACGGTCTGGTTGCAGGTTCGAGTCCTGCCGGGCCCACCAATGAGATCAATAGACTTACTTCGTTCTCGTTGCCCGCAGCGCGACGACCGCACCAGAAACCGCACCAGATACGTGCTGTTTTCGTTCACACCAAAGTTCGCAACGGCGTCAGGCAAGCTCACCTGCTGATGAGTGAACGTGACAGTGCCATCCACGATCCTCGCCTTCGGCCGACGGAGAGGCACCGACAGAAGCAGTCTCTCCCTTTGGCGGTGAAGTCGGCTATCTCCGGCAAAGCGGAAGTCAGCCATAACGCCAATCAAGTCCGCTAAGGGGCCCGTAGCAGACATGCGGCGCGATGCGGTGACCAGATCAACATGGACGAGGTTGACGGCACCCACCGGCGCCGGCCGCAAACGCGGCCGGTCCTCAAGGACGCGCAATGAGCAACGGCTGCACGTTTGCGCCGCCTGCCATCAGGGGATTCGACGGCTCGAAGCGAGCGCGCAGTTCTCGCTGCTGGACGAGCGAGCGTGCAACGACAAAGGCGTTCTTCAGGCTTCTGGCTTGCCGGAGTGCGATATTGAAAAAGGCGTTGCCGAAGTAGGTCCACTTGGCTTTGTCCCGACAGCCGAACGATGAATGGTCGGCATCGGCCGCGGTGATGACCAACGTATCGGGGTTCGCGAGACGAGGGATAAAGACCCCGGAATAACAGGCAGAGATGACCACCACCTTGTATCGCATGCCGGTCCGCGCCAACATGGCGGCGAGATGGGACGGCGTGAGCGTTTGCGTAAGCCGCCCGGCTTTGATTGCAAGCCCGTCGGGGGAGCCGTGCGAGGTGAGAATCAAGAACAGAACATCATTCTCGGCGTCCATCCCATTGGCCGCCGCCTGCAAGGACTTAGCCAGGCCTTCAATCGTTGCACCTCCGCCTTTCTTCGAATTGAATTGCACGTTGACTGGGCCGCTCCCGAAACGACCCGCTACGACCTGTGCTGCGCCGGTCGCCTCGCTTCTAAACACGCCCTGATCGCCGAAAAGGCCGAACGACACCACGCTCACCTTGCGAGCGTCCTCAACGGCGTGCACCGGCGAAGCCAACGGCGCGACGGTCAAAGCAAAAGCGACGAGCGGCGCGCCAAGCCGGCTGATCCAAGAGCCGATCCAAGTGCCGTTCCAAGAACCACTCCAAGACTTGCACGCCATGGCGAACCTCGTTTGGTGATCGCCACCTAGCATATGGCGATTCAAGTTGACGGCATTGCGCCCCGGTTCAGCGATTCCTTACCGCAACCCCGCCTCGGTCGATATTTTTCTCCGATCACGCGAAAAATTGCGATGCCGGCTCAGCGAACGCCGGCAACGATCACGCGCGCTCCCGCGTCGGCGAGACGCTTGCACTGCTCCTCAGATGCGCCGACATCAGTCACCAGAGTCCAGCGCGGCGGCAGCGGCGCCCAGGCCATCTGTTCGGCGCGGCCGAGCTTGCTGGCGTCGGCGAGAACGATGACTTCCTTCGACTGCTGCATCATCAGCGACTTCAGTGCGACCTGTTCGAGATCCGCTTCGCACAGGCCACGGCCATTCACCACGCCGTCGGCGCTCACGACGGCGCGGTCCGCGGTCATGCGCCGCAACGCCTCATTGGCGAGCGGCCCCATGGTGCTCATGCTGGTGGTGCGCAGCGCGCCGCCCAACACCACAAGCTCTATGCTCGGAGCCTTGGCGAAGAAGGGCAGCAGCGCAAGATTGTTGGTGATGATGCGCAGCCGCCGATGCTGCAGCAGTCGGCCGAAGGCTGCGACCGTCGAGCCGGCATCGAGAATCAGCGTGTCGCCATCCTCGATCAGATCGATCGCCGCGCGCGCGATCGCCTGCTTCTGTTTGCCCTGAACCGCGAGGCGCTGCTCGAGCGTTGTCTCGTTCGCGTGGGCGGTGAGAATGGCGCCGCCATAGGTGCGGCGCACGGCATTGTTCTTGGAAAGATGCTGCAAGTCGCGCCGCACGGTGGAAGCGGAAACGTCGAAGCGCCGCGCGAGATCGTCGACATCGATCTCTCCCGCGTTCAGTGCTTCCAACAGACGAGCGTGACGCTCCTTGCTGCGCATCGACATCGAACCTCAGCCCCCGGATTCATTGCCGTCAGCCGAGCTCGACCGTATCGGCTTCGCGGCACGGCCGATGGATACCACGATGCATCGGCCGCGCAATGTCTGCGCTTAACGCGCATCTCGCTCCTCATCCTGAGGAGCCCGCGCAGCCCCCTCAAGCCGCCTTCTTCGGCGCGAGATCGACCGCCTGCCGCAGCGCTTCGATCAGGCTGCGCTCGTCGGCGATGCCCTTGCCGGCGATGTCGAAGGCGGTCCCGTGATCGACCGAGGTGCGGATCACCGGCAGACCAACAGTGATGTTCACACCGGCTTCCAGCCCCAGCACCTTGATGGGTCCATGGCCCTGATCGTGATACATCGCGACCACCATGTCGTAGTCGCCGCGGCCGGCCAGGAAGAACAGCGTGTCGGCAGGCAGGGGGCCGTGCACGTCCCAGCCCTTGCGCTGACAGGCTTCCACGGCCGGCGCGATCTTCGCGGCTTCCTCGCCGCGACCGAACAACCCGTTCTCGCCGGCATGCGGATTGATGGCGCAGACGCCGATCTTCGGATTGGCGACGCCGGCGCGCACCAGCACGTCATGCCCGCGTGCGATGACACGCTCGACGAGGCCGGGCTCGATCTTCTCGATCGCATCGAGCAGGCCGATATGCGTGGTCACGTGAATGACGCGGAGTTTCGGCGACACCAGCATCATCGATACTTCCGGCGTGCCGGTCAGATGCGCCAGGAGCTCGGTATGGCCGGGATATTTGTGGCCGGCCGCATGCAGCGCTTCCTTGGAAAGCGGCGCGGTGCAGATGCCCTGCGCGAGCCCTGCCTGCACCACCTGCACGGCTTTCTCGATGTAGCGATATGCCGCCTCACCTGCCGTCGCCGACACCTTGCCGAACGGCAGATCGTCCGGCACCAGCTTCAGGTCAACGCACTGCACGGCCTTCGACGCAAAATTCGCCTGCTTCGCGTCGCTCAACGCATCGACTTCAAGCGGCACGCCGACGATCTGACCGGCCTTGCGCAGACGGTTGGAGTCGCCGATCACCAGCGCATTGCAGATCGCCCGCACCTGCGGCTGCGCCAGCGCCTTCATGATCACCTCGGGCCCGATACCGGCCGGATCTCCCATGGTGATCGCAATGGTCGGACGAGTCATATGAAACTTCCTCTGGTTCGGACGGCGCGAAGCCGCTCGCTGATGCGGATGAGGCTGTTCTCGTCACCGAACGCGCCCGCTTTGGTGGCGATCGGAACAGACAATCGGCCAAGAGTAAGGCCGAGCGACACGCCCGGCTCGATTTCGTCGGCAAGACGGATACCGTTGACACCGAAGCGCGACAGCATCGCCGCGGCGGTTTCGCCGCCGGTCGCAGCGAAGGCGCCGATCGCGGGTGCGACGGCCTCAAGAGCGTCGGCGAGCCCCTTGGCGAGCTGCGGGCCGAGCGACATGTCGGGGTGATCATCCATCATGATCTCAACCAGTGTATCGCCGCCGCCGGCAAGTCGTTTCATCACGTCCGCGGCGAGCGCCGCCCGGCCGGCACCATCGTTGAGCAGCGTTTCCGGCGCGACCGGGAAATGCGCCACGGTGCCGGTCGCCTCCAGCTCGCGCGCGGCGGCGCGAGATGCGCCGGCGAGCGAGCCCACCACGATCAGGGTGCCGGATGCGCTCGTGGGAATGCGCAGCGGCTCGACGGCATGGCTGACTTCGAGGCCGGCCAGCGCATGCGCGAGGCCGGCGCTGCCGATGAAGAAGGTTGCGGGCGATGCATGCAGGCTCGCCTCCGCGATCAAACGCAGATCGTGTTCAGTCTCGGCGTCACAGGCCGCGACCACGTCGCCCTCCCAAGCGAGCCTCGCGAACGTGGCTTTGAGATCGCCACCGCGCACGGCAGCGAGCTTGACCTTCTCACCGCGAACGCCCGCGGTCGCGAGAACGTCGACAAGATCGGCATTCGGGTAGGTGTGGTCGCGGTGCCAGACCTCGGCCTCCTCGAGGGGGCGGCCTCTGACCAGGATACGCCCGTCGATGGTGGTCCGGCCGGTGGCCGGAAAGGCCGGCGCGAACACGCCAAGGGCCGGACCCGACCGTGACTTGAGATGCGCAAGCGCGGCGGCAGTCTCCGCTGCAGGTTGCCCCCGCAGCGTCGAGTCAATCTTCTTGAAAAGAATACGTCCGTCTTCGCAAAGGCGCGCCAGCACATCGGCATGGCGGGCTGCAGCGGCCTCGGCCGAAAGGCCTCGACTCGCGGCATCGTAGGCCAGGACAGGCAGCTGGTAGCCCGACGCGTCGGTCACCTCACCCCACGTCACCGCAGCCGCACGCCCCCTTCTGCCGAAGGCGATCGCACAGTCCGCGGCACCGGTGAGATCGTCAGCGACGATCAGCCAGCTTTGGCTTGACGCGTTTTCTTGACGCGAACCGGTATCCACTTCGCTCGAAAACGCTTTAGGGGCCATCTTCAGCGACCTGCTTCAGTGACTTTGCCTCAGTGACTTGCCTCAGTGACAACCGAGCGCGCCGCGGGGGTCATCTTGCCGGCAGAAGCCACGTTGTTCTCTTCTGCAGGCTCCTCGACGTCGCGACCAACAACGCGGGCTGTCCAGGCGGTGACGATCGGCACGAGGATTGCGGTAACCACGACGCACGCCGCGACGAGGATAGTCGCCGGCCGCGCCGCGTCCGCATAGGCTGGATTCGCCGCGGCGACAATCGCCGGGACGGCCGCCGCATTACCGGCCGTTGAGGCCGCCGCAACACCCGCGACACCATTCCCGCCAGTGATGCGATCGGCGAGGAACAGCGGGATGCCGGTCACAACCACCACGGCCACTCCCATGCCGAGGCCGAGCAGGCCGGCCTGCCAAACCTTCGACAGATCGAGGCCGGCGCCGAGCGCGAAGGCGAAGAACGGGATCATCACAGGCACCGCGCGGCTCAGGAAGTCGCGCATCTCTCTGTCGAGATTGCCGATGATCATACCCACCACCAGAGGCAGGATAGCGCCCACGAGGGTCTGCCATGGAAATGCCGAGAGGCCGGCGACGCCCAAAGTGATCATGGTGAGGAAAGGACCGCTCTCCAGCGACATGACGGTATAGGCGCCGACGTCACGCGGACGTCCATATTGGCCCATCAACGCCATATAGAGACCGCCATTGGTGTCGTTCATGGCGGCGACGATCGCGAGCGTCGAGACACCCGCGAACATGCCAGCTGCGACCGGCGTCTCTCCCAAAATGCGGCCGAAGATCAGGCCGAGGACAACGGCCACGCCAACCTTCACGATCAGCAGGGTGCCGCCCTTCTTCACAATGTAGGGGGTCGCGCGGAAGTCGATGCTCGCGCCCATGCAAACGTAGAACACGGCGAGAATTGTCAGCGCGCCAGAGAACAGTGCGCCGGTGAAGGAGCCAAAAAACTTCGGGGTATCGGGAAAGAAGGTGGCAATAAGCGCCCCGACCAACAGAGGGACCACCATCATCCCGCCCGGCACGCTCTCGATCGCCCGCTTAATTGGAACCTGCATTTCTGTTGTCCTCCCGCACACCGCGCACTTCCGATCATTTTGCGCGTTTTGCTATAAAAACGAGCAAACGCCGGCCGTATATGTTCATATCGCGCAGTATTCAAGACTTATTGCGCATTTCGCGCAAAACATTCGCTCCGTCAGATGCGATTGATTTTGCTCGCGGGAGAATGCCAGGGAATTGGGTCATGAGAGGTTGGGCATGGTGCTCATCGCGCAGATGCTCGAAACGCTTACTTGGGGCAACACCCACCGAAGCCCCGACCGTCGCATGCTTCGGCCGCAAGGGTGCCCGGCCGGGCCCTCGCCGCAGGCGGGATACTGCCTCAGCCAGCGGAACGTCGGCCTGTAAGTCGTCGCGCTCGCGCAAGCTTTCTTCGGGCGCTAGCACGAAACCTCCCAAGACCGCTCTGAGATTGCCTCGGTATTGCAGGCGAAAGCCGTTGCGCAACGGCCGATGGACCTACTTCTTCGAGCTTCCAACGTGGGCACGTGCGCAAGGGTGTCACGTCAAGGCGAAGGCACTCGGTGAGAACTGCAATGCGGCCGTTAAGCGCGCCGAGTACGTTCTTCTGCCGGCCTTCGACAGCTGGCGGTCTCACGGGCTGACGGAGTGGTTGCAGCGCGAGGAGCATGTCGTCGGAGCTTTTGAGATTTCGCACTACCGCCCCAAGGAGCGGCCCAATAGCGTGAAGATCGTGCATCCGAAGAACGGCGAGGAAGCCTGGTGGCCGCTTTTCGATGATCGGGGCGAATCACTTTTCCCCGAACTGATGGCCGAGCTCGATGCCATCAAGCAGGTCACGGTTTCGGGTCTGGTCTTCAGGCGCGATCGCGCGCACCGCAAGTCGCGTACTCCGCCACCGTGGATACTGAGCGCAAGGACCTCCGCTACCTGCGCAGCGTCGTGAAGGACATTGTCGCCGCAGCCGGCCGCCACAGGTCTGCACGGCAATTGCCGATCTATGCAAAGCGGACCCGTAAACAGCTGATCTCGGGGACCCGGAAGCGCCGCGAGAAGCGAACAAAAGCAGCCGGTTTGTCGGAATAGACGCGGCCGTTTGTCGGAATGACAACTACGAGGGCTAACCTAAGCTATTGAAAAGCTTGGTGGGCGCACCAGGGCTCGAACCTGGGACCCGCTGATTAAGAGTCAGCTGCTCTACCAACTGAGCTATGCGCCCGGAACTTGTCCGGAAATGACCCTCGCAAGAGAGCGGTCGTTTAGCAAAGCGATTCCCCGATGTCCAGCAAGCTCAAGCAAGTTTTCCCGACTTTCTGACAACCGAAAGGCCGCCGGAATCCGGCGGCCTTTCATAGGCTTGGCGAGGGTGCCGGCGGACGGCGCTCAGAGCCGGCCGGAGCGCTCCTGATCAGGGCCATCGTCGCGGTCGAAACGGTCGTGATCGAAGCCGCGGCCGCCGCGCTCCCAGCGGTCCATGCCGCGCTCTAGGCGGTGGCGGCGCCAGCCTTCGGCGCCGAAGCCGCGCCCTTCCATATGGGTCAGCATGCTCAGCCGCCGCTTCTGGTTGTCGTCGAGCGTCTTGTAGAGCGGGTCGGCGGCATCGGCGATCTTCGTCAGCGACGTCGCGGTCGCCGCCATGTTGCCGGCGCGCTCGCGCAGGCGGGCGACCGGATCATCCGGCTTCTGCGACTTGTCCGCATCGGTCTTCTCGGCGGCCATCCGCGCATTGGCACGATCGAGCCGCATCTTCGCGAAGTCGCGCACCGCGGCCTCAACCGGCGGCCACAGCTTCTCCTGATCGGCGTTGAGCTTCAGCCCGGCGTGGACGGCGGCGATCCGCGCGTCGAGGAAGGCGGCCCGATCCTCGGGGCTCATCCGCATATGGCCGTGGAACCAGGGACGATGCTGGGCATAGACCGCGGTCGAACCGGCAATCGTGAGCGCCGCGATGCCGGCGAGCAGAACTTTCTTCATACGAACCTCCTTTGAAGGTTGCTCGAAGATGATGCCGCCCGCCCGCGCCTTCAACTTACGGATTGGACAGAGAGAGCTCTGTTACCAAGATGTAATCCGCTTTCATTGCACCGCAGAAACATCCAAGGCGCGAGGTCGCGCTTTGGATGTCTGTTGTTTGCGCTAGATCATGCCGAGCAAGCGCGGCAGCCACAGCGAGATCTCCGGCACGTAGGTGATCAGGCCGAGGAACACCAGCATCGCGCACAGCCATGGCAACACCGAGATGGTGATCTCGCTGATGCCCATCTTGGCGATACTGCTCGCAATGTAGAGGTTGAGCCCGACCGGCGGGTGGCACAGCCCGACCTCGGTGTTGACGATCATCAGGATGCCGAGATGCACCGGGTGCACGCCGAGCTTGGTCGCCAGCGGAAACAGGATCGGCGCCATGATCAGGAGGATCGACGACGGATCCATCACATTGCCGGCGAGCAGCAGGATGATGTTGACGACGAGCAGGAACATCCAGACCGAGAAGTTCTTGTCGATGATCCAGGCCGCCATCTCCTGCGGGATCTGCTCGTGCGTCATCAGGAACGAGAACAGCACCGCGTTGGTGATGATGTAGAGCAGCATCGAGCTCATGCTCGCCGCCTGCAGCAGCACCTTCGGCACCTCGGAGAGCTTCAGCTCCTTGTAGACGAATACGGTGATGAAGAAGGCATAGGTCGCGGCGACCGCGGCCGCTTCGGTCGGCGTGAAGATGCCGCCATAGATGCCGCCGAGCACGATCGCGATCAGCAGCAGGCCCCAGATGCTTTCGCGGAACGCCGTGAACTGCTGGCCGATGGTCGCGCGTGGCATCTTCGGATAGCCGTTGCGCTGTGCGACGAAGAAAGTCACCGCCGCCAGCATCAGCGCGAGCACGACGCCCGGCACGATGCCGGCCATGAACAGCGCGCCGATCGAGGTGTTGGTGGAGACGCCGTAGAGCACCAGGATGATCGAGGGCGGCACCAGGATGCCGAGCGCGCCCGAGGTCGAGATCACGCCGACGCCGAACCGCTTCGGATAGCCGTGATCGACCATCGCCGGCATCATGATCGAGCCGATAGCAACCACGGTTGCGACGCTCGAGCCCGAGATCGCCGCGAACATCGCGCAGGCCGCGACGCCGGCCAGCCCAAGGCCGCCGGGCAGATGTCCGACCAGCGAGGTGGTGAACGCGATCATGCGCCGCGCGACGCCGCCGCGGGTCAGGAAGGTGCCCGCCAGGATGAAGAACGGGATCGCCATGATGCCGAAATTGTCGAGGCCCGAAAACAGCTTCAGGCCGACGCTCTCGATCGGCACCTCGGTCATGGTGAACAGGAAGGTGAGCACGGTCAGGCCGAGCGAAATCGAGATCGGCATGCCCGTCAGCATCAGGGCAAACAGCAGTCCGAAAATAAGTGCGGCGCTCATCACGCTTCTCCAAGCGCGACGGGCGCGGTCTTGCTGGTCTCGACGCCATCGACATGGGAGGCGTCATGGTGCGGCAGGTCGTCGGTCCACCAGTAATTCCAGCACACCTGCAGGAAGCGGAAGCACATCAGATAGGAGCCGAGCGGGATGCAGGCGTAGACGATCCAGCTCGGGATCTCGAGATCCGGCGAGACCTGGTCGGTATGCATCAATTCGAACACGAATTTGGCACCCATGGTGCCGACGATCCCGGTGAATAGCGCGCCGCCGAGCAGGCCGAAGGTGATGGTGCGCTTGCGCCAGAAATCGTTGAGGCGGTTGATCAGGACGTCGACGCCGACATGGACGCCGGCGCGCACGCCATAGGCGGCGCCGAACTTCGCCATCCAGATGAACATGTAGATGCAGAGTTCCTGCGACCAGGCGAGATTGATGCCGAACAGGTACGGATAGAGCACGGGAACGTCGACCAGAAAACGGTGCACGACCGTGACGAAGGTCAGCAGCGTCGCGGCCCCCATCAGGCTCGCGATGATGATTTCCTCGAGCCGGTCCAGAATTTTAAGCAGCATTGATCTCCCCTGTCATGGCCTGATGCGGCAACCGGCCACGGCACCCTGGCCGCGACCTCACGCGGCCGCGGCGTTCACTATGTTTGCGGTTCAAGTCCCGCGTGACTGTTGCCGTCGATCGGAGCTGCCTCCGATCTACCTCGCCCCGCGTGCGGGGAGAGGTCGAAATTCAAGCGCAGCTTGAATTTCCGGTGAGGGGGAGCTTCCGCGAGCACATCTGGAGCCGCGTTCGCGGAGAAGGCCCCTCACCCCAACCCTCTCCCCGCAAGAACGGGGAGAGGGAGCTCGTCTGGCATCGCCTCAGCGGCGAAGCACCGCAGCTAGTTCATCGGGCTGCGGCCGGTTTCCTTGAGGAATTCGTCGATCAACGGCTGGCCGACGCGCGATGCCACGTCCTTGTAGACCGGCATCATCGCCTTGCGCATCGCCTCGTCCTGCTCCGGCGTCAACGCGACGATCTCGGTCTTGCCGGCCTTCTTGATCTCGGCGAGCGCGTCGTCGTTTTCCTTGGCCGACTGGCTGTTGCCGAACTCGGTGGCTTCCTTCATTGCCTTGGAGAGCTGCTCGCGGATATCGGCCGGCAGGCCGTCCCAGAACTTCTTGTTCACGACCACGACGTAGCCGATGTAGCCGTGATTGGTGACGGTGGCGTACTTCTGCACCTCATGCATTTTCTGGGTGTAGATGTTCGACCAGGTGTTCTCCTGGCCGTCGACCACGCCGGTCTGCAGCGCCTGGTAGACGTCGGAGAATGCCATCACCTGCGGGATCGCGCCGAGCGCGCGGAACTGGGCTTCCAGCACCTTCGACGACTGGATGCGGAACTTGAGCCCCTTGTAGTCGGCGGGCGCGACCAGCTTCTTGTTCGCGCTCATCTGCTTGAAGCCGTTGTCCCAATAGGCGAGACCGGTCATGCCCTTGGAATCCAGCTTCTTGAGCAGCTGGGCGCCGAGCGGCCCGTCGGTGACCTTCCGCAGCGACTTCAGGTCGGGCAGGATGTAGGGCAGATCGAAGACTTCGAATTCCTTGATGCCGATCGGGCCGAACTTCGAGTTCGACGGCGCCAGCATCTGCACCGCGCCGAGCTGCAGCGCCTCGAGCTCTTCCTTGTCCTTGTAAAGCGTCGAGTTCGGGTAGACCTCGACCTTCACCTTGCCGCCGGTGTACTTCTCGGCGAGTTCCTTGAACTTGTCGGCCGCCTTGCCCTTCGGCGTATCCGAGGCCACCACGTGGCTGAATTTGAGAACGATCGGCGACTGCGCCGCCGCAGGCCCGACAAAGGTCAAAGCCGCGATCGACGCCGCAGCCAATATGAGTTTACGCATGTTTCCTCCCGCGTAATTGCGGAGCGCGAATACCGGCCCCGAGACATCCGGTCGCACCATTACAGACAAGCAAAGACGATTGCCATTGCCCCTTTAGCAGGGGCCGATTGCACCATTGCTGCACCGCAAAATTCGATGCGGCGGTATCCCCTTCGGCTCTTGCGACCGTTCAATGACACCGCCCGCACGCTGTGCCCGGCCACGGCAATGAGGTCAATGCGAGGTTTGGCAATGGCGGGTTCGCCGGGCGCGAATGCTGCGCGTGTTTCTTGCCGGCTGTCGCCCTGCGAAAACAGAGATCCATACGCCGCGGCAAATCTTGCAGATGTGACTCTTCGTTGTCGTCCTGGCGAAAGCCAGGACCTATTACCACTGCATTTGATTGTGAACGAGGTCGTGGCCCCAGCATCGCACAACAAGTCTCATTTGGGGTAATGGGTCCTGGCTTTCGCCATGACGACACTGACGCCAAGACGACACTGAATGTGTTGGACCACGTGTGGCTCATGCTTCCGCAGTCTCGCGGCGCATTGCGTCCGAGCTTTGGATCTTGTTCCGCCTTCACCTCAAGCAGAGGGCGCAGGGAAAGCCGGGTGCCGATCGCACCCATGGGCCCCGAGCAATGGGTAGAAAGCTCGGGGGTAGGACCACAGGTGTAACCGGAAACAACCCGGCTTTCCCTGCGCGATGGGCTACGGCTTACTTCGTGCTCTCCCCGGCGAGACTGGGCTTGGTTGTCACCGTCTTCGCAACGCGCACTGCGCAATCGGAAAAGACACCTGCCGCTAGGGCGTCAGGACCACACGACTTCACCGTCCGCCTCATGCATGTTCGTCAACTGCGCAATCGGCGTCCACCGCATCTCGACCCACGTTCGTGACGACCGCGAAGCGCCCCTCGTGTGGGTGAGACGGGCAGACCATACACCGAGCCACGCTTCGGATAAAGCGAAATATTTTTGCTGCGAAGGCTTGCGCCGTCGGGCAACTCAGTGGTAGCGGCCCTCCGCGGTCCTTTCGTCATTGCGGGCGAGGCACCAGCGTCCGGTGTCGCCTCGCCGGCGAACGGAATCCGGTCGATCAGGCGTCATTCCCTCCGCAGGATTTTATCCATGGCCTTTCCACGCGCCAGCTCATCGATCAGTTTATCCAGGTAACGAATTTCCCGCATGGTCGGCTCTTTGATTTCCTCAACCCTGACACCGCACACCATGCCCTTGATCAAGGCCCGCGAAGGATTCATTTCAGGCGCCTTTGCGAAGAACGTTTCGAAGTCGGTTTGTTTTTCCAACTGAGCTTCCAGCTCCTTCGAACCGTAGCCGGTCAACCAGGAGATCACCTGATCAACCTCCGCTTTGGTGCGTCCCTTCTTCTCCGCTTTCGCGACATAGAGCGGGTAAACGCTTGCGAAGCTCGTTGTATAGATCCGATGCTTGGCCATGAATTGCTCCGAACGTTCGTATTCCGGGGTCTCGACGAGGAGATATTAGTCCTGGGTTGAACCGGCTTCGCCAATCCGAAGTGTCGCACGTGGCTAGGGGCATGGCGATGGCCTGCTGCCTCCCGTTTCGTCCCCAGCGCTCGCGTGCGGCGGCCCGCATGCGTTGGCAGCAATCGCTCTACAGCGACGGCAACCGCTCTGGGGCGGCGCCCCACCCGATCCGTTAGATCACCACCATGTCCAATCCACGGGCGGAAACAATGCGGCCCGCCGGGATCGAACATCAGTATCGAACGCAGGAGTTTTCAACGATGAACCAGATGATCCGCAATACTCAGCAAGCATGAACCTCGACAATGTCTCGCACGCCGGTCAGCCGGGGCCAAACGAGTTGGTGCCATCGCGCTACGCGCTGAAGATCGGCGAGATCGACGTGCTGGTCGTCAGCGACGGGGTGCTGCCGCTGCCGACCAAGATGCTGGCGCACAATGCCGAGCCGGCCGTCCGCGCGGCCTGGCTGGACGACATGTTCCTGCCGCCGGACGCGTTCGACTGGGCGCTGAACGTGGTCGTGGTGCGAAGCGGCGGGAAAACCATCCTCGTCGACGCCGGGCTGGGGTCGGACCCGGACCTGCACCTGCCGAAGGCCGGGCAGACGGTCAAGCGACTGGAGGCGGCCGGCATCGATCTTGGGTCCGTGACCGACGTGGTGCTGACCCACATGCACATGGACCACGTTGGCGGGCTGCTCGTCGAGGGCGTGAAGGAGCGGCTGCGTCCGGACCTGCGGATCCATGTGGCGGCTGCCGAGGTCAAGTTCTGGGAGGCGCCCGATTTCTCCCGCGTCTCGATGCCGCCGGGTTTCCCCGACGCGCTTCGTGCGACGGCCAAGCGGTTCAGGAAGGAATACCAGAGCCAGCTGCGGCTGTTCGACGAGGAGCACGAGGTGGCGCCCGGAGTGGTCGTCCGTCGCAGCGGCGGCCACACTCCCGGCCACAGCGTCGTTCGTCTGGCGTCCGGCGGCGACCGGCTGACATTCGCCGGTGACCTCGTGTTCGCGGTCGGGTTCGAGCACCCCGAATGGCACAATGGCTTCGAACACGATCCCGAAGAGGCGGCCCGCGCCCGGATCAGTCTGTTGCGGGAACTGGCGGCGAACCGGGAGTTGCTGGTTGCCACGCATATGCCGTTCCCGTCCGTTGGACATGTCGCGGTCGAGGGTGACGCCTTCCGTTGGGTGCCGGTGTTCTGGGACTACTGAGACCTGTCGAGTTAGAGCCGAACCGGGGCGCGTACTCATATCGATCATGTGGGCGAGCTCCGGCTTCCGCGCGGCCCTTCTGAGCAAAGGTCGGCTACGGTCCACAAGCAGTCATTCAAGCCGGCCGAGAGCGAATTAGCTTGCCTTGCTTTGAGTCCTTTTGCACTCTCAGGCAAAGGAGGCCGATGCATGAAGATAATGACCGTCGCGTGCGCTCTCGGAGCGGCCCTCGTGCTGTGCAACCTCGGGACGTCTGGTGCTGAAGCCCGGGCGCGGAAGGCACAAGTCGTTCATGAACCAAGGAGGGTCATTATCCCGACGCCCGTGATAAGGCCAACTCCGTGGGACTATTATATTGTTCCACGATATCAATATCGCCCTGAAGACGACCGGGTCGATCCATACGCCCCGCCCCTGGTGTCGTCGTGGCGCCTCTATGAGGCGTGGCGGTGGCCATACTGGTGGTGAACAGCGATCGCGCCAAACAGATCGCAATCCGAGTGGTGATCGTCCCCTGACGGACGGGGACTAGTGTGCTGAATGCGAAGTTCGTGCGATTTCGCGGCAGCCACTTTCACGAACTTCGCATTCATAAAGCACACTAGAATCATAAGTTTGCTAGTGTCCTTATCGAATCCGAAGTTCGCTCCGAAGGTGCGGCAAATGATGCGAACTTCGGATTCGGGACACTAGCTGTGAAGTTGCGCGTTGAGGCCGTCCCAATTTGGCGTACGCTTGGTTGCCTCAAGAGCGCCGCTCTGGGAATTCCGACGAAAAAGCAGGCCCTTCTGGCCCGAGAGTTCTTTGGCTTTCAGGACTCGGCCATCTTCCAAAAGGATGCGCGCGCCTGCCGTGACATAACAGCCCGCTTCGACGATACAATCGTCACCCAATGAAATGCCGATACCGGCGTTGGCTCCGATCAGGCAGCGCTCACCGACTGTAATCCTCTCTTTCCCTCCTCCGGACAGAGTGCCCATGATCGACGCTCCGCCACCAACGTCGCTGCCGCTTCCCACAACCACGCCGGCGCTGATCCGGCCTTCGACCATGCAGGGACCGAGCGTGCCCGCGTTAAAATTGCAAAAGCCTTCATGCATGACGGTTGTGCCCGGGGCCAAGTGGGCGCCGAGCCTTACGCGATCCGCATCTGCAATTCTCACGTCCGCTGGCGTCACATAATCGGTCATGCGCGGAAACTTATCCACGCCTGTCACCTCGAATGCGAGGGCACGCTTTCGTGCCTCCATTCGCGCGTCCGGTACACGGGAGCACTCACAGGGACCGAGGGTCGTCCAGGCAACGTTAGGTAAGAGACCGAAAACTCCCTCGAGGTTCAGACAATTCGGCTGGACGAGCCGGTGGCTCAGCAGATGGAGTCGAAGATACGCGTCGTGCACGTCCGTCGGCGCAGATGCAAGGGAGCCAATTTCTGCACGGATTGGAACGATGTCGACATTGCGAATGTCGTCGTGTCGCGCATATCCGTCCGCCGACTCGCCCAACGATCTGCTGACCTCGTCCTTCGTGAGAGGGACCGTTGCCGTCTTGTCGGCCTCCGCGACCAGGCGCAGCTGAAGAAACCAGGAATCCAGCACGCGCCCATCAGCGGCAATCGTCGCAAATCCCTCGCCTCTCGCGCCCCTCAGCTCCATCGTCATCTGAATTTCTCACACTGCGATCCTGCACGTCATGCATACGCGAGTTCTCGTGGAAATGGCAACTTCCGGGCTCTCAAACGGGTCCGCTTTGGGGCAAAGGGCGACATGGGTCCACGCCGCAGCGACGCCCCGCTCTTACGCTCTGAGCGGACGTCGATCGACGGTGCTTGCGGTGCTGTGTCGGGCGAGCGAGTAGCCGGCGGGCGGCTTTCCGCGCTTCGTCCCCGGACCGCTATTCCGCCGCGGTCCGGATATCGATCTTCTCGGCGCGGACCGCGCAGAACTTGAACTCCGGAATCTTGCCGAACGGGTCGAGCGCCGGGTTGGTCAACAGGTTGGCCGCCGCTTCCGCGTAGCAGAACGGCATGAAGACCATGTTCTCGGGCACGTCGCGGTCGGCACGCACCTTGACCTCGACCGCGCCGCGGCGCGTCTCGAGACGGATGAAGTCGCCGGGCGCGAGTCCCTTCTTGCGCATGTCCTTCGGGGTCATGAACGCGACCGCTTCGGGCTCGATCTGGTCCAGCATCTGGGCACGGCGCGTCATCGAGCCGGTGTGCCAATGTTCGAGCACGCGGCCGGTCGACAGCACCATCGGGTACTCGTCGTCGGGCAGTTCGTCCGGCGGGATCACCTTGGCCGGCACGATCCTGCCGCGGCCGCTTTCGGTCGGGAAGCCGGTGGTGAAGATGATCTCGTTGCCGGGCTTGTCGGGATCGTCGACCGGATAGGTCACCGCGCCCTCGCGCACCAGGCGGTCCCAGCTGATGTTCTTCAGTGACGGCATCAACTCGGCCATCTCGGTGAAGACCTCGCCCGGCCCCGCATAGTTCCAGGGCAGTCCCATCCGCTTGCCGATCTCCTGGATGATCCAGAGATCCTGCCTTGCATCGCCCGGCGGCTTGATCACCTCGCGCGCCAGCTGCACGCGGCGGTCGGTATTGGTGAAGGAGCCGGACTTTTCGGCGAACGCCGAGGCCGGCAGGATGACGTCGGCGTGGAACGCGGTCTCTGTGACGAACAGATCCTGCACGACGAGATGATCGAGCTTGGCCAGCGCCTCGCGCGCGTGCTGCAGGTCGGGATCGGACATCGCGGGATTCTCGCCCTCGACATACATGCCGTGGATTTCGCCGGCGTGGATCGCATTCATGATCTCGACCACGGTCAGGCCGCGCACCGGATCGAGCTCCTGCCCCCAGAGTTTCTCGAAGGCGCCGCGCATATCGTCGCGGCCGACCGGCTGGTAGTCCGGAAGGAACATCGGGATCAGGCCGGCGTCGGAGGCGCCCTGCACGTTGTTCTGCCCGCGCAGCGGATGGAGCCCGGTGCCGGGGCGGCCGACCTGGCCGGTGATCAGCGCGAGCGCGATCAGGCAGCGCGCATTGTCGGTGCCGTGGACATGCTGGCTGATGCCCATGCCCCAGAAGATGATCGACGATTTGGCGCGGGCATAGGCGCGCGCGACCTCGCGCAGCGTCTCCGCCGGAATGCCGCAGATCTGGGACATGCGCTCCGGCGTGAACTCCTGGATCTTCGCCTTCAGCTCGTCATAGCCCTCGGTATAGCCGGCGATGTACTGCTCATCGGTCAGGCCTTCGGTGATGATCGTGTGGATCATCGCGTTCAGCATCGCGACGTCGCTGCCCGGTTTGAATTGCAGGTGCTGCGTGGCGTGGCGCGACAGCGTCTGCCGGCGCGGGTCCATCACATAGAGCTTGGCGCCGCGCTTGGCGGCGTTCTTGATGTAGGTGGCGGCGACCGGATGGTTCACGGTCGGATTGGCGCCGATCACCCAGATCACCTCGGCGTCGGCCGCGGCCGCGAACGGCGCCGACACCGCGCCTGAGCTCAATCCCTCGAACAGCGCCGCCACCGACGAGGCGTGACACAGCCGCGTGCAGTGATCGACATTGTTGGAGCCGAAGCCGGTGCGCACCAGCTTCTGGAACAGATAGGCTTCCTCGTTCGAGCCCTTGGCCGAGCCGAAGCCGGCCAGCGCCTTGGCGCCCTTCTCGTCGCGGATCTTGCGCAGGCCCGCGGCGGCCAGATCGAGCGCCTCTTCCCAGGATGCCTCGCGGAAATGGGTGTAAGGATTGGCCGGATCGACCTGGTCGTTGGCATCCTTCTTGACGCCGGGCAGCCGCACCAGCGGCTTGGTCAGGCGATTGGGGTGATGGATGTAGTCGAAGCCGAAGCGGCCCTTGACGCAGAGCCGGTTATGATTGGCGGGACCATCACGGCCTTCCGCGTAGATCACCTTCTCGTCCTTGACCTGATAGGTGACCTGGCATCCGACGCCGCAATACGGGCACAGCGAATCCACTTTCTTGTCCGGATAGGTGACGCGGGTCTGCTTGTCGTCGAGCATGACCGCCGGCATCAGCGCGCCGGTCGGACAGGCCTGCACGCACTCGCCGCAGGCGACGCAGGTCGATTCGCCCATCGGATCGTCGAAGTCGAACACGATCTTGGCGTCGTGGTTGCGGTAGGCCATGCCGATCACGTCGTTGACCTGCACCTCGCGGCACGCCCGCACGCAGAGGCCGCACTGGATGCAGGCGTCGAGATTGACCCTCATCGCCGGATGGCTGGTGTCGGCGTGCCAGCGTTCAGTCGCGGGAAAGCGGCTTTCGGTCACGCCGGTCTTCTCGGCCCAGTGCCAGAATTTCGAGTCCGGATCGTGCGAAGTCTCGCGCGCCGGCTGGTCCGCCACGAGCAGCTCCATCACCATCTTCTGCGCCGCGACGGCGCGCTGGCTGGCCGACTTCACCTTCATGCCGACCGTCGGCGTCCGCTTGCAGGACGCCGCCAGCACGCGCTCGCCTTCGATTTCGACCATGCAGGCGCGGCAGTTGCCGTCCGGCCTGTAGTCCGGCGCGGGCGAATAGCACAGATGCGGGATCTCGGTGCCCTGGCGCTTGGCGACCTGCCAGATCGTCTCGCCGGCCCGCGCCTCGACCTGCTGGCCGTCGAGCTCGAACTGAATCGTCAGGCCTGAGTTCTGATTGTTGCTCATTCAAATCCTCGTCGAAATTCGTCTGCTCGGCCGCGCCTACTCGGCGGCTTGCTGCGGACGAAAGCCGTCCGGAAAATATTTGATCACAGAGGTCAGCGGATTGGAGGCCGCCTGACCGAGGCCACAGATCGACGCATCGCGCATCGCCTGGCTCAATTGGTCGAGCAGTTCCTTGTTCCAGACCGGCTGCTGCATCAACAGCGCCGCCTTCTCGGTTCCGGCGCGGCACGGCGTGCATTGCCCGCAGCTCTCGTCCTCGAAGAACTTCATCAGGTTCAGCGCGGCGTCCCTGACGTCATCGGCCTGCGAGAGCACGACCACGGCGGCGGAGCCGATGAAGCAGCCATATTTCTCCAGCGTGCCGAAATCGAGCGGGATGTCGTCCATCGACGCCGGCAGGATGCCGCCGGATGCACCGCCCGGCAGATAGGCCTGCAAGGTATGGCCATCGGCCATGCCGCCGCAGAACTCGTCGATCAACTCGCGCAGCGTGATGCCGGCGGGAGCGAGCTTGACGCCGGGATTCTTGACGCGTCCCGACACCGAGAAGCTGCGCAGGCCGTGGCGTTCGTTGCGGCCGTGGCTCTTCCACCAATCGGCGCCCTTCTCGACGATGTCGCGCACCCACCACAACGTCTCGATGTTGTTGATCAGCGTCGGCAGGCCGAACAATCCAACCTGGAACGGATATGGCGGCTTGTGCCGCGGCAGGCCGCGCTTGCCCTCGATCGATTCCAGCAGCGAGGATTCCTCGCCGCAGATATAGGCACCGGCGCCGCGCCGCAGATGCAGCGTCGGACCACCCGGCGGGAGCTTCGCGATCTCGCGGGCGAGTATCTCGCGGCAGGCCGGGTACTCGTCGCGGATATAGACGTAGACTTCGGGCGCCTCGACCACGTGGGCGCCGATCAGCATGCCCTCGAGGAAGCGATGCGGATCGGTCTCGAGATAATAGCGGTCCTTGAACGTGCCGGGCTCGCCCTCGTCGCCGTTCACCGCCATCAAGCGCGGACCGGGTTCGCCGAGCACCGCGCGCCACTTGCGGCCGGTCGGAAAACCGGCGCCGCCGAGGCCGCGCAGCGACGCATCGTCGAGCGCCTTCAGCAGGTCTTCGCGCGGCAGCTCGCCTGAGCGCAGGCGCGCCAGCAGCCGGTATCCGCCGCCCGCCACATAGGCGTCGTAGTCGACATATGGCGGAAGGTGCACATGGGTGTCGCCGCTCTTCGCCGCCGCCAGCACATTGGTGACGGTCGCATGATCGACGAAGTTGTGGCCGACCTCGGCAGCGGGCGCGGTGTCGCAGCGGCCGACGCACGGTGCGCGCACGACGCGGATGCCGGGGCCGGCGCGGTTCTGCAGATCCTTCAACAGCTGTTCGCCGCCGAGCATCGCGCAGGTCAGCGAATCGCAGACACGTACGGTGAGCGGCGCGATGTCAGCCTCGCCTTCCTTCACGATGTCGAAATGCGCGTAGAAGGTGGCGGTCTCGAACACTTCGGCGAACGACAGCTTCATCTCGTCGGCGAGCGCGGCAAGATGCGCCGCCGAGATCTGATGGTATTTGTCCTGGATCAGATGCAGATACTCGATCAGGAGGTCGCGCCGCCTCGGACGATCGCCGAGCAGCGTCTCGATCTCATGGGCGACCACGGGGTCGATCTGGCGTCCCTTGGGCGTGGCCTTCGCTCGCTTCCTGCCCTGTCCGGGATGCTCGAACGCACGAACCTTGTGAACGTCGTCTCGACTCATGAAGCCTCGCCTTGGGAACCACGCTTTGCGCGAATTGCACTGCTTCGACGAACTCTATTCTCTGGTATGCCAGAGGCAAGCAGTTTTAGAACGTCTCTAGCAGCGTCGGGTTGCCGCGTAGGCCATTGTTTATGTTTGCCTATCGGGCGATCTGATTTTGCTATCGCGCACCCGTCGCGCTGCGCGGTCCCGACCGCGTTTCAGCTCTCACAGCAGGTCGGCGTAGCCGAGAAAGCCGACGGCATCGCCAGGTTCAACCCGCACCACCGACTCGCCGAGTTCGACCAGTCCATCGGTCTCGATCAGCGACGACAGTAGACCGGCTCCCTCGCGAGGAAACTTGTTCGCTTCCAGCGTACCGTCCGTCGCCCGTCGCAGCGAGACGCGGACATATTCGCGCCGACCACTCTTCTTCTTGTAGCTGAAGGCCGCCCGCACCGGCATCGACAGCAAGGGGGACGGCACAGCGCCCGATAGCGCCAGCACGGTCGGCCGCACGACATGAACGAAGGTGACGAAGCTCGCCACCGGATTGCCGGGCAGGCCGATCAGCGGGGTGCCGTCGATGATTCCCATCGCCACCGGGCGGCCGGGCTTGATCGCCATCCGCCACAGCACCAGCGAGCCGGCCTGTTCGATACTGGCCCTGACGTGGTCCTCTTCGCCGGTCGAGACCCCGCCGGTGGTCAGGATCAGGTCGTAGCGCCGCGCGACCTGCTTGAGCGCCGCGGCGAGCTCGGCCCGCTCGTCGCGCAGGATGCCGAGATCGCCGACCTCGCAACCGAGCCGCCGCAGCATCGCCATCAGCATGAAACGGTTGGAATCGAACAGTTGCGCTTCGGCGCGCGCGCTGCCGGGCGCGGCTAGTTCGTCGCCGGTCGAGAACACCCCGACGCGAAGCCGACGCACCACATCGAGCGTGGTGAGCCCGAAGGCCGCGGCTACCGCGATATCCTGCGGGCGCAGCCGCCGGCCCGCCGCCAGCGCGACGTGGCCGCGCGGAATGTCTTCGCCGCTGGGGCGCACATTGGCGCCGACCTTCAGGCCGGACGGCAGGATCACGCGCCCGGAATCGTCGATCCGCACGTCTTCCTGCATGAACACGGTGTCGGTGCCTTCGGGCATCGGCGCGCCGGTGAAGATCCGCACCGCTTGTCCGGGCTGCGCCGGCTGCGCCGACGCGCCCGCCTGCACCCGTCCGGCAACGGGGAACGCGCGCTCGCCGCTCGCCGGCAGGTCCGCGCCGGATACCGCGTAGCCGTCGACGGCGGAATTCTTGAACGGCGGCAGCGGAAGCGGCGCGACAATGTCGCCGGCCAGGATGCGTCCGTCCGCATCCACCAGGGCAACGGCTTCGGTCTCGCCAACAGGCTTGACCCGCGCGGCGATGATCGCGACGGCCTCATCGACCGACATCATCGGTCCGCCGAATGCGAAGCAGTCGTCCGAAAGCTGCGCCATGATCTCCCTCAGTCCTCGCCATCGACAAGATTTGTTCGACCCGGATCGCGAACTGCGGCGTTATCCTTAAAGCCGGACCGATCGATGGCAGTTCCCGCGACGCGGCGGAGAGTCGCCAGTCAGTCTCCGAACGTGCTTATATCCCCAGCTGCGATGCCATGTGAACCCATCTGGACGTCAAGCAGTGCCCGAGAAAACCACCGCTCCCATCATTGTTCCTGATCCGGACGATCCGCGCCTGACGGAGCGCGTGGTCGGCGTCGATCAGACCGGCGCGCGGACCGAGATCAAGGTGCCGGTCGAGCGGCCGCTGACGCTGTACCTCAACGCGCAGGAGATCGTCACGATGATGACGATCAACGACTACCCCGAATACCTCGCGCTCGGCTACCTCTTGAACCAGAACATGCTCAAATACGACGACGTCGTCACCGAGGTCGAATATGACGACGATCTCGAGGTCGTCGTGGTGCGTACCGCGCACCACACCAATTTCGAGGCCAAGCTGAAGAAGCGCACCCAGACCTCGGGCTGCGCCCAGGGCACGGCGTTCGGCGACCTGCTCGAAGCCGTCGAGAAGGTCGCGCTGCCGAAGGCCGAACTGCGAACCTCCTGGCTCTACCGGATGACGCACACCATCAACACGATGCCCTCGCTCTATCTGGAAGCCGGCGCCATTCACGGCTGCGTGCTGTGCAAGGAGGCGACGCCGGTGTGCTACACCGAGGACGTCGGCCGGCATAATGCCGTCGACAAGATCGCGGGCTGGATCTACCGGCACAATGTCGATCCCGCCGACAAAATTCTCTACACCACAGGGCGGCTGACCTCGGAGATGGTGATCAAGACGGTGCGGATGGGGATCCCGATCCTGGTCTCGCGCTCCGGATTCACGGCATGGGGCGTCGATCTGGCGCGGCAGGTCGGGTTGACGCTGGTCGGTCGCGCCCGCGGCAAGCGCTTCATCGCGCTGTCCGGTGAGGAGCGGATCGTCTACGACCAGAACCTCGACTATGTCGAAGAGGAATCGATGCGTCACAAGCGCAAGGGCGAGACCGACAATGACTGACATTCCGGGGACTAGCATCCCGGGCGTGCTGCTCGCCGGCGGCCTCGCGCGCCGGATGGGCGGCGGCGACAAGCCGATGCGCAAGATCGCGGGCCGCACCATTCTGCAGCGGGTGATCGACCGTCTCGCTCCGCAATGCAGTGGGCTGATCATCAACGCCAATGGCGACCCGGCGCGCTTCGCCACGTTCGGCCTTCCGGTCGTCGCCGACGATGTCGCCGATTATCCCGGTCCCCTCGCCGGCATCCTGGCCGCGCTCGACTGGACCGCCGCCAACCGGCCGGATGCGCAATGGGTGCTCAGCGCCGCGGGCGACTGTCCGTTTCTGCCGCGCGATCTCGTCACGCGCCTCGAAGAAGCGCGTCGAGCGCAGAATGCCGAGCTCGCGGTCGCTTCATCCGGCGGGCAGACGCATCCCGTCATCGGCCTCTGGAGCGTGCGCCTGCGGAACGACTTGCGCAAGGCGCTTGTCGTCGAGGACGTGCGCAAGATCGACCGCTGGACCGCGCGCTATCCGCTCGCAACGGTCGAGTGGCCGACCGAGCCGCTGGATCCGTTCTTCAATGCCAATACCGTCGAGGACATCGCGGAAGCCGACCGCCTCGCCGCGCTCGACGGCGGATAGAGCATCGGTTCTGATTGAATCAGAACCGAAGCTCTAGATTCTTGTTTTGACGCGTTTTCTTCACGCGAACCGGCGTCCACTTCGCTCGAAAACGCTCTAACGTCCGCCGCCCCACTCAGCTCGGCCACGGCGTGTTGCGGATCCGGGTGCAGGCGTTCGGCCTGTGAAATGTGGGATCGCGCTCCGCGACGAAGTCGAAATTGACAGTGCCGAACGTGGTCTGCGGCTTCTTCAGGGCCGAGCAGGTCTGAACCTCGATGAACTCGTTCTTGAAATCGCCGCGGGGCAACGCGGCAAGGACGCCGTCGCGCTGCTCGGCGGTGTAGTCATCGTATCCGACGCCGACGGCATCGACCAATACGCCCGCATTGGTGAGCGCGATCTCCGGCCGCATGTATTGCGGAATGCCGGGCGTGGTGTGCAAGGCGATCGCCTCCCACACCAGGTCCGCTTTGGGCTCGGCGATGCCGTGGCTCCTGAGAAACTTGCGCGCCGCATCGGCGCCGTCGACTTCAAACCGTTTGGTCTCGGTATGAAAATGATCGACAAGGCCGAGATCATGAAACAGCGCGGCAACATAAAGCAGTTCAGCGTCGAACTTCAGATTTTGCCTGGCGCCCTTGAGCGCGCCGAACACAAACACGCGGACCGAGTGATTGAACAACATCTCGGTCTCATATTGCCGCACCAACTCGGCGGCCTCCCGCGCGATCTTGCTGTCCGGGATTCGAATGCCGGAAATCGTGTCCGCCATCATCGCACTCCTGCCCTGTGTAGCGTCCCGGATGCATGCACTGGACGGCCAATGGCGTCACGATTCATGCGCGCCGGCACTCCGCTGCAGTGAATCGTACCACTACCTAACCCGCGAAGCGGCAACCGGAAGGCCCCGGCTGCATGAAGATTCTGCAGGGAGATCGTGAGGCTGGTGCAATATCCGGCTCAGCGCACCTGCGCCACGCCTATCCGCGCCACGCTCCCCGCCTCCGCCGCCCGCAGATAGTCCAGCATCAGACGGCTGGTTGCCGACAGATGCGCGGTGTCGCGGACCACGATCTTCAGCTCGCGCCGTCCCCAATCGTCGCGCAGCGGGATCGCGCGAAGGCCCATGCCGGCGCCGACCACCTCGAAGGCGCGGCCGGGGATCAGCCCGAGCCCCATATTGGCCTGCACCATGCGGCAGACCGCATCGAAGCCGGGCACATTGATGCGCAGCCGCATCGCCTTGCCGGCTTGCGTCGCCGCATATTGCGAGCGCAGATAGATCGAGCTCGCGGTGTGCAAGCCGATATGGTCGAAATCGAGCGTCTCGGTGAACAGCAATGTCTCGCGGCCGGCCAGCCGATGGTCGGCGCGCATCACCACCACCAGATTGTCGTAGCGATAATGGAAGGCCTCGAGCGCGCGGCTGTCGGCCTCGGCCGAGCAGATGCCGATCTCGGCCGCGCCCTCCTCGATGCCGCGCACCACCTGCCCGCTCGGCCGCTCCTGCAGATCGACGCGGAGCAATTCATGCGCGGCGAAGAAGGCGGAGAGATCCTCGGGCAGGTATTGCACGATCGCCGAGAGATTGGCGAGCATGCGGACATGGCCGCGCACGCCTTGCGAATATTCCGACAGCTCGACCGCGATCTTCTCGACATTGAGCAGCGTCACCCGGGCGTGGTGCAGCAGCGCCTCGCCCGCCGGCGTCAGCGCCATGCCCTTGGCGAGCCGCTTGAACAGCGTAACGCCGAACGCCAGCTCGAAATCGTTCATCCGCTTCGACACCGCCGACGCCGCGATCCCCTCGCGCTGCGCGGCGCGGGTGAGGTTCTGTTCGTCGCAGACCGCGACGAACAGGCGAAGCGTTGTCAGGTCGACCCGGCGCGTCAGCGCGGTCTCCGCCGGCGTGGCGGCGCGCGGAAGGTCTGTCACGATGGAGGAGATCGGCATGGACGGCGTTCCCCGGGAAAGAACGCAGCGTAGCGCTGGAGATGGCGCGGAAGATTCCAAAGCAATGCGGGATGGAGCGGAATATTGGTAAATAATTCCAACGGTAACCGAAATGGTCTAATTTTATTCCAATCTGGCCAACTACCGCCGTCATTGCGAGGCGCGAAGCGACGAAGCAATCCATGTATCAGGAATCGGAGAGATGGATTGCTTCGCTACGCTCGCAATGACGGAGGACTCTCGCTCTAGATCTGCACGCCCAAACGAAAAACGCGGCGCCAGGGCGCCGCGTTTCAACCTGTCGGTCGACCGCGCTCGTCAGCCCGCAGCCTTGGCCGGGACGTCGCGCTGGCGCTTCATCACGATCTTGTTCAGCGCGCCGAGATAGGCCTTTGCGGAGGCGACCAGCGTGTCCGGATCGGCGGCGCGGGCCGTCATCGAGCGACCTTCATGGGCCAGACGCACCGAGACTTCGGCCTGCGCGTCGGTGCCTTCGGTCACCGCGTGCACCTGATAGAGCTCCAGCTTGGCCTCGTGCGGCACCAGGCGCTTGATGCAGTTGAAGACGGCGTCGACCGGGCCGTTGCCCTCGGCCTCCTCGATCTTGATCTGGCCGTCGACGTCGAGCTTCATGGTCGCGCGCTGCGGGCCATGGGTGCCGGCGATCACGGTCAGCGAGGTCAGCTTGATGCGGTCGTGGGCGGCCGCCATCTCCTGGTCGACCAGCGCCTCGATGTCCTCGTCGTAGATGTCCTTCTTGCGGTCGGCCAGCGCCTTCATCCGCGTAAAGGCATCCTCCAGCTGATTGGCGCCGAGCTTGTAGCCCATCTCCTCCAGCTTGTGGATGAAGGCGTGACGGCCGGAATGCTTGCCGAGCACCAGCGAGGACTGCTTCAGGCCGACCATCTCGGGCCGCATGATCTCGTAGGTCGAGGCGTCCTTCAGCACGCCGTCCTGATGGATGCCGCTCTCATGCGCGAACGCGTTACGGCCGACGATTGCCTTGTTGTACTGCACCGGGAACGAGGTGGCCGCGGACACCACCTTCGAGGCGCGGGTGAGCTGCGTGGTGTCGATCTTGTTCCAGAACGGAAACTTGTCGTTCCGCACATTGATCGCCATCACGATCTCTTCCAGCGCGGCATTGCCGGCGCGCTCGCCGATGCCGTTGACGGTGCACTCGACCTGCCGCGCGCCACCGACGACGCCGGCCAGCGAGTTCGCGACCGCCATGCCGAGGTCGTTGTGGCAATGCACCGAGAAGATCGCCTTGTCGGAGTTCGGCACGCGCTCGATCAGCGTGCGCATGAAGTGGGTGTATTCCTCCGGCACCGTGTAGCCGACGGTGTCGGGGATGTTCACCGTGGTGGCACCGGCCTTGATCACCGCTTCGACGATCCGGCACAGATAGTCCATCTCGCTGCGGGTGCCGTCCTCGGCCGACCATTCGACGTCGTCGATCTGGTTGCGGGCGCGGGCGACCATCGCGACCGAGGTCTCGATGACTTCCTCGGGGGTCTTGTTCAACTTCACCCGCATGTGCAGCGGCGAGGTCGCGATCACGGTGTGGACGCGGCCGCGGCGGGCGAACTTCACGGCTTCGGCGCAGCGGTCGATGTCGGCCGGATGGGCACGGGACAGGCCCGCGATGACCGAGTTCTTGGAGCGGCGGGCGATCTCGCTGACCGCCTGGAAATCGCCTTCCGAGGTGATCGGGAAGCCGGCCTCGATGACGTCGACGCCCATGTCGTCCAGGAGTTCGGCGACCTCGAGCTTCTCCTCGAAGGTCATGGTGGCGCCGGGGCACTGCTCGCCGTCGCGCAAGGTGGTGTCGAAAATGATGACGCGGTCCTTCTCGGACTTGTTCGCGGTGGCCATGTCAGAAATTCCTTTGAGCTTTGCGCCCGTCATGTTGCTCCTTGAGCAATTACTTGGGCGATATCAGGGTTCGGTGATCTCGTACAAACCCCTGAGTGCCCAGGCGCAAACGCCCAGCCGGCCCTCAGGGGCAGGTAAGAAGAAGGCCGCCAATAAGCAGGGTGGGCGCTGCGGCAGGGATCGCGGCGGTAGCCTGGGCCACCTCCCCTGAAATCCCATCAATTTGGCCGCGAATCAGCATTGCCAGACCCTGTTGAGCGCCAAAATCCTCGGGCAAAACCATTGACGGTTGGTTGCCGGGACGCGCTGTGCGCCTTCTAGACGATTATGGCAAGCTGCCGCAATGGGTAAAGATGGTCAGGTGGATTGACCTATCGTCATCGCATGGCTGGGGCGCGATCGCCCTCACCTGACTTCCGCCCGGGGCTCAGCTCGTTGCACCGCGGGTATCATCGCCCATGCTCCTCGCCGGACCACAGCCACGTGCCGCAGCATCCAGGTGTGAAGCCAACCAGCGAGGATCACGGACACGATCGTGATCACCAGACCGCCGATCAGGTCCGCGACGTAGTGACCGCCGACGATCGGCGTTGCCAGGATCATGCCCAGATTGACGAGCGTCATCGGGATGCGCAGCCAGCGGATGTTCCAGCTTGCCCAGATCAGGATCAGGGCTGCCGCGCAATGGAAGCTAGGAAACGCGATCAGTCCCTTGCCCTGGAAATTGCGCAGGCTTCTGAGGCTTCCTTCGCGAATCCGGATCAGCTCATCGATCCAGCCGTCGGACGACAGCGGCAAATTCCGGAACGAGGATATCTCGGTATCGCTGAGATGCAGATGGGTCCACGCCGTGGTGGCCGGAACCAGGGCAAAAATCCCAATCGTCAGCAGCAGTGATATGATCGCCGCCAGGATGAATTTCTCAAGCGTCTTGACATCCTTCTTGATGGCCAGCGCCAGGATCACAACATTGGGCAGATAAAAAATCGAGTTATAGAATTCGCTCACGAAGCGGACCATCGTGTCCGAGCCCGCGAAGAACCCCGCATAAGCTCTCCAATCATATCCGATCAGCTGATCAGCACGCAGCAATTGGTCGTCGATCAGGGGACGGCCGACTGTCGCGGCGGCATAGGTCAACATCGTCGCGGCGATCGCAACCACCAGATTCTGCGACCAGCAGTTTATGAACAATTGGACGAATTGGATTCGCAGTCCCTTTGTCACGAGGTAGGCGCTGAGCAAGATCGCTGCCATCCCGCCATAGCCGGCCCAATTGACATCGACGTGCCGGAATCCGGACCAATGGAAGGCAGCAAAGCAACCAGCCAGGAACAGCAGGACAGGCGCCCATAGCACGCCCCTCAGTGCGTCATCGTTCGGGTTGTGACTGCCTGTCGCTAAATCTGTGGTTGCCATACCCCCATGTTGCGTCAATTCATTAAGATTGCCTTGCGAGCGGCCGGTACGCGCTGGGAATATCCGCATGCGACAAACATGGGACGCGGCGCCTACTTCTTTGCAGACGTCTTCTCGCCCGCCCCGCCCTTGCCTTCCGCCTCCAGCGCCGCGCGGACGCGCTTGAATTCGCTCAAGTCGGCCTTGTCGACTTCGGGGAATTTCAGGTCGAGCCCGTCGAGGGCGTTGACGATGGTCGAGCCGATCACGACGCGGGCGAACCATTTGTGGTCGGCCGGCACGATGTGCCAGGGCGCCTCTTTGGTTGCGGTGTGATGGATCATGTCCTGATAAGCGGCCTGATATTTGGCCCACAGCTTGCGCTCGGCGACGTCGGCCATCGAGAACTTCCAGTTCTTGGCCGGCTCCTCGAGCCGGTCGAGGAAACGCTGGCGTTGCTCCTCCTTGGAGACGTTGAGGAAGAATTTCAGGATCACGGTGCCGTTGCGCGACAGATAGCGCTCGATCGCCGCAATGTCCTCGAAGCGCTCGCGCCAGATGTTCTTGGTCACCAGCTTCTTCGGAATCTTCTGCTTGTCGAGCACCTCGGGATGCACCCGCACCACCAGGCACTCCTCGTAATAGGAGCGGTTGAAGATGCCGATGCGGCCGCGCTCCGGCAGCGCGATCATGGCGCGCCACATGAAGTCGTGGTCGAGCTCCCTGGTCGAAGGCTGCTTGAAGGAGGAAACCTCGCAGCCCTGCGGATTGACGCCCTCGAACACGCTCTTGATCGCGGAATCCTTGCCGGCGGCATCCATGCCCTGGAAGATCAGCAGCAGCGACCAGCGGTCCTGGGCATACAGCTTCTCCTGGAAGTCGTTGAGCCGCTTGCGGTTGGCCTCGATGATCTTGCCGCCGGCGTCCTTGTCGATGCCGCCCTTCTCGGCGGTCGGATACGATTTGAGGTGAAATTCGCCCGACCCGTCGAAGCGGAACGGCGCGACGAAGGGCTTCAGTTCATCGGCGAGCGATGGGGACGGTTTGTTGCTCATGGCTTCTCGACGGCTTGCGTGGCGATTTGATCCGGTCGATCACGCTACCAAGAATGCCCTTGGGCAGGAAGATGATGAACAGAACCAGCAGCACGCCATAGACCAGATTGTCCCAGCCGACCGCCTTGGTGCCGAAAGAGATGCGCAGCACCTCGGCCAGCACGATGGTGATGACGGCGCCGACCGTCGGTCCCAACGCGACATAGACGCCGCCCACGATCGCCGCGAATACCATCTGCAGAGAGACCGCGATGCCGCTCACCGTGTCGGGCGAGATGAACATCTGGTACTGGCAGTAGAGCGCTCCCGACAGCGCGGTCATCAGCGCGCTGATCAGGGTGATCTTGAGCTTCTCGGCGGTGACGTTGACGCCCGCGGCGGCGGCGGCATCCTCGTCTTCCGAGATTGCCTCCATGGCATGGCGGATCATGCTGCGATCGATCGCGCGCCAGATCACGAGGCCGGCGAGCCAGACCGCGAGCGCGATCAGATACCAGGTGGTCTTGTCGTCGAATTGCAGCGCGAGCAGCCCCTTGCCGCTCGGGGCGCGCTGCGGGGTGTAGCCGAGCGAGCCGCCGGTATAGTCGCGGGTCGCGGTGATGACCTGCAGCACGATGCCCGACAGCGCCAGCGTCACCAGCACGAAATAATGCCCGGTGATGCGGAAGCGGAAGCAGGGATAGGCGACGACGAGCGCGAGCACGCCGGCGGTCGCCATGCTGACGGGAATGCCGATCCAGGGCGACACGCCGAGATGGTTCCACAGCAGCGCGGTGACATAGGCGCCGATGCCCATGAAGCCGCCATGGCCGAGCGAGACCAGGCCGAAGCGCCCCATGATCGACCACGAGGTGTAGGCGAACGACCAGATCAGGATCAGCACCAGCACGTGCAGATGATAGGGATCGCGATGCACAAAGGGCACCGCGACGAGCGCGATCAGCGCGATGATCCAGCCGGCGGCTTGCCTGTTCACGAGCGCCTCGCCAGGAGGCCCGCGGGCCGGATGAACATCATGACGATGAAGAAGGCAAAGGCCAGCACGTAACCCCATTCGAGATCGGAGAACAGGCCGCCGAGCGAGATGATCTCGGCGAACACGAAGGCCGCGATGAAGCCGCCGATGAAATTGCCGAGCCCGCCGAGCACGCAGATCAGGAAGGTGATCGGCCCGAACGACAGGCCGACGAACGGATGCACGTCATATTGCAGCACCAGGAGGCAGGCGGCGAGGCCGGCAAGCCCGCCGCCGATTGCCGAAGTGACGAGATAGATGCGCTTGGGGTCGACGCCCATCAGCGGCATGATCTGGCGGTCCTGCGCGATGGCACGGATCGCGGTGCCGGTGAAGGTGCGGGTCAGGAACAGATAGACGCCGATCATGCCGAGCAGCGCGGCAGCGAACGACAGCAATCGCGCGTAGCTGAAATTCATCTCGCCGAGCGCGAGCACCGGCAGGCGGATGCCGAGATTGCGGAAGTCGATGCCGAAGGCGACGGTGGCAAAGCTCTGCAGGATGAACAGCACGCCGCCGGTGGCGAGCAGCTGGTTGATCGGCGGCGCGGTCAGGAGCGGGGCGATCACGAAGAAATGCAGCGCGGCGCCGAGCAGCGCCACCAGCAGGATCACCAACGGCGCGGCGGCCCAGTATGGCAGGCCGTAATACTGCACGAGATAGTACATGCCGTACATGCCGATCATGACGAGTTCGGCGTAGCAGATCCAGGTGACGTCGATGACGCCGAAGATCAGGTTGAGCCCGAGCGCAAGCAGCGCCAGCACGCCGCCGAGCAGGATGCCGTTGATGACGGCCTCCAGCAGGTAGATGTCGAAGATGTCGAGGAAGGATTGCATGGTGGCTCTGCCTTAGACCGAGGCGTGGTCTAGCTGAACCAGCTCGACCGTCATCCTGAGGTGCGCGCCCTTGCGCGCCTCGAAGGATGCACGGCCGGTCTGTGGCCGATTCATCCTTCGAGGCTCGCTACGCTCGCACCTCAGGATGACGGGGAGGTGTAAGAGCGCGTCTGCCCGATCTGTTGTCATCATCCTCACACCCCGAGATATGCCTGCTTGATGGTGTCGCTCGCCGCGAGCTCCGCCGCTGACCCGGCGGCGCGGATGCTGCCGGCTTCCAGCAGATAGGCGCGGTCGACCACGCGCAGCACCTGCTGCACGTTCTGCTCGACGATCAGGACCGTCAGCCCGCTTGAGCGGATGCGCTTGACGAGCTCGAACACCTGCTGCACCACGACCGGCGCGAGGCCGGCCGACGGCTCGTCGAGCAGCAGCAGTTTCGGGTTCGACATCAGCGCACGGCCGATCGCGCACATCTGCTGCTCGCCGCCCGACATCGTGCCGGCCATCTGGTGCTGGCGCTCCTTCATGCGCGGAAACAGCTCGAACACGAACTCCAGCCGCTCGGCGTAATGCGCGCGGGCACCGGGCATGTAGGCGCCCATCTTCAGGTTGTCGGCGACGGTGAGCCGGGGAAACAACCGGCGATTTTCCGGCACATGCGCGATCCCGAGGCTGACGATGCGATGCGGAGGTGTCGCGATGACGTTCACGCCTTCCATCGCGATCGTGCCCCTGATCGGGCGGATCAACCCTGAGATCACCCGCATCAGGGTGGTCTTGCCGGCGCCGTTCGGGCCGATCACGCCGACCGCTTCGCCCGCCTTGACGTCGAGACTGACGTCGAACAGCGCCTGGAAGCTGCCATAGCCCGCGTCGATCGATTTCAATTCCAGCATGCGCTCACGCCCCGATCCGGCGCCGCGCCTGGGCTGCGGCCGCGGCTGCGAGGCTCGCATCCGCATCGGTGCCGAGATAGACCTCGATCACTCTTGCGTCGCCGGCGACATCGGCCGGCAGGCCCTCGGCGATCTTCTCGCCGTGATCGAGCACCATCACGCGATCGACCACGCGCATCAATACGCCCATGATGTGCTCGACCCAGATGATGGTGATGCCGAGCTCGTCGCGGATCCGGCGCAGCATGTCGGCGGCCTGGTCCATCTCGGCCTCGTCAAGGCCGCCAAGGCTCTCATCCGCGAGCAACAGCTTCGGGCCGGTGGCGAGCGCCTTGGCGAGCTCGAGCTTCTTCAACCCGGCGGCGCCCAGGCCCTCGACGCTGGCGTGACGATCGGTCGGCAGCCCGACCATCGCGAGCGCCCGCTCGGCCGCCTCCTCGGCCTTGCCGCGGCTGTGGCGGCCCTGGCCGTAGAAGCCGGCGAGCACGACGTTCTCGAAGATGCTGAGGCGATGGAACGGCCGCGGGATCTGGAAGGTTCGGCCGATGCCACGGTTGATGATCCGGTGCGGGGCGAGCCCCGCGATCTCGTGGCCGTCGAACAGGATCGAGCCGGAGGTCGGCGGCAAGGTGCCCGACAGCATGTTGAAGATCGTGCTCTTGCCGGAGCCGTTCGGGCCGATCAGGCCGAGGATCTCGCCCTGCTCGACGCGGAACGACACGTTGTTGACGGCACGAAAGCCGCCAAACCGCTTGACCAGGCCTTCGACGGCGAGCACGGCAGTTCCCTTCGCGAGCGAGCTATTTGTAGCTGTAGGTGGTGCCGGCCGGCAGCGGCAGCTCGGTCTCGCGCTGCATCTGGCTCTTCGGCCACACCACATAGGATTTGTCGTCGATATATTGCAGCACCACCGGGAACGAGCGCGCGTTCTGCCCGGCATACTGCTCTCCCTCGCCGTAGAACTTCACGCCATAGCCGAGCATGGTGCCGCCCTCGGGAATGTCGGCGTCGAGCGCGGCCTTGCGCAGCGCATCCGGATCGACGCCGCCATACTTCTTGATCGCGCGCGGCAAGACGTCGTCGAGGAACACATAGGCGTTGGCCGCGCCGATGCCGACATGGGCGGATCGGATCGGCACGCCGGGCTTCAGCCGGTCAAACTCCTCGCCGACCATCTTGATGACCGGCGGCAGCTTGGGATCCATGTTCTTCTGGTTGGCAAGCCAGATCGAGATCGGGTCGGTGTTGAAGAGATAGTTGGCGTCGGTGCCGAGCCCTTCCTTCAGCTTTTCGTAGACGCCGTAGCCCGCGCCATGGCCGACAATGGCGCCGAACTTCAATCCCTGCTCGCGGGCCTGGCGGAACAGCAGGGTAATGTCCGGATTGTAGCCGGTGTGGAAGATCACGTCGGGCTTGGCGCGCTTCAGCTTGGTCACCAGCGCCGACAGATCGGGCGCGGTCGCCGAATAACCCTCCTTGAGCACGATGTTGAAGCCGGCCTTCTTGGCGCCGGCCTCATTGCCCTTGGAGACGTCGACGCCATAGGCGCCGTCCTCATGGATGATGGCGACGCGGAGGTCCTTCGGCTCCTTGCCGAACTTGGACATGGAGTATTGCGCGATGAAGTCGGTCGTCATCATGCCGTACTGGTTGCCGGCGGCCTGCGGACGGAACACGTATTTGTAATTCTTGCCGTCGAACACGCCGGAGGAAATGCAGGTCGTGATCCACATGAACTTCTTCATCTGCTCGACCCGCGCCGACACCGGCACGCATTGCGCCGAGGAGAAGAAGCCCATCACCATGTCGACCTTTTCCTGCTCGAGCAGCCGGACGGCCTCGTTGATCGCGATGTCGGGCTTGCTCTGCGCGTCGGCATAGACGGCCTCGACCTTGTAACCCTCGACGCCGGTCTTGGCGTAATGGTCGAGCATGATCTTGACGCCGGTGTATTGCAGCTCGGAGCCGCCGCCGGCCAGCGGGCCGGTCAAATCGAAGATCACGCCGATCTTGATCTTCTTGTCCTGCGCATGCGCTGCATTGGCCACACCAAGCGCCGCAAGCGCGACAGATAGACCCGCAAGCCAGCGGGCAGCCCTCCTGACCGGCATGAATCCCTCCCCAGAGATTGTGCACTGCATTTTTTGTTGTCGTGCCGCCCTATCACAGGGGGAGCGGCCGATGATGTCAAGCGCGATGGCTGCGTCCGCACCGCGCAGGCTTGCGCAAAGTTTCGGCGGAACGGTGCCGACGCACGGTGCTCGGGCGCGCGCGTGGCAGCGGCAATTTATCCGCGGGGCCGTTCCATGCCGGCCCGTTTGATGGCCGCGAGCAAGATATCGCTGTCCGAGACAAGAAAATCGATCAGGCGCTTGGCGGCTTCCGGCGCTTGCGCGTCGCTGACGATCGCGGCCGTGAAGGTCTGGACCAGCTGGAAATCTGGCGGCAACAAACCGACAACTTCGATGCCGCCCTCCTGAACCAGTTCGCTGGTCGGGCCGATCGAGAGATTTGCCTTGCCTGCTCTCAGCGCTTCGGCCGCTTCGGTTCCGCGCGCCTCGAGGGTGAGCCTGACCGTGTCCGGCAAGTTCAGCCTGGGGAAAACCTTGTCGCGGACGTACTGTCCGCTCGTGCTGCTCGGCGCCACCACCTGGCCGGCGTCGATCAAGGCTTTCCTGAGCGCGACATCATTGCCGATGTCCGGCTTGCGAGAGCCTGCTCGAACCGCCGCGGCCAAAGGTGCCGTCGCCAGTCCGGCTTCCGATCCCGCACGAATTCGGCCGTCTTCGGTCAGACTTCGAAGCCCCTCGCGCGAAAGGATCACCACATCCGCTTTGGTGCCGTTCGCAAGCTGGTGCCTGATCGTCTTCGGACCGGTGCCCTCCGACGCGCCCGATCCGGTCTCCACCCCGATGCCCGTGCTTCGCTCGAATTCAGGCAGCACGTCGCGGTAGACCGTGGCGAAACCACCCGAAATGATGACCTTGATCGTGTTGGGGCCATCGGCGATTGCCGGTGTCGACGCAGCGGCAGCGGTGCCTTGCTCGGTCATTGCGCATTCCTTTGCCTAGGCCGGCAGCTGCGTCTCGATGAATGCGGTGACGAAGCGCGGCATTGCGGGAGTGAGATCGGCGCGGCTGCGCACCAGATGGATGCCCGCAAGCTCGGGATTTGCCTGGCGCGCGAGATTGGCCTCGATCCGCGCCCGCAGCGCGTCACCGGGCATATCGACGCGCAGGATCCGCATCATCGCAAGCGCAGGCCCGGTGTAGATGCAGTGCCAGTCGGCGTCGCCGCGGCAATCCGATGGCAACAATCCCGTCTCCTCCTCGAGTTCGCGCATCACGCTTCCGGCGATATCGACCGTGTCGCCCCTGATATCGTCGAGATCGGGCGTCCCTGACGGGAAATAGATGCGGCCGGCATTCGCGGTCTGCTCGCCCATCACCCCGCACACGAAGGCGCCGTCGCTGGCGAGCAGCGCCCCCATGCCGAAACCGTTGAACACCTCGCTGTCCGGAAAGCCCCAGTCGCGCCAGGCGAGGAAGCTCGCGAAATCGGTCTCGAAATAGCTCGCGCTGAGCCGCTCGCCGGCGAAGACCGGATCGCGCCCGAGCAGCACACGGCCGTTCCACAGGTTCGGGTTCAGCCGCTGCTGCTCGGCGAAATGCGCGTCGATCTCGACGCGCCGCTCGTCCGCAAACGGCCAGGGACGCCGCTGCAAGGCAAGGTCGAGCGCGGCGACACGACAAATGAGCGGAGACTGCATATCCGAACGTGTTTACTTCGCGTTTCCGGTCGTCTTCTTGACCTGGTCGACGAACTTGTTGGTGTAGGTCTTGGTGACGTCGATGCCGGCCTTCGCGACATCGGGTGACCCTTCGCTGAACACCGCGAGCACCGCCTCTGCGCCCTTGGGGTCCATCTTGCCGGTCTCGGAATACATCGGGATCGTGTTCTTCAGGGCCGCGAGATACTGCGCCTTGTCCTTGCCGACGAGCTCGTCGGGCATCTTGGCCATGATGTCTTCGGCGCTGTGCGAATGGATCCAGGCCAGCGTCGCCATGATCGCATTGGTCAGCGCCTGCACCTCCTTCTCGTGGCCGTTGACCCAGGCCGCGGTCGAATACAGCGCGCCGCCGGGATATTCGCCGCCAAACACCGCAAGCGTGTCGTGCTGGGTGCGGGTGTCGCTGAGGATCTTGAGGTCCTTGTAGCTGCCCTGCAGCACGGTGACGGCAGGATCGAGCATCACGGCGGCGTCGATCTGGCCCTGCTCCATCGCGGCCACCGCAGTGGCGCCGAGGCCGACGCCGATTACGGCGGTGCCCGTAGGATCGAGGCCGTTCTTCTTCAAGAGATATTTCAGGAAGAAATCGGTCGAGGAGCCCGGCGCGCTGACGCCGACCTTCTTGCCGGCGAGATCCTTGATCGAGTTGATCTCGCCGGTGTGCTTCGGCGACACCACCAGCACGAGGCCGGGATAGCGGTCATAGACCACGAAGGCCTGCAGCTCCTGCTTCTTGGCCGCAAGATTGACGCAGTGGTCGAAATAGCCGGAGACGACGTCGGCGCTGCCGCCGAGCACGGCCTTGAGCGCATCCGAGCCGCCCTTGAGGTCGACCAGTTCGACCGCGAGCCCGGCCTTGTCGTATTCGCCGAGTTGCTTGGCCAGCACGGTGGGCAGATAGCACAGGCAAGCGCCGCCCCCGACCGCGATGGTGATCTTGCTTTGCGCCGCGGCAAGGCCCGTGGACAGGGTCAGCGCCAGCAGCATTCCGGCAAGCTTGCCAAGCAGTTTGTTCATGACGTCCTCCGTTCGACTGGCCGGCAAGATAGAGGAGCCGGCAGGCCTTGAGAAGGCGACTTTCCGACAGCTGGTCAAGCCTGCGGGGGGGGGGGCGGCATAGCATCGCGGATACAAGAAAACGCAGAAGAAGCGCCAAAACCATAAGCACCAAGAATACTTCAAGGGAAACATCAAGGGAGGTCTTCATGAATCGTATTGCAACCGCGCTGTCGATCGCTACCGCCTTTGCCGCGAGCTGTGGCATCACCCATTTGCTGCGGCCGGCGCTCGCCGCCGAAAACATCACGGCGCGGGTCATCCACACCGGCGAGATGGAGGGTGACAAGCTCGGCGACGCCAACAAGGTCGGCTTCCGTTCCAAGATGTTCGTCTCCGCCGACGGCGCCACCGTCTCTATCCAGGACGGCAATGTGCCGAAGCACATGCATCCCAACACCAACGAGATGCAGTTCGTCCTCGAAGGCACCGGCACAGTCTGGCTCGGCGACAAGGAAGTGACGGTGAAGCCGGGCGACCTGATCGTGATCCCGAAGGGCACGCCGCATGGCGGCACCAAGCCGAACGGCCGCGCCATCAAGGCCATCGCGATCAAGACGCCGCCGCAGGCGCCGGATGATACCAAGCTGCTGGATTGATTACGGCCATCCTCAACGTCATTGCGAGCGAAGCGAAGGCAATCCATCTCTCCGGATAGGCGGACCCATGGATTGCTTCGTCGCTTCGTTCCTCGCAATGACGAAAGTCGCGCGCGCGCCAGCGCCGGTTCCATGACATGACACTTGACAGATAATTCACTTGCCTCAAGTTCGTTCGCTCCATAGTATTACGATCGTCATTTAATAGAAAGCTAGACCCATGAGCCTGGACGATCACCCCACGGTCAGGGCTGTGCGCGCTCGCAGCAGCGAACCGGTCCGCGACGTCCCGGTTTCATCGGAACTGATCAAGGACATCGCGCGCAGATGCGGAGCCGATGATGTCGGCATCATCGAGTTCGAACGGGCCGCCATCGCGCCGCAGCGGGACTTCATTCGCAAGGTCTATGGCCGGACGCGCTCCCTGCTCGCGATCGTCTGCCACATGAACCGCGAGCCGGTGCGCTCGCCCTCGCGCTCGGTCGCCAACGAGGAATTCCACAGCACCTACGATCACGTCAACGAAACCGCGCGTGCCATCGTTCGCGCGCTCGACGAGCACGGCATCCCGGCCTGCAACTCGGTTGCCGCGTTCCCGATGGAGATGGACCTGCCCAGGATCATGATGGTCCAGCACAAGCCGATCGCGGTGGAAGCCGGTCTCGGCCGCATGGGAATCCATCGCAGCGTCATCCACCCGAAATTCGGCAGCTTCGTCCTGCTCGGCACCATCCTGCTCGGATGCGAGGTCGACGCGCATGACCACCCGATCGACTACAATCCCTGCCTGGAGTGCAAACTGTGCGTCGCGGCCTGCCCGGTCGGCGCCATCAAGCCGGACGGCGGCTTCGATTTCCTGTCCTGCCACACCCACAACTATCACGACTTTCTCGGCAACTTCTCGCAGTGGGTGGAGAAGGTCGCGGATGCAAAGGACGCAAGGGATTATCGCGCCCGCGTTCCCCGCACCGAGACGCTAAACATCTGGCAATCGCTGTCGTTCAAGCCTGGCTACAAGGCGGCCTATTGCATTTCGGCCTGCCCGGCCGGCGAAGACGTGATCGGCCCCTTCCTCCACGATCGCGACGCCCACTTCTCCGATGTGGTGCAGCCGCTGATCGACAAGGACGAGTTCGTCTACGTGATCCCGGATACCGACGCCGAGGACACGGTGACGCGGCGCTTTCCGCACAAAAAGCTTCAGCATGTCACGTCTGGCCGCCATACCGGCAGCCTGCAGGCCTATATCTTTTCGCTCTCGCTCGGATTTCAGCGCGGCAGGGCCCGAGGTCTGGATTTCGTGACGCATCTGCGCTTCACCGGCACGAGCGCGCTGGACATGACCGTTGCGATCAAGGGCAAGGATCTCCAGGTCGTGCCGGGACGGCATGTCGGAGAGGCGGCTCTGACCATCACCGCCGATACCCAGGCCTGGCTGCGCGTGCAGAACCGCGACCTCGAACTGGCCGACGCGATTGCCGCGAAGCTGGTGAGCTACAGCGACGAAGCATTGTTCGCCGCCTACATGCGGTGCTTCCCGCTCTGAGCCGCAGCGTAGATGCGTAGGGTGGCTTACGCCTTCGGCTATCCCACCCTACGCATCCTACTGCGCTGCTTCTTACTGCGCGGAATCGATCAGCTGTTCGAGATCGGCAATCAACCCCGGCCCGGTCGGCTGCCATCCAAGCTTCCTGCGCGTCTGCTCGCTGGAAGCCGCGATGTCGTATGCCGCGAACGTGCCGAGCCAGCCAAAGAAGGCCTGCGCCTCTTGCGGGGCGATGGATTTGACCGGCAGCTTCAGCCGCCGTCCGATCGTTTCGGCAATATCGCGCATCGAGACCCCCTCTTCCGCGACGGCGTGATACCTTGCGTTCGGCTCAGCCTTTTCGATGGCCAGCCGGTAGAGACGCGCCACGTCGAGAACATGCGCCGCCGGCCAGCGATTTTGCCCATCGCCGAGATAGGCGCACGCGCCCTTTTCGCGGTACACCGCGATCAAGGGGGTGATGAGACCCTGCCTGACAGGATCGTGAACCTGGGGAAGACGCATGGCCGACGCGCGGACGCCGTTCAGCGACAGGGCCGTCTGTTCCGACACGCGGGGGAATGGGAAATCCGGCGATATCGTTTGGTCCTCAGTCGCGATCTGGCCGGGCTTGGCCAATCCCGCCAAGCCTCCGGTTACGATCAATGGCCTGTCCGATCCAGCCAGAACAGAGCCCAAGGCTTCGATGGCGCGGCGGTCGATCTCGCAACTCTTCGCGAAATTAGACCAGTCGTGAACGAAGCCCAGGTGAATGACAGCATCCGAAGCGCTTGCCCCCTTGCGTAAGCTATCAAGGTCCTCGAGCGAGCCGCGAAGAACCTCCGCGCCAATGGCAGAGATCGCGTTCGCCCCCTCGTCCGAACGGGCCACACCAAGAACCTGATGTCCGGCGGCGATCAGGTCCTTGACGACGGGCGTGCCGATGAATCCGGTGGCACCAGTGACGAACACACGCATGAGGAAGTCTCCAGGTTTCGTTGGAGACAAATCTGGCCCTGCGCGCTATCCTGTTAAAGTAGTGACCTTATCATGGTATAATAGCTAACAGGATGAGCGAACCGCTCGCGCAAGAGAACCTGCTCGGCGCCTACCTGAAGGACCGCCGCAGCAAGCTCGATCCGGCCGTGTTCGGCTTTCCGCCGGAGCGGCGGCGCACGCCGGGCCTGCGCCGCGAAGAGGTGGCGCAACGCGCCAACATCAGCGCGACCTGGTACACCTGGCTCGAACAGGGCCGCGGCGGCGCGCCCTCGGCCGATGTGCTCGACCGCATCGCGCGTGCGCTGATGCTGACCGATGTCGAGCGCGAGCATCTGTTCCTGCTCGGCCTCGGCCGCACGCCCGAGGTGCGCTACCAGAAGAGCGAAGGCGTCACCCCCCGGCTGCAGCGCGTGCTCGACGCGCTGGAGCCGCGCCCCGCCGTGATACGCACCGCAACCTGGGATATCGTCGCCTGGAACCGGGCCGCGACCGTCATGCTGACGGACTACGGATCGCTGCCGGCGCGCGAGCGCAACGTGCTGCGCTTCATGTTCCTCGATCCGCGCGTCCGCGCGGCACAACATGACTGGGCCAGCGTGGCGCGCTTCGTGGTCGGCGCCTTCAGGGTGGACGCTGCGCGCGCCGGCGCAGCTGCCGAGGTGCAACCCTTCGTCGACGAGTTGTGCCGGCTCAGCCCGGAATTCGCGGCGCTGTGGCGCGACAATGACGTGCGAGCCCATGGCGAGGGCGTCAAGCAGCTGCGGCACCCGATCCTGGGTCAGGTCAAGTTCGAATATTCGGCGTTCGCGGTCGATGGCCGGCCCGACCTCAGCATGATCGTCTACAATCCGATTGACCCGGAGGTGACGGAGAATATCCGCGGGTTGATCGAGGCAGTACCCTAATCATGCGTCACCGGCGTCGGCCGCCACACCAGCAGCCGATTCTCGACCATCGTCACGCCCATGTCGATCAGGATGACGAAGGCGGACAGCACGAACATGCCCGCGAACACGCCGGCGACGTCGAAGACGCCCTCGGCCTGCTGGATCAGGTAGCCGAGGCCGGCGGCGGAGCCGAGATATTCGCCGACCACCGCGCCGACCACGGCAAAGCCGACCGAGGTGTGCAGCGAGGAGAACATCCAGGACAGCGCCGACGGCCAGTAGACGTGGCGCATCAGCTGCCGCTCGTTCATGCCGAGCATGCGGCCATTGTCGAGCACCGTGGTCGGCACTTCCTTGACGCCCTGGTAGACGTTGAAGAACACGATGAAGAACACCAAGGTCACGCCGAGCGCGACCTTGGACCAGACGCCGAGCCCGAACCACAGCGCGAAGATCGGCGCCAGCACCACGCGCGGCAGCGCGTTGACCATCTTCACATAGGGATCGAACACCGCGGCGACGCGCGGCTGCCGCGCGAACCAGAAGCCGACCAGAATGCCGCCGGCCGAGCCGATCACGAAGGCGAGGATGGATTCCCACAGCGTAATCGCGAGATGCTTCCAGATCACCCCGGTCGAGAACCATTTCACGATTTGGCTGAAGACGTCGAGCGGATTGGAGAAGAAGAACGGCGGCAACAGCACCTTGCCGAACACCGACACGGTGGAAAAGACCTGCCACAGCGCCAGCGTGACGACGGCGACGAGAACCTGCAGGGACAACAGTGTGACGCGCGACATCAGGCAGCTCCCGCCTGCGTCGACTGGACATAACCCTTCATCACCTCGTCCTTCAGCACGCCCCAGATCTCGCGGTGCAGGGCATGGAAATCCTTCTCCATCCGGATCTCGGCGATGTCGCGCGGCCGCGGCAGCGTGATGCGCCAGTCGCCGATGATGCGCGCGGAAGGACCGGCCGACATGATCACGACGCGATCGGCCAGCGCGATCGCCTCCTCGAGATCGTGGGTGACGAACAGCACCGCCTTGCGGTCGGCGCTCCACAATTCCAAGAGCAGATTGCCCATGATCTGCCGGGTCTGGGCGTCCAGCGGACCGAACGGCTCGTCCATCAGGAGGATCTTCGGATCGCGGATCAGGACCTGCGCCAGCGCAACACGCTTGCGCTGGCCGCCCGACAGCATGTGCGGATAGCGATTGGCGAAGGCGCCGAGCCCGACCGAGGTCAGCCATTTCTGCGCGCGCGCGAGCGCCTCGGCGCGCGGCGTGCCTGATATCTCGAGCCCGATCGCGACATTGTCGATCGCGGTCTTCCAGGGGAACAGCGCATCGGCCTGGAACAGGTAGCCGGCATCACGGTTGAGGCCGCTCAGCGGCTTGTCGAAGATCCTTGCTGTTCCGGCCGCGGGCTTGAGCAGCCCAGCCGTGACGTTCAGCAGCGTCGACTTCCCGCATCCGGTCGGACCGACAATGGCGACGAACTCGCCATGATCAACCGAAAGATTGGCCCGTTCGACCGCGGTATAGACGCGTCCATCCGCCAACCGAAACGCCACCGTCGCACTGTCAAGCGCGACCGCCGTCGGCTCCGTCATCGCCACGCATCCCTCCCGAACTTTCCGAGATGGCTTAGCGGTTCGGGCAGGCAAGTTCAACGCAGGAAGATGGCGTAGCAAACAAGGCTGTGGTCACGCGATTTTCAGACAGGCCGGGGTTGCGCAATTGCGCAACCGGGTTGCGCATTGCGCCGACATCGTCGAGGCTGCAGCCCAAAGCGACGAACAAGGAGACAATCATGCGGATCGCAGTGGTGGGCGCCGGAGGCGTCGGGGGCGGCTTTGGTGCGGCGCTCGCGCATGCCGGCGCCGACGTCACCTTTATCGCGCGCGGCGCTCATTTGGCCGCCATGCGCAGCGAGGGGCTGAAGGTTCAGGGTGGCCGCGGCGAAACCCATCTGGTCCCGACCCAGGCGACCGACGATCCGGCAAGCGTCGGCCCGGTCGATATCGTGCTGTTCTGCGTCAAGCTGTGGGACGTCGAGAGCGCCGGCCAACACATCAGGCCGATGGTCGGCCCCGACACCGCGGTGATCCCGCTGCAGAACGGCATCGACGCGCCCGACAGGCTGGTCCCGATTCTGGGACGCAACGCGGTGATGGGCGGCGTGGCACAGATCTCGGCCTCGATCATCAAGCCTGGCGTCATCAACCAGGTCGGCACCTTCATGCGCATGATCTTCGGTGAGCTCGACGGCCGCATCACGCCGCGCGGCAAGGCGCTGCTCGATCTCTGCCTGAAGGCCGGCTTCGACGCGACCTTGAGCGAGCAGATCAACACCGAGCTCTGGATGAAGTTCGTCGGCCTCGCCACCAATGCCGGCATGACCGCGGTCACCAGGCTGCCGATCGGCAAGCTGCGCGACGATCCCGATTTGCGCCCGCTCTTCGTATCGGCTTGCGAGGAGATCATCGCCATCGCGCACGCCAACGGCATCAGGCTGCCGCCGGATGCGCTGACGAAAGTGCTCGACTTCATCGGACACGCGCCGCCGGCGATGAAGGCCTCGATGGCGCTCGATCTCGAGCGTGGCAACCGGCTCGAACTGCCGTGGCTGAACGGCAAGGTGGTCGAGTTCGGCCGCAAGCTCGGCGTCCCGACGCCGACGCACGACATGCTCTATGCGGTGTTGAAGCCCTATGCGATGGGCGCGCCGTCCTGATAGCCCAGCAGAACCGAAATCTGCCGGCCGGCCTCGCGCACCAGCTTTGAATATTCCAATAGCTTCCGCTCGTCGATGCGCGCGCTCGGTCCGTAGAGGCCGACCGAACCGACCACCTCGCCGCGGTGATCGAAACAAGGCGCGGAGACGGCAACCGCGCCGGCGAAGATCTCGCCATGGCTGGTCGCATAGCCGTTGCGCCGCGCAAAGGTCAGCGCGTCCTCGAGCCGCGCACGGTCTGCGCTCTTTGCAATGCTGGCAAGAAGCGCGGCTTGCCGCTTCGGGTCCATGAAGGCCAGCATCGCCTTGCCGGTCGATCCCTGGATCAGGCTCAGACTGTGGCCGACGCCGCGGCTGATCGAGAGCACGTGACGGCTCTCGCATTCGAGGATGCAGATGCCGCGATCGTCCTGCTCGCGGAACAACGCTGCGGTCTCGCCGGTCGCCTCGCGCAGGCCTTCGACGACCGGGCGCGCGATCGCGACCACCTCGAGACCCTTCAGCCAGACATGGGCCAGCTTCATCACGCCGTGCGACAACCGGAAACGCTGCGGGTCGCCTTCGGCCTGGATCAGGTCGCGCTGCGCCAGCGTCTGCAGCAGGCGATAGAGCGTCGGCCGGCTTAGCCCGACCCGCTTCTGGATCTCGATCACGCTCATCGCCGGCTGATCCGGCGTGAAGCATTGCAGGATCGCGATGGCGCGGTCGACGGCCCGCACGCCTAACGCCCCCTGCTCCGCGTCCAGAACCTCCGCCTTCGGTTTCTTTGCCATCCGTCCACATCCGCAAAATCGGCAGGGGCGCGCTGCATCCAGCGCGCTTGACCAAGCGGCCCGCGCGGATAGTATCGCAAATTATGAGAATAATGTCCACTAGATGGACATGACATGCGAAAAATCGACGGGAGGATTGGAATTGCTGGAGACAAACACCTCGCGCAGATGGGCCGCCGCCGCGATCGCCACGCTGATGGCTCACAGCGCCGCTGGCGTACGCCGCACCCGACGGCTCAGGCATCTCGGACGGCGTAGTGCGGATTGCGGTGCTGGGTGACTACGGCAGCGGCCGCGATCTCGGCGGGCCGGGCTCGGTGACCGCCGCCAAGCTTGCCGCTGAGGATTTTCACAACAAGGTGCTGGGCAAGCCGATCGAGATCATCTCGGCGGATCACCAGAACAAGCCGGACGTCGCGGTCGGAATCGCGCGGCAATGGTTCGACGTCGAGCATGTCGACGCGGTGACCGATCTCGCCGTGAGCTCGGTCGGACTCGCCGTCGCCGGCCTTGCAACGCAGAGCAACCGCACCGCGCTGGTCTCGGGCGCCGCGACGTCCGATTTGACCGGCGACAAATGCTCGCCCGTCGTCACGCATTGGGCCGACGACACCTACGCACTGTCGGCCGGCCTGGTCGGCGAGCTGAGCCGCCGCGTCGGCAAGGAATGGTTCTTCGTCGCGGTCGATTACTCATTCGGCACCGCGATGGTGAAGGATGCCTCGCGCGCGGTGACCGATACGGGCGGCAAGGTGATCGGCGCGGTGCGCTATCCCTTCAACACCACCGACTTCTCATCCTTTTTGCTGGCCGCGCAGAGCTCCGGCGCCAAGGTGGTGGCGCTGGCCGGCACCGGCGCCGACACCGTCAACGCGGTGAAGCAGACCCACGAATTCGGCCTGCAACAGGGCGGGCAGACCATCGTCGGCATGCTGACCTTCATCTCCGACGTCCATTCGATCGGCCTGCGCGACGCGCAGGGCATGTACATCGCGTCCCAATACTACTGGGATGATGACGACGGCACCCGCGCCTTCGCCAAGCGCTTCATCGAGATCGAGAAGCGTGAACCGACCAAATTGCAGGCCGCGACCTACGCCGCCGTGCGCCACTATCTGAAGGCGATCGAGGCCGGCGGCAGCGACGAGGCGAAGGCGGTGAACGTCGAGATGCGCAAGCTGCCGGTCGATTTCTTCGGCCGCCCCGCGCACATTCGCAAGGACGGCCGCGTCGTCTACGACCTCTCGCTCTACCGCGTGAAGAAGCCGGATGAGAGCAAATATCCCTGGGACTACTACCAGAAGATCGCGGCCATCCCCGGCGACAAGGCCTTCCGCCCGGAGGGAACGGGCGGCTGCAAGCTCGACAAGTAGGACGCACCATTATCGCCGCGACGCGCGGTCGCGCATGCAAGATCAAGGAGGAGCCGATGCCGCTTCGCAACGATTTCGATCAGCTTGTTGACGTCAAGGGTGGCTTCATCAGCCGCGAGATCTTCGTGGATGCCGATATCTATCGGCAGGAGCTCGACAAGGTCTTCACCCGCGCCTGGCTGCTGGTCGGCCACGAAAGCCTGGTGCCCAATCCCGGCGACTTCTACACCTCGCGGATGGGCGAGGAATCCGTCATCCTCTGCCGCGACAAGAAGGGCGAGATCCACGTCTTTCTCAATTCGTGCCGGCACCGCGGCATGAAGGTGTGCCGCTACGAGCAGGGCAACACGTCGTTGTTCACCTGCCCCTATCACAGCTGGACCTACACCACCGACGGCAAGCTGCAGGGCGTTCCGCTGCACCGGACGCTGTATGACGGGGTGCTCGACCGCGAGGCCAACTCGCTGGTCTCGGTGGCGAAGCTCTGCAACTACAAGGGCTCAATCTGGGCGACCTGGGACAAGGACGCGCCCGACTTCATCACCTATCTCGGCGATGCCAAGATCCATCTCGACCAGGCGCTCGACTGCCGCGACGGCCGCGAGGGCGGCTCCGAGGTGATCGGCGTCCACAAATGGGTATTCCCCGCCAACTGGAAATTCGCCGCCGAGAATTTCCTCGGCGACACCTATCACAACCCGAGCCATCGCTCGGTCGACCTGATCGGCATCGGGCCGAGCGCTGCCGCCGGCAAGAAGGGTCGCCGCGACGACGAGCTGGAGAAAGCACAGCACGTCTGGATCAGCTTTCCGGAAGGCCATGGCGTGCACAGCGCGATCCAGCCGGAGGCCAATGAATATATCGAGTCCTTCCTCGACAACCCGATCCTCGAAAAATACTTCCGACACTGTTTCGAGGAGCGCAAGCGGCGGCTCGGCGAAGGGGCGCGGCTGCTGCCGTTCGTCGGCACGATCTTCCCCAACACCTCCTATCACGGCCGTCAGCCGCGCGGACTTTGCGCCTGGCATCCGCACAGCCCGACCTCGACCGAAGGCTGGCGCTTCTTCCTGGTCGACAAGGACGCGCCGAACGAAGCCAAGGAATATCTGCGCCGCTACTACATGCGCTACTCCGGCCCCGCCGGCATGACCGAACAGGACGACATGGAGAACTGGCTCTATGCGACCGCGGCGAGCACCGGCACGGTGGCGCGGCGCTATCCCTTCAACTATCAGCAGTCGATGGGCGCCTACGTCACCGATCATCCGCTCGGCGGCGATGTCTCCACGCAAGTCACTGAGCAGATCGCGCGCGGCTTCTATCGCCGCTGGACCACCTACATGCAGGGCGGCGACTGGCACGAACTGCTCGGATCACCCGCCGGCAACCGGCAGGCCGCAGAATGAGCGCGCCCGCAAAAACCGTCCTCGTCAGCGGGGGCACCTTCGGCATCGGCCGCGCGATCACGCTCGGCCTCGCGCGGCGCGGCCACGCGGTGGTCGCCTTCGGTCTCGAGGCGGCGCAGGTCTCGAGTACCGCGCAGAACGCCATTCCGGCCCTGCGCGACGAGCTTGATCGCGAAGGCCTCTCCGCCGAACTGATGGAAGCCGACGTATCGCGGGCCGGCGATGTCGCCAAGGTGGTCGCCCACACGATGGCGCGGTTCGGACGCATCGACGGCGTCGTCAACAACGCCGCGATCGGCCCGCTCGGCACAGTGCTCGACACCGACGAGGCGCTGTTCGACCGGATCATCGCCGTCAATCTGAAAGGACCGTATCTGACTAGCCGCGCCGCGATCCCGCACATGATCGCGCAAGGCGGCGGCTCGATCGTCAACATCGGATCCGGCGCCGGCTGGGGCAAGCCGAACATGGCGGTCTACAGCGCGAGCAAGGGCGGCGTTGTCGCGCTGAGCGCAGCGATGGCCTACGACTTCTTCCACCAGCGCATTCGCGTCAACACCGTGATTCCCGGCGGCGGCGGCATCGTCAGCGGCATGAGCCTCGGTCGTGTCGGCGGCGATGCGGCGCGTTTCGGCAAGGGCGCGCCGGGCACCGCCGCGGGCCGCGTCGCCGCCGGTGACGACATCGCCAATGTGGTCGCCTTCCTGCTGTCGCCGGAAGCCGAAACGCTGTCCGGCACCGTGATCGATGTCGGCTGCTTCGCCCAGCAGGGCGGACCGATCCCGCCCAAGCCGGCGCTCTGACAACCCCTGCGATGCCTGATGAGGAGATAGCGATGACGACGACCGTTCAGGATCAGGACCAACAACAACACGCCGGCAACGCCGCGATCGAGCGATCGGCGGCCTACTACCGGCTGAAGGCCGATGTCGAGGATTTCTACTACCACGAGGCCGATTTGCTCGACGACCGGCGCTTCCGCGACTGGCTCGAGCTACTCACCGACGACATCAGCTATTTCATGCCGATCCGCCGCAACGTGAAGTTCGGCCAGCAGGCCGCGCGCGAGAACACCAAACGCGGCGAAGGCATCAGCTGGTTCGACGAGGACAAATGGACATTGACCAAACGGGTCGAGCAGATCCTGACCGGGGTGCACTATGCTGAGGAGCCGCTGTCGCGGATCACGCATATGGTCAGCAATGCGCAGATCAAGGGCGCGCGGCCCGACATCGATGCAGCCCGTGAGCTCGATGTCACCAGCCGCTTCCTCGTCTATCAGAACCGCGTCGAGTACGAGACCTACATCTTCGTCGGCCGTCGCAACGACGCGCTACGCCTGACCGACACTGGCTGGAAGATCGCGCGGCGCGAGATATTGCTTGAACAGAATATCCTGCTGGCCAAGAATCTCACGACGTTCTTTTGAGCGGGTCCAAGGATTGCAAGGGTAGCGATGATTGACGTGATGGCGATCAAGGTGGGGACGCGGCTGAAACTGGAGGCCGGCGTCGTCGCCGAAGTGGTGGAGAACATGGACGATGGCCAGTGGCTGCAGGTGCGCTATCTGGAGTGCCCTGCCCGGCCCGCCGACGTTGGCATGGTGGAGCTGTGCCACGCCCAGGACGTCATCAAGGTGCTCAGCGAGTAATCCCAGTCAACGGACCGACGATCATGCTGCGATTTGAATACATGCCGAGCGATTTTCATCCGCTGTTCCTGTTCCTCGGCGAATCTGCCGATCTCGCCGCCCTGGCAATGCTGCTGCGCCACTTTGCCGAGAACCCGAAGACCATTGCCGTCGCGGAGCGGATTCCCGGCGCCGTTTCGCGCGACGCGCTGGTGCTGGCGCCCGCCGACGACGAATTCGGCATGCGCGATCTCGGCGGCCGCTTTGCCTGGAAACTGACCGATTGGCAGGCGGAGCGGATCGCCGAGCGCATCGAGCTGTTAACCCCTGAGGATAACAAGTCCGGCTCGGAGATCGTCGAGATCGGCAGCGTCGGCGAGATCCCGGTCAAGCTGTCGCGCGGCGAATTCACCGACGACTTCCTGATCACGCGCAGATAGCAGAGTTCGCGTGAGTACACACCGCAGGCCAAAGGTCCTGATTGCCGGCGCCGGGATCGGCGGCCTTGTCGCCGGATTGTCGCTGCTGCAGCGTGGCATCGAGGTCGAGATCTTCGAGCAGGCGTCCGAGCTGCGCGAGCTCGGCGCCGGTGTCCAGCTCAGCGCCAACGGTACACGCGTCCTGATCGCGCTCGGGCTTGAGCAAGAGATGCAGGCGATCGCCTGCGAGCCCTCGGGCAAGGAGATCAGGCTGTTCAGCACCGGGAGGACCTGGAAACTATTCGACCTCGGCGCCTCCTCGCGCGTGATCTATGGCGCGCCCTACTGGATGGTGCATCGCGGCGACTTTCACCGCGTGCTGGTCGACGCATTCACGGCTCGGGCGCCGGGGCGCCTGCATCTCGGCAGCCGCTGCACCGGATTTGACCAGGACGACGACGGCATCTGGCTGCACCTTGCCAATGGCGAGCGTCGGCGCGGCGACGCCGTGGTCGGCGCCGACGGCGTGCACTCCGAAATTCGCCGGCAGATCGGCGGCCACACCAAACCGTTCTTCTCGGGCGTGGCCGCCTGGCGCGGCCTGGTGCCGATGGAACGGCTACCGGCGAGCCTGCAACGGGACGTCGGCACCAACTGGATCGGCCCGGGCGGCCACGTCATCACCTATCCGGTTCGCCGCGGCGAGCTGTTGAACTTCGTCGGTATTTTCGAGGGTGAGAGCTGGTCGGTCGAATCGTGGACCGAACGCGGCACGCGCGAGGCCTGCAGCGGAGCCTTTGCCGGATGGAATCCAGAGATCCACACCATTATCGCGAGCCTCGATATTCCCTACAAATGGGCGCTGCTCGGCCGCGACCCGCTCGATCGCTTCGTCGTCGGGCGCGCCTGCCTGCTCGGCGACGCCGCGCACCCGACGCTGCCGTTCCTGGCCCAGGGCGCCAACATGGCGATCGAGGACGGCATGGTGCTGGCGCGCTGTCTTGAAGGCTTCCCGCCCGACGAAGCACTGCAGCGCTACCAGACCGCACGGCTGACGCGGACGAACGCGATCGTGGTGAAGTCGGCCGAGAATGCCAGGCGCTTCCATAATCCCGCGCTTGCCGACGCCGAAGGCGCCGACGCCTATGTCTCGCGCGAATGGCAGCCGGACCGGGTGCGCGAGCGCTATGATTGGCTGTTCACCTACAATGCCTTGCGTGTGCCATTTTGACGGGACGAGTTTCGCGGGCCCGCCTCACTGAACGGGATGGCGTCCGCGGCGCACCGGACGTTCCGGCGGTGGTGGCGGAGGAGCGAAGAAGGGATTGACGATGCACATCGCAGAGAGACCCGATGCGGTCGCCTGACACTGCGGGATCGAGGTGTAGCTGCAATCGATGTGGTCTCCGGCCATCGGCCCGTTATAGAGATGCAAACAGACCGGATAGTTCGGATCATAGGCCTGTCCGGCGGCAGGTCGGGCCAGCGCGACCGCGAACGCAGCGATCGCGAAAAGTTTCAGGCGCATCGGATTCTCCTTATTGCTCGGACCGTTTCCTCACAACTGCCGGAGTTAGTCAACCGCACTGGGGACACGACGGCCATACAGTCTTGAGCGACGGCAGGCGGCAAGCCTGAGCGCGCTAGTTGGCGGACTGGCGTTGTCGCTGCCCCCGTTGCTTTGGCGGCTTTTTCGGACCTTTGTAGAACGGATTGACCGAACACGTCGCGGAGCGTCCCGAGGCCGTCGCCTGGCACTGCGGAAGCGACGTGTAGCTGCAATCGATATACTCGGGCGTCAGCCTGCCGCCATAGACTTCCAGGCACACTGGATAGTTCGGATCGTACATCTGTGCGGGGGCGGGCCCGGCGATGCAAACGCCGACGGCGGCGATGATGATGAGTTTCAAACGCATCGAATTCTCCTCAAGCCTCGTCCGGAACGCAGGGCCCGGCTATCGTTGCTCGTCGGCCGGCTTGCCGTCGCCCTCACCGAGGCAGCGGATCATGAAGGCCGTCGTGTCCCGCGGCAGCACTTGCGCGGCGCGCGCCTTGAGACGGCATTCGAGCTGCGCGATCTGGCGCGCCCGCTGCCGTTCGGACGGCAGCGTCGATTGCCGCAACCGCCGCAACGTCATCGGCGAGCCGTCCGACTCGAAGCTCAGCTCGTATTTCTTGCCGTTCTGGTCGGCGGCGGCGCAGGTGATGGTGGACACCTGCCGCGTGATGAAGCTTCCGACCTGACGGCATGAGCCCGTCGACATCTCGACCAGCGGCACCGGCAGACCATCCACCCGCGGGCGGTCGCTCGACTTCAGCAACATGCGGTCGACCGCGAGCTCGAACAGATTGTCCTGAGTGCGCTCGGTGCTCTCGCCGGAGAACGAGATGATGTGGTTCTTGTCGGCGGGATCGTCGAGTACCACGGTGAATTCGGAACGGCCGCGCAGGGTGTGGAAATAGGCGACTGCCTTGCAGGTGTAGCTGCGGCCGGCGACGGTGACATTGCGGCAAGTGCCGGACATCAACGCGTACAGATCGACGTCGTAGACCGGACCGGCGGCAACGGCTAGCGCCGGCCAGCAGAGAACGGCAGCCGCAATCAATTGAGCGAAACGGGAGATCATGCTGAAAGGGTCGAAAACACGGTCGCTGGAGGGGTCCATGGCGCAAGGTCGCTGATTTCCATGGACTGTGCAACGACGAAGCAGGCCTAAATGTGGACACCACGCGAACGGCTGGGGAACGCAGCACAATCCGTGCTGAAAGGCCGCGGCGTCAGATTTGCGGGCCGGACAGCGTCACCTCGCGCTCGGCGCGGAACACGTTGCTATAGAGGTTCGCGATCCACTGGCGGCCGCTTGCCGTCATGTTCAGGCAGTTGATGGCGCCCTGAATGTGCGGCGCAACCATGTTCCAGTAGAATTGCGGATAGCGGTCGACGATATCGGCCGGCGACTCATAGCCGAGCTGGCGGTTGATGCCGACCTCCTCGAACTCGTGATAGAGCGCGTTGGCCTTCCTGATGTAGTTGGGATCGCCGAGCTGACCGATGAAATCGGCCGCCCGGACGATCGACGCCTCATCGTCATATTGCTGGCCTTTGGGCGCCGGAAACCGCGTACCCTCGATGTTGCGCGCGACGCGCTCGCGATCGAGTGGAAGGACGGCCTCGAGCCTGTCGAGCACATAAAGCTTCGAGCGGTCGACATGATACGGCATCAGGCCGGCATCCGACGAGCCACGCGGCAGCACCACCTTGTTGCCGGAGGCATCGATGACGTAGCCATCGGGTCCATCGCCTTTCAAAAGACCGCGCACATAGCCGATGTCGTGAGTCAGGCAGGCGATGATGGTGTGGGTGTAATCTTCGGCGGTGACGTGGGTGTGCAGCGCGCGGCCGCGGATGATGTCATGCCCGGCGAGCGTGACCAGCATCGTGTGCTCGACATTGTGGTAGAGCGCGTCGCTGTTGCCGATGCATTCCAGCGCGATGCGCGCGGCGGCTGGCAGGAGCTCGCCGAAGCGCGCCTGCGAAGCGCCGAAGGTGCGGCTGACATGCGTGGCGAGAAACTTCTCCAAAGCACCTGCCGCCAACTCAGGTAACGTCATCATCGATGCAGCCCCCGACCGCGCAACGTTCCTCGCTTGCCCCGATCTCACGCCGTAGTTGGGCAGCGACTATAGCGTATCTACGGGCGTGCGGCTACGCGCTGACGGCCGTGACGATTCGCTCCGGCCGTACTTTCCCGGTCTTGTCGGCTGCGACGCCAGAGCTGCCGATAGTGGCATGAACCCTGCATGATTCGGGTCAGACCGGGTTAACCCCACTGATAAAGGCCGTCATGCTCGTTACGCTCGTCGCCATCCTCTGCAATGCTCAACTCTGCATGGAAAAGGTCGTCACCACCAGTGACCAATCCGGCATCACCATGGGCGCCTGCGCAGTGAATGCGCAGATCGGCATCGCTGATTGGCTCGCCAAGGGGCCGTATCACGAATGGCACCTGCAGAGCTATAAATGCATCATGGGCAAGTACGTACCCAAGAACGAAGTGTGATGTGTGCTCACAGCCCCGGACGGGGCTGATCCGCTTCGACCGGAACAGCCTGCGAAACCACCGCGCAGGCGCCAGCGCCTCGAGTCAAAGTCCAATTTATGGGCTATCACTGTCGTTAACGACGGTGAGACATGAGGTCGCCCTGGAATGCCCGCAACGCCGCTGATTGCCTATGCGCATGTCGGCAAGAGTTTTGACAGTGGTCGCGTGGTGGCGGTCGACGACGTCTCGCTTGACGTGGCCGAGGGTGAATTCCTGGCGATCGTCGGCGGCTCGGGCTCCGGCAAGACGACGCTGCTGAGGCTCGCCAATCGCCTGATCGAAGCCGATCACGGCCGGATCGCGGTCGAGGGTGAGGATGTCAGCCGCATCGACCCGATCCTGCTGCGGCGCCGCATCGGCTATGTCTTCCAGAGCGGTGGGCTGTTTCCGCATCTGTCCGTCGCCGACAACATCGGCATCACGCCACATCTGCTCGGCTGGACGCAGGCGGAGATCTCGGCGCGGGTCGATGAACTGCTCGACCTTGTGCGGCTCGACAACTCACAATATCGCGAGCGTTTGCCGCACGAACTCTCCGGCGGCCAGCGTCAACGCATAGGCGTCGCGCGTGCGCTGGCTGCGAAGCCGCGCATCGTGCTGATGGACGAGCCGTTCGGCGCGCTTGATCCCCTCACCCGCGACGCGCTCGGCGACGATTATCGAACGCTGCACCGCGAGCTCGGCCTGACCACGGTCATGATCACCCACGACATGACCGAGGCGTTACTGCTGGCCGATCGTGTCGCGGTGATGCGCGGCGGCAGGCTGCTGGCCCAGGGCACGCCGGTGGAGCTCTCGGCCAGCACCGACGGCTATGTCGGCGAACTGATGCGCACGCCGCGGCGGCAGGCGGAACGCCTGGGCGCTTTGCTGCCGCGGGGCGACACGGCATGACTCTATCAGCCGATCCGCGCTGGAGCGAGGCGCTTTCCCATCTGCCCGACTATCTCGGCAATCATGTGCGGGTCAGCGTCGCCGCGCTGGCGCTCGGGCTCCTGATCAGCCTGCCGCTTGCGATCATCGCTCGTAACCGGCCGGTGCTGCGCACGACGTTGCTCGGGCTTGCCAGCATCGTGCAGACCGTGCCCGGTCTCGCGCTGCTCGCATTGTTCTATCCGCTGCTGCTGGCGTTCGCCGCGTTGACCGCAGCGTGGCTCGGCTTCAGCTTCTCCGCCTTCGGCTTCCTGCCCGCCGTGCTGGCGCTCGCGCTCTATTCGATGCTGCCGGTGTTGCGCAACACCATCACCGGCCTGTCCGGGGTCGATCCGGCGGTGCTGGAAGCCGCCCAGGGCGTCGGCATGACGCCGCGGCAATCGCTCACCATGGTCGAGCTGCCGCTGGCGCTGCCGGTGATGATGGCCGGGATCCGCACCGCGGCGGTATGGGTAATCGGCACCGCCACCTTGTCGACGCCGATCGGCCAGACCAGCCTCGGCAACTACATCTTCGCGGGATTGCAGACCCAGAACTGGGTGTTCGTGCTGTTCGGCTGTTTCGCTGCGGCCGTGCTCGCGCTTGTGGTTGACCAATTGCTGGCGCTGATCGAGAACGGCCTGCGGAATCGCAGCCGCATCCGGACGGCACTCGGCGGGCTCGGTATTGCCGCCCTGATCGCGGCGACGGTGGTGCCCGCGATCGCGCGCCCGCATGCGGGCATCGTGGTCGGCGCCAAGACTTTTACCGAGCAATATGTGCTGTCGGCGTTGATCGCGCAGCGGCTACAGGCGGCGGGCCTTCCGGCCACGACCCGCGCCGGCCTCGGCTCCAACGTGATCTTCGACGCGCTCGCGGCCGGCGATATCGATGTCTATGTCGACTATTCCGGAACGCTGTGGGCCAACCAGTTCCACCACACCGACATCAAGCCCCGCGCCGAGCTGTTGGGCGAATTGCAGACAACGCTGGCGAAGCAAGACATCACGCTGTTCGGCGAGCTCGGCTTCGAGAATGCCTATACGCTGGTGATGCCGAGGAAGCGCGCCGAAGAGCTCGGCATCCATTCGATCGCCGACCTCGCGTCACGCGCGGCGACGATGTCGATCGCCGGAGACTATGAATTCTTCTCGCGGCCGGAATGGACCGGCATCCAGAAGGCTTATGGGCTGACGTTCCGCGCCCAGCGTCAGATGCAGCCGGATTTCATGTATGCGGCTGTTGCCTCCGGCGAGGTCGACGTGATCGCGGGCTACACCAGCGACGGATTGATCGCGAAATACGATCTTGTCACGCTCGAGGACAACAGGCACGCCATCCCGCCCTATGACGCCATCGTCCTGCTGTCGCCAAAGCGGCGCGACGACGAGGCGCTCAAGGCGGCGCTGCGGCCGCTGCTCGGCAAGATCGATATCGCCGGGATGCGCGAGGCGAATTTGCGCGCGTCGGGCAACGACGCATCATCGTCGCCCGACGCCGTGGCGCGCTGGCTGTGGGGGAAGGTCGGCGGAAAATAGCCTCTCGCCTTCATTGCGAGCGAAGCGCAGCAATCCACCTCTCCGCTTGCGAGGAAAGATTGATTGCTTCGTCGCTACGCTCCTCGCAATGACGACGTCTCACAATCCCTTGATGATCCCCGCGTCGATCAACAGGCGATTGAAGCGGCGTGCTTCTGCGCCGTCCTTGCAGGAATAGAATGCGCCGTTGCAGCGAAGCATGATCGCCTTCTGCTCCTCGAACGACGGGTCGAGCGGAATGCCCGCGGCTTCCTGAATCACCAGCGGCAGATAGGCGGCGTCGATCGTGTCCATCACCGCCGGGCTCTTCACGGGTTCGAAGTTGACGGCGTCGATCGCATAGTAGGTCGCGTAATAGCGCGGATCGTAATCCATCAGCTTCTTGCCGATGCCGGCCTCGTCGAGATCGGGATCGAGCAGCTGCGGCGAGAATTCCGGCTGATGATCGCCGTAACGCACGATCAGGAAAGGCTGCGCCGGAAACTTCTTCTTCAGCGCCGCGACGAAGCCGGCATAGTCGCCAGCGCTCATCGCCTGCCGGCGCAGATATTCGTCGACCGCGGGCGTATTGCCCGGCCGCTTCCACGACGGCAGCAACTCGGGACGGAATTTGGTTTCCCAGGGGAAATGATTGGCGGCGAGATAGACGAAGGCGAACAGCGGCGTGCCTGACGTCTTTTGCTCGGCCATCAGCTTCAGCGCCTTGTCGTAGAAGAAGCTGTCGGGCTCGACATCCTTCGCATGCAGGTCATGCGCGTCGTAGAAGCGCTGGATGCCGGTCGTGGTCTGGAAGTTGCGCGCGCTCATGAAGGCGCCGAATGCGGGATAGAGCGAGAGCGTGTCGTAGCCGCAGCGGCGCAGCGCCAACGGCAGGCCGCGCTCCACGCGCCCCGATGCGATGCGGGTGACGAAATAGGAGAACCGGCCGAACGAGCGCGAGGATAATCCCGCAAGCACGTTGTACTCGGTGAACCAGCTCGGCCCGCCATTGCTCTCGGCAAGGAATTTGCGCGCGACGCCGTCGTAGGACTTGAACTGGCTGCCATAGCCCGGCGGCACCTTGACGCCGGAGGCGGCGCGGATGTCGAAACTCGATTCATCATGGATCATGATGATGTTCGGCCGCCGCCCGGCGGGATGACAGGCATCGACCAGGGGCATCTTGAGCTGATCGCTCGCGGTCGGATCCGACTCCATAAAGCCGTAGGCGACGAAATCGGACACGGCCGTGACGCCGGAGCGCGCGAACTTCGAGAGGTAGCCGTCGTCGTAATAGCCGCGCCAGGCTTCATCCGGCCAGGCGAAGGCATAACCCGAGAGCGCCGCGGTGCAGGCGAGGCAGGCCGCCGCAGCCGGCAGCCGGCGAATGCGGAACGAATCGAGCCACCACAGCGCGTACATCAGGGGCAGCGTGACGAGGCCGGCGCCGATGATCGACCAGCGCAGGCTCGGGAAGATCGTCAGCAGGAACGCCGCGGTGTCGCGGTCGATCACCATCAGGTCGACGAAGTTCGCGGTCATCTGCACCACGTCGTGCTTGAAGCGCGACAGCAGCACCAAGACCACGACCAGTGTCAGCGACAGCGCGCCCGACAGCGCCGGCCGGCGCAGCAGCGCGATGAACAGGAAGTTCAGGATTCCCCAGGTGAGCAGGAAGCAAAGCCGCGAGCCGAAATCGGTCTCGGTGCGCAGCATCAGAATCAGCGCGCCGAAATGCGGTGCCGCGACCGCCATCAACCGCCAGATGCCAAGCGCGGCAAGACCGCCGGCCAGTGCGGCAACGGAGGAGTTCTGCTGAGGCGCGGGCGCCATGGGCGGGACGCAATACAACCCGGCGCAATGCCACCGCCTTGACTGGCAACGGCCAGGAGGCATGCGGCACAGCCGGTGTCTGGGCCGCGTCACAAAACCGTAATTGAATCGTCATGAACGCGCAATGAATTTGCCTGCCCAAGCCTGGCCGCGGCAGGCAGTGCGCGTGCCTTAAACTTTGGCGGCCGGCGCGGCGTGGCTCGCGATACCCGCGATGAAGAGATCGACGATGTCGGCAGCCATCTGCTCGACCTCCGCATCGCCGACACCCCAGCGCGGCAAATGACCGTCGATGTGCATCCGCGCGAAGCCATAGACCAGCGCGCGGCCGGCGATCTGGACCTGCCTGAGGTCGCGCGTCCCGAGTTGGCCAGCTGAAAATGCCTCCGCCAGCGTGCGCTCGGTCAGGCCGATCAACTCGGCATTGTCGCCGGAGACGGCGGCCGAGCGGTCGTGGTCGAAGAAGCGGCGGCTGGAGATGATCTCGAAATGGGTCGGGTTCTTCATCGCCCAGCGCAGATAGGCGATCCCGAGATGGCGGAAGCGGCCGAGCGGATCACCTGACGGCGCCTCGGCCAACGCCGCCTCGATCTCGGCGCGAAAGCGGCGTTGCGCCTCCTCCGCCACCGCATTCATCAGCGCGTCCCGGCTCAAGAAATGCCGGAACGGCGCGCCCGGCGAGACCCCGGCGCGGCGCGCGGCCTCGCGGACGCTGACCGCCTCCGGCCCGCCCTCGCCGACCAGTTGCATGGCGGCATCGATCAGGACCCGGCGGAGATCGCCGTGGTGATACGGCCTGGCCGCCTGCGCCCGCGTCGCGACCGGACGCGGCTTGGCGGGCCGGCGGCCGGTGGGCGGGCTTTTGGCGGGGCGGCGCATGGCGATCCTCTAGCATCACCCGCTTGTGAATGTAAGCGATGATTACACGGATTGACCGCGCGCGGGCACGAAATGTAACTGGTGATTACATAAACGGGAGGCGAGATATGGCGACGCATCGCAACTGGTTCGAGGGCTGGCGGCTGTTTGGCCTGCTCACGCTCACCCTGATCGGGCTTTCGATCTGGATCGCCGCCATGCGGCAGTTCGAGGTCGAGGGCGTGCGGATGGTGATCCGCTTCACGGCGCGGACCTCGCTCTTGTTCTTCTGCCTCGCCTTCTCGGCGGCGGCGCTGGCGCGGCTGTGGCCGAACGCCTGGACGCACTGGCAGCGCCGCAACCGCCGTTATTTGGGCGTCACCTTCGCGGCCTCGCACGCCATCCATGCGGTCGCGATCGCCGCCTTCGCGATGCTGAATCCGCCCGGCTTTGCGGCCGCGACCTCGATCGTCTCCTACGTCTTCGGCGGTATCGGCTATCTCGCCATCATCGCGCTGACCGCGACTTCGTTCGATCGCACGGCTGCACTGCTCGGCCCGCGCGCCTGGCGCAGGCTGCATCTGATCGGCGGCTATTATCTGCTGCTGCAGTTCATGGTCTCGTTCGGCAAGCGGATTCCCGAGATGCCGCTCTACGCGCTATTCCTCGTGCCGCTCGCTGCGGTGTTCGCGCTCAGGATGATCAGCATGGCCGGCCGGCCCGCGCCACGTCAGGCGCAGGCGCAGGCGAGCTAAGATCGGGCCACCTTACACCAGGTGAAACTTGCGGCCGAGCTGGCGATGAACCGATAGCACCGCGCGGTCGACGTCGCTGATCAGGCTGTCGCCGAGCACGACGTTCGGAATCTCCCAGTTGCGTCCGATCTGCGCATCGGGCAGCCCGGCGATCGCCGGCACGCGCGCGGTCTCACAGCCGGGCTGGGCGCGCAACGCCTCATCCGCAAGCCGGGTCAATTCGTCATGGCTCTTTCCATCAGTCATGACCTCGGTCCTGACTCCGGAAGATGGCTCACTGATGGCCAAGATTCTCCAGTTCCTTAGCGCGGGCTTCGGTCATGCTGCGCATGCATTCACCGGCATCGAGCCGGGCGATAGTGCCCTCGCCGAGGTCGTAATACAGGCAGTTGGCGTCACGATACTGGATCCATAGCCGCTGCGCGGTGCGCAGCTGTTCGCGCTGCTTGTCGTCGGCGGCATCCTTCAACGCCTTCTGGTAGGCGACGTTCATCCGCTTGTCCCACTGCGCGGTCTTGGCCTTGAGGCATTCGACCATCTGGTAGGTGCCGCCGTCGCAGGATGGCTCGCCAACGCTCTGATCGCCGGCGCGGGCAACCGGCGGGGTGAAGGCGATGAAGACGGCCGTCAGAACGGCCATGAGCCTGCACGCGCCTGTGGTGACAGCCGATGTCATGCCACTTTCCCTGTTCGATCGATCCTGTCGTCGCAGCATACATGAGTGCCGCCGCGATGCATCCCGTCCACCGCCGGTCGCGCCGCAGCTGGCCTTCCCGGTCCGCGCAGGATATTTCATATGCATGGAGGGACCATGCGGCGCGCCGTGACGCCTGTGATCGTCTTGGCGGTGTTCGGCCTGCTCGTCGGTGGGCTGTTTCGCTATGCGTTCGATGAGTCCGACGAGGCCTCCGTCTCGAATTATGTGCGCAGCGCCCTCGACGGCGCAGCCCTCACGGTGATCGTCTGGGCGACGCATCTCTATCTGGCCGCACGTGGTGGCTGGCTGCGACGGCAATCACTCATCGTCGAGCTGATCGGCCGCTCTGTGATCCTCGCCGTCACCGTTGCGGCCGCCGCGATCGTGCTGGAAATCGTGCTTTACGGGCATGGGCTCGAAGCCAAGTGGATGCGCGAAACCTTCCTGAAGATCATTGGCGTCGGCCTGCTGCTGTCGATCCCGATCACGACGATCTACGAGCTGGTCCGGATGATCGGCGGGCACACGCTGCTCAGCATCGTGCTCGGACGCTATCGGCAGCCGGTGCGCGAGGAGCGCGTGCTGCTGTTCCTCGACCTGGTCGGCTCGACGACGCTAGCGGAATCGATGGGCGAGCTGCGCGTGCAGGAATTGCTGACGCGCTTCTTCTTCGACATCGACGAGCCGATCGTGTCGCACGGCGGCGAAGTCCACGCCTATGTCGGCGACGAAGTGATCGTGACCTGGCCGGCCAATGCCGACGGGCGATGGCGGCGGTATCTCGATTGCGTGTTCGCGATCGAGGATCGCCTCGCCAAGCGGGCCGATCAATATCGCAAGGAGTTCGGCGTGGTGCCCGCGTTTAGGGCCGGGATGCATGCCGGTCCGGTCGTCATCGCGGAATGCGGGGACTCGCGGCGGCAGATCGCCTATTTCGGCGACACCGTGAACGTCACGGCGCGGCTGCAGGCGCATTGCAAGGAGGCCGGCCGTCCGCTGCTGGTATCGGGCGACTTGCTGCGCCTGCTGCCGCCGGACCGGGATTTGGTCGTCGAGCCGCTCGGCTCGACGCAATTGCGCGGACGTGCCGCCTCGATCGACATCTTTTCCGTCGCGCGGCGCGTATCGTCCTAAACGATCTCTTAAAATGCACCGGCATCAGCTTCCGCCGAGCCGAAAGCGCGCATTGAATCGAGTCCGGTCGCAGCCTGTTAAGGATGCGACGCACACCGTATTTGCACCGGGTTCCACCTTAACGCAGGTGTAAGACCGCGCCCCGCATGGTGTGCAGACAGGTGTCATTCAACAAAAACAAGGTTGCCCATCGATGGCGCAACAGGCGTCACAATCGATTATTGCCGAACTCGAGGATGCGGTCCGGGACGGGACATCGGCCAAGCGTGTGCAGACGCTGCGGCAGGTCACCGATCTGTTCCTGAACGACGGCGACCGCCTCAACGATGAACAGGTCAAGGTGTTCGACGACGTGCTCTGCCTCTTGGTCGCGCGCGTCGAGACCCGTGCGCGGGCCGAGCTCAGCAAGCGGCTCGCCCCGCTCGACTATGCGCCGTTCGAGGTGATTCAGCACCTCGCCTGGGACGACGACATCAGCGTCGCCGGCGACGTGCTGACCCACTCCAGCCGCCTTTCGAACGACGCCCTGCGCGAGATCGCGAGCAGCAAGGGCCAGGACCACCTGTTCGCGATCTCCGCGCGGGAAAACCTGCCGCCTTCCGTCACCGACGTGATCATCGACCGCGGCGAGGACAAGGTGATCCGGCGTCTCGCCAAGAACGCCGGCGCGCAGTTCTCCGACAACGGCTATTCCAGCATCGTCGCCCGCGCCGAAGGCGACGACGAGCTGGTCGAGATCCTCGGGCTGCGCATCGACATTCCGGCCAAGCTGCTGCGCGACCTGCTGCAGCGCGCCAAGGATACGGTGCGCGCCCGCCTGCTCTCGATCGCGTCGCCCAGGGCGCGCGAGGAGATCAGCCAGGTGCTGAACGACATCGCCCAGGAAGAGGCCGCGGCGCCGCGCCGCAACTACGGCATCGCCGAAGAGCTGGTCAAGCTGATGAAGCAGCTGAACGAGCTCGACGATGCGGCCGTCTACAAATTCGCCGAAGGGGGCAAGCTCGACGAGGTCACGGTCGCGCTTGCCGTGCTCAACGACATGCCGATCGCGATGATCGAACGCCTGATGCTCGGCCTCCGCTCCGACCTGATCCTGATCCCGTGCCGCTCGGCGCGGCTCAACTGGCCGACGGTCGAAAGCATCCTGCGCAACCGGCCGCTGCCGCTGCCGCTCGACAATGCGACGCTCGAGATCGCGCAGCGCGATTACCGCCGGCTCTCGCTGGAAACCGCGCAGCGCACGGTGCGGTTCTGGCAGCTGCACAACAGGATCGAGAAGCAGCCGATGGCGGCCGGCTAGCGGCCGCTGCGCCTCTGCGACAAAGAAAAAGGGTGGGCAACGCGCCCACCCTTTTTCATCACAGCGTCATTCCGGGGCGCCTCGAAGAGGCGGACCCGGAATCTCGAGATTCCGGGCTCGGTCCTGCGGACCGCCCCGGAATGACAGGCCTCGCCTGTCAGTTCTTGCTCTTGTCGACGAGCGCGCCCTTCTTGATCCAGGGCATCATGTCGCGCAGCTTGGCGCCGACTTCCTCGATCGGGTGTGCGGCGAGCTTGGCGCGGGTCGCCTTGAACGAGGTCTGGTTGACCTTGTTCTCCAGCATCCAGTCGCGGGCGAACTTGCCGCCCTGGATGTCGGCCAGCACGCGCTTCATCTCCGCCTTGGTCTCGGCCGTGACGATGCGCGGACCGGTGACGTACTCGCCGTATTCGGCGGTGTTGGAGATCGAGTAGTTCATGTTGGCGATGCCGCCTTCATAGATCAGGTCGACGATCAGCTTCACTTCGTGCAGGCACTCGAAATAGGCCATCTCGGGCGCGTAGCCGGCCTCGACCAGGGTTTCGTAGCCGCCCTTGATCAGCTCGACCAGGCCGCCGCAGAGCACCACCTGCTCGCCGAACAGGTCGGTCTCGCACTCTTCCTTGAAGGTGGTCTCGATGATGCCGGCGCGGCCGCCGCCGATCGCCGAGGCGTAGCTGAGGCCGAGGTCATGGGCGTTGCCCGACGAATCCTTGGCGATCGCAATCAGGCAGGGCACGCCGCCGCCACGCTGGTATTCCGAGCGCACGGTGTGGCCGGGGCCCTTCGGCGCGATCATCAGCACGTCGAGGTCGGCGCGCGGATCGAGCAGGTTGAAGTGCACGTTGAGGCCGTGGGCGAACACGAGCGCCGCGCCCTTCTTCATGTTGTCGTGCAGGTGCTCGCGATAGATGTCGCCCTGCAGCTCGTCCGGGGTCAGCATCATGACGAGGTCGGCCCACTTGGCGGCTTCGGCGACTTCCATCACCTTGAAGCCGGCGTTCTCGGCCTTCTTGGCCGAGGCCGAACCCTTGCGCAGCGCAATCGCCACTTCCTTGACGCCCGAATCCTTCAGGTTCAGCGCGTGGGCGTGGCCCTGGCTGCCGTAGCCGACGATGGCGACCTTCTTGCCCTTGATCAGGTTCAGGTCGGCATCGCGATCGTAGTAAACTCGCATCGTGGTTTCCTCGTTTGAAGGGGGCCAAAATCGGCCGATGAATCAGGCTTTCGGAAGGTCAGAACCGCCGGGCGCCCGCGAATTTCCGGCGTTGTCTAGAGCATTTTCCCCCTCAGGGGAAACCCTCATCTCGCATGGCGCGGTGCGGCATCATGCGTCCATGAAGACCGGGTAGAGCGAGGCCAGCAGCAGGATGGCCATCACCACATTGAAGGCGCGGATCGCCCGGGGCGAGGTCAGGATCGGCCGCAGGGCGGTCCCGAACAGCGCCCAGACGACGCAGGACACCGTGCCCAGGATCAGGCTCAGGCCGACCTGGATCGCGATGTTCCAGGGAAAGGCGGCAATTGCCGCATAGGCCGTGATGGTGCCGATCACCATCACCCAGCCCTTGGCATTGATCCACTGGAACATGGCGGCGCCCCAGAACGTCATCGGGCCGCGGCCGCCCCTGTCGTCCTTGTCCGCCGAGGGCGGCTCGGCCATGGCGATGACGGCGGCGAGATAGATCAGGTAGGCGACGCCGCCATATTTCAGGATCGTCTGCAGCACCGGATAGGCGATGAAGACGGTCCCCAGCCCGACGCCGACCGCGCCGACCATGAAGGCGAAGCCGACCGTGATGCCGGCGATGTGGGGCACTGTACGGCGGAAGCCGTAGGTCAGCCCCGACGACAGCAGCATGATGTTGTTGGGGCCCGGCGTGAAGAACATCACGACCGCGAACACGACAAAGGCGAACAGCAGCGAATTCGACATGGTGCCCTCACGCGACTTTCGGCAGAGCTTTTGGCCGCTTCGACAGCAGCATCACGGCGATGCCGGCGATCACGGTGACCATGCCGGCCAGCCGCAGCGGCCCGAATGTCTCGCCGAACACGATGCTCGACGCGGCGGAGCCGACGAACGGCACCAGCAGCGCGAACGGCACCACCTGCGCCGCCGGATAATCCCGCAGCAGCCGGCCCCACAGCCAGTAGGCGATGCTGGTCGAGATGCCGCCGAGGCAGAGCATGCAGACGAGCCCGGTCAGCGACATGTGGGTCAGCGCATGCCAGGTCGGCTGCGGGCCGTTCGTGATCAAGGTCAGCACCGCAAGCGGCACCGCGGCTGACAGGCACAGCCAGGCGAACAGATCGAACATCGGCGCGCCGTTCGCCTGCCGCAGGAGAAGATTGCCGATCGCGAAGCTGATCGGGCAGATCATGATGATCGCAAACGCGGCGACGCTGAAGTCGTAGCCGACCGTCCCGCAGATCATCAGCAGGCCGAGCGCGGCGATCGCGATGCCGATTGCCTGGCTCCGTGTCGGGATTTCCCCGAAGGCCAGGGCGGCGAAGGCGATGGTGAAAAGCGCCTGGCTCTGCACGATCACGCTGGAAAGCCCGACGGGAACGCCATGCGCGATCGCAAAGGCCTGTGCGAGGAACTGGCCGAGGAACAGCGTTGAGCTGATCGCGATCAGAAGCGGCCAGGAAACGCCGGGCTTGCGCAGGAACAGGCACGGCAGCGCGGCGATGGCGAAGCGCAGCGTCGTCATCAGCTCCGGCGAGAACTCATCGAGCGCGATCCGGCTTGCGACGAACGCAAGCCCCCAGATCACCGCGACCATGACGGCGATGCCAACATCGGCCGGCTTCATTGTTGTTCTTCTTGTGCTTCCGTTTCGGTCGGGATCTAGATCTGTTCGTCGGGCTTCGGTTTACGCAGCAGATAGGTGCCGTGCAGCGGCGCGTGGTAATCAACGGAGACCAGCGTGAAACCGGTCTCGGTCAGCATGCGCTCCATCACCCAGCCGAAGGTCGAGTATTCGTCGCGCATATGGGTGATCACGCTTTCGCGCTCGAAGCCGTGATTCTTGATCGAGAAGTCGGCCCATCCTTCGACATCGCGATCGACACCGTCGGGCATGCCGACGAACACCATGTCGCGCAGGTAGAAGTTCGCGCCGGGCTTCAACGCGTTGAAGATTCGCGACAGCGCCACCGCCTTCCAGAAGTCCGGCAGATGGTGCAGCGTGAACTCGCTGACGATGAGGTCGTAGGAATTCGGTTGGTAGGCGAACGACAGCAGGCCGGCCGGCTGGGTCCGGATCTTCGCCTTGCGGTCGCGCGCATAGATTTCGGCAAGCCCGATCATCGCCGGCGAGATGTCGATGGCGTCGACCTCGGCGCCCATCAACGCCGCCTCGGTGGCCAGCACGCCGTTGCCGCAGCCGATATCGGCGATCCGCCAGCCCGGCTTGACGCCGAGCATGGTCAGCGCCTGGCGGGCACGGACATCGCTGTCCTCGCTGACGTCATAGATCGAGGCCACCGCGGTATCGAGACCGACCTGCCGCCGTTGCGTATAGTACCAGTCGCGCGCCAACATGACTCACATCCCTTCCGGCCCACGCGTGATCGCGGCCACCCCGGTTCGTGACACTTCGACCAGGCCCAGCGGACGCATCAGGTCGATGAACTGACTGATCTTGGACGAATTGCCCGTGATCTCGAACACGAAGCTCTCGGTCGTGGCGTCGATCACCCGGGCGCGGAACGCGTCCGCCAGCCGCAGCGCCTCGACGCGGTGATCGCCACCGCCCCGCACCTTGACCATCGCAAGCTCGCGCTCGATCGAGCTGCCGGTCAGCGTCATGTCGACGACGCGGTAGACCGGGATCATGCGGTCGAGCTGATGCTTGATCTGCTGGATCACCATCGGCGTGCCGGTGGTGACGATCGTGATCCGCGAGAGATGTTTCTGGCTCTCCGTCTCCGAGACGGTGAGACTCTCGATGTTGTAGCCGCGGCCGGAGAACAGGCCGATCACGCGCGCGAGCACGCCGGGCTCGTTCTGCACGAGCACGGACAAAGTATGCGTCTCGTTGGGATCGTGACGCTCTTCGAGGAAATAGGCGGATGCGGGCTGGTTCATGGTCGTCCCCTTACATTCTGTTCACGCCACCGCCCGCTCGGCGGCCGGCGCAGCATCCGTTCCGATCCAGGTCCGGAACAGATCGAAATCGATATTGCCGCCGCTCAGGATCAGGCCGACCCGCTTGCCGGCGAGCCTGTTCTTTTCCTGCAGCGCGGCCGCGAGCGCCGCAGCGCCCGCGCCCTCGGCGAGATTGTGGGTGTCGGTCCAGTAGGCGCGGATCGCCTGCCCGACCTCGTCGTCGCTGACCTGCACGATGCGGGAGGCACCCTTGCGGATCAGCGCGAACGCATCCGCGTCCGGAATCCGCGTCGCCATGCCGTCGGCAAGGGTGTTGCTGGACTCGGTGGTGACGATCTTTCCGGCCGCAAACGACAGCGCATAGGACGGCGCCTCGGTCGACTGCACGCCGACGATCTCGGTCTTCAGCCCAAGCAGGTCGCGCGCCATGATGCAGCCGCAGATGCCGGAGCCCTGCCCGATCGGCACATAGAGAATGTCGAGATCGGGCGCGGTACGGAACAGTTCGAGCGCGTAGGTCGCGACACCCAGCACGAGGTCCGGGTGGAACGACGGCACCATGTGCAGGCCGGCGAATTGGGCGCGGCGCTCGGCCTCTTCCCGCGCGGCCTGGAAGTCGTCGCCGTGCTCGACAAGCTCGGCCCCGAACGCGTGCATGGCGCGGTTCTTCTCGACCGAGTTGCCGCGCGGCACGTAGATCGTCGCCGACACGCCCTGACGTCCTGCCGCGAACGCCAGGCTCTGGCCGTGATTGCCGCGCGTCGCCGAGATGATGCCGGGAACGTCGGGCCGCTCGCGCTTCAGCCGTTCGAGATAGACCAGGCCGCCGCGCACCTTGAAGGCGCCGGTCGGCGTGTGGTTCTCATGCTTGACCACGACCTCGGTGCCGAGCCGCTCCGCCAGCAGCGGCCAGGCGTACGCCGGCGTCGCCGGCACCGCGGTGCCGACGATCCGGTGCGCGCGCTCGAGCTCGTTGAGGTCAAACATGGGAGCCGCCCTCCATCCGAGCGCGCGATAAGTTCCGTCTCCCCGCTCTTTGCGGGGAGAGGGTTGGGGTGAGGGGCTGCTTCCAGAGCAATGGTGAGAGACGGATTCGCGGAGACTCCCCCTCAGCCGGATTGCGCTTGCGCGCAATCTGACCTCTCCCCGCAAGCGGGGCGAGGTGAAAAGAGAGTGCTCCACGTCGATCCATCATCACACCAGCGCCTTGCCACCGGAGAAGGCCTTCGCGGTGGCCTCATCGGTCGCCTCTTCCGGCAGCAGCATCTCGTTATGCGCCTTGCCGGACGGGATCATCGGGAAGCAATTCTCCAGCGCGGCGACGCGGCAATCGAACAGCACCGGGCGCTTGATCGAGATCATCTCCTTGATCGCGCCGTCGAGATCGGACGGCTTGGTCGCCTGCAGCCCGACGCAGCCATAGGCGTCGGCGAGCTTGACGAAGTCCGGCAGCGCCTCGGAGTAGGAATGCGACAGGCGGTTGCCGTGCAGCAGCTGCTGCCATTGCCGCACCATGCCCATGTACTGGTTGTTCAGGATGAATATCTTGATCGGCAGCTCGAACTGGACCGCCGTCGACATCTCCTGGATCGTCATCTGCACCGAGGCGTCGCCGGCGATGTCGATCACCAGGCTGTCCGGATGCGCCACCTGCACGCCGACCGCGGCCGGCAGGCCGTAGCCCATGGTGCCGAGACCGCCCGAGGTCATCCAGCGGTGCGGCTCCTCGAAGCCGAAGAACTGCGCGGCCCACATCTGGTGCTGACCGACCTCGGTCGTGATGTAGGTGTCCTTGCCGCGGGTCAGCTCGAACAGGCGCTGGATCGCGTATTGCGGCAGGATGATATCGTTGTTCTTGCGGTAGGACAGCGAGTTGCGCGCGCGCCATTGCGCGATCTGCTGCCACCACGACTTGATGTCCGGCTTCTTGGCTTCTGCCTTGAACACCTGCAGCAAATCGCCGAGCACGTTGCCGGCGTCGCCGATGATCGGCACGTCGACGCGGATGTTCTTGTTGATCGAGGACGGGTCGATGTCGATGTGGATCTTCTTCGAGCCCGGCGAGAAGGCGTCGGTACGGCCGGTGATGCGGTCGTCGAAGCGCGCGCCGACGCACAGCATGACGTCGCAATCATGCATCGTCATGTTTGCTTCGTAGGTGCCGTGCATGCCCAGCATGCCGAGCCAGTTCGGGCCCGAAGCGGGATAGGCGCCCAGCCCCATCAGGGTCGAGGTGATTGGGAAGCCGGTCGCCTCCACCAGCTGGCGCAGCAGTTTCGAGGCCTCAGGACCCGAATTGATCACGCCGCCGCCGGAATAGATCACGGGACGTTTGGCATTGGCGAGCATCGCCACCGCCTTGCGGATCTGGGTCGCGTCGCCCTTGACGCGCGGCGTGTAGGAGATGTGCACGTCCGACTTGCGCGGCGGATGATAGGTGCCGGTCGCGAACTGCACGTCCTTCGGCACGTCGACCACGACCGGGCCGGGCCGGCCGGTGGTGGCGACATAGAAGGCCTCGTGCAGCACCCTGGCGAGGTCATTGACATCGCGGACCAGCCAATTGTGCTTGGTGGCGGGCCGCGTGATGCCGACCGTATCGCACTCCTGGAAGGCGTCGTTGCCGATCAGATGGGTCGGCACCTGGCCGGTGATGCAGACCAGCGGGATCGAATCCATCAGCGCGTCGGTCAGCGGCGTCACCATGTTGGTGGCGCCGGGGCCCGACGTCACCAGCACCACGCCGGGCTTGCCGGTCGAGCGGGCATAGCCTTCGGCGGCATGGCCGGCGCCCTGCTCGTGACGGACCAGGATGTGCTCGACCTCGCTCTGCTGGAAGATCTCGTCGTAGATCGGAAGCACCGCACCGCCGGGATAGCCGAAGACATGCTGCACGCCGTGATCGATGAGCGCGCGCACGATCATCGCGGCGCCGGTCATCTGATTGGGATCGTGGCTCTTGTCGGTCATGGTTCGCTCCGGATGCGCTTGTTTTTGCGCGGCTTTTGTCAGTTCTCGTCAGTTCGGCTTCGGGCAATAAAAAGGGGCCCTAGAGGCCCCATGCACACCGCCCGAATTTGGATGGCCGCTAGCCATCCCCGGCGGTGTGCCTGGGTACGACGGCGATAAGCAGCTTGGTAATAATGTTGCGCACGATACGACCCAGTCTTCCCAAAGGTTGCGCGAACATAGCGGCCAAAGCCTGAATGTCAAGGCAAGGCAAGCACTTTCGCGATTTCCGTACTCTACCGGGGTTCCGCTCGTTCGGCGAGTGTTTTTGCGCAGGCGAACGCGCATGGCTGACGGGCGTGCGGGCCCCCCGGCCCGGGCTACGGGACCCGACTCTCCAGCCATTCCCCGCCAGCTTCCGGCACCACCCATTCGAATTCCGGGAGCTGATGGCGAAACCAGGTGAACTGGCGCTTCGCATAATGGCGGGTGTCGGCCCGGCCGATCTCGGCGGCCTCCTCGCGGCTGATCTCTCCCCTCAGGTGCCGGATCAGCGCCGGCACCCCATGGGCCTTCATCGCCGGCAGCAACGGATCGAGCCCACGCGCCGCCAGCGCCGCGACCTCGTCGAGCGCGCCGGCATCGAGCATGACACCGAACCGGGCGTCGATCCGTGCATAGAGCCTCTCGCGCTCCGGCGCGAGAAACAGCGCATGAAAATCGCCCGGCGGCAGCAGTGGCGGCAGGCCCTCGCGATGCCAGTCCGGCAGCGGGCGGCCGGTGGCCTCGACCACCTCGAGCGCGCGCGCGATGCGGGTGCGGTCGCGCGGCTTCAGCCGCTCGGCCGACACCGGATCGCGCGCTGCAAGCTCGGCATGCAGCGCCTCGACGCCGTGCTGCTCGAGCCGTGCGCGCACGCCGTCGCGCACATCAGCCGGGATCGGCGGCACCGCCGACAAGCCGCGCGTCAGCGCCTTGAAATAGAGGCCCGAGCCACCGATGAAGATCGGCAGCCGTCCCTGCTCACGCGCCTCGCCGAGCACCTTCGCCGCATCGGCCACCCAGGCGCCAGCGGAGAAATTCACGCCGGCGTCGACATGGCCATAGAGCCGGTGCGGAACCAGCGCCTCTTCGCCTGCAGTCGGCCGCGCGGTGATGATCCGGAGGTCACGATAGACCTGCATGGAGTCGGTGTTGATCACGACCCCGCCGGTCCGCTGCGCGAGTTCGAGCGCCAGCGCCGACTTGCCGCTGGCGGTCGGCCCTGCGATAAGCACTGCCTTGTTCAACAATCCCGAATGCGCCTGCATGTCCCTCGTTGCCACGCTGATCTGCAATCCTGCAACCCCCGCGCTCGACTCCACCATCGTCGACGGTGCGCGGGCCGTGCTGCCCTCACCCGGCCCGGCGCAGTGGCTGTTCAACGAAGTCGCCGCCGACATTCCGTTCGAAAGCGAGGACAGCAGCAGGGACGGTATCAAGACAATCGAGGAACGCCTTCGCCAGGCCCGCGGCGACCTGCCGATCGACATCGTCGTGCAGCCTCGGATCGCCCGGCGCAAGAAGCTTTTTCTGGCCGACATGGATTCCACCATGATCGGCCAGGAGTGCATCGACGAGCTCGCCGACTTCGCCGGGCTCAAGGCCCATGTCGCTGCGATCACCGAGCGTGCCATGCGCGGCGAGATCGAGTTCGAGTCCGCGCTGCGCGAGCGGGTGGCGCTGCTCAAGGGACTGCCGGTCAGCGTGGTCGACGAGGTGCTCGACAAGCGCATCACGCTGACGCCGGGCGGCCGCGAACTGGTCATGACCATGCGCGCGCACGGCGCCTATACCTGCCTGATCTCGGGCGGCTTCACCTTGTTCACCAAGGTGGTCGCGGCGAAGGTCGGCTTTCAGGAAAACCGCGCCAACCAGTTGCAGGTCGTGGACGGCAAGCTGACCGGTGAGGTGGTCGAGCCGATCCTCGGCCGCGCCACCAAGCTCGCCACCTTGATCGAGCTCACCGAGTCCTTCGATCTCGACGAGATCGACACCCTTGTGGTGGGCGACGGCGCCAACGATCTCGGCATGATCCAGGCTGCGGGCCTCGGCGTAGCCTATCACGCCAAGCCGGCGGTCGCGGCCGCGGCCGCGGTCCGGATCGACCACGGCGATCTCACCGCGCTGCTGTACGCGCAGGGCTACCGGCGGGATGAGTTCGTGGCGGGGTAGCAAACCATCATTCCGGGGCGATGCGAAGCATCGAACCCGGAATCTCGAGATTCCGGGTTCGGTCCTGCGGACCGCCCCGGAATGACGTATGTGAATGTTACTGCACGCCGAGCGCGACGAAGCGCAGTTCGCCATCGCCGTTCGAGACCAGCAGCAGCACCGACTTCTTGCCGTCCTTCTTGAGTTGATCGACGCGCTTCTTGATGTCAGCGGCGCTCGACACCGCCTCCTGCGCCACCTCGACGATGACATCGCCCGCCGACAGCCGCTTCTCGGCGGCATCGGAATTGCCGTCGACGCCGGTGACGACGACGCCCTTCACGCTGTCCTTGATCTTGTACTTGGTGCGCAGGTCCTTGCTCAGCGCCGCGAGGTCGAGACCGAGCGCCTTCTGGGTCACCGGCTTCTCGGCGGTGTCGTCCTTCGACTTGGCGTTGACCTGCTGAACCTTCTCATTGTCCTCGAGCCGGCCGAGCGTGACCTTGCGGGTCTCCTCATTGCCCTTGCGGATGACGACGACGTCGACTTCCTTGCCGACCGCCGTGTCGGCAACGATGCGCGACAGATCCTTGGGGTCCTTGACGTCCTTGCCGTCGAACTTGACGACGACGTCGCCGGGCTCGATGCCCGCCGGCTTGGCCGGCCCCTTGTCGTCGACGCCGGCAACCAGGGCGCCGCGCGCCGGCTTGATGTTGAGGCTGTCGGCGATCTCGTCGGTGACCTGCTGGATGCGCACGCCGAGCCAGCCGCGGCGCAGCTCGCCGAATTTCTGCAGCTGGTCGACCACGCCGGCCACGGTCTTCGACGGCACGGCGAAGCCGAGGCCGATCGAACCGCCGGTCGGCGAGATGATCAGCGTGTTGACGCCGATCACCTCGCCATCGAGGTTGAACAGCGGACCGCCGGAATTGCCGCGGTTGATGGCGGCGTCGGTCTGGATGTAGCTGTCATACGGGCCCTGGCTGATGTCACGGTTCTTGGCCGAGACGATGCCCGCGGTCACCGTGCCGCCGAGGCTGAACGGGTTGCCGATCGCGACCACCCAGTCGCCGAGCCGGATCTTGTCGCTGTCGCCGAACTTGACCGCGGTGAGCGGCTTCGGCGGCTTGAATTTCAGGACCGCGAGGTCGGTCTTCTTGTCGACGCCGACCAGCTCGGCCTTGATCTTGGTGCCGTCGTTGAGGATGACGTTGATCTCGTCGGCGTCGGCGATGACGTGGTTGTTGGTGACGACGATGCCCGCGGTGTCGACGATGAAGCCTGAGCCGAGCGAGTTGGTCTTGCGCGGCTGGAACTCACCGCTCTTGTCGCCGCCCTTGCCGGGCGGTCCGCGGCGGTTCTTGAAGAAGTCGTCGAAGAATTCCTCGAACGGCGAGCCCGGCGGCAGCTGCGGCATCGTCCGGTCCTTGGCCTCGACGGTCTGCGACGTCGAGATGTTGACGACGGCGTCGATCACCTTCTCGGCGATGTCGGCGATGCCTTCAGGACCGCGTGCGAACGCCGGCACGGAGCTCAGCATGCTCGCAGCACCGATCGAGATCGCGGCTCCCATCATGCGGAGGCGACGGCTCAGGGCTGGTCTGGCAGCGGTCATGTCAGAGTTTCTCCAGGCAAACGGGTTCAAATGAGCTAGTTATAGAGTGCGCCCGAACAGGCATACGGCGCAAGCATCTCACCCGGGCATTTCGGCGAAATACCGGCGGCGAGAGGCTCACGATATGTTCAGTCTTGCCTGTCATTCCGGGGCAGCCCGACAAGGCTGAACCCCGGGGACGCAATTGCGCACCTTGGGGAATCTCGAGGTTCCCCGATGCGCAATCGCGCATTGGCGGTCATGCTTCGCATGCTCCGGAGCGGCGACTATCTTCGCACCACCCAGATCAGGACAAGCCCGGCGACCGCCGAGCCGATACCGACGATGCGCAGGATGTTGTCGGGTGTCGCCAGCGCGCTCTTCATCGCCCGGCGCATCCAGGCGGGGCTTGCCGCGAACAGAATGCCTTCGAGCACGAACAGGATTCCCAACCCGATGAGGAAGTCGCCGAACGCTATGGACTTCATCGGATGGCAGCCTCCCGCTCGATGCTTGTTGTTTTTGGTCGGCGGCGAAGCGTCATCCGCATCGCCGCCAAGTCCTGAAGTTCAAGTCGTGACGTTACTGTTTCGGCGCGGCGGCCGCCTCAGGCAACTTGCCGCTTGCACCGCCGAAGTATCTGAAGAATTCCGAGTCCGGCCGCAACAGGAAACGCGTGTCGCTGGAACGCAGGCCGTTCTCATACGCTGTCATCGAGCGATAGAATGCGAAGAAGTCCTTGTCCTTGCCATAGGCTTCGGCGAACAGGCGGTTGCGCTCGGCGTCGCCGGCACCGCGGGTCTGATCCGCGGCCGAGTTCGCCTCGGCCACGATCACGGTCGCTTCGCGGTCGGCCTTCGAGCGGATTTCCTGCGCCTTCTGGTCGCCCTGGGCACGGAACTCGGCCGCCTCGCGCTCACGTTCGGTCTTCATGCGGTTGTAGACGGCCTGGCTATTCTGCTCCGGCAGGTCGGCACGGCGGATGCGGACGTCGACAACCTCGATGCCGTATCCGTCCGCTTCCCTATCGAGCTGCTCGCGGATCCGCTGCATCAGCTTCTCGCGATCGTCACGCACCACGGTGATGAAGTTGACCTCGCCGAGCACGCGGCGCAGCGCTGCGTTCAGCAGCGTGGTCAGCTGCAGATTGGCGGCCTGGATCGAGCCGACGCTGGTGTAGTAGCGCAATGCATTCTTGATGCGATAGCGCGCGAAGGCGTCCACCACGAGCCGCTTCTGGTCGGACGCGATCACCTCCTGCGACGGGTTTTCCAGATCGAGGATGCGCTTGTCGACGTTGATCACCGAATTCCACGGCGCCTTGAAGTGCAGGCCGGGCTCGGTGACGATGTCGACCGGCTCGCCGAACCGCAGGACGATGGTCTGCTCGGTCTGCTGCACGGCGAACACCGAGCTGTAGCCGACGGCGAGCACAATGAAGAGGATGATCAGGGACACAATGCCGGTGACGGGAGACCTCATCGGGTGGCTCCCTGCTGCTGGCCGGTCGTGGCCGGTGCCGCCGGACGCCGCGGCGTCAGTTCGCCGAGCGGAAGGTAGGGCACGATGTTCTGGCCCGGGCCGCCGTCGTAAACCAGCTTCTCGGAGCCGCCGAGCACTTTTTCCATGGTCTCCAGATAGATGCGCTCGCGCGTCACGTCGGGTGCCTTCTTGTACTCTTCATAGACTTTCAGGAAGCGTGCGCTCTGGCCCTTGGCGTCGGCGACCGCCTGCTCCTTGTAGCCTTCGGCGGCCTGCAGGATCTGCGCGGAACGACCGCGCGCTTCCGGTACGATCCGGTTGGCGTAGGTCTGTGCCTCGTTCTGCTTGCGCTCGAGGTCGGCGCGCGCCGCCTGCACGTCGCGGAATGCGTCGATCACCTGCGCCGGCGGATCGACCTTCTGCATCTGCACCTGCGTGATCTGGATGCCCGCGTTGTAGGTATCGAGCGTCCTCTGCATCAGCTCCTGGACGCTCTGCTCGGTGACGTTGCGCGCCCCGGTCAGGATCGGCTGGATCTGCGAGCGGCCGATCACCTCACGCATCGCGCTTTCGGCAACCGCCTTCACGGTGCCTTCGGGATTCTGGATGTTGAACAGATAGGCGCCGGCTCCACCCGGCTTGATGCGCCACAGCACCGTGAAGTCGACGTCGACGATGTTCTCGTCGCCGGTCAGCATCAGGCTCTCTTCCGGCACGTCGCGCATGGTGCGGCCGCGGCGAGCGGGATCGTCGATCAGCGTCATGCCGATCGAGATCGTGTTGACGCGCAGCGCTTTCGGCAGCAGCACTGTCTCAATCGGATATGGCAGGTGGTAGCGCAGGCCCGGCTGCGCATCGCGGACATACTTGCCGAAGCGCAGCACGACGCCGAGCTCTTCGGACTGCACGCGGAAGATGCCGGTCGCGAACCAGATCGCCAGCGCGGCGACCAGCACCAGCGCGACGCCCATGCCGCTGAAATGTCCGCCGGGCAGCCACTGCTGCAGGCGGTCCTGGCCGCGCCGCAGCAGATCCTCAAGATCCGGCGGCCTTGGCCCGGCTGACTGCGGACCGGTGCCCCATGGCCCTTTCGGACCCGAGCCCCAGGGCCCCCCGCCTTGATTTTTCCACGGCATCAAACATCTCCTCGGCAAGTCCGGACGGGACGCCCGGCCTCGAATGTCCGGCCCGGTTATAGGGGACCGCTAGGGCCCTTACAACGCAAGCTTCCTGGCCGGACGAGCTATGCGCCGGGGCATAATTGTCAATGCAAACATTGGTTAACCCGGGCCGCGCCGACGATATGTCACATAGGAGAAGTCGGCACTGTCGTCCGGGCCTGCCGGATTTCGCACGCGCGCCACCTCGTCCCACAGCTGCGCATCGATTTTGTCGAACCGCGTGTCGCCGTCCGGCCGGGCATGGACCTCGGTGATCTCAAGGCGATCGGCGGTGCCCATCCATTGCGCGTAGATTTCCGCGCCACCGATGATTGCAATCTCAGTGGCGAAACGCCGCAGCGCGTCGCCAAGCGCAATGGCGCGGGCGTTGTCAAACGACGTCGTGACGATGGCGCCGCGCGCGCGGTAGTTGGGATCGCGCGTCACCACGATGTTGGTGCGGCCCGGCAGCGGCCTGCGCAGGGATTCGAAGGTCTTGCGCCCCATCACGACGGGCTTGTTCAACGTAATCGCCTTGAAACGCTGCTGGTCGGATTTCAGCCGCCATGGAATGGCGTTGTCGCTCCCGATCACGCCGTTCTCGGCGACCGCTACGACGAGCACGATCTCCATCAGAGCGTCCCTTCCGCGAGCGTCGACAGCGCCTCGCCGGAGACGCGGCAAATCGTCCATTCGTCCATCATCTCGGCGCCGAGCGACTTGTAGAATGCAATCGACGGCGCGTTCCAGTCGAGCACCGCCCATTGCAGGCGCGACCAGCCATTGGCGAGGCATTGCTTCGCCAGATGCACGAGCAGCGCCTTGCCGATGCCCTTGCCGCGCAGCGCCGGACGCACGAAGAGGTCTTCGAGATAGATGCCGTGACGGCCGGCGAAGGTCGAGAAGTTGACGAACCAGACCGCGAAGCCGGCAGGCTCGCCGTTCCATTCCGCGATGTCGCAATAGAGCCGTGGGTTGGCGCCGAACAGCGCCTCGGCGATATCGGCCTCGCTGGCGTGAACCTCATGCAGAAGCTTTTCGTATTCGGCGAGTTCGCGGACCAGCGAGAACACCAGTCCGGCCTCATCGGGCCGCGCGCGGCGGATCGTCAGCGACATTCAATCCCTCGGACCGCAACTCATACCGCCACCTCGGCCTTGATGTGCGGATGCGGGTCGTAACCTTCGAGTTTGAAGTCCTCGTAGCGGAACGCGAAGATATCCTTCACGTCCGGATTGATCGCCATCGTCGGCAACGGCCGCGTCGGCCGCGTCAACTGCAGGCGCGCCTGCTCGAGATGGTTGGAGTAGAGGTGCGCGTCGCCGAGCGAGTGCACGAAATCGCCGGGCTTCAGCCCGGTCACCTGCGCGACCATCATGGTGAGCAGCGCATAGGAGGCGATATTGAAGGGTACGCCGAGGAAGACGTCGCCCGAGCGCTGATAGAGCTGACAGGACAATTTGCCGTTCGCGACATAGAACTGGAACAGGCAATGGCACGGCGGCAGCGCCATCTTGTCGACCTCGGCCGGATTCCAGGCGCTGACGATCAGCCGTCGCGAATCCGGATTGCGCTTGATCATCTCGACCACGCCAGCGATCTGGTCGATGCTACGGCCATCCGGCGCGGGCCACGACCGCCATTGCGAGCCGTACACCGGACCGAGGTCGCCGTTGGCGTCGGCCCATTCGTCCCAGATCGTGACGCCGTTGTCGTTGAGATATTTGATGTTGGTGTCGCCGGCGAGGAACCAGAGCAGCTCGTGCACGATCGCCTTCAGCGGCAGCCGCTTGGTGGTCAGCATCGGGAAGCCGGCCGCGAGGTTGAAGCGCATCTGATGACCGAAGATCGACAGCGTCCCGGTGCCGGTGCGGTCGTGCTTCTCGGCACCGTCGGCGAGGATGCGTTCGAGCAGGTCGTGATACTGGTTCATGGCGTCTGTTTCGGGCTTTCGAGAGAACGACCAATGTAGCGGCCAAGGCCGCCGGTCGGCACGCTGATTCGGCTGAACGTACCGATTATACCCTGAAAAGTGAGCACTCCGCGCCAAACGACAAGGGGCGGAACTCGCGTCCCGCCCCTGCCCTATTTGCCTGATTGTACTGGATTAAGTTGCCGGCTTGAGCACCGGCGTCCACTTCGCGATCTCGTTCTTGACGAGCGTCGCGAGCGCCTCCGGCGTACGGTTGGCGGGCGCCGGGATCACGCTGCCGAGGTCGAGCAGGCGCTTGCGGACGTTCTCATCGTCAAGCGCCTTGATGGCCGCGGCATTCAACGTGGCGATGATGGCGGGCGAAGTTCCCTTCGGCGCGAAAATCGCATTCCAGGCCTGGGCCTGGAACGCCGGCAAGCCGGCTTCCGTCGTGGTCGGCACATTGGGCAGCGACGGGTTGCGCTCGGGGGTGGCGACCGCATAGGCCTTGATGGTGCCGGCGTTGATCTGCGGCACCGCGTTGACGATCTGGTCGCACATGTAATCGACCTGGCCGGCGACCAGCGCATTCATGGCCGGGCCGGTGCCGTTGAAGGGCACGCCGACCGGTTTGACGCCGAGGATCGAGTTCAGGAGCTCGCAGGAGGCGTGCGAGACCGAGCCGATGCCGGCATGCGCGGCGTTGACCTTCTCGGCATTGGCCTTCACGTAGGCGACGAATTCCTTGAGATCCTTCGGCGGGAAGTCCTTGCGGGCAAGGATCAGGATCGGCGTGCCGGCGAGCAGCGCGACGGGCTCGAAATCCTTTTCCGGGTGATAGGCAAGCTTCGGATAGAGCGGCACCGAGGCGGCGTGCGTGCCCATATGCCCTGTAATCAACGTATAGCCGTCATTGGCGGCGCGTGCGGCACGCGTCGTCGCGGTGGTGCCGCCGGCGCCGACCACGTTCTCGATCACGATGCTCTGTCCCAGCGTCTGCGCCATGTGCGCGGTCACGATGCGCGAGATGACATCGGTCGGGCCGCCGGCTGCGAACGGCACGATCATGGTGATGGTGCGGGTCGGATAGTTTTGCGCGGACGCCGGCACGGCGAAAGCGCCGAGCGCTACAAATGCCGAAAGGCATGCGCCCGCAAGCGAGCGAATGGACATCATCTCAATTCCTCCCGGAACGTTTGACCAATAAAAATGCCGGCCAAATCGGCCGGCATTTTCATTTCACGGGACGACATCGAGTGTCGATTCGACTTCCGCCTGCGGCGCGCCGACGCAGGGTCGACGGCTCGCTCAGCCCTCGGATTCCACGAACACTTCGTCGCGCTTGGCACGCAACGTCGGCAGCACGGCGAGCACCAGGAGACCGGCCGCGATCGCCAGCAGCACCGCCGACAGCGGCCGCGAGACGAACACGCTCCAGTCGCCGCGCGAGATCAACAGCGCGCGACGCAGGTTCTCCTCCATCAGCGGGCCCAGCACCATGCCGAGCAGCAGCGGTGCCGGCTCGAAATCGTGCTTGATCAGCCAATAGCCGACCAGGCCGAACACGCCGGCGAGCACGACGTCGACCGGCGCGTTGTTCACCGAGTAGATGCCGATCGCGCAGAACACCACGATCGAGGGGAACATCAGGCGGTACGGCACGCGCAGCAGACGGACCCAGATGCCCACCAACGGCAGGTTGATGATGATCAGCATCAGATTGCCGATCCACATCGAGGCGATCATGCCCCAGACCAGATCGGGCTGCTTCTGCATCACCTGCGGACCCGGCACGATGCCGTGAATGGTCATCGCGCCGACCATCAGCGCCATCACCGCGTTCGGCGGGATGCCGAGCGTGAGCAGCGGGATGAACGAGGTCTGCGCCGCGGCGTTGTTGGCGCTTTCCGGCGCCGCCACGCCCTCGATCGCGCCGCGGCCGAACCGCTTCGGATCCTTCGCCAGCTTCTTCTCCAGCGTATAGGCCGCGAACGAGGCGATCACGGCGCCGCCGCCCGGCAGGATGCCGAGGATCGAGCCAAGCACGGTGCCGCGCAGGATCGCCGGCGTTGAATCCGCGATGTCCTTCCTGGTCGGCATCAGGCCGGTGATCTTCTGCTGCACCAGGTTGCGGTTCATCTCGGCGCCGTGGTCGAGGTTGCGGATGATCTCCGCGAAGCCGAACACACCCATCGCCACGGTGGCAAAGCCGAGACCGTCGGCGAGTTCGGGGATGTTGAAGGCCATGCGCGAGGCGCCGGTCTCGATGTCGGAGCCGACCATCGACAGCAACAGGCCGAACACGATCATCGCGATCGCCTTCAGCACCGAGCCCTTGGCGAGCACCACCGCGAAGATCAGGCCGAGCACCATCAGCGAGAAATATTCAGCCGGACCGAACGCCAGCGCGAGCTTGGTCAGCGGCGCGCCGAGCACGGCGATCAGCACGGTCGCGACGCAGCCGGCGAAGAACGAGCCGATCGCGGCGATCGCCAGAGCCGGACCGGCGCGGCCCTGCTTGGCCATCTGGTGGCCGTCGAGCGCGGTGACGACGGAGGTCGCCTCGCCCGGAATATTGACCAGGATCGAGGTGGTCGAGCCGCCATATTGCGCGCCGTAATAGATGCCGGCGAGCATGATCAGCGCACCGACCGGCGGCAGGCCGAAGGTGATCGGCAGCAGCATGGCGACGGTGGCGATGGTGCCGATGCCCGGCAGCACGCCGACCAGCGTGCCGACCAGTGCGCCGATCAGGCACATCAGAAGGTTGATCGGCGAGAATGCGACCGCGAAACCGTGGGCGAGATTGGCAAACAGTTCCATCACGCCCTCACTGGATCAGGAAACGCGGGAACATCGGCATCGGAAGTCCCAGCACATAGGGGAAAAGCAGCGCGCAGCCGAGGGTCAGACAGGCGCCGACAATGATGGCCTCGACCAATTTCGTCTCCTGCGAGCCCATCGCCGCGATCATGAAGGCGGCAAAGGCGGAGACCACAAGCCCGAGTGGCCGGATCGCCAATGCGAAGAACACGATTGCGGCGGATACGAACAACGGGCCGCGCCAGGAATAGGCCGCGATATGCGGGCCATTCTGCAGAACTCCCATCAGCGCGACACCACCGCCGAGCAACAGCAGCAGCACTGCGAACATGCGCGGCGCGGTTCCGGCGCCGAACGAAAATCCGTGCATGCCCTGCAAATCGCTCGAGGCCCACAAGGCAAACAGCGCAGCCGCCATCATGGCGAGCCCGCCGACAAAATCCTGCGGACCGCGCACCCATTTCGGCAAGATCGATTTGACCGGCGCCTCGCTCGGCGTATCGCTCATGACTTCGCTTCCCCCGTCAGGGCTGTCCCGCCCGTTTTGATTGAATGGCTTGGTTTGTGGTGCGTTGACCGAGAGCCTTGCTAGCGATTTTCGTCAGATAACGCCAGCGAAACCCAAGAGGCCTCCGGCCAGCAACATCCACAAAGGGTTGATCCGCGTCGCAAAAGCAAGCGCGGCCGCGACAATGGTGATCAGGACCGCGATCCAACTTTGGTCTGAGGTCTGCGCCACGATCAGGCCGGAGGCCGCCATCAGACCGATCGACAGCGGAACCAGTGCCGCCTGGATCATCGCCGGCCAGCGCGCCTCGCGCGAGCGATCGAGGAAACGGCTCACATAATAGGCAAGCAGCGCGGTCGGTCCGCACATCGCCACCGTCGCGGCCAACGCCCCGGCGACGCCTGCGACAGAATAGCCTATCAAGGTCACGATCAGCACGTTCGGCCCCGGCGAGAGCTGCGAGATCGCGAATACGTCGGCGAACTGCTTGTCGGTCAGCCAGTGATGCACGTCGACGGCGGCACGGTGCATTTCGGGAATCGCCGAATTGGCGCCGCCGACCGCAAACAGCGACATCAGGCCGAAGGTCCAGACCAGCGCCGCGATCGGGTTGGACTCCGAGCTCATGCCCGCACCATGCGGCGCGCCAGGACCGTCGTCGCAATGCTGAGCGGGATCGCCACCAGCAGCACGATCTGGAGCGGCCAGCGGATCAGTCCGATCGCGACGAAAACAGCAGCCAGAATGACGAGGCCCGTGACATCGCGCCGCTTCAGGAGCGGCATCATCATCTTGAAGACGACGGCGAACAGCAGCCCGACCGCGGCGCAGGCGACGCCGGCGAGCGTCCGGCGCAGCACGTCGATGTCGCCGTAACGGGCATAGAGCGCGGCAAGGATGGTCGCGATCACCATCGGCGGCCCGACCAGCCCGGCGAAGGCCGCGAGCCCGCCGGCTATGCCGCGAAAGCGCGAGCCGAATACGACCGACAGGTTGACGATGTTCGGACCTGGCAGGAAATGGCACAGCGCGAAGGTCTCGTTGAACTCCTCCGCGGTCATCCAGCGGTGCTGCTCGACGATCGCGCGGCGGGCCCAGACCAGAACCCCGCCAAAGCCGGCCAGCGACATCTTGGCAAAGGCCAGGAACAGCTCGAGCAGGCCGGGCTGGTGGGGCGGCGATGGTACGGGGGCATCCGGCGCCGGGGCGGCAACCGGCGGAGATTCCGGGGGCATGGACGAAACCTAGAACGGCGCCGGGACAGCGCCAAGACCCTGGCTAAGACCTTGGCCAGCCCCAAATCGGCCGGTTTTCACAGCCGAAAGGGCCTGAATCGGCTCTGTTTTTCTAAGACTTTGCCGCTATATTGGGGGTGCCGGTTCGCCGGCTATGGAAATAAATGACCGTCGCAATAAACCATTCGGACCCGGGGGCGGTACCCGGCGCCTCCACCAAAATCCATCCGTCGCGGTGGCTTTCGGCGGGGGCGAAATAGGATCGACGAGGGCGTAAAGGGCGTGTTTTTTCTCGGTATGGTTCCGCCGACATCGGGCCAATGCAATAGTTGCCAACGACAACTTTGCTCCGGTTGCTCAGGCTGCGTAACGCAGTTTGAAAGACCATCTTAAAGTCCTAGCGGGTTAAGCTCCGCTAGGCGGGGTTCGGAGGCACCTGGCAACAGAAGCCTCCACTTTATCCCTTGTTTCCCAATCGGGCGTCCGCGCGCATTTCAGCGGCCAGCCCTGCTGATTTCCGGCTCCCGGCGGGGTAGCATGGCAAAAGGGCGAGTCGGACGGTCCGGCGCCGCCCCGGCGGGCATTTTCGAAGCGACAGGATCACCATGGCGACCGATCACATCCGATATGACGTGCTGGCGCGCGATGCGCTGCGCGGGGTGCTGCGCCGGGTGTTGTCCGACGCCGCCGAACATGGCCTGCCAGGTGAGCACCATTTCTACATCACCTTCCTGTCGCACGGCGACGGCGTGAAGCTGTCGCCCCGGCTGCTCGCGCAGTATCCGGAGGAGATGACCATCATCCTGCAGCACCAGTTCTGGGATCTGGTGGTGACCGAGGATCGCTTCGAGGTCGGCCTGTCGTTCGGCGGGATTCCCGAGCGGCTGACCGTGCCGTTCGCCGCGGTGACGCGCTTCCTCGATCCGTCCGCGCCGTTCGATTTGCGCTTCGATGTCTCGGACGCACTGTCCGAAGAAGCCCCTCCCGCCACCGCACCGGCCTCTCCCCTGCCCGCCCCTGCGGCCCACGCAGCGGCCGAGACCGAGAGCGCCGAGACCGAGCAGGAGCCCGCGAAGCCCAGCGAAGGCGCCGAGGTCGTGCGGCTGGACCGCTTCCGCAAGAAATAATCTAAGCGCAGATCACGCCTCGACCTTGTAGGATGCTTGCCGGGATCGGGATGACAAATCGTCATCGCGGCCTACCTTCTGCATGAACGTGCCCTTCACGCGGACGCTGTCGCGTTGCCGCGCCGGCCACGTTTTGATGACGCAACGGCAAGCATCCATGGAAAGCATGATGGCTCGATCGACGATCCCCTCCAAGGCAAAGACCCGCAGCGAGACCGACAGCTTCGGTCCGATCGACGTTCCCGCCGACCGCTACTGGGGCGCGCAGACCGAACGCTCGCGGCAGAATTTCAAGATCGGCCACGACCGCATGCCGATCGCGATCGTCCATGCACTCGGCATCGTGAAGCTTGCGGCCGCGGAGACCAATCGCGAGCTCGGCCAGCTCGATGCGCGCCGCACCGGCGCCATCATCCGCGCAGCCAAGGAAGTAATCGAAGGCAAGCTCGACGACAATTTCCCGCTGGTGGTCTGGCAGACCGGTTCGGGCACGCAGAGCAACATGAACGTGAACGAGGTGATCGCCAACCGCGCCAACCAGATGCTCGGCGGCGAGCTTGGCGCCAAGAAGCCGATCCATCCGAACGATCACGTCAACATGAGTCAGTCGTCGAACGACTCGTTTCCGACCGCGATGCATATCGCCGCAGCGAGCCGCATCGTCGCCGATCTGATTCCGGCACTCACCGAACTGCATCGCGCGTTGCGCAAGAAGGAGAAGACGTTTGCCAGGATCGTCAAGATCGGGCGCACCCATACCCAGGATGCGACGCCGCTGACGCTCGGCCAGGAATTCTCCGGCTACGCCGCGCAGGTCGAGAGCGGCATCGCGCGGCTGCGCGTCGCGGTGAAGGATCTGTTTCCGCTCGCGCAGGGCGGCACCGCCGTCGGCACCGGCCTCAACTCGAAGCCGCGATTTGCGAAAACCTTCGCGCGCCACGTCGCCAAGATCACCAAGCTGCCGTTCACCAGCGCGGCCAACAAGTTCGAGGCGCTGGCTTCCAACGACGCCTATGTGCTGGTGCACGGCGCGATCAACTCGGTGGCGACCGGCCTGTTCAAGATCGCCAACGATATCCGCTTGCTCGGCTCGGGCCCGCGCTCGGGCCTCGGCGAGTTGATCCTGCCCGAGAACGAGCCGGGCTCGTCGATCATGCCGGGCAAGGTCAATCCGACACAGTGCGAAGCCATGACCATGGTCTGCTGCCAGGTGTTCGGCAATCAGACCACGATCACCGTCGCCGGCAGCCAGGGCCATTTCGAGTTGAACGTGTACAAGCCTGTGTTGGCATACTGTATGATAAATTCCATTCAGTTGCTGTCTGACGTTGTCCGCTCATTTACCGAGCATTGCGTTGTCGGAATACGCGCCGACGAAAAGCGCATCAACGAACTGATGCAGCGCTCGCTGATGCTGGTCACCGCACTCGCGCCGAAGATCGGTTACGACAACGCAGCCAAGGTCGCCAAGTCGGCGCATGCGCGCGGAACGACGCTGAAGGAAGAGGCTTTGCGGCTCGGATTTGTTTCCGCGGATGAATTTGATCGCCTCGTGCAGCCGGACAAAATGACACACCCGGGCTAAAGCGAAGCTCGCATTGTCCGGATAATTACGGTCAGCGCGCGTGATATAATTATGGATCATAACGCCTAAAGACTAAGGCGCGTTACCTATGAGCTCTGCGCTGGCGCATGGTACAGACGTCTAGTTTTCGCAGAGCGAAACGGATTCTTTGATGCTATCAGAGCATCAAACGGGGATTCGGGATGGATATCGAGCCGGGCGCGTAGCGCAGTTGCTCTTGCTTTCGTCACGATGCATCACCAATTCCGCTCTGGGGACGATGAGGACGACGAGCATGGGCGACGTGGTCAACTTGAAACGATTCAAGAAGCGCGGTGAGCGCGAACAAGCAGCGAAGCAGGCCGAAGCCAATCGTGCGCTATTCGGTCGCACCAAATCCGAACGAGCGCGTGACGAATTCCTCGGCGAGCGCAACGCGCGTGTGCTCGATCAGCACCGCATCGAAAATGGAGACGCATCATGAAGTCTCCCGTCGTCAAGCGCTCGATCGTCGTCGCCGGACACAAGACCAGCGTCAGCCTCGAAGAAGCCTTCTGGAATGGCATGAAGGAGATTTCCGGTCTGCGGAACATGACGCTGTCGGAGTTGGTCGGCGAGATCGACAACAACCGTCAGCAGGGCAATTTGTCCTCCGCGATCCGGCTGTTCGTGCTCGACTACTTCCGCTCGCGCGCCACGCCGGCGGTGCCCACGGATGTCAGGCCGCAACAGGTCGACACGCGTCAGCAGGCCTGACGGTCTCTCCGACCGTCGCCACCAGTTGACGGTCGTTCCGCTGCGCGGGCTCAGCATGAAGGTCGATCGGATCGTCGCGAACGTTGCCGCACCGGACACAGCGGCAGCGAAGTCGTTTTATCGCGACGTGCTTGGCCTCGAGCCACTGATGGATTTCGGTTGGGTTGCGACTTATGGCTCATCCGAAACAATGCAGGCTCAAATCAGCTTCGCCTCCGAAGGTGGCTCCGGCACGCCGGTGCCTGATCTCTCCATTGAGGTTGACGATCTCGACGAGGCCCTGCGCCGAATGAAGGCAGCCTGCATCGCGATCGAATACGGACCGGCGGACGAGCCGTGGGGCGTGCGGCGCTTCTTCGTCCGCGATCCCTTCGGCAAGCTGATCAATATTCTCCAGCACCGATCATGAGCCAGCGCTTCGTTTGACGCGCTGTCTTGACGCGAACCGGTGCCCACTTCGCTTGAAAGCGCGTTTAGTTCTGCATCGCCGGCCGCTGCGGTGGATTGGCGACCTGCGGCGTCAGCGACAGCGGGGGCCGCAGCGGCTTTGGCCTGGCCGCGCCGGGCGCCGGCTTGACCTCGATCGGCGGCGGCAGCGGCGCCAGCTGCGGCTGGCTCGCAAGCGATGCGGGCGGCGCAATGGCGGGCGCGGTGGCGGCCGGCGGGACAGTCGGCGGCCGCGGCGCAACGATCTTCGGCTTCGCCGGCACGCGGCGCGGATCAGGACCAGGCCCCGGCAAGTTGGCGGAAGGCATGCCTGCCGAATTCGGGTTGGATGCATCCGGCGCCGGCTCGGCCGGATGCGGAAGCGCCGTTTGGGTCGGCGGCGGCGCCGGTTCGCCGCGCTCGATGGCGTCGAGCCGCTTGGTCTCCCGGTCGATCGCGCGCACCGCAAGCCACGACGACAGCGCCGCAATGTCGATGCTACGCGACAATCCGTCGGGCGTGCCCACGGCAAGCAACTGGATTTCCGGTCGGCTGTTGGCCGTGCCGACCTGCGTCGATGCCAGGGCGGCGCGAATGTCGGCCTGGTCGGCCGGAATGTCGTAGCCGCCGGATACGGTCGCATTGGCACCGTTCGCCGCGAGCGTGGTGGCGCCGACCCGAAGGCGGCCGTCGCGGATGTTGAAGGGGATTTGCGCCGAAGCGATCGACAGCGCGCCGCTCGCGAGCACCGGTTCGACGATCTGCCGCAGCCGCGTGTCGTCGGTCGCCTGCCCGGAATCGCTGGCGCGGATCGCAACCTCGAAGGCGCGCGGATCGAGGCCCGGAAGGCTCAGCCCCTCCAGCGTCACGGTGCCGCTGCCGGACAGCGCGCCGGTCAACGCCGAGGCGCTTCGGCCCTGCGTCAACAGCGTCATCTGCATCGAGGCGCGTCCCTTGGGCATCGCGAGACTGCGGTAGCGCAAGGCTGAACTGTCGATGCCGGACAGCTGCACATTGGCGCTGAGCGCAAGTCCGTTGGCGCCCTGTCGCACATCGATGGTGGCGGTCGCCTCGCCGCCGCCGATCTTGCCCTTGATGCCGTCAAAGGTCAGCGACTGCCCGTCCGACCTGATGGTGCCGCTGACCGGCTGCAGTTCGGCGCCACCCGGCAGCAGGCCATGCAGCGCTTCGAACGTGACCTTGCCGCGCCAGGCGCTTGTGAGGCCCTGGCCGAGCGGCTCCGTCGCATCGTGACCGGCCGCGCCGATCGCGGCCGCGAAAATCGGCGCCAGCGTGATCTGATCGAGACCGACTTCGCCGTCGACGCTTTTCTGATCGGCGAGCGTCAGCGCCAGATGACCGCGCAGCCGTGAACCGGCGACGATGCTGTCGAGATCGTCGAAGGTCAGCCTGTCGCCCGCGAGCGTCAGCTTCGACGACAGGCGGATGTTTGCGACCGGATCGGCTGGCTTCAGATTGAGCAGCGGACTGATGTCGGCGCTGCGGACGCGGAGGCTGATGCTCGATTTGCCCGCGTTGGCCCCGTCCTTGGTCCAAGGCTCCGCGGTCCCTTCGGCATCCGCGTCGAGCCCTGCGCCCCAGAGCCTTGCCTTCAGCCGCAACGGCGCGCCCCACGCGCCGATCGCCATGCCCTCGAATTGCGTCGAACCGGCACCGGCTGCGACCGCATGGTCAAGCCCAAGCAGCGCCAGCAAAGCGTTGCCATCGCCGGCCGAGAATTTCGTCTCCGCTGCAACATCGTTGCGGCGAAGTGCATCGAAATCCAGCGCACGGATCGCGGCCACCTGTGGCGTCACCGAAATCACCGTATTGCCCTTGAGCTGCGGCGTGTCGAGATCGAGCGTCGCGCGCGCGCTGACGCGGTCGGCAGCCTTGCCCTTGCCGAGGTCGAGCGCGAGCCTGGCGCGAACCGGGCCGGCATCCGCGCGGAGCACGCCAAGCCGCGCCGCCAGCGCCGGCGCGAATGGCTGAACCACAGCGGTCAGCCGGCCAAGCGACGCGGCGGTCGCGTCGACCGCGAGCTTGCCGGTCGAATTGGCGCGGTCGAAATTGCCGCTGCCGTCGAGCGTGACGTTGTCGGGCTGGCCGATCTTGACGCGCTCGAGCACGACATTCTTCGGGCTATAGGCGATTTTCGCCAGCAGCGGCCGCAATTCCTGCCCGGAAGAGACCGCGCGCCCGACGTTGAGCGACAGCTGCGCCTCGTCGGGCCATTCGCCTTGCGGACCGGCCAGCGAGCGGATCAATGCCGCGGTCGCGTCGAGATCGAGCCGATCCGCCTTCAACTGCGCCTCGACCTTCGAGCCGCTGGTTGCCTCGCGGTACGTAACCGCGACGCGGCCCTCGAGCGTGCCGCTTTCGATCTCCGCCTTCATCTCATCGATCGAAAAGCCCGATGGTGACACCATGACGTCGCCGCGCAAACGCAGCGGCCTCTGGCTGCGATAGGTGGCGTCGCCGCGCCCCTGCAGCCAGGTCATCAGCGCGTCGGGATCGGACGATTCGATGTTGAGCGCGGTCTTGAAGCTGTTCGCCGCTCCAGCTTGCGCGCTGGCACCGCTCATCGAGACCCGCGTGGATCCCGGCGCGCGAAATTCCAGCCGGCGCACCGTCCATGATTTCGCATCCGATCGCAGCTCCGCCGAGATGTCCTGCAATGGACGGCCGCCGAGCATGATCTGCTCGGATGCCAGCTCCACCTGCGCCGGTATCGGGCTTTGCGGAAGACCCGACAACACCGCGCGCATCGCCGGCAGCACGCGGACCGGCTCGACATTGCCGTTGCTGCTGTCCTTGGTGCTATCCTTGGCGGCGAACTTGTCGCCGTCGAGCTGCCGCGCCGTAAGCGAGGCGCGCAGCAGCGGCGACGCACCGAAACGCAGATCGCCATTGCCGGCGAGCTTCAGCGCACGGTCCTCGGCGCCATAGCTCACGTCGATCTGGTCGAGCCGCGCCGCCGAATAATCCGATTTCACCTTGGCCGCGATCCGCCATGGCGGCGCATCGCCGCCGCGCTGACCGGGCGCACCCGCCAGCGTCAGCGTGCCCTCGAACCGCGGCGCGCGGGCCTCGAATGTCAGGATGCCGTCGAGATCGGCCGACACCGGCCGCTGCCCGGGATCGATGCTGAAGTGCAGGCGAGTGCCGCTGCCATCGGCGCTCTGCCCCGAGGAGACCCGAAACGGGTAGCGGTTGCCGTCGAACATGAAATTGCCGTCACCCCGGATCGCGCCGGCAAGCGAGCGGACGTCGCCACTGAAGGCAATGTCGTTGAGCTCGAGCGTGCTGCGGCTCGCTGCATCATGCAGCGCGATGCGGCCGGTCAGGTTGAGCCGGTCGATCGCCAGCGAAGCGAGGTTGAAGCTCCCGCTCGACGGCGACCAGTCGATCCGCCCTTTCGGGTCCAGCCCGAGATCGAGCGACACGCCGTTGATGGTGAGCTCGTTCGCACGCCACTCGCCGCGCATCAGCGAGCTCAGGCTGAGTTCGACGTCGAGATTGGCAGCCCGAATCTTGCCGAGGTCGTTGGCGCCGCCGACGGTGACCGTCTTCAACCGCAGCGAGGGTGCCGGCAGCAGACGCGCGTCGAGATTGCCGGCGACGCGAATCGGCACGCCGATGATCTTGGACGCCTCCGCCTCGAACTGCGGCCGGAACTGGTTCCAGTCAACGAAATATGGACCGACCAGCGCCGCGACCAGTGCAAGAATGAAGGCAATTGCCAGGCCGAGCAGCGTCGTCTGCACGGTGTCTCCCTTTGAGCCAGCTCCGGGGCAGCCTCCTCATGCTGAACCCTTTGCCAACCTCTGGCCGGAGCAACCCAAATATAGAGACAAGTACGGCGAAGTCACAGCCGGTTTACTGCTGGGATTCTGGACAGATGGTTGATTTCCCGTTCAAGCGTGCGTGTGCCGGCCCCGCCGCGGATCGCTGCCCCGCGGGAACGTCACCAGCTCGCCGGCAGCCGCTTCAGCCCGCGCAGCACGAAGGTTGGCCGCCACTCCGGATTTTCCGCGTCATCGAGCCGCAGGTCGGGAATCCGGCGCAGCAGTGTCGAGATCGCGATCTCGGCCTCGATCCGCGCCAGCTGGGCGCCGAGGCAGAAGTGGATGCCGCCGCCGAACGACAGCGGCTTGACGTTCGGCCGCCGGATGTCGAGCCTTTCGGGGTGATCGGGGTAGACAGCCTCGTCGTGATTGGCCGAGCCCAGGAGGCACAGCACGCTCTCGCCCTTCGGGATGCGCTTGCCGCCGAGATCGTCGATATCCTCCAGCGCGACACGGCCGGTCAGCTGCACCGAGGAATCGTAACGCAGGAACTCCTCGATCGCATTGGTGATCAGGCCGGGATTGGCCTTCAGCAGCGCAAGTTGGTCCGGGTTGCGGAACAACGCCAGCAGGCCGTTGCCGATCAGGTTCACGGTTGTCTCGTGGCCGGCGCCGAACAGCAGGATGATGTTGCCGGTCAGTTCCTCGTTGGTGAGCTTCTGGCCGTCCTCTTCGGCCTGCACCAGCTGGGTGGTGAGGTCGTCGCCGGGCTGCTTGCGGCGCAGCTCGAACAGCTGATGGAAATACATCGCCGCCATCGCATTGGCGGCGTTGCCCTGCTTGATTTCCTCAGGCGTCAGCGGCACCGGCTCGAGGATGCGGCCGCCATCGCGCGAACCGTTGTAGAAGGCCTCGCGATGTTCCTCGGGGATGCCGAGCATGTCGCAGATGATGGTGACCGGCAGGCGGAACGCGAAATCCTCGATCAGGTCCATCTTGCCTTGCGGAATGATGCGGTCGAGCGTCTCGTCGACGACGTGCTGGATGCGCGGCCGCATGTCCTCGACCCGCCGCGCGGTGAAAGCCTTGACGACAAGGCCACGCAGGCGGGTGTGGTCGGGCGGATCCTGCTGCAGCATCCAGTGGCTCATGCTGCGGAAGACCGGCTCGTCCATGATCTTCGGACCGTAGCGGCGGATCGAGCGCTCGGCAAAATCCTTGCCGAACCGCTTGTCGCGCAGCACGAGGCTCGCCTCGGCGTGCCGGCTGGCGACGAAAGCGCCGTGCACATTGACATGCATCGGATCGAGGCGGCGCAGCCGCTCGTAATACGGATAGGGATTGCGAATGAATTCAGGCGCCAGTGGATTGAAAAGCGGCTCGCCGCTCGCCGGCTGAACTTGCTCGTTCATGGTGACCTCGTTCGCACGCTACGCCTGGGCCTTAAAGCCTGGCGTGCCCTGGTGTCATCCTCAAGACCGCATCATCACGGATGCGGCTGTTCTGGTTCTGTCGAATGCAACTCGATACACTCTTGTATCGAGTTGCATTGTGCCCTAAAATGCGCCGATGTCAAGGGTTCGAACCAGACCGACACGGGACGACACCTGCGAGAAGCTGTTCGAGGCGGCGGCGCGGGTGTTCGAGGAACAGGGCATCGGCGGCGCCAGCATCGAGGCGATCGCGGCCGCGGCGGGCTTCTCCCGCGGCGCCTTCTATTCGAACTTCAAGAGCAAGGACGAGCTGATCTTCGCGATGCTCGAGGATCACGTCGAGCAATCGATCCGGCGCAATCTCGACTTGCTCGCCCGGCACAGCAACCTGGCCGACTTCCTCGAGGCGCTGCGCACCATGGATCGCAGCCGGCAGGATCCGCTCGGCCGCTCCCCTCTCCTGCACATGGAGATGATCCTGTTCGTGGCGCGCGCCGAGAAGCGCCGGCCCGAGCTCGCCAAACGTCTGCGCGCGCGGCGCAAGCTGATCGCCGACATTGTCACGACTGCGCAGAAGAACAGCGGCCGGAACGGCAGACTCGATCCGGATTGGACCGGAGCGATCGTGCTGGCGCTGGAAGATGGTTTCCGCCTGCACCGCCTGATCGATCCGGAAACCACCCCCGCCGACAGCTGCCTGCGCGCGATCACCGACCTGCAGCGCGCCATCGGCGTTTCGTCGGCCTGACGCGTCAGGACGCGCTTGCGACCTTGTGCACCTGTCCGGCGACGGCGCGGACCTTGCGGGGCGAGGCCTGCCAGATCGCAAACGCCGACAGCAGGCTGAAGGCGATCCCAAGCAGGAAGGCGCTGGTATAGCTGCCCGAGAGATCATAGAGCTGGCCGGTGATCCAGGGGCCCGCAGCACCGCCGGCGAGCGCAGCCAGCATCACGGTGCCGAAGATGCTGCCGTAATGCTTGCCCTGGAAGATCTCCAGCACGACCGGGCCCATCACGGATGTCAGGCCGTAGCCGAGCGCGCCCTGGGTGAAGACCATGAGATAGATCAGCGCCATGTTGGGCCAGTATTTCAAGGCGGCGAGCGCGGCGAAGCAGATCACGAAGCCGAAGCAGGAGATCGCCCACACCCATTCGCGGCCGATCCGATCGGAGAGATGCCCGAGCCAGATCTGGCCGGGAATGCCGAGCAGGCTGACGACCCCAAGCGCCCAGACCCCGACATTGGAGCTGAAGCCGATGTCGAGCAGGAATTTGGTCTGATGCACCTGCACCGCGTACCAGATGTACAGGCCGCAGAAATAACCGATCGCGATCCACCAGAACCGCGCGGTGCGCAGCGCACGCGACAGCGTCCAGTCGGTGCCGGCCCACACGGGGTCGACGATATTCGATGCCGGCCTGGCTGACGTCGCCGTCGGCGCGGCATCGCCGTCGGGCTGCAGGCCGATGTCCTCCGGCCGCTTGTGCAGCAAGAGATTGATCGGCGCCAGCACGACCAGCACCACGATCCCCATTGCGGTGCAGGCGGTGCGCCAGCCGGTGTGCTCGATCATGTGCTGCACCCACGGCAGCAGCGTCACCGAGCCGATGCCGACGCCGGCGAAGGCGAGCCCGATCGCAAGTCCACGGCGGCGGAGGAACCAGTTCGGCACGAACAACGATTGTCCGGAATAGCCGAGGCAGACGCTGCCAGCGCCGACCAGCACGCCGATCGTGAGATAGAGGTGCCAGGGCTGCGTCGTCAGCGGCGCCAGCAGCAGGCCCGAGCCCATCAAGAGCACGCCAAGCTCCATCACCGCGCGCGGACCGCCGCGGTCCATCAACCGGCCGATCAGCGGACTTGCGATCGCCGAGGCGACAAAGCCGAACGAGAAGGCGCCCGCCGTGATGCCGCGCTCCCAGCCGAATTCCGAGATGATCGGCGGATAGAACAGCGAGAACGCCGTACGCGCGTTGACGCCGATCGCCATGGTGACGAAGGTCACCGCGACGATGATCCAGCCGTAGAAAAAGGGAAGTCGCATCGGACGCAGCATTCCATCCGCAACGGAACAGGCTGGACCGGCGCCGTAGCGGACTTTGGGCAGCCGGCAGCAGGCGCTGCCACCAGCCAGATTTCAGGACGACCTGGAGACAGAAGGGCCGACGCATCCGTCGACCCTTGCCGCCACAATCAACCGCTATGATCGCGTCGTCAACGCTTGCGCGGACGCTTGGCCGCCTTTTTGGCTGCCTTCTTCTTGCTGACGGCTTTCTTCTTGCCGGCGCCCTTCCCGCCGCCTGATTTGGCGCGCCTGAACGTTGGCCTGCGGAGCGAAAGCTCGGGCCAGGCGATCGGCTGTTCACCGCTGTCCGGGTCGTTGTCGCCTGGCGGATCTTCGGCGCTGTCATCCATCGGCCCTTGCACGACCAGATGGACAAGATAGGCGGTACCGGCCCCATTCAGGTAGTTCGCGAGTGGCTCGTTGTTGCTCGGAAACAGATGCGGATGAGTCACCACGCTGTTTTCCTCGACCGAGAACTTCACCGCCTTGATCGCGGTTCGGGTCATCGCGTCGCCCAGGATCTTCTTGATCGCCTCCTGCGTCTCCTGAGGCAGCACATGGTGGAGAAAGAAGAACCATTTCCGCTTGGCATCATCCTTCCCGTAATCCTTGCTCGGATAGGCACCGATGCGGAACGCGACGCGCCGCAACCTGTGGCTCGGATCAAACAGCTTTTCTTTCCTGTTGTGCTTGCGAAGAGTAGCCAGATCCTTGCCGCTGAAGAGCTCATTCAGCCGGTCCACGATTTCAGCATCGGGACCGCTGCCGACGGGAAGTAGCGCACCCATTTGTCGTCTCCCTTTGTGCAATTTGATTCAGTCGTAAGAACTCGGACAGATAGCACCGCGGAATTGCCGGCGCGGCTTCCGGTCGAACCAGTACATGTTTGCGCCTCGGCCAATGATCGGCCCAGCACACGCTTGGACCGCGCTTGCGAGCTCCCAGGCCGCAGGCGGCAAGCGCAGTCAATTGCTCGATGCTCGATACCGCGCGCTGAATCGACAGCGTGCGCCCGGTCTGCTTGCGTAGCCGGGCTGCGCCCTTGGCGAGAATCCAGCGGTCCGCCGCGCACTCGCAACCGAGCTCGGAGTTGGCGGCGAGCCGGCCGCCTTTCGACAGATGGTGTCCGACTTCGTGAAGCAGGGCGAAGACAAGGCCGTCGGCGTTCATCGCCGCGTGGTAAGCCAGTCCGCCATAGATCCGCACGACCCGGTCGTTGCCACGAATGAAGGCCTGAGCATTGACGGTTGCGCTGCCTTCGTCGAGCTCGAAAAGCAGATCGGAAAACGCACGCCTGAAATCGGCCAGGATGTCGCAAAGGAGCGCGTCCCTGCGCGTGCGGGCGCTTCCTTTGCCGACCGGTTCACCCGTCATATTCGCGAACAACATGAGATCATCCGAATGGGATCAGAACAATTTTCGCTCGCAACTCAAATATTATTGGCTTCGTTCGAACTTCGACTAGCTTTGACCGTCTTTCCCGCGCCACCGACAAAGGGCGCGAAGATCATTGCGCCGGTCTCGTGAAGCAGCGCGGTCGCGCGATCCAGTTCCTTCGTGCCCTCCTCGGCCTCATCGCCGCGCCCGGAGCGCAACAGCAGATCGGCGCGAACCGATCGGGCAAGGCATTCCGGAATGCGCGCGTGCCGCTTAACCGCAACCGCAATCGCCTCGTCGACGGCGGACAACGCCGCCGCCGCATCTCCCTTCTGCCGATACGCGTTCGCCAGATCGGCGAGAATCCGTGCTTCGTTTTCGAGGCCGGCCTTGCGGGTTCGCGCGAAGTCGAGCGCGGCCGTCAGGTCCTCGATCGATGATGTGATCCGACCTGCCACCATATGGGACAGGCCGCGGCTGGCCTGAGCGTAGACGCGCAAATACGGATTGCCGCTCTTGACCGCGAGCGAGAAGGCGCGATCGGCGTGGTGCTGGGCCAGTCCGACGTCGCCTTCGGACCAGGCGAGGTCGACATAGGCGAGGCTCGGAATGACATAGTGAATGGCATCGACCTGGCTGCCATCCAGTTGCAGCACGCGATCGAGCAGCGGCCGGGCCTCGGACCCGCGCCCCAGCATCACGAGCGTCTGCCCGCGCATGGCGGTCAACCAGACCTCGACGTCGAATCCAAGCGTCTCCCGGTCCGACTTCACGATCTCCGAGGCGCGCGCGGCCGCCTCCATGTTCATCTGCAGCGCCTCCGACATCCGTCCCGAGAGCCGGAGAGCGTGGCAGAGAATGGCCTTCAGCGTGACCTGGACACTGGTGTCGGTGCCGGTGTCGGCAAGCGCCTTGGCTTCCAGCACCCGCTCGACATATTCGTCGGCCGAGCCGCCATTCGCCAAAATCCGGCCGTAGGCAGCGTGAATCAGCGTGTTGGCGCGCAGGTCCCCCATCGCGAGCGCGAGGCCGCGGGCTTCCTCGAAATAGACCTGCGCATCGGCGGCGGAAATTCCCTCGCGCCAGCCGAAATTCACGATCTGGCCACAGGCCATCATCTTCAGATAGTCGGTCATTTGCGACGGGGGCTGGTGCGTCAGCAGTTCACGCACCTTCTTCCAGCTTCGCAAGGCTTGACTGGGATCGTTCGCACCGACCCAGACCGCCGCACGCATGTGCTGCTGCGCCGCCTTCAAATGTTCGCCGGCATGCTCCCAGTGGTAGGCGAGAAGCGATGCCCGTTCCTCGGCGCGATCCTTGAACAGCTTCTCGATCGCCTGCGCGACGGCCGCGTGAAGCTCGCGGCGCCGTTCGTGCAACAGCGACAGATAGGCGACTTCCTGGATCAGCGGATGACGAAACGCGATCAGCCGCTGCTCGAAGGGGGGCACGTCGTAGAGCAATTCGGCGCGTCGCAAATGTCCCACGGCTTCCAGCAGCTCGGCCTTCGCCAGTCCGGCAACGGCATCGAGAACCGACAACGAAATCTCGCGCCCGGCAACCGAGGCGACCTCGAGGGCCCTTTTTGCGTGTTCGTCGAGGCGATCGATGCGCGCCGCGACCACGGCCTGCACGGTCGTCGGAAGCGGGATTGTGTCGATGCCGCCCTTCAGCCGGTACGCGCCCTTCTCGCCCTCGAAGTCGCCGCGCTCGACGAGGGCGCTCATGAGCTCTTCCAGGAAGAACGGATTGCCCGTGCGCGCGCTCGACGATGTTCCGGCTCAACAGCGCCAGCGACGGGTCGGTACCAAAATGATCGCGCAAGATCGATTGCGCCTCCGCGGGCCCAAGCGGAGCCATGTTGATCTGCCGGTAATGCGACCGCTGCATCAGCGGCGCGCTCAATCCGGCCCTGAAATTGACCAGCAGCATCGTCGTGGTTCCGACCACGGCGTCGGCAAGGGCCTCGACGAACTCCTCGCTCGCCGGATCGATCCAGTGCAGATCGTCGATCAGGACGACCGTCACATTGTCACGAGGTGCGGCGCGTACCAGTTCGCCGACGAAATCGAGCAATTGGGCCTTGCGGGCCTTGGGATCCAGTTTCGGCGCGGGCTGGCGCGGGTCCGCCAGACCGAGGAATTCCAGCAGCACGGGTGCCAGATGATCGGAGACCGGCATTGCCGCCAGCCGGTCGAAGATACGGCGGCGCGAAACGTCCGGCGCTTCCTCCTTGATGCGAAGCCCGAAAATATCCCGAAGCAGCGCCAGCACCGGCTGAAACGGCGTTGCGCGGCCGTGCGCGAGCACACGCGCCTCGAAGACGCGGATGCCCTTGCTGCGACAACTCTCGGCAAATTCGAAGCAAAGGCGACTCTTTCCAATGCCGGCTTCGCCAACGACACCGATCACCCGGCCATCTCCCTTGCGGGTGTTCTCGAGTTCAGCTGTCAGCGCCGCAAACTCGTCGGCGCGGCCGGTCAAGGGACTCAACCGTCGTCCGGTCCGGAACACACCGCTCGACGGCGCATGCTGAAGGCCCCTCAGCCTGAGCACCTCGACGGGAGCCGCGAGCCCCCGAATGGCCTGCTCTCCAAGCGACTCCACCTCCACGAACTGCTTCGCGACAGCGTAGGTTTCCCTCGAGACCAGAATGGTGCCGGGCTCGGCAAGGTGCTCCAGTCGACTGGCGAGGTGCACGTTCGCGCCCGCGGCATCATAGGTTTGATAGATGCCGTGCTCGATGGCCTGGAAGACGACCTCACCGGTGTGGACGCCGACGCGGATTTGCATATCGACGTCATGCAGGCGCTTGACGTCATCCTGCATCGCCAACGCCGCGAGACAGCCCCGAACGGCGTGATCCTCATGAGGCTGCGGGGCGCCGAACATCGCCATGACGCCGTCGCCCTGGGCCTTGTTGACGACGCCGCCGTAGCGGTGAACCGCCTCGTTCATCAGGTCGAGCACCGGCTGCAAGCGCCGCATGCCCAGTTCGGGATCTCCGAGGCTATCGATGATGCCCGTCGAGTTGCTGATATCAGCGAAAAGGATCGTGAGGCGCTTCCGCTCCCCGCCCTTGGCATGCAGGCTCCTCAGCGCATGCTCGTGCGACGGCTGAACCCGGGTCGCGTCAATCGCCGTCGCCAACGCAGCGCCGCACTTTCCGCAAAAGCGGCTGCTTGATCCGTTCAGGTGGCCGCAAGCTTCACACGTAATTCCGAGAGAGGCCCCGCACCCTTCGCAATACTCATTGGTCGCCCTGTTCTGACAACCGCAACGCAAACATTGCATCGTAGGCCTCTTGAAGAGAGCTGCAGACGCAGGCAACCGCAACAAGTCTTAAAAACAACGCGACAATGATCACAATCGGGTATCGCTGTGAAGCTTAGCAAAGCCGCCTGCACCTGTCGTGCCATTTTATGGCGCACGTGCAGATTGCGCCAAAACGGCAGTCGACGCCGCATCCGATCACAAGTTGCGTCGCCGTTGGCGTCTAGCATACAGGTTGTATTGGCTAGGTCTGCAACGCGTGGCTCTCATGGCCGAAATAGGCGCGCTCGAGCCGATGCGCGAGGTCGCTCTCTCCGGTCGGCGCCTCCAGCGCGATCGCACCCTGCACCAGCGCGTAGACGCGATCGGCGCAGGCGAGCGCCTTCTCCAAGAGCTGCTCGACCAGCAGCACGGAGGTGCCCTGCTCGCGCAGCCGGCCGATGACGTTGAGGACACGATCGACCAGCACCGGCGACAGTCCGGCGGACGGCTCGTCGAGCATCAACAGCCGCGGCCGGTGGACCAGGCCCTGCGCCACCGTCAGCATCTGCTGCTGCCCGCCCGACAGCGCGCCGCCGCGTTCATGCCGCTTCTCGGCGATTTCGGGAAAGAACGCCAATGCCTCCTCGATGCGCACGGCGCGCTCGGCGCGCGGCAGGTCATAGCCGGCGAGCAGCAAATTGTCGGTCACCGAGATCTGCGTGAACACGCGATGTCCCTCGATCACATGCACCAGCCCGGCACGCGCGGCATCGCGCGGCGTGGCGTTGGTCATGTCGCGGTCGCCGAACCGGACCTGTCCGGCAGTGACGGGCAACAGTCCGGACATCGCGCGCAGCAGCGTGGTCTTGCCGGCCCCGTTGGGCCCGAGCAGCGCCACGACCTCGCCGGCGCCAATCGTGATGTCGATGCCGTGCAGCACACGGATCTTGCCATAGCCGGACTGCAGCCCATTGACCGCGAGCAACGGTTCAGCCGCCGAGATAGGCACTGACGACCTCCTTGTGGATGCGGATCTCCGCCGGGGTTCCCGCCGCCAGCGTCCGGCCCAGATTGAGCACGGTAACCTGGTGGCAGATATCGAAGATCAGATCGGCATGGTGCTCGACCAGCAGCACACCGGTACCGCGGCCGCAGACCGCCTTGATCAGGCTGGCGAGCCGCTCGATCTCGTCATTGGAGAGACCCGCGGCGGGCTCATCGAGCAGCAGGAAGTCCGGATCGAGCATCAGCGCCCGCGCGATCTCGATGAAGCGCAATTCGCTGTGCTGCAGGCGATCGGCGCGTATGTCGGCGAGCGCCTCGAGGCCGACGACGCCGAGCAGCGCGTGCGCCTTTGCCGCGAGCAGACGCTCGTCGGCGCCGTTGCGCGGCAGTGCGAGCATCGCCTCGACGAAATTGGCCCGGCCCTCGATCGAGCCGCCGATCATGACGTTCTCCAGCACCGAGGCTTCGCCGATCACGCGCGGCGTCTGGAAGGTGCGTGCGATGCCGCACGCGGCGCGCTTGACCGGCTGGCCCGCGGCCAGGACTTCGCCGCCAAGCGTCATGGTGCCGGCTTTGGCGGCGTAATAGCCCGAGATCACGTTGAGCGTCGTGGTCTTGCCGCTGCCGTTCGGTCCGATCAGCCCGTGGATCGCGCCGGGCGCGATATCGAGATCGAGACCGTCGATCGCCTTCACATTGCCGAAGCTCAGCGCGATGCCGCGCAGCTGCAGCGTCTTGCCGCCGTCCCTGCGGCGCACGATGTCGGCGAATGCAGCGGGACGCGGAACGATGGCGCGGTTGCTGGCGAGCGGCCGACGGTTGCGGAAATCGAGCAGCGCCGCGATGCCACCGGGCATCACCAGCACGATCACGAGCAGCAGCACCGCGTAGAGGAAGGTCGACCAAGCCGCGAGCGGCGCCGCGATCTCGGGCAGGATGGTCAGGATGATGGTGCCGAGCATGGGCCCGAGGATCGAGCCGCGGCCGCCGATCAGGATCGCGATGAAGAACAGCACCGAGAGATCGAAAGTGAACGCATCGGGCGTGATGTAGGTCTGCAAGGTCGCGAACAATCCGCCGGCGATCGCTGCCAGCGCGCCGGCGAACAGGAAGATCGCGATCAGCATTTTTGGCTTGGAGATGCCGCTGGCCTCAGCGGCGACCTCGGCGTCGCGCACCGCGATCAGCGCGCGGCCGAACCGGCTGCGCGCGACATTGGCGCTCATCCAGGTGGTCAGCGCTGCGAAGGCGATGCAGAGGGCGTAGAACCCCCACGGCGTGTTGAACGGCGGCGGGAATTCGGGACCGGCAATGCCGATGCCGCCGCCGGTCACGCTCTGCCAGGCCAGCGCGATCTGGGTCACGATGGTCGCAAAGCCGAGCGTCGACATGGCGAAGTAGAAGGTGCGCAGGCGCAGCGCCGGCAGGCCGACGACCACGCCGAAGATCGCGCCAATCAGGCCGGCGATCGGCAAGGCGACGAATACCGGAAGCGCCGGCATCACGTTGCCGGCAACCAGCACGCTCGTCGTGTAGGCGCCGAGCGTCAGCAGCGCGACATAGCCGATCGCAAGGTGACCGGCGAAGCCGACCACCAGATTGAGGCCCGACACCAGCACCCAGTAGATCGCCATGCGGGTGCCGATCAGCACCCAGTAATCGTTGCTGACAAACGGCAGCAGCACCGCCGCCACCAGAATGCCGAGGAACGGCAGGACGTGCGGCAGCGCGGCGCGCCACACGCCGCTGTCGGCTCGGGGCGGAGTGGCCACGACCGACGTCATCACACCCTCCGCGCGGTCGAGGCGCCGAACAGCCCTTGCGGCGCGGCAAGCAGCACCACGATGAACAGCGTGAACACCGCGACCGAGGAGAAGATGCCGCCGACCAGGAAGTTCGCCGCCTGCTGGAACAGGCCGAGCGCCAGCCCGCCGATGATCGCGCCTCTGTTATTGCCGAGCCCGCCCAGCGCCACCGGCACGAAGCCGTAGAAGTTGAGCAGCGCGCCGTTGGCGAAGAAGGCGAGCAGCAACTGCCCGCCGGAAAACCCGGCGATGCCGCCGACCACGCCGGCAAGCGCGTAGCTCGCGACCCGCAGATTGCGCTCCGGCAGGCCGAGCGCCCGCGCCGCAAAATTATCCTCGGCAATGGCAAGGAACGCGCGGCCGACCAGGGTGCGGCGGTAGAGATATTCAAGGCCGATGATGGTGACGGCGCAGGCGAGGACCGGCAGCCAGAATTTCTCGTCCCAAACGCCCTCGCCGAATCCCGCGATGCGCGGGAACGGCTGCGGCTCGGTGCCCCATTTGATCGCGGTGATTTGCTGGATCATCAGCGCGACCGCGAGGGTCGAGAGCACGTAGAGATGCTGGTCGAGGCTCTTGAGCACCGGCCGCACCGCGACGAATTCCGTGATGATTCCGATCACCGCGCAGCAGAGGAGCGTCAGCACGAAGCCGACGGCAATGGGCAGGCCGAGCTTCAGCGTGAACATCGAGCCGAACACGCCGCCCAGCATCGCCAGCTGGCCGGCCGTGAAGCTCATCACCCGCGAGGTCGAGAACATCGTGTTGTAGGTGACGCCGACGAGCGCGTAGATCGCGCCCGCCGCGAGACCGGATGCGAGGATCGAGGCCAGCATCGGCTGCGCCCTCGCCCTTCTATGTATACCCCGGCGCCAGCGCGAAGGTGCCGTCCTTGGCAGTAGAGGCTTCCGACATCACGATCTCTTCGGTCAGGTAGCCGTTGTGCTCGGTCGGCGAGAAGCGGTAATTGCCGAAATAGCCGGGATAGGTCGACAGCGTGTTCCAGTACTTGATGATGCCGGCGCTGTCGGTCGAGCCGCTTTCGGCGACCGCCTTGGCGATCAGCTCGATGCAATCGATGCCGCCCGCGACCCACCACAACAGCGTGTCGTTCAGCGCGATGTTGGCCTTGGTCAGGCGCGCGACCAGGTCCGCGCTCTTCGGCGGCAGCTTGCCGGCGCCGTCATAGCTGCAGCTCTTGTAGCCGATCGCGTAGACCTTCTTCCAGTTCTCCGGCTTGGCGACCAGGCTCGCAAGCTCGCCCGACGCCATCGAGGGATGCCCGACAAAGGGCACGTCCCAGTTCATCGCGGCGCGGGTGTTGAACATGCGCGCCTCCATGCCGGTCGAGACGCTCCACACCACGATCGCTTCCGCGCCGGCATTCTTGGCGCGCAGCATGTCCGGCGTCATGTCGGGCTGCGTGGCGTCGATATTGGCCTGATAGGCCACCTCGGCGCCGTCCTTCTTGAACGCCGCGACGGAAGCGCCGACCGCGGTGACGCCATAGCCGGTGGTGTCACCGATCACGGCGACCTTCTTCACCTTGAGGATCTTGAGACAGTAATTGCGCACGGCATCGTCCCATTGGTTGTTCGACGGCGCGATACGGAACGCGTTGGGGAACTTGACCGGGTCGATCAGGGTCTCGACGACGCAGGGATGCAGGTCCGGCATCTTAGCGCGCGCCATGATCGGCGTTGTCGCCAGCGCCTCGCCCGAGTTCAGCGGACCCCAGATCGCGTGCACCTTGGCTTGGCTAATCAGCTCCTGCGTCGCGTTCACCGCCTTGGTCGGATCGCCCTGGGTGTCGCGCATCACGAGCTCGATCTTGCGGCCCTTCACCCCGCCGGTGCCGTTGATGGCGTCGACCGCGAAGTTGACGCCGCGATTGAAGCCGACCGTCGGAGCCGAGCTCGGGCCGGTGATCGCCGCGAGACAGCCGATCTTGATCGGTTCCGACTGTGCAATGGCAGGCGCTGGGAAGGAAAATGATGCGGCGCCCAAAGCACCGGCGCTGCCCAACAAAACGTCACGGCGTGAAATAGCCATGTGATGCCTCCCTGTTTCCCTCTCGGCGCCCGTCGTTTGTTGCGGGACGTCCGTTCATTGATTGTCCGCGCGCTCAGGGGCCGCGGTTATGCGGGCCAAGTCTGGGCCGGATGCGAAGCTCTTGTCCAGCCCCGCGGTCGACATTGGGCTTCGCCAAACTTTCATGGCCGAGGCTGCCGCGTCCAGTAGCCGGCATTGACCGCACCGACGGGTATCTCGCCGGCGACGATCTTCGCGACCTGGCGTACCGTCTCCGACGATTGATGCTCGATCGCCTGCGGCGTCAGGCCGCCGACATGCGGCGTTGCGATCACATTGTGCAGCTTCGCAAGCTCGGGCGTCGGCATCTGGTCCGGCGCGCGGCCGACATCCATCGCGGCACCCGCAATGCGGCCATCGCGCAGCGCGGCCGACAGCGCCGCCTCGTCGACGAGGTTTCCGCGCGACAGGTTGATGAAGAATGCGTGCTTCGGCATCCGCGCCAGTGCGGCTTGCCCGATCAGGTTCTCGGTCTGCGCGTTGGCGATCGCGAGACAGACAACGTAGTCGGCGCGTGCCAGCAGATCGTCGAGCGGCAGATGCCCGATCGCCGCATCATCGATCGTTACGTAGGGATCGGCGACCAGCACATTCATGCCGAGCACTTTTGCGATCCCGGCAAGATAGCGCCCGATGCTGCCATAGCCGATGATGCCGATCGCGCTTCCCGCCAGCTGGCGGCCCATCACGACCTCGGGCGCCCTGCCCGCGTGATAATCCGCGGTGGCGCGCGAGACGCCGCGCGACAGATCGACCATGAAGCCGAGCGCGAGCTCGGCGACCGACCGGACGAAGCCGGCGCTCGCCTGCGTCACCAGCACGCCGGCGGCGGAGGCCGCAGCCACATCGATATTGCGGATGTCAACCGCGCAGCGTACGAACGCGCGCAGCTTCGGCAGCTGGGGAAAAATCGCTCCCGGCCCCTGCGTCATGCGGTCGGCGACGATGATGTCGACATCGGCCGCAGCCTTGACCAACGCCGCCGCATCGAGCGCGTCCTCGCCCTCGTGCAGCATGACGTCGGCGACCGCGCGCAGGCCGTTCAGGCTGCGCTCGCCATAATAGTCGCGGCGCATCTGCGGGGTATGGGCAAGCAGCACCTTCACGATCCCACCCCCCTAGTAGCCGAGCGCATGCGGCAAGGCCGTGCTGATGGCGGGCACGAAGGCGATCACCAGCAGGCACAGCAACAGCAGGCCGAGATAACCCGCGATCGGCTTGATGGTCTGCTCGATCGGCACGTTGCCGATCAGGCAGGCGCCGTAGAGCCCAAGGCCGAGTGGCGGAGCAAAGAGCCCGAGCCCCATCGCGATCACAAGCACGACGCCGAAATGCAGCGGATCGATGCCGAGCTTGACGGCAACCGGCAGCAGCAGCGGGCCGAAAATGATCAGCGCCGCGGCGCCTTCGAGCACCGAGCCCATCACCACCAGCACCAGGATCGACAGCAGCATGAACAGCCAGACGCCGTGGCTGCCCGAGATCGCCAGCATGAGGTCGCCGACGGCATGCGGCACCTGCTGCAGCGTCAGGATGAAGGCCAGCGACTGCGCCGCGGCGACGATGAACAGCACCAGCCCCGAACGAACAGCCGCATGCACGAAGCAATGCGCCAGACTCCTCGCACCGAGCTCGCGGAACAGCAGGCTGCCGACGGCGATGGCGTAGACCGCGGCGAAGGCGGAAATCTCGGTCGCGGTCGCAAAGCCGCTCTTGAAGCCGAAGAAGATCATGAAGATCAGCCCGAACGAGGCGATCGCACCGGTCCAGAGTCCCGATACCGCGGCGCGCGGCTCGGCTTCCACGTTCGTGGCAGGACGCTTGCCGAAGATGATCGACACCGCGATCAGCGCCAGCGCCATCAGCGCGGCCGGCAACATGCCGGCGACGAACAGTCCGCCGATCGACAGATTGGCGACGAAGCCGAGGATGATGAGGTTGATACAAGGCGGAATGGTCTCCGCCATGACCGCGGAGGCGGCGAGCAGCGCCACCGCCCCGCCCGGGTTCTGCCGCGAGCGGCGCGCCGCCGGGATCAACACCGAGCCGACCGCGGCAACGTCGGCCATCTTGGAGCCCGAGATGCCGGAGAACAGCACCATCGACATCACCATGACGACGTTGAGCCCGCCGCGCATCCGTCCGACCGCGCGCTGCAGCAGCTCGATCAGCCGGACCGACATGCCGTTGGCTTCCATCAGGTAGCCGACCAGGATGAAGAACGGGATCGCGAGCAGCACGAAATTGTCGATGCCGCGCGCCATCTGCTGGGCGAAGATCACGCCGGGCAGCGTGCCCTCGACCCAGATGAAGATCAGCGCCGCCAGCGCCAGCGCAAAGCCGATCGGCAGTCCGCCGAACAGCGTGAGGAAGAAGCCGATCAGCATCAACGTTTGCGATGACGGTACGGACGATGGTGCGAATGCATCCCAGGCGAGATAGAGACCCACGATGACGGCAGTCGCGACGATGGCCACCGTCATGTCGCGCAGCGGCCGGCCACAGAACGTCTCGAACGCGAAGATCGTCATAAACGCCGCGCCGACGCCCATTGGATAGAACGTCCATTCCAGCGGCAGGCCGGAGCCGGAGGTCTGACCGGTGGTCAGCCAGCCCATCTTGACGGCGTTGAACGCGACATAGCCGGCAATGATGGTGACAAGCAGCGCACCGACCGCGTCGACCACCCGCCGCATGCCCGGCGGCAGCATGTTGACGAAGAAGGCGACGCCGAGATTTTCGGCGCGGGCGAGCGCGCTTGCCGCGCCGAAAAAGCTCGACCCGACCATCAGGCCGCGGGCGACGTCGTCGGACCATTCGACCGGCGCGTTGAACAGGAAGCGGGCCAGCACCGCGACGCAGACCACCACGAGATCGGCGGCAAGCAGGAGCGCGGCGATCGCGTCACTGATGGCGAGCAGCGGCGCCGTGATCCGATCAGCGGTGCTTCTCGCCTCGACTGCGGCGACTGACATGCGCCGACCTCAGGCCTGGGTGGCGCGGATCAGGTCGACGACGGCCTTTGCCTCGGGCCGCGCCTTGATGAAATTGTCGGTCTGCGGCAGCACGCGCTTGCGGAACGCCTCCTTGTCGCATTCGACGACGGTGACGCCCTTCTCCACCAGCGCCGCCAGCGCCTCCTTCTCCACCGCAAGGCCGTGCGCGCGGGTGTCGATCGCGGCCTTGTTCGCCGCGTCGAGGAAGCCTTCGCGCAGCTTGGGAGCCATGCGGTTGAAGCTGGTGTCGCTGAAATAGACCGCGAGCGGCGAGAAGATGTGCTGGGTCAGCGCATAGTGCTTCGCGGTCTCGTAGAACTTGCTCGCCAGGATGGTCGGCGGATCGTGTTCGAGGCCGTCGAGCACGCCGGCCTGCAGCGCCGTATAGATCTCGCCGAACGCCAGCGGCGTCGCGGCGGCACCCATCAGCCGCAGGCATTCGGTGATGATCGGATTGGGCAAGGTGCGGATTTTCAGGCCGGCAAGATCCTCCGGCGTCTTCACCGGCTTCTTCGCCAGCACGCTGCGCGCACCGAAATTATAGGCCCAGCCGATGATGTGAATGCTGGCGCCCTTGAGCAGCGCAGCCTCGATCGGCTTCGCCGCGCCGGCGTCGAACGCCTTGGTCTGCTGCTGGAAGCTGGTGAAGAGGTAACCGAGGTCGAAGGTGCCGACCAGCGGCACGAGATTCGCCGAGATCGACGAGCCGGACACCATCAGGTCGATCACCCCTAGCTTCACCGAGTTGATGACGTCGATCTCCTGGCCGAGCTGGTTGTCGGGGAAGAAGGTGACCTCGATCTGCTCGCCGAGTCCGTTCGCCTTCAGACTCTTGACCAGATTGTCGTAGTAGACGCGGCCATTGGCGTATTTGGGATCGTTCGGAAGCGACGACGAGCATCGCATTTTCATCACCGCAGCCTCGGCGCGGCCGATGATGGCGGGCGCGGCGGCAAGCCACGCGGTCGCTGCGACCGACGACTGCAGCACAATGCGACGGCTCACGCGGTTCGACGTCATGATGGTGCTCCTCCCGGGGACGGATCTTTATTGTGTTGGCCACCCGCCTGACGGCGTGAGCTTGGCAGCCGATTTGTCATAATGTATGACAAAACGGATACGGTTGTGCAAGGGCGCGGCTCGGCGGCGGCGCAGGCTGCAACCGCAGCGAGGCCCTCGATGTTCCAGACATCCAACGCGTTGCGTCGGAGCGTGCACAGTCAGGTCACCGACCGCGTCGGCAGCAGCATCGTGCGCGGCGAGATCGGCGTCGGCGAAACGCTGCCGCCGGAAATCCGGATCTGCGAGATGATGGACGTCAGCCGCACCGTGGTGCGCGAGGCGATCCGCACCTTGACCGGCAAGGGCCTGATCGAGTCGCGGCCCAAGAGCGGCACGCGGGTTCGGCCGCCCGAGCAGTGGAATCAGCTCGATCCCGACGTGCTGCGCTGGCACCTCGAGACCGCGGAGATCGACCGTTACCTCGCCAAGCTGTTCCAGCTGCGCGCCGCGGTCGAGCCGGCCGCGGCAGCGCTCGCGGCGACCCATGCCGAGGAGGTCGACGTCGCCCGCATCCGCGCCGGATGCGACGGCATGGACGCGGCGAAGACCAACGAGGAGTTCGTCGCCGCCGACATCGCGTTCCACCAGGCGATCTATTTCGCCACCCGCAACGAATTCTTCTGGCCGATCGCGCAGATGTTCGAGATCACGCTGCGCCGGAGTTTTACGATCGCAGCGCCGGGCTCGCACCGTCCGCGGGCGCTGCGCGAGCACCGCGCGGTGCTGGACGCGATCGCCGCCGGAGATGCGGAGACGGCACGCGCAGCCACGGTTGTGCTGCTGACGAATTCCGCCGACGACCTGGTACGCATTCGCGGCAGGGAGTTCGAGACGCCACGTCCAGCCAAGCGCCGATGATGTTGGTGACTGCGGTCGTGATGCGCTTCCACATGGTCGTCCTGGCGAAAGCAGGGACCCATACGCCGCGGCCGATGTTGTCGGTGGGACTCGTCGTTCCAGCGTCGCGCAACCTAGCTCAGCGGTGGTTATGGGTCCCGACCCCCGTGTGCAATTGCGCATTAGGCCGGGACGACAGCGAATGTGTGGTGCCGCTTGCAGGTCAAAAATCCGCATCAGTGATTGGCGCGGGAGCGAGGCACCGCCGGAAGGGTTCCCTCCCCCTTGCGAGAGCGGGAGCCGCGCGGCGTGCTCGCCTCACCGTCATTCCGCGCCTGCCACGAGAGTCGACCCGCACACGGGCCTGTGACCATAGTTGAAGGCTGCGACGACGAAACTTCTGGATTGTTGGCCGCATAGACGCCAAGACAGGAGCGCTATTCTGCGAAGGTTTCATTGATGCACGACGTCTCGATCCCGGCGGCCCTGATCGCCGGTCTGGTCAGCTTCCTCTCGCCCTGCGTGCTGCCGCTGGTGCCGCCCTATCTGATCTATTTGACCGGCGCGACCATCGAGCAGGTCAACCAGGACGGCGCCACCGCGGCTTCCAAGCGCGCGGTGATGACGGCGGCGCTGATGTTCGTGCTCGGCTTCTCCACCGTGTTCGTCGCGCTCGGCGCCAGCGCCTCCTTTGTCGGCGGGCTGGTGCGCGCCTGGTCGGCCGAGCTCTCGATCCTGGCGGGCATCGTCATCATCATCATGGGCCTGCACTTCCTCGGCGTGACCCGGATCCGCCTGCTGATGCGCGAGGGGCGGCTGACCGCGCCGAAGCCGGTCGGGCTGTGGGGCGCCTACGTCATGGGCCTTGCCTTCGCCTTCGGCTGGACGCCATGCATCGGGCCGATCCTCGCCGCGATCCTCTCGATCGCGGCCGCGGAGGCCACGGTGACGAAGGGCGCCGGCCTGCTCGCGGTCTATTCCGCCGGGCTCGGCATCCCGTTCCTGCTTGCGGCCTTCATGGTCAAGCAGTTCTCCTCGCTGTTCGCGCGGATGAAGCGCCATCTCGACACCGTCGAGCGGGTGATGGGCGTGCTGATGGTGGTCACCGGCATCGGCTTCCTGACCGGCGCAGTCTCGAGCGTCAGCGTCTGGCTGCTGGAAACCTTCCCGGCGCTGCAAAATATCGGCTAGGCCTTCACGCCAGCGCAGGCTGCCGTCGGCTGGCTTTTGGCCGCGCGATGTCGGACTATCGGGGAATCGCCGCAATCCTCACGGGGCACCGATGGGCCAGGATCGTCAGACGCGCGCCAACTGGCCGGTCTTCCGTTCGCTCAGGGCGTTCCGGCCGAGCGACCTGCCGGGTGACTTGATCGCCGGGCTGACGCTCGCTGCGATCGCTATTCCCGAGCAGATGGCGACCGCCCGGCTCGGCGGCTTCTCGCCGCAGATCGGCTTCTTCGCCTTCATGGCCGGCTCGCTCGGCTTTGCGATGTTCGGCGCCAATCGCTTCCTGTCATGCGGCGCCGACTCCACGATCACGCCGATCTTCGCAGGCGGACTCGCGTTGATGGCGACCGCCGGCTCGCCGGACTATCAGGCATTCGCGATGGCGCTGGCGCTGATGGTCGGCGCGATCATGATCGCCGGCAGCCTGTTCAAGCTCGGCTGGATCGCCAATTTACTGTCGACCCCGGTGACGGTCGGCTTCCTCGCCGGCATCTCGGTCCACATCCTGGTCTCGCAATTACCCGGCGTGCTCGGCCTGACCACGCCGGACGGGCCGACGCTCTACAAGCTCGGGGTGCTCACCGAGGAGATCGGTCAAACCAATTTCTACACGCTGGCGATCGGCCTCGGCGTGCTGGCGCTGGTCGCCGGATCGGAGAAGATCAGCGCACGCATTCCGGGCGCGCTGATCGGCCTTGTCGTGGCCACCGTCGCCGTGATCGCTGGCCATCTCGAAAGCAAGGGCGTCAAGGCGGTCGGCACCGTGCCCGGGACGCTGCCGACGCCATCGTTTCCGGACATCGCGCCGGAGCGATGGATCAAACTGTTGTCGCTGGCGATCCTGATCGCGGTTGTCGTCATGGTGCAGACCGCGGCGACGACGCGCTCGTTCCTGTCCGATCCGGACAAGCCGGCCGACGTCGATCGCGACTTCCTCGGCGCCGGTGCCGGCAGCCTGCTGTCCGGGCTGTTCGGCGCCTTTCCGGTCAACGCCAGCCCGCCGCGGACCGGCATCGTGTCGGAGACCGGCGGACGCACGCAGCTCTCGGGGCTGTTTGCCGCGGCCATCGTGCTCGCGCTGCTCGCCTTCGGCGCAACGCTGCTGCGGCACGTGCCCGACGCGGCACTCGGCGGCGTGCTGCTGTTCGTGGCGCTGCGCATCATCCGCGTGAAGCAGATCGTCGCGATCTTCCGCCAGTCGTTCTATGAATTCCTGCTGGTGGTGGCGACGGCGGCCGCGATCATCGTGCTGCCGATCGAGCAAGGCGTCGCCGTCGGCATCGCTTTGTCGCTGCTGCATGGCATCTGGACCACGACGCGCGGCCAGCTGGTGGAATTCGTCCATGTGCCCGGCACCACGATCTGGTGGCCGACGGGCCCGCACGTCACAGGCGAGCGCACGCCCGGCATTGCCGTCGTCGGCCTGCAGGCGCCGCTGTCGTTCCTCAACGCGGAAAGCTTCCACAGCGGCGTGCTCCAGGCCATCGGCGGGGCGACGCCCAAGCCGCGGCTGCTGGTGATCGAGGCCAGCGGCATGATCGAGATCGATTTCACGGCGGCGCAAGCGCTGCGCGACCTATTTCGCGAATGCCGCGATGAGGGCGTGACGGTGGCGGTGGCGCGGCTCGAATCCGAGCGCGCGCAGGACGCCTTCGGGCGCTTCGGTCTCTACGAGGTGTTGCCGCGGGACCACGTCTTCCGCAGCGTCGACGAAGCGGTCCGCACGCTCGGCGGACAGGCGTAGAGGTTGGTGAGATCAGTCCGTAGCCCGCATGAGCGAAGCGATACCCGGGAAACCGTTCCCGCATATCGCTTCGCTCATGCGGGCTACGCACGATCCTCCGTCATTGCGAGCAAAGCGAAGCAATCCATCGTGTGGCATATGCGGAAGCATGGATTGCTCCGTCGCTATCGCTCCTCGCAATGACGGAGCTACAAATTTAGGGCGACTCAGCTGCGTAGCCTGGATGAAGCGAAGCGCGATCCGGGATTTCTCGCGCATTGATGAACCGTCCCGGATTTCGCTTACGCTCCATCCGGGCTACCGGACGACTTCAGGCCTGCTCGCCCTCGAGCGTCGGATGCTCCCTCAGGACCTCCGCCTTGATCGAGCCCGCGTGGATGGCGCGCAGCAGCGCCCGCCCCGTCTTGATGTTGTTGGCCCTCATGCAGAGACTGACGATCTCGCGCACCGCGGAATCTCGCACCAGCTCGTCGGAGATCCTCATCGCGGTCTCCATCGCGACCTTGGCGGCACGCTCGTAGCGATCACGCTCGATCTGCTGCTTCTTCGCTGAACGCTTGTCGGGCGAGCCGACCGCCTCGGCACAGCCGGCGGCATCGCGGCAGATCGCACGGATCCGCTGCGCAGCTTCGATGTCGCCGAGCGGGTGCGCGACGGGATCGTCCCAGATATCCTTGTGCTCGTCCTTGCTGAACCACCACATCGCCGCACCTTGAAAGCACGGCAAACATAGCTGGCCTTGGCGCAACCTGTGAACCGCAGAGTCGACTCGGTGCCGAGCAAGAGGTGCACACTATGGCGCGGCGGCCACACCCGCGGCCGATCCGCGCGCGAATTGATGTCGAACTCATGGAATAAAGCCCGTTTCGGTTCTGATTGCGTCAGGGCCGAGGCTGCGGGGATTTCGCTCGCCGCGTTTTCACGCGAACCGCCGAGGCTCTAAGCCGATCGTTTCGGCCCGATCGCCTCGAACTGCGCCTTTTGCTCATCGCTGAGCGTGGCGTAGAAATTTTCGAGCGCGGCGCGGACATCCTTGACCGCCTGCAGCATGACGTCGAGCCGCTTGGCGACGAAGGCAAGACGTGCGGGCGGGGTCATCGCCTCATTGGTCTGGCACGCGGCCTTCAGCTTCCGCGCGGCGTCGGCGCTGGCATCCTGCAGCGCCTGGAGCGCACCGCGCTGGGCGTCGCTGAGCTGCAGCCGCGCCTCGATCTCGCCGGTCGGCCATTCCTGCATCGCCGGCTGTGCGGCGCCGCAGCTCTGGGCGACCGTCGCGCTCGGATCACGGGCCGCGGCTTCCTTGCGCTGGTTCTCGGCAAGCGCGTTGAGCCGCGCTTTCTGCTCGTCATCGAGCAGGCCGTAGAATTTCTCCAGCGGAGGCTTCACGATTCCGACCGCGGTGACCATCGCTTCGATCCGTTGCTGCATGGCGGCGAGCCGATTCGGCGCCGTCAACACCACCTGCGCGGGACATGCCGCGCGAATGACCTGGGCAGCCGCGAGCGACGAGTTGCCGAGTTCGCCGAGCGCCACCGATTGCGCTTCGGTCGGCTGCACCGTATCCGCGATCTGATCTACCGGCAGGCCGGCGACCGAACGGCTATCATTGCCGCACATCTGCTCGATGCGCCCGCCGCCGCGGTAACGGCGGCCCGTGCGGCGCTCCGGCAGATAGGCCCGGAGATCGTCATACCCATAGGGCCCGAAGATGCCGGCATAGATGTCCGGATAGCCGTAGCCCCAGAATCCGATGTCGTCGCCCCAGATCGCGTAGTCGTAGATGTCGTTGTACGCGAACGGCCAGAACAGCGGGCCGACCCAGCCATAGCCGCCGCCGGGATGCTGCCACCAGCCGTTGGCGACAGTCCCGCCGTGCCAGCCGGCGAGCGCCGCGGCCGCGGCGATCTGCGCACGCGCCGCCGGGTTGCTCAACAGCCGGCCGTTGCGCAATGCGCCGTTGCGCGACAGCGAGCTGAACGCATTGCGCATATGGCCTGGTGCGATTGCGGCATTGCGCATCCGGCCGAAATTGCCACCCCCGCGCGATGCGAAGGCGCCATGGCCGGCGAAGCCTGATCGCGAGATCGCGTGCGAGCGGCCGAACCCGCCATGATGGCCGCCGCCGAAATGCATGTGGCCGAAGCCATGCCCGCCGCGTCCATGGCCACCACCGTGGCCATGGCCACCACCATGCCCGTGGCCGCCACCATGTCCTCCGCCATGGCCGCCACCGTGCCCGCCGCCGCCTCGGGCGATCGCATCGCCCGACAGCGCCATCGCAAGCACCACGACCGCAATTCCGATTGCCCGTCCGATCACGGCGTTCCCTCCGCGCACCGCACATATCGCGGCAACACAAGAGAGACGCCGGGCGGGCAGAAAAGTTCCGCGCGTGACACGCGCCGCGCGCGGGCTCGCGAACGCTGCGCGGCGTGACGACGCCTCAAGCGGCCGGGACGATCTTTCCGGGATTGAAGATGTTTTGCGGGTCGAGGGCCTGCTTCAGCGCCCGCATCGCGTCGAGCGCCTCCGGCCCGAGTTCGGCCTGCAAGTACTTCTGCTTGCCCTGCCCGATGCCGTGCTCGCCGGTGCAGGTGCCGCCCATGGCCTGGGCGCGCTCGACCAGGCGGTGCATGAACTCCTCGCCGCGCGCCATCTCGCCGTTGTCGTTGACGTCGCAGAGCAGCGAGCAGTGGAAGTTGCCGTCGCCGACATGGCCGACGATCGGCGACAGCAGGTTGAGCCGCTGCAGATCCTCCTCGGTCTCGGTGACGCAGTCGGCAAGCCGCGAGATCGGCACGCAGACGTCGGTGGCGACAACGCCGATGCTGTCGCCGGGGCGCAGCGCCTTGACGGACCAGTAGGCATCGTGCCGGGCCTGCCACAGCTTGGTGCGGTCTTCCGGCTTGGTGGTCCAGGTGAAGTCGCCGCCGCCGCATTCGGCGGCGATGTCGCGGAAATTCTTCGACTGCTCGGCAACCTCGACCTCGCTGCCGTGGAATTCCAGCAGCAGCAGCGGCGTCTCCGGCAGCGACAGCTTTGAGTAGCTGTTGCAGGCTTTCACCTGCGCGGCATTGAGCAGCTCGATCCGGGCGACCGGAATGCCGGTCTGGATCGCAAGGATCGTGGCCTGGCAGGCGCCACGCACCGTGTCGAACGAACAGGCCGCCGCCGCGATGGTGTCGGGAATGCCGCGCAGGCGGATGGTCAGTTCGGAGATGATCCCGAGCGTGCCCTCGGCGCCGACGAACAGATGCGTCAGGTCGTAACCGGCCGACGACTTCTTGGCGCGCGTGCCTGTCGTGATGATCTCGCCGTCGCCGCGCACCACCTTCAGCGCCAGCACGTTCTCGCGCATGGTGCCGTAGCGCACCGCGTTGGTGCCAGAGGCACGGGTCGAGGTCATGCCGCCGAGCGAGGCATCGGCGCCGGGATCGATTGGAAAGAACAGGCCCTGGTCGCGCAGATGCTCGTTGAGCGCCTTCCGCGTCACGCCGGGCTGGATTACGCAGTCGAGGTCCTCGGCATGCACCTCGAGCACCTTGTTCATGTCGCGCAGATCGATGCAGATGCCGCCCGCGGGCGCATTGACCTGCCCCTCGAGCGAGGTTCCGGTGCCGAAGGCGATGACCGGCACGCGATTGGCGGCGCAAATCCGCACCACGTCCTGGATGTCAGCGGTTTCCTGCGCCATCACGACGGCGTCCGGCGGCTGGGTCGGCAGCCATGTGTGTGGTATGGGCGTGCTGCTCGCGCACCGCCTGCGACGTGACGAGCCGGTTGCCGAACCGCGCCGCCAGCGCGTCGATCGCGCGCTTCAGGGCCTGCGGATCAGGTCGCGTCACATTGCCCGAAATCGTTGTCGCCACGTCAAATTTCCTCCCACCTTTAGCCGACCGTGGCAAAGCTTGTATAAGGGGTCAAGAGAGCCTGACTTGAAAAAGTGGACGCCGGAGTCACAGAAAAGCTCATGCTCGAACGCCAACGAACCGGGGACGGATCATGACTTCAGCGACTGCCACCAGCGAGATGCCGCTTCCATCGGCCCCGTTCAGATCCTCGGTGATGCAGATCGAGCCGCAATGGATCGACTACAACGGCCATCTCAACATGGCCTACTACACCGTGATGTTCGACCGCGCCATCGACGAGATGTGGCTGCAGCTCGGCATCGGGCCCGACTACATGAAGGCGCGGCACTGCTCGACCTTCACCGCCGAGTGCCACGTCCGCTATCTCCGGGAGATTCATCTCGGCGATCCCGTGCAGGTCCAGGTCTACCTGCTCGGCGCCGACGAGAAGCGGCTGCACACGTTCGAGGAGCTGCGCCATGCCACCGAAGGCTGGCTCTCCGCGACCTCGGAAAATCTCACGCTGCACATCGACATGGAGGCGCGCAAGGTAGCGCCGTTTCCGCCCGATATCCGCGCCCGCGCGCAAGCGATCGTGGACAGCTATGTGGGCGTATCGCGTCCCGAGGGCATCGGCCGCAACGTGGCGATGCCCTCGGCGAAATAACTTGCCGTTTTCAAGCGAAGCGGCCGCCGGTTCGCGGCCTCGCTAGACCCTTGTGCGGCCGCGTACCAATCCGACCACCGCCGACACCAGAAACAGGATGACGGCGATGAAGAAGATCGCCTTGGCGATTTCGACGGAGGCGCCGGCGATGCCGCCAAAGCCCAAAATGCCCGCGATCAGGGCGATGACCAGGAACGTGACGACCCAGCTCAGCATGATCAAAACTCCGCTTCGTTTTCCCTGTTGTAGCTCGGCGCGAACCTCTGCCCGGCGCCGCACCTGTTGAAACAATCCGGCGGGGAAATGCTGGTTCCTGAGCATGAAACCGCGAAATTTTCGCCGATTTCCGGAACCGCAATTGACTGCGGGCTGCTGCCAAAAGCGTTCCCGCCAGCCGCGATAAAACCTGTCAAAACGGCCGATCAGGCCCTATATGGCCTTCAATCCCTGTTAAGAAGGCTCCCCTTCACCATCCTGCGGTGCCATCGTGGGGCCGAGACGATTCGCCAATGACCGAGCCGAGCAAATTGCCCCATCACGGCGTTCCCGAGCACCAGCCGGCGGCTGGCGGGATCGCCGCGCGTGCGCGGGCGGCGGCCGGCCCGCAATATCTGAGCGGCCTCAATCCGGAGCAGCGCGAGGCGGTCGAGACGCTCGACGGCCCCGTGCTGGTGCTTGCCGGCGCCGGCACCGGCAAGACGCGCGTGCTGACCACGCGCATCGCGCATATCCTGAGCCAGGGCCGCGCGCGGCCGCACGAGATCCTGTCGGTGACCTTCACCAACAAGGCGGCGCGCGAGATGAAGCTGCGGCTCGGGCAGATGCTCGGCCAGGCGGTCGAGGGCATGCCGTGGCTCGGCACCTTCCACTCGATCGGCGGCCGCATCCTGCGCATCCATGCCGAGCTGGTGCAGCTGAAATCCAACTTCACGGTGCTCGACGTCGACGACCAGGTGCGGCTGTTGAAGCAATTGCTGCAGGCCGAGAACATCGACGACAAGCGCTGGCCGGCGCGGATGCTGGCCGGCCTGATCGATGGCTGGAAGAATCGCGGCCTGTCGCCATCGCAGGTGCCGGCGGGCGAAGCCGCCTCGTTCGGCAACGGCAAGGGCGGCAAGATCTACGCGACCTATCAGGAGCGGTTAAAGATCCTCAACGCGGCCGATTTCGGCGACCTGCTGCTCGAGAACATCAGGCTGTTCCGCGAAAATCCAGACGTGCTGCGGCAGTACCAGAGCCGCTTCAAGTTCATCCTGGTCGACGAATATCAGGACACCAACGTCGCGCAGTATCTGTGGCTGCGCCTGCTGTCGCAGGCACCGTCGCGGCCGGGCCAGCCGCTCTCGGCGGTGATCCCGGGCGAGCTTACCTCGCCCCGCTTGCGGGGAGAGGTCGGCGCGCAAGGCGCGCCGGGTGAGGGGGACTCTCCGCGGACTGAGCTCGAGGATAGAGCCCCTCACCCCAACCCTCTCCCCGTGAAGGACGGGGAGAGGGAGCAGACCGTTCTCAAGAACATCTGCTGCGTCGGCGACGACGACCAGTCGATCTATGGCTGGCGCGGCGCCGAAGTCGACAACATCCTGCGCTTCGAGCACGATTTCCCCGGCGCCAAGGTCATCCGCCTCGAGCGCAATTACCGCTCCACCGGCCACATCCTGGCCGCGGCCTCGCATCTGATCGCGCATAATGAAGGCCGGCTCGGCAAGACGCTGCGCACCGAGGATGTCGACGGCGAGAAAGTCACCGTCACCGGCTCCTGGGATTCGGAAGAGGAAGCGCGCGCGATCGGCGAGGAGCTCGAGGAACTGCAGCGCGCGGGCGAAAACCTCAACGACGTCGCCATCCTGGTGCGCGCCTCGTTCCAGATGCGCGAGTTCGAGGACCGCTTCGTCACGCTCGGCCTGCCCTACCGCGTGATCGGCGGGCCGCGCTTCTATGAGCGCGCCGAAATCCGCGATGCGCTGGCCTACTTGCGCACCATCAATTCACCCGCCGACGATCTCGCCTTCGAGCGCATCGTCAACGTGCCCAAGCGGGGGCTCGGCGACGCCACCGTGCAGCTGCTGCACGACCATGCCCGCAAGCGCCGCATTCCGCTGTTCGAGGCGGCGCGCGCCGTGGTTGAGACCGACGAGCTGAAGCCGAAGGCGCGCAGCTCCTTGCGCGATCTCGTCATGCAGTTCGACCGCTGGCGCGCCCAGCGCGAGGTCACCTCGCACACCGAGCTCGCCGAGATCGTGCTCGACGAGAGCGGCTACACCGAGATGTGGCAGAAGGACCGCTCGGCTGATGCCGCGGGCCGGCTGGAGAACCTCAAGGAGCTGGTGCGTTCGATGGAGGAATTCGAGAACCTGCAAGGATTTCTCGAACATATCTCGCTGGTGATGGACCGCGACGGCGAGGCCGGCGACGAGGCGGTGTCGCTGATGACGCTGCATTCGGCCAAGGGCTTGGAATTCGACAACGTGTTCCTGCCGGGCTGGGAGGAAGGCCTGTTTCCGAGCCAGCGCACGCTGGACGAACAGGGCCGCGCCGGGCTCGAGGAGGAGCGCCGCCTCGCCCATGTCGGGCTGACCCGGGCGCGCCGCCGCGCCAAGATCTATTTCGCCACCAACCGCCGCATCCATGGCACCTGGTCGACCACGATCCCCTCGCGCTTCCTCGACGAGCTGCCGGCGCACAATGTCGAAATCACCGAATCCAAGGGCGGATCGGGCTGGGGCGGCAGCGGCGGCTATGGCGCCTCGCGCTTCGACAACCTCGAATCATTCGGCTCGAGCTATTCGACCCCGGGCTGGCAGCGCGCCCAGGCCAACCGCAACCGCGGCGGCGGGGGCCGTAGCGGCAGCGGCTTCGAGGAGCGGCAATCCTCCTTTTCCTCCGAAAGCTTCAGTCGCACCAAGCGCGGCCCTGTCGTGATCGAGGGCGAGCTGGTGGCGAAGTCCACCGGCACAACGTCGGATTTTTCGCTGGACGACCGGGTATTTCACCAGAAATTCGGCTACGGCCATGTGGTCAAGATCGACGGCAACAAGCTGACCATCGCCTTCGAAAAGGCCGGCGAGAAGAAGGTGGTCGACAGCTTTGTGCAACGGGTGTGACATAGCGACCTTTCTTTGGCGACCTTCTTTGGCGGTCTTCTCTGTTGGTAGCCCTTGACCCCAGTTGATTTCATGGGTTGAGATGGATCCATGGTCCGGGGGAGGTTTTTCCTTTTTGTCATCGCGCTCACCGCGCCGTCGCTGGCGGTCGCGGAGACGATGAGCTTTGGCGATTCGGCAGCCCAGCTCGCCAAGGCCTGCGGCGCAGACATCACCGCGAACTGCCGCGGCGTCAATCTCGACTCCAACCGCCTCAAGGAATGCCTGTCGCGCAACCGCGACGTGATCTCGCCGCAGTGCAAGGAGAGCTACTTCTCCACCCTCGATGCGATCCAGAAGCGGATCGCGGCGCGCGTCACCGTTGCGAATGCCTGCACCCGCGAGATCGTCAAGGTCTGCGGCGGCTCGACCAAGGAGACCAGCAAGTCGGTGCCCTGCCTCGTCAGCGCCAAGGGCCTCAGCCGCAATTGCACCCAGGCGATCAATGACGCGGGGTATCAATGATGCGGCTGTCGAGGCGAGGCTTGCGCGATCCTGGCCTTTTGGCCCTGCTGGGCACGCTGGCTTTGCTGGCGATGTCGATTGCGCCAGCGCCGGCGCAGACCGCCATCACACGCGACGACGTCATCGCCAAGCTCAATCATTTTGAGACAGATGCCGAGGTCGATGTCCCTGCGCTGCGCCAGCAGGTGGCCGAACGATCGAAGTCGCGATCGAAGAACGAGCCACCGCCCTCGAAGCGGCCGCCGATCGCTCCCGACCTGACCAAGCTGCCGACGTTCAACGTCGACATCGCGTTCGACGTCGACACGCCGATCGTGCTGCCGGAGTCGTATCAGACGGTCGGGCGGATCGCCGATGCGCTGACGCACTCCTCGCTGCTGCCCTACACCTTCCTGATCGTCGGCCACATCGAATCGACCGGACGACGCGAGAACAATGTGCTGCTGAGCCAGCGGCGCGCCGACGCGATCCGCGACATCCTGGTCAACACCTTCAAGATCACCGCGAAGCGCTTGCAGTCGGTCGGGCTCGGCGAGGAGCAGTTGCTCGACCCGACCAAACCCAACGCGCCGGTCAACAACCAGGTGCAGATCATGCTGGTCGCGAAGGTCGCCGACAGCGCGCCGCCCGCGCACCCTGCCCCGACGGCCGCCGCCAAGAAGCCGGCGAAATCAGCCAAGAAGCACTGATTGGATTGAATATCGGGGCGTCGGAACTGCGTCCCCTCCCGCCCGTATACGATGTCCCCGGGGCGAGCGGCGCCTCCACGATTTCGGAATAATAGAACCGCTGATTTGCCCGACGGGTCAAGTTGCAATATGCGCCGCCGGCCGCCGGCTCCTTTGCATGGGGTTGTTTTCGATATTTTGGTAGTGCGCCCCTGAGGCGGCAGGCTATCAGCCTCGTTCGAGCCCGGCCTCGATACGTGGACACGTGAGTTGCAGAGGCCGCAAGCGCCGTATGCAATGGCCCTGCCCGCAAGCGGGAGCGGTGCACGCTGCAGAATAAATTTCTCCCTCGCCGACCGATTGCAGAACGGACCGTGCGTTCCTATCTGGGCTGAACCCGCATCACGCGCCTGCCCGGGCCCCAATCCGCGCGCGCCCCCTCCCTCACGCTCACCGACTCTCCATGTCGCCGATCATCTCCGTATCCAATCTTTCGAAAACCTATGGCTCCGGCTTCAAGGCGCTGAAGGGCATCAATCTCGATATCGTCAAAGGCGAGATCTTCGCGCTGCTCGGGCCGAACGGCGCCGGCAAGACCACGCTGATCAGCATCATCTGCGGCATCGCCAATCCGAGCGAGGGCCGCATCACGATCGGCGGGCACGACATCATCGCCGACTATCGCGCGGCGCGGTCGATGATCGGGCTGGTTCCGCAGGAACTGCACACCGACGCGTTCGAGTCGGTGTGGGCGACCGTCAGCTTCAGCCGCGGCCTGTTCGGCAAGCCGAAGAACCCCGCCCATATCGAGAAGGTGCTGCGCGACCTGTCGCTGTGGGACAAGAAGGACGACAAGATCATCACGCTGTCCGGGGGCATGAAGCGCCGCGTGATGATCGCCAAGGCGCTGTCGCACGAGCCGCAGATCCTGTTCCTCGACGAGCCGACCGCCGGCGTCGACGTCGAATTGCGCAAGGGCATGTGGGAGGTGGTCCGCACGCTGCAGGCTTCCGGCGTCACCATTATCCTGACCACGCACTACATCGAGGAAGCCGAGGAGATGGCCGACCGCATCGGCGTCATCAACAAGGGCGAGATCATCCTGATCGAGGACAAGGCGACCTTGATGCAGAAGCTCGGCAAGAAGGAGCTGACCCTGCAGTTGCAGAACAAGCTCGAGGCCATTCCCGATGTTCTGTCTGCCTACAATCTCGAATTGTCCGACGACGGCCGCACCGTGACCTACGACTACGATACCAAAGGCGACCGCACCGGCATCACCAGCCTGCTCAACGATCTCCGCAATGCCGGCATCCGCATCTCGGACCTCGATACCAAACAAAGCTCCCTCGAAGACATCTTCGTCAGCCTCGTGAGGGCGCCATGAACTACCGCGCAATCCGGGCCATCTACCTGTTCGAAATGGCGCGCACCTGGCGCACGCTGCTGCAGAGCATCGTCTCGCCGGTGGTGTCGACCTCGCTGTACTTTGTGGTGTTCGGCGCCGCGATCGGCTCGCGCATCACCGAGGTCGAGGGCGTCAGCTACGGCACCTTCATCGTGCCGGGGCTCGTGATGCTGTCGGTGCTGACCCAGAGCATCTCCAACGCCTCGTTCGGCATCTACTTCCCGAAATTCGTCGGCACGATCTACGAGATCCTGTCGGCGCCGATCTCCTATTTCGAGATCGTCATCGGCTATGTCGGCGCCGCCGCCACCAAGTCGATCATCCTCGGCCTGATCATCCTGGCGACGGCCGGGCTTTTCGTCCCCTTGCATATCCAGCATCCGGTGTGGATGCTGACCTTCCTGGTGCTGACGGCGGTCACCTTCAGCCTGTTCGGCTTCATCATCGGCATCTGGGCCGACGGCTTCGAGAAGCTGCAGATGATCCCGATGCTGGTGGTGACACCGCTGACCTTCCTCGGCGGCAGCTTCTATTCGGTGAACATGCTGCCGTCGGGCTGGCGCACCATTACGCTGCTCAATCCCGTGGTCTATCTGATCTCCGGCTTCCGCTGGAGCTTCTACGAGATCGCCGATGTCAGCGTGCCGCTGAGTCTCGGCATGACCGTGGGCTTCCTGGTCGCCTGCATGGCCATCGTGGCGTGGATCTTCAGAACCGGCTACCGGCTGAAGAACTGATTTGCGAAAGCAAGTCATTCCGGGGCGCGCCTTAGCGCGAACCTCAGATGCGCAATTGCGCATCGGGGAATCTCGCGCCGTCACTTCGAAGATTCCGGGTTCATGCTTCGCATGCCCCGGAATGACGCTCGCCCGTAGCAAGGATGGAGCGAAGCGCAATCCGGGACCTTATCGCCAAGCCTGCAGAACCCGGATTTCGCGGAGCCTGTCATCGGGCGCGCGTTCGCGCGACCCGTTGGCTCCATCCGGGCTACAGGTTCTTCAACGATCAATAGCAGTGGAAATGACCGTGGCGGTAATAGCCGCGGCAGCGGTGGCCACGGCGGTAACCGCGATCCGGGATGCCGAACACGCCCTTGACCGCGCCCATGGCGCCACCGACACCGGCGCCGACGGCGCCGCCAACCACGCCGCCCACCGGGCCGGCAACCCGGTTGCCCTCATAGGCGCCCTCATGAGCGCCGCGGACGATGCCCTGGGCATGGCCTGCATGGGGGACTGCGACCAGCGTCAAAGCGAGGGCTGCGGCCGCAAGCAGGAGCCGCGCGGAGAGGCCGGCTGGGACGACGGCCGCGGTCTTCACCTTGGTGTTGTTCATCTGGATTCCTTGATGCGCGGCGCGAACGCGCCGCCGGGCGGGATTGTTAAACGCCCATGCGGCCAAATGGTTGCGTGTCGGAGACCAATCGGGCCGTGGTCGCGGCCTGCTCGCGAAAAAGTCAGCCCGCCGTGACAGGCAGGCCCGGCTTCGGCCTTGTTTGCGCCGCGCACGGGATTAACCATGGCGATTGATCACGGCCTTGGCCCGCCACTGGAACCAAGTTCGGATTCCGTGCATATTGATTGCCGGGGACGGAGAGCCGCGGCTTCGCGAGCAGGCCTGGAGGCCAAAGGTAAAATGCGTTCGTTCCTCATTGCGTTCACGTCCGTGATGCTCTTCACCGCCGGTGCCGCACAGGCCAAAGTCGATATCACCATCGACAAGGACAACCAGCAGATGACCGTCGCGGTCGACGGCGTCGCGCGCTATCACTGGCCGGTCTCGACCGGCATCCCGTCGCGCGAAACGCCGAACGGCAGCTTCCGCGCCTTCCGCATGGAAGAGGATCACTACTCCAAGGAATTCGACGACGCGCCGATGCCGCACTCGATTTTCTTCACCAAGATCGGGCACGCGATTCACGGCACCGACTCGGTGAGCCGCCTCGGCTCGCCGGCCTCGCATGGCTGCGTGCGGCTGTCGCGCGACAACGCAACCACGCTTTACTCGCTGGTCCAGAAGGAAGGCGTGCTCAACACCACCGTGACGCTGACCGGCTCGTCGCAGGTCGCGCTGGCGCGCAATCCGCGTGGGCGCAATGGCACCGCCGTCGCCCGCCGCGCGCCGCAGCAATATGACGAGCAGTACGGCACCGCCGCCGCCGGCGATCCGGTCGTGCTGACGCCGCAGCCGCGAGACTATCCGGCGCAGGCCCGCACCGATGATGGCTACATCTATCCGGCCGACGGCAGCTCGACCGATCGCCGCTATCCTGCACCGCCGTCAAGCCGCCGCGTCTACGATGCGCAGGCCTATGGCCAGCAGCAGCAGTACTACGGCAATCAGGGCTACGCACCGGCGCCGCAGGGCTACTACCAGCCGCGCCCCGCCTATCAGCCGCGCGGCTTCTACGGCAACACCTATCAGGATTAGAGCGTTTTCGAGCGAAGTAGGCGCCGGTTCGCGTGAAGAAAACGCGTCAAAAGAAATCTGCCGCACGCTCTTGATCCGTGACGGCGCCGCAGGCAGGGCGCCGTCAGTTCACGCTCCCCTCACCCGCTTGTGACCTTCGCAAAGGGCGCCCGTCATCGTGCGCCGTGGCCCGTCGTCGCGTCGTCATCTGATTGTAAAACTAGCCCGATATTCGGCGGCACAAGCGCCCGCCTGGCCCCTGGAGGCCGATTCATGCGGCATGCCCGATGAAATCAGGGCGAGAAGCGCGGGTCACGTAGGCTAGATCAGAGGTCGACATGAAACGGGGCATCATTGTCCTTTGCCTGTGCATCGTGGCGATGGCCGCTTATTTCACGACGGACAGATGGGCCATCCGTCACACGACGCTGACGTTCCACGACGTTCTGCGCGACGACCGCGACGTCACGGTCGAGGTCGCGGTGCGCCGCGACCGGCAAATGCAGGCAATGGCCGAGATGATCGAGCTGCCGGTCGCGATCCTGAGCCACGGCAACACCGTCAAGAACACCGAGTACTCGTTCCTCACCAATTTGTTCGCGTCGCGCGGATACCTCGTGATCAGCATTCAGCATGATCTCGACACCGACGCGCCGATGGTTACCAAGGTCGGCGAGGAATATGTCGGCCGCCGCATGCAGTACAATCGCGGCGTCTTCAACATCATGTATGCGATCGACGAGCTGAAGAAGCTCTACCCGAACGCAAACTATCGCCAGCTGACGTTGATCGGCCATTCCAACGGCGGCGACATCTCGATGTTCTTCGCCAAGCAGCACCCCGACCTGGTCAAGAAGGTCGTCACGCTGGACAATCTGCGCGTCCCCTTCATCACCGACGGCAGGATAAAGATCCTCTCGTTCCGCTCCAGGGATCCGGTGTTCAAGGCCGATCCGGGCGTCGTGCCCGACGACGAGACCTGTGCGAGACTCGGCATCAAGGTGGTCAGAACCGAATTCCAGCACAACGATCTCAGCGACCGCGGCCCGGACAGCGCGAAGTCGTCGATCCAGGCCGGCGTGGAGCGATTCCTCGACGAGGATGCCGGCGAGAGCACGCCGACGATGCCGCTGCTCGCCGCCTCGACGCCCGCCTCCGCGAGTGCGGCGCCGCCAGAGAACAAATAGTCGCGTCGCGCTAAAGGCGAGTTCGCGCTCTCCGGTGCTGCCGGACAGTTCTCCGTTCCGATTGAATCGAACGGAGCTCCAGCTTTTTGCTTTGACTCTATGCGCGCGCGTGGCGATAGCCGGCGGCAACGAGCCAGATTGCGGAAAGCAGGAAATAGAACGCGCCGAAGCCCGCATAGGGAGCGACGTCGAGAATGGTCGGCGCAACGGTGCCGATGGACTGGCTGATCATGTAGCCGCCGGCGAGTGCCGACTGTGCGCCACTCAGGATCATCGCCCATTGCGCGCCAAAATGACGCCAGCGCTTGACGCCGGTGTACAATTGCAGCACGCCCGCGAGGATCGCCCAAACCCCGAACACGGCCAGGACGGCATAGCTGCTGTGGCTGAGCGCCACGATAACGGCGAGCATCGTGATCGCGCTGACCGCGACATTCAGGGCCTGGGATGGGTTGGCCTTCAGGCCGCCATTGACCCGGGCATCAGCCAGATTGGCGATGCCGTCCCACGCCGGGTAGATCACGAGCAGAACCGCGGCAGGGCCGGCTTGGCCGCTAAACAGAACGGCGGCGGCGACCCAGGCGACCGAGAAGATGGCGCGCCCGAGATAATAGGATCGCAGCCAGGTGGATTGGGTCGAAAGGTGGCTTTGCATTGACAGGGCTCCTTGTTGTCTTCCTACTAGTAGGTAGTTGATGGATTCCAGTCAATCTGGCGCTTGGACGCCCTGTGTGGATGAGGAAGGCCTTGATCTATCTTTGTAATTTACCTACTGGAAGGTAGGCATGACGTGAACGTGATGACTTCGACTTCTGAAAAAATTCTCGACGTCGCGCAGCCCCTCATCGTCGCGGGGGGCTATAACGGCTTTAGCTATGCCGACATCTCGGATGCCATCGGCATCCGGAAGGCGAGCATCCACCATCACTTCCCGACCAAGGCCGAGCTGGTCTCGGCGCTGGTGGATCGCTACCGGCAGCAGACCGAGCTGGGCCTGAAGTCGCTTCGGGAGCAATTCGCAAGCCCGGCCGACCAACTGCAGGCTTACGTGAACTTCTGGCAGGCGTGCATCGGCGATGCCTCGCTGCCGTTCTGCGTCTGCGCGATGCTTGCCGGCGAGATGCCGATGCTGCCGGACGAGGTCGCATCGCGCGTCCGCGCCCATTTCCATCATCTTGCGGGATGGCTCACCTCGGTGCTGCAGGCCGGCGCGGAACAGCATCTGTTCCGGCTGGACCAGCGGCCGCACGAGGAGGCCCAGATGCTGATGGCATCGGTTCATGGGGCAATGCTCTCGGCGAGGGCTTTCGACGATCCCGGAATGTTTGCCGCGATCGTCAAGCCCCAGTTCGCCAGACTGCTGGTAGCCGATCGCTAGAGAATTATCGCGCGGAAGCCGCCGCGATTGGCTCGGCTAGCAGGTCCTACTGCTCGCCGTCGCGCAGGCGCCGGTACACTGCACCCAGCACGTTCGAATAGTCGTCGGTCCAGACCCGCTGCTTCTCGTCGGCTTCGGTCTCGGTCCAGACGTCCGACGATGCGAGCTTGCCGACGTCTTCCTCCTCGCGCGCGGAGACCACGACCGAGGTCGAGAAGATGTACTCGTTGTCGCGGCCGGAATCCTCACTGTAGACCCAGCTCTTCATGTCGTTGGCGTCCGCAATGCCGACCACGACGCTGGCAAGCTCGAGGTGACGGTTGGAGACGTGCATCACGACCGCGCCCTGCGGCGCCAGCTTCTCCTTGTAGATCGCCATCGCCTCCTCGGTCGCGAGATGGATCGGGATCGCGTCCGACGAATAGGCGTCGACGATGATCAGATCGTAGAGGCCGTCCGGCTCCTTGGCGAAGGTCAGCCGCGCGTCGCCGATGACGGGCTTGAGGTTCGGCTCGCAGTTCTGGATGTAGGTGAAGTATTTCGGATCGCGCGCGGTATCGACCATCGATTGGTCGATCTCGAAGAAGCGCCAGTCCTCGCCGGGGGCCGACGCGCAGGTCAGCGTCCCCGAACCGAGCCCGATCACCGCCACTTTCAGCGGCGCGCCCTTGCGCTCGCGGATTGCAGTGATCGCCCGCCCGATGCCGCCATCCTTGTAATAGTAGCTGATCGGTTCGGGCTTTCCGGCGACCGGCGTGCCGTCATCGTTCTTGAACTTCTCGGCGCCATGGATCGTGGTGCCGTGCATCAGCACGTGATACTGCCCGTTCGGCGTCACCACGATCTTGTGCACGCCGAAGAAGCTGCGCACGGTTTCGACGCGGCCGTCGTCGGATGGATAGGCGCGCAGCACCACCAACGCGACCACGACGGTGGCGAAGATCTTCCAGCGATTGGCGTTCAGCGCGAGCGCAAGCAGCGCCGAGAGCACGCCGACCGCGCCGATCACCCAGACCCGGTGCACATCGAACCAGTTGAAGATGTCGCCGGCCGAATAGCTCGGCGCGATCAGCGCCACCGCCAGCACCGCAAGGAACGGCCAGTACCAGGCGCTCCAGCGCGGCAGCCGCTCCGCGCCGCCGGGCGGACGGCATAGCGCCGCGAGCGCCAGCAGGATCGGATATTCGGCGACCCACGAGAAAGTAAAAGGCGCTACAAGCCCCGCGAACAGGCCGCCGACCATGCCGCCGAACGACAGCGCGACGTAGAAGCCGGTGAGATATTTCGCCGCTGGGCGGGTGCGCGCGAGCTCGCCATGACAGGCCATCGCGATGATGAAGAAGCAGAGCTGATGGCCGCCGAGCGTGAGCAGCAGGTTCTGCTCGCCGCCGACCGCAAGCAGGATCACGACGCCGGCAATCGCCAGCGGCTGCGCCCGCAGCATCCATTTGTGCGGCAATAGCGGCCGCGACTGGAACACCAGCACCCAGGTCAAGAGATACAGCGACAGCGGCAGCACCCACAGCAGGGGCGCGGCGGCGACGTCGGTCGAGATATGCGCCGTCACCGCGATCAAGAGGCCGGACGGCACCGCGGCGAGGAAGATCCAGCGCGCCCGCAGCGGCCAGGACGGCGCCGGCGCATTGGCGTCATCGACCTGCATGTCGAGCGCGGCGGCATTGGCCGGCGACCGCAACAGCAGCACGCCGCAACTTGCGATCAGAATAATCAGCAGACCATAACCACCGGTCCAGATCAGATTTTGGATGCGCAACGTGAACATCGGCTCGAGCAGCACCGGATAGGACAATAGCGCGAGGAAGCTGCCGATGTTCGAGGATGCGTAGAGGAAATACGGATCGGGACCATTGGGATGTCCGGTGCGCACGAACCAGGCCTGCAGCAGCGGATTGTTGGCGGCGAGCGCGAAGAACGGCAGGCCGATCGAAACCGCGAACAGGCCGAGCAGCCAGACCGCATAGCCGGACGTCGGCGGCTCGCCCCAGCCGCTCCTGACCGCCAGCGGCAAGGTCAGCAACGCGACGACGAGCAGCACCAGATGCACCACGACCGGCGCAATACGGCCGTTCAGCTTCATCAAGAGATGCGCATAGGCGTAGCCGCCGAGCAGCAGCGACTGGAAGAACACCATCGCCACCGACCACACCGCCGGCGAGCCGCCGAGCCGCGGCAGCACCATCTTGGTGAACAGCGGCTGCACCGAGAACAGCAACAGGGCACTGACGAAGATCGCGGCGGTGTAGACAACCAGCACCAGCCGGTTGCGCGAGGCGGTCGGCTCAGACGTCATGAAAGCTCCGGCATGGACCCGGCGGGCGCCGGAGGCGGACAGTCCGGTGGCACCCCACCGGAGGATTTCAGTTGAGCATACGGCACTATCACGGACAAGAAACGGCGGTCACGCGGACTTGACGACGCGGCGCTGCGGCGCCACAGCACATGCTCTAATCACTGCTTCTTGAAGCGGACATGAACGAAACAGACGTCGTTATCATCGGTGCGGGGCACAACGGCCTCACCTGCGCGGCCTATCTCGCGATGGCCGGGCTGCGCGTGAAGGTCGTGGAACGCCGCAAGGTGGTCGGCGGCGCTGCGGTCACCGAAGAATTTTACCCGGGCTTCCGCAATTCGGTCGCCGCCTACACGGTGAGCCTGCTCAATCCGCAGATCGTGTCTGACCTGAAACTTGCCGATCACGGCCTCAGGATCGTCGAGCGGCGCGCGCAGAACTTCCTCCCCGCGCCCGACGGCAGCTATCTTTTGACCGGCGAAGGCCGAACCCGGGAGTCGGTCGCAAAGCTCAGCCGCAAGGACGCCGCCGCAATCGGCGTGTTCTCAGGGGAACTCGAAGCCATCGCCGACGTGCTGCGGCAATTCGTGCTGCGCGCACCGCCGAACCTCGTCGAGGGCTTTGGCATCAGCGCGATCAGCGAGGCCTTCAACGCGCTCGGCACCGCCAACATCCTGCGCCGGCTGTCGCTGGAACAGCAGCGCAATCTGCTCGACCTGTTCACGCGATCGGCCGGCGAGATGCTCGATGAGCGTTTCGAAAACGACCTCGTCAAGGCGCTATTCGGCTTCGATGCCATCGTCGGCAATTATGCCAGCCCCTACGCGGCGGGCTCGGCCTATGTGATGCTGCATCATGCGTTCGGCGAGGTGAACGGCAAGAAAGGCGTCTGGGGCCACGCGATCGGCGGCATGGGTGCGATCACCCAGGCGATGGCGCGTGCCGCGCGCAGCCATGGCGTCGAGATCGAAACCGATGCTGCCGTCAGCGAGGTGATCGTCGAGAAGCAGCGCGCCGTCGGCGTCGTCCTCGACAATGACAGGACCGTGCGCGCCAAATACGTCGTCTCGAACGTCAATCCGAAGCTGCTGTACACACGCCTGGTGCCGGAAGGCGCATTGGCGCCCGAGTTTCGCGCGCGCATCTCACGATGGCGGAACGGGTCCGGCACGTTCAGGATGAATGTGGCGCTAAGTGCCCTGCCCTCGTTCACCGCGCTGCCCGGCCTAGGGGATCACCTCACGGCGGGGATCATCATCGCTCCGAGCCTCGGCTACATGGATCGCGCCTGGCACGACGCGCGCGAATTCGGCTGGAGCCGCGCTCCGGTCGTCGAGGTGCTGATCCCCTCGACGCTCGACGACAGCCTGAGCCCGCCGGGCCAGCATGTCGCGAGCCTGTTCTGCCAGCACGTCGCGCCGCAACTGCCCGACGGCAGATCGTGGGACGATCATCGCGAGGAGGTCGCCGATCTGATGATCGCAACCGTCGACCACTACGCGCCCCGGTTCGCAGGCAGCGTGATCGGCCGCCAGATCCTGTCGCCTCTCGACCTCGAGCGGCAATTCGGCCTGCTCGGCGGCGACATCTTTCACGGCGCGCTGACATTGAACCAATTGTTCTCGGCACGGCCGATGCTCGGCCATGCCGACTATCGCGGACCTCTGAAGGGTCTCTACCATTGCGGTTCCGGCGCCCATCCCGGCGGCGGCGTCACCGGCGCCCCCGGCCACAATGCCGCGCGGGCTATCCTGGCCGACCATCGCGCGCTGTTCTCGTAGACGACACACCGCGGGCCGCGGGACAAGCTGTGGACAGGCGTGTTGAGAAGCTGTGGGCCTGCGGTGGATAGCGGCCTTGTCTCAAGACGGGATAACCGGTGGACGTCGCTGTGGACCGGCTGTGCGATCGACGCTGACAATCCCGGGAGAACGCAGTTGATGTCTTGTCGACAAGCTGCGTGTGGCTCTGTGGACAATCGGTCAAAAAGAAAACACCGGGCGACATGTCGCCCGGTGCTTCCCTGAGAACGCCGTTCGAGAAATTACTTCAGCGAGCCGCTGATCGAGTTGAAGGTCCCGCTCAGTGCCGTGCCGACGCCATTCACCGCAGCGATGATGGCGATGGCGATACCGGTTGCGATCAGTCCGTATTCGATGGCGGTCGCGCCGGATTCATTCCGCAAAAACTTAACGATAAAAGCCTTCATTGCAGCCCTGCCCTTGGTTGTGATGCCTTGGAACGAAGGGTGTTCCCAGTTCCGCCACCGTAGTAGTACGGCAACATCTAAGGTTGTCTGAACCGGGAACCTCTCAATTCTCGCGATATTCGATTGAATCCGGCTTGAAATTTTAACAAAAACCGCGCTACCGGCCTCCGATGACCCCGTCCACACACCGCGCCAGCGTCACCCTTCCAGATGAATCGACCGCAAAGCGCGTGGTAGACGCGCTTTCCGAGCTGTTTTTCGAGGATCAGGCGGCGTTTGCGGCCTTCGAGCGGCCGGATGGCCGCTGGGACGTCACCGTCCATTTTGCCGAGCCGCCGGACCAAAATTTACTGCGCGAGCTGGTCGGCCAAGTGGTGCGGCAGGATGTCGCATCTACTTTAGTCTTTGATACCGTGAAGGCCAAGGACTGGGTCAAGGCCAGCCTGGAGGATCTTGTCCCGGTCGCCGCCGGCCGCTTTATCGTCCACGGCCAGCATGACCGGCACCGGATACCCCCCAACAAGCTCGGGATCGAGATCGAGGCGGCGCTGGCCTTCGGCACCGGCCATCACGGCACCACCCGCGGCTGCCTGCTGCTGCTCGACCACGTGCTGAAGGCGTATCAGCCCCGCCGCGTGCTGGATCTCGGTACCGGGACCGGCGTGCTGGCGATCGCCGCCGCCAAGGCGCTGCACGGCAAGGTGCTGGCAAGCGACATCGACCCGCCGTCGGTCAGGGTCGCCGAGGAGAATGCCCGGCTGAACGGCACAGGCGATCTGGTGGACGTGATTCCCGCCACCGGCTTTGCCGCTCCGCGCTTCGCCGAGGACGGTCCGTTCGACCTGGTGCTCGCGAACATCCTCGCCAATCCGCTGCGGCAGCTGGCCGGCCCGATGGCGCGCCACCTCGCCTCGTCGGCGCAGGTCATTCTCTCCGGCCTGCTGACGCATCAGGCGCCGGCGGTCATCGCCGCCTACCGCGCCCGCGGGCTGGTGCCGCTGCGGCATCTGAAGATCGAGGGTTGGAGCAGCCTGCTGCTGCGCTCCGTGAAGTGACCGCGACCGGCAGACAGTGCGGCGACTGCACGCTCTGCTGCAAGGTGATGGCGATCGAGGAACTGGCCAAGCCCGCCAACACGTGGTGCCCGCATTGCAAGCCGGGGCGCGGCTGCCGGACCTATCCGGGCCGGCCGGCGGAATGCCGCTCGTTCAGCTGCGTCTGGCTGGCGAACGAGCTGCTGGAGGAGCACTGGAAGCCTTCCAGGTCGAAGCTCGTCCTGACCACGTCGGAAGATGGTCTTGAGGTCAGATGCGATCCGGGCTTCCCCGACGCCTGGCGCAAAGAGCCGTTTTGCAACGAGCTCAGGGAATGGGCGATCTCCGGCGAGACGCTCGACATGACCGTCGTCGTGATCGCCGGCCAGCGCATGACGCTGGTGACGCCCGAGCGCGAATTCGATCTCGGCATCGTCGGCCCCGATGAGCGGATCGTGCGCGAGCTCGAGGACGGCAAGGTCGTCAATGTGACCTTGGCGAAGGCGTCCGACCTGGAACGGTAGCCGCGATCCGCGGGTTGTTTATTCGGGCGCTGGCGAATCGCTACGGTTGGTCTCGACCTTGCCCTGACCGGCCGCACGCTTGGCGCGCGCCTCGACAAGGCGGTCCAGCATCTGGACGATGACGCCGCGCTGCTTCTGTTCGACCGGCGCGATCGGGCCGCGGCGGACCGGCGGCGAGATCTTCTCAAACGTGAATGCAGGCATCGTGCATCTCCTCACCGTTGAGTTGAGACACTCCTGGACACTCCCCGTACGCTTGACCGTTGACGTGCAGTGGACATCGTCCGGCCAATTCCACTATGCCATATTCAAGCATAAGTTATGCCAAAAATATGGTCATGCTTGACCGCGCTCGCGCGAAGGTCATGCTTCATCCGAAGAGAGTGCGACGGCGATGTTCGAAGCCCATTTCCAGACGTTCGAAGAGCCCGAAGGCGGCGTGGCGCTGACTGCCCGCTTGAGCGCGCTGCGCGAGGAGCTGGCGCGGCGCAAGCTGACCGGATTCGTGGTTCCGCGCGCAGACCAGCAGCAGAATGAATATGTCGCAGCCTCCGAGGAGCGGCTCGCCTGGCTGACCGGCTTCACTGGATCGGCCGGGCTCGCGATCGTGCTGAGCAAGGAGGCCGCCCTGTTTGTCGACGGCCGCTACACGCTGCAGGCCGGCAAGCAGGTCGACCGCAAGGCCTGGCAGGTCGAGCCGCTGGTCGATCCACCGCCGGAGCACTGGCTGACCCGGCATCTGGCGGCCGGCGACCGCCTAGGATTTGACCCCTGGCTGCACACTTCTGCGGCAGCCGAACGACTGGCAGCGGCCTGCGCCAAGGCCGGCGCGGAACTGGTCGCCGTCGACAGCAATCCGCTCGATGCGATCTGGCACGAGCGGCCGGCACCGCCGCTCGGTCCGGTCACGATCCACGGCGCGCAGTTTTCCGGGGAGATCGAAGCCGAGAAGCTCAAGCGCATCCGCCTCGAGATCAACAAGCTCGGCGTCGACGCGCTGGTGCTGTCCGACAGCCACGCGGTCGCCTGGACCTTCAACATCCGCGGCGCCGACGTCTCGCATACGCCGCTGCCGCTGTCCTATGCGCTGGTACCGAAGGAAGGCCGGCCGCTGGTGTTCATCGATCAGCGCAAGCTGTCCAACTCGACACGCGACCATCTCGAGCAATCGGCCGATGTCGAGCAGCCCGCGGCGCTGGCGGCAAAACTCACCGAGCTCGCCAAGCGCGGCGCCTCGATCGCGCTCGACAGCGCGACCGCAGCCGACGCCCTGAGCCGCCTGATCGCGGGTGCCGGCGGCAAGCCGGTGCGCGGCAGCGATCCGGTCAGCCTCTTGAAGGCGGTCAAGAACATCACCGAGATCGAGGGCACGCGCACGGCGCATCAGCGCGACGCGGTGGCGCTGGTGCGTTTCCTCGCCTGGATCGATCGCGAGGCGCCCTCCGGCAGCCTCACCGAGATCGACACCGTCGAGGCGCTGGAGACGTTCCGCCGCCAGACCGGCGCGCTGAAGGACGTCTCCTTCCCGACCATCGCCGGCACCGGGCCGAACGGCGCCATCGTGCACTACCGCGTGACGCGCAAAAGCAACCGCCGCATCGAGCCCGGCGATCTCCTGCTGATCGATTCCGGCGCACAATATGAGGACGGCACCACCGACGTCACCCGCACCATCGCGATCGGCAAGCCGACCGACGAGATGCGCGACCGCTTCACCCGCGTGCTGCGCGGCCATATCGCGATCGCCCGCGCGATCTTCCCCGACGGCACCACCGGCGCGCAGCTCGACACGCTGGCGCGGCAATATCTCTGGCAGGCCGGGATCGATTTCGAGCACGGCACCGGTCACGGCGTCGGCAGCTATCTCAGCGTCCATGAAGGGCCGGCGCGGATTTCCAAGCTCGGCACCACGCCGCTGAGGCGCGGCATGATCCTGTCCAACGAGCCCGGCTACTACAAGACCGACGCCTACGGCATAAGGATCGAGAACCTCGAGCTCGTGATCGGCACCGACATTGCCGGCGCCGAGAAGCCGATCAATGCATTCGAGACGCTGACGCTGGCGCCGATCGATCGCCGCCTGATCGAGGTCAGCATGCTGAGCCCGGACGAGTTAAGCTGGCTCAACGACTACCACGCCCGCGTCGCGCATGTGGTGCGGCCGCATCTCGACGACAACGCCACCAAGCTGTGGCTGGACGAGGCAACGGCGGCGCTGAAGTAGCGGCGCGCCCAGGCATCCGCACGCTCGACGTCGTCCCCCCAATGCTCTGTGTCATCCCCCGCGAAAGCGGAGGATCCAGTACGCCGCGGCCTATCAATTCAAATACGCCTGCCTCTGGAATACTGGGTCCCCTGCTTTCGCGGAGGACGACCGCGGAATTCGCAGCTGACGACATTGGGTTTATTGCGCGAGACGAAACATCGTCACCGCGTCTCCTGAAATCGCATGGGCGTATGTCGAAACGCCCGTATTCCGCGCGGACGGGCACGCTACAGTCTTTCCACAATGCTGGATCGGACCTGAATGCACGGCGTGATGGGCAAGCCGCCCGGCGCGGCCAAAGACAACATCGCGACATCGAAGGTCATGCTGCTGATGCTCGTCGTGATGACGGGCGTGGCGCCGATCTCGCTCTACATGCTGGTGCCGGCGCTGCCGGTGCTGGCGACCACATTCGGCCGCGACATCTCTATCGCGCAGATGACGGTGTCGCTCTACATGGTCGGCATCGCGCTTTCACAGCTGATCATGGGGCCGCTGTCCGACAGGTTCGGCCGCCGGCCGGTGCTGCTCGCGGGCCTCGGACTGATGGTCGTGGCCGGCGTCGGCTCGGTGTTCGCCGAAACCCTGCCGCAACTGATTGCGGCGCGCTTCTTCCAGGCGCTCGGCGGCGCCAGCGGCATGGTGATCAGCCGTGCCATCATCCGCGATCTCTATCCGCGCGAGCGGGTCGGCGCCATGATCAGCCTCGTCGTCGCCGCATTGATGATCGCGCAGATGGTGAGCCCGCTGACCGGCGGCCTGCTGGAGACCGCCTTCGGCTGGCGCGCGATCCTCTATCTCATCACCGCGGCGTCGCTGATCACCACGATCTTCATCGCGCTGGCGCTGCCGGAAACCCGCCGCGACCGCGCCGACAGCTCCAGCTTTCGCGGCGACCTCGGCAAGCTGATGACGAGCCGCGCCTTCGTCGGCTATCTATTGTGCCAGGTATTGGCGTCGCAGATCATCTTCGCCTTCGCCGGCGGCGGCCCTTACATCGTGGTGACCCAGATGGGCCGGACCAGTGCCGAGTATGGCGCGTGGTTCGCGATGACGGGGTTCGGCTACTTCGTCGGCAATCTCTTGTGCGTGCGCTTCGCGCCGCGGCACTCGCTGGAGAAATTGATCTGGTTCGGCCTCGCGCTGCAGGTCGGCGGCAGCCTGTTGAACCTGGTCTGGAGTTTTACCGGAGTAAACCAGGCCCCGCTCTGGCTGTTCGGCACCCAGATGATCGTGATGATCGCCAACGCCTTCGTGATGGCCAATTCCGCCGCCGGCGCCATCAGCATCCGGCCCGAAGCCGCCGGCACCGCCTCGGGCGCCATGGGGTTCCTGCAGCAGGGCATCGGCTCGCTGATCTCGCAATTCGGCGCCTATCTCGGCGGCCACTCCACCACGACGCTGCCGCTGACCGCGGCGATCTTCGCGATCTCGATCGCCTGCGCCTGCACCATGATCTTCGTCGTGCCGCGGCGGAAGGTGGTGGTGAGCGAGGAGCTGATCGCGCAGGCCGAGGAGGATGAGCAGGGGATGATGTGAGCAGTTCGTCATTCCGGGGCGATGCGCAGCATCGAACCCGGAATCCCCAGATTCCGGGTTCGCCTCTTCGAGGCGCCCCGGAATTACGGACATCCTACTCCCCGATCAGCTTCAGCCACTCGTCCTCGGTCAGCACCTGGACGCCGTGCTTCTGCGCTTCGGCAAGCTTCGAGCCGGCGCCCGGCCCCGCGACGACGTAGTCGGTCTTCTTCGACACCGAACCGGCCGCCTTGGCGCCCAGCCGTTCGGCGGTCGCCTTGGCCTCGTCGCGCGTCATCTTTTCGAGCGATCCGGTGAACACCACGGTCTTGCCGGCGACCGCCGAATTGCTCTTCGGCTTCTCGGCGTCGATGATCTCGTCGAGCTCTCCGGTCAGCCGCTCGACGATGCCGCGATTGTGGCTCTCGCCGAAATAGTCGGCGATGCTCTTGATCACGGTGTCGCCGATCTGGTCGAGCGCATCCATCTCCGCCATCGCTTCCTCGTCGCCCTTGGCGACCTTGAGGCAGGCATCGTGGAACGCGTCCCAGGAGCCATAGCCGCGCGCCAGTGCCAGCGCGGTGGTCTCGCCGACATGGCGCATGCCGAGCGCGTAGATGAAGCGTTCCAGGCCAATCCTGCGCCGGCTGTCGATCGCGGCGAACAGATTGCGCACCGAGGTCTCGCCGTAGCCTTCGATGTCCTCGAGCTTCAGCTTCGCGTTGCGCTTTTGCAGCGTGAAGATATCAGCCGGCTCCTTGACCCATCCCTCGTCGAAGAAATATTGCAACTGCTTCACGCCGAGACCGTCGATGTCGAAGGCGCGGCGCGACACGAACAGAATGAGGTGTTCGACCTTCTGGAACGGACAGGCGAACTCGCCGGTGCAGCGGGCGCGCGAGCCCTCCTCGCCGGCCGCAGTCTCCTCGCGCACCACGTCGGTGTGCAGCGGGCACGGGCACTTCTTTGGGAAGTGGAATTCCTTCGCGCTCTTCGGCCGCTTGTCGATCACGACGTCGACGACCTGCGGGATCACGTCGCCGGCGCGCTGGATCACCACGGTGTCGCCGATCCTGATGTCGCGCCCCTCGCGCAGCACCTCGCCCTTGTTGCCGATGCCCTTGATGTAGTCCTCATTGTGCAGCGTGACGTTCTGCACGATCACGCCGCCGACACCGACCGGCTCGAGCTTGCCGACCGGCGTGAATGAGCCGGTGCGCCCGACCTGGATCTCGATGTCGCGCAAAACCGTCATGGCGCGCTCGGCCGGGAATTTGTGCGCGATCGCCCAGCGCGGCGTGCGCGACACGAAGCCGAGCCGCTCCTGCCAGTCGATGCGATCGACCTTGTAGACGACGCCGTCGATGTCGTAGTCGAGCTCGGCGCGCTGCTCCTCGATCTTGCGATGGAAGGCGATCAGCTCCTCGACCGAGTGGCACAGCTTGGTCAGCGGATTGGTCTTGAAGCCGCACCGCTCGAACCAGTGGATCATGCCGGTCTGGGTATCCTCCGGCAGCGCGCTCATCTCGCCCCAGGCATAGGCGAAGAAGCCGAGCGGCCGCGAGGCAGTGATTGTGGGATCCTTCTGCCGCAGCGAGCCGGCCGCCGAATTGCGCGGATTGGCGAAGATGGTGTCGCCGGCCGCCTTCTGCCGCTCGTTGAGCGCGAGGAACGCCTTCTTGGTCATATAGACCTCGCCGCGCACCTCGCAAATGTCGGGCACGTTGCGGCCCTTCAGCTTCTGCGGCACGTCCTCGAGCGTGCGGATGTTGGCGGTGACGTCCTCGCCCTCGGCGCCGTCGCCGCGGGTTGCCGCGGTGACGAGTTCGCCGCCCTCGTAGCGCAGCGACATCGAGAGCCCGTCGATCTTCGGCTCGGCCGAGAAATCGATCTTGTCATCCGGCAGCTTGAGGAAGCGCGTGATGCGCCCGACGAAATCGACCACGTCGGCTTCCGCGAACGCGTTGTCGAGCGACAGCATCGGCAGCGAATGACGAACCTTCCGGAAGCGCCCCGACGGCGCGGCGCCGACCTTCTGCGACGGCGATTCCGCGGTGACGAATTCAGGGAAGCGCTTCTCGATCGCATTGTAGCGCTGCCGCAGCGCGTCGTATTCGGCGTCGGTGACGCTCGGCGCATCGTCCTGATAGTAGCGCTTGTCGTGACCTTCGAGCTCGAGCGCAAGGCGCATCAACTCGACCTTGGCCTGGGCCTTGGTGAGCTTGTCGACGTCGGAGAGTTCTTTCTTTTTTGCTGCTTTAGCCATGCGACGGGCGCGCTATAGTTTTTCGTCATTCCGGGGCGGTCCGTCAGGACCGAACCCGGAATCTCGAGATTCCGGGTTCGATGCTTCGCATCGCCCCGGAATGACTGTGTGGGAAATGGGGCTCATGTCGTACTACGTGTACATTCTAGCAAGTCGACGAGACGGAGCAATCTATGTTGGGATCACCAACGATCTCGTGCGGCGGGTCTACGAACATCGAATGAAGGCCGTCCCAGGCTTCACGTCCAAATACAACATCACGCAGCTGGTTTGGTTCGAAATCTACGACGACCCGATCTCCGCGATATCACGCGAGAAGGAGCTCAAGAAGTGGAAGCGAGCGTGGAAGACGCAATTGATCGAAGCGAGCAATCCGCAGTGGAATGACTTGTACGAGTCGATCTGTACCTGAGGTGGTCATTCCGGGGCATCGCGCAGCGATGAACCCGGAATCTCGAGATTGCGGGTTCGATGCTTCGCATCGCCCCGGAATGACGAGGGGAGAGATTACGCTGTCGCCGCCCGGAGCAGCCGTTCCGCGGCCGCCCTCGCCTCCGCGGTGATCTCGGCGCCGGCCAGCATGCGCGCGATCTCCTCGCGGCGGTGGTCGGCGGCGAGCGCGTTGACGCGGGTGGCGACCCGCTTGCCCTTGTCGAGCGCATCCTTGGAGATCAGGAGATGCTGGCTGGCGCGGGCCGCGACCTGCGGCGCGTGCGTCACCGCCATCACCTGCACCTTGCCGGCAAGGCGCGCCAGCCGCGAGCCGATCGCATCGGCCACCGCGCCGCCGACGCCGGTGTCGATTTCGTCGAACACCAAGGTCGGCGCCGAGCCGCGATCGGCCAGCACGACCTTCAGCGCCAGCAGGAAGCGCGACAGTTCGCCGCCGGAGGCGACCTTCATCATCGGCCCCGGCTTGGTGCCCGGATTGGTCTGCACCCAGAACTCGACACGGTCGATGCCCTGCGGCCCCGGCGCGGCCGCGTTGCTGTCGACCTGGGTCATGAACTTCGCGCGCTCGAGCTTGAGCGGCGCAAGCTCGGCGTTGACGGCCTTGTTGAGCTTCTCGGCGGCCTTGGTGCGCGCCGCCGACAGTTTGGCGGCAGCTGCCGCATAGCGCTTGTCGGCTTCACCGGCGGCCGCTTCCAGCTTCTTCAGCTGGTCGGCGCCGGCATCGATCAGCGCGACGTCGCCGGCATATTGCGCCGCCAGCGCGGCCAGCAGATCGACCGGCGTCGAATATTTACGCGAGGCCGCGCGCAGCGCGAACAGCCGCTCCTCGATGCGCTCCAGCTCGGCCGGATCGAAATCGGTCGCCGCCAGCGCGGCGTTGAGATGCTGGTCGGCCTCTTCCAGCGCGTTGATCGCAATATCGATCGCCTTGACCGCGGGCTCGATCAGCGCGGGCGCATTGGCGGCGCGCCGCTCCAGCCGCCGTACCGCGGCCGACAGCGACACCACCGGCGAATGCGAGCCGCCGATCGCCTCCTGCGCCTCGCGCAGATCGGTTGCGATCTTCTCGCCCTGCATCATGGTGGTGCGGCGACCCGCGAGCTCGGTCTCCTCGCCTTCCTTCGGCGCCAGCGTCTTCAATTCCTGCGAGGCATGGCGCAGATAGTCCGCCTCGCGCGCGGCGCGCTCCATGCCGGCGCGATGCTCGTCGAGATCGGCATTGGCGGTCCGCCTGATATCCCACAGCGCTTCCAGCGCCGCGACGTCCTTCTCGTGTCCGGCGAAGGCGTCGAGCAGCTGGCGATGGGTGGAGGCGTCGACCAGCGCGCGCTCGTCATGCTGACCGTGGATCTCGACCAGCGCGGCACCGACCGCCTTCAGGGTCTGCACACTGATCGCCTGATCGTTGATGAAGGCGCGGGTGCGGCCATCGGCGAGCTGCACGCGGCGCAGGATCATCTCACCGGTGTCGTCGAGGCCGTTCTCGGCCAGGATCCCGGCCGCCGGATGCCCCTTCGGGACGTCGAACATGGCGGTGACCTGCCCCTGTTCGGCGCCGTGGCGCACCAGTCCGGCATCGCCGCGGCCGCCGAGCGCCAGCGCAAAAGCATCGAGCAGGATGGATTTGCCTGCGCCGGTTTCGCCGGTCAGCACCGCGAGGCCACGGGAAAATTCGATATCGAGCCGTTCGATCAGGACGATGTCACGGATCGACAGACGCGCCAGCATGCGAGGACAATTCCTAGCCGAGACCTATCTTCTTGAAGGTCCTGCTGATCCAGGATCCCTGATTCTCGCTCGGCTCGAGACCGCCGGACTTTACTAGATTATATGCGTCCTTGTACCAGCGGCTGTCTGGAAAATTGTGGCCCAGCACCGCGGCCGCGGTCTGCGCCTCGCCGGCGATGCCGATCGCCATGTAGGCCTCGGTGAGGCGGTACAGCGCCTCCTCGACGTGGCGCGTGGTCTGGTACTGCGTGACCACGGTCTTGAAGCGGTTGATCGCGGCGGTGAAGTCGCGCTTGCCCATGTAATAGCGCCCGACCGCCATTTCCTTGCCGGCGAGCTGGTCTCGCGCAGCCTGGATCTTGGACTTGGCCTGGGTGGCGTATTCCGAGGTCGGATATTTGCGGACCACCTCTTCGAGCGCCGCGATCGCCTTCTCGGTGCGGCTCTGGTCGCGCGAGATGTCCGGGATCTGGTCGAAATGCGATGCCGCGATCAGGTACTGGGCGTAGGACGCGTCCGGGCTGCCGGGATGCAGCGTGACGTAGCGGGTGGCAGAGCCAATGCAGCTGTCGTAGTCGCCCGCCTGGTAGAACGAATAGGCCGACATCAAGAGCGACTTGCGCGCCCAGTCGGAATAGGGATGCTGACGGTCGACTTCCTCGAACTTCTTCGAGGCGGCCTTCAGGTCCTTCTTCTCGTTCATCATGTACAAGCCCTCATTGTAGAGCTTGTCCGCGGGCTCATCGACGAACGTGTCGTCCTTGGCCATGAACTTGTCCCACAGCGCGCCGGTGCCGCAGCCGCTGAGCGGCATGGCCAGCACGATCAGCCCCGCCGCAAAACGCAGCGTGCGCGCGGCCTTGGTCAGGCCGGAGATGTCAGAAGAATTGCGTGATTCGAGCGCCATACGCATTGCCGACATGGATTTTAGAACCTGACGCCTTTGATGCGGTTAACGGCGACCCCACTCCACCCATGAACCGCGGTCATGGATGCAATATTTCCAGTGCCTTGACTGCCGTTACCCGCAACCGCAGGCCTGCTTAGCCGAAAAATGACCGTGGACCAACCGAATACGGAGCCATTCCGCCGGGAATAAGGCGACCCGGCGAAGCTCACAGCCTGCTGTGGCTATTACGGAAATTGGGCCCGACCGGCCAGGCGATCAGGACTTGGGCGATCAGGACACGTCCGGGCCATAGGCCGGCGCAACGAGGCCGCCCACGGTACCTGCGCCGGCTTCGACATGGCCACGGGCCGGCCGCCGAGCCGTCTCCGATTCGACCACCCGCCAAGCGCTGCGGTCGGCGAGCAGCGCCTTCAGCACCGCGTTGTTGAGCTTGTGGCCGCCCCGTACCGAACGGTAGCTGCCGAGCAGCGGCAGGCCGGCCAGCGCCAGATCGCCGATCACGTCGAGCACCTTGTGGCGGGCGCATTCGTCGGCGTAGCGCAGGCCCTCGGCGTTGAGCAGACGGGCCTCGTCGAACACCACGGTGTTGTCGAAAGACGCGCCGAGCGCGAAGCCTGCGCCCCACAGCCGCGCCACGTCGCTCATGCAGCCGAACGTGCGGGCCCGTGCGACCTCGCGGCGGAAACCTTCCGGCGACAGATCGAAGGTGAAGGTCTGGCGACCAATCACCTGGTTGGTGAAATCGATCTCGACTTCGGTGCGGAACCCGCCGGCGAACGGACGCAGCTCGCCAACCGATTCGCCGATCTTGACCTGCACCGGCTTCAAAACCTGGATGAAGCGGCGGACGCCGGGCTGGGTCACAATGCCGGCCTGATCGATGGCCGCGACGAACGCCGCAGCGCTGCCGTCCATGATCGGAACTTCGGCGCCGTCGACTTCGATGGTGGCGTTGTCGACGCCCATGCCGCGCAGCGCCGCGAGCACGTGCTCGGCGGTGGAAACCAGCGGCCCTTCGCGGTCACCCAGCACCGTCGCGAACTCGGTCGCGATCACCGCATCGGCGGTGGCCACGACTTCACGGTCGGAACCGTCGAGACCGGTGCGGACAAAAATAAAACCCGCATCAACAGGTGCAGGTCCCATGGTGAGACTGACAGGAAGACCGGAATGAACGCCTACGCCAGTCACGGTGGCTTGCGACCGAAGCGTTGTTTGACGGCTGAACTTCATTCGATAATGCCCACTACCCGACTTCACTCAATTCAAGTGGCCAATTTCCCCAAGGCCGACTCGCTTGAGCTCCCCAAGTCACGGCAGACCATAGTCACGGCCCTAAACCGCGCCAACTCACGCTTCTTTACCGATTGTTACCCCATCTCCGCCGCATTCACGCCCAAGGTAAACCAAACTACGGCAGCGAAAGCGGTCCTCGGCGATGCGCCATCTGACCACCGAAAGAATAATTAATCATTTAAAATCAGTTGCTTGTTCATCCGGCGCGATCGCCTGCCCGCGACAAGGAAAAGGCCCCGGCGGTTCCCCGCCGAGGCCTTCTTCGTGGCCAAGATTGTAACAAACTTCAGTTTGCCTGCCGGCGCAGGAAGGCCGGGATATCAAGATGGTCGTCGCCCTGTGGCGCTGGGGCAACAGGTGCCTGGCGGCCATGAGCGTCCAGACCCTGCGGCGCAGGGCGCTTTGCATATTCGGATACCGGCGATTCGTTCGCCGAAATCTGCTGGGCGACGCTGCGGGCCGGCTTGCGCTCGGGCAGTGGCGGCATCGTCGGCATGGCCGGACCGGAGGAACGGGCCGCGATCGGCGGCTCGGTCTCCTCGTCGCGGCGGCCGAGGCCGACATTGGCCAACCGCTGCAGCAGCGACAGGCGGGTCTTCTGCGGGTGTTCCGGTTCGCCGTCACCGCTGGCCTGGCGGATTTCGGCCTGCGCCGGCATCGGCAGATCCTCGAACTTCGGCATCCGCGGAGCACGGACCGGCGACCGTTCCGCCGCCTGCGGGATGAAGGTCTCGGGCGGCATCGGCTCATGCTGCTCGGCCCGGGCGGCCTCGTGGTCCGGGAACAGCGAGGGCTTCTGGGCAATCGGCCGCACGGTGACGTCACCGTAGGAGGCCGGCTGCATCGGCGCCTGGGCGGCCGGCGCGCTGTCGGGAGCAACCGCGGCGGCGATCGCCGCGAGCGCGGCGCGCTCGACGGCCGGACGCTGCTGCTGGCCGGCCGGAGCCGCAATCGGGGCGACCGTCACGCCGGTCGGCGGTTCCAGCTTCTGGGCACGCTCGGCCATGCGCTGATTGTCGGCACGCAAGCGGGCGGTCAGATCGGCCAGCCGGCTTTCCGGCGAACCGCCCGACTGCTGCGCGGCGGGAGCCTGGGCTCGGGAGGCGATCGCGGCCTGCTCGATACCAGTTGCGACCACCGAGACGCGAATGACGCCGTCGAGCGATTCGTCGAAGGTGGCGCCGACGATGATGTTGGCGTCGGCGTCGACTTCTTCGCGGATGCGGGTGGCAGCTTCGTCGACCTCGAACAGGGTCAGGTCCTTGCCGCCCGTGATCGAGATCAAGAGGCCGCGGGCGCCCTTCATCGAGCTGTCGTCGATCAGCGGGTTGGCGATCGCGGCTTCCGCGGCGGTCAGCGCGCGCTTCTCGCCGGTGGCTTCGCCGGTGCCCATCATCGCCTTGCCCATTTCGCGCATCACGGCGCGCACGTCGGCGAAGTCTAGGTTGATCAGACCTTCCTTGACCATCAGGTCGGTGATGCAGGCGACGCCCGAGTACAGCACCTGGTCGGCCATCGCGAAGGCGTCGGCGAAGGTGGTCTTCTCGTTGGCGACCCGGAACAGGTTCTGGTTCGGAATGATCAGCAGCGTGTCGACCACCTTGTGCAGCTCGGCGATGCCGTGCTCGGCGGTGCGCATCCGGCGCTGACCTTCGAAGTGGAACGGCTTGGTCACCACGCCGACGGTGAGGATTCCCATCTCGCGCGCGGCCTTGGCGATCACGGGTGCAGCACCGGTGCCTGTGCCGCCGCCCATGCCGGCGGTGACGAACACCATGTTGGCGCCGGTGAGGTGATCGCGCAGCTCGTCCATCACCTCCTGCGCGGCCGCAGCGCCGACGTCGGGCTGCGAACCGGCGCCGAGGCCCTGGGTGACCTGGGTGCCCATCTGCACGATGCGCTGCGCCTTCGACATGGTCAGCGCCTGCGCGTCGGTGTTGGCGACGACGAAGTCGACGCCCTGCAACCCGGCGGTGATCATGTTGTTGACGGCATTACCACCCGCGCCGCCGACGCCGAAGACGGTGATCCGCGGTTTCAGCTCGCTGATGTCAGGGGGTGTCAGATTGAGTGCCATGGTTGCCTCTCTCGATTATGCGCGCGTTGGTTCGTCCCGGCCGCTGGCCGCCGGAGCTGGTGAAAATGCAGTGAGCCGGGGTGCGGTCATCAGAAGCCCTCGCGAAGCCATCGTCCGACCTTTCCGAAGTAACCGTCTGTCCCTGTCCTGAGCTGCCGCGTGCGCCGCGGTTCGACATGTTCAAGATGTGCGTATTGCGGATAGACCAGGAGGCCCGTCGGCACCGAGAATGAGGCGCCCTTCGCCTCGTTCGGCAGCCGGCCGAAGCCGAGCGGACGGCCGATGCGGACCTGACGGTTCAGGATGCGGGTGGCAAGCTCGACGGTGCCGGTGAGCTGCGAGGCGCCGCCGCTCAGCACGACGCGCGCCCTCGGCTCTGCCGCAAAGGGGGAATCCGCGAGCCGGTCACGGACCATTTCGAAAATCTCCTCGGCGCGATGCCGGACAATGTTCGCAATCGTGGCGCGGGACACGATTTGCGGTGTCTCCCGATCATCGCCTGCAGTGGGAACGGACATCAGCTCGCGCGAGTCCGAACCGCCGGTCAGCACCGTGCCGTATAAAGTCTTGATTCGCTCGGCATCCGCAATGCACGCGCCGATGCCGCGCGCAAGGTCCATCGTGATGTGTTGTCCGCCCAGCGCAAATCCGGATGCGTGCACGAGACGTCCGCCGGAGTATGTCGCGATCGTGGTCGATCCCGCGCCCATCTCGACGACGGCAGCGCCGAGATCGGCCTCGTCATCGGTCAGCACCGAGAGGCCCGCGACATAGGGGCTCGACGCCATGGCTTCGACGTTGAGATGGCAGCGCTCGACCACCAGCATCAGGTTCTTGGCAACCGTCGCGTCCGACGTCACCACGTTCATGTCGACGCCGAACTGGCGCGCCACCATGCCGCGGGGATCGCGGATGCCCTTGACGCCGTCGAGTGCGTAGCCGACCGGCAGCGCGTGCAGCACGGTGCGGCCCGCGCCGGCGGCGTGGCGCATGCCGGCGGACGTGACGCGGCTGATATCGTCCGAGGTCACCGAGCCGCCGCGGATATCGGCCGCGGCCTCGACCAGCTGGCCGTGCTGCCGGCCGCCGGAGACCGACAGCAGGACGGATTCGACACGGACCTTGGCCATGCGCTCGGCCAGCGCCACCGCGTGGCGTACCGCCTTCTCGCATTCGGCGAGATCGACCACGGAGCCGGCCTTGACGCCGCGCGACTGAATCTGGCTGTAGCCGATCAATTCGACCGCATGGGTGCGTCCGCGCAGCGCCTCGTTCGGCGGCGATGGCCTCAGCCGCGCGATCATGCAGGCGATCTTGCTGGAGCCGACATCGAGCGAAGCCACCATCGCGGTGCGCTTCTGCATCGGGCGGGTCTTCGGGGTCAGGTTGCGATCAAGGCCGGTCATGCGGAGTCACCGGCCTTCTTCTTGGACTTCTTGTCCTTGAACAGTTCGTCGCGCGCCTTGCCGGCGTCCTCCGACAATTGCACGATCAGCCGATCGGGCAGGCGCATGTCGACGGCGACAATGTCGCGCGAGAACAGCTTCTCGTCCTTGTCGAGCCTGGAGAGCGCAGCGAGCGCGTTGCCGACGTCGTTCTCCGGCAGGCGGACGTCGAGACCGTCCTTGAGGCGCAGGTTCCAGCGCCGCTCGCCGACGAAGATCGCGGCCTTGGTCACCGAACGGACCTGCGGATAACGGTCGAGCAGCGCTAGGAAGTCGTGGGCCCTGACGTCGGCGCCCTTGCCGACCACGAGCGGCAGATTGAGGAAGCGGCGCGAGACGTAGGGCTCGAGCACCGCGCCGTCGGAAGCGATCACCGACAGGCGGCCGTTCTGCTGCCACAGCGCGAAGGCGGTGCGCTCGACGATGTCGATCTGCAGCCGGCCCGGATAGAGCTTCAGGATCGTGGCATCCGCGATCCAGGGATTGGCCTTCAGCTTGGCGCGCACGGTGTCGGCGTCGAGGAACAGCAGCGAGGAGCGGCCGTTGACGCCGCCGATCGCGAGCACCTCGTCCTGGCTTAGCTGCTTGCGGCCGTTGATGCCGACGGTGGTGATGCGGAAGCCGGCGGTATTGGCAAGCGCGTTGCGGGCATCGCTGAGCGCGGTGGTGAATTCCTCGACATGACCACCCTTGACGATGCCAAGGCCCAGGCTGCCGAACAGGATCGCGAGCGTCGCGACCAGCCCGATGCGGCGCGGCAGATAGCGTTCGACCATCAGGATGTAGCGGTTCGGCGGCTCGCGATCGATGATGACTTGCGGCCGCTTGGCGGGACGCCGCCTGCGGGGTGCGAGATGGGCGCCGACATACTCGCGCAGCAGCACCGCCGCTCCGATAGCGGCTGCTTTCAGGTCAGCTTGAGGCCCCAGCGATCGTAGCGATCGGGTGAGGCGTCCTGCACCATCCATTGCACGAGCTCGTCACATGTTGCGCCCGCAAACCCCGCGGGTCCCGGCACAAATCACGTCTCGGCTAGACCGGTGGGATTAGAGTGGCCCCCTGTTCCCTGGTTGCGATCCTCGAAGCGGTAATCCGCGACAGCTCACGCCCCGGCAGCCAAGCGCTACATGCGCCGCCAGCGTTAACCTTCGGGCTTCCTGGTAAACAAAGGGTAAATGACTTCGGCCTGGAGCGTGTTTTGATCAACGCTGTGAGTACTTTGCCGCGAACTCGTTAGCATTTTAGCAACAGCGCCCGGGTTCCATCCGGCCGACCAGGGCGGGTTCCCCCCGGCCGGGCATTAACTTCGGACGCGGCGGCGGGCCAGCTCGATCTGGTCGGTGAGGAAGTCGGAAAAGGCGATACCCTGTGCTTTCAAGGCCTTAGGGTACAGTGATGCCGCGGTGAGCCCCGGCAGAGTGTTGGTCTCGAGATAGACCGGGCCATTGGCCGAGACGATGAAATCGCTGCGCGAGTAGCCGGTGCAGGACAGCGCGCGGTGCGCCCGCAGCGCATGGTCCATGATCGCGGCGCTGACCTCGGGCGCGAAGCGGCCAGGACAAATCTCCTGGGTCGACTTCAAAAGGTATTTGGCTGTGTAGTCGAAGGTTCCCTCCCCCGGCACGATCTCGATCGGCGGCAGCGCGAACACGGAGCCGTCGGACTGCTCGAGCACGCCGCAGGTCGCCTCCACGCCCGATACGAACGGCTCGATCAGATACTCTTCATGCTTCGCGGCATTGCGGACCGCGACGAGATCCTGCTTCGCGTTGACGAAGATCAGCCCGTAGCTCGATCCGTCCTTGGCCGGTTTTGCGATCAGCTTGCCGTGTTTCGCAAAGGCGTCATCGATCTGTTCGACATTGATGCCCTGCGGCGCGTTGAGGCCCGCGATCGCGGCGAAGCGCTTGGCCGACGGCTTGTCGAACGCCAGATGCGACGATGCCGAGCCGGAGCCGGTGAACGCGACGCCGCGCATCTCGCACATCGCCTGCAACTCGCCATTCTCGGCGCGGCCGCCGTGCAAACCGAACACCAGCACACGCTGCTCGGCGCTCGCCTTGTCGAGCGCCTGGTCGAGTGCGATGCCGCGACCGTCGGGTTTGAAGTCGACCTCGAACGGACGCGTGTGGCCGAGCAGTTTTTCCGACGTCACCGCGTGCACGGTGTCGTCGACGTCCCAGAACCAGAGATCCGCGTCGGGCAGCGCGCGGTGCAGCGCCTGCGTGCTCGCCACCGAGACCAGACGCTCCTTGTTGGTGCCGCCGAACAGAATGGTCACCTGCATCTTCTTTGCCTGTCTTCGCTGCTTCCGTCATTCCGGGATGGTCCGAAGCACCAGACCGGACTCTCGAGATTCCGGGTTCGATGCTGCGCATCGCCCCGGAATGACGACTACGATGAATTCCCGATCCGCTTGATTTCCCAGTGTAGCTCAATTCCGCTGCTTTGCTTGACCCGTTCACGCACCGTCTCGCCGAGCGTCTCGATGTCGTGCCCGGTAGCGTTGCCGGTGTTGATCAGGAAATTGCAGTGCATCTCTGACACCTGCGCGCCGCCTATTTTGAGGCCGCGACAGCCGGCGGCATCGATCAGCTTCCAGGCGCTGTTGCCGGGCGGATTCTTGAAGGTCGAGCCGCCGGTCTTCTCGCGGATCGGCTGCGCGGTCTCGCGATGGCTCTGCACCTCGTTCATGCGGGCGCGGATCGCCTCAGCATCGGTGATCGTGCCGCGGAAGCGCGCCGAGGTGAACACGATCGACGGATCGGCGCCGCTGTTGCGGTAGACGAACTTCATGTCGGCATTGTCGAACGTATGCTTCGTTCCGTCGCGGCCGATGCCGGTGGCCTCGATCAGCACGTCCTTGGTCTCGCCGCCGTTGGCGCCGGCATTCATGCGCAGCGCGCCGCCGACCGTGCCGGGAATGCCGAAGAAGAATTCCATGCCGCCGATGTCAGCTGACGCAGCCGTCTCGGCGACGCGCTTGTCGAGCGCCGCAGCGCCGGCGGTGACGACATCGCCGGCCGCGCTGGTCTCTCCGAACGCGCGCGGCGCGAGCCGGATCACGACGCCGGGCATGCCGCCATCGCGCACGATCAGATTGGAGCCGACGCCGACGACATAGACCGGCAATTCCTGCGGCAGGCGCTTCAGGAAATATGCGAGGTCATCTTCATCTGCCGGCGTGAACAACACCTGTGCCGGGCCGCCGACGCGAAACCAGGTCAACTCGGCCAGCGACTGGTTCGCCAGCAGCCGCCCGCGCAGCTCCGGCATCGCGGCTTTCAGGTCGGGCGTGATGTCGGGGAAGGTCACGATCACCCCAACGCCTTCAATTCGCCGGGCAGCGCGTAGGCCCATTGCGTGATGTTGCCGGCGCCGAGGCAGACGACGAGGTCGCCGGGCTTGGCAAGGCCGTGCACGATCTTCGCGAGCTCGCCCGCGTTCGGCAGCGGCACCACATTGCGATGGCCGTGGGCGCGCAGGCCGGCGGCGAAATGATCACGGTCGACGCCGGCGATCGGCGCCTCGCCGGCCGGATAGACCTCGGCGACCACGACCGCATCGGCGTCGTTGAAGCAGGTGCAGAATTCCTCGAACAGCGATTGCAGGCGGGTGTAGCGATGCGGCTGCACCACGGCGACGATCTTGCCGTTGACGGATTCCCGCGCCGCCTTCAGCACCGCGGCGATCTCGACCGGATGATGACCGTAATCGTCGATCACGGTGATGCCGTTGGTCTCGCCGGTCTTGGTGAAGCGCCGCTTGACGCCGCCGAAGCCGGCCATGGCCTGGCGGATGACGTCGTCGGACACGCCAAGCTCGTGCGCGACCGCGATCGCGGCCGTCGCATTCGATGCGTTGTGGCGCCCCGGCATCGGCAGCATGATATCGGCGATCTCGTGGACCGCGCCAGACTTGCGATCGCGGATCGCGACCGAGAATTTCGAGCCGCCCCCCATCGGCGTCAGATCCTTGAGCTGCGCATCGGCCTGCGGGTTCTGGCCGTAGGTGATGATGCGGCGGTCTTCGATCTTGCCGACAAGAGTTTGCACCACGGGGTGATCGGTGCACATCACGGCAAAGCCGTAGAACGGGACGTTCTCGACGAAATTGCGGAACGCGTCCTGGATCACCTCGAAGGTCTTGAAGTGATCGAGATGCTCGGGGTCGATATTGGTGACGATGACGACATCGGACGGCAGCTTCAGGAAGGTGCCGTCGCTCTCGTCGGCTTCGACCACCATCCAGTCGCCGGCACCGAGCCGCGCGTTGGAGCCATAGGCGTTGATGATGCCGCCATTGATCACGGTCGGATCGAGCCCGCCGGCGTCGAGCAGGGTCGCCACCATCGTGGTCGTGGTGGTCTTGCCATGGGTGCCGGCGATCGCGACGCAGCTCTTCAGCCGCATCAGCTCCGCCAGCATCTCGGCGCGCCGCACCACCGGAATGCGCCGCGCGCGCGCCGCCATCAGCTCGGGATTGTCGCGCTTGATCGCGGTCGAGACCACGACGACATCGGCGCCATCGACATTCTCGGCGGCGTGGCCGACTGAGACCTTGGCGCCCTTCTTGCGCAAGCGGTCGAGGTTGTAATTGTCCGAAGCATCGGAACCCTGCACGGTGTAGCCGAGATTGATCAGCACTTCGGCGATGCCGCTCATGCCGATGCCGCCGATCCCGACGAAGTGAATGGGTCCGATCTCGCGCGGCAGTCTCATGATGCTAACACCTTCATCGTCTCCGGACTCACCCCGGCAATTCTCCGACTTATGAAAGACTGATATGGCCGGGACAAGCCCGGCCATGGCGTCCCACGGCCGAAATTCCTCGAAAGCGGCCTAAATTCCGGCCACTTTCGCAACCAGATCGGCCAGCCGCTCGGCGGCATCGAGCCGGCCGACGCCACGCGCGGCTTCCGCCATCGTGGTCAGTTTCGCGGGCTCGGCGGCGAAGGCCGAAATGTCAGCGGCCAGCCGCTCGGACGTGAAGTCGCTCTGCGCCATGCGCAGCGCGCCGCTCGCCTGCGACAGCACGCCGGCATTGGCAAACTGGTCCTGATCGATCGCGCCGGGCAGCGGCACCAGGATCGAGGGCCGGCCGATCGCGGCGAGTTCGGCCACCGTGCCGGCGCCGGAGCGCGAGATCACGAGCTGGCTCGAGGCGAGGCGCGCCGGCAGGTCGGCGAAGAACGGCGCGAGCTCGGCGTTGATCTTGAGCCGGTCGTAGACGGCGCGCACCCGATCCATGTCTTCTTCGCGCACCTGCTGGGTGATGATCAGGCGGCTCCACAGCGCGGGCGCGAGCTGCTCGATCGCCGGCGGCACGATATCGCTCATCACCCGCGCGCCCTGGCTGCCGCCGACGACGAGCAGGCGCAGCGGCCCGTTCGCCTCGGGCGGCGTGTATTTCACCGCAGCGGCCGCAAGGATCGCCGGCCGCATCGGTGTGCCGACCGTGGTGGCCTTGCCGGCCAGCGCGGGATCGCGATCGAGCACGCCGGGCAGCGAGGTCGCGATCGCGTTGACGCGGCCGGACAGGAAACGGTTGGCGCGGCCGAGCACCGCATTGGCGTCATGGATGATGCCGGGAACGCCGAGCAGCCGCGCCGCCATCAGCGGTGGCAAGGTCGGGTAGCCGCCGAAGCCGACCACGGCCGCGGGCTTCAGCCGCCGCACCAGATTGGCAGCGACCAGCGTGCCATAGCCGAGCATCAGCGCGGTCCGCGCCAGCGAGATCGGGTTGCGGCTGCGCACGGTTGCGCTCGGCACGAGGTCGATGCTCTCCCTGCCGAACAGGCCGGAATAGCGCAACGCGCGGCCGTCGGTGGCGAGCCGGACCCGCAGGCCGCGCCTGATCAATTCCACGGCGAGCGCTTCGGCCGGGAACAAATGGCCGCCGGTGCCACCGGCCGCCAGCAGAATCAGGGGCGCATTGTCCATGGTTTCCAGATAACCGACACGACCGTCACAGTCACCTACGCGTAGGCGCGCTGAGCGCTGGCGCCTTCCATCGATTCGATCTCGGTGCGCGGCCGCTGCCGCGTCAGCGCCAGCATCATGCCGACGCCATAGGCAAGCGACACGAACGAGGAGCCGCCATAGGAGATGAACGGCAGCGTCATGCCCTTGGCCGGGATCAGTTGCAGATTGACCGCCATGTTGATGGTCGCCTGCACGCCGAACAGGATCGCAAGCCCCGAGGCTGCGAAGCGCGAGAACATGTCCTCGGTGGCATAGGCGCGGGTCAGCGTACGGATCACGATGAAACCGAACAGCGCGACCAGCATCAGGCAGAGGATGATGCCGAACTCCTCCGCCGCGACCGCGAACACGAAGTCGGTGTGGCTGTCCGGCAGGCTGCGCTTGGCGATGCCCTCGCCCGGCCCCAGGCCGAACCAGCCGCCATTCCAGAACGCCTCCATCGCGGTGTCGACCTGGAAGGTGTCGCCGGAGGCGGGATTCATGAAGCGCTTGATGCGGCCGGCGACGTGCGGCACCAGGAGATAGGCGCCGAACAGGCCCGCGCCCGCCGCGCCGGCGAGCCCGAACACCCAGATCATCCGCATGCCCGCGATGAAGAACAGCGCGCCCCACACGGTGAGGATCAGCATGGTCTGACCGAAGTCGGGCTCCATCACCAGCAGCGTGACCAGCGTCAGCAACAGCACCAGCGCCATCGAGGTCGCCGGCATCTCCGGCCGCTTGGTCGATTCCGCAAACAGCCAGGCCGCGACGATGACGAAAGAGGGTTTTGCGGCTTCGGAGGCCTGGATGTTGACGCCGAGCAGCGTGATCCAGCGCCGCGAGCCCTTGACCTCGGGTCCGATCAGCAGCGTCAGCACGATCAGCGCGATCGAGACCGCGAACACGATCAGCGCGGTGCGCCGGATCTGCCGCGGCGTCATGAACGAGACGCCGATCAGCACCATCAGCGACGGCACCAGGAACATGACGTGGCGGTTGAAGAAGTGGAACGGATCGAGCCCGATCCGGGTCGCCACCGGCGGGCTCGCCGCCAGCGACAGGATGACGCCGGCCAGCATCAACGCGGCGATCGCCACAAGCAGCAGCTTGTCGACGGTCCACCACCAGTCCGAGAACGGGGTGCGTTGGTCACGGGCGAGCATGGGCGTCCCCAGATGGCAGAGATAACGTCCATTCGTGGCGCAGGATGGTTTCCAAGGGGTTAACGGGATGGGTAACTTTTGAGGGAGGTGAATGAGCCCCCATCCGACGTCGTCCTGGCGAAAGCCAGAACGACAATGAGGATGGTTCTCGCGCGATACGACGCACCGTCACTGCGTACTTCATCTCAGTGTCATCGCCCGGCACCGAACGGCGGATTACGCTGTGCCAATCCGCCCTACGTGATCGTCACACCACCGGCTTGACGCCGGGCAGCGCCTGCACGATGTCGCGGAAGGCGGCGCCGCGGATTTCGAAATTGCGGTACTGGTCGAACGAGGCGCAGGCCGGCGACAGCAGCACGACGGCTTCCGCGAGCCCCGACGCCTCGGCATCGCGCGCGGCGCTGGCGATCGCGACGTCGAGCGTGCCGGACATGTCGTGCGGGACGCGCTCGCCGAGCGTGCCGGAGAATTCGGCCGCCGCCTCGCCGATCAGATAGGCCTTGCGGATGCGCGGGAAATATTCGGTCAGGGTGGTGATGCCGCCGGCCTTCGGCTTGCCGCCGGCGATCCAGTAGATGTCGGCAAACGACGACAGCGCATGCGCGGCCGCATCCGCATTGGTGCCCTTGGAGTCGTTGACGAACAGCACGTTGCCGCGGCGGCCGACCTGCTCCATGCGATGCGCGAGACCCGGGAAGCTGCGCAGGCCGTTCTGCAACACGTCGGTCGCGATACCCATCGCCAGCGCGCAGGCCGAGGCGCAGGCGGCGTTCTGCGCATTGTGCAGGCCGCGCAGCGAGCCTATGCCGCCTAACCGCGCGATCTCGCTGCGCGCCGCGCCCGAGGCACGCACGATGGTCTCGTGCTCGACATAGAGGCCGTCGGGCAGCGGGTTCTTCACCGAGATGCGCACCACGCGCTTGCCGGCGCGATCGAGCCGGTCGGCGATGTTGCGGCACCAGATGTCGTCGACGCCTGTTATCGCGGTGCCGCCGGCCTGCACGCCGGCGACCAGCCGCTCCTTGACCGCGGCGTAATGCTCGAGCGTGCCGTGGCGGTCGATGTGATCCTCGCTGATGTTGATCAGGATGCCGACCGACGGATCGAGCGACGGTGCGAGGTCGATCTGGTAGGACGACATCTCGATCACATGGACGCGGCCCATGCGCGGCGGCTCGAGCGACAGGATCGCGGTGCCGATATTGCCGCCCATCTGGGTGTCGTAGCCGGCGACATCAATCAGATGCGCGATCAGCGCCGTGGTGGTCGATTTGCCGTTGGTGCCTGTGATGGCGACGAACGGCGCGTTCGGCGCATGACGGCGCCGCTCGCGGCAGAACAGTTCGACATCGCCGATCACCTCGCACCCCGCCTCGCGCGCCTTCAGCACGCTCCAGTGCGGCGCCGGATGGGTCAGCGGCGCGCCGGGGGTCAGGATCAGCGCGGCGAAATTCGCCCACGACACGGTGCGCAGATCGGCGGTGGTGAAGCCGGCCTGCGCCGCCCTGGCGACGTTGTCGGCATTGTCGTCGGCGGCGATCACCTCGGCGCCACCGGCCTTCAGCGCCTGGCAGCTCGCGAGCCCGGAGCCGCCGAGCCCGAACACCGCGACCGTCTTGCCGGAGAAGGAGGTGACCGGGATCATGTCTATCTCCCTGTCATTCCGGAAACCGCGCAGCGGTTATCCGGAATCTCGAGATTCCGGGTTCTCGCTGCGCGAGCCCCGGAATGACAGTCAATGGGATGCGAAGCCATCAGCGCAGCTTCAGCGTCGACAGGCCGGCGAGCGCCAGCATCACCGAGATGATCCAGAACCGGATCACGATCTGTGGCTCGGTCCAGCCCTTCTGCTCGAAATGATGGTGCAGCGGCGCCATCCGGAACACGCGCTTGCCGGTGAGCTTGAACGAGGTGACCTGGACGATGACCGAGACCGCCTCCAGCACGAACAGGCCGCCGATCACGGCGAGCACGATCTCGTGCTTCACCGCAACCGCCGTCGCGCCAAGCATGCCGCCGAGCGCCAGCGAACCGGTGTCGCCCATGAAGATCGAGGCCGGCGGCGCGTTGAACCAGAGGAAGCCGAGGCCTGCGCCGAGCACCGCGCCGCACAGCACTGCCAGTTCGCCGGTGCCGGCGACGTAATTGATCTGCAGGTAATCCGAGAACACCGCGTTGCCGGTCAGGTACGAGATCATGCCGAAGCTTGCGGCGGCAATCATCACGGGCACGATGGCAAGACCGTCGAGACCGTCGGTGAGATTCACCGCATTGCCGGCGCCGACCATCACGAAGGCGCCGAAGATCACGAAGAACCAGCCGAAATTGATCACGAGGTCCTTGAAGAACGGAATCACGAGCGAGGTCGACGACACGTCGCGCCCGAGCCGGACCAGCGCGTAGGTGGCGGCAAGCCCGATCGCGGCCTCGATCAGCAGCCGCAGCTTGCCGGCGAAGCCGCTGTGCGACTGCTTTGTGACCTTCAAATAATCGTCATAGAAGCCGACGAAGCCGAAGCCGAGCGTCACCGCCAGCACGATCCAGACATAGGGATTGAGCGGGTTGGCCCAGAGCAGCGTCGACACCACGAGCCCGGACAGGATCATCAACCCGCCCATGGTGGGCGTGCCCTTCTTGGAGATCAGATGCGACTGCGGACCATCGGTGCGGATCGGCTGGCCCTTGCCCTGCCGCAGCCGCAGATGATCGATGATCCAGGGCCCGAACAGGAACACGAACAATGCGCCGGTCACCATCGCGCCGCCGGTGCGGAAGGTGATGTAGCGGAACACGTTCAAAGCGCTGCGGAACGCCCCAAACCCCGGAACGGTGTTGGACAGTTCGATCAACCAGTAGAACATTCGAGGAGTCCTATACCGCTTCTTCGTGCGCGGCCTTGTCGGGGAAGCGTTTTTCCAGCGCGCTGACAATCAGCTTCATCTTCGATCCCAGCGAGCCCTTCACCATGATCACGTCACCGGCACGGACCGCGGCGACCGCCTGCGCTTCGAGCGCCGCCGAGCTCTCGGCATAGCCTCCCCGCTTGCCGGTGGAAAGGGCATCCCACAGATTCCGCATCAACGGACCACAACAATATACGAGGTCGATGCGGTTGGCGGTCACGGCCTCGTTGAGGCCGCGGTGCAGTTCGGGCCCGGTCGGCCCGAGCTCGAGCATGTCGCCGAGCACGGCGATGCGCCGGCCATGCGGCCCGGTCTGGGCCTGACCGAGCACGTTGAGCGCGGCGCCCATCGAAGCCGGGTTGGCGTTGTAGCTCTCGTCGATCAGCATCGCCTCGCCATGGCCGACCTCGAGGGTGCGGCGGAGGCCGCGGCCGGTCGGCGCCTCGAGCTGCGACAGCGACAGCGCCGCGCGCGTGATATCGGCGCCGAGTAGCGAGGCGCCGGCAAGCACCGCGAGCGAGTTCATCGCCATGTGCCGGCCGGGCATGCCGATCTTGTAGGTGATGTCGTGATCCAGAATATCCGCATGCACCGCCGAGCAGGTCGCGTGCAGCGACAGGTCGAGCAGCCGCGCCTCGGCACGCTTGTCGACGCCGAACGAGACGATGCGCGAGATGCCGGCCTGCTTGGCCTGCTTTTGCAGCCGCGCGAATTGCCCGTTGTCGCGGTTGAGCACGACCGCGCCATCGGGCTCGAGCCCTGCGAAGATCTCCGCCTTGGCGTCGGCGATCGCCTCGATGCCGGCGAAGAATTCCAGATGCACCGGCTCGATCGTGGTGATGATTGCGACGTGCGGGCGCACCATCTTCACCAGCGGCGTGATCTCGCCGGTATGGTTCATGCCGATCTCGAACACCGCAAAGCGCGTGCTGGCCGGGCAGCGCGCCAGCGACAGCGGCACGCCCCAGTGATTGTTGAACGACGCCACCGACGCATGGGTCTCGCCCTGCGCCGACAGCACGCGGCGCAGCGCCTCTTTGGTCGAGGTCTTGCCGACCGAGCCGGTTACCGCGACGATCTGCGCGTTGAGCCGCGCGCGCGAGGCATGCGCGAGCTCGACAAGACCGGCGAGCACGTCGTCGACCACCAGCAGCGGCGCATCAGCGGGAAACTTTGCCCGTTGCGCGGTCTCGACCACCGCGAGCCCGGCGCCGGCCTTCAGCGCCGCCTCGACAAAGGCATGGCCGTCATGGACGTCGCCCTTGATCGCGAAATACGCCTCGCCGGGCGCGATGGTGCGGCTGTCGATCGAGAGACCGCTGACGCCGTCCGGCAGCGCGCCTTGCGTGGCGGCGCGCATCGCCGTCGCCATCGCATCCGAGGTCCACAACATCGTGCTCATGCGCCCTCCGCAGCCAATGCACTGGCGACCGCTTCATGATCGCTGAACGGCAGCGTCGTGTTGCCGACGATCTGCCCGACCTCGTGGCCCTTGCCGGCCACCACCAGCGCATCGCCCGGCGCGAGGCCGGCAATGCCGGCGCGGATCGCCGCGGCGCGGTCGCCGATCTCGCGCGCGCCCTTCGCCGTCGCCATGATCTCGGCGCGGATCGCCTCCGGCTTCTCGCTGCGCGGATTGTCGTCGGTGACGATGACCTGATCGGCATTCTCGGCCGCGATCGCGCCCATGATCGGACGCTTGCCGGCGTCGCGGTCGCCGCCGGCGCCGAAGATCACGACCAGCTTGCGCCTGGCATAGGGCCGCAGCGCCTGCAGCGCCTTGGCGAGTGCGTCGGGCTTGTGGGCGTAATCGACGAAGATCGGCGCGCCATTGTGCTCGCCGACGAATTCCAGCCGGCCCTTGGCGCCTTCGAGATGTTCGAGGCAGCCGAACACGTCGTCGGCGGCGCTGCCGGTGCCGATCGCAAGCCCGGCCGCGACCAGCGCATTCTCGATCTGGAATTCGCCGACCAGCGGCAGCCGGATCGCGTGCTTGCGTCCGCGGTGCTCGATCAGGAGCTTCTGTGCAAAGCCTTCGATGACAGCATCGGTGAGCCTGATGCCATCGCCTGCATCGGCGTTGCGCCCGATCGCGATGATGCGCAGGCCGCGCGCGCGCGCCGCATCGATCACCTGCCCTGAGCAATCATGATCGGCCGAGACCACCGCGGCGCCGCCTGGCGCGACCAGATCGCGGAACAGCCGGAGTTTTGCATTGAGATAATGCGCGACGTCGGGATGATAATCCATGTGGTCGCGCGACAGATTGGTGAAGCCGCCGGCTGCGATGCGCACGCCGTCGAGACGATACTGATCCAGGCCGTGCGAGGACGCCTCGAACGCCAGATGCGTGACGCCGTCGCTCGCGATCTCGTCGAGCTGGCGATGCAGCGCGATCGGATCCGGCGTGGTCAGCGAGCCGTAGACCGTGCGCTTGTCCGAGACGAGGCCGATGGTGCCGATGCTGGCGGAGGAATGACCGAGCCGCTGCCAGATCTGGCGCGTGAACGCTGCGACCGAGGTCTTGCCGCTGGTGCCGGTCACCGCCGCGATCGTCGCCGGCTGGCGGGAAAAGAATTTGGCCGCGGCGAGCGCCAGCGCGCGGCGCGGATTCGGCGTGATGACGAAGGGGGCGCGCGCGTGACCTTGCGGCGGATGGTCGCTGGCGACCGCGACCGCGCCGGCGGCAATCGCCGCATCGACGAAGCGCGCACCGTCGGTCCTGCTGCCGGCCAGCGCGAAGAACAGGTCGCCCGGCTTCACCGCGCGGCTGTCGACCGCAAGCCCTCCGACAATGAGCGAGGAGGCACTCGGATCGATCGTCGCATCATCGCTGAAGAGGTCGCGAAGTCTCATGATCTTCCAGTCTGGCCGGCGCCGTTCTGGCGCCGCGTGAGTATACGCCTTACTGGGTTGTTCTGGATGCCGCAAGAATAAGGCGGTCGGACGGCGGCAGGTCGAATCGCGGTTCAACGCCCAAAAGCGGCGCAATTCGGGCGATCACATTGCCGCCGGTCGGCACCGCATTCCAGCCCGAGGTGATGAACCCGTAGGTTTCCTTCAGGGGCTGCGGCTCGTCGAGCATGATCAGGAGCTGGTATTTCGGATTGTCGGCGGGCAGGATCGCGGTGAAGGCGTTGAGCACGCGCTTCTTGGCGTAGCGGCCGTTGATCACCTTTTCCGCGGTGCCGGTCTTGCCGCCGATATAGTAGCCCTTGACGTCGGCCTTCTTCGCGGTGCCGATCTCGGCATTGAGCCGCATCAGATAGCGCATCTTGTCCGAGGTCTCAGGCTTGATGACGCGCTTGGCGAGCGCCATCGCCTCCTGCTCGGTGCGCTTCAGGAAGGTCGGCGGGATCAGGTAGCCGCCATTGACCAGCGCGTCGATGCCCATCACCGCCTGCAGCGGCGCCACCGCGATGCCGTGACCGAACGAGATGGTGACGGTGTTCAATTCGCCCCACTTCTTCGGCACGATCGGCGAGGCGCTCTCCGGCAATTCGGTGCGCAGCCGCTCGAGCTGGCCCATCTTGCGCAGGAACGCCTTGTGCGCGTCGACACCCATCGCCAGCGCAATGCGCCCGGCGCCGATGTTGGAGGAATAGTAGAACACCTCCTTCATGTTGATCATGCGGCCCATGTTGTGATCGTCATGGATCGCAAACTTGCCGTAGTGCAGCGGGCCACGCGCATCCCACATCGAGTTGAGGTCGAACCGGCCGCTATCCAGCGCCATCGCCAGCGTGAACGCCTTGAAGGTCGAGCCCATCTCGTAGACGCCGGTGGTCAGGCGGTTGATGCGATCGGGATCGTGCGCCTCCTTCGGATTGTTCGGATCGAAATCCGGCAGCGACACCATCGCCACGATCTCGCCGGTGCGGACGTTGGAGACGAGGCCGGAAGCGGCCTTGGCCTTGAACTTCTCTTTCGCCTTGAGCAGCTCGTCGCGCAGCGCGTGCTCGACGCGCAGGTCGACCGACAGCTCCACCGGCTTCTGCAGCCGGTCGGTGGCGAAGCCCGCGCGATGCAGATCGGCCAGACCGTTGCTGTCCAGCCACTTCTCCATGCCGGCGATGCCCTGGTTGTCGATGTTGACCAGGCCGATCAGGTGGGCGACCTCGTTGCCGGTCGGATAGACGCGCTTGTTCTCGCGCAGGAAGCCGACGCCGGGAAGGCCGAGGCGATGGATGTCGCTCTGCTGCTTCGGCGTGATCTCGCGCTTCAGCCAGACGAAGCCCTTGCGCGACGACAGGCGGTCGCGCACCTCGCTGGTGTCGAGATCGGGCAGGGCTCCGGTCAAAAGCTCGATCGCCTCGTCCTTGTCGATCAGGCGGCGCGGTTCGGCGAACAGGCTCGGCGCCTTGACGTCGGTGGCGAGGATTTCGCCGTTGCGGTCGGTGATGTCGGGCCGCGCGGTCGCGATGGCGTCTTGCGAGGCGGTGCGGCGCGCGCCGTGGCTGTCGGCGCCGACGGCGAACAGCACCAGCCTCCCCGCCAGCACGCAATAGACCGCGGCGAAAGCGAGGATCGCAAGACCGACACGCGCGCGCGCCTTGGCGGCGCGGTCGACATTGCTGCCATACAGCAGCGTGCGGATCAGTCGCTGGTTCCAGGGCTCGGCGGGTTTCACGGCCGGCGTGTTGGCGGGTGCCGGATCGGTCATGGCTGGTCCCGTCATTGCTGGTCTCCCCCGCCCTGCCCGGAGTCGTCGAGCGCGGGCTGGTCGGCGGCCGGCTGGTCGGTCGCCGCCTTGTCGATCGATCCGGTGGTGCTGTCGGGCGCCGCGGCGGCCTCGATGGTGTCGATCATCGCGCCGATCGGATCGCGCGAACCGGGCCGCGTGAAGCTCGGCGGCCGCTCCGGCAGGTTCTTCAGGGAATCGTACTGGTTGGCGTTGACCGGCTTCAGCGGCAGATGGCGCTCGGCGAGGCCCTGCAGCCGGAGCGGCGCATCGAGCTTGGCCCATTCGGCGCGCAACGCGGCGATCGCATTGCGCTGCTCGCGGATCTCGGCATTGAGCTGCAGCACGCGTTCGACGCGCGCGGTCGATTCCATCTTGATGCGATAGACATACGACGCCGCGAAGATCAGCATGCCGATGACGAGGAGATGGAGAAGGCGCATCGTCACCCTCCCCGCTTCAGGTCGGACAGGCGGGGCCATGACGGCAGGTCGTCGTCGGCGTGCACCGGCGCCGCGGTGCGCTCGGCGGCACGCAGCTTGGCCGATCGCGCGCGCGGATTGGCGGCAAGCTCGGCCTCACCGGGCGTCACCGGACGCTTGGTCAGGATCTGAAAGCTCGGCGCCGCTTGCGCCATTTCGGGCAAATGCCGCGAGCCGGCGGAGACCTTGCCGCGCAGGCTGAGGAAATTCTTGACGATGCGGTCTTCCAGCGAATGGAACGAAACCACGACGAGCCGGCCGCCCGGCTTCAGCACGCGCTCGGCCGCTGCGAGCGCCTCGTGCAGTTCATCGAGCTCCTCATTGACGAAGATGCGCAGCGCCTGAAAGGTCCGCGTCGCCGGATGGATCTCGTTCGGCTTGGCGCGCACGACCTTCGCGACGATATCGGCAAGCGCGTCGGTCGTCGTGATCGGCGCGTCCTTGCGCGCGGCGACGATGGCGCGGGCGACGCCGCGCGAATGCCGCTCCTCGCCGAAGATATAGATGATGTCGGCGAGTTGTTTCTCGGAAGCGGTCGCGACCACGTCGGCCGCGGTCGGACCGCTCTGGGCCATCCGCATGTCGAGCGGACCGCCGAGCCGGAATGAGAAGCCGCGTTCGGCCTGGTCGAGCTGCATCGAGGAGACGCCGACATCCATCACGACGCCGTCGACCTTATCCACCCCGTGCGACGCGCAGACCTCGGCGAGGTTGGAGAAGCGGTCCTCGACCAGCGTCAGCCGACCGCCCGCGCCGTCGACTAGATCGAAGCCGCCGGTTATCGCGGTGCGGTCGCGGTCGATGCCGATCACGCGGGTCTCGGCGACATCGAGGATCGCCCGGCTGTAGCCGCCGGCACCGAAGGTGGCGTCGACATAAGTGCCGCCGGCGCGCGGAGCGAGATGCGCGACCGCCTCGCGGCCCAGCACCGAAATGTGACGCGGCGCACGCTCGCTCATGCGCCGCTCCCGGGCGGGGCCGCGTAACTGGCATGCAAGCTGGGTGCGCGCCGACTCATTGCGCCTCGAATCCTCGCGCCCAGAGCCTTCTTCGTTCCGATCGGATCGGAACGGGGCTCTGGATTCCTGTCTTGACGCGTTTTCTTCACGCGAACCGGTATCCACTTCGCTCGAAAACGCGTGAAAAAGCCGCTGCGTGACGCCAGCGCCAACTCCCGTTCTCGGCCGCAAATCCTGATATCCGACCGGAATTGGGAGGGTTTCCATGGGATTTCGCGCAAACAGCGGGGCTCAGCGTCCTTTGGCCGTCCCCCGAAACCGGTTCGGCACTTCACCTCTCAGTAACGGCACTTAACGTTAAGAAAACGTTGATGATCGGTTAGCGGAATCGCGGGGCTTTGATCCGCATTCGAGTGATACCCTCGCGACCCGCTCCGGGCACAATGGCGCAGCGCATCATGCGGATCGTGGAACCGGCAGGGGTCGATTGCGCGGCCCGCACGGTAAAGGAATAGTAAACGCCTATTTGTTTATCCATATGTCAAAATGCTTTCTCCTGGTTCGGGTTTGAGTGATTCGTATGGCTTCAAGTTCGTCTTCGTCCGGCAACGCTGATTCGAAGCGTCAGCGCGCCCTCCCTGTTCCAAAGGGGGTGGCGGACGCGAAGACGTTCACGCCGGATTCCTCGATCGCCTCCGACGTGATCCCGTCGGCGAACTTCGGCGATCGCGCCAATGGCCGGCAACCCGACATGATCGTGCTGCACTACACCGGCATGCCCGACGTCGAGGGTGCGATCACCCAGCTGTGCACGGCCGGCACCGAGGTCTCGGCGCACTACATCGTGCTCGAGGACGGCCGCATCGTGCAGTGCGTGCCAGAGAGCAAGCGCGCCTGGCACGCCGGCGTGTCCGCGTGGGCTGGCGATGACGACATCAACTCCTGCTCGATCGGCGTCGAGATCGTCAATCGCGGCCACGATTGGGGCTATCCGGATTTTCCGCTGCGCCAGATCGCGGCTGTCATCGCGCTGTGCCGCGGCATCATGCTTCGCCGCAAGGTGGTCCCGCATCGCGTGCTCGGCCATTCCGACGTGGCACCGGCGCGCAAGAAGGATCCCGGCGAGAAATTCCCGTGGCACTCGCTGGCCAATTCCGGCGTCGGGCACTGGGTGCAGCCGGCGCCGATCGTGCGCGGCGACGCGCTGCAGCTCGGTGCGATCAGCGACAGCGTCTCCAACATGCAGGCCGCGTTCCGGCGCTACGGCTACAACATCCCGACCAACGGCAAGTTCGACGGCCCGACCATGGAGGTCGTCACCGCCTTCCAGCGCCACTTCCGCCCGGAGCGCATCGACGGGATCGCCGACCGTTCCACCATGGCCACACTGCACGCGCTGCTCGAGAGCCTGCCGCCGGATGCGACGGTGGTCGCGTCGAGCTAGGCTCGCCTCCGTCCGTCGTCGCGAGGAGCGGTGCATTTACCGGCCAAGTGTGCGTGCACGTTGGAACTTTTCGGCATGAGCGGTCTTTGTAGGTGGGGCGGTCCGAGTGGAGATTCGTCCATGTTCAAAGCACTGATCGCAGGAGCCGCCGCCGTCGGCCTCATTGTCGCTCCGGCAGCCGCTGGCGCTATGTCGACCCAAAGCAAGACCATGTCGTCGACCCATCACAAGACCCAGAAGGTCCATCACGCGCAGAAGAAGATGGCACCCGGCACCACGACCGGCATGTCGAAGGGGACGACGACCGGGCAATCGAGCACCGGCGCCAAGGCAAAGACAGGGTACTGAGCACGCTCAACGCCTCACGGCGCGCTGACCATCGTGGATGAATGGCGCGCCGTCACTGGCCACGCAAGAGATGGGGTGCGTCACCCCATCTCGGCGATGCGCCGCGCATAGAGCCGGCGCAGCGGTTCGAGTTGCGTGGCTGCCGTTGCGGCGAGATAGGCCTGCCGCGCTTCATCCTTGCGGCCGAGGCGGCGCAGCAGGTCGGCGCGCACCGCGGGCAGCTGGTCATATCCCTTCAAAGTGCCGCGCGCGTCCAGCGCGTCGATCAGGTCGAGCGCGCGCGCCGGACCATCGACCATCGACACCGCGGCGGCGTGATTGAGCTCGATCACCGGCGACGGGCTGATGCGCAGCAGCACCTCGTAAAGACCGGCGATCTGCGGCCAGTCGGTGTCCTTGTAACTCGGCGCCCGCGCGTGCAGCGCGGCGATCGCCGCCTGCACGGCGTAGGACTGCGGCCGGCCCGGCATCCGCAGCGCCTCCTCGACCAGTTCGAGGCCTTCGGCGATCTGCTGGAAATCCCACAGCGAACGGTCCTGCTCCTCGAGCAGCACGATATCGCCGCCGGCGGTCTGGCGGCCGGCGCGGCGCGCATCATGCAGCAGCATCAGCGCCAACAGCCCCTTGATCTCGCCGCGCGCCGGTATCAGCGCATCGATCAGCCGCGCCAGCCGGATCGCCTCGCGGGCAAGATCGGGCCGCATCAGATCCTCGCCGGCGGTCGCCGCATAACCTTCGGTGAAGACGAGGTAGATCACCGCGAGCACGCCGGTGAGGCGCGGCTCCAGCGCCTCACGCTCCGGCACCTCATAGGGAATGCCGGCGAGTTTTATCTTTTGCTTGGCGCGCAAGAGGCGCTGCGCCATGGCGTCCTCGCTCACCAGGAAGGCGCGCGCGACCTCGACCGTCGTCAGCCCGCACACCGTGCGCAAGGTCAGCGCGACCTGGACCTCCGCCGCAAACGACGGATGGCAGCAGGTGAAGATCAGCCGCAGCATGTCGTCGTCGAGCGTTGCATCGGCCGGCTCGGGCGAGGACTCTGCATCGAGCAGGATCTGATGCGTCAGTTCCTGCTGCTTGCCGCGAAACGTCGCCGCGCGGCGAACGCGGTCGATCGCCTTGTTGCGGCCGACATTGACCAGCCAGGCACGCGGATTGGAGGGGAATTCGCCGATCGGCCAGCGCTGCAGCGCCACGGCAAAAGCATCCTGAAGCGCATCTTCGGCCAGGTCGAAATCGCCGACGAGACGGATCAGCGTTGCGAGCGCCCGGCCCGCCTCTTCGCGAAACACTTTTTCGATCTGGCTGGGGGTCATGGTCTCACCGTCATTCCGGGGCGATGCGAAGCATCGAACCCGGAATCTCGAGGTTCCGGGTTCGCGCTTCGCACGCCCCGGAACGACGAAACCATCACTTGTCGTAGATCATCACCGGCCTGACTTCGATCGAGCCGGTCTTGGCGCCGGGAATCCGCGCCGCGAGGCCGAGCGCCGTGTCGAGATCCTTGGCATCGACCAGATAATAGCCGCCGAGTTGTTCGCGGGTTTCCGCAAACGGCCCGTCGGTTGTCAGCGTCTTGCCGTCGCGCACCCGAACGGTGGTCGCGGTCGACACCGGCTGCAGCCCGTCACCCGCCTTGAAGTGTCCGCTCTGGATGATGGACTGGGTGTAGACGCCATATTCCGCCGACAGGGCCTTGCGGTCGTCGGCACTCATGCGGCCATATTCCGCGTCGCTCCGGTAGATCAGCAACAGATATTGCATCTTGAGAACTCCTCTTGATCGGCTGGATCGCCGACACCCAGTCGAACGGGCGACACGCAGGACGACATCGTCAGGATAAATTATTTTGGCCGCCCGGCGTGAATGTCTCACCGGCCCGGCGGGCCGCAGAGCTAGCTTATATCGGATAATCCGATAGTAACCGCCAATATTATTCGTTTGTTAAATTCATGGCAGCGCGTAGCCTTCGGATGCCCGGAGGACTTCGCCATGACACCACTGCCGCAGACAGCCACACGCCTTTGCCGGCTCCTGCTGTCGATGCTGTACCGAATCCTGCGCAGCCGGATCGTGGCGAAACCGCGCCACCACGCCAGTCAGGTCGCCTCGAACATCGCCGCGGGCGGCAATCCGCTCGGCGTGTGAGCAGGCAATGCAACGGGGCATCACGCGCCTGAAGGCGTTGCGTCAGCTGATCGCCGACGAAGGGCTGACCATCGCGATCCTTGCGGCGGTAGCCGCAGCGACGGTGATCGCATTTGGTTTCGGTGCGGAAGCCGACATCGTGGCCTCGATGCTGGTCATCGGCCTTGTGACCGCGCTGGCGGAGACCCGCCTGCGATCGGGAAAGTAACTCCAGCGGCCGTGATCGGCTCCGGAGGGGATGACCGAGAACCTGGCATTTGCTTGTAGCCTTATCCGCGTCACTGCGAGCCACCGGGTCGCGCGAACGCGCGCCCGATGACAGGCTCCGCGAAGCTATCCATCCGTCGCAGGTGCGGAGCGATGGATTGCTTCGTCGCTTCAGCGCAAAATTGCTTCGCAATTTTGTCGCGAGCTCCTCGCAATGACGGCATGGCTTCCCAGCCTTTACGACGATGTCGCGGCCTGCTGCGCGGCGCGGCGCCGCAACTCCTTGAGCTCCTCGAAACGCTTGGTCACGTCGCGCATCACCGCGACGGTGCCGGCGACCTTGTGCGCCGCATCGTGCAGCATCTCGATGGTGAATTCGACGGAGATGCGCGTCCCGTGCCTGGTCAGCGCCGGCACCGACAGCAGATCGCCCTGACCGTAGCGGCTCGTCCCAGTCGCCATCGTGTGACGGAAGCCGGCCCAGTGACGCGCGCGCAGATTCTCCGGAATGATCAAATCGAGCGATTGTCCGATCGCCTCCTCGGCGCCGAAGCCGAACATCCTGACCGCGCCGGGATTCCACAAGGTGATACGGCCTTCGACATCGGTCGCAACGATCGCGTCGGAGGCGCCCTTGAGCAACGCGTCTCCCACTTCTGCCGCAATATCCATCGTTTGACCTCCTGCTGATCCCGATCCTGCTGTGAACGCGGACGTTGGCGCTGACAAGCGAAGAAAGCCGATGGAATCGATCGGAGATGCCGATAGAAATCGCGGTCAGCGCCGCCGCCGCGCGGCAGGCCTGGCCCGCGGCAGGTCCGCGCTCGCATTAACCTGCGACGCGGCAAGCCGATGCATGGTCTCGACCGCGCGCGCCAGATGATCGTCCTGGCTGTCAGCCGGATAGGCGACATAGGCGGGCATCGCAAAGCCAGGTGCGCCGGCGACGGCGTGCAGCCGCCGCGCCTTCAGGAGCGGCTCCACGATACGACGCGCGAAGAAGCCAGAGCCGCCATTCTCCAAAAGATGCTGCAATCCGAGCCAGCCGATATTCACCGTCAGCGCGGGGCCGGCGAAATTCGGAAACAGCGTGGCGTGACGCGCGTAGAATTCGGGGCCCCAATCGACATAGACATAGCCCGGTCCCGGCTCCGGTGCGCTTTTCGGATCGGTCGACACCAGGATGAGCTGCTCCTCGAACAGCTGCTCGACCTTGAGGCCGGGGCGACTCTGCGGCGTGTACATCACGCCGATGTCGATGCGTCCCTCGACCAGCCCCTGCATCAGCTCGGGCTCGAGCGCGCTCTCGGCGCGGATCGAGATGTCGGGATGCGCCCGCGTCATCAGCGGCAGCCAGCGCAGCAGATACTCTTCCCAAAGTCCGATGCGGCCGCCGACCACCAGCGTCGCGGAAAATCCCTTGGGGATTCCGACATCATGGCGCGCCTGCTCGACGGTGCGGACCAGCACCGAGGCGTGGCGCTGAAACTGCCGGCCGGCCGGCGTCAACGTGGTGCCGGCCTTGTTGCGCACGAACAGCACGCAGCCGAGCTGCTGCTCGAGCGTGTGGATGCGGGTGCTGACGGTCGACTGGCTGACATGCAGCCGCTCCGCCGCGGTGATGAAGTTGCCGGCGCTCACCACCGACAGGAACGTCCGGGCCAGTTCGGTATCCATGGCGCCTCGACCTTTGGATCGATCAAATCGATATCAAAGGCCCCTCCTCTGCGAATGTCAAAATCGAGGACCCGCCGGGCGCCGGGCCAGGGGTTAACCATCGCAATCGCTTGACGCGGGCGGCCAAAGCCCGCATGCGTAACCCGTCAGTCGGCCGGACGGCCGCTCCCGCAAGCGCCGAAAGGCCGCGGGGGAGGAAAGTCCGGGCTCCATCGACATGCGGTGCCGGATAACATCCGGCGGGGGCGACCCCAGGGAAAGTGCCACAGAGAACGAACCGCTCCCTCCTCGGAGGAAGTAAGGGTGAAAAGGTGCGGTAAGAGCGCACCGCGTTTCCGGCAACGGAGACGGCATGGCAAACCACACCGGGAGCAAAACCGAATAGGGACGGCAACGCGGTTAGTTCGCGCACGCGCGATAACACCGCAGGGCGATGTCAGGCCCGCTGTCCGGGTAGGTTGCCCGAGGCAAGGTGCAAACCTTGTCCCAGAGGAATGGCCGTCGCGTACCATTCGCGAGAATGGTGCCCTACAGAACCCGGCTTACAGGCCGGCTGATATTCTAAAGCGTTTTCGAGCGAAGTGGATTTCCGGTTCGCGTGAAGAAAACGCGTCTTGAAGATGGACCATGAGGGGCTCGGCGCGACACGCCGGGCCCCTCGCCAGTTTCAGATCAACGTCGTTCCAGCTACGCGCGCCGGCGGGAAGTAGAGCCAACCCATCGTCTTGCGTCAGAACGACCCGAATGCGGTGCCGATCGCAATCACCGCTGCGAGAGCAATGACAGAACTCACAATGCCGACCATGACAATGTCGAGATAGCTATCGCGATGCTTGAGCCCACAGATCGCAAGCAGGCTAACGACAGCGCCGTTGTGAGGTAGAATGTCCAGCGTTCCCGAACCGATCACCGCGACGCGATGCAACAGGCCGGGGTCAATACCCGCCTCCGCGGCAAGATCCATATAGGTCCGTCCCAGCGCATCGAGCGCGATCGTCAAGCCGCCGGAAGCCGACCCCGTCAGCGCGGCAAGGATGTTCGTCGCGACCGCGAGCGACACCAATGGACCGCCTTCAATTCGCAACACCCAGTCCCGCACCACGCCGAAGGCGGGAAGCGAGGCGATAACGGCGCCGAATCCGACAAGGCTTGCGACGCTCAGCGCCGGCAGGACCGACGCGTTGGCACCGGCATCCATCGTTCGTCGCAGTGCGGGCAGCCGCGTCCAGTTGCAGAGGATGACCGTCACGATCGCTCCCGCCAACGCCACGACAACTGACCAGACACCGGCCACGGCAGCCAGTGATGTATTTCCCCACCGCTGTTCGGCCAGGAACGAGAAATCAAGCCGAGGCAGCACAACCAGCGACATCACCAGATTGACGGCGACGACGACGATCAGGGGAAGGATGGCGTTGAAAATCGGGACAGCGGCGTCGCTGTGATATCCGTGGCGGAGCTCCGCCGGGTCGAATTCCCGCGCCGTCGTAGCCCGCTCGCGCAACAGCTCATCGTCGGCTGCATCCGCCGGCACCGGCGGCTCGTCGCCATATCCCTCTTTTGCGCGATGCGCTGCCTTCTCCGCGCGAAGCAGCCACCACAGCCCGACGCCCAGCATGATGATCGATGCGACAACGCCGAGGCCCGGTGCGGCAAAGGGGGTCGTGCCGAAGAAAGGCATCGGTATCGCATTCTGTATCGACGGCGTGCCCGGCAGCGCCGACATGGTGAAGGTCGAAGTCCCGAGAATGACCGCCGCCGGTACCAGACGACGTGGAATCCCCGCCGTGCGAAACAGCGACTGCGCCATCGGAACGATGACAAAGAAGGCGACGAACAGGCTGACGCCGCCATAGGTGACCAGTGCGCCTGCGAGCACGACCGCAAGGATGATCCGGCGTTCGCCCAGGCACCGGGAGATGAAGCCCGCGACCGCCGCGACTGCGCCGCTGTCATCCATGAGCTTTCCGAACACGGCGCCAAGCAGAAAAATAGGGAAGAACTGCGCGAGAAACTCCGACGCACTACCCATGAAGGTCTGCGTCCAGTTGGCAAGCAGCGGCTCGCCGCCGAAGGCTGCGGCCACCAGCGCACAGAGCGGCGCGAGCAGCAGCACGCTCCAACCGCGGAAAGCAAGACAGACCAGCAGTCCAAGCCCGACGAGAATGCCGAGAAGACCCATCGTCTCAGCACTCCGCCAGCAGAATATCGAGATCCGCCGTCGAACGCTCACCGAGATCGGCGCCATGGGCGTCGAGGAATTCGCCGGCGGCTCGCCGCCCTTCCTCGTGCAGCTTGGCCACGAACGCCCATTCGGCATTGAGCTTGGATGACGAACCGAACGTCGCGAGCATGTCGCTCTTGATCCGGTGCGTCTTCATCTGCGCCCAGCGGGCGCCTTCCCCTGTACCGGGATCGGCGACCTGGCGAAGCAACGCGATCATCCGCAGCTCCTTTGCCAGCGGCGAGTTGAACGAGATCTCGTTAAGCCGGTTGAGAATGTCAGCGGCCGTGCGCGGCTGCTCCGGACGCTCGGTCGGGTTGATCTGGACGACGACGGTGTCGCGCGCGTCGGTCTCGCGGACGAGCGGTGTAATCGTGGGATTGCCCGCGTAGCCGCCGTCCCAATAGGGCTCGCCATCGATCTCGATCGCGCGAAACATCGTTGGTAAGCAAGCCGACGCGAGCAGGACTTCCGCGGTAATCTCCGCGTTGCGAAAAATCCGTCCGCGGCCCGTACGCACGCGCGTGGCGGTGATGAAGAGCTTGATCGGCGCGCGTGCAAGACGCTCGAAATCGATACTGTCGTTCAATATGTCGCGTAGCGGATTGAAGCCAAGCGGATTGAGGTCGTAGGGTGAAAGCATCCGCGACATCAAATCGGTAAAGAGATAGGCCGGGGAGCTGTCAAGCGACCAGCGTCCCATCAGGCGGTCGAGCGGCGACCGTTGCAACGGACTGAATGCGGCGGCGCGCGAGACGCTTCGCCAATATTTTTCAAGCGCTTCGCGTGCGCCGGCAGCGCCGCCCGCGGTCCAACCATCCGCCAGCACGGCTGCGTTCATCGCTCCGGCCGATGTCCCGGATATGCCCGCAATCTGAAACCAAGGTTCTTCGAGAAGCCGATCCAGGACACCCCACGTGAACGCACCGTGCGATCCCCCGCCTTGGAGCGCCAGGTCTACGAGCACGGGGCTGCGGTTCATGAATCCATGCTCACCAGCACGCGAGACACTCATTATGTCGCAGTTCAACCGAACATGCGAGACAAAGTTGCGGTCGCTGCATGGTTCCGATGGCGAACTTCGAACGATATTATCTCAACTCGAAGCGAAGCGAACCGATCGCTTCAGTGCCGCCACAGGCCCACGTTTCTTAAAAAGGCGACATGCATGGGGTGGCGGGCGTAGAGTATGCCTCGCGCGGAGGATCGCAGATGGACCTTCAGAAGATCATGGCGAAGGCAAGAGACATCGCCAGCAGTACCGGCACGATCACGACCGAGCAACTGAACGGGATGTGCCCCAACAATATGGAGCCCGAAGATATCGCGGCTCTCTTTGCGGCTCTGCGCACTGAGGGGATTCGTCTCAAGGACGACGAAGCAGAAAAGTAGGAGCCCAAAGTAGGAGCCACTGTGCTTTGACGCCACAGCAAGACAATCGATCACTGCGATCGAAGCGCTGGCCGAGTTTGGATAGTGGCAGATTGGTCATCCGGCGGCATTGCAGCTATGATCCGCCAGAGCTGGACGTGTCCTTCTGCCCCGAGATTCAAGAAGATCAAAAGGAGGAATAGGAATGTCGGTCGCCTGCAAGTTCGAACGCAGCATCCTCAGCCATGAAGAATATGAAGCAATCCGCCTGACGCATCATCCCGCCATCTACGGCGTCGAGGTGAGCGAGCTCGAGGCCATGCGACCCCGCTTGCGCAAGATGCGCGACAAGGAGCGAACGGTCGGCCGACAGAAGCAGCGAGAGAGCCGCGGAAAGGCCGAGGCTCGCGGCACGAGCTTTCCAGGAACCGCCAAGCATGCGTCAGAGCGAAAACAGGTGTTCGCGGCAGCGCTGAAACGGGTCAACACGGAGCTGAGGCGTCAGCACAATCTGGCAGCCCGGACCGCACATGTCGAAGCGGCTCGAAAGGCCCTCGCACTGCACCGGGCCGCGAACTTCACGACGCGTCCCCCGGCTGGAGCCACCGCGGGCGAAGGCATGGCGCCGAAGCCGAGGGAACGCCGGCGAAAGATCATTGCAGGCGCGAAGATCGGACGCGTGTCGCAGGCGACAAAGGTCGCTCAGGCCGTCCGCGACGCACGCGGTGCATGACCCGGGCAACAAGCGCGTCTGATTGATTTCGACGCGGCGTCGGCGGGATGCGCCAGCCATCGCGGTTGCGCGCGGCCTCCCGCATGCTGAAGCGGACAGGGCGCGGCGTTTCAGCGGCATTGGTCAATGCAACCGCCAGTCGATCAGTGCCCGCCAGAACCTCAAACCCAATCCGGACGCTGATCTCCCGCATGAACCGCGTGACCGACCGGATACAAGCTCTTGATGCGGTCCCGGACGGCGATGATGCCAAAACAGGGCGTAAGAGAGACATGCCCCGGCTGAGGCGCCGCGCCGAGCTCCTCAATCGCCTATCATGTTCTCCACAATAAGCGCCATCCCGACGTGCCTGCTGGTGATCGTGGCATTCGTCAGTACCTATTTCCAGCTGCGGCACGAATATGGTGTCGCCATACTTTTTATCGTAGCGCTCGGATCTTTCACCGCAGCGCTGATAGATCTCGTCCGTGAACGAGGATTGCCGTGCACGAATACGATCTGGATCGCTAGAGATCGCCTCAGGAAACAATCTCCATGAGCATCGCCATCAGCGCCTCCGGTGCGGTGACGTTCGGCGAGTGGCTGGCGTCGATCTCGAAATAGCGCCAGCCGGCTTCGTTCCTGATGCGCCGGGCGAACTGGCCGAACGTGTCGGCCTGCGTGGCGCGGGTGGCGTAGATGTAGCTGCGCGGCAGGCTGGTCTCGCCGTGCTTCAACCGCAATTTCTGCTCGAAGCATTTGATCGGCATGTCGACGCGCCGCGCGCTCAGCCATGCGACGTCGGCGGGCGACGTGTCCGGCGGCACCGGCATCGGCGGAATACGCCAGCCGTCGCCGTCGCTCACGAACTCACGCATGGTCTCGATGGCCGATTCGTTGAGATCGAACAGCGACTGGCCGTCGCGCGGCACGAAAGCGTCGATATAGATCATCTGCGCGATGCGCTCGCGCACCCGGTCGGCGACGCCGGTCGCGACCATGCCGCCATAGGAGTGCCCGATCAGCACGATGTCGTGCAGGTCCTCGTAACTGATGACGCTGAGCACATCCTGGATATGCGCCTCGAGGTCGAGTCCTTGATGCGCAAGGTGCGCGCGCTCGCCAAGCCCGGTGTAGCTCGGCGTGACCAGCCGATGGCCGGCGGCCTGCATCAGGGGATGCATCTTCTTCCATGCCCAGCCTGCCGACCAGGCGCCGTGACAGACCAGAAAGGTTTTTTGCGAATTCGCAGGCGAGCCTGAAGTCATGGGATGCTTCCGTTCCGATTATCGTTGATGAGCCGCGATTTTGAATAGTACCTGCGAGACGCGTTGTGTAAACGTGGCGCCAAACACCACCGTCGTTCCGGGGCGATGCGCCAGCATCGAACCCGGAATCTCGAGATTCCCCGGTGCGCGATTGCGCACCTGCGGTCTGGTCCTTCGGACCATCCCGGAATGACGAAGGAGAAAAAATGACCCCGGCAGGCTATGCGATCCTGTTCTTCGGCGCGCTTGCCGGCGGTTTCGTCTCCGGTCTTGCCGGCTTCGGCACCGCACTGATGGCGCTCGGCATCTGGCTCTATGTGCTGCCGCCGACACTCGCGGTGCCGCTGGTGCTGGTCTGCTCGGTCATCGCGCAGCTCTCGACCTTGCCGTCGATCTGGAAGAGCATCGATTTCCGTCTGGTCTGGCCGTTCGTCATCGCAGGCCTCGCGGGCGTGCCGATCGGCATCCTGCTGATCGCGCGGGCCGACCCCGAGGTCTTCAAGCTGACGATCGGCGTCTTCCTGCTGGTGTTTCCGACCGCGTTGTTCCTGCAACGCAAGCCGATGTCGATCGCCTTCGGCGGCAAATGGGCCGACGGCGCGATCGGATTTGCCGGCGGCATCCTCGGCGGCCTCGCCGGACTGTCCGGCCCGCTGCCGATCCTGTGGGCCAGCGTGCGCGGCTGGGGCAAACAGCAGCGCCGCGGCGTGTTCCAGATCTTCAACTTCACGATCCTGGCGGCCGCGCTTTGCGTGCAGATCGCAAGCGGCCTGGCGAAGCCCGAGCTGATCTGGCTGGTGGCGTGCGCGTTTCCGGGGACACTGCTCGGCGCCTGGCTCGGCGCGCGGCTCTATCACGCGCTCAGCGACCGCAATTTCTCCGACGTCGTGCTGCTGCTGCTGTTCCTGTCCGGCGTCGCGCTGGTGTGGAACGGACTGGCGCCGAAATAGCGCGGGCGATACGGGAGCGCCGGTGCTGATCCAATCAGAACCGGCGCTCCAGCCATGCGCCATCTCACTCAGCCGCGGCCTGACCGAACTCGGTCGCCTGGCGCTCGAACAGGCCGCGATAGATGCCGCCGGGACGCGCGGCCAGCACCTCATGCGTGCCCTGCTCGACGATCTCGCCGCGGTCGAACACCAGGATGCGATCCATGCTGCGCACGGTCGACAGCCGGTGCGCGATCACGATCGAAGTGCGGCCCTTCATCAACCGTTCCATCGCCTGCTGGATCAGCGCCTCGGATTCCGAATCGAGGCTCGAGGTCGCCTCGTCCAGGATCAGGATCGGCGCATCGGCCAGGAAGGCGCGCGCCAGCGCCACGCGCTGCCGCTCGCCGCCCGACAGCTTGACGCCGCGCTCGCCCACCAGCGTGCCGTAACCCTTCGGCAGCCGCATGATGAAGTCGTGCGCATTGGCAAGCCGCGCCGCCTGCTCGATCGCCTCCATGCCGGCGCCCGGCCGGCCATAGGCGATGTTCTCCGCCAGCGTGCGGTGGAACAGGATCGGCTCCTGCTGCACGATCGCGATCTGGCTGCGCAGCGATTGCTGCGTCGCCCTGGCGATGTCCTGACCGTCGATCAGGATCCGGCCAGCGGAGACGTCGTAGAGCCTCTGCACCAGCTTGACGAAGGTCGTCTTGCCGGAGCCGGAGCGCCCGACCAGGCCGACCCGCTCGCCGGCGTCGATGTCGACCGACAGCCCGTCATAGAGCGGCCGCCGGTGGCCGCCATAGTGAAACGTGACGTCGTCGAACACGATGCGGCCGCCCTGGATGTCGATCGTCCCAGCATCATCCGCATCGACGATGCCGAGCGGCTCGCCATGGATCTGCACCAGTTCCTCCATGTCGTTCACCGAACGCTGCAGGTTGTTGATGTGCATGCCGACATCGCGCAGATAGGCGTGGATGATGTAGTAGCTGGTCAGCACATAGGTGACGTCGCCCGGGGTGGCGCGGCCCTGCGCCCACAGCAGGATCGCACCGCCGATCACCGAGGCGCGGAAGCACAGCAGCACCACGAGCTGCGCCGTCGAGGTGTGATTGTAGTGGAACCAGGTCCGCCGCACCCGTCGGCGCCAGCGGCTGATGACGCCGTCGAGCCGCACGTCCTCGCGCGTCTCCGCGCCGAACGACTTCACCACCGCGTTGCAGGTCAGGGCGTCGGCCAGCGTGCCGCCGACCTTGGTGTCCCACGCATTGGAAACGCGCGCGGCAGGCGCGACGTAGCGCACCTGGAACACCATGGTCATCGCGACATAGATCACCGAGCCGACCGCGATCACCGCGCCGAGCTGCGGCCAATGCACGCCGAGCAGGATCATCGAACCGACCAGCACCACGACCGACGGCAGCAGCGCCATCAGGATGGTGTCGTTCAGCAAATCGAGCGCCCACATGCCGCGCGTGATCTTGCGCACGGTGGAGCCGGCGAACGAATTGGCGTGCCAGTCGGTCGAGAAGCGCTGCACCCGCATGAAGGCCTGCTGCCCGACATCGGACATCGTCTTCAGCGTGAACGGCACGATGGTCTGGATGCCGACCAGCCGCAGCACCAGCGACAGCGCGCCGAGGCCGACGATGGCGCCGAACGCCAGCATCGCCGCATGGCGCGCGGCCGCATTGATGGCGCCCGCGGTCAGCGCGTCGACCAGATGGCCGGAAAACACCGGCATGAACAGGTCGGCCGCGGTTGCGCCGAGGAATCCGGCCGTCACCGCGGAGGCACGCAGCGGCTGTTCCAGCCAATGGCGGAAGACAAAGGGAAGCACGATCCGGATTGCGGCCGGCCGCTTGGTCGTCAGAGAGGTCATGGCACATTCCGGCCACGCTTTTGCAGCGCGTGCCGGCTCCATCTGAGGCGACGTGCGGGCAGAATCCGACCGCGAGCGCCGCTGGAAATTGTCGATAGCGTGTTGGGAAGTTTTGCTGATCGGGGATCAGGCCCGGTCAGCGCCGGGAGCTAACGCCTAAACGCGTCCAGCACCGTCGAACGCGGGCGCGCGATCTGCGAAATAAACGACTTCATGCGCATCTCCCCGGTTCGAGTAAGGAAGCGCTGCTTATAAATGCATCACGCGCGATTGGCAAGGTAACATCGGCGTGAGTGCGTCAATGTGTCGGCGATATCAGCTATTCACGGGACCGGGCGCAGCCCGCGCGCCGATGCGATGCACTCAGCCCGGCGACAACGGCACACTTTCGTAGCCCGGATGAGCGAAGCGATATCCGGGGCCGCGTCACGCTCAGTGATGAACTGCCGAGATCGGTCCCGCATGTCGCTTCGCTCATGCGGGATACGAAAACCGATGACACCTAATGCGCGTCGCCGCCGCTCGCGGTCATCGACGGTGGCTTGTTGACGAACAGCACCAGAAGGCTGAGCGCGACATAGAACAGCGACAGCATGAAGAAGGCATCGCCATAGCCCATCACCGCTGCCTGACGGTGCACGATCTGCGAGAGCTGCTTCATCGCCATGACGGCGGAATCGCCCATGCCCTGCATGCGCTGGGTGAACATGTTGAGGGTCTCGACCGCGGTGGTGTTGCCCCAGGTCACGCGGTCATGCAGCCGCGAGATGTGCAGATCGGTGCGGTCGTTGAGCACCTCGTTGATGACGGCGAGACCTACCGCGCCGCCGAGGTTGCGCATCAGGTTGAACAGGCCGGAGGCGTTCTTGACGCGATCCTGCGGCAACGTCGCGAGCGCGATGTTGTTGGTCGGCACCATGGCGCACATCATGCCGATGCCGCGCAGGATCTGCGGCAGCAGCAGCTCGTAGAAATCATAGTCGCGGGTGATCCAGGTCATCTGCCAGGAGCCGAGCGCGAAGGTGACGAGGCCGAAGGCGATGATGTAGCGCAAATCGACCTTCTGCATCAGCCGCCCGACCACCGGCGCCATCAAGAACATGGTGACGCCGGAGACGAACATGGTCTCGCCGATCATCAGCGCGCTGTAGCCGCGAACCTCCGCGAGATAGCGCGGATAGACATAAGTCAGGCCATAGAGCCCGATGCCGATGCAGAACTGCAGCACGCAGCCGACCGCGAAGTTGCGGTTACTGAAGGCGTAGAGATCGACGATCGGCTCCTCCGCGGTCAAGACGCGCCAGAAGAACGCGACCGCCGAGACGAAGCCAATCGCGGCGCAGACCGCGACCGAGGTGTCCTGCAGCCACTCATATTGCGGCCCCTCCTCCAGCACATATTCAAGCGAGCCGAGGAAGCCGCCCATGAAGATCAGGCCCCACCAGTCGAAGCGCTCGAGCAGCGCGAAGTTCGGCTGGTCGAAATCGACCAGCGCCAGCACGCCCGCCGTGATGATGACGCCGGGCACGATGTTGATGAAGAACAGCCAGTGCCACGACATCAGGTCGGTGATGTAACCGCCGACGGTCGGTCCAACGGTCGGCGCCAGCGTCGCGACGAGGCCGATGATCGGCGCCACGATGTGGAATTTGGTGCGCGGGAAGATCGTGTAGGCCGAGGCGAACACCGTCGGGATCATGCCGGCGCCGAGAAAACCCTGCAGCGCGCGCCACAGGATCATCTGCTCGATCGAGGAGGCGAAGCCGCACAGCAGGCTCGAGGCGGTGAAGCCGAACGCGGAGATCGCGAACAACAGCCGCGTGCCAAGCGCGCGCGACAGGAATCCGGACAACGGAATCGCGATCACTTCGGCGATCAGATAGGCGGTCTGCACCCACGACACTTCGGTCGAGGATGCCGACAGGCCGGCCTGGATCTCGGACAGCGAGGCCGAGACGATCTGGATGTCCAGGATCGACATGAACATGCCGAACACCATGATGATGAAGGCAACCAGCCGCTTCGGCTGGATGCGCTCGGACTCCGGGGCGCCGGTCATCATCGAGGGCGAAGCAGTGGTCGTATCAGCCATGGGCTCATCGGCTCCGAGCCTCGGACTCTGTCCGAAGCTTCAAGACATCACTGCGGATGGATCATCATCGGCGCGTCGAGATCAGTTTCGGCGTCGGCATCGGCCGCGCCTTCGCGGGTGTCGACGGTGGTGTAGACCGACATGCCGGCGCGCAAGAGGCCCTGCTTGGCGACGCTGGCAGGCACGCGGATGCGGACCGGCAGGCGCTGCACGATCTTGGTGAAGTTGCCGGTGGCGTTGTCGGGCGGCAGCAGCGTGAACACCGAGCCCGCCGCCGGCGAAATGCTGTCGACGAGGCCGGTGAACTTGCGGAAGCCGTAGGCGTCGACCTTGATCGTCACCCGCTGCCCGGTGCGGATGCGCTTGAGCTGGGTCTCTTTATAGTTGGCGTCGATGTAGACGCCGTCGAGCGGCACCACGTTGCCGAGCCGCTGGCCCACATTGATATAGTCGCCGGTGTTGACCAGGCGGTTGGAGAAGGTGCCGTCGACCGGCGCACGGACATTGGTGAATTCGAGATCGCGCTCGGCCTTGGCGAGCTGGGTCTGCAATTCGGCGAACTGGGCGCGGGCCTCGGCCTGCTGCGCCTTGGTCACCTCGACATTGTCCTTGGCCGCATCATAGGCCGCCTGCGCGGACCGCACGCTGGCCGCGCCCTGATCGCGGCCGGCCTCCGAGACTTCGAAGGTGGCACGCGAGGCAAAACCCTTGGTGCTGAGCGCCTGCTGGCGGTCGAAATCGAGATCGGCGCGCTTCAGGCCGGCCTGCGCGGACACCAGCTGGGCCTGCGCCTGCTCGACCGAGCTCGCCGCCGCCGCAACCTGGCGGCCGATGCGCTCGATCGTCGCCTGCTGGGTCGCGATCCGGGTGCGCGCGGCGTCGACCGCGATGCGGTAGTCGCCGTCATCGATCCGGAAGATCACGTCGCCAGCGTGCACCAGCGCGTTGTCGCCGGGCAGGATCGCCGCGATATGGCCCGCGACGCGGGCGCCGAGCATGGAGTTGTTGGCGCGGACATAGGCATCGTCGGTCGAGACGTAGAAGCGCCCGACCATCAGGTAATAGGCGGCATAGCCCGCGGCAGCGAGCGCGAGCAGGCCGACCACGCCCATCATCACGAATTTGCGCTTGCCGGATTTCGGCGCCGGCGCCGCCGCGGGCGAAGCCGCGGGCTGCTCGGGCGCAGACGCGGGCGGCGCCTCCGCGGGACGCTTGGCTTCTTCAGCTCGGCCCTGCTCGCCGAGATCGGCGGATGCATCGCGCGCGATCGCGTCCTCGGCCATCTCAGGCTCGGAACGAACAATGCGTGCAGCCTGATCCCGTGCTGCGGCCATGGCCGAGGCTCCCCACAAAAATCTTGACGCGCGCGATGGCGGAATAAGGGCCGTGCGGCGCATCGTCACTCCCAAGATATCATTGACCGAACGGTTCGGTCAATCTATATTCCCGTCCGCTAGATTATAAAGCTTCGATTCTTCCCTTTCCTACTCTGGGTTGAGTTCTTTCCCGAGAAGCTAATTCAATGGTTGCAGCGCCCCGAACCTCCCTCCAGTCCGTCGGCGAGGAGGAATCGTCGAAACGCCGCCAGATCCTGGACGGCGCCCGCAAGGTATTCCTGGAGCTCGGCTTTGACGGCGCGAGCATGGGCGAGATCGCGCGCGCTGCCGGCGTCTCCAAGGGCACGCTCTACGTCTATTTCCCCGACAAGGCCGGGCTGTTCGCGTCAATCGTCGAGGAGGAAAAGCTCGAGCAGGGCAAGGTCGCCTTCAATTTCGATCCGGCGCGCGACGTCGACACCACCCTCCCCGAATTCGGCCGCGCCTATGTCGCGGTGTTGTGCCGGCCCGGCGGCGGCTCGGCGATCCGCACCGTGATGGCGATCGCCGAGCGGATGCCCGAGCTCGGCAGCCGGTTCTACACCCACGTCATCGCCCACACCGTCGACCGCTTTGCCGCCTATCTCGAGGCACGCGCCGCGCTCGGCGAGCTCGTGATCGACGACTACCAGCTCGCGGCCTGGCAATTCATGCAGATGTGCCAGGCGACGCTGTTCCAGGCGTTCATCTTCCAGGCCAGGCCGTCGCCCTCGCCGGAGCGGATCGCAACCGTCGTCGACAGCGCGACGCGCGTGTTCTTCGCGGCGTACCGGCCGAAGGCCGGGTGAGATCGACGTCTCATCGCGGACCAACGCGCTCTTCATCCCGTCATGCTGAGGTGCTCGCGTAGCGAGCCTCGAAGCATGCGCGGCCCGGCTGGTGGCCGTCGTGCTTGGAGACGGCCAAGAGTTTATCATCCGGCCGCGCTTTGCGCGGACTCGTTGGCAGCCTCATCAACATGACGGACCTACGTTCTTTAGATCGTCACGGGGGGTATTGTTCTCCAGCCGTCGATGTGCACGATCAATAACTCCAGCACGACGAGGCGATCGACCATGAACGACCTCACCATCCGACAGATGCAGCCGGACGAGATCGCGCTCGCGGTGGACTGGGCCGCGGCGGAGGGATGGAATCCTGGTCTCGCAGATGCGCCCTGCTTTGCCGCCGATGACCCGCAGGGCTTCTTCATCGGCGAGCTCGATGGCGAGCCGGCCGCGGTGATCTCCTGCGTCAATTACGGCGCGCAATTTGCCTTCCTCGGCTTCTACATCGTGCGTCCGGATCTGCGCGGCCGCGGCCATGGCCTGAAGATCTGGAATGCGGCCATCGCGCATGCGCGCCCGCGCGTGATCGGGCTCGATGGCGTGGTGGCGCAGCAGGCGAACTACCAGAAGTCCGGCTTCGCGCTCGCTTACGCCAATGTGCGCTACGGCGGCACTGTCGCCGCACCATCCGCGCCGAGCGACGGCACCGTCGCGCTGACCGATCTGCCGATGGCGCTGATCGAGGCCGATGACGCCACTGTGTTTCCCGCACCGCGGCCGGCATTCCTGCGCGCCTGGATCAACACGTCAGGACATGTCGGGCGCGCGCTGATGCGCGACGGCAGGCTGGCCGGCTGGGGCGTGATCCGCCCGTGCCGGACCGGCCGCAAGATCGGTCCGCTGGTTGCCGATGACCGTGCCGGCGCCGAGGCCGTTGTCGCGGCATTGCTCGCGAGCGCGGGCAGCGGCGAGGTCTTCCTCGATGTCCCCGCGGTCAACCGCGACGCCGTCGCGCTGGCGCAAGGCCTCGGGCTGTCGCCGGTGTTCGAGACCGCGCGGATGTATACCGGCGCGATCCCGCCACTCCGGATCGATCGCGTGTTCGGCGTCACGACGTTCGAGCTCGGTTAGAGCGAGAGATTTCGGAATATTAGAAATATATCCGTGAGTTGCCCGACGTGTCAAGTGGCTAGGTCGAACGCCTGCCACCGCCGGCTCCTTTGCATGGGGTTGTTTTCGATATTTTCGCAACGCGCCTCCCCCGCAAGTGCCCGCAAGCGGGAGAGGGAGCGCGGCTGCAATTCAAACCCGAGCTAGTTCGCCGCCGCGTTGACCTCCGGCGTAGCGACGTTGTCCTGCTCGACCTCCTCGGGCAGGCCGGCGAAGCGCCGCAGCGCCTTCGCCATCTTCACGCGGCCGGCAACGCCGGTGATGATGACGTCGACCATCACGAACGACGAGTGGAAGTGGCCCTGCGCCTTGAGCTGCTCGACCTTGACGCCGGCCTTGGCGAGCGCGTCGCCATAGGCGATGCCCTCGTCGCGCAACGGATCGAACTCGCTGGTCGCGATGAACGTCGGCGGCAGGCCTTCGAGCTTGCCGCGCAGCGGCGCGACGCGCGGGTCGGTGCGGTCGGCCGGCGAGCAGTACAGGTCCCAGAACCAGTACATCAGCCCGCGGGTCAGGAAATAGCCGGTCGCGTTGTCGACATAGGACGGCCGGTCGAATGTGGAATCGGTGACCGGACAGATCAGGAGCTGGCCCGCGATCTCGGGCCCGCCGCGATCGCGCGCCAGTTGGCAGGTGACGGCCGCGATGTTGCCGCCAGCGCTCCAGCCCGCGACCAGCAGCGGCCCTGCCCTGCCGCCGAGCTCGGCGCTATGGGCCGCGATCCAGCGCGTCGCCGCAAAACCGTCCTCGGCCGCGGCCGGGAAGCGATGCTCGGGCGCATGGCGATAGCCGACACTGACGATGATCATGCCGGTGCGCCGGCACAGGTCGCGGCAGAACGGATCGTCCGACATCTCGTCGCCGAGCACCCAGCCGCCGCCGTGGAAATACACCACGATCGGATGCGGCCCCGGCGTCGCCGGCCGGTACAGCTTGTACGGCAGCGGAGCGTCCGCGCCCTGCAGCATGCCGCTGCCGACCTCGCCGACCGGGCGGCCAAAGGGACGCCCCTTGTTGAATTCGGTGAGGAAGTCGCGCGCGCCCTGCGCCCCCATCGTCTCGAGCGGCGGCAGGTTCATTTCGCCGAGCAGGTTCAGCACCAGCCGCACATCCGGCTGCAGGCGCACGATCTCGCCGTCATTGCACTGCTCGGCAACGCCGGGACCCGAGAGCTTGAAGCCGAGCATGCCGCGGCCGACCACCTCGTTGCAGATGCTGCGATACGGACCGACGCCGCCCGTATAAGGCATCACGCCTTGCGGCTTGCCGGGCACGTTGGCGCCCGTGTACCAGGTGTTGGCGAGCCGGTGCAGCGTCAGCGTCGCGCAATCGGCCATGTGCCGTTCCCAGCCGGCCTGCGCGGTCTCGGTCGCTTCCATCGTGGTGAAGCCGGCGTCGCGCAGCGCGGCGATCCGCTCCACCACCCAATCGACGTGCTGCTCGATCGAGACAGCCATGTTCGACAGCACCGACGGGCTGCCGGGACCGGTGATCATGAACAGATTGGGAAAGCCCGCGACGGTGACGCCGAGATAGGTCTGCGGTCCGTGCGCCCAGACATCCGACAGCGACTTGCCGCCGCGGCCGGAGATCGGATGCACCGCCATGATCGCCCCGGTCATCGCGTCGAAGCCGGTGGCGAACACGATGACGTCGACGTCGAACTTGCGTCCGTTGGTGAAGATGCCGCTGGTGGTGATCCCCTTGATCGGCTCCTGACGCAGATTCACCAGCGTCACGTTGGGACGGTTGTAGGTCGCATAGTAGTTGGTATCGAGGCAGGGACGCTTGGCGCCGAACGGATGATCATGCGGGGCCAGCGCCGCCGCCGTCTCCGGATCCTTGACCACAGCGCCGATCTTTTCGCGGATCAGGTCGGCGACCAGTCTGTTGCCGTCGACATCGACCGCCTGGTCGGCCCAGAGCTGGGTCAGGATGTGGACGAGGTCGCCCGCCGCCCACGCCTTCTCGAACCGCTCGCGGCGCTCGGCGTCGCTCAATTGCCAGCTCACCACGGTCTGCTGCGGATAGGGCACGCCGGCCATCGACCAGCGCGCCTGGTCGCGATAGGCAGCACGGTCGCTCTCGAAATAGGTCTTGCGATCCTCGGGCGCTGGGCCGTTGCCCGCGGGCAGCGCGAAGTTCGGGGTGCGCTGGAACACGGTGAGCTGCGCGGCCTGCTCGGCGATGATCGGTATGGACTGAATGCCCGACGATCCGGTGCCGATCACGGCAACGCGCTTGCCCTTGAGATCGACGCCCTGATGCGGCCAGCGGCCGGTGAAATAGATCTCGCCCTTGAAGTCCTTGACGCCGTCGATCTCCGGGGGCTTCGGCGACGACAGGCAGCCGGTCGCCATGATGTAGTAGCGGCACGAGACGTCGGCGCCGTTGTTGGTCGAGATCTGCCAGCGCGAGGTCGCATCATTCCAGGTCGCCTGCGTGACCTTGGTGCCGAACCTGATGTCGCGACGCAGATCGTAACGGTCGGCGACGAAGCGGAGATAGCGCAGGATTTCCGGCTGGGTCGCGTATTTCTCCGACCAGGTCCAGGCCTGATCGAGCTCGGGATCGAAAGTGTAGCTGTAGTCGATGGTCTGAATGTCGCAGCGCGCGCCGGGATAACGATTCCAGTACCAGGTGCCGCCGACATCGGCGCCCTCTTCGAGCGCGATCGCCGAGAAGCCCGCCTTGCGCAACCGATGCAGCAGGTAAAGTCCGGCGAAGCCGGCGCCGACCACCGCAACGTCGACCTGCTGCGTGGTTCCGCTCTGCGTGGAGTCTGAAGCGCGTGCTGCAACTGCTGCGTCTGGCATGCCATTCCTCCGTATGTTTTGATTTGACGGAAGGCTAGCCCTGCGCCTTCAGTTTGTCATCACGACAAACGCAATCAGAGGTCGCCGCAATTGTGACGCCCGCGGCCTGGAGCGCGCCGCGCAGCGCGTAGACGCAACTGGTGACGTAAGTTGTGGCGACGCAACGGGTACGAACGGCGCCGCACACTTTGATGTCGTCCCGGCGAAGCCGGGACCCATACTCCGCGGCGGATGTTGTGGACGGGACTCGTCGTTCCATCGACGCGCAACGATGACCATCGGTGGTTATGGGTCCCGGCTTTCGCCGGGACGACACCGAATATTTGGTGCCGCTTGTGAATCACAAGCTCACTTGCTCCTCAGAGTCTGTCTATGAGTCAGGCCCTGGGGATGACGGGTTTAGCAGTTGCCTCAAATCGACCGCATCAATCCGCCGTCGACGCGGATGTTCTGGCCGGTGATGTAGCCCGCGCCGTCGGAGACGAGGAAGCTGATGGTTGCGGCGATCTCCTCCGCCTTGCCGTAGCGCTTCATCGGCACGCTGTCGCGGCGCTCGTCGGTTGCCGGGAGGCTGTCGATCCAGCCTGGCAGCACGTTGTTCATGCGCACATTGCTGGCGGCGTAGCTGTCGGTGAACAGTTTGGTGAACGCGGCGAGCCCGGCGCGGAACACCGCCGAGGTCGGAAACATCGCGCTCGGCTCGAACGCCCAGGCGGTGGAGATGTTGACGATCGCGCCCGACTTCTGCGCCTGCATGTGAGGCGCGACGAGACGCGTCGGGCGGATCACGTTCATCAGGTAGACGTCGAGACCGGTGTGCCACTGCTCGTCGGTCAGTTCGAGCACACCCGCGCGCGGGCCGTGGCCGGCGCTGTTGACCAGCGCATCGATGCGGCCCCAACGCTCCACCACGCCGTCGACGGCGCGTTTCAGATCATCGTTGGAACGGTTCGAGCCGGTGAAGCCGAGGCCGCCGAGCTCCTTTGCCAGCGCCTCGCCCTTGCCCGACGACGACAGGATCGCAACGCGGAAACCATCGGCCGCGAGGCGCCGCGCCGCCGCCGCTCCCATGCCGCTGCCGCCCGCGGTAACGAGCGCGACCTTCTCCAAAGCCATGACCTGATATCCCTTCTTATTGCTTCGTTCGAGGCGACCCTACCACCGCCGACCGCAGCGCGCGACATCGCGCCTGCTTTGCGTCACCGGACGAAATGCGGCATGGTGACCGACATCGTTCTCCGCTACGCAGTATTCACATGACATCCCTCCTTCGACACCTTGTCATCGCCGCCGTGATGCTGTTCGCCGGTCCCGCGCTCGCGCAGACCCGGTCCATCACCGTCGCCTCGACGACATCGACCGAACAGTCCGGCCTGTTCGGCTATCTGCTGCCGCGGTTCTCGGAGACCTCGGGCATTGCCGTGAAGGTGGTCGCGGTCGGCACCGGACAGGCGCTCGACATCGGACGGCGCGGCGATGCCGATGTCGTGTTCGTGCATGATCGCGTGGCCGAAGAGAAATTCCTGGCCGAGGGCTTTGCGACCAAACGATATGACGTGATGTACAACGATTTCGTCATCGTCGGCCCGAAGGCCGATCCGGCGCATATCGCCGGCGACAAGGATGTCGCGGATGCCCTGCGCAAGATCGCTGCGACCAGTTCGGCCTTCATCTCGCGCGGCGACCACTCCGGCACGCACGAGGCCGAGCTGCGGCTCTGGAAGGCGGCTGGCGTCGATCTCGGCTCAGCGAAGGGCCAGTGGTATCGCGAGATCGGCCAGGGCATGGGTCCGGCGCTCAACATGGCATCCGCGTCGAATGCCTATGTGCTGTCCGACCGCGGCACCTGGCTGTCGTTCAAGAACCGCGGCGAGCTCGCCGTGCTGACCGAAGGCGACCGGCGGCTGTTCAACCAGTACGGCGTGATGCTGGTCAATCCGGCGAAACATCCGACGGTGAAGGCCGCGGACGGCGAGGCCTTCATCGACTGGCTGGTCTCGCAGGCCGGGCAGTCGGCCATCGCCGGCTACAAGGCCGGTGGCGAGCAGCTATTTTTCCCCAACGCCGCGCACTAGCAGAAACGCGATCGTGCTGACGCTGACGCTCAGCGCAAGCAGGATGACGCCGAGCCCGAGACCGAGCGCCAGCTCGCCCTTGCTGGTCTCGAGCGCAATCGCGGTCGTCATCGTTCGCGTATAGCCGCTGATATTGCCGCCCACGATGATGATGGCGCCGACCTCCGCGATGGCGCGGCCGAACGCGGCGAGGAACGCGGTGAGCAGCGAGGCGCGGCCGAGCGAGAACACCAGCGCAAGGCTGCGCAGGCGGGACAGGCCGTCGGTGCGGATCAAATCGGCATATTCCGCCCACAGCAGCGCGACCGGACGATGCACCAGCGCGACCACGATCGGCGTCGCCAGGATGACCTGCGCCACCACCATCGCCGTCGGCGTGAACAGCAGCCCGGCGAAGCCCAGCGGTCCGGATCGCGACAGCAGCAGATAAAGCCCGAGGCCGACCACGACCGGCGGCAGGCCGAGACAGGCATTGGCGAGCACGATCACCACCTGCCGTCCGCGAAACCTCGATATCGCAAGCCAGCCGCCGATCGGCGCGCCGATCAGAAGCGCGAGCAGGCTCGCCAGCAGGCTGACGCGCAACGACAATGCGACGATCCCAAGCAGGACCGGATCGCGACCGGCTATCAGCGATGCCGCCGCCGTGATCGACTGTGCGAAATCATTCATGCCGGCACGTTTTGCCCGCACAACGTGCGCATCGTCAAATCGCAGGAACGATCAGTCGCTCAGGCCGGCGCGCCGTTCTTGAGCAGCTTGGCCACGGCCGCGACCAGTTCGTCGGGCGAGAACGGCTTGTTCAGCAGCACGCTGTCCGGCACGCCCCGGGTCGGCCACTCGTCGCCGCCGCCGCCGGTGATGTAGAGCACCGGGAATGACGGGTCGATCTCGCGGGCGCCGCGCGCCACGCGCCAGCCGTCTAGCCGTCCGAGCAGGCGGATGTCGGTGACCAGTGCTGAGTATTTGGTGCGGAACGCCTTCAGCAGCGTCAACGCTTCCTCGCCCGAGCCCGCGATCGCCGGCTCATAGCCGCCGTCCCTCAGGGCGTCCTCTACCATCATCTGAAGATCACGATCGTCTTCGATGACGAGAATGATCGGCGCGTCTTGCAAAGCTATCCCCCAGAAATCAGCCGGGTGCGCCCGGCTCCGAAGCATATGCAGCATAAAAGTGGCTACCGTTTGCACGGTGTCACCCAGTAAAAATACGGGTATCAGACGCGTCCCTATTCGTCGGCGAATTCGTCTTCTTCGTTGACCCCCGCCTTACCCCGCGGGGCCGGCTTTCTGCCGCCGAGCGATCCTGTGACATAAGGTTCGCGCGTTGCATAGGGGTTACGGCCGCCGGCACGCGCCGCGACCTCCTCGCCCGAGACGGCGGCGGGCTGGCAGATCAGACGCCGGCTGGCCCGGCGCATCAGATCCACATGGATGTGGTCGTAGTGATAGACGTTGGACCCCGGCGCCAGCACCGTGGTGAATTGCTGGCAGGCGGCGGCCTGGACATCGCGCAGAAAGCCCTGCTCCTCCGGCAGGCCTTTCCAGCCATCCTTCACGGTGATGCGGCGACCGTCAGCCAGCGTGAAGGCTGCGATGTCGAGCGCATTGCCGAAGGCGTGCTCGGAAATATGCGCGTGCGAATTGCCGTTCATGCCGCGGCAGGAATAGGCCGAGATCTGCTTGATCTCGACGACACGCGCGCCGAACCAGCGCTGCGCCGCCGGCTGTACGGAATCGGCGAGCCAGCGCTCGAGCACCGAGACGATCGGGCACGCCAGCGTTGCCGCCGGCTTCACTGCGACCGGGCCGACCGTCACCACCGGATTGCCGCTCGAGGGACCGAGCCGCGGCGGCGGTGGCGCGCCGGGCGGCTGCTGGGAATACGGTGCCGGTGAATAGGGCGCGGCCGCGCTGTCGCGCTGCGGATTGGATGGCAGGCCGGGATAATAAGGTCGCTCGCCCCTGGCGTCGGGCGAGCCTTCCGGCGGCAAATCGATCTCGTCCTGCTGCGGCGGAACACCGGGCGCCGACAGCGAGACCGGCCCATTCTGACGGCTGCCATAGCCCGGCTCGTTGCCATAGCTCGGCTGGCCGACGGCCTGATTGGAATACGGCGCCTGCGCGGGCGGCGGAGGCAGCTGGCGGTTGATCGGCCAGCGCGGCTGGTTGCCGACTGATGCCGGCGGGCGCAGGCTGTCGTCGGCAAATCCGTAAGCCGAACTGGCTTCACCGAGCGCGGCGACCTTGAGCGGGAACTCGGCGCCGCAGACGCCGGGACCGGAGATCGGATCGATGCGGACGAGGTCGGCGCTCTCCTTGACCGCGCCCGACTTCAGGCATGCGGCCTCGGCCTCGGCCCGCCACGGTTCGCGCTCGGCGGTCTGAAACAGACCGCGACCGCAACCAGCAAGCGACACAAGGACAAGGGAGCCGACGAGATACAAACGAACTCCACGCGTCATGGCGCGGAGGTTCTGCGAATTTGATTAAAGACTCTTCAACGCATTTCGATGCGTTGTTTTCAGCTGTCCTTAACCATGCAGCGGAACCCGGCAGGGCAACACGCGCCCTGCCGAGATGATGTCATCACCACGTGTAGCGAACGACACCCTTGCCGCCATAGGACGACGTGACGTCGGAGAACTCGCCTTCGAAGGTAAGCGCCGCCGACCAGCCGCTGGTCCAGTTCATCGCCGCGCTCGCGGTGGTGAGCACCGCGTCGCTCGCAGGCGCCGCACCGTTGACCACGAAGGACGCGCCCGGCAGCGTCTGGAATGTCGCGGCAACGCTGCGATCGGTGTTGTAGTCGTGCGCCCAGGCGAGCCGGCCGCGCAGGCTGAGAATGCCATCCTGCAACGCGATCGAGCGATCGCTGCGGACGCCGAGTTCGCTGCGCGTGGCGGTGACGGTCTTGGCACCATAGGCCGTCGCGAACGCGCTCGATCCCGACAGCACCTGCTCGGCATAGGACGGCAGATCGTAGGTCGTGAACTGTCCGGCGGCATAGGGCGTCAGCGCCAGCGACCACGGCGTGATGAAGCGATAGCCGCCTTCGATCCGGCCCGACAGCGCATTGGCGTTGAACTGCGCGCGCAGCCGGTCGATGCCGGCGATCGTCACCGTGCGATCAGTGGTGACGTCCTGCCAGCCATAGGCCAGCGCGCCCAGCAGATAGGCCGGCCCGAATCCATGACGGATGAAGGCGCCGGCCTGGAACAGATCGGAGCGTCCACCGCCGAGTGCATTGGCCACGGTGAAATTGGTGCCGCCGCCGGCGAGCGCAAAGCCCGCGATCGTGTCGGGCGAGATCCGATAGTCGGCGCCGACAGCGACACCGAAAATGCGGCTCGTCGTCGAATTCGATCCGACGGCGGTGGCGCCATCAGTGCTCTGCCCGCCGCCGAAGCCCGCCGCCCAGACGCTCCAGCGCTGCTCGAACGTCTGTTGCAGCGGCGGTGCCTTGCGATAGATCGCGGCATAGGCGTCGCGCGCGCCATTCGCTCGCGACATGCCGGTCGACGCGTAGCTCATGGTGTCATCAGCGAATTGCGACGCGCCGCTATTTGCAGGCACGCCGCCGCGCCCTTCGGTGAAAGGATCCGTCATGACGCCGAGGAACATGTTCATGGCGTCGAACGTGGTCTGCTGCGAGTCGGCGCCGAGTTCGCTCGACGCCTGCGTCAGCCCCGCCGGCGTCAGCGCGCCGAACGCGGCGGAAATGCTGCCCGTGCTGTTGAAGGCGCTGCTGATCGCATGGCCGACCGCGGCCTGATTGCCGTTGAGCTTCGAGGCTGCGGCAAAATTCAGCGCCAAATTGAGATAGACGCTGTTGGCGTCATAGCTCAGGCTGGAGATGAAGTTCGATGGCAAATTGCTGCTGACCGGCCCGGCAAAGCTGCCGCTGACACCGCCGGACGCGTTGAGGATGGTGTACAGCTTCTGGAACGTGGTGCCGGTGAAGGACGCGTTGACCATGGCGCCGCCGAGCGTCGCCGCACCAGTCACGTTGGTGCGATCGGACGCTGCGGCCGTCACTTCGACCAGATAGGTCGATGCGGCGGTGAAGGTCAGGCTGTTCTGCACCGTGAGCGTGCCGATCGAATTGCCCGGCGACAGCGTGCCGCCATTGACCAGGACATTGCCGACGCTGCCATTGCCGCCGAGCGTGCCGCCGGCATTGATGGTCACGGCATTGCCAAGCGAGCCATTGACCAACAGCGTCGCGCCGGAGCCGATGGTGGCGCCGGCCTGGTAGCTCTGCGCGTCGGTCACGGTCCAGACGCCGCCCTGCACGTTGAGCACCTCGAAATTGATCACATTCGAGAGCGTGCCCGAGCCTGGCCCGAACAGATTGAGCGTGTCGGTGCCGACTCCGCCATCGATCCGGCCGGTGATGGTCGAGCCACCATAGAGATTGAGCCCGTCGTCGCCGCCTTCCATACTGATCGCGCGGCCGGTATTGCCGATGATGGTGCCGTAGTTGGAGAGCACGTCGGCGCCCTCGCCGGCCTGGATCGCTGCGCCGTCGCCGCGGATGAAGCGGGTCGAGCCGGTACCGGTATAGGTCACGCCGTTCAGCGTACCGACCGAGCCGGTATCGGGCGTGCCGTTCTGCAGCAGCGTGACGCCGTTGGGATCGGGAATCGTGCCGTTGCCGATGATAGTGCCGTAGTTGACGATCCTGTCGTTGTCGACGGCGGCATTGCCGGTCTTGTTCTCGGAGCGGATCGCATAGCTGTATTGCCGACGATGGTGGCGCCGGCATAGTTGATCAAGTCGAGCGCCGCCGATCCGCTGCGCGAATGGTCCGGATTTGAATCGTTGTTGACGACGATGCCCGCCGCGGCACCGCTGATGGTGCCGTAGTTGCGGATGGTGCCGCCGCCGATCGCAAGGCCTTCGCTGTTGTTGAAGCGGCCGCCGTCATCGGCGCCGGTTGCGCCGGTGCCCTGGACGATGCCGTAATTGGTCAGCGTCAGGACATTGTCGATATCGATGCCGTCGCCATCGCTGCGCGTCGAGACGCCATCGATCGCCCCGGTGATGGTGCCGTAGTTGGTGACGATGGCGTTGCCGCCGCCGACGCCCGCACCGTTGCGGCCGATGATGGTTGCGCCGGCAAAATTGTTGACCGTGATGGTGCCGGCATCGCCGGCGGTGCCGTTCTTGGCACCCGAGATCAGGCCGCCGGCATAGTTGTTGACGGTGCCGTTGTGGCCGCCCTGAAGATCGATCGCATCGGCGCTGGGCCGGCCGGTTGCGGGATCGATCGTGCCATTGGCGATGATCTGGCCGTAATTGTCGATCGTGAAGTTTTCGCCGGGACGGATCGCGTCCGCATTGGCCGCAGTGATCAGGCCGGTCGCGCGGTTTGTGATGTGAACGCTCGCGGCGGTCGAGATGAGATTGTCGAAGTCGATCGCCTGCCCGGTCGCCGATTTGATGGTGCCGGCATTGTCGACCGAGAACCTGGCCGCGGTCGTGCTGTTGCTGCCCGACGCGCCGTTGATCTGGATGGCGTCGTCCGCCGACTGGATCGTCGCGCCCGCATTGTTGACGACCGACAGCGAGATCACGTTGTTGAGATTGGTGGTGGCGCGGATCGCGCGAGACCCTGCCGTATTGGTCGCGTCGATCATGCCGGAATTGGTGATCGTGGTGGTTCCGCCGCCGATCCGCATCACGTCGCTGCCTGATGACTTGATGATGCCGCCGCTCTGGTTGGTGATCGAGAACACGGTGGTGTTCGACGTCGCGTTGACGAAGTCGAAGACGCGGCCGTTGCCCGTCGACTGGATGGTGCCCGCATTGTCGACGGTGACCGACCCGCCGCTCAGGCCGCCATTGATCCGGAATGCATCATTGGACGCGGTGAAGAGCGCGCCGGAATTGTTGATCAGCGTGAGATTGCCGCTGATGGCGCTGCTCGAGGTGTCGATGCCGCGCGAGGTCGCCGAGATGGTGCCGTTGTTGGTGATGACGACGCCGGGCGACGACAGGCCGGTGATCCAGGTGATCGCGGTGCCCGTCACCGACAGGCTGCTGCCGGCGGCGACCGAGCCGGTATCATTGTTGGAGACGGTCTGCGCCGTCGTGCTGTTGGGAGGAGTGCTGAAGCTTGCGGCCAGTGCCGGACAGGAGAACCCCAACGAAGTCGCAGAAATAGCCAGCGCAAGCCGGCTTGCGCGGCTCAGAAACTCAGATTTCACGTAACGCCCCCAAGTACTTATTACCGGGGTAGAGCCCCGGTCATTGCGGGCGGCAATCTGGGTATGGTTTGTGACAGGCGCACAACAAATGACGATGCTGCCTTGCGGCGCAACGACACAGGGGCGAGAGCAACCGACGGACATCCAAGCGGGTACTGCTATCGGCGCCTGGAACCGGCGGCGCCGCCGAATATATTTGCGACGCGTCAACGCCTTGATTCGGCGGCTATTTGAGCCGCGCATCGCAATGCGGCATTGCCGCGAATAGCGAGCCTGACAACAAGACTGCCTTTTTCGGCCTGGAACCCCTTGCTAGCTTTGACGTTAATGCGGGCAGCGTTGTGTGAACCGAGGGAGTTTCCCCAATGGATTTCGCGAGTCCTCTGCTGAGCAAGCTGAGCATTGTGGCCGCGTACATCGCGTTAGCCTTCGTCGGCGCCATTATTCTCGGCGTGTTCTAGGACATTCGACAGGCATGAGTTCAGCGCCCGGCGGCCGCCCCCGCCGGCGCTTTGCTGTTTTGCGTTCACTCCGCCACAACTACAGCTCGACGATCGCGATGAGGGGCTCGAATGCGATGCGCGTGCAGCGCTGCGTCGTGCAACGGTGAGGCGAGTTTTGCGAGTCGCCTTCAGGTAATGGCTTGTATCTGCCCGGCGGTCGCTTCATGTGGGTCCCCGGACCCGCTATAAGAGCCGCATTGTCGAAAATGAATTGAACCTGCGGGCGACCGGCGACCAATGAAGCATTTCCTCACCGCGGCCAGGCTGTTGGCCCTCGATCTCGCCTCGACGCTTGTCTTTCTTGTTCTGTTCCTGCTGACGCACAACACCGCGCTTGCGGTCGGCCTCGGCATCGCGTTCGGCGTCGTGCAGATCGGCGTCCAGATGGTGCGCGGCAAACGGATCGACACCATGGAATGGCTGAGCCTGTTCCTGGTCGTCGCCGCCGGCTCCGCCACGCTGCTGACCCACGACCCGCGCTTCGTGCTGTTCAAGCCGAGCGTGATCTACGCCATCGTCGGCGTCGTGATGCTGAAGCCCGGCTGGCTCAACCGCTACCTGCCCGAGATCGCACAGAAGGTCGTGCCCGATGTCGCCGTCAAGGTCGGCTATGCCTGGGCCGCCCTGATGTTCATCTCCGCCGCGGTGAACGCCATCGTCGCGCTGACCTGCGAGATCACGACATGGGCCGTCGTGATGCCGATCTTCGGCATCGTGAGCAAGATCGTGGTGTTCCTCGGCGGCTTTGCCGCGCTCCGCCTCACCGCGAGGCGCCGCATCCGCGCCATGCCGGAGACGCAGCGCGAGGCCGTGCTCGCGCTCGAAGGGGCACCGGCGCCAGCTGCGCCGTAGCCCCCGACCGGGGTGTGGTCGACGAAACAAACGGCCCGCGCGACGAAACCATTTTGCCGTGACAACGAAGAATTGCCGAAACCAAGCCTGCCTAGTGATCGGTTCGACAACGCGCTGCTTCGGCGCGATCACAAGGGGGACATGATGGCTTTCACCGCTTCCGCGCTTCGTCACGGCAAACTGCTGGCGGCAACCGCGTTCACGCTCGGTCTGCTGACCTCGGCGTCCTATGCCTACACCGACGAGCAGCAGCAGATGTGCACCAGCGACGCCATGCGGCTGTGCAGCTCGGAAATCCCCGACGTCGATCGCGTCACCGCCTGCATGATCCGTCAGCGCGCGCTGCTCAGCGACGGCTGCAAGGCGGTGTTCCACTACGTGCCGCCGGCGGCTGCGCAACCCGCGAATTATGCGCCCGCGGCCAAGCCGGCGAAACCGCTCAATATCACTCCTCACAAGCGCGGCTAAGCAAAACCCCAACAGCGACCAGGCACCGCGCTTCCGGCAACGGAGCGCGGTGCTTGATCGTTTCGGTCCGCCATGACAACAAGGCACGACCGTTCATCCGGCATTCAGCCTGACGCGGCTCAATTGCCGTCCCCACTGCCTCCCCCGGGAATCGATGGCGATGCGCCGCAGCCTTCTCTTTGCGCTTCTGCTTGGCGCCGGCGTCACGATCGGTTGGCAATCAGCGGCCAATGCCGCGCCGGACTTGACGCGGCTCGCACAGGCGCAGCCTGCACAGGCGCCCGCCCCGGCGCCGAGTGCGACGCCGGCTACGCCCGCTCCTGCAACACCCGCGCCTGCAACGCCGGCGCCGGCCGCGAGCGCGCAGCCCGCGGCGCCCGAGCCGGTCGGCAACGTGGCAACACTGACAGGAACCGCGACCGTCACGCGCAACAACACCGCGACGCCGCTGCAGATCCGCGACGACATCTTTGCCAATGACGAGGTCGCGACATCAGCGACCTCCTCGCTCGGCATCACCTTCAACGACGGCACCACCTTCAACCTGCGCGCCAATGCCAGGATCACGATCGACAATTATGTCTATGAGGACGGCGGCCAGCAGAACAGTGCGCTGTTCAACGTCACCAAGGGAACGGCGGCCTTCGTTGCCGCCGCGGTCGCCAAGACCGGCGACATGAAGATCTCGACCCCGACCGCGACGCTCGGCATCCGCGGCACCACCGGCCTCGTCGAGGTGCCCGAAGGCGCCACCGCGACCAGCAGGAATGTCGGCATCAAGCTCTATCCCGACGCCGACGGACATGTCGGCCGCATCGAGGTCAACGACCGCAGCGGTGCCTCGCTCGGCGTGCTGACGCGCGGCGCCAGCGGCTTTGCGATTCGTCCGGGCACCGGCGGTGCCCGCTTCGCCGCGGTGCCGCTGACGATCTCGCCGCAACAGATCACGCGCGACCAGGGCTTTGTGCGCCAGGTCCATAGCGCGCAGACGCTCGGCCGCCAGGTCGTGACCGAGCAGCGCGACTTCCGCCGCGCCAATCCCGATTTCCGCAGGGCCAATCCGGCCGCGCCCTATCCGAACCGCGGCCAGCCCGTGCAGCCGAACCCGCAGCGCCAGAACGGCCTGCCGGGCCGCAACGCGCCGCAGCAGCCCGGCCAGCCGAACCGTCCCGGCCAGCAACCGGTCACGCCTGGCCGGCAAGGTTCGCAGCAGCGGCCCGGCACGCAGCAGCAAGGCGGCGCACAGCATGCGCTACCCGGCCAACCCGGCGGCGCGACGCTGCCGCACGCGCCCGGCGTCCAGACGCCAGCCGGACAACAGCCGGCGGGACAACAGCCAACGCGCCAAGCCCCCACGCAAGAGCCCGCACGCCAAGGCGGCACGACGCAACCCGGCGGACAACAATCGCCGGCACGTCAAGGCGGTCTGCAGCCCGGCCGCACCCAGGCGCCGGGCGGCGTGCGCCAGCCAGGACCACCAGCGGCCCAGCCGGGTCAACCGGGCGCGCCGCGACAAGGCACCGCGCAGCCCGTGCCGCAGGCGCCCGGCCAGATCCGACCCGGCATCCAGCAAGCCGCACCGGGCATACAACGGCCCGCGGTGCAGGCGCGGCCAGGCTTCCAGCAACGGCGCGCGCCGCCTCCGCCGCGCGGCGCGAAGCCTCCACCCAGGGACAAGCGCCAGTAACTGAGATCACAGCAATGTCGATCAAACGAGCGAATGGCGCCGGCGAGTTACGCCGGCGCCATGCACAGATCGACCAATGCCGAGCGGCAGGTCAGCCGCGCCTGGTGATCACGGCCTCCAGATATTCGCTCGGGATCACCAGCGTGCCGTCCCTGGCGATATTGAACTGGTCCATCAGGCTGAACATGTCGGCGGCGAGCAATTGCTGCTTGACCGGATCGATCGCCCCGAACGCCTTCAGCACGGGCCCGTAATAGGTGCGGAAGATCTCGAGGAAATGCTCGCGCGACCTGTAACGGAAATTGAAGTGCCTGCGCCTGGCATCGAGCGTCGCCTGCGGGCCGAACAAGGCGCCGAGATGCGCCTCGGTGCCCCACAGCGCGGGAGACTTCACGCCCGGCGCCGGCGGCACATACTTCCCGATGGTCTTGAACAGCTGGCCGATGAAACCTTCCGGCGTCCAGCTTGCGAGGCCGATCTTGCCGCCGATGCGGCAGACGCGGCGCAGTTCATTCGCCGCCTGCTGCTGGTCGGCGGTGAACATGACCCCGAAGGTCGACAGCACGACATCGAAGCTGGCATCGGCAAACGGCAGCTTCTCCGCGTCCGCTTCCTGGAACGTGATGGGCAGACGCTCCGCCGCCGCCCGCTCGCGGCCGCGCTCGAGCAACGCCGCGACGTAGTCGGTCGAGACCACGTCGGCAAAGCGCCGCGCCGCAGCCAGCGTCGCATTGCCGTTGCCGGCGGCGACGTCGAGCACCATCTGATTGCTGCGCAGGTCGACTGCCTCGCAGAGCATCTCGCCGACGATCTGGAGCGTGGTGCCGACGATCGCATAGTCGCCCGCACTCCAGGTGGCTTGCTGGCGCGCCTTGACGGCGGCAAGATCGATGGTCGGCATTTCGGTCTGAACGTTCATGTGCATCTCCTTTGAAAATGTGGTGCGGCTCGCGGCGAGGCCGCCGGCTTCGCCGAAAGTCCGCGGGTTGCGTCAAAAAACGGCGTCGAGCAGTGCAATGACTTCAAATGTGCTGCGCGCTATGTGCGGCGGTCGAGCAGGACCGGGATGGTCGATGCGGCAACTATGCTCCAGTCCGAGCGATGCCTGCAGCCGTGGCTGCTACGCTGCGTCAAGGCGGCCTGCTGCGCCGGAGCTGCACGATGCTCCAGAACGACAGGTTCCTCCGCTCGGGTGAACACGGGCGAGGACAAACCCGCGATCACCAGCCCGAGCAGCGCGCTTCGCCCGATCGGCCGTGAGCAGCGGTTCCCGGCGCCCTTCGACTGGCCGCCGGCGTCGCGCGGCATCAGGCGACTGGCCTGCCGCTCGCGATGGGCGAGCATGCCTGCGACCGATTGATTGACGATCCGGCGGATCCGCAAAAGCAGGAAGGAAAAATGCCTTCGTACCGGACTTGAAATGGATTCCATGAATGAAATCGACATAATTGTTTCCTTGATCGAAGTGTGATGGCGCTCCGGATCAGGTTTGGTCGGGATACGCCATGCGACGCCGCGCAGGCGTCATTCGGCTGCAATGGGTGGTTGGACCGGATCACCACGCACCACCACGGTTGCCGCGACCTTGTAGAATTCCTCGCCCGGCATGCCGACGCAGCGCGCATGCTCCCGGATCGAGTCACCGTCACGCGCCTCGTATATGCAGAATGTGCCGATGCGACCATCCGCCTCGTGCACCACATAGCTGCGGATCCAGCGGACACGGTCCGGCATCTGCTCGTCGCCGACCCTTGCGGATGTTGCGCCGGCGAGTTCCAGCTCGCTCATGTTCGCCCAGGCGCTCGGACGGCGAATGACATAGAGTTCCATCGAAATCTCCTCGGTTGCAATTATTGAACGGCCGGCGCTCATGGCGAGCCATGATCAGCTATAGGCGCTGTCGATGCCGACTGTCCTTACCGCGGACTGATCATTGCCTGATCTTTGTCTGATCCTTGCCTGAACCTTTTCCGCCGAGCCCGCACTCATACACATGGCATTCTCATTTGGACTGTTCGAGCTTGATGAAGCTGGACGCGTGTTGCTGTGCGCGCGCCAAGAGGTCCCATTGCAGCCGCGTGTGTTCGATCTGCTGATTTATCTGGTTCGACACCGCGACCGGGTCATCCCCAAGGAAGAACTCCTCGAAGCCGTCTGGCCGGATGTGACGGTCACAGACAACTCGCTGCAGCGGGCGGTGAGTGCGTTGCGCGCCGCGCTGCGCAACGGCGGCATGGACGGCGCGATCCGAAATCTGCCGGGCAAAGGCTATCGCTTCTTCCTCGAGTCCGGGATCCGGCAGCCGGAACGCATCGACCCCAAGCAAGTCGATGGCACCGTCGGTGCAATCGGTCTCGCCCGACGCGCAGCGGCCGGACAATTGTGGTTGCAGGCAGCGACCCTGTTCGCGAGCGCGGATGAAAGCGGCCAGCTCAACGCTGAAGATCTGCACGATTGGGCGCTTGCCCTGCAGTGCCTCGGCAGGGCCACGGCAGCGATTCCGATTCTGGTTCGCGCGGTCGCCGCACGCAGCCAGGCCGGTGACGCTGCTGGCGCCACGGTCGACGCAATAGCGCTCTCGGCCTTGCATTTCGAAAGCGGCCAGGCCGCGATCGGAAAGGGCTGGCTCGCGCGGGCGGAAGATTGGGCTTCAACGCTCGACGATCCTCCGACGACGGCCCTGGTGTTATGGATGAAGTCGAAACTGGCTGCTTTCGATGGCGAGCCGGAACAGGCACTCGCGTTGGCCGACGCTGCCTACACCGCCGTCAGATACAAGGATGCGATCAATATCGAAGCGCTGAGCCTGGCCTATCGCGGCTTCTATCGGCTGTGCCTCGGCGACACACACGGAGGACTGTCCGATCAGGACCATGCCGCCGCGGTTGCCCTGTCCAGCAACAATCTGGACCCGATCATGGGCGGCAACCTCTATTGCAACATCCTCTGGGCGGCCCGGATGTTCGGAGATTGGGCACGCGCCGACCAGTGGACGCGGAGCTACCAGAACTTTTGCTCGGGCAGCGGCATGGAATTGACGGGCTCGTGCCAGCTGCACCGCTCCGAGGTGCTCGGCATCCGAGGCTCGCTCGACGAAGCGCTGTCGCGCATTCAGGACGCGCTCGGACGCCTGACCAGCGATGCGCCCTGGTCTCTTGGCGATGCCAACCGGGTGCTGGGCGATATTCAGGCGGCGATCGGCAATGACGACGCAGCGCTCGAAGCCTATGACAGGGCTTACACGCTGGGCTGGTGTCCGGAGCCGGGCCGCGCCATGCTGCTGCTCGCAAGAGGGGAAGCGGAGGCCGCCTATGCAAGCCTCGAGCGGAGCCTGATCGGCAAGACCTGGTGGACGCTGCAGCGACGCGGAATCCTGCTCGCGCATCTGGCGCTGGTTGCCGCGCACACGCATCGGACCGTTCGAGCGAAGGCATTGATCTGCGAACTGTCGGGAAGTCCGGATCGCTGGCCGATGCCCTCGATCCGCGCACTCACTAACGAAGCACAGGCGATCCTCGCGCTTTCCCGGCAGGACCATGAAACAGCCATGCGGCATCTCCATCTCGCCCGCCAGCTGTGGTCCAGCATCGAGGGGCGGGTCCAGATCGTGCGGCTGCGGCTTCAGATCTCCAGCCTCCAGCTGGAGCATGGAGATGTTCGCGGCGCCATGGCCGAAGTTCATGCGGCACAGCTTCTGGCCCGTGACCTGGGCTCGCCCAAGCGTCTTGCCGAGTGTCTTGCCTTGCAGCGTGACATTGAGGCCTGGCAGCCAACGGCGCGACGTCAGATGTGCGGGTGATCACGCCGCGCGGCGCAGCCAGTCGCGCACGCGTTCGATCAGATTCTTGCGCGGCGTGGCCTGAGGTGCCGCGCCGGCCGGCACGACCTCGTGCACGAATTGCGGCGCTTGGTCAGGGACGACCGTCTCGGCGCCCCGCTCGGTCTCGGCAGTTGCATCGGGTGCGGCCACCGGAACGTCTTGCGGCGCCATGGCCGGCGGATCGGGCTCGCTTTGCGCGAGTGGCGGCTGATCGATGGCCGGCGTCTCCGCCGGCGCAGCCGCATCGGCAACATCAGGCGCGTCGGTGACCTCCTGCTCGTCGATGACCTGTGGCACTGCGGCTTCGCGAATCCGCCGGCGCTCTGCGGCCACGGCTCTCGCCCGCGCGCGCCGCTCGCGCTCGGTGAGCGCCGCGGCCTGCAACGCGATCGGTCCGACATTTTCCAGGAACGCGCGCTCGTAGCCGCGCGACAGACGCTCGAGTGCCGCATCGAGCGGCAGCCAGTCCACCTCGCGGATGTCGCTCATCAGCGCCCGCACCGGCTTGCCGCCGGCATCCATGCGCCAGTAATGCACCACCTTGGATCGGCCGCCTGAATCATAGACCAGCGTGCCGAGGAATTCGTGCACGTCGACGTCATGGCCGGTTTCCTCGAGCACCTCGCGCTCGGCAGCGGCGCGCGGCGTCTCGCCGTCGTCGAGCTTGCCTTTCGGCAACACCCATTCATTGCGCTTGCGCAGCCGCACCACGGCGAAGCGCTGCGGTGCGTCCCGCCGCAGCACAATGCCTCCCGCCGCCAGAACAGGCGTCCGCGCCATCTCGTGTCCATCAGGTTTGCGATTTAGGATCGTCGCACGACGATCCCGGCTACTCTAAAGCATGATCGGAAAAAGTGGAAACCGGTTTTCATGCTCAAACGATGAGCGCTATGGAAACAAGGCTATAAAGGCTTCCGCAGCAGCGGCTCGCCGCATTTGATCCGCGTTCCCTCCGCGACGTTGTCAGGTAATTCGAAATTGCCGGGCGCCAGCACGATGATCGTCGAGCCGTGTTCGAACCAGCCGAGTTCATCGCCCTTCTTCACATGCGCGTTACAGGAAAAATCCACTAGGCCCCGCGACTGCGCGTTCAGCGTGATATCGAGGAAATGCAGGCGGAGGCTGGCGACAAGGATCGCCGCGACCGGAACCAGCGTCAGTGCCTCGCCGGTTGGCAGCTTGGCGCGCAGCACCGCGCGCTCGTTCTTGCAGAACAGCCGCTCGATCCGCTTCAGCGCGATCGGATTGACGTTCCAGACGTCGCCATGAATGAACGTCACCTTGTCGATGGCAAGATCATAGGGCGCGTGGAAACGGTGGTACATGCTCGAGGTCAGCCGCAGCGTGACGAAGCGGCCGTTCCGGTGCTGCTCCACGAGCGCCGGATCGCCGACCAGATCGAGCAGCGAATAGGGCGCGCCCTTGACCTGGAACAATTGCCCGTCCTCGATCCGCCCATGCGCGCCGATGATCGCATCCGACGGGCTCGCGATGATGGCAGGATCGGCAGCGGCCGGACGCAGGCCGGGCTTGAGCTCGCGGGTGAAGCAATCGTGCAGGCTCCTGAACTCGGTCTTCTTGGCCTCCGACAGATCGAGGTCGGAGAACAGCTTCCAGCAGGCGATCGAGGCGTCGCGCACCAGGGGGTTCTCGACCTTGGAGAACCAGCCCATGAAGCGGGTCAGCGCGGCCCGCGGAATCCGGTTGGTGAGCAGGAAATTGAGGTCTTCCTGCTGGGTGAATGCCGAGATCAGGCCCTTGACTGTCATGAATCTGTTAGGTGCTGAGGCTAGCGCTTCTGTCATGGAAACATCCCTTCCGATTCTCTCGCTGTCCGCCGCCGCGCTTGCCGGCGCCGCCGCAGCTTTCCCCAAAATTCAGGCCCGCATCGCGCTGTCGCGCGCCAAACACCGCTCGCTGACCGGACATTCCAAGATGTCCAAGATGGTCGCGCGCATGGTCCCGCACTACGAATTCGACATCGACGACTTCTTCCGCTCCGACGGCGCGCCGAAGGACGTCGCGATGCAGCGCCAGGACGGCTTCTTCCGCCTCGCCGGCCTCTACGGGGATCGCTACCCCAAGGGCCGCGCGCTGACCGCCGAGGTCACGGAGCGCATCTCCGACCTGCAGTTCACCGAAACCTACCGCGTGCCGTTCCAGTACAGCCGCCTGGTGCGCGAGCATCTCGGCACCTCGGCCTTCGTCGAGGCCTCCAGCGGCGTCACCGTCACCGACGTCGACGGCAATGTCTTCTACGACCTGACCGGCTCCTACGGCGTCAACATCTTCGGCAACGACTTCTACAAGGAGTGCATCGCCGAGGGTGAGAAGCGCGCCCACGCGCTCGGCCCCGTGCTGGGCCCCTATCACCCGGTCATTGCCGACAACGTCAAGCGGCTCTGCGAGCTGTCCGGCCTCGACGAGGTCTCGTTCCATATGTCCGGCACCGAGGCCGTGATGCAGGCGGTGCGGCTCGCGCGCTACCACACCAAGCGGAAGCGCCTCGTGCGCTTCGCCGGCGCCTATCACGGCTGGTGGGGCGACGTGCAGCCCGGCGTCGGCAACCCGGTGTCGCCGCACGAGACCTTCACGCTCGCCGACATGTCGGAGAAGACACTGCACGTGCTGCGGACGCGCAGCGACATCGCCTGTGTGCTGGTCAACCCGCTGCAGGCGCTGCATCCCAATTCCAACGCGCCCGGCGATTCCGCGCTGGTCGACTCCTCGCGTTCCTCCAAATACGACCGCGCCGCCTACACCGAATGGCTGAAGAAGCTGCGCGAGGTGTGCACCGAACGCGGCATCGTCCTGATCTTCGACGAGGTGTTCGTCGGCTTCCGCCTCGCCGCCGGCGGCGCCCAGGAATATTTCGGCGTCAAGGCCGACATGGCGACCTACGGCAAGAGCCTGGCCGGCGGGCTTCCGGTCGGCGTGGTGTGCGGCCGCAAGGATTTGATGCGGCGCTTCCGCGACGACCGCCCGGCCGACATCTGCTTCGCCCGCGGTACCTTCAACTCGCATCCCTATGTGATGACGGCGATGGACGAGTTCCTGAGCCGGCTCGCCAGCCCGAACTTCCGCTCGATCTACAACGGGCTGGACGAGACCTGGAACGGCCGTGCCAAGGCGCTCAACGACCGCCTCGCCGCGCAAGGCTTGCCGGTTCGCGTCGGCAACATCTCGTCGATCTGGACCGTCTATTACACCGAGCCGTCCCGCTACAACTGGATGCTGCAATACTATCTGCGGGCCGAGGGCCTGGCGCTGAGCTGGGTCGGCACCGGCCGCCTGATCTTCACCCTGAACTACACCGACGCCGACTTCGCCGAGGTCAGCGACCGCTTCGTCGCCGCAGCCGAGAAGATGAAGCGCGACGGCTGGTGGTGGCACAAGGCCGGCCTCACCAACAAGAACATCAAGCGGCAGATCCTGAAGGAGATGGTCGCCGTGAGGTTCGGCCGCTGAGCACACCGTCATTCCGGGGCGATGCACAGCATCGAACCCGGAATCTCGAGATTCCGGGTTCGCTCGCTGGCGCGATCGCCCCGGAATGACGGCGTTTAGGTCGTCACCGTGAAGTTCAGGCGCTGAGGCAACGCGCGGCCCCCCTGCTCCCTCGCCCCGCCCTTGCGCGGAGAGGGTTGGGGTGAGGGGCTGCATCCATAAAATCGGAAATGGACGGACTCGTGGTGAGCCCCCCTCACCCGGATCGCTGGCGCGATCCGACCTCTCCCCGCAAGCGGGGCGAGGTGACGTGTACGCGCGGTCGAAGGCGCTCAAGTGATGATCCGCCGTAATCCTAAGACGTAGATGCCCGGGACAAGCCCGGGCATGACGCAGCTTGAAGACTCTGAGGGCAACCGATCAGGCGTGCTTGACGTGCTTCTCGAGACCCGGATCGATCAGTTCGCCCTTCATCAGGAACAGCGGCGCCTTGTGATAGAGCTTCAGGTCGTTGAACGGGTCGGTGACGATCTTGGTCATCCAGACGAGGCCGGTCTCGACGTCGCGGATGAAGAACAAATGGATGGTGCGGAACAAGAGGCCGCCGATGCCGACCACGAGCCAGATCTTGGCCACCTGGCGGGTGAAGTCGCCCATCGTGACCCAGGGCTTGAACAGGCCGAACAGCGTCGGATCGAAGTACAGCACCATCGGCGACAGCGCCCAGATCGCCATCAGCACGACCTTGCGCTGCAGATTGTAGCCGACCTTGATGTCTTCCTTGTGCTCATGGGTCGCCTGGTTGACGTGGTCGTAGCCCTTCGGCTCGAAGAAGAAGTGACCGGCCTGGCGCGAGGTCATCGAGACCAGCCAGCCGACCAGCGCCGACACGACCGGATCGAAGAACAGCATCACATAGGCGAACAGGAAGCTCAGCGCGCTGACGAAGTGCAGGCTCTGGTTGATCCGGCTGTGATGGTAGAAGCGATGGTCATCCCAACGCTGGGTACGCAGCTCTTGCAGGAAATTCTTGATCATTGGTTCCCCCAACATCTTTCGAAACAGGATTTACAGGGATTCGATGTATCGCGTGTGACATCATCATAATGACATATGACAATGCGGAGCGACGCCTTGACGCAACCGGAGCAGGGTCTCGCCTCATCCCGACGAAATCTGCGGAGATCAGGCGAAGGAGATCGTAGCCTCCCGGCTTCGGGCGCGCTGTGCGCTACCTCACCCGGGAGGAGCGGCGGGCTGGGCCGCCTCAGGCGGCTTTGGCGACATCCGCCTTGCGGAAGCGGACCAGCGAGAAGTGGCCGAGCGGCGGAATCAGGCGGCGCTCCGCGAGCTCCATGCCGCGCGCGCCGGCGAGCCATTTGGTGTAGCGCGACCAGGCGAATTCGGCGGTCCGGAACCCGAGCGGGCGCACCACCGGCTGCAGCTTCTGCTCGATGAAGCGGCGCACGCCGGCATCGGCGCTGACGCGGGTCAGGATGATCAGTTCGCCGCCCGGACGCACCACGCGGGCGAACTCGTCGAGCGCGGCTTCCGGGTTCGGCACCGCCGACAGCACGTACTGCGCCATCACCACGTCGAACGAATTGTCGGGGAATTCGAGCTTCTCGGCGTCCATCACCGCGAGGCCCTCGACATTCTTCAGGCCCCGCTCCGCGACCCGCTTCTTGGCCTTCTCCAGCATCGCTTCCGAGATGTCGGTGCCGAAGATGCGGACGTTCGGGCTATAGAGCGGCAGCGAGATGCCGGTGCCGACGCCGACCTCGAGCACCCGGCCGCCGATCTTGTTGGTGGCCTGGATCGCGGCCTGCCGGCCCTTGCTGAACACACCGCCAAACACGAGGTCGTAGATCGGCGCCCAGCGGTCATAGGCCTGCTCGACCGTGTCGCGGTCGAAGTCCATGGAACGGTCGGCACCCAGCTTGATGATTTCAGCCATAGATCGTCTCTCGTCTCTCGTTCGATTGAGCTGTTAATTCGGAACCGCGCTGCGGCCGGCAACGCGGCGGGCGGGCCGCGGCGCGCGGCTCGGCTGCAGCGTGGCCAGATTGCCGATGAACTGACGCGCACTGTTTTCCCAGGAACGCTCCAGCGCAAAATTGCGGCAGTCGGCGCGCGACATCGTCAGCGCGCGCAGGCAGGCGCTGCGCAGGTCGTTGTCGATCGCGCCGATCGGATGGTTGGCGATGACATCCTTCGGGCCGGTGACCGGGAATGCCGCGACCGGCGTGCCGCAGGCCAGCGCTTCGAGCTGCACGACGCCGAAGGTGTCGGTCAGGCTCGGGAACACGAAGACGTCGGCGGCGGCGAGGTGCGAGGTCAAATCCTGCCCCTTCTTCTCGCCGAGGAAAATCGCGTCGGGATATTTCTGTTCCAATGCCGCCCTTTGCGGGCCGTCGCCGACCACGACCTTGGAGCCCGGCAGGTCCAGCGACAGGAAGGCGTCGAGATTCTTCTCGACCGCGACGCGGCCCATGGTCATGAAGATCGGCCGCGGCAGATCGAGCACCGCCGGCTGGTCCGGATTGAAGATCCTGGTGTCGACGCCGCGGGTCCAGAAGCCGAGCCTGCGGAAGCCGCGCTCGGCGAGCTCGCTGCGCAGCGAGTCGGTCGCGACCATCGTCATCGACCCGGCGGCGTGGAAGTGGCGCAGCACCGCATAGCCGACGCTGTCGGGAATTCCGGTGCGAACCGAAACATATTCCGGGAAGCGCGTTGTATAGGATGTGGTGAAGGCGAGCTTGTTGCGCTGGCAATAGCCGCGCACCGCCCAGCCGATCGGCCCTTCGGTCGCGATGTGGATCGCCTCGGGCGCGGCCTCCTCGATCCGGCGCGCGATCTCGCGGCGGTTCGGCAGCGCCACGCGCAGGCCAGGATAGGTCGGCACGCCGACCGAGCGGAAACCGTCGGGAGTGAGGAATTCGATCTCGGCGCCGAGCCCGGCTGCGCTGCGCGCAAGCGACGTCAGCGTCCGGACCACGCCGTTGACTTGCGGATGCCAGGCATCGGTCGCAACGAGTATGCGCATTGCAGGAGATCCAAATCGTTAATCTTGATTCTGCTCGCACGACGTTCTGACATGGATGTTTCAAACGTATGACGTCATCGAAATGTTAGGTTGTTTTTCACGGCAAACGGCCGGTTTTTCGTGTAACGTGACAGCCAGATGTCAGAGCAGAGTGAAAATCCCGGCGCCAAGCGCCGCAGGCTCAGGCGGCGAAACTCGTCGCTGCTGATCCTTGCGGCCGGCATGCTTGTGTTCGGCCTCGCCGCCGGCGCGCTGTATTACGCGCTGCGTCCGGTGACGCTCGCGATCGCGGTCGGCCCGACCGGCAGCGAGGACGTCAAGCTGATCCAGGGCTTCGCCCAGGTCTTTACGCACGACGGCAGCTCGGTGCGGCTGAAGCCGGTCACGACGCAGGGCTCCGCCGAGAGCATCGCACTGTTCACGGCGAACAAGGTCGACCTCGCGGTGGTGCGCGGCGACCTCGATCTGCCCGCGAGCGCCGAGTCGGTTGCGATCCTGCGCAAGAATGTCGTCGTGCTGTGGGCGCCCTCGGGCGCCAAAGGCAAGCGGCGGTCCGCGAAGATCAAGAGCATCGACGATCTCGCCGGCCACAAGGTCGGTGTGATCGGCAGCACCCAGGCCAACGTCACGCTGCTGCGGGTGATCCTGACCGAGTCCGGCGTCAACCCCGACAAGGTCGCGGTCAGCCAGTTCGCCGTCAACAAGATCGCCGACCTCGCGCGCGACCCCTCGCTCGATGCCTACATGACCGTCGGCCCGCTCGACAGCAAGATAACGGCGGAAGCGATTACGGCGACGGCGGCGGCGCGCGGCGAGCCGGTCTTCCTCCCGGTCGATGTCTCGGAGGCAATCGCGCAGAAGCATCCGCGCTATGAGTCCGAGGAGATCGCCGGCAGCATCTTCTCCTCGTCGCCGGCGCGGCCCGAGGACAAGGTCGAGACCGTCAGCGTCAATCACCTCATCATCGCGCAGCATGCGCTGAGCGAGGCGACCGTCGGCGCGCTCGACCGGCAGCTGTTCACGCTGCGCCTCCAGGTCGCGCGCGATCTGCCGGCGGCGGCAAAGATCGAGAAGCCCGACACCGACAAGGACGCCGCGCTGCCGGCGCATCAGGGCGCGGCCGCCTATATCGACGGCACCGAGCGCACCTTCCTCGAAAAATACTCCGACTACATCTGGGGCGGCATCCTGCTGCTCTCCGGCCTCGGCTCGGCCGGCGCCTGGCTGCGCCACTACGTGAAGCGCGACGAGCGCGAGCACTACATCACCCATCGCGACAATCTGCTGACCCTGATCTCGCAGGTGCGCGGCGCCGAGACGCCGGAACAGCTCGCCGCCATGCAGGGCGACGCGGATGCCCTGTTGCGCGAGGCGCTCGACTGCTACGACGACGGCGCGATCGAGGAAGGCGATCTCTCGGTGATCGGGCTGACGCTCGAGCAATTCCATCACGCCGTCTCCGACCGCCGCGCCGTGATCAACGGCGACAAGCCGGGCCTGCCGCGGATGCGCGCCGGCTAGGCCGCGTGCACGCCGAATTGCACCGAGAGCAATGTGCACCGAGAGCAATGTTTGGATTGCGCATGCAGGCGCGCGTGGCCATGTTGAGTACATGACCACAACGCTTCGCACGACACCATGATCACGTCCATCGTCGCTGACCTGCCCGGACCTTTCGTGCTCGCGGTTGCCTTCGCCGGCGTCTTCCTGATCGCCTTCATGAAGGGCGCGTTCGGCGGCGGTTTTGCCATCGTCGGCATCCCGCTGCTGTCGCTGGCGATGGACCCGATCGCGGCGGGCGCGCTGCTGGCACCATTGTTCGTCGTCATGGACGTCACCGCGCTGCGGTTCTGGCGCCCGAGCACGTGGTCGCGCATCGACCTCGCGATGCTGCTGCCGGCGCTCGTCGTCGGCATCGGCCTCGGCTATTTCGTGCTGCGCGATCTCGACCGGCATGCCGTCGAGATCGTGATGGGCGTGGTGACGCTGGTGTTCGCCGCGCTGTGGCTTCTCGGCGGCGGCGAGATCAAGCCGCGTCCGCGCTCGACGTTCAAGGCGACGTTCGCCGGCCTGTCCTCCGGCGTCACCACGATGGTGGCCCATTCGGGCGGGCCGCCGCTTGCGATCTATCTGCTGCCGCTCGGCATGCGGAAGGCGCTCTACGCCGGCACCACCAGCCTGTTCTTCACGGTCGGCAACCTCTTGAAGGCCGGCCCGTGGCTCGTGCTCGCCACGCCGTCGCGCAGCCTGTGGATGCTGATGGCGCTTTGCGTGCCGGCGGTGCCGGTCGGCGTCTGGGCCGGATGGCGGCTGCACGAACGTCTCGACCAGCGCGCGCTGTACCGCGCCTGCTACGCCATTCTGGTCATCACCGCGGCCAAGCTGCTGTGGGACGGATCGGCCGGATATCTCAGCTCCTGAACGGCGAAGGTGCTGGCTCCTCGTCAGGAGGAGTGCCTGCTGCGGACGGCGCTCGCGGCAACGGCAAGAGGCGCAATGTCCTGGCGCGGCGCGGCCGCGTCGTCCGGTGCAAGGCGCTCGCGCGCCACGAAGGAGAAGCGGCTGCGCAGCTTCAGGATCGGCTTCTCGATCCAGTGCCAGGAGAACGCGGCGAACAGCGTGATCAGCAGCAGCGCAATCGCGAACTGAACGATCACGGGCGCGTGCGGCAGCCATACCCGCACCACCTGCTGCACCGGAAAGCCGTAGAGATAGATGCCGTAGGAATAGTCGCCGCGCGAAATCAGCGGCAGCCGCGGCAGCTTCGAAACGCCGAGATAGGCGGTGATATAGACCAGCGCCGGGGCGATCAGCAGATTGAGCACCGGCTGGCTCATCCAGTCCGCCGGACCGAGCAGCGCGGCGCCCGCGCAGAGCGCGCAGCACGCGGCGAGAAGCCATCCGTTGTAGGGAATGCGGTCACGATAGAGATAGATCGCGATGCCGAGCATGAACGCGACCGGCAGCTTCGCGCCGCGTCCGAGGAACGGCGCCGTGCTGAAGATCCTGTCATGCAGCGTGCCGGCGACCCCGGCGGGCAGTTGCGAGGGTTGCGCGCCATGCCCGGCGAGTACGAGCGCAAGGCCGATGCCGACCAGCACGAGCGCACCGAGCACGATGAGCGGCGGCTTGCGCAACAGGCCGAACAGGATGAACACCGTCATCAGCGCGTAGCAGCCATATTCGAACGGCACCGTCCACAGCGAGCTGTTGACCTCCGGCGCGGGATTTCCGCTGAACACGCCGGGCAGGACGTAGTTCACGAGGCCGATGATGTTGGTGAAGTATTTGTAGGTGCCGAAATTGGCGAAATAGTCCGACAGCGGCAGCGCGGTGAAGATCGGCCCGAGGATCAGTGCCGACAGCACGATCTCGACCGCAAGCGCCGGAATGATCCGCATGCCGCGATTGGTGAGAAATTCCTTTAGGGAGAGCCGCAGGCCGCTCGCCGCGATCAGAAAGCCGCTCAGCGCGAAAAACATCACGAGAATGGCGTAGTGCGGAAACCAGGCGATCCACGCCTGCTCGCCGTCGCCACTGCCGCTCGCGACATAGGGCGCGTGGGCGGCGACGACGGAAATCGCCAGTGCGATACGGAGAAAATCGAACCCGGGGCCGAAGCCCTTCTGCCGATCCAGCATGCTGCCGATCGTGTGCCCCAGCATCATTTCCACTCCATTCCGAAACAATGCGCTGGGACAGCAAGCACCGTGCCAGGAAGACTGTCTTGCGGCGGGACACCCCCTTCCCGGCAACCCGGCCTTAACCGTGCGACGAAACACGCACGAAACAATTCCCTAACGGCACGAAACCATTTTCGCGATTTCGTGCAAACGTCCTGAAACGCCTCACCTGTACTGCTTTGACCCAACGACGCGCCGGAACTGGCGCGCAGGGCGCAAACAACAGGGGTCGACAATGTTCAATTCCATCAAGCTGAACTCACGTCTCGCTGCCGCCGCCTTCGGTGCGCTGGCGATTGGCACCGTCGCTTTTTCGAATTCCGCCGCGGCCGCTCCGCTGCCGATGTTCCCCTTCATCCTGACGCCGCCGACCGAGGCCGTGCAGCCGCCGGTGCAGTCGATGCCGCAGACGCAGGAGGAAGACCGTTCGGTTGAGTTGCCCGCCCGCCTGCGCCGCCAGGTCGTCGCCTATCCGACGCGCGAGGCGCCCGGCACCATCATCATCGACACCCCGCACACCTATCTCTATCTCGTGCTCGGCAACGGCCAGGCCATGCGCTACGGCATCGGTATCGGCCGCGACGGCTTCACCTGGTCGGGCACCCAGACCATCACCAAGAAGGCGGAGTGGCCGGATTGGACGCCCCCGCCGGAAATGATCGCCCGCCAACCCTATCTGCCGCGCCACATGGCCGGCGGCCCCGGCAACCCGCTCGGCGCCCGCGCCATGTATCTCGGCGGCACCATCTACCGCATCCACGGCACCAACGCGCCGGAGACGATCGGCACCCGCGTGTCCTCCGGTTGCCTGCGCCTGACCAATGCAGATGTCTCCGACCTCTATTCGCGGGTCAGCGTCGGCACCAAGGTGATCGTGCTGCCGATGACCGACCGCCGCGCCGATCTCGGCTCGGCCGTCCGCTAAGCCCCTCCCCTCCAAGGCGTCCTTAACAAAGGCGTCCTCGACCACGGCTCCGGCATTCTCATGCCGGGGCCGTTGTCGCGTTCATCAACCTTAACGCCTTCCGCCCCTGAAGCAGCTTGATCCCGCCACACTGGCGCCCTCGTCGGGGGGCCTGTACAAGCCGTCAAGTTGATTTTCATCCGGGGGAATGATGCGTCTACCGATGCATCCAAGGACGATAGCGCTCGGGACCGCGGTAGTGCTGGTCTCGTTCGTGATCAGCCTCAAGGCAATGGACTGGCTCGCGCCGAGCGTCACCGTGCAGAAGCCGAAGCTCGCAGAGCTGTCGCCGCTGCCGCAGGCGCCGCGTTCCTCGACGATCGTGGCGCAGGTCTCGGTCGCGCTGTCGGCGATCCGCGACGCCGCCGAACGCGGCGCGCCGAAGACGTTCGGCGGCAAGGCCGACAACCCGGTCCAGCAAATCCTGCAAAATGCCGACATCGGCTGGACCGCATCGCGCGGGCCGATCGCCGCCACCGGCGCGCAGGACGTGCTGACGCTGACCACCCCGATCAACGGCACGCTCAAGGTCACCGGCGCGTTGTCCGCCAAGGCAACCGGCGCGGTCAACGACGCGCTCGGCAGCCTGCTCGGCGGCAATGTCGCCAAGCAGATCGGCGCCGTGAACATCAAGAACATCAACGCCAACGCCGAGATCAGGGGCAACGTCACCCTCACCGCGCGGCCGAAGCTCGGCGCGTCCTGGCGGATCGAGCCGAACCTGCAGGCACAGGTCAATCTCGGCGACACCAGCCTGTCGACGGCCGGCGTCCGCATCAGCGTGCCGGCCCAGGTCAAGCCTGTCATCGACAAGGCGGTCGCCGACCAGATTTCTGTGGTCGAGGCCCGATTGCACAACGACCCGGGGTTCCAGAACAACGCCCGCACGCAATGGGCCAAGGCCTGCCGCTCGATCCCGCTGCAAGGCACCGGCGGCACCACCTCGATGCCGCCGATGTGGCTCGAGCTGCGACCGACCCGCGCGATCGCCGCGCAGCCGAAAGTCGATGCGTCCTCGCTGATCCTGACGATGGGGATCGAGGCCGAGACGCGGATCACGGAGGCGCAGACCACCCCGAACTGCCCGTTCCCCGAAAAACTCTCGATCGTGCCGCCGATGCCGAGCCAGGTCGCGATCGGCCTGCCTGTCGACCTGTCCTTCACCACGCTGAGCCAGCTGGTCGAGGCGCAGCTCAAGGGCAAGACCTTCCCCGAGGACGGCTCCGGTCCGGTCGACGTGACGGTCAAGAGCGCGAGCATCGCCGCCTCCGGCGACCGGCTTCTTATCTCGCTCCTGGTGCACGCCAAGGAGAAGGCCAGCTGGTTCGGGCTGGGCGCCGAGGCGACCGTGCACATCTGGGGCCGGCCGCGGCTCGACCAGCCGTCGCAGACGCTGCGGCTGACCGACGTCGAGCTGGCGGTGGAATCCGAGGCCGCGTTCGGCCTGCTCGGCGCCGCCGCACGCGCGGCGATCCCGCACATGCAGCAGACCCTCAACGACCGGCTGGTGGTCGACCTGAAGCCATTCGCGACCAACGCGCAGCGCAAGGTCGCCGCCGCCATCGCCGACCTGCAGAAGAACGAGGAGGGCATCCGCGTCGACGCCGAGGTCAACAGCATCCGGCTGGCCGGGATCGACTTCGATTCCAAGACGTTGCGGGTGATCGTGGAAACCGACGGTAGCATCAAGGCCGCCGTCACCACGTTACCGGCGCTGTAGGACACTGCCCGAGCGGATTGCTCTTACCTCGCCCCGCTTGCGGGGAGAGGTCGGATTGCGAAGCAATCCGGGTGAGGGGGTACAGGTCTCACGACAATCGCCACCCGTGGATAAGGCCCCTCACCCCAACCCTCTCCCCGCGAAGAGCGGGGAGAGGGGGAACACTTGCCGCGCGCATGCTCAAAAAGTCGTCTTTGCGACAGCTTGTCGCAGCGGCTAGAACGCCCCGGTGGAAGCAACCCTCAACGAAAAAGTCAGGGAGAAAAACACGATGAAAACACTCTTGGCCGCAGCGGCGGCCGGCCTCGCGCTCGCGGTCTCAGCGACCGCGGCGAACGCCCAGATCTCCGACGATGTCGTCAAGATCGGCGTGCTCACCGACATGTCGAGCCTCTATGCGGACGCCACCGGCAAGGGCTCGGTCGCCGCCGTCGAGATGGCGGTCGCCGATTACGGCAGCAAGGTGAAAGGCAAGCCGGTGCAGGTGATCGCAGCCGACCACCAGAACAAGCCCGACGTCGGCGTCAACATCGCACGCAACTGGTACGACAACGACAAGGTCGACGCGATCCTCGACGTGCCGACCTCGTCGGTCGCATTGCCGATCTCGGCGCTGACGCGCGAAAAGAACAGAATCCACATCAATTCCGGCGGCGGCTCCTCCGATATCACCGGCACCGCCTGCTCGCCCAACACGGTGCACTGGACCTACGACACCTATGCGCTATCGAACGTCGCCGGCAAGGCGATGGTCAAGCGCGGCGAGGACACCTGGTTCTTCGTCACCGCCGACTACGCCTTCGGCATGGCGCTGGAGCGCGATGCCGCCAATGTCGTCAAGGAGAGCGGCGGCAAGGTGCTGGGCGACGTGCGTCATCCGCTCAACTCGTCGGACTTCTCGTCCTTCCTGCTGCAGGCGCAGGCCTCCAAGGCCAAGGTCGTGGCGCTGGCGAATGCCGGCGGCGACACCACCAACGCGCTGAAGCAGGCTTCCGAGTTCGGCCTGACCCAGGGCGGCCAGAAGATGATCGCGCTGCTGCAGGAGATCACCGACACGCATTCGCTCGGCATCAAGGCGACCCAGGGCCTGATCGTCACCGACGCCTTCTACTGGGACATGAACGACGAGACGCGCGCCTTCTCGAAGCGCTTCAACGAGAAGGTCGGCCACATGCCGACCATGATCCAGGCCGGCCTCTACTCGGCGACCATGCATTACCTGAAGGCGATCGAGGCCATCGGCACCGACGAGGCGCCGAAGGTGATGGCCCAGATGCGCGCCACGCCGGTCAACGACTTCTTCGCCAAGAACGGCCACATCCGGATCGACGGCCGCATGGTGCACGACATGTATCTGTTCGAGGTCAAGAAGCCCGAGGAATCCAAGGGCGAGTGGGACCTCTACAAGCTGATCGCCACCGTGCCCGGCGACGAGGCGTTCCGCCCGCTCGACAAGGGCGGCTGTCCGCTGGTGAAGTCGAACTGACGGCTACTCCACACCGGATCGCATCTGGCGATGCGATCCGGTCTCTCCGCGCATCGCAGACGGAATTCCGCGGCTGCCATGCCGTACCCCGCAAGCCGGAGCGAAAGTCACTGCAGGCATTACGCCTGGAAGACCCGCAGCGTTGCGATCTGGAATGGACGCAGCGCCAGGCGGCATCCCCGATCCTCGGTCGGCAAGGCCTCGATGCGGTCTTCCAGGGTGTTGCTGATCCACACCGACGCGATGTCGACGCCGAAATCGAGCGTCGCGGCGGTGCGAATGCCTGCGCTCTCGTAGAGCCGCACCACCCAGCCCCTGCCATCCTCGGCGGGCTTGATCGTATCGACGATCACATTGGCCGGGGACGCAGTCAGGAGCGAGTGTCGCAACAGCGCGCCAGCGCGCCCTTTGGTCCACAGCACTGGACGCTCGAACCGCAAGGCGCGCCCGACCGTGTCCGCACTGCGCCAGTCGCCGTGGTGGGGATAGATCGCATAGCGCATCCGGTGCCGCCCGATATCGGCCTGGGGATCAGGCAATTCGGAGCCGCGCAGCAGCGTCAGCGCGAGCTGGTTGCCGAACGCCGAATAGCCGTGACGGCAGTCGCTGAACAGCGACACGCCGAAATCCGGCTCGGCGATATCGGCCCAGCGATGCCCGGGCACCTCGTACTTGGCCGCATCGGCATCCGTGTTGGCATGGGTCGGCCGCTCGGTTGCGCCGAACATGGTTTCATAGGTTGCCCTCGATGCACGGCAGGCGATGGGGAACATGACCTTCAGCGCCGTCTTGCGCTCCTGCCAATCGACCGTGGTTTCGAATTCGAGATGATCGGCGCCGGCATCGAGGCGGATCACCTGCGCGAGCCGGCTCGCGCGTCCGAGCCCGCGCTCGAAACGGACTTCGCCGCGCAGTCCGCCATCCGACAGCACGGCGCAGCTCACATCTCCTGTCACCTCGCGCGCGGTCTCCAGCGCGAACGGATCGATATCCCATGCCTCGAAATCGAGCGGCCGGTCATCGAGCAGCAGCAGCCGGGCTGCCGGCGATGCGAAGGTCTCGCGGCCGGTCGCAACATGCAGCAGCGACCGAACGAGCCCGCTGCGATCAATGCGCGCTTCGAGCCGCGCGTTCGACAGCACGAAGCCGTCCAGATCGGCGGCGACCACAACGCGATCGTCGGTCGTCGTCGTTTCACCCGCCGCAAACGGCGCGGCGGCGACGTGACGAAGCTCGCCGTCGGGGTCGGACGCGACCTCGGCGCGCGCGCAGCCCAGCGTGTTGACGGGTGTCCAATTGCCGTCTTCGGGATCGCACAGTGTCGCCAGCACGGCTTGCGTGCGACGCCCGGCCTCCTCCGCCACGCCAGCGAGTTCGACCTCCGCACGTTCATAGACCTCGCGGATGCTGCTGCCGGGAATGATGTCGTGGAACTGGTTGACCAGCAACGTGCGCCATAGCGCTTCGATCTCCTGTGCGGATGGTGCCGGTTGCCGGCAGGCAGCCGCGACAGTGGTCACGAATTCGAGTGCCTGAAGGGCGGCCTCGCAAGCGCGGTTGAGGCGCTTGGTCTCGGTCTGCGTGGTGTAGGTGCCACGATGATATTCGAGATAGAGCTCGCCTTCGATCGTCGCCAGATCCGGCGCCGATACCGCCAGGCGGTCGAAGAACTCGTCGACGGAGCGAATCTGGATCCGCGGCAGCCCCTGCAAGTCCCTTGCGCGCTGCAACGTCTCGAGCATCGTCTCGTCGGCACCGCCGCCGCCGTCGCCATAGCCGAACAGATAGAGTGCGTCGGACGAACGGTCGGCGTCCTTGTAATTGGCGGCGTGATAGCGGAGCTCCGCGACCTGCGCCGATCCATTGTAGGTGTCCGCCGGGGGGAAATGCGCCAGCACTGTGCTGCCGTCCAGTCCGCGCCAATGGAAGCTGTGATGCGGCGGTGAGGTGAACTTGTTCCACGACAGCTTCTGGGTCAGGAAGCGCGACATCCCCGCGGACTGCATCAGCTGCGGCAGCTGGGCGTCGTAGCCGAACACGTCGGGATTCCAGAACACGCTGGAGCGCGCGCCGAACGTTTGCTCGAAATAGCGCTGACCATAGAGGAACTGACGGCAGATCGACTCGCCCCACGGCAGATTGCAGTCCGGCTCGATCCAGCTGCCGCCGACCGGAATCCATTGGCCGGCGGCGGCCTTGGCGCGAATTCGGGCGAACAGGTCAGGGTCATTCTGCTCGATGACGGCATACTGATAGGCCTGCGAGCAGGCGAACTTGAAATCGGGATAGCGCTCCATCAGCGCCACCGCCGTGGAGAAGCTGCGTTGCGCCTTGCGCCGGGTTTCCGCCAGCGGCCACAGCCATGCCGTGTCGAGATGGGCGTGGCCGATCGCCGACACCTCGTGGGCGATGCTGCCATTTCGTGCCGCGAGCAGGCCATCGAGGATCGCCCGCGCCGCCGGCCAGGTCGCGCGATCGTCGGGATCGGTGATGTTGCAGATGCGGTTGAGATCGTGCAGCAGGCGCCCCGCCCAGGTCCGATCCAGCGCCGGCTGCGCCGTCTCGCCGACAGCGCCGTATGACCTCGACTTTGTCGTGGGATCGCGGTCAGCCTCGAGCTGGCGCAGCACCTCGTAGTCGAAATAGAATGCCGTGGCCTCGGAATCGAAGCAGCGCAGCTCGCAGGCGACCAGCGCGTAGGCCTGCGGATCGCTCCAGAACGCACCGAACAGGCCGTTGCAGGCCACCTCCACATGGAAGCTGATCGTCTCCCCGCCGCTCGCCGACTGAACGAGCGGCGCGGTGTGGCGGCCGGGATTGAGACCCTGCGAGGAACGTCCGTTGAGCCAAAGCAGCGCTTCCGAGCGGCTGTCCCAATACAGATCCACGCGCGTGCCGGCCCAGGCCCGCGGCACCTCGGCCACGACCTGCACCCAATAAGTCGCCCATAGCGGTGCCAGCGTCTCGCCCAACGGGACCGGCCGATAATCGAGCTTGAGCGCGTCCTCGAGGCTGATCCGCTCGGTGGGACCGGCAAGCGCGAGCGAAGTGACCGGCACGCGGCCGGCATGAACCTTCTGTTGCAGCCGCTCCGCAAAGCCTGCCAACCGGCGCCGCGTGTATTGCGGGTAACGGCCGCGAATCCGGGCTACCGCGGGATCGCCGCCATCGCGGTCCGTGTCATTCATCGGATTGTTCAGCCATTTGACGAATGATCACGTAAGGGTTGATGATGATTGCAACGCGCTGTCCGAATTGGATCGCCTGACCTACTCCCTACACTCTTCCCAAATTTTATTCATCCGGCCAGCAAAAAAGCGCGCCCGGCAGCAACCGGACGCGCTCTTCTCTTGCAGGTGACGCGATGCGTTAGTCGGTCGAATACTTGAATTCCGGCATCGCCTTCAGCTCATCCTTGCTCGCATTGAACACGGCGTGATCCGGATACCAGGGATTCGGCTTCGACGTCGCCGCCGCAGGGGCCGCGCCCGTGGTGGTCGTCTTGCTGGTGCTGCCGGCGCCGGTGTTCGAGGCGCCGGTATAGGCGATCGGCTCGTTCACGAACTTCACCTTGTCGATCGGGACCGCGACCAAGTGCTCGCCGACGCCAAGGAAGCCGCCGACGCCGATCACGACCGCCTTGATTGTACCGCCCTTCTCCATCAGCAGATCATTGATCGAGCCGACGCTTTCATTGGCATCGTTGTACACGCTGAGGCCGACGACCTTCGACGCGCGCCAGTTGCCCTTGAACGAATCCGGCGACGTGGCTGACGTGGATGACGTCGACGCCGCAGGAGACATCTTGTCGCCCTTATCGGTTGGCGTCTGCGCAACGGCGACGGTTGCAAGCAGCGCGGTGCCGGCGAGGCCGGCGATGATGGATTTGACCAACATTGATGGCTCTCCTCTCGCAAAATCGATGCTGGGAAAACCCGTCATCTTCGCAACCGTTCCTAACGGACCTGCGCTCAAAAGCCGCTTAAATGCCGAGGAACGGGGGTGAGGACCTTTCAGCGCACGGAAACGCTGCGCCGCTTGACGAAAGGTATCGTGATCTCTCAACCAAGCTTGCGGTTGAGCCTCACGACTGCGCCGGACGCGCAGTCCATGATGTGACGATGTTTGGCTCACTAAGTCGTCCCGGCGAACCGCGCTGCACAAGCCGCGCGCTCGCCCCGGCGACCGCATCATCGATCGGCGAGCGTCGTCATGCGCGCATGTTGCCGCGCGATCAGAAGCCGCCCCAATAGGGCGGCACGCCGTAGAAGCGATGCAGCTCGACTTCCTGCGAGCGATCGCCCCAATCGAAATCCTTGTCGGCACGGAACGACGGCGCGCGCTTCAGCTCCTCGTCCTCGATGTCGAGCTCATAGGCCTCGAACTTCGGGTTGTAGTGCAGCCGGCCCCAGGGCAGCGGGATCAAATTGGTTCCAATGCCCAGGAAGCCGCCGAAGCTCAACACCGCGTACGATACCTTGCCCGAGATCTTGTCGATCATCAGCCGCTCGATATGGCCGATCATATCGCCATTGGCCCGGCGCACCGCCGTCCCCTCGACCCGGTCGCTTGCAATGAGCTGATGCGGCCTGGTCTCGACCTCGACAGCCATCTCACCCTCCTTGACCCGAAAGAGAAATAACGCGTCGCCGGGGTAACGGGTTCCGCCCCCGGATATGACAGCCGCCCTTCCCCTTCTCCGGCCGCCATAACGACCAGGGGCCGATTCGTTATCCCGAGAGGGTTCTGCCCGCATTTCAGGGCATCAGGATTGATGACAGAACGATAACTTTTCTGCCTGCGGCCGACCTGTTAACCCGAATAGCCGGGCAAGATTTCAGACACATACTGAAACAAAATTCCTGAGCCGCTTTCCCCGAATCACGGACAAAAGATCGGTATGACCCAGGCTGCGCCCAATATCCTTGTCGTCGAGGACGACCGCGAGACGCGGTCGCTTATCGCAAAATATCTCCGTACCAATTCTTGTCATGTCACGACCGCCTCCGACGGCCGCGAGATGGCCAAGGCGATGACCGATCATCGGGTGGATCTCCTGGTGCTCGACGTCATGCTGCCCGGCGAGGACGGCCTCAGCCTGTGCCGCAAGGTGCGGGCGGAATCGCAGACGCCGATCATCATGCTGACCGCGCGCGGCGAGGACGTCGACCGCATCCTCGGCCTCGAGATGGGCGCCGACGATTACCTGGCAAAGCCGTTCAACCCGCGCGAGCTGCTGGCGCGGATCAACGCGGTGCTGCGCCGGCAGGCCGCCGCGCGCAACGCCAGCGCGATCGAGGGCGCGACCACGCTGACCTTCCTCGGCTGGCGTATCGACATCCGCCTGCGCGAGCTGCGCAACCCCGAAGGCGCGCGCGTCGCCATGACCAGCGCCGAGTTCGACCTGCTGCGCACCTTCTGCGAGCGGCCCGGCCGCGTGCTGTCGCGCGACAGCCTGCTCGACCTGACCCAGGGCCGCAGCGCCGGCTCGTTCGAACGTTCGATCGACGTGCTGGTCAGCCGCATCCGCCGCAAGATCGAGCCCGATCCGCAGGAAGCCACCATGATCAAGACGGTGCGTTCCGGCGGCTATGTGTTCACGCCGAGGGTGGAGGCGGTTGCCGCCACGAACAATTGACCATGAAGCTGCTGCGCGTGCTGAGTCTGCGGGGGATCGGCGCCCAGATGGCGGCGCTGGTCGTCGTTTCGATCGTCGCGCTGCACTTGATCATCACCGCCACCTTCCTGATCCATCGCCCTGATCGGGTGGAGCCGTCGGACCGCTGGCACACCCAGCTCGCCGCCGCCGCGCAACTGCTCGGGCATGCCCCGGCGTCGGAGCGGCCGCGGCTCGTGGCCGACGTCGCCCGTGCCTTCCCGCAACTTGCGATCGGCGACCTGCCGGCCGATGCCGGCGCGCTTACCGAAACCGACACGCCGAGCCTGCACGCGTTGCGCCGGCTCGGCGCCGGCTATCGCATCTTCCTGCTCCCGCGCGAGGCTGGCGGCACGCCGCATGACGGCGAAATTCGCCGCGTCGCGATCCGCCTGCCCGACGGCGCCATGTTCGCCGCCAACCTGACGCCGGATCAGCACATGCGGCCGTTCTGGGGTGGGCCGTGGTTGATGACGGTGCTGTTCGCCGTCATCAGCGTCACCTTGCTCGGCCTGTGGGCGGCATGGGCGCTGACCGCGCCGCTGTCGTCCTTCGTCAAGGCCGCCGAGACCTTCAGCCTGAACGGCGCCGCCGCGCCGCTGCCCGAGCGCGGTCCGGAGGAGATTCGTTCGCTGGCCCGGGCGCTGAACCGGATGCGCGAGCGCATCACCGCATTGATCGACGATCGCACCAAGATGCTGGCCGCGATCAGCCATGACCTGCGCACGCCGATCACGCGGATGCGGCTGCGCGCCGAATTCATCGAGGACGAGACCCACCGCCACCGCATGCTGCGCGACCTCGACCAGATGCGCTCGATGCTGGAATCGGTGCTGTCGTTCCTGCGCAACGACCGCAAGCTCGAGGAGATGACGCTGGTCGACATCGCGAGCACGCTGCACCTCGTCACCGATCAGTTCGCCGACATGGGACACAAGGTCAGTTACACGGGCCCGCAGCACGCGATGGCGACCGCGCGGCCGGCCGACCTGCATCGCTGCATCACCAATCTGGTGGAGAATGCCGTGCGGTTCGGCGGCGAAGTTGCCGTCCGCCTCGACGTCAAGCCCGACCGCCTCGTCGTCGACATCGAGGATGACGGGCCCGGCATCTCGGATGCGCACAAGGCGAGCGTGCTGGAGCCGTTCGTGCGCGGCGACCAGGCACGCAACATGGATGAGGCCGAAGGCTTCGGCCTTGGACTGTCGATCGCCAACGCCATCGTGCTCGCGCATGCCGGCACGCTGTCGCTGCACGATCGCAAGCCGCACGGGCTCGTGGTCCGGATCGAATTGCCGGCGCGGCAACAGCAATTGCAGCGGCAGAAATCCGCGGCCTGATCAGGCGAAGCTGATGCGATGAGGAGACGTCAGGCGGCGAGCGGCGTAATGAGCTCCGCTTCCTCGTAGATCGCGATGGCCTCGAAGCGGTAATTGCAGGCGCGGCAATTCCACAAGAACGACGAGCGGCCTTCGCTGTGCTCCACCCAATCAGGGCGGGCGATCGGCTTACCGCATTGCGCGCAGGGATTTTCGCGAGGCATATAGCCGGTGTCCTGACGGACCATGGCGCATCTCCCGAATGTTGTTTCTTGCGTGCTTGGACAGAGCTGCTGACTGAACGATCGCGCACTCTGCCGTGGACGAAGTCTAGACCTTCATTGATTCGTTTGCACGACAAACTGCTGTGGATAGCGTGCGGCAAAATTAGTCAGAAAAATTAGAAGGAAATTGCAGGCCAAGACAATTTTTGGCTGAGACGATTGAAGCAAACAATTTGAAGCATCCGTCTTGCAATCGCGTCGTCCCTTCACCCCATGACCGGACAATCACGGATGCATTAACGTTCGCTGATGCGAAGGTTTTGCCACATTCCTGCCCGCTAGCCGTACCAATGAGACCGCAGAACCGACGCGCATCTGAAAGCCCGAGCGATTGAGATGAAGACCGTACAAGCCCTTGGCTGCCTTGCCGCAATCGCGGTGCTGGCGTCCTGCGCGAGCGCGCAGGCGCAATCGCGCGCGCAATATGAGGCGATGGTGGCGGCCGAGGCCCAGGCCAACCTCGTACCGGAAGAGCTGGTGCATCGCGTCATCGTGCGCGAGAGCAAGTACCATCCGCAGCTGATCGGACGCGGCGGCACGATCGGGCTGATGCAAATCAAGCTCGGCACTGCACGCGGCCTCGGCTACACCGGTACCGCCGAGGGTCTGCGCGATCCCCAGACCAACCTCAAATACGGCATCAAGTACCTCGCCGGCGCCTATCGCGCCGCCGATGGCAATCACGATCGAGCCGTGCGTTATTTCGCGGGCGGGTATTACTACGTCGCAAAGCGCCAGCGCGGGGATCACCTGAAGGAAGCGAAGCATGGCGGCGCGGGTGCACCGCCGAAGGAATTCGCCAAGTCGGAGCAAATGACGGCCGATACCGCCGAGCCGAAGCCGGAACAGGCCGAAAAATAGCACCGATCGTGTCCGCGCAGCCCCACGGCGCGTGCCGGCCATCCTCGACACCGCCTGTCAAACGTGTCTGGCATACAAGTTGACACACGAGCCCATCCGCCTACATTAGGGGCGTTCCGAGGGGTGCTCCGAAGGAGGAGCTGAGATACCGCAAGCTTGGGCTAGCCAGTAGGCGAATAGTCCGGGACCGCGGTGACCCTTTGAACCTGATCCGGGTCATGCCGGCGAAGGGACAGGGATGTATCAGACGTCAAGACCGCGGGGGGATTCCCCCGTCTCCATCATCGGCGCGGGCATAGCCGGCGCCTGGCATGCGCTCTTGCTCGCAGAGGCCGGACGTGCCGTCACCCTGCATGAGCGCAGTGACGCCGCGATGACGGAATCCACAAGCCACTGGGCCGGCGGGATGCTGGCGCCGTGGTGCGAGGCGGAGGCCTCCGAGCCGGTGATCTCCCGGCTCGGCATCCGCTCGCTCGCGCTGTGGCGGCAGCATGTTCCGGAAACCCCGTTCAACGGCTCGCTGGTGGTGGCACATCCGCGCGACCGCGCCGATTTCGAGCGCTTTGCCCGCCTCACCACCGGCCATCGCCGGATCGACGCCGAGGGCGTTCGCGCGCTCGAGCCGTCGCTCGAGGGCCGTTTCCGTGACGCCCTGTTCTATCCCGACGAGGGCCATGTCGAGCCGCGCAGCGTGCTGCCGCGGCTGCATGCCGCGATCGGCAAGGCCGGCGGCGCCATCAAGTTCGGCAGCGACGCCGAGGCAGCCGATCTCGACGGCGTGGTGATCGACTGCCGCGGCCTTGCCGCGCGCGACCGCGAGGCGAGCTTGCGCGGCGTCAAGGGCGAGATGATCATCATCGAGACCTCCGAGGTCGAATTGGCGCGCCCGGTGCGGCTGATCCATCCGCGCTGGCCGCTTTACGTGATCCCGCGCGGCGACGGCCGCTTCATGCTGGGCGCGACCTCGATCGAGGCCGAGGACAACGGCGTCAGCGTGCGCTCGGCGCTGGAGCTGTTAGGGGCCGCCTATGTCGTGCATCCGGCATTCGCCGAGGCGCGCATCGTCGAATTCGGCGCCGGCCTGCGCCCTGCATTTCCCGACAATCTGCCGAAAATCAGGATCGAGCAGGAACGCATCACGGTGAACGGACTCTACCGTCATGGCTTCCTGCTCGCGCCGGCGCTGGCGGAGCTGACGCTCGCCTATCTCGCGCGCGGCGAAATCGACAATGAGGTGATGCAATGCGCGTGATCGTCAACGGCGAGCAGCGGGAGATCGTGGCCTCCAGTGTCGATGCGCTGCTGGCCGAGCTCGACTACGAGGGCACGCATTTCGCGATCGCGCTGAACTACGACGTGGTGCCGAAGAGCCGCTGGGCCGACACCGCGTTGAAAGCCGGCGACGAGATCGAGATCATCACGCCGCGGCAGGGAGGGTGATGTGAGCTTATTCGCAAGCTCCCTCCCCACGTCGTCCCGGCGAAGGCCGGGACCCATACGCCGCGGCCCTTCAGTGAAGCACGCGGGGAGACGTCCCATCCGACAACTTCCGGTCGTGGTTATGGGTCCCGGCCTTCGCCGGGACGACGGCATAGTTTGAGGAGACACATGGTCACCTTCTACGGCAAATCCTTCCCGTCCCGCCTGCTGATCGGCACGGCGCTGTATCCCTCGCCTGCGATCATGCAGAATGCGATCCGCGCCTCGGGCGCCAGCATCGTCACGGTGTCGCTGCGGCGCGAGGCGGCGGGTGGCAAGACCGGCGATGCGTTCTGGTCGCTGATCCGCGAGCTCGGCGTCACCGTGCTGCCGAACACCGCGGGCTGCCGCAGCGTCAAGGAAGCGGTGACCACCGCAAAGCTCGCGCGCGAATTGTTCGGCACGCCGTGGATCAAGCTCGAGGTGATCGCCGACAACGACACGCTGCAGCCCGATGTGGTCGGCCTGGTCGAGGCGGCCGGCATCCTGATCAAGGACGGTTTTGAAGTCTTCCCCTATTGCACCGAGGATTTCTCGGTCGCCTCGCGGCTGGTCGACGCCGGCTGCAAGGTGGTGATGCCGTGGGCAGCACCGATCGGCAGCGCCAAGGGCATCACCAACCGCGACGCGCTGAAGCTGTTGCGCGACCGCCTGCCCGGCATCACGCTGGTGGTCGACGCCGGCTTAGGGGCGCCTTCGCATGCCGCCGAGGCGCTCGAGCTCGGCTATGACGCCGTGCTGCTCAACACGGCGGTCGCCAAAGCCGCCGATCCCGTTGCGATGGCCAATGCCTTCCGCCTCGGCGTCGAGGCCGGCCGCACCGCTTACGAAGCCGGACTGATGGAAGCCCGCGACTTCGCCTCCCCCTCCACCCCTGTCGTTGGGACCCCGTTCTGGCATGCCGTATCCTGATCCGTTCTATCCCGTCGTCGACAGCATCAAATGGGTCGAGCGACTGACAAAACTCGGCGTCGGCACCATCCAGCTGCGCGCCAAGGAGCTCGACGATGCCGGGGCGCTGCAGATCGTCAGCGATGCGCTCGCAGTGACCAAGGGCACGCCGACCAAGCTCGTGGTCAACGACTATTGGCGCGCGGCGATCGTCGCCGGCGCCGAGCATCTGCATCTCGGGCAGGAAGACCTCGCCGAGGCCGACCTCGGCGAGATCCGCAAAGCGAACTTGACGCTCGGCATCTCCACCCATGACGACGCCGAGCTCGCCACCGCGCTTGCCGCCAAGCCCGACTATGTCGCGCTCGGCCCGATCTTCTTCACCACGCTCAAATCGATGCGGTTCGAGCCGCAGGGCATTCCGAAGATCACCGAGTGGAAGAAGCGGATCGGCTCGATCCCCCTTGTCGCGATCGGCGGCATCAAGTTCGAGCACGCCGCCGAGATCTTCGCCGCCGGCGCCGATTCGATCGCCGTCGTCAGTGACGTCACCCAGAACCCCGACCCCGACGCGCGGGTCAGACAATGGCTCGGCCTCAGCGCGGAGGCCGCGTGATGCACGTAACTCTCACCAGCGTCATTCCGGGGCACGCGAAGCGTGAACCCGGAATCTCGCGCCACCACCTCGAGATTCCGGATCGGTCCTAACGGACCGTCCGGAATGACGACAAGATTAAGGAGGATCCCTCATGAACATCCGCTCCAATCCCGACAGCACCCGTCCCGCCGTCACCACCGGCGCGCTGCCCGCCTCACGCAAGATCTTTGCGACGCCGGAGGCCGCGTCCGATCTGCGCGTGCCGCTGCGCGAGATCATGCTGTCGGAGGGCGCCGGCGAGCCGAACCTGCCGGTCTACGACACCTCGGGCCCTTACACCGACCCGAACGTGACGATCGACGTCAACGCCGGCCTGCCGCGCAATCGGCTCGCCTGGGTCAAGGAGCGCGGCGGCGTCGAGGAATATGAGGGTCGCACCATCAAGCCGGAGGACAACGGCAATGTCGGCGCCGCCCACGCCGCCAAGGCGTTCACCGCGCACCACACGCCGCTGCGCGGCCTCGACGGCCACAAGATCACGCAGCTCGAATTCGCCCGCGCCGGCATCATCACCAAGGAGATGATCTACGTCGCCGAGCGCGAGAATCTCGGCCGCAAGCAACAGCTCGAGCGCGCCGAAGCCGCGCTCGCCGACGGCGAGAGCTTCGGCGCTGCGGTGCCGGCCTTCATCACGCCGGAGTTCGTCCGCGACGAGATCGCGCGCGGCCGCGCCATCATTCCCTCTAACATCAACCATGCCGAGCTCGAGCCGATGATCATCGGCCGCAACTTCCTGACCAAGATCAACGCCAATATCGGCAACTCGGCGGTGACCTCGTCGGTCGAGGAAGAGGTCGACAAGATGGTGTGGGCGATCCGCTGGGGCGCCGACACCGTGATGGACCTCTCGACGGGGCGCAACATCCACACCACCCGCGAATGGATTTTGCGCAACTCGCCGGTGCCGATCGGCACCGTGCCGATCTACCAGGCGCTGGAGAAGTGCGACGGTGATCCGGTCAAGCTGACTTGGGAGCTCTACAAGGACACCCTGATCGAACAGTGCGAACAGGGCGTCGACTATTTCACGATCCACGCCGGCGTGCGGCTGCCCTACATCCATCTCACCGCCAACCGCGTCACCGGCATCGTGTCGCGCGGCGGCTCGATCATGGCGAAGTGGTGCCTTGCGCATCACAAGGAGAGCTTCCTCTACACCCATTTCGACGAGATCTGCGACCTCATGCGCAAGTATGACGTCTCGTTCTCGCTCGGCGACGGTCTGCGCCCCGGCTCGATTGCGGACGCCAACGACCGCGCGCAGTTTGCCGAGCTCGAGACGCTCGGCGAACTGACGAAGATCGCGTGGGACAAGGGCTGCCAGGTCATGATCGAGGGCCCCGGCCACGTGCCGATGCACAAGATCAAGATCAACATGGACAAGCAGCTCAAGGAGTGCGGCGAGGCGCCGTTCTACACCCTCGGGCCGCTGACGACCGACATCGCGCCGGGCTACGACCACATCACCTCGGGCATTGGCGCTGCGATGATCGGCTGGTTCGGCTGCGCGATGCTGTGCTACGTCACGCCGAAGGAGCATCTGGGTCTCCCGGATCGCAACGACGTCAAGACCGGCGTCATCACCTACAAGATCGCGGCCCACGCCGCTGATCTGGCCAAGGGCCATCCGGCCGCGCAGCTCCGCGACGATGCGCTCAGCCGTGCCCGGTTCGACTTCCGCTGGGAGGACCAGTTCAACCTCGGCCTCGATCCCGACACCGCGAAGAACTTCCACGACGAGACCCTGCCGAAGGAAGCCCACAAGGTCGCGCATTTCTGCTCGATGTGCGGCCCGAAATTCTGCTCGATGAAGATCACCCAGGACGTCCGCGACTACGCCGCGACGCTCAACGACAAGGAGCAGGGCATGGCGCAGATGAGCGCCAAGTTCAAGGAGATGGGAAGCGACGTGTATCTGGACGCGGAGAAGGTGAAGGAGAGCAACAGGGTGTTCTGACCCTCACCGCTCGTCATGCCCGGGCAACAGCGCGGAGCGCGTCTTCGCGCGGGACGCCCCGGGCATCCATCCAAAAACGAAAGGCCGGGTGAAAGCCCGGCCTTTTTGCGTCTGGATCATTCACTTATGATTTGGTGCGTGTGTTCGGCTTGTGGAGGCCGGTCACGACAGCAACCGGCCCAGGTCCACACCAGGCGCTCCGCAGAACCCTTGACTTGGATCAACGAAAAATCCGCTATCTCATCGCTTGCTATGACGCTCGAAAGCGATGAAGGTCGGGTCAGGGATATTACCCCTGTGACCATTTGATTGGAGAGTTTCATGAGAACCTTCAACGCTGTGCTATTCGTACTTCTCGTTGCGCAAGCGGCCTCGACACAGGCTGCGGATTTGAGCGGAGCCTGGACGATCGACGCCTCGGCTTGCAACCAGGTCTTCACCAAGGAGAACAACAAGCTCGCGTTCAAGAAAGATGCCGATCTCAACGCGGGAGGCTTGATCGTCCAGGGCAAGCAAATCACCGGCACGTTTCAAAAATGCACCGTCAAATCGCTGCATGATGACGGGCAGAATGTTCGCGTGATTGCGGCGTGCTCGGACGGCGTCGCGGTTTCGGACGTGTCATTCGACATAACACTCTCCGGAGAGAACAAGATCATACTCAGCTCCAAGGCACCGGTGCCGGTGGAGACGCCGTATGTTCGCTGCTCGATGTGATATTCGGCGGCGGTGGCCTGAAAACAAAGCTAGTAGCCCGGATGAGCGACGCGATATCCGGGGCTTCTATCTGACCCGCATATCGCTGCGCTCATGCGGGCTACGCTATGCCGACGCGCCAGTGGCCGCCTCCCGCACGGCGCCACCGGCGCTCGCACCAAACTCGATCTCCCGATACCCCTCCGCCGCCACGCCGTTGATGATCCCCGAAAACTTCGGCGTGCCGCCGTTGTAGACGAAGTAGCGGACCGTCCCCTCCTCGTGGCCGGCGACGTTGGAGTTGTAGCCGGTGAACCACGACTTGGCTTTGCGCATCAGCATGATCTCGTACATCTTGACGACATGCGCGGTCCAGCGCTGCTGCGCTTCCAGGGTCGCGTCGGCGCGGGTCAGGCCGCGGTCCCACATGTATTGCAGCAGGTTGGTGCACCAGTTGACGCCGTTCTCGATGCCGCGCGGGAAGTTGGTCGACGCGGAGGCGCTTTGCGGGCCGGTCGGCATCAACAGGTTCGGGAAGCCGTGGACGAGCATGCCGAGGAAGGTCGATGGCGCGTGCTTCCACTTGTCGGCGAGGCGCTCCCCGCCAATGCCGCGGATATCTATCAGGTCGTAGGCGCCGGTGATGGCGTCGAAGCCGGTGGCGTAGACGATGATGTCGAAGTCGTAGTCGCGCGCCGTGGTGCGCAGGCCGCTCTCGGTGACGCGCACCAGCGGCGTCTCGCTGAGGTCGACGAGCTGCACATTGTCGCGATTGTACGCCTCGATATATCGGGTCTCCAGCGGCAGCCGCTGCACGCCAAAACCGTGATCCCGCGGGATCAGCTTCTCGGCGACATCAGGATCGTTCACGCGCTGGCGGATGCGGCCCGCGATGTATTGCGAGAGCTCCGCATTGGCGGCTTCATCCATGAAAATCTCGCGGAAGTTCGCGAGCCAGATGCCGAAGCCGGGCTCGTCGTAGAGCCTGTCCCACAGCTTGAGCCGCTCCGCGCGGCTCACCTCGTAGAAGCCGCGCTTGTCGGGGCCATGGACAAAACTGCCCGGCGTCAGCGCGCAGGCAGCGAAGATCTCGTCATAGCGGGCGCGGATGTCGGCCATCTCCTCGTCGGAGATCGCTGAGTTGTTGAGCGGCGCGCTCCAGTTCGGCCGGCGCTGAAACACCGTGAGCTCGCCGACCTTGTCTGCGATCTCGCCGATCAGCTGGATGCCGGTGGCGCCGGTGCCGATCACCGCGACTTTCTTGCCGGCAAGATCGACCGGCTCGTGCGGCCAGTAATAGGTGTGGAACGAGCGGCCCTTGAAGTCATCGATGCCAGGCACGCGCGGCATGGTCGGCGCCGACAACAGCCCGATTGCGAGCACCACGAAGCGGCAGGTCAGTTCGCGGCCGTCACTGATCCTCAATTGCCAGAGGTCGCGCGTCTCGTCGAACTGCATGATATCGACCTTGCAATTGAACTGCATGTACTTGCGCAGGTCGAACTTGTCGGCGACGTAGTTGAGGTAACGCAGATTCTCGGGCTGGCCGGAGAAGCGCTCCTTCCAGTGCCACTCGTCGAGCAGCTCGCGCGAGAATGAGAAGCCATAGGTGTAGCTCTCGGAATCGAAGCGGCAGCCCGGATAGCGGTTCCAGTACCAGGTGCCGCCGAGATCGGGCGCGGCTTCGAGCACGGTGGCGTCGATGCTGAGATCGGCCAGCCGCTTGATCTGGTAGATGCCCGCGACGCCGGCGCCGACCACGATCACCTCAAAGTGGGTTTTCGCCTCTCCTGTCATGTCCGCTCCCGAATTCTTCTTGATCTGTTTGAGCGGATTACAGACCCTTTTGCACCTGCAAGCAACCGCGCGATCGGGCACGACTTGCGTTGAGGCGCTGCGTGCACCACATCGATCACTGCAATTTCGCCAAGCGCAATCCGGGCAAGCGACATGACCGACAATCTCACCGGCGTCTGGGACGGCAGCTATGTTCAGCCGAGCGGCATGGTCACGTTCCTGGCGACGCTGATCGACGCCGGCGGCGCGCTCGGCGGCAGCGTGACCGAACCCTGCGTGATGCCGGGCTGTCCGATCAGCACGCACAATGCATCGCTTGCGGGCCAGCGCTCCGGCAGCGCTGTTACGTTCGTCAAACGTTACGAGCCGCCTGGCTACGGCTACAACACCGTGCACTATGAAGGCGCGGTCAATGCCGACGCGACCGAGATCGACGGCCGCTGGAGCATCCGCGGCACAAGGTTCTCGGGGACGTTCCTGATGGTGCGCGCAACCGGACCGTCGCAAGCGGTCACGACGGAAGAAGAGGTCAAGGAGCCGGTGCGCTAGCGCGTGACGGGACTAGCTTGAATGACGACAGCGACGGCACTGCCCCCCGCAAGCCGCAGGGCTATGCATATGGCTGGCGGCCACGACGACATGGAAACGTCGCTTACAGAAGCGCACGAATGCCATATGCCCCGGGAGGCGAGCGTGCGCCTGCGTGATTTCGGAATATTGGAAAATATCCGTGAGTTGCCCGACGTGTCAAGTAGCCTGGTCGAACGCCGGCCACCGCCGGCTACTTTGTACTTTGCATGGGGTTGTTTTCGATATTTTGGGAACGCGCCTCCCCTGCGAGTGCTGGCAATCGCATATGGGCTCGATAGCGCCACAAACTCGTCATGCCCGGCCTTGTGCCGGCCATGACGGCGCGGAAACAGCGGATTGCCCTGCCCGCAATCGGGAGAGGTGAGGCGCAGTTCGCCGCTCGATTCCAGGTGAAGTCATGTGCCAACGCGTGATTACTTTATTCAGCCCCCAGATGCCCGCGAACAATTCCCACCGCCTCCCCGACCAGCTCCGCGCCAATCTGCGCCTGGTGTTCGTCGGCACCGCAGCGAGCACGCGCTCGGCCGCCGTCGGGCATTATTACGCGCATCCCGGCAACCGGTTCTGGCGTGCGCTGCATGAGGCCGGCATCACGCCGCGGCGCTATCGGCCGGACGAGTTCGCGGCACTGCTCGCGCTCGGCATCGGCTTCACCGATCTCTCCAAGACCGGCGCCGGGATGGATCACGAAATCAACAGGCAGTCGTTCGACGTGGTGGGCTTCCGGACGAAGATCGAGACCTATCGGCCGAACACCGTCGCCTTCACCAGCAGGAAGGCGGCGAGCCTGTTCTACAACAGGCCGACCAACGCGCTCGTGCTCGGTCGGCAGCCATCGGTGAATGGCTTTCCCGAAGTGTTCGTGCTGCCGTCGCCATCCGGCGCGGCCTCGGGTCATTGGACCTTACAGCCGTGGCGCGAACTCGCCGAGTGGATCACGGAATCGTAGGATCGTAGGATCGGTAGAGCCAACGGGTCCGCGCAAAGCGCGGCCCCGTTGGCTCTACCCATCCTACGAGATCGCTACGAGACCGCTCCCTACTCCTTCAACGTGATCGCAAGCCCGCTGAGGTCGACATTGGCCATCAGCCCGACCTGCTTGCCGCTCAATTCGAGCACCGCGCCGTTCTGGTTGGTCAAGAGGATGCCGCGCACGCCGGCGCCGAGCGCAACGCCCATGCCCGCCGCGGCATAGACGCCGTTGATATCCTGCGGACGGCGGATATTGCGCACCCGCCCCTGCAACGTGGTCTGCGAGCCGCCGAACACGAGCCCATAGTCCAGCCCGCCGGCCGTGAGCCCATAGGTCTGGCCGTGGAAGGTCATGACGCCCTTGCCGGCGGAGCCGCCGAACACCCAGCCGCCCTTGAAGATCACGAGCGTCACCGCGCCCTCGTCAGCCAGGGCAGCGGACGTTCCGGTGAGCATCGCCAGCGCGAGCAGCGCGGCGCGGGCGACGGATGGCAACTTCATGGGGGATTCTCCGGACGAAGTGAGAGCGAATCGCGGCAATCCAGCCGACCGGCGGCATCGCTGAAATGCCGCGAAACATGCGGGATTGCGCTTGTTCCTGATGGTGCGGAGTCTATCATCGCCTCTGCAGCCGCGCGACCACTGGCGCATGCGCGCCCACCGCTTTGCCGGATCGCTGAGGAGTTTGCGCAACAGGGATCTGCATCGATGCACGATTTCACCCCACTTTCCGGCCTAGCCGGCGGCGCGCTGATCGGGCTTGCCGCGGCGCTCTTGATGCTGCTGACCGGGCGAATCGCCGGGGTCACCGGCATCGTCGGCGGCGCGCTGCGGGCCGATACCGCCGACCGCGGCGCCGACCGTAGCGCCGATCGTTCCTGGCGCATCGCGTTCATCGCGGGACTGATCGGAGCGCCCCTGATTGCGGCGCTGTTCGGCGCGCCGCTGCCACGGCCGGCGATGAACGCGAGCCTTGTAGTGGTCGCGATCGCGGGACTGCTGGTCGGATTCGGTACAAGGATGGGCAATGGCTGCACCTCGGGCCACGGCGTCTGCGGCTTCGCGCGGCTGTCCGGCCGCTCGATCGTGGCAACATGCATCTTCATGCTGACGGCGATTGCAACGGTCGCAATCGTCAGGCACGGGATCGGAGGCTAAGCATGATCCGGAAAAGTGCGAAGCGGTTTTCCGAAAGGATCATGCTCAAACAAGGAGCGGTTTAGCGATGCCGGTGCTTGCCAGTTTTGCCTGCGGCCTGATCTTCGGCGCGGGGCTTCTGATCTCCGGCATGACCGATCCGCAGAAGGTGCTCGGCTTCCTCGATCTGTTCGGCGCGTGGGACGCGACGCTCGCCTTCGTGATGGCGGGCGCGGTTGCGGTCGCAGCAACCGGCTTCGCGATCGCCCGGCGGCGCACGGCCCCCGCCTTCTCGGCGCGCTTCCTCTGGCCCGACCGCACCGACATCGATGCGCCGCTGGTTGCCGGCGCGGTGCTGTTCGGCATCGGCTGGGGCCTCGTCGGCATCTGCCCCGGGCCGGCACTGGTCAATATCGCCGGCCTCTCGCTACCGATCGTGGTCTTCGTTCTCGCGATGCTCGCAGGCATGATCGGCCAGAATCTCTTCGGCAGGAATCTTTGGCGCCGGCGTGCAGCGGCACCGCGCGCCATCGAAACTTCTCCCCTTCCATCTCACGCAGACGGGTGACCCAATGACTGAAAAGACCACAATCAAGCACTTCCCTCCTCCGCCCGGCGTCCAGGCGCCGCCACTCTCGTTCGGCGCCCGCGTCGGCGATTTGTTGTTCATCTCCGGCATTCCCGGCTTTGACGCCAATCGCGAGCTGCCCGACGGCTTCGAGGCGCAGTTCGCCAATGTCGTGACCAATATCAAGCGCGTGCTGAGCGAGGCGGGCGCGACGATGCGCGATCTCGTCAAGGTCAACGTGCTGCTGACGCGCGCGAGCGACGTCGCGACGATGAACGCGCTGTATGCCGGCGCGTTCGGCCCCGCCCCCTACCCCGCGCGCACCACCTGCGTGGTGGTGGCGCTGCCCAATCCAAAGATGCTGATCGAGATCGAGGGCGTGGCACACGTGAAGGGGTGATCTCTGGCTCTGTCATGCCGGAGCGCGCCATTTGGCGCGAGCCCTCAGGTGCGCAATTGCGCACCGGTTGAATCGAGGTCCATCTTCATCGTCGTCCTGGCGAAGGCCAGGACGACGATGTGGAGAGCTGACGCAAATCCGCGCTGCATCACGCCGGTTCAGTGAGCCCTCAAAACAGCGACCCCTGCCCGTCATCCTCCCGCACCGGCGCCTTGCGCGGCGCGGCCTTCTTCGGCTGCGGCGCGTCCTCCGCGGCGATTTCATCCGCGGTCATCGGCAGCAGCAATTGCGCATCGTCATTGGCGACCGCGTTGACGCGCATCGTGACCTGGTGCCAGGCGAACTCGCCGACCTCGGGGCCCTTCAGCATCGGCATCACGTCGTCGACATCGTTCGGCAGGCAGTCGAGCCAGCGCGCGAATTGCTCGGGCCTGATCGTGACCGGCACGCGGTGATGCAATTGCGCGAGGTCGGGACTGGCCGGCGCAGTGACGATCGCGACCGTATCCTGCTCCTCGCCGTTCGGCCCCATCCAGGTCTCGGCAAGCGCGGCGAAGGCGAGCGGATGGCCGTCGCGGCGATGGATGAAGAACGGCCGCTTGCGGCCGCCGGCATCCTGCCATTCGTAATAGCCGTCGGCGGGGATCAGCGCCCGGCGCCGCTTGATCGCGTTCTTGAAGGCCGGCTTCTCGCGCACCGTCTCGGAGCGCGCGTTGATCAGGAGCGAGAAGGTCCTGGGGTCCTTGACCCACGACGGGATCAGGCCCCAGCGCATCAAATGAAAATGCCGGCCGCCATTCTGCAGCAGCACCACCGGGATCGGCTGGGTCGGCGCAACATTATACCGTGGCGGAAAATTCGGCTGCTCGATATAGCCGAACATCTCGCGCAAGGCCGCCGGCGGCGAGGTTATGACAAAGCGTCCGCACATTTGCCGTCCAGAGTGGTATCCGTTTATTCTGCCTTAACTTGGACCGTTAAAGACTGCGATCAATGACCTCAACGGCCGCCATAGCGGGCTCTTCCCCGCGACCGACGTACCCCGATGAGGCGCGGGCGGCGCTGTTGCGCGCCGCCAACATCAATCCCCGCACCGGGCTTGCCACCGACTACCTCAATCACTTCAACGAAGCCATCATGCTGCTGGAGATGGTCCCAGACCTGCCGGAATGCGCCAGCGATTTCCTCGAATGGCAGCCGCTGTCCTATGCCGAGCATTTCACCGCGTCGAATTTCCGGGCACGCGATCTCGCGATCGAGGCCTATGAGACCGCGGACGCCGCAATCCGGGCCGAATTCGACCAGCTCACCGACAGCATGACGAAGATCCTGACCGAGGTCGGGGCGGCGATGCGGCAATTGCAGCAGGACAAGAGCCGGGTCGCGCTCGCCGAGCAGGCGATCGTCTGGGTCAAGCCGCTGGTGATGCAGACCGCCGGCATCATCAACGGCGCCGCAGAGGCCGATGTCGACAGCATCATGGCGGGCGCCTGAGATATCGGGCATGATGGTCTTCACAACCGGCTGCCAATCACCTTGACCTCTCCCGAACCTCCGATCCGCCCGCAGCTCGCCGTGTCAGGCGTGATTTTCCGCGACGACAAGGTGCTGCTGGTGCGCCGCGCCCGCTCGCCCGGCAAGGGCTTCTATTCGCTGCCCGGCGGCCGGGTCGAGTTCGGCGAATCGCTGCATACCGCCCTGCACCGGGAGATCGACGAGGAGACCGGCCTCAAGGTCGAGATCGTCGGCCTCGCCGGCTGGCGCGAGGTGCTGCCGACCGGCCCCGGCACCGGACACTATCTGATCATGACCTTCGCGGCGCGCTGGGCGTCCCGCGAGCCTCACCTGAACGACGAGCACGACGATTTCAAATGGCTGGCGCCGGAGGAGATCGGCGACCTCAAGGTCACCGGCGGCCTGCATGAGGTGATTGCGGCCGCCCGGCGGCTGGTTTGAGGCCCGTTTTAGCGGCTTTGGGGGCTCGGCCGCCTTGCCTCGGGCGCATTGAGGGGGCATACCACCGCCATTCCGGAACCCCTGATGATCAGAGCCTTTCTCGCCGTTGTGATCCTGTTGTCGGCATGCCTTGCGACGCCCGCCCGGGCGCAGGACGCGGCTGCGCCGTTCGACGGCGATTTGCAGCGGCTGGCCGAGATCCTCGGCGCCCTGCACTATCTGCGCGGCATCTGCGGCTCCAACGAGGGCGCCAAATGGCGCAACGAAATGCAGGCGCTGATCGATGCCGAGACCCCCTCCGGCGACCGCCGCGCCCGCATGATCGCAGGCTTCAACCGCGGCTATAACGGCTTCCAGCAGACCTACCGGACCTGCACGCCCGCGGCCACCGTGGCGATCCGGCGCTACATCGAGGAGGGCTCGAAAATCTCGCGCGACCTGACGGCCCGCTATGCCAACTGAACGGGCGATCTTCTTCGACCTCGACGGCACCCTGACCGACCCGAAGCCCGGCATCACCGGCTCGATCCAGTACGCGCTGGAAAAGCTCGGCCGGCCGGTTCCCTCGCAGGATGAACTGACCTGGTGCATCGGGCCGCCGCTCAGGGCGAGCTTTGCGATGCTGCTCGGCGGCGAGGAGCTCGCGGACCGCGCGGTCGCGCTCTACCGCGAAAGATTCGGCGATGTCGGGCTGTTCGAGAACGCGGTCTATCCCGACATCGCGGAGGTTCTGGCCGAGCTGCGCCGGGCACCGGGCCGGATGTTCGTCGCGACCTCGAAGCCGCATGTGTTCGCGACGCGGATCATCGCGCATTTCGGCCTCGGCGGCTATTTCGACCACGTGTTCGGCTCGGAGTTCGACGGAACCCGGGTCAACAAGGTCGACCTGCTCACCTATGCGCTGGCGCAGACCGGGGCCGATCCGGCCAAATCCCTGATGATCGGCGATCGCAGCCACGACGTGATCGGGGCGAATCGAAACGGCATCCGGGCGGTCGGCGTCACCTATGGCTACGGCACGCCCGAGGAGCTGACCGAGGCCGGCGCCAGCCATCTGTGCGCCACGCCGCGCGCGGTGCTGGACCATATCCACAGCTCATTCGGCTGATCGCGGCCCGGATATCCGGAATTCCCCTTTAAATGCCGGGGCCGCCGTTAACCTTTTCGAAAGATGTGGGCTAGGCGGTACCTGCATGCGTGATACATCTCGCGCGTCGCAGTGGTTCGCTCCTCGGACCGCGCGCTGTCAATTTGCAGAGTTTCATGCGCCATCCAGCGTCCTTCCCCCATCACCAAGACCCGCGACCCGACCACGAGCAGAAGCAGGCCGCGCTGGGCTACCTGAACGAGGCCTGGGCTGAAGCGCGTCACGACGGCGTCGATGGCGACTGCCTCGCGCAGGCGAGCCTGTTTGCGGCGCTCGCCGAACTCGTCGGCACCTATGGCGAGGACGCGGTGGCGAAATTTGCCGAGGGCCTCGCCGCGCGCGTGCGCAACGGCGAGTTCTCGCTGGCATTGGCCCGACAGTAAAAACGATAGCGTTTTCGAGCGAAGTGGGCCGCCGGTTCGCGTCAAGAAAACGCGTCAAACGCGAACCTACTGCTTCAGCGTCTCGAGGAACCGAACCGGCTCGCCGGTCGATGGCGTCGTGACTTCGCCCTGCCACATCACCCGCCGGCCGCGCACGAAGGTGCCGACCGGCCAGCCCTGCACCCGCACGCCGTCATAAGGCGTCCAGGCGGCGCGCGAGGCGATCCATTTGTTGGTGATGGTCTCGCTGCGCTTCAGGTCGACGATTGTGAAGTCGGCATCGTAACCGGCCGCGATGCGGCCCTTGCAGGCGATGTTGAACAGGCGCGCAGGCCCCGCGCTGGTGAGATCGACGAAGCGAGCCAGCGACAGCCGCCCGGCATTGACGTGATCGAGCATCAGCGGCACCAGCGTCTGCACACCGGTCATGCCCGACGGCGAGGCCGGATAGGTCTTGGCCTTCTCCTCCAGCGTATGCGGCGCGTGATCCGAGCCGAGCACGTCGATGATGCCCTGCTCGATGCCGTACCAGATGCCGGCGCGGTGATCGGCCGAGCGCACCGGCGGGTTCATCTGGGCCAGTGTGCCGAGCCGCTCGTAGCACTCCGGCGCGGCCATGGTGAGGTGGTGCGGCGTCGCCTCGCAGGAGGCGACATCCTTGTGGTCGCGCAGGTACAGAATCTCGTCCTTGGTCGAGATGTGCAGCACGTGGATGCGCTTGCCGGTCTCGCGCGCGAGATTGACCAGGCGCTCGGTCGCCATCAGCGCGGCGGTCTCGTCGCGCCACACCGGATGCGAGCGAGCATCGCCCTCGATCCGCAGCGGCTTGCGCTCGTTGAGGCGATACTCGTCCTCGGCGTGGAACGCGGCGCGGCGCCGGATCACCTGGAAGATCCGCCGCAGGCTCTCGTCGTCCTCGACCAGCAGCGCGCCGGTGGAGGAGCCGATGAACACCTTGACGCCGGCGCAGCCCGGGGCGCGCTCGAACTCCGGCAGATCCTGCACGTTCTCGCGGGTGCCGCCGATGAAGAACGCGAAATCGCAATGCATGCGATGGCGGCCGCGCTTGATCTTGTCGGTGAAGGCCGCTTCGGTGACCGTCAGCGGATTGGTGTTCGGCATCTCGAACACGGCGGTGACCCCGCCCATCACCGCGCTGCGCGAGCCGGTCTCGAGGTCTTCCTTCTGGGTCAACCCGGGCTCGCGGAAATGCACCTGGGTGTCCATCACGCCGGGCAGGATGTGCAGGCCCTTGCAGTCGATCACCTCGCCGGCCGAGGCCTGACTGAGCGAGCCGATCGCGGCGATGCGGCCGCCCGCGATACCGATATCGCGCACGCCCTCGCCGTCCTGATTGACCACGGTGCCGGATTTTAGAATGGTGTCAAAATGCTGATTCATCGGTCCTCGACGCCCGCTTTCGGCTGTCGCGCGGGCCTTGTTCGGCGCACTCTAGCGCCTTAGCTTGGCAGGGGATATCGCGGCCTGCGCGTTTCCCAAGGAACTTGGAAAAGAGCCAATTTTGCGAATGAAAGCAGCGTTTCTTCCAGATCGGGGCGTGGTCAAGGTCTCTGGCGAGGACGCCCGCAACTTCCTCAACGGCCTCATCACCGCCGACATCGCCGAGTTGCGCGCGGGACAGGCCCGGTTTGGCGCGCTGCTGACGCCGCAAGGCAAGATCATCGTCGATTTCCTGATCACCGAGATACCCTCAGGTCATGGCGGCGGCTTCCTGATCGACGCGCCGCGCGCGCTCGCCAAGGGTCTTGCCGACAAGCTCGGCTTCTACAAGCTGCGCGCCAAGGTCGTGGTCGAGAACCTGTCCGACAGCCTCGGTGTGCTGGCAGCTTGGGATGGCGAGCCGGCGGCGACGCCGGATCTCGCGTTCGCCGATCCGCGCAACCCAGCGCTCGGCTGGCGCATCCTGATTCCGGAAGATTTGAAGCAGAAGCTCGCTGAGCTGATCGGTGCCGATCTCGTCGACTCCAACGCCTACGAGGCGCATCGGATCGCCACCGGCGTGCCGCGCGGCGGGCTCGACTTCATGTATGGCGACGCCTTCCCGCACGAGACCAATATGGATCGCCTCAACGGCGTCGATTTCGACAAGGGCTGCTATGTCGGCCAGGAGGTGGTGTCGCGCATGCAGCATCGCGGCACGGCGCGCACCCGCACGGTGAAGATCGTCCTCGACGGCCCCGCCCCCGAAGCCGGCGCTACCATCCTGGCCGGCGACAAGCAGGTCGGCACCATCGGCTCGACCGCCGGCGAGAAGGGTCTCGCGCTGGTCCGCATCGACCGCGTCGCCGATGCGCTCGACGCCGGCCTGGCGCTGACCGCGGGCGGGCTGTCGCTTCACCTCGCCGAACCCGACGCCGTCCGCATCACACCCAAGCAGACCGCATGAGCCGTACCGCGCAACTGCACCCTGACGGCAAGACGCGTTGCCCCTGGCCGGGCGAGGATGCGTTCTACGTCGCCTATCACGACAATGAATGGGGCGTGCCGGAATATGACGACCGCGCGCTCTACGAAAAGCTGATCCTCGACGGCTTCCAGGCCGGTCTGTCCTGGATCACGATCCTGCGCAAGCGCGAGAACTTCCGCAAAGCCTTCGACGATTTCCAGCCCGAGAAGATCGCGCGCTACAACGCCAAGAAGGTGCACGCGCTGATGAACGACGCCGGCATCGTGCGCAATCGCGCCAAGATCGAAGGCGCGGTGGCGAGTGCGAAGGGCTATCTGGAAATCATGGAGAAAGGCCCCGGCTTCTCGAATTTCCTGTGGGACTTCGTCGACGGCAAGCCGAAGGTCAATCAGTTCAAGACCACCGCGAGCGTGCCGGCCTCGACGCCGGTCTCGATCAAGGTCTCCAAGGAGCTCGGCGCGCGCGGCTTCAAGTTCGTCGGTCCCACCATCGTCTACGCCTTCATGCAGGCGACCGGCATGGTCAACGATCACCTCGTGACCTGCTTCTGCCACGAGAGCTGCAGCGGCAAGCTCCGCACACCGCGACTCAAGAAGAAATGACGGCGCGCAAATCGACGGAGACAACCCGCGCCTGGCAGCGGATGTTGTCGGGACGCCGGCTGGACCTGCTCGATCCGTCGCCGCTCGATATCGAAATCGTCGACATCGCGCATGGACTGGCGCGGGTCGCGCGCTGGAACGGCCAGACCAGCGGGGCGCACATCTTCTCGGTGGCCCAGCACACGCTGCTGGTCGAAGCCGTGATGCACCAGCAGATGCCGCGCGTCGACATCCGCCATCGTCTTGCGGCGCTGCTGCACGACGCACCGGAATATGTCATCGGCGACATGATCTCACCGTTCAAGGCGGTGCTGTCAGGCGAATACAAGGCGGTGGAGAAGCGGCTGCTCGGCGCGATCCATATCCGCTTCGGCCTGCCCGCCGTGCTGGCGGACGAGATCACCCAGCAGATCAAGGCCGCCGATCGCGGCGCCGCGTATCTCGAGGCGACGCATCTGGCGGGATTTTCGCGAGCCGAGGCCAAGCGGCTGTTCGGCCGCGATCCGGAACTGCCCGAAGCGACCGAGCGCGACTATCTGACGCCATGGACCGCCGCGCGGGCCGAAAAGCAGTTCCTCGAGCGCTTCGAGGCATTGCACGCCTCGTAGGGCGGCAGCGAAAACGTGCCGCCGGTTGCGCCGCAAAACGATGAATCGGCATGGCACCCCCGCCTTTGCCCGTTCGGGAGCAGCCGTTATAATCCGGCACCCCCGATAGAAGGACCATCATGCTTCACGTCTGCTCGCTTGCCGCACTCTCCGACACGGTTCGCGCCACCGGCGCCAGCCATGTGCTGACTGTGATGGCCAATGTCGACCAAGTGCAGCGGCCGCCTTCCGTGCTGCCGGCCAACCACCTGAAAGTGTCGATGGACGACATCATCGAACAGATGGACGGATTCGTTGCGCCCAACGAGTCGCATATCGAGAAGGTGCTGAGCTTCGTGCGCGGCTGGGATCGCCAAGCACCGATGGTGGTGCATTGCTACGCCGGCATCAGCCGCTCGACCGCGAGCGCATTCGCCACGGTCTGCGCCCTCAACCCGCACCGCGACGAAATGTCCATCGCCCGGATGATCCGCGAGGCCTCGCCGATCGCGGCTCCCAACCGGCTGATCGTCAGCCTCGCCGACAAGGCGCTGGGACGCGAGGGCCGGATGCTGCGTGCACTCGACGCGATGGGTCCCGGCAGCATGAGCGTCGAAGGCCGGCCCTTCCGCATCGATCTGGACTAAGCGCGGCCGGTCACGCCCGATCGCTTGAACTTCCGGTCCTCCTCACTGCACTACTAGGTTGCGACGGGCCGCCGGGCTGGCCAAGTCCGGCGCGTCCTGCCGGAGGCCCGATGTTCGATTCGCCGTTCGACTTCCTGACGCTCGTCCTCGCCATCGTCGCGATCATTTTCGCGCGCAAGGCGCTGGGCCGGATCGACCTGCTGCAGCGCCGCCTGGATGCGATCGAGGCCGCGGGCGGCGCCGCCGCGCGGACGGCCATGCCGCCGCCGCTGACTCCGCTGCAGGAGTTCGAGCAGACGCCGCCGACGGCGCCTTCCGTCGCGCCGCCACCGCTCCCGGAGGCGGCTCCCGGCGAACCGGCGGCGCAGACTGAGCCAGCCGCGGACGCGCCAGGTGCCGTACCGCCGCCCCTGCCGGAGCCGCCAGCCCCTCCGCAGCCTGCACCCGGCTTCGAGGAGACGCTCGGCACGCGCTGGGTGGTGTGGATCGGCGGCCTGACGCTCGCGCTCGGCGGCTTCTTCATGGTGCGCTATTCGATCGAGGCCGGCTTGCTCGGCCCCGGCGTTCGCACGATGCTCGGCGGATTGTTTGCGCTGGCGCTGCTCGGCGCCGGTGAATGGACCAGGCGCCAGGAAAGCATCTCCAACATCGCGGCGCTGCCGATCGCCAACATCCCGGCGATCCTCATCGCCGCCGGCACCGCGGTGGCATTCGCTACCGTCTACGCCGCCTACGCGCTGTATGACTTCCTCGCCCCGGCGAGCGCCTTCATCCTGCTCGGTATGGTCGCGCTCGGCACGCTGGCGGCCGCGCTGCTGCACGGACCCGCGCTGGCCGGGCTCGGCATCGTCGGCGCCTTCGTCACGCCGCTCCTGGTGTCGTCAGACAAACCCGACTTCTGGTCGCTCTACGTCTACCTCGCCATCGTCACGGCGGCGGCGTTCGGCCTCGCCCGGATCCGGCTGTGGCGCTGGCTCGCGGTCACGACGATCGCCTTCGCGCTGCTGTGGACCTTCCCTTGCCTGCAATGCGGGCCCGAGATGATCGCGCCCCATGTCTTCCATGTCATCGCGGGCTTCGTGCTGGCGGCGCTGCTCGTGGTCTGCGGCTTCATGTTCGGTCCCGACGGCGACGGCGAGGAGATCGAGCCGATTTCATCTAGCTCGCTCGCCGCCTATCTGTCTGGCGCGATGCTGATCGCGCTCAACAGCGCCCACGCCGACACCGCGATGATCGGCTTTGCGCTGCTGACAGCCGCGAGCCTGCTTGTCGCCTGGCGCGCGCCTGCTGCTACCCGTGCGATCGGCGCCGCGTCGATCTTCGTGTTCATTGTGTTCGGCGAATGGGCCGTCCGCCGCAACGTCGACATGCTGGTGCTGCCGGGCGGCGCGATCCCCGGCATCGGCCGGTCCGTGACCGATGGCTCGGTCTCGCTGCATCTCGTCACCGCCGCGCTGTTCGCGGCCGCCTTCGGCATCGCCGGCTTCCTCGCGCAATTCCGTTTTACCACCACGAAGGTCACGGTGACCTGGGCCGCGGCGGCGGTGTTCACGCCGGTCGCGCTGCTGGTCGCACTCTATGCACGCATCGCGCATCTCGACCGCTCGATCCCGTTCGCGGTCCTCGCCGTGCTGCTGGCGGCGGCCTACGCAGCCGCGACCGAGGCGCTGACCCGGCGCGACGAGCGGCCGGAGCTGTCGCCTTCGATTGCGTTGTCCGCCACCGGCGCCCTCGCCTCGCTGGCGCTGGCGCTGACCTTCGCGCTCGACAAGGGCTGGCTCACCATCGCGCTCGCGCTGGTGTCGATGGGCACGGCGTGGCTGTCGGTGCAGCGGCCGATTCCGTTCCTGCGCTGGCTTGCCGCGATCCTGGCCGGCATCGTCGTGCTGCGCATCGGCTATGAGCCGCGGATCGCGGGCGACGCCGTCGGCACCACGCCGATCTTCAACTGGCTGCTGTGGGGCTATGGCGTGCCGGCGCTGTCATTCTGGGCGGCAAGCCATTTCCTGCGTCGCAACGGCGACGACGTCCCGCTGCGCATCGTCGAATCCGCCGCGGTCCTGTTCACGGTGCTGCTTGCCTTCATGGAGATCCGCCACGCGGTCAACAGCGGCGATGTCTATTATGCCAGCGCCGGGCTGACCGAGGTCGCGCTGCAGGTCGGCGCGACGCTTGCGATGGCGATCGGACTGGAGCGGCTGCGCCTGCGCAGCGGCAGCATCGTGCACAATATCGGCGCGATCCTGCTGACCGCGTTCGCCGGGCTCGCCAGCCTGTTCGGGCTGCTGGCGCTGGAGAATCCGATGTTGTGGCCGCAAAGCGTCGGCGGCAGCTTCATCAACCTGCTGCTGCTCGGCTACGCGCTGCCGGCGGTGCTGGCGCTGCTGCTGTCCTATGCGGTGGCGGGCCATCGTCCTGCCGGCTATGCCAACACAATCGCCGCCGGCGCGCTGGTCCTTGCGCTCGCTTACGTCACGTTCGAGATTCGCAGGCTCTACCATGGACCGGTGCTGACGCGCGGCGAGACCACGGGCGCGGAGCAATACACCTATTCGATCGCCTGGCTGATGTTCGGCGTCGCGCTGCTCGGCATCGGCATCGTCGTCAACTCGCAGCGGGCGCGGCTCGCGTCTGCTGCGGTGATCGGGCTGACGATCCTGAAGGCGTTCCTGATCGACATGTCGACGCTCACGGGTGTCTACCGGGCGCTGTCGTTCATGTGCCTTGGCATCGTGCTGGTCGCGATCGGCTGGCTGTATCAGCGGATCCTGTTTCGCAGGCGAACCGCTCAGCCGCTCGCGCAGGCTGAGGGTTAGGACTTGCCGTCCTGAAAGACAGCTTCAGTCGACGGACTCGGCGACCAGTCGAATCCTGAACACGGGTTTTCTGCCCTCGTCGAGCAGCTCCATGTGCCATTCGCTGTTCTGCTTCAGATTGCGCGAAATGCTGCCGAGGAAATTTCCGCAGACCTTGGTCATCTCGGCCCAGGCCACGTCGCGGCTTTCAAACTCCGTCGCGTGGTCGGATGCACCAGCGTAATCGCCATCACTAATTCGAAAAAAATATTGCGCCATATGACTACTCAAAATCAGAGTCCCCAATGTCCCGCCTCACGGCGAACGCCAGGTATTGAGTAGCGAGCAAGGCGTGGCGACCGCCATCCGTATGACTACGGCTTGGCGGCGCTATTCCCGCTAGCGCGCAGATGAAGGTTAGTCGGTGGAGCGGCGCAATTCCGGCGCGCTCTCGACCTTGGCGGGCTCGGCCTTGACCGGCTCGAGCTTCGCGCTTCCGACCTGCGGCGTCTCAACGCGCGACACTTCGGTCTGCGAGGCATCCGCGGATCGGGTGCGCGGATGCAGCGAGCGCGGACGCGCCGCCGCGCGCGCCATCAGCATCTGCTGGCCGCCCTGGTGATGGAAATCGCAATAGGCAAAGCCCATGCCGGAGACCGAGCCGCGGAACGAGCGGTCGTCCTGCTTGTCGAGATTAAAGCACGGTTCGAACGGAATGCCCTTCAGCGACGCGCAAACGCTCTGACCGCGGATCTGCAGCGTGTTGCCGGGCAGGCGCAGGTGACGGATCGGCCCCGAGCCGGAGAACTGGACCGAGCCTGCCGCACCCAGATCGTCGAGGATGCGACCGGCGCCGCGGGTGCCATCGAAACAGGTGAACGCGAACACCTTGCCGGCGACGAACCTGCGGGCCTCATCGGCGTTCATCATGCCCGCGAATGCCGGCACGACCATTGCTCCGGCCGTGACGGCCCCCAACACCAAACGCGCAAGCATGAGCTACTCCACTTACGAGCGCGGGCACTCGCTCCTTGTTGCGCATGACCCCCGCACCAACGCTTTTCGACGTCTGCGCGAGGAAACCCGGCCCCCCGGGATCATGCTGCAAGTCTCTTTACCCGCTGCTTACCATACCAACAGTGGCAACATTGGAGCAGCTTGGTTGGTAAAGTCTGAACGTCCTCAGACTATTTTTACCACGATGCGGCCGCGGACATGGCCACCGAGGATTTTCGCGCCAAAGCCCATGACTTCGTCCAGGGCGATTTCGTGAGTGATATCAGCCAGTTTTGCCTTATCCAGATCGCTGGCAAGGCGGCGCCAGGCGGTCCTCCGCAGCTCGATCGGACACATCACCGAATCGATACCGAGAAGGCACACGCCCCGCAAAATGAAGGGCGCGACCGACGACGGCAGATCCATACCGGCCGCCAGACCGCAGGCCGCGATGGCTCCGCCATACTTCGTCATCGACAGCAGGTTGGCGAGCGTGGTCGACCCGACGCTGTCGACGCCGCCGGCCCAGCGCTCCTTCGCCAGCGCCTTGGGCGCACCTGACAGTTCTGCGCGGTCGATCACCTCGGTGGCGCCGAGACCCTTGAGATAGTCGGTCTCCGACATCCGCCCGGTCGACGCGATGACGTGGTAGCCAAGCTTCGAGAGCACGGCGATCGCCACCGAGCCGACGCCGCCGGCGGCACCCGTGACCACCACAGGGCCGCTCTTCGGGGTGAGACCGTGTTTCTCCAGCGCCAGCACCGAGAGCATCGCCGTATAGCCGGCGGTACCGACCGCCATCGCATCGCGGGCCGAGATGCCGTCGGGCAGCCGCACCAGCCAGTCGCCCTTGACCCGGGCCTTTTCGGCATAGGCGCCGAGATGGGTCTCGCCCATGCCCCAGCCGTTGCAGACGACCTTGTCGCCCGCCTTCCAGTCCGGATGGCTGGATTGCTCGACCGTGCCGGCGAAATCGATGCCGGCGATCATCGGGAACCGGCGCACCACCGGTGCCTTGCCAGTCAGTGCGAGGCCGTCCTTGTAGTTCAGTGTCGACCACTCGACGCGGACGGTGACGTCGCCGTCCATCAGCTCGGCTTCGTCGAATTGGGTGAGTGCGGCGGTGGTACCCTTGTCCGCCTTGTCGATCCTGATTGCCTTGAACGTTGCCACGATGTGCACTCCCCGTAATCTTGGTTTCGGGGAAATGGTTTACCCCATCAGGCAGGCTGCGCAACCGGGCGGGCGACGGGCTTTTCGACGATCGGCAGGTTGATCAGCGCGGACAGCACGCCAAACAGCACCGACAGCCACCAGATCGGAGTGTAGGAACCGTACTGCTCGAACACGATGCCGCCGAGCCAGACGCCGAGGAAGCCGCCGACCTGATGGCTGACGAAGGCGAAGCCGTACAGCGTCGCAAACCAGCGCGTGCCGAACATCAGCGCCACCAGCGCCGAAGTCGGCGGCACTGTGGAGAGCCAGGTCAGGCCGGAGATCGCCCCGAACGCGATCGCCGAGAAGGTCGTGATCGGGAACGAGATGAAGGCGACGATCGACAGCGCGCGGGTGAAGTAGATCACCGACAGGATGTAGCGCTTCGGGAAGACGTTCTGCAGCCAGCCGACGCTGAGCGAGCCCACGATGTTGAACAGGCCGATCGCCGCGATCACCCAGCCGCCGGTCGATGCCGGAATGCCGCGGTCAGCGAGATAGGCCGGCAGATGCACGGTGATGAAGGCGAGCTGGAAGCCGCAGGTGAAGAAGCCGAGCACCAGCAGCACGTAGGAGCGATGGCCGAACGCCTCCGCCAGCGCGGTCTTGAACGACTGCTGATCGGCCGGCGCGGCGTCACTCGTCTCCGCCGGCGGTGTCGAGAGTGCCAGCGACAGCGGCAGGATCAGCAGCATCAGCGCGCCGAATACGAGGAGCGCGGTCTGCCAGCCGAAATTGTCGATCATCGCGACGCCGAACGGCGCGAACAGGAATTGGCCGAACGAGCCCGCGGCGGTGCCGGCGCCGAGCGCGATGCCGCGCTGCGCGGGCGGCAGCAGCTTGCTGAACGCCGACAGCACCAGGTTGAACGATGAGCCCGACAGGCCGAAGCCGATCAAGACGCCGGCGCCAAGGTTGAGCGAGAGCGGCGTCGCCGAGTAACGCATCAGGAGCAGGCCCGCGGCGTAAAGCAGTGCGCCGACGACCATCACACGCAGCAGCCCGAAGCGGTCGGCAATCGCGCCGGCGATCGGCTGGCCGAGCCCCCACAACAGGTTCTGCAGCGCCAGCGCGAGGCCGAACACGTCGCGGCCCCAGGTGAATTCATGGCTCATCGGCTGCACGAAGAAGCCGAGGCTGGAGCGCGGCCCGAAACTCAGCAGCGCAATCGCGCAGCCACAGACGATGATGACAAGCGGCGTGCGCCACGTGCCCGACGTCGGTCGAAGATCCCCGGTGGTAACGGCCATCTTGTCTTCCCCCGCAACTGCTGCGCGGGGAGCCACCCCGCCGAACGTTACGGGGAGTTAATGCAGGTGCATGAAAACCCCAAGAGGGGCCGGAGAAAAATATTCGCCTGCAGGGCTGCTCTGCAGAATCGGAGAGGATGATGACCGTCATTCCGGGGCACGCCGGCCGCGGAACGAGAGGGAGAAGGCCCTATCGCCGGGCGCTGGCCTGCTCGGCCGAGCTCTGGGCGGCCTCGGCGAGCTGCGCCGAGATCTTGGCGGTCTCGGCCGGGTTGCCCCAGCTCGGCGCGTCGCTGCCGTCGCCCCAGGCGCGCGGGCGATAGAAGGTGTGGACGCCGAACTTGTACATCTTCTTCATCTCGCTGACCCAGGACGGTCGCACCCAATAGGCGTGGTAGTGGGTCGAGCGGTCGACTTCCGGCAGCCACAATTCGCCGTCGAGCATCGCCCTCGCGATCTTCCTGGCGCGGTCCCACATGTCGGGCTCGCGGACGACGTCAGCGACGTTGTCGCAGGCGAAGGTGAACTGACAGGCGTAATGGCGATTCTTGTTCTGGTAGACCACGCCGCACACCGTCTCCGGATATTTGCCGGAGAAGGCGCGGTTCAGCACCACCTGGGCGACCGCGATCTGGCCGCGCACCGCTTCACCGCGGGCTTCGAAATAGACCGCCTCGGCGAGGCACTTCTCCGACTTGGCGCGCGACTTCTCGTCGAACAGGCCGAGCCGCTCCGCCGGCGTCTTGGTGTGCTGGTCGTCCGCATTGACCTCGCCCTTCGGCGCGATGCTCTCGCCCATCTCGCCGGCCTTGACCGGACCGTCGGCATCGACCGGCAGTGACGCCATCACCTTCATGTCGGGATCGGGCGTTGCTGCCGGCGTCACGACAACCGGCGCCTCGCCGGGCTGCCAGCGCTCGAGGTTCTCCGGCGTGCCGAGCGACGAGCCGAAGAACAGGCTGGCGGTCTGGAATGCGAACGGGTCGCGCTCGCGCGCCGCAGCCGCGGGCTTCGCGGGCGCGGGCTTCAGATCGTCCAGCGGGCTGGCCTCGAGCGAGATCGACACGTCGTTCTGCTGCGGTGACGGCTTGGCATATTGCGGCAAGGGCGGCGCGCGCAGCGCCTCCTGCAATTCAGGATCGAGCGGCGCGCCATCGGCCGGTGCGGTCGCGGTCTTCATGCCCTTGACCGACGAATTCGATGTCGCGGGATCTTCGTTCGCCGGCGCCGTATTTGCAGGCTCCGCAGGTTCGACCTGATCGGGCCGCCGGACGACGAGGCGATCGCCCTTCATGGTGCGATCGACCTTGGGAAAATCGGATGCTTGATAGCGCGGCGGCGGGGCCGTGATCGGATTGCGCGTCACCGTTCCGATGATATCGAGGTTCGAACTGTCCAGTCTCGCGAGCAGGATTTGCGGCGCTTGCGGCGCGGACGTGCCGATCGGACGGCCGAAACTGTAGGTCGCGACCTGGATGGAGCCGACGGCGGAGGCGAAGACGCGCTTCTGCCAGCGCTCGGCGACGCCGGGCTGCCGGGCCAGGAGCGAGGCGATATCCTGATATCCGATCTCGGTCGGCATCAGTGCGAAGATGCCAAGACCGAGACCGAAGAGCGCAAGACGTGCGCCCCTCGGCTGGTTACGCGACACAAACATCGTACGCTCACGCAACGCTTACTGAGTGCAATCGAACGCGGTACATCCGCGCAATTCGACCTTTCTCGTTGCTAAACCGTTTAGGTTGCCGCGGAGTTAATCGGCGTTGCTCGCGCGCTACACTCAAGCGATCGCGCATGTTTCGCACGTTGCATTGCGCGCCTTGGTAAACGCGCGGCGCATGAAAGTCGTAAACAACAAGTCAACGGAGATGGTGAACAAAGTGTTGCAGGCACGGTAGCCACCCGCCGTCATTGCGAGGAGCGACAGCGACGACTTGTCCGCCGAAGCCTTGGCGAAGGCTGAAGCAATCCATGGCTCGGCAAGTGGAAACATGGATTGCTTCGCGGAGCCTGTCATCGGGCGCGCGTTCGCGCGACCCGTCGGCTCGCAATGACGCTATATTTTCAGGCTGCCTCAACAAACAAAAATGGCCGGGACTTGGTCCCGGCCATCGCACTCTCTGAACTGTAAGATCGCTCACGCCTGGCTGGCGATCTCCTTGCCGAGCGCGGCCTGCGCCGCGGCGAGACGCGCGATCGGCACGCGATAGGGCGAGCACGAGACGTAATCGAGCCCGACCTCGTGGCAGAACGCGACCGACGCGGGATCGCCGCCGTGCTCGCCGCAGATGCCGACCTTGAGGTTCGGACGCGTCTTGCGGCCGCGGGTGACGCCGATCCTGACGAGCTCGCCGACGCCGTCGCGATCGACCGAGATGAACGGATCGATCTCGAGGATGCCCTTGGCGACATAGGTGCCGAGGAAGCTCGCGGCGTCGTCGCGGCTGATGCCGTAGGTGGTCTGCGTCAGGTCGTTGGTGCCGAAGGAGAAGAACTCCGCGGTCTCGGCCACCTCGCCCGCCATCAGGCAGGCGCGCGGCAGCTCGATCATGGTGCCGACCTGGTAGCTCAGCTTGACGTCGGTTTCCTTCATCACCGCGTTGGCTGTCGCATCGATCCGCGCCTTGACCAGATCGAACTCGGCCTTGGTCGCGATCAGCGGCACCATCACCTCAAGACCGACCGGCTTGCCGGTGCGCTTGCCGGCTTCGACGGCAGCCTCGAAGATCGCACGCGCCTGCATCTCGGCGATCTCCGGGTAGGCGATCGCAAGACGGCAGCCGCGGAAACCGAGCATCGGGTTGAACTCGGAGAGTTCGCGGGCGCGGTCGGCGAGCTTGCGCGGATCGGTGTTCATGGCGCGCGCCACTTCCTCGATCTCGGCCTGGGTGTGCGGCAGGAACTCGTGCAGCGGCGGATCGAGCAAGCGGATCGTGACGGGCAGGCCCTGCATGATCTCGAACAGCTCGACGAAGTCGGCGCGCTGCATCGGCAGCAGCTTCGACAGCGCGGCGCGGCGCGACTGCTCGTCCTCGGAGAGGATCATCTCGCGCACGGTGCGGATGCGGGTCTCCTCGAAGAACATGTGCTCGGTGCGGCAGAGGCCGATGCCTTCGGCGCCGAACTTCACCGCGGTGCGCGCGTCGTCCGGCGTATCGCCGTTGACGCGAACGCCGAGCTTGCGGACCTCGTCGGCCCAGCCCATCAGCGTGCCGAACTCGCCGGACAGTTCCGGCTCGATCATCGGCATGCGGCCGGCCAGCACCTGGCCGACCGAGCCATCGATGGTGATGACGTCGCCGGTCTTGAAGGTGCGCGAGCCCACGCTCATGGTGCCGCGGCCGTAATCGACGCGGATGGTGCCGCAGCCGGAGACGCAGGGCTTGCCCATGCCGCGCGCAACCACCGCCGCGTGCGAGGTCATGCCGCCGCGGGTGGTGAGGATGCCTTCCGCGGCGTGCATGCCGTGGATGTCTTCCGGGCTGGTCTCGATACGGACCAGGATGACCTTGCGTCCGTCGGCCTGCAGCTTGGCCGCTTCGTCCGACGAGAACACGATCTCGCCCGAGGCAGCGCCAGGCGACGCCGGCAGGCCGGTCGCGATCACGTCGCGCTTGGCGGCCGGATCGATGGTCGGGTGCAGCAGCTGGTCGAGCGAGGCCGGATCGATCCGCGTCACCGCGTCCTTGCGCGAGATCAGGCCTTCATTGGCGAGCTCGACCGCGATGCGCAGCGCCGCCTTCGCGGTGCGCTTGCCGCCGCGGGTCTGCAGCATCCACAGCTTGCCCTGCTCGACCGTGAACTCCATGTCCTGCATGTCGCGGTAGTGCTTCTCGAGCAGCGTGTAGATCCGCGTCAGCTCCTTGAACGCGGCCGGCATCGCCGCTTCCATCGACAGCTTGTCGGAGCCGGATTCCTGGCGCGCCTCCTCGGTGATGTCCTGCGGCGTGCGGATGCCGGCGACAACGTCCTCGCCCTGCGCGTTGATGAGGAACTCGCCGTAAAGCTTGCTCTCGCCGGTCGAGGGATTGCGGGTGAACGCGACGCCGGTGGCCGAGGTCTCGCCCATGTTGCCGAACACCATCGCCTGCACATTGACGGCGGTGCCCCAGGATTCCGGAATGTCGTGCAGCTTGCGATAGGTCACCGCGCGCGCGTTCATCCAGGATGAGAACACCGCGCCGATCGCGCCCCACAGCTGATCGTGCGGATCCTGCGGGAAGTCGTGGCCGGTCTCCTTGGCGACCGCCTCCTTGTACTTGCCGACCAGCTCGACCCAGTCGTCGCCGGTGAGGTCGGTGTCGAGCGAATAGCCCTGGCCGTCCTTGAAGGTGTCGAGGATGTCCTCGAAGTGATGATGCTCGAAGCCGAGCACGACGTCCGAATACATCGTGATGAAGCGGCGATAGCTGTCATAGGCGAAGCGACGGTCGCCGGAGAGTTCGGCGAGCGCCTCGACGGTGCGGTCGTTGAGGCCGAGGTTGAGCACGGTGTCCATCATGCCCGGCATCGAGGCGCGCGCGCCCGAGCGGACCGAGACCAGCAGCGGGTTCTTGGCGTCGCCGAACGTCTTGCCGGTCAGCTTGCCGACATAGTCGAGCGCCTTCTCAACCTGTGCTTTCAATTCCTTCGGATACGTCTTGTCGTGCTCGTAGAAATAGGTGCAGACCGAGGTCGGAATGGTGAAGCCGGGAGGCACCGGCAGGCCGAGATTGGCCATTTCCGCGAGGTTGGCGCCCTTGCCGCCGAGCAGATTGCGCAAGGTCGCCTGGCCCTCGGCCTTGCCGTCGCCGAACGTATAGACCCACTTGCCGGCCTTGATCGCAGCCGGGGCCGCCTTCTTCGCAACGGCCTTCGCCGGCGCCTTGCCAGCGGGCTTTGCGGCCGGCTTTGCAGCCGATTTGGGAGCGGCTTTCGGCGCCGCCTTCGGGGCGCTCTTCTTCAGCGCCTTGCGCGCCGGGGCGGCCTTGCGGGCTGCGGCGGAGGGCTTTGATTTCGCTGCTGTTTTCTCGGCAGTTTTCGCAGCAGTTTTCTTGGACTTCGCGACGGCTTTGGCCATGTCAGACAACAATCCGGAAGGAGGGGTCGAAGATGCGCGCCTTACACCATTTTGAGGGGTTCCGCGCAAGCCGCGAAACCCCGCTTTCCCGCTAGAGGTGCAACCAGCGCAGCAGACCCATCCCCACGAGCCCGACGAAGATCAGATAGATCGCGACGATGTAGTTGAGGAGCCGCGGCATGATCAGGATTAGGATGCCTGCGATCAGAGCCACGATAGCAGGCAGATGCCCAGCGGTGATGGTCATTGAAGTTTTCTCCGGGGGTTTTTGGAGGAGCGAATCGAGCGGCAGTTTATCCGCTGAGGGAAGTTCCCACATCAAGACGCCCGTCCCGCCGACGAGTTCCCGCAACTCACGAAAATTGCTCCAAATTGCCGCGTATATGGCGGCGGCTTTCCGGAACATCACCGCAGCCGATGCATTGGCTCGCCGTGCGCATCGGCGAAGGCTGGCGCGCACCGAAAAAGAATGGAGCGAGCCATGCGAAACAGATTACTTGCCGTTGCAGCGGTTGCTGCCGCGATCACGGTGCCGGCTGTTGCCGCACAGGCCCAGACCGTTGGCATCGTCCGCGGTGGTCCGGCTGTCGCCGTCGATGATGACGGAGGCATCGCGGTCGAACAGCGTCCGGCATTCCGCGAATACATCGTGCGCGAGCGTGTACCGAACTACACGGTTCCGGATCGCGTCGTGGTCGGCACCGTGCTGCCTGACGCCGGCGTGACCTATTACGACGTGCCGCAGCGGTTCGGCGCGACGCCCTATCGTTACACCGTCGTGAACGGCGAGACCGTTCTGGTCGAGCCGCGTTCGCGACGGATCGTTCAGGTGGTCGACTAGATCAACGTCAGCACGATCGCCTGAACGACAGTCCGGGCGCCGCGCAAGCGGATGTGCGCGAGGATCGACCGGACCAGAAAGCCCCGTCCGGCCTCCCCTCCGGGCGGGGCTCTTCCGTTCTGATGCCGTGCCGGGTTACGACTTGAGGATCGAGAGTAGCGTCGAGGTCGACTTGTAGCTCTTGATCGCGGCGTCCTGGAAATCCTGCGTCCAGTTGGCAGCCTGGCGCTCCTCCGCGCTCATCGAGGAATATTGCTTGAGGATGCCGAGGCTGAACTGGCGCGGATCGCCGGCGGTCTGGCTCTGCTTCAGCGCGTCGAGCACAGCGAGACGCGTCCGCGTATTGAGTTCCTGCTTGGCCGCGAAGATCTCCTCGGTGGAGAACTTCTTGTCCTGGTTCAGCGAGATCGCCGAGAGCGAGCGGTTGTCGAGCGAGGAAAGGTCGGCGAGCTGTCCGGTCTTGCGGCGGGGATCGTAGACCAGCTCCTTGCCGCTTTTCGCCGCCTCGCTCTTCTGCCGATCGAGGAAGGCGCGCACGTCGCTGGCAATGCTGCTGAAGTCGCGCGTGGCGCTCTTTGTGGGAGGCGCCGTCCCCGCCAGCGAGGCCGCGATCGGATCGCCGGAAATTCCCGATGGTGCCGTGTTCGGATCCTGCTGCGTCGCCTGATAGCCCTTCAGCACCGCGGCGCGCTGGCTGGCCCAGGTTGCGGTGGCCTTCTCCTCATCGCTCGCACCATCGAGATAATCGAGCGCGGTCTTGTAGCTGATGCTGTAGTCGCCGGTCAGGCGCGTGGTCGCCAGCGACGGCTCCAACGCCTTGTCGAAGCGCTGCTTCAGCTCGGTGGCCGCAACAGTCTGCTCGTCCGGGGTGAACTTGCCGCCATTGTTGGTCGAGATCGCAAACAGCGAGCGACGGTCCAGCGTCGAGAGATCGATGGTGGTCTTGCCGTCGACGATCGGCGCCTTGACGCCGGCGACCGTGTAGAGCCGGTCGAGCGTGATCCGCGCATCGCTGGTGACGGTGGCAAAATCCGGCAGCGGCGCCTTGGCGAGCTGCGCGCGGGCGGCGTCCGACAGCGTGAGGTTGGTTGCCGCGTTGGCCGTCGAGGACGCCGACAGATCGCCGGCGGTGCCGCCGCCCGACAAGGTCGCCGCCAGTGACGGCGTCGCTGCTGCCCGCGCATAGGCCGAACCATATTGGGCGTAGGGATTGGGCGTGGTGCCGATCGAGGTCATCGGGCGGTCCCTGCATTGGCGCGAGGGGCGATGTCTTAAGAAATCGTTGCTTTGTCAGGACCTTCGCAGGGCATGGTTAACAAATTGCAAATTGTGTCGAAATATTTCCAGCGCGACGCAAATCGCTGCGGCGGTGGTCTATTTGTCGACGACCCAGGCGTGGCGGCGCTGCGTGAAGACCGATTGCGACGGTGCGGGAAAATCGGGGTCCGCGAAGGCGCCGACCGCAACGCCGATCAGGTCCGGCGCGCGACCGGGCTCCCAATAGACCGACGATCCGCAATTCGGGCAGAAATGAAACACCACGGCAGATCCACTGCCGCCGATGCGGCTGTATTCGCGCGCCTCGCCCTGCGGCTCGACGTCAGCGCGCGGAAAGAACGCCGCGACGCCATAGGTGCTGCCGGTTCGCTTCTGACACTCCAGGCAATGACACAGCGCTACTGTGGTGGGCTCGCCCTGGCAGGTGACGCGGAGCTGTCCGCAGGCGCATGTCGCGAGCCGCGCCATCATCGCCCGCCCTTGCTGGCGACCAGCCGGTGAATGACCTTGCCGGACGATGCGCTGACGACCTCCGCGTCGAGCAGCAACTCGGCCGCCGCCAGCTCGGCCCGCACCAGCGCGGAATCGAACGCCGCGTAAAGCCGGCCATGCGCATCGCGCGCATCGTCACCTCTGGTCACGCGCCAGCTCAGATAGAAGATGCCGCCGGGCTTCACGATATCGAACATGCGACGGACCGACGGCGCGATCAGCGCGTGATCGAGATGCATGATCACGGTCTCGCAGAGCACATTGTCGAAGCTGCCGGCCGCGATGCCCGACAGATCGGGCAGCTCGGCGCGGGCAAAGCGCAGCGCCGGATAGCGGGCGCAGGCTTCCGCGAGCAGGCCCCCGGAGGCGTCGAAGCCTTCGGCCGGAAAGCCGTGGGCATTGAGCCAGGCCACCTCGCGGCCGCTGCCGCAGCCGATATCGGCGGTCGCGCCGCCCTTGATGAAGAACCGCGTGACGATGTCGTGCAGATCGACCGGGGCCGGCTGTTCGTGCCAGTCCTGCGCAAACGCCGCCGCATCCTTGTCGTAAGCGGCGAGCGTCGCGCGGTCCATCGATCAGCCCTCGATCCTGGAGAAATCCGCCACCGCACGCGTCGCGGCGCGGATCTCGTTGAGCAGCTTCAGGCGGTTTTCGCGCACCTTCGGATCGTCGTCGTTGACCTTGACCTTGTCGAAGAACGCATCGACCGCCGGACGCAGCTTGGCCATCGCGCTCATCGCGCCGGCGAAGTCTTCCTTGGCGACGGCGGCGGAGGCCTCGGCCTTCACCTGGTCGATCGCCTTGGCCAGCGTCTTCTCTTCGTCGAGCGTGTAGAGCGCGGCGTCAGGCGCGCCGTCGAAGGTCCGCTTGTCCCTCTTCTCCTCGATCGCGAGAATGTTGCTGGCGCGTTTCGTGCCAGCGAGCAGGTTTTTGCCGTCGTCGCTGTCGAGGAATTTGCCGAGCGCCTCGACGCGCCGCACGACGAGCAGCAGATCGTCCTGGCCACCAAGCGAGAACACGGCATCGACGAGATCGTGACGCGCGCCCTGATCGCGCAGCTGGACCTTCAGACGGTCGGCAAAGAAGGCTAGCAGATCGTTCGGCAGCGTTTCGGCATCGGCCTTGAGCGACAATCCGAGCAACGCGGATTTGGCCGTCTTCAGGATCGGCAGGCGCAGCGTATTCTCGACGATCAGCCTGATCGCGCCGAGCGCTGCCCGGCGCAGCGCGAACGGGTCCTTCGAACCCGTCGGCTTCTCATCGATCGCCCAGAATCCGGCGAGCGTGTCCAGCTTGTCCGCCAGCGCGACCGCGACGCTGACCGGATCGGTCGGCACGCGATCGGTCGGCCCCTGCGGCTTCCAGTGGTCCTCGCTCGCGGCGGCGACGGACGCATCCTCGCCCTGCGCCAGCGCGTAGTACTTGCCCATCAGGCCCTGCAACTCCGGGAATTCGCCGACCACTTCGGTCAGCAAATCGGCCTTCGCGAGGCGCGCGGCGCGCCTGGTCTTCGCGACGTCGGCGCCGACCAGCGGCGCGATCTCGGCGGCGAGCCGCTCGATCCGCTTGATGCGCTCCGCCTGGGTGCCGAGCTTCTCGTGGAACACGATCTGCTCGAACTTCGGCAGCCGGTCTTCCAGCTTGGTCTTCAGATCGGTCTCGTAGAAGAATTTTGCGTCGGACAGCCGCGGACGGATCACGCGCTCATTGCCGGCGACGATGGTCTTGCCGCCGTCGGGCGCCTCGATATTGGCGGTCAGCACGAACTTGTTGGTCAGCTTGCCCGTCTTGGGATCCCTGACCACGAAGCACTTCTGGTTGTTGCGGATGGTGGCGCGGATCACTTCGTCGGGGATCGACAGGTATTGCTCCTCGAACGATCCCATCATCACGACCGGCCATTCGACGAGGCCCGAAACCTCGTCGACCAGTACCTGATCCTCGACCAGTTCGAGGCCCTGCGCGAACGCCAGCTCCTTGGCGTCCTCGAGGATGATGTCCTTGCGCGCCTGCGGATCGAGGATCACCTTCGCGGCCTTCAGCTTGGCCTCGTAATCCTCGAAGCGGCGCACGGAGATCGCACCCGGCGCCATGAAGCGATGGCCATAGGTGGTCTGCCCGGCCTCGATGCCGTCGACGGAGAACTTGACGATGTCGGGCTCCTCGGTCTCCAGACCGAAGGTCGCGGTGATGGCGTGCAGCGGGCGCACCCAGGTGAGCGAGCCTGATTTCGCCGAGCGTGCACCCCAGCGCATCGATTTCGGCCAGGGGAAGGTCCGGATGATCACCGGCAGCATTTCCGCGATCACGTCGATCGCGGTGCGGCCGGGCTTTTCGATCAGCGCGATGTAGAAGTCGCCCTTCGCATCTTTCTGGACCTTTGCTTCATCCAGCGACGTGAGACCGGTCGCTTTCAGAAAGCCCTGCACCGCCGCATCAGGGGCGCCGATCTTCGGGCCGCGACGTTCGGTCTTCAAATCGGGCTGGCGCGCGGGAATGCCGTGCACGGTGAGCGCAAGACGGCGCGGGGTCGCGAACGCCTTGGCGCCCTCATACACCAGGCCTTCGGCGACCAGCTTGTCGGTCACCATGCGGCGCAGATCGTCGGCCGCTTTCGCCTGCATGCGCGCGGGAATTTCTTCGGAGAACAGTTCGAGGAGAAGATCGGGCATCAGACCGCCCTGCCCGTTTCAGTGTGGATCCATGCCTCGCCGCAGGCCTTCGCCAGGTCGCGCACGCGGGCGATGTAGCTCTGCCGCTCCGTCACCGAAATGACCCCGCGGGCGTCGAGCAGGTTGAACACGTGGCTCGCCTTGATGCACTGGTCGTAGGCCGGCAAGGCCATCAGATGTTCCTTTTGATTCCCACCCTCACGCCAGCCGGCGGCGAGATATTTGCGGCAGGCCTCCTCGGCCATCCTGAACTGCTCGAACAGCATCGCGGTGTCGGCGTGCTCGAAATTGTGTCGTGAGTATTCCTGCTCGGCCTGCAGGAAGACGTCGCCATAGGTCACCTTCTCGGCGCCCTCGCGGCCGTTGAAGTTGAGGTCGTAGACGCGGTCGACGCCCTGCACATACATCGCGAGCCGCTCGAGTCCGTAGGTAAGCTCGCCCGCGACTGGCGCGCATTCGACGCCGGCGACCTGCTGGAAGTAGGTGAACTGCGACACTTCCATGCCGTCGCACCAGCACTCCCAGCCGAGGCCCCAGGCGCCGAGGGTCGGGCTTTCCCAGTCGTCCTCGACGAAGCGGATGTCGTGGACGGCGGCGTCGATCCCGATCGCGGCCAGCGACTTCAGGTACAGGTCCTGAAGGTTCGGCGGCGACGGCTTCATGATCACCTGGAACTGGTAGTAGTGCTGCAGGCGGTTGGGATTTTCGCCGTAGCGGCCGTCCTTGGGCCGGCGCGAGGGCTGCACATAGGCCGCGTTCCAGGGCTTGGGCCCCAGCGCGCGCAGCGTGGTCGCGGGATGGAAGGTGCCGGCGCCCATTTCCATGTCGTAGGGCTGCAGGATGACGCACCCCTGCTCGGCCCAGAACCGCTGGAGGGCCAGGATGAAGCCCTGGAACGAACGTTCCGGGCGCATGTGGTCAGGCAGGGCGTCCATCGTTGGAATCGATCTCGCGAGGGGGTGTGAGGCGCGCGGGACCGTATCGGCGGCAGCCAATGGAATCAAGGCGATGGAGGATGTTTCTGCACCTCGCCCCGCTTGCGGGGAGAGGTCGAAATTCGCGCGCAGCGCGCATTTCGGGTGAGGGGGACTCTCCGCGAACTTAGGTCTTTCGAATCTGCGGAAACAGCCCCTCACCCCGGCCCTCTCCCCGCAAGCGCGGGGCGAGGGAGATCCAAGCCCCCTAGCCCGGGCGATAGGCCCCGGTCACGGGGTCGCGGCGCAGGGTCTTAATTTCGCCCGCGCGGGTGGCCTCGGCCACGCGGGACAATCGCGCCTCTTCGAGTTCCTGGTTGATCCGGACGGCCGTCTTGTACGCCCAGCGGACCACGGCCAGGCTTCCTAAGACGCCTGCGAATGCAATCAGCGGCGGCATCGGTCGATCCTTGTCGTTCACGTCTGTCAGGCCCCCAATGACAGGCATTCTCGCGCAAGGCGGCCTGCGCCGCAATCGCGGTTTTGGGGCTAAATGGCGCGCTCACATCCCTGTGTTCACAGCCCGAATCTGGCCCAAATCGCCCGGGTTTCCAGCGCCGAGATCACCTCGTCCGGCAGCGCGGCCAGTCCATCCAGCGCCGCCAGCGATCCCGCCCCCGGCGCCCGCCGGCCGAGCAGGCCGGACAGCAAGCCGCTGGCCGGCGCAATCACCGGGGTCAGCACCTTGTCGCCATAGCGGGCCCGCAAAGTGGAGCGGATGTCGCCGATGCCGTCGGCGAGCCCGAGACCGATCGCGGTATCGCCGGCCCAGTATTCACCGGTGAACAGCATGTCGTCGGCACCCTTGAGGCGGCTTCCGCGGCTCTGCTTCACCAGCGCGATGAAGATCGCATGGATCTCGCGCTGGATCGCCTTCAGCCGGGCGACGTCGTCGGGGTTCTCGGGAAGGAACGGATCGAGCATCGCCTTGTGGCTGCCCGCCGTATACAGCCGGCGCTCGACCCCGATCTTCTTGATCAGCCCCTCCAGGCCAAAGCTGCCGCCGACCACGCCGATCGAGCCGAGGATCGAGGACGGGTCGCAATAGATCTCGTCGCCCGCGCAGGCGATCATGTAGCCGCCGGAGGCCGCGACGTCCTCGACGAACACCAATACCGGCAGCTTCTTCTCGGCGGCGAGTTGCCGGATGCGCAGATAGATCTGCCGCGACTGCACCGGCGAGCCGCCCGGCGAATTGATCACCAGCGCCACCGCCTTGGCATTCCGCGTGCCAAAGGCGCGCTCCAGCATCTTGGCGACGCCGGAGAGTGTCATGCCGGGCCGCAGCGGCGTCACCGCGCCGATCACGCCTGCCAGCCGCACCACCGGCACGACGGCCGCGCCGCGCCTGAAGCGCGCCGGCAACACTGCCTGCACGCGTTCGAGCAGTCCCGAACGTCCAGCGTGATCACTTATTTGTTCACTCATGCCGTTACCTCGAATTAACCACTTTTTATCACGCCACTGTCATTGGAATCCGTGGAACGCGTTTTGCATTTTGTCATTGGGGCTGCAATGCGCGGGCGGAGAGGGACTCATGAAAATCTATCTGCTGATTTTGCTGATCGGTACACTCCTGGCGGCGATCCACTTCACGTCCACGCCGGACCGCCAGTCGGAAACGGCTTCGCAGTGATTTAGTGCCTCTGACGACGTGGGCAGCATGCCTGCCCGCTAAAGCGCAATGCCATCGCGCCTTGGCTTCTTGTTCGAGCATGATCGTTTTAGCGCCGCGCCAGCGGCAATTCCCCCTTCCCAGCCAACACCTCCTGCACCCATTTATTGGGCACGCCTGACTCTTCATTGAGCAGCAGTGCGGCATGGAGCCGCGTCGGCGCCCGGCCGCCCTTGGTCGCCCGCACCAGGATTCGGATCGCCGGCGACGTCCCGTCGCCGTGAACGGGCAGGATCTCGAGGCTGCCAAAACCACGGTCCAGCGCAGCCAGCACCTCGGCAATGCCGTCGGCCCGCCAGATCAGCGCAAGCTGCCCGTTCGACTTGAGAATCCGCCGCGCCGCGTGAACCCAACCGGCCAGCGTGGTCGCGCTCGCGACATGGGCGCGCTCGCGCACACCGTCCGGCGAGGCGCGGTGCCGCGACGGATCGTTGAACGGCGGGTTCATCAGCACGACGTCGGCGCTATCCGGCCCGAGGCCGGCATCATCGAAGGCTGCGGCGCCGGCTTCGACATCAAGCACGATCACCTCCGCCATGATCGCGTTGGTGGCGGCATTATTCCGCGCAAGCTCGGCCAGGGCCGGGTCGATTTCGACCAGGACGAGATTGATCCCCCTCACCCGCCGCGCCACCGCCAGTCCGGCCGCGCCGACGCCGGAGCCGAGATCGACGACGCGGTCGCCTGATCGAGCCGGCGTCGCTGCGGCGAGCAGGATCGCGTCATGGCCGGCGCGGTGGCCGCTGCGGGGTTGCCGCAGGCGCAATTGGCCACCGAGAAATCCGTCTTCGGTGATCCCGGCGGCCGCAGACTCGCTTTTTGACGCGTTTTCTTCACGCGAACCGGGGCCCATTTCGCTCGAAAACGCTCTAGTCATCGGCCCGCAATTCGTGGCCGAGGCCGGCATCGGTCAGGAGCTGGCGGGCCTCGTGGTTGTCGTCCTCATGCACCAGGATCCGGCGCGGCAAGACGCCGAGCGAGCCCTCGATGATGCTCATGTTCTGGTCCAGCACCAGATGATGGATGTTAGCGCTGTCGAGCAGCGCGCCGATGGCGGAGACCAGCACCATGTCATTGGTCCGTACCAATTCCCGCAAAATACGCTCTCCTGTCGCCCCGGCAGTGCGGCACTTGCGCCACATGTCAATAACTTGATGGCCTTGCCGCTGCACCGCGCAGTTTCTATTGTTATAGCTGAGCATAGTGCGTATTCGGCAAAATTGGAGACCAGCGTGGCGGTTATTGTACCCTTCGAAAGCCCGTCCAATGCTTCGATCGACGGGCTGGTGGGACTTCTCGCCGCCGACATGGAGCGCGTCAACGCGACGATCCTTTCGCGGACCGGCTCCGAGGTCACCATGATCCCCGAGGTCGCCAATCACCTGATCTCCTCCGGGGGCAAGCGGTTGCGCCCGATGCTGACGCTGGCGATGGCCCAGCTCGCGGACTATTCCGGCGACGGCCATATCAAGCTCGCCGCCGCGGTCGAGTTCATGCACACCGCGACCCTGCTGCATGACGACGTGGTCGACGAGAGCGAGCTGCGCCGCGGCAAATTGTCCGCGCGGATGCTGTGGGGCAACGAGGCCAGCGTGCTGGTCGGCGACTTCCTGCTCGGCCAGGCGTTCCGGATGATGGTCGAGGTCGGCTCGCTCCGCGCGCTCGACATCCTCTCCGCCGCCGCCGCCACCATCGCCGAGGGCGAGGTGATGCAGCTTGCGGCCGCCAAGAACACCGCGACCACCGAGGACGAATATCTCGCCGTGATCCGCGGCAAGACCGCGGAGCTGTTCGCCGCCGCCTGCGAGGTCGGCCCCGTGATCGCCAACCGTCCGAAGGCCGAGCAGACCGCCTGCCGTTCGGTCGGCATGAATCTCGGCATCGCCTTCCAGCTCGTCGACGACGTGCTCGACTATGGCGGCAAATCCGCAAAACTCGGCAAGAATGTCGGCGACGATTTCCGCGAGGGCAAGATCACGCTCCCGGTGGTGCTCGCCTTCCGCCGCGGCAATGATACCGAACGCAAGTTCTGGATCCGCGCGCTGGAGCGCGGCGAGATCGGATCGGCCGACCTCGATCACGCGATCGGACTGATGACCAAGCACCGCGCCCTCGAAGACACCATCAGCCGCGCCCAGCACTACGGCGCGATGGCGGTCGACGCGCTGGCGCTGTTCCCGCCCTCGCCGATGAAGACCGCGCTGGAAGAGGTCGTCGCGTTCTGCCTGGCGCGCTCTCATTGATCTAGGCGCTCGCGAACAACAGAGGCGGTGTCGTCCCTGCGAAAGCAGGGATCCATACTCTGCGGCGAGAGTTGTAGGCGGGACTCGTCATTCCAGCGTCACGCAAATAACAAGCATCGGTGGTCATGGGTCCCAGCTTTCGCGGGGGCGACACCAGGGTTTGCTGCACCGGCGCCCGCTACTCCTTCACCGGCACCCAGATCTCCAGCCCGCCATTGCCGGTACTCGCATCGAACTTCTCGTCGTAGCGCTCGAAGTTCGGCGCGTCCGCGACCTTCATGCCGGATTGCGGCAGCCAGCGATTCCAGATCGTGTTGACGGTGCGGCGGATGGTCGAGATGTGGTCGGCGTGGGTGAACACGACGTATTTCTGCTCGGGAATGCGGACGCGCGCGAACTCGCGCGGCAGGTCGGAGAAATCGGCGACCTCGACGCCGGCGATGTAATCGAAATTGCCGGCATCGTCGCCGTTGCAGCAGACGCCATAGGCGACGTTGCCGACCTGGCGGGGGATATGCGCGCATTGCTGGTGGAAGCCCTGCCACTGGTTCGGAATGCCGGCATCGCTGCCATTGCCGTGGTTGTAACGCTCGCCGATGCCGGCGACGAGGAACGCCTTCCCGGTGGCGATGCGCGGCGGATCGATGTGGTCGAGAGCTGTCGAGATCATGGTGATCGGCTCCTGGAGATTGAGTGTCGTCAGACACGTTGTCGCGCGCACCGTCTCGGGCGTGACGCCGAAATGGTCGCGAAACGCGCGGGTGAATGCTTCGTGGGAGCCGTAATCCGCATCCAGCGCGAGGCTGAGAATATCGGGCGCACCGGCCGCGAGCTCGCGCGCGGCTTCGCTGAGCCGCCGGGCCCGCACATAACGCATCACCGAGAACCCGGTTGCTTCCGCGAACGCCCGCACCAGATGGAAGCGCGAGACCCCCGCCACGGCGGCAATCTCGTCGAGCGTCAGCGGCGCGCCGAGATGGCTTTCGATGTACCAGAGCGCCTTCTGGGCTGGATTCATGGATGACGGCTTTCCTGCAAAGCTCGGGCATCATGCACGGCTGCCGCGCGCGGCATTTGACAGTCCTTGCTGCCCGGGCGGCGAAACCGCGGTTCCGCTCCACGGAAATTTACCCGCAAAGCCGTCGCTGGCAACAATGTTGCAATCGTGCATACTCGCCGACGCACCGATCCGACGGCTCATCAAGCTGCCCGATAATCAAGACTGCAAGAGCCGCGGCCAGCATGTCAGGGAGGACAATGATGCACCACCAACGCTTGAGCTATGCCAACTGCGTCAAATCAGCGGCGCTTGCGGGGCTTTTGACGATCGCCGTCGCCAGCGCCGCCAACGCGCAGAAGAAATACGATCCGGGCGCGACCGACACCGAGATCAAGGTCGGCAACATCATGCCCTATTCCGGTCCGGCGTCCGCCTACGCCACGATCGGAAAGACCGAAGCCGCCTATTTCAACAAGCTCAACAGCGAAGGCGGCATCAACGGCCGCAAGGTCAACTTCATCTCCTACGATGACGCCTACTCGCCGCCGAAGATGGTCGAGCAGGCCCGCAAGCTGGTCGAGAGCGACGAGGTGCTCCTGATCTTCAATCCGCTGGGCACGCCGGGCAATACCGCGATCCAGAAATACATGAACGCCAAGAAGGTGCCGCAGTTGTTCGTGTCCACCGGCGCGGCCAAGTGGAATGATCCGAAGAACTTCCCGTGGACCATGGGCTGGCAGCCGAGCTACCAGGTCGAAGCGCGCATCTATGCCAAGTACATTCTGCAGAACTATCCGGGCAAGACCATCGGCGTGCTCTATCAGAACGACGATTTCGGCAAGGACTATCTGATCGGCCTGCACGACGGGCTCGGCGACCAGGCCAAGAAGCTGATCGTCGTCGAATCCTCCTACGAGACTTCGTCACCGACGGTGGATTCGCAGATCGTGCAGATCAAGGGCGCCAACCCTGACATCTTCGTCAACATTGCAACGCCGAAATTCGCGGCGCAGGCGATCAAGAAAGCCGCCGAGCTCGACTGGCATCCGGTGCAGTTCCTGACCAACGTCTCCGGCTCGATCGGCGGCGTGATGAAGCCGGCCGGCTATGAAGCGAGCCAGGGCGTGCTGTCCACGGCGTATCTCAAGGACCCCAAGGATACCGAGTGGAAGAACGATCCGGCGATGACCGAGTGGCGCGCCTTCATGACCAAGTGGTATCCCGAAGGCGACCTCGACGACGCCGCCACCGTATTCGGCTATGGTGTCGCCAAGGGGCTCGAGCAGGTGCTGCGGCAATGCGGCGACAATCTCACCCGCGAGAACCTGATGAAGCAGGCGGCCAGCCTCAACTTCGAGATCGGCATCTATCTGCCCGGCACCAAGATCAAGACCGGGCCGGACGACTATGCGCCGATCGAGCAGCTGCAGATGATGCGCTTCAAGGGCGAGAGCTGGGAGCGGTTCGGCCCCATCATGAGCGGCGAGAAGAGCAGTTGAGGGCTTTCCTCCACAACTTTGCGGTTCGTGATGCCCGGCCGTGCGCCGGGCATCCACGTCTTCGACATGATTCACGAGCAAGACTTGTCGCAAGCAAGACTCGTTACGAGCAAGATTTGCGATGGCCGGAACCCAGACCAGCCGAAGCGACGCCGTTCTTCAGGCTCAAGTGTCCGGCCACCACGAATTCCAGGCACATCCTGCGATCGGAAGGACAACAACAATGAAAATCACCGACGTCCGCGCCCACCATATCCGCATTCCCTACGACGCCGGGCCCGCGAGCTTCCGCCAGGGAGCTTCCGCGATCTCGGCGCTCGACATGGTGCTGGTCGAGGTTTCGACCGATGCCGGCCTCACCGGCTGGGGCGATGCCTTCGCCTATGTCTGCCCGAAGACGAGCTGCACGGCGGTGGCCGAGATGATCGCGCCGCAGGCCCGCGGCCTCGAGGTGCCCGACGCCGCCAGCATCCCCGCCGCGATGGAGCAGATCCAGCGCAACCTCCATCTGTTCGGCCGCTACGGCATCACGATGTTTGCGATCTCGGCGCTCGACATCGCGCTGTGGGATCTCGCCGGCAAGGTGAAGGGGGTGCCGCTGTATCAACTGATCGGCGGCGCGAAGCGGAGCACGATCCCGGCCTATGCGAGCCTGATGCGAATCGGCAATCCGGCGCACATCGCCGCCGAATGCAAGAAGGCGATCAAGCTGGGCTATTCCGCGATCAAGCTGCACGAGACCACCGTGCCCGCGGTCGCCGCCGCGCGCGAGGCGATCGGCCCTGACGTGCCGCTGATGGTCGACATGAACTGCCCGCTGGACGGACCCGCGGCGATCCAGTTCGCGCGCGACTGCAAGCAGGCCGCGCCGCTGTTCCTGGAGGAGCCGGTCTGGCCGCCGGAGGATTTTGCGACGCTCGCCGAGGTGCGCAGAGAAGGCCGGCTCGATATCGCGGCCGGCGAGAACGCCTGCACCGTGCATCAATTCCGCCAGATGATGACCGCGGGCGCGGTCAGTCACGCGCAGCCCTCCGTGATCAAGGTCGGCGGCATCACCGAATTTCTGAGGGTGGCCGTCCTCGCCGACGAGTTCGGCGTCCAGGTGATTCCGCACTCGCCCTATTTCGGGCCGGGCTTCCTCGCCACGCTGCATCTGATGGCGATCCGCGACGCGGGGCTGATCGAGGTGTTCTTCATGAAGCGTCCGGCCTGCCTGTGGGGCGATCGCATCGACGTCGACGCCAACGGCCATGTCGCCGTGCCGCAGGGCCCCGGCCTCGGCTACGAGCCGGATCGCGACGTGATGGAGCAGTATCGGGTGGCGTGAGGAGCCCGGCTCGTTCCATCGTCATTGCGAGGAGCTCGCGACAAAATTGCAAAGCAATTTTGCGCTGAAGCGACGAATCAATCCATCGTTCCGCACGCGCGGTGGGATGGATTGCTTCGCGCAGCCTGTCATCCGGCGGCGCTTCGCGCCGACCGGGTGGCGCGCAATGACGATTTCCTACTTCGTCCCATCCTTCGCGGCGGGCGCGGCGTCCTTCGCCGGCGGCGCGTCGGCCTTCTTCTTCAGGTCCTCGGTCAGCTTGACCTGCGCTGTTTGCAGATCGGTGACGAGCTTCTGCAGGTTCGCGACCGAACTCTGCAAGCTCACGATCTGCCGGTTGGCGGCATCGAGCTTCTGTTGATGATCCGATGTGAGCTTGTTGATCGTCTTCTGCAGGAAATCGACATTGCTCTGCAAACAGCTCGTGCGCCGCTCCATGGTTTTCTCGACGGTGCAGATCTCGATGCCGGGAACGTCCTGCGCATGCGCGGTTCCGGCGACGCCGAGTGCGAGCGGCGCCAGCAAGGCGAGAACAAAACGAGCGGTCATCGGCGTCTCCAGGCAAATGCGTCATTCACAGTTTTGTGCTCGCGACGCTGAAAGCGAGGCAGACATACCACACTGAAACCGCATTCAAGCGGTGTGCTTCACCCATTACGGGACTACTCGTGGGGACGGGGGCCTTCGGAACTTGTTTGGTTCGATCCCTTTTGGCTCGACCTTGGGCAGTGGAGACAGATCGCATGGCAACGCGCGAAAAACGGATGGCGCAATTCGATGGCAATGGCGAACCGGCGCCGGAACAGCGCGTGGAAGTACTTTGTGAGGATCATAGCGGAACGTATCAGCTGCCGTTCGCCTGCCGCTTCGTCAACGGCCAGTGGCGCAATGACAACACCGGCGGCGCGCTGGAAGCCAACGTCATCGCATGGCGGATGCCGCGCGAGAAGCAGGCAGGCGTGGCCTGAGGCCGGCATCGGTGCGCGCTGTTTCAAAACGCGACGCGCGCGCACCGTGTCTTAAGATTTTGGAACGCGGGTGGAACGAACCGCGTCCGAATCACTGATCGAGCAACGTACTGCGTTGTTCACGGCTAGATGTGGCCATCAGCCCGAGGCTGCGCACCACATACAGAAGCATGACGATCGGCCGCAGCCAGCGGCCGATAACAAAGGTTAACTCCTCCGCAGACGACATTGCGATCCCTCCTCTCTGTGCTCCCTGGTGATCATTTCCACGGCGTGATCGGCGGCACCGCTTCGGTCGCCGGCGGCACATCCACGGTCTTGAAATCGGCGGGGCTGACGATCTCGAGGTATTCCATGTCCTTCGAGTAATCGAACAAATAGTGGGTGATGCCGGGACGCTGATGGATGACGTCGCCGGCCTCGACCAGCGTCTCCTTGTCCTCGTACATGAAGCGCGCCCAGCCCTTGGTCATGATGACGATCTGAAAATCGCACAGATGCTTGTGCCAGCCGGTGCCCTGCTCCGGCGGCATGTCGGGATTGGCCTTGACCAGGTGGCAGATCACCTGCCCGCTGGTGGCATCGGCGATGCCGAGATCGCGATACAGGAAGAAGTCGCGCAGACCTCCGCCCTTGAACTCGGTGTCACCGGGTTTGACGTGGGAGAATTTGCTGACGACGGCGTGCTGGTTCATTTCAAGCCTCCACGGTTCTCGTGTTCGCGAGATCGCGGCGCGGCTCGGCGTCCAAATTTTCGGCAGCGTCGCATCGTCGCGGTCACAGCTCGGTCATTGCCATGCGAAATCCTTGCCAGCCGGGTTAGGCTGCGGCGAACCGTCTCGCCATGCGCTGATATCGCCGCAGAAGCATTTGGAGCGAGGCACGAATTTGCGCCTCAGTGGCTGTCGCGCGGGTCCGGCGCGCATGCCGGTGCCCGACGCCGGCGGCACGTCCATTGAGCAAGGCTTGCCTCGTGCTTGAGCCGCCGATGCAGGCAGGCCGGGCCGGGCGCTGCCTAATATTCGACCTCGAGCTCCTCGACGTCGGCCGGCTCCGCCTTCGCGGCCTCGATCCATTCCTGCATCTCGGGCATCGTCATGATGGTGCTGGCATACACCGCAAGCGCAGGCTCGAGCTTGACGTCATAGGTCATGAAGCGGGTCACGACCGGCGCATACATCGCGTCCGCCATGGTGCGGCGTTCGCCGAACAGGAACGGCCCGCCCGATGCGCCGAGGCAGTCGCGCCAGATGGTGCAGACGCGATCGATGTCGGCCTGCGCCCGCGACCAGATCTTGAAGCCGGGGAAATGGCCCTTGAGATTGACCGGCAGCGACGAGCGCAGCGTGGTGAAGCCGGAATGGATTTCGCCCGAGATCGAGCGGCAATGCGCGCGCTGAATCCGATCTTCCGGCAACAGCCCGGCATGCGGCATGATCTCGTTGAGATACTCGCCGATCGCGAGCGTATCCCAGACCGTCGCACCGTCGTGGCGCAGGCAGGGCACCAGGATCGAGGACGACAGCAGCAGCAGCTCGGCGCGGGCCGACGGGTCGTCGGGCGCGGTGACCACCTCCTCGAAGTCGAGCCCGGCGAATTTCGCCAGCAGCCAGCCGCGCAGCGACCAGGAGGAGTAATTCTTGCTGCTGATGGTCAGTGTCGCTTTCGCCATATCGGTCCCTCACGCCTGAACGCGTCCTCAGCTCCCGGATATCGCGCCGGTTCAGCCGCCGCGCACCCGGAGCCATCAGCTTTTGCAGCAAGCCACGTGCCAATTTGCCGGGCGGTCGGCCCGCCTCTGGCGTCGATATTGCATGGCAAGCCAGGCCACGGGTGGATGCGTATGATGTCAATGATGTACCAGGCCTATCAGAACCACATGGACCTCACGGCGCCATGGCGGACCGGGGCTGCAGCGGCGCTGAAATACCTCAATCTGGTGCCGCAGGGCGCCGCTGACCGGATGTATGGCCGGCTCGCCGCCGCGCTCGAGCTGATCTCGCGCTCCAGCCTGACCTACGCGCGGCCCCCTTATGGCATCGGCAGCGTGACCGTCGGCAACAGGGAATTGCAGGTGACCGAGGAGGTTGCCTATGCGACGCCGTTCGGCTCGCTGCTGCATTTCAGGAAGGTGGACGGCCCGGAGCAGCCGCGGCTGCTCTTGGTGGCGCCGATGTCCGGGCATTTCGCCACGCTGCTGCGCGGCACCGTGAAGACGCTGCTGCAGGACCACGACGTCTACATCACCGACTGGCACAATCCGCGCGACATCCCGCGCAACGAGGGCCGCTTCGGCCTCGAGGACTACACCGACCATCTGATCGACTTCCTCGGCCAGCTCGGCCCGCGCGCGCATATGGTGGCGATCTGCCAGCCCTCGGTGTCGGCGCTCGCCGCCGCCGCGATCATGTCGGAAGACAATCATCCGTCGCGGCCGGCCTCGCTGACCCTGATGGCCGGGCCGATCGACACAAGGATCCAGCCGACCAAGGTGAACGAATTCGCCAAGAGCAAGCCGATCAAATGGTTCGAGGACAATCTGATCAACTACGTGCCGATGCAGTGCAAGGGCGCGTTGCGCCAGGTCTATCCCGGCTTCGTGCAGCTCACTGCGTTCGTGTCGATGAACCTGGAACGGCACATCAAGCAGCATATCGATCTGGCCCACCATCTCGCCAAGGGCGAGACCGCCAAGGCCGAGGTGATCAAGACCTTCTACGACGAATATTTCGCGGTCATGGACCTCCCGGCGGAGTTCTACATCGAGACGGTGCGCGATGTGTTTCAGGAGCATCTGTTGCCGCAGGGCATGCTGATGCATCGCGGCCGCCCGGTGAATCCGGCGGCGATCCGGCGCATGGGGTTGATGACGGTGGAAGGCGAGAAGGACGACATCTGCTCGATCGGCCAGACGCTCGCCGCGCAGGACCTCTGCACCGGAGTCCGCACCTATCGCAAGGTGCATCACATGCAGGCCGGCGTCGGCCATTATGGCGTGTTTTCCGGCAAGCGCTGGAACAACGAGATCTACCCGCTGCTGCGCGATTTCGTGCACGTGAATTCGTGACGGATCGGCAACGATCTTTCCCCGTCATTGCGAGCGAAGCGAAGCAATCCATCGTTCCACATGGGCGGAAAAGTGGATTGCTTCGTCGCTACGCTCCTCGCAATGACGGGTGGCGGCTAGCCACGCATCGACTCGCGCTATAGTCTCCCGGCCACGACGACCCGCTTCCCAAGAATCGTCCAGGGAGAAACTCCATGCGATCGGCCACCGCCTTCCGTGCCCTCACGCTTGCCGTGATCGGCGCCCTCGCCTTCACCTCAGCCGTATCCGCCGCCGAAGTCCATGTCATGATCTCGGGCGGACTGACGGCGGCCTACAAGGCGCTGGTGCCGGAGTTCGAGCGCAAGACCGGGCACAAGGTGGTGACCGCCTTCGGGCCGTCGATGGGCACCACCACGAACGCCATCCCGGTGCGGCTGGAGCGCGGCGAGCCGGCCGACGTGCTGATCATGGTCGGCTATGCGCTCGGCGATCTCATCAAGCAGGGCAAAGTGCTGGCCGACAGCCGCGTCGATCTCGTGAAGTCGCCGATCGGCATCGCGGTGAAGGCCGGCGCGCCAAAACCGGACATCGGCTCGGCCGACACCGTCAAGCAGGCGCTGCTGGCGGCGAAGTCTGTCGCCTATTCCGACAGCGCCAGCGGCGTCTATGTCTCGACCGAGATGTTCGCAAAGCTCGGCATCGCCGATCAGATGAAGGACAAGGCGCGGATGATCCCGGCGACGCCGGTCGGCGAGATCGTGGCCAAAGGCGAGGCCGAGATCGGCCTGCAGCAGATCTCCGAGCTGAAGCCGGTCGCCGGCATCGACATCGTCGGCCCATTGCCGGAGCCGTTGCAGAAGATCACGGTATTTTCCGCCGGGATCGCGACGGCTGCAAAGGAGCGTGAGGCCGGCAAGGCGCTGATCAGCTTCCTCGCCTCGCCGGACGCGCGCGACGCGCTGGTGAAGAGCGGCCTCGATCCGATTACGGCGGGTGGGACGCATTAGCGGCGTCCGACTCTCTCCCCGTTCTACTCCCTCCCCGTCATCCTGAGGAGCCCGCACTTGCGGGCGTCTCGAAGGATGCACGGCCCGGCTGGTGGCCGTCGACCCTTCGAGACGCGCGCAAGTGCGCGCTCCTCAGGGTGACGGGACTAGATGGCGACTAGATACACTACCGCCAATGATGCGCGCCGTAGGCGAGCAGCAGCACCACGACCAGCGCCAGCAGCAGCGTGGTCGACTTCCAGAACAGCACCGGGTTGCGCTCGATCAGCGGGGTCGATGACGTCGTCAGATATTTTGCGTTGGGATTGCGCAGGTCGAACAGGAACTCCGAAAAGCTCTCGTAGCGCTTGAGCGGGTTGGCATGCACCGCGCGCTCCAGCGCGCCGTCGACCCAGCCCGGGATCTCGCGCCCGCGATGCGCGGCCGGTCGGTAGACCAGCCGGTTGAAGTCGGATCGTGTCCGGGCCCGCGCGATCTGCGCGCCATAGGGCAAGCGTCCCGTCAGCATCTGGTAAGTGACGACGCCGAGCGAGAACAGGTCGGAGCGCGCGGTGCCGCCCTCACCGAGGAAATATTCCGGCGCGGTGTATTGCTGGGTGCCCAGGATGTCCTCGACGCCCGCCGGCACTGCCTCGGCGACACCAGCGATCCGCGTCGAGCCGAAATCGATGATCTTCACCGTGCCAGTCCTGTCGATCATGATGTTGTCGGGCCTGACGTCCTGGTGCAGCATCTCCTTGCGGTGGAAGGCGCGCAGCCCTTTTGCAATTTGCTCGGTGATGCCGCGTACCGTCTCCAGCGACGGCGCTGGATTGTCCGTGATCCACTGCGTCAGGGTCTGACCGTCGATATATTCCATCGTGACGTAAAGGAAATTGCGCTTGCGCTGCGGCAAAAACGGCTTCAGCACATGCGGGCTGTCGATCCGCCGGGCGACCCATTCTTCCATCATGAAACGCTTCAGATAGGCCGGATCGTCGCGCAGGTCGATCGAGGGGATCTTGATCGAGACCGTGGTGGCGCTGTCCTCATCGACCGCGAGATAGATGTGGCTGCGGTGCGATGCGTGGAGCTCGCGCACGATGCGATAGCCGTCGAACAGCATCCGTGCGTCGAGCAGCGGCGGCAGCGGCAGTTCGGTCGGCTGGCCGAACACCTCGCCGGCATCGCCGTCGGGCAATTCGTCGATTCGGACGATCTGCACGGTGAGATTGTCCGGGCTGCCGTTCTCATAGGCCTGCTCGACGATCGATTTCGCCGTGACATCGAGATCGGCGGCACAGTCCTTGATCGTCTTCGCGAGCTGCCGCGCCGGGACATGCTCGTAGATCCCGTCGGTTACCAGCAGGAAGATGTCGCCGCGCTCCAGCGGGAGCGCCTGGTAGTCGATCTCGAGCTGCGGGTTCACGCCGAGCGCGCGGCCAAGATAGCTCTGCTGCGAGGAGATCACGACGCGGTGGTCGATGGTCAGTTGTTCGAGGCTGTTGCCGGCGACGCGGTAGATCCTGGAGTCGCCGACATGGAACAGGTGCGCCGTGGTCGACCGGATGACCAGGGCGCTCAGCGTGCAGACGTAACCCTTGTCCTTGTCGTAGGGATTCTGGCTGCGCCTTGTCTGCGCGTGCAGCCAGGAATTGGTCGCCTCCAGCACGCGCTGCGCCGAAGACTTTACCGACCAGGATTCCGAGGTGCAGTAGTAGTCGGTCAGGAAGCTCTTGACCGCGGATTCGGCGGCGATGCGGCCGACGCTGCTCGAGGAGATGCCGTCGGCGAGCACCACCGCGATGCCCTTCAGGCCGAGCAGCGGCTCGCCGGGGATCAAGGCGCCGTGGAAGTCCTGATTGGCGTCCTTGCGGCCCTGATCAGAGAATTGCCCGACCGATATTGTCAGCGCGCGCGGCATCGACCGTCCCAAAGCCAATGGGGCCCTCCGTGACAGGAGAGCCCCATAAGTCGTCGAGGATCAAGCCGCGAGGCGCTGGCGCTTCGGCGCCGTCTTCACATGCGTGGTGTAGAGCGTGAGCCCGGTGAAGGCGAGGCCGCCGGCGAGATTGCCGAGCACGGTCGGAATCTCGTTCCAGATCAGGTAGTCCATGATCGAGAACTTCGCATGCAGCATCAGTCCCGACGGGAACAGGAACATGTTCACCACCGAATGCTCGAACACCATGTAGAAGAACACCAGGATCGGCATCCACATCGCGATCACCTTGCCGGGCACGGTGGTCGAGATCATGGCGCCGACCACGCCGGTCGAGACCATCCAGTTGCAGAGCATGCCGCGGATGAACAGCGTGGCCATGCCGGCCGCACCATGCGCCGCGTAGCCCAGCGTTCGCGCCTCGCCGACGTTGCCGATGGTCATGCCGACCTTGTCCGGCTCCTGCGTGAAGCCGAAGGTCGTCACGAACGCCATCATGAACGCCACCGTGAGCGCGCCTCCGAAATTGCCGATGAACACGAGAGCCCAGTTGCGCAGCACGCCGCCGAGCGTAACGCCGGGGCGCTTGTCGAGCAGCGCCAGCGGCGAGAGCACGAACACGCCGGTCAACAGATCGAAGCCCAGCAGATAGAGCATGACGAAGCCGACCGGAAACAGCAATGCTCCGACAAGCGGCTGACCCGTATTGACGTTGATCGTCACGGCGAACCAGGCTGCCAGCGCGAGGATCGCGCCGGCCATATAGGCGCGGATCACGGTGTCGCGGGTCGACATGAAGATCTTGGATTCGCCGGCATCCACCATCTTGGTGACGAATTCGGACGGAGCGAGATAGGCCATTCGTAAAATCCCCTTGCGCAATTCGGCCGCGCCGGTTGCCTGCCGGAAGCGACGCGGGTTGGTTGAAATGCTCGTCCGTCCGGGGAGATGGGGCTGCGACGATTGCTCGAGACGCCCGGGCCGGGCACCTTGATCCCCTCGCCTCGGCCAGCATTGGCCTCGGCAATCCGGAGGACGGCAGTCGTCATTGACTGGTGCAATCAAAAGCAATGGATGTGCCAAGCGGCGACGCTGGCGGTTGGCTTTAAATCCCCGTCAATACAATGAGTTAGGCTGGTGGCGCAGGAACCGCACGGCGCGATGGCGCGGAATTATGCAGCATGCCCAGATGTCGCCCAGAGGATGCGCGCCCCTCCATCACCGTCATCCCCGCGCAAAGGCTTCGCCTTTGCGCGGGGTAACGGGGAAAGAGTCGATACGCGCGCTACTTCACTTCGCCTCGGTGCGGACCGGCGCGCCCTTCAGCCCGTTGTTGTCATAGGCCTTGCGCAGCGTGCCGTTGGCGATCGCCTCCGTCATGAACCTGGTGGCGAAGGCCGCGGCGAGCGGATGGTTGAGCGGTACCGCGACCGCGGTGACGGTCTGCTTGAAGGTCTCGTCCAGCACGCGCGTGCCCGGAATCTTCTTCGCCATCGCGTTGAGCTGATCGCGCGACAATGCGAAGGCGTCGATCTCGCCGCTCTTCAGCAGATTGAAGATCTCGTCGTAGGTCTGATAGCCCGTCACCTTGGCGTGCTTGAGATGGGCGATCGCGCCGCGCATCGTCGTGGTGGCATTGACGGCGGCGACCTTGACGCCGTCCTGGTCGAGCGTGGCGAAATTCGTGATCGTCGAGCCGGGCTTGACGATATAGGTAGCGTCGGCAACCTCGTAGATCGGCCCGAACGTCATCTTGGTCTCACGCTCGGGATCCTTGGGCAGGAAGGTGATGTCCCAGGTGTTCTTGGCCGCCGCGTCGGTGATCTGGCCGGAATTCTGGTGCACGACATATTCGACGGGGATGCCGAGTTGCGCCGCCATCTCGCGGCCGAGATCGACGGGAACGCCCGCATAGCCGCTCTCGGTCTTGGTCGACCAGAACGCGCCGCCGGCCGGGCTGATCGCGATCGCGACCCGGAGCTTTCCGGTCGGCGCGATCTGATCCTTCAAGGCGTCGGCATCCGCTGATGTGGCCATGACAATCACTCCCAGAACGAGGCCGGCCAGACGCAGCAGTCGAGACGACATCGGACGTCCTCCACGCCGAATCTTGCTGTCCGGCAGGCGCGCAACAAACCGCACGGCGCGGCCTTGTGCAAGCGCCGGTTCCCGCAAGGGAGCTATCCGTATCGGCCTATCTGACCCGGACGGTGATTTTTTCGGAGACGACCGGCGGGCTGAATGGATAGTGCTTGGCGTCGCCCAGCACCAACTGCAGGGTGTGCTTGCCGGGCGCCAGGTCGAGCTGCGTCTCGGTCTGGCCGGCACCGAAATGCAGATGAGACTTGTCCGACGGGATCGGCTCATTCGCATTCAACGGCTCATTCACGTCGATCAGAAGATGGTGATGGCCGCTGTTCGGGTAGTCGTCGCCGGCATGGGTGACGCCCATGTTGCGCAGCCCAAAGCGGCACCAGAACGGGCTCTTGAGCTTGGCGCCGTCGCGCGGCCAGATGAAATACAGCTTGGTGTCCTTGCCGGCCGGCTTGTTCTGGGCGTCGGCCGGAGCCGCGAACAGCGTCAGTGCCGCGGCGAGCATGATCAAGCCTGCACTTTTCATAGCCCCTCCATGAAGCCTGGCGATCAGGGATGATCGCTCAGGGAGACAGCGCGACCCGCAAACCGTGGGTCGGATAACGGACATTGGTGTCGTAATTATCGCGATTGGCCGGACGCACATAGCGTGCGTCATTCTTCCACGAGCCGGAGCGGATGACATGGGAGGCGCAGTCGCCGCCGGACCAGACCGCACCGTCGGTCGGCGCGCCCTGGTAATTCCTGTGCCAGCAATCCTCGACCCATTGATCGACCCCGCCGCCCATGTCGTAGAGGCCGAACGGATTCGGCTTGTAGCTGCCGACCTTGACCGGCTGCTCGGCCGAACTGTCGCCGCCGCAATCCTTGCATCCGGCGTGGCCCGATTGCACCTGGTCGCCCCACCAGTACTTCGATTGCGTTCCGCCGCGCGCCGCATATTCCCACTCGGCCTCGCTCGGAAGCCGGTAGGCCTTCTTGGTGCGCTCGGCGAGCCACGTCACATATTGCTTCGCATCGCTCCAGCTCACATTGGTGACCGGAACGTCGTCCTTGCCGCTGGCCGTGAAGCCACAGGCCTTGGCCGCCGCGCAGGCGTTCCATTCGCGGACCGTGACCGGATACTTGCCCATGGCAAAGCGCTTGACCGTCACCCGGCGGATCGGCCGCTCCGACGGGTCGTCATTGCTTCCCATCGAGAAGCTGCCGGCTTGAAGCGAGACCAGTTCGGGTTCCGGCAGGTCTGGGGTGGGGCTCGCGGAGGGCGCGGGTTGAGGCGACGCTTGCTGCGTCGGCGCCGCCGGGGTCGGACTTGCGGTTTGGGTCGGAGCCGGGCTTGGTGCCGGCGGCTGAACGGCAGGCGATGCCGTCGGTGCCGGAGGCGCCTGCGCCACATCGGCCGGCTTGCCGCGCGGTTGGGCGAGCAGATACCACAGCACGCCGCCGGCGATGATCGCGACCGCCAGTCCGAGCAGCGTGAGCAGGACGGACTCGCGGCGCCTGCGCGTCCGTTGGTACGCGGCGGCATCCGGCAGCACACGATAAACCCGGACCGGATCGGTGATGTTCTTGACCTTGCGGTCGCCGAGCGATTCGTATCCGCAGACCATCTTGTGCTTGATCTGCTCGTAGATGCCGCCGGAAATAAAGACGTCACCCGGCGCCGCGATCCCTTCCAGGCGCGAGGCCACGTTGACGCCGTCGCCATAGATATCGTCGGGCTCGATGATGACGTCGCCGAGGTTGACGCCGATCCGGTACTCGATCCAGTGATCTCTCGCGATCGCCGCGTTGCGGCCGATCATGTTCTGCTGGATCACGATGCTGCAACGGACGGCCTCGACCGGACTGTCGAACATCGCGATAAAGCCGTCGCCGGTGGTCTTGACCAGCTTGCCGTGGTGCTCGGCAATCGTGGGCTCGATCAGATCGCGCAGGGTCCGCTTGACGCGCGTATGCGTGCCTTCCTCATCGAGCTGCATCAACCGGCTGTAGCCGGCGATATCGCCCGCTACGATCGCGGCGAGGCGCCGCGGCATTGAATCGCCGGGAGGCTGTGTATTGTCGGGCTGTGACCGGCCTGACTTGAAGTCGCGAATTTCTCCCATAGCGCTCCGGCTGCTCCGTAAAGACGTGTTCAAGGCGCAACCGGCGCCTTCGTCCCCGAGGCCCGCTTGAACCTACCACACCTGCGGGTCGGAACAAAGTTCGCGAAGCGTGACCATGTCACGGTTATCCGCCGTCGGTCGAGGCCCGCCGGTCGGGCACGCCTCGTCGCAACGTTAAATGGGCGGCAAAACGCCTGCGTCAGCCCGCCTGCGCGGCCGGGGTGCGGATCTCGCGCGGCAGGATGATCGCGGCGGCGATCGCCAGCAGGCAGAGTGCCGCGAACGCGCGCAGCATCATCGAGAAGCCGCCCTGGTCGTATAGCCAGGCGACCAGGCCGACGGAAGCGCCGGCTGCGGTGAAGCCGACGAAATAGCGCACCGCATAGGCGCGCGAGCGCCATTCCTCGGTGGTGTACTTGCCGACCATGGCATCGTTCACCGTGACCTGGCCGAACGCGCCCATCACGATGCCGATCGAGACCACGATCAGCGGCAGGTTGTTTAGGCTCGCCGCCAGATAAAGGAACGGCGCCAGCAGGAACGACAGCGGCAGCGCCACCGTCTTCAGCGAATATCTGTCGAGCAGCTTGCCGATGGTGTACTGCGTCATCGCGCCGAACACATAGACCCCGGCCGCGATCACGCCGAGCAGCGCCGGGCTCTTGGTCAGGTCGGCGAGCCGTTCGGCGAACAGCTTCGGCAGCGCCACCGTCACCGCGTTGAAGGTGGTGGAGATCGCGATCACCACGATCAGGAGCGACAGCACCACGCGCCACATGTCCTCCTTGGCGACCCGCACCTGCGCTGCCGCCTGCCTGGAGCCCTTGCGGTCCTCATGCACCACCGTCATCGCAAAGGCGATGCCGATCAGCACGGTGACCATGCCGGGGACGATGAAGGCCCAGCGCCAGCCGAGATACTGGCCGATCACGCCGGTGACCAGCGCCGACGAGGCAACGCCGAGATTGCCCCAGACGCCGTTGATCCCCATCTGGGCGCCGAGCTTCTCGGCATAGGACACGATCATCGCGGTGCCGACCGGATGATAGATCGAGGCGAAGACGCCGATCGCCAGCAGTGCGGCGCCGAGCTGCAGCGGTGTCTGCACGAAGCCGACCGAGATCATCGACAGGCCGATGCCGACGAAGAAGATCACCATCATGTGGCGGCGGCTCCAGCGGTCGCCGAGCCAGCCCGTGACCAGCGAGCCGGCGCCGAAGGCGATGAAGCCCGGGGTCGCATAAGGCAGGAGTTCCGAATAGGCCATGCCGAGCGCCGGACCCATGATGATGACGGCGGCCGCGAAGATCAGCATCGCGTAGTGATCGATGAAATGGGCCGCATTGACGAAGGTGATCACCCGGCTGGGACTGTTGCTTGGACCGTTCATCGGCACGTCTCTCACGCGATTCTTCAATTGCTCGAAAATAGGTTATAGGTGCTTGTCCTGACGGGATGTCGCCAATGACTATCGCTGAGCCGCCAATAAGAGCCCTCCACCAGGACCGGCGCGTCACCGGGGACGGCGTGCATCTGGTGGCGCGCAGCTACCGCAAGGGCGTCCGGCTCGAGCCGCACATGCACCGCGAGGCACAGCTGGTCTATGCCGCCAGCGGCACCATGCAGGTGACGACGCCCAAGGGGCGCTGGCTGGTGCCGCCGGACCGCGCGGTGTGGGTCCCTGCACTGCTCCCGCACGCGATTGACGTGCTCGCCCACATCGAGATGCGCACGCTGTATTTCGACCAGGCCTGGCTCGCGCGCGAAAAGCGCAGCGACAGCCTCGACCACGAATTCGTGGTGCGGGTGTCGCCGCTGGTGCACCAGGCGATCCTCGCGCTGTTCGACGCCTCATGCGGACGCGAGCGCACCGATCTGTTGATTCGCCTCGTGATGCTGGAGTTGCACCAGGCCGAGGATTCCGCGACCTTCATCCCGCTGCCGCAGGAGCCGCGCTGCCGCCGCGCCGCCGACCTCGTGCTGGCCGATCCGACGCAGGACCACGACATCGACGCGCTGGCGCGCACGGTCGGCACCTCGGCGCGGACGCTGTCGCGGCTGTTCTCGGCGGAAACGCAGCTCTCGTTCAAGAGCTGGTGCCAGCGCGCCCGCATCGCGGCCGCGATCGAGCGCCTGTCGAGCAGCGCGAATGTTTCGGTCAAGCAGGTCGCCTCCGACCTCGGCTATGCCAGCGTACCGGCATTTTCCCACGCGTTCCGCCAGGTTACCGGCAAGACACCGACCGCGTTCGCGGAGAAAACGTGCGAGAAAACGTGAACCGGGTTTGTCACCGGGCGCAGCGACGACGAATTATACCGCTGTCGCGCTGCGACATATTTCCGTACGATCCATGCGCTTGATTGCTGTGCTCCCGACCTTAAATCCCGTGTAAGGTCCGGCTTCATTGGATACGACCTGCTGGATACGACCTGCTCATGGCCAATGCCTTCTTCTCCGATCTGCTCTCGACGATTTCCGAACGCGGCCGCGTCCTGCTCGGCCGCGCCAGCCCGGCCAACGACAAGCAGGATGCTTCCGAACTGCTGGAATTGTGCGAGGCGCTGTTATCCGGCCGCGGCGAAGCCTCCGGCACCGCGATGGCGCGCGAAGTGCTCGACCGCTACCATCATCTCGATGCCGCCGGGCGGCTGTCGTTCTTCCAGACGCTGGCCCGCGATTTTGGCCCCGATCACGCCAAACTGGCGCAGGCGATCGAAAGCTGGCGCGCCAAGGCCAATGGCGACGATGCCAGCGACCTGCATTTCGCGTCCGAGCCGCGCCGCCAGGAATTGATCCGCCGCCTCAATCGCGCGCCTGGCGGCACCGGCGAGCTGGTGTCGATCCGCTCGGATCTGCTTTCATTGATGAAGGGCAACAAGGACCTCGCCGCGCTCGATCGCGACGTGGTGCATCTGCTCTCGTCCTGGTTCAACAGGGGATTCCTCGTGCTGCGCAGGATAGACTGGTCGTCGCCGGCCAATATTCTGGAGAAGATCATCCGTTATGAGGCCGTGCACGAGATCCGCGATTGGGACGATCTGCGCCGCCGCATCGATCCGATCGATCGCCGCTGTTACGCCTTCTTCCATCCGGCGCTGGCCGACGAGCCGCTGATCTTCGTCGAGGTCGCGCTCACCGAAGCCATCCCGTGCGCAATCGCGCCGCTGCTGGCCGAAGAGCGCGAGCCGGTGCCGGTCGAGCGCGCCCGCACCGCGGTGTTCTATTCAATCTCCAACACCCAGCGCGGCCTTGGCGGCATCTCCTTCGGCAGCTTCCTGATCAAGCAGGTGGTCGAGGAGCTGCGCCGCGAATTGCCGAAGCTCGACAACTTCGTGACGCTATCGCCGGTGCCGGGCTTCATGCAGTGGGTCAAGCAGGCCGACGACGTGCCGCTCACCGAGGAGGACCGCCAGCTGCTGGAAAGCCTCGGCAAGCCCGACTGGTTCGAGAACGCCGAGCTCGCGACCCAGCTGCGCGCCGTGCTGGAGCCGCTTGCCGCCTACTATTTCCTGAAGGCGCGCACGCCGAAGGGACGACTGATCGATTCGGTCGCGCGCTTCCATCTCGGCAACGGCGCACGCCTGGAGCGGATCAACTGGCTCGGCGATCTCTCGCCCAAGGGCCTGCGCGAATCCGCCGGCATCATGGTCAACTACCTCTACCGCCTCGACGACATCGAGAAGAACCACGAAGCCTACGCCAACAATGGCGAGGTGATCGCCTCGAGCGCGGTGAAGAAGCTGTTGAAGGGCGAAGGCCGGCGGCTGCTGGACATGCGGTTGGGGTGACAGGCCAACCCCTCTCCACGTCATTGCGAGCCCACCTCTCTACCGTTGTCATGGCCGGGCTTGTCCCGGCCATCCACGTCTTTCTTGTAGACCGCGGCAAAGACGTGGATGCCCGGGACAAGCCCGGGCATGACGGTGAAAGCTAAAACCTCGCCCGCGCCATCAGCCTTACCGTGCGGCCCTGTCCCGGCGAGATATTGTTGTTGCCGTCAGCCGACGCCCAATAGCCCTTGTCGAAGATGTTCTCGACGTTGAGCTGGGCGCTCCAGGTCTCGTCGATCTTGGCGTAGATCGCCGCATCGAAGCGCACGAAGCCCGGCAGCCGCACCGTATCGTCGGACGAGGCGAAGGAATCGCCGAAATAGATCACGCCGAGCGCAGCCGCCCACATCGGCGTGAACTGATACTTGTTCCACCAGGCAAACTGATTGTACGGCACCAGCTGGACGCGGTTGCCGGGCACGACGGTCGCCGAGGTGGCGCCGGTGATCTTCGCGTCAGTGTAGGCATAGGCCAGCGACGACTGCCATTGCGCGGTGACATAGCCGGTCAGGCTCGCCTCGACGCCTCGCGTGAGCGTGCTGCCGGAGGGGAAGAAGAAGCCGGGATTGTTGCCGTCGGCGATCGGCTGGTTGGTGCGGTTCAGATTGTAGACCGCGGTCGAGAACAGCAGCTTCGGATTGATGTTCCACTTCATGCCGAGCTCGACATTCTCGAAGCGCTGCGGCTGCAGGATCAGGGTGCCGTCGTTCAGCGCGCTGAACTGGTCGCCCGAGGCCGGCAGGAAGGAGACGCTGTAGGCGGTATAGACCGACATCGAATCGATCGGTTTGATGATCAGGGCGCCCTGCGGCGACACCAGATTATCGACGCGATTGCGATTGATGTTGGTGTTCATGTCGGTGGCCGACATGTCGTAGCGATCGAACCGGGCGCCGGCGATGATCTGCACCGCGCGCGAAATCTCGATGGTGTCCCTTAGATAGCCGGACTGAATGTTCAGCGCATAGCGGCTGTTCGAATCGGGCGTGGTGACTCCGTCGCTGTTGGTGCCGGTGAAGTGGTGAAGAAACGTCACCGGGCCGAAATAGGTCGGCGCGAACGGGTTCTGCACGATGGTGTTGGTGCCGTTCGGGAACACGCCGGTGTTGCGGATATCGACGCCGGTCTGCCGGCCGAACTCGGTGCCGAAGCCGACGGTGTGGAACAGCGGCCCGGTCCAGGCCTTGTAGGTGAAATCGGTCTGGTTGAAGACATTGTCGCGATTCGTCGTGTGCTGATAGGCGCCGAGATTGACCGCGGTGTCGGCAGGATTGACCGCGCCGGCGAGCGGACCGCCCGTTGGATAGACGTTCTGATAGAATTTCTGGTAGTCGGCGGCGATGGTGCCGTTGCGCACCGTCAGCCCGTTCTCGAAATCGTGCTCAATGATCGCCATGCCGGTCTGCACCGTCGCCTGCGCGGTGTTCAGGCTTGGGCTGCCGAAGAAGGTCGAGAAGTCGCCGTTCGGCGCGAACGGCGTGGTCGGGTTGAAGCGGGTCGCGCCGCCCGGCAGACCCTGCGAGGGATTGCCGCGATCGGCGGTGCGCTCGTCGTGAAAGTACTCGTAGCTCAGTTTGATTTTGGTGTTGTCGTCGGGCTTCAGCGTCACCGTCGGATTGATGCCGTAGCGCTCCAGATGATTGAAATCGCGGAAGGCGTCGGCACCCTCGTAGAACACGTTGAGCCTTGCTGCGACGTTGTCGTTGATCGCCTGTCCGGTATCGAGGCTGACGCGGCGATCGCCCCACGAGCCGGTCTGCGCCGTCGCCTCGTAGACGCGGTTGCCGTCGGCTTCCTTGAGGGTGCGGTTGAGCAGGCCGCCGCCGGCGCCGCGGCCGAAGGTCAGCGCGCTCGGCCCCTTCAGCACCTCGATGCTCTGGGCGTTGTACATGTCGCGGAAATACTGCACGTCGTCACGAAAGCCGTTGACGAAGAAGTTGGCGCTGGAATCGACGCCGCGGATCACGAGTTCGTCGCGATTGCCCTCGCCCTGATGCACGGCAACGCCGGGGACGTAGCGGGTGACGTCGGTGAGGCCCTGATAGTTCTGGTCGCGGATCTGCTCCCGCGTGATCACGTTGAGCGATTGCGGGATGTTGACGATGGCGGTGTTGGTCCTGGTCGCAACCGACGTGCTGTTGGCGAAATAGCCCGATGTGCCGGTGCGGGCGTCCTGCGATTCCGCGAACGGTTTTGCCGCCGCCGCGGGCGCGATCCGCCGTGCCGTCTGGGTGCGGCGGCCTCGTGCTGCGGCGGTGTTACGCGATGTCGATGGTGCGTTGCGGCGACGTTGCGTGGCCGGCGAGGTGACGGTCACGGGCGGCAGCGACGAGGCGCCGGCCTGCGACGGCGCCGATTGCGCCTGTGCGGCAGACGTTGCGAGCGGAACGCTCAGCGCGAGATAGCTCGCCGTGAGCAGCGCAAGCAAGACAGTGCGACGATGGGCTTGTGTTCTTGATGTCATGACGTCGTCCCCAAGCAACTCTCGCCTTCGTTGAAGGCGATGCGCCGTCCTCTAGAGAGGTGAGGCGCTGTGCGTCCAGACGACGGGCGCGAGAAAATTTTTGCGTGACGACGGAATAAAATCGCGACGAATGGACGCGGATACACCTCGCGGCGAGCGCAGGGTTGGAAAAGTCAAGGATGCGAATGGTTTCTGTCGGCTTCCGGATTTGCGCCCGGAAACGAAGAGCGGCGCTCGCGCACCGCTCTTCTTGTAGCAATTCCAGATTGTAGCGATTCTAAAACGATCACGTCGCGGTCATGCGGTTGCGGATCGCGGCCGCAACCCCGCCGGCAGATGCGCATCGATCCAGCCGGTGATCGCACGCTCGTTGCGATGGTAGAGCAGGCCTGCGGCGATCACGGCAATGCCGATCAGCGACAGCGAGAACGGAAACCACAGCGAGTCCTTGAAGACGACGTCGGCGAGATGGCCGAGATAGAGGCAGATGCCGAACGCGCCGAACACCGCATAGGCGCGCCGCATCAAAATCACGGCAATCACGATCAGGCCGACATTGAGCAGGCAATACACCGCCTTGCTCAATTCGGTTGAGCCTTCGGACGCGCTAATTCCGCCCCAGAACGCCATCAAGCCGAACAGATGCAGCCAGAACGCAAAGTCGCCGTTGCGGCTGCGATAGTCCACGATCCACGCGACCGCGAGCACGGCAAGCCCGAACCAGATCGATACCCTGCGGCGCATCTCGAAATCGGCGTGAGCCATGCCGCTGAACCACGGCGCCAGGTCCATCGACATGAACCACAGCGCGACCGAGATGATCGCGACGATGAAGGCGAAGCGGTAGTAGCGCAGCGCGACGATGCCGGCGGCGACGGTCGCGATCTCCATGAAGATCCAGCTGCCCTTCACCCAGACGTAGAAGTCCTGCACGGTTCCCGGCTTGCCGAACTTGCCCCACCAGCCAAGCTCGTCCTGGATGCCGTAGACCGCGAGCGGCGCCATCGAGACCGCGATCGCGATCAGCAGGCCGCCGGGAACCCGCAGATTCTTGGCGTGCCAGAGGTGGTGACCCGCCACGCTGAACCCGACCGCATAGGCGATCGCGCAGGCCGTGAGCGCGCGGCCGCCCATCTGGGTGAAGGCCAGGGTCGAGAACAGGCCCATGGCACCGATCACAATGAGCGCGCCGGCGTACCAGAGCACATGCGCGGCATCGAATTTGGCGGCGGGACTTGCATCGCCCGCCGAACCCTGCCCGGCGCTGCTCGCCAGGAAAGCGAGCAACCGTTCCAGATCGGCCGGGCTGATCACCCCGGCATTTGCGGCGTCCCGGAGATCCTTGGCTGAATATGGCATGCGGCTATCCTCACGGCCGGTTTTTGCGCCTGCTCCCGATCATCCGGGACAAAGACGCCCTGTTCTCATGAGTATATCCGGAAATGAGCAATGTTCAATAATTTTTGAGCGTCGCTCACGAAATTTTGCAAGCAAGCTCGGGCCCACCCCGCGCCCCCGGCGGATTGGCAATCGCTGGCCGGACTTAGTCCGCCAGCGCCTTCATCTCCTTGTAGAGATCGGATTTGCCCTCGAAGCCGATGCCGGGAAGGTCGGGCATCACGATGTGGCCACCCTCGACGCGCACGCCGTCCGGGAACCCGCCATAGGGCTGGAACAGGTCGGGGTAGCTCTCGTTGCCGCCGAGGCCGAGGCCGGCCGCGATGTTCAGCGACATCTGGTGGCCGCCATGCGGGATGCAGCGGCTCGGCGACCAGCCGTGGGTCTTCAGCACCTCGAGTGTGCGCTGATACTCGCAGAGCCCGTAGGACAGCGCGCAATCGAATTGCAGCCAGTCGCGGTCCGGCCGCATGCCGCCGTAGCGGATCAGGTTCCGCGCATCCTGGTGGCTGAACAGGTTCTCGCCGGTCGCCATCGCCCCCGGATAGAACTCGGCCAGCGCGGCCTGCAACGCGTAGTCGAGCGGGTCGCCGGCCTCCTCGTACCAGAACAGCGGATACTCGCGCAGCATCTTGGCGTAGGCGATCGCGGTCTCCAGATCGAAGCGGCCGTTGGCGTCGACCGCAAGCTGCGCCGCGCTGCCGATCTCCTTCAGCACCGCCTCGATGCGCTCGCGGTCCTCGGCAAGCGGCGCACCGCCGATCTTCATCTTCACGACGTTGTAGCCGCGGTCGAGATAGCCGCGCATCTCCTTGCCCAATGCGCCGAGGTCCTTGCCGGGATAATAGTAGCCGCCGGCGGCGTAGACGAAGACGCGCGGATTGGCGGCGCGGCCGTGGCGCTCGGCGAGCAGCCGGAACAGCGGCTTGCCCGCGATCTTCGCCACCGCGTCCCACACCGCCATGTCGATGGTGCCGACCGCGACCGAGCGCTCGCCATGGCCGCCCGGCTTCTCGTTCGACATCAGCGTCGACCAGACCTTGTCCGGATCGAGATTGCCGCCATCGGCATCGAGCAGCGATTTCGGATCGGCTTCCTTGAGGCGCGGCGCGAAGCGCTCGCGGATCAGACCGCCCTGCCCGTAACGGCCGTTGGAATTGAAGCCGTAACCGACCACCCGCCTGCCGTCGCGCACCACGTCAGTGACCACGGCCACCAGGCTCGAGGTCATCTTTGTGAAGTCGATATAGGCGTTGCGGATCGACGAGGAGATCGGTTTTGTGATTTCGCGGACGTCGACGATGCGGACGGACATGGCGCTGCTTTCGCAATTTGTTAGGCACGTCATTCCGGGGCGATGCGAAGCATCGAACCCTCAGGTGCGCAGTTGCGCACCGAGAATCTCGAGATTCCGGGTCTGGTCCTTCGGACCATTCCGGAATGACGGTTGCTACGTCTTGTCCCGGAAATACGGCTCGACCGGCCCGTGCACCTTGATGGTCAGCGGATTGCCGTAACGGTCCTTGGCATTGCCGGCGGTGACGCGGACCCAGCCTTCGCTGATGCAGTACTCCTCGACATTGGTCTTCTCGGCGCCTTTGAAGCGGATGCCGACATCGCGGGCGAGAATATCCGCATTGTAGTACGGGCTGTTCGGATCGACCGAGAGGCGGTCGGGGAATTGGTCGTTGGTGTCGTTGTCGTCGCTCATAGCAGCGCCTCGATGTCCTTCCTCAATCCTTCGGGCCGGGCGGTCGGCGCATGCCGCGCCACGACCTTGCCGGCGCGATCGACCAGGAACTTGGTGAAGTTCCATTTGATCGCGGGCCCGAGCAGGCCCGACTTCTCACGTTTCAAGTGTTCGTACAATGGATGCGCACCTGAGCCATTGACGTCGATCTTGGCGAACATCGGAAACGTGACGGCGTAGTTGGTCTCGCAGAACGCGGCGATCTGCTTCGCATCGCCCGGCTCCTGCGCGCCGAACTGGTTGCAGGGGAAGCCGAGCACGGCGAAGCCGCGCGGCGACAGGCCGGCGTGCAGCTCCTGCAGGCCCTTGTATTGCGGCGTGAACCCGCAGGCGCTCGCCGTGTTCACGATCAGCAGCACCTGGCCCTCGAACCGCTGCAGCGGCACGTCGTCGCCGGCGAGCGACTTGGCGGTGAAATCGTAAACGGTCGCCATCTCAGCTGACCGGATCGATCGGCGACGACGGCGTGCCGCCGGCCTCGACCGCCTCACCAGCGGCAAGGCAGAGATCCTCGCGGTAGCGTCCGGCCACCAGTTGCACGCCGACCGGGATCCGTCCGACGAGACCGGTGGAGACCACGAGCCCGGGAAGCCCCATGAACGGGATCGCAATCTGCGGCAGCTGCGCGTGCCACACCCGCGCGAACGACGCCTCGTCCTTGCGGTCGAGATGGTCGGGGAACGGTAGCTCGCCGGACACCGGCATCAGCAGCACCGGATATTTCTCGAAGAAGGCGAACCATTCGCGCGTCAGGGTCGCGCGGCGGGTCAGCGCCTGCGACAGGTCGAACGGATGCACCCGGGCGCGGACGCCGCGCAGGCAGGCCAGTGCGCCGGGATCGCCCTCGCGCTCGGCGAAGGCGAGCTGGGCCTCGTAGCCGTCGCCGAGCCAAAGCCGGGTCTGGATTTCGGCCGCCTCGCGCAAGGACGGCGTGTTTGCAATTTCCTCGACGATCCAGCCGGCCTTCTGCAAGCGCTTGCCGGCATCGGCCACCGCGGCGACCACTTCCGGCACCGGATCGAGACCATCCGGATTGAGGCACATCGCAACGCGCTTCTCGCGCGGCGGGCCTTCGAGCGGCACCGGCGCATACCAGGGGTCGCGATAGTCCGGCGCCGACATCGCCGCGAGCGAGATGCGCAGATCGTTGACGGTGCGCGCCAGCGGGCCCGACACCGCGCTGATCTGCGGGCCGATCGGCCGCTCCGGCAAAGCCGAATTGAAGGCCGGGATGCGGCCCATGCTTGGCCGCAGGCCGTGCACGCCGCAGGCATAGGCCGGATAGCGCACCGAGCCGGCGATATCGGTGCCGTGAGCGATGTGGCCGATGCCGGCCGCGACCGCCGAACCCGCGCCGCCGGACGAGCCGCCCGGGGTGATGCCGGGATCGCGCGGGTTCTTGGTGTCGCCGTGAATGAGGTTGGTGGTGAACCAGCGATAGGAGACCGCCGGACAATTGGTGCGGCCGAGCAGCACCGCGCCGGCCTTGCGCAGATTGGCGACCACCGGATTGTCGACCCTGGCGATGACGTCGCGCTGTGCCTTCAGCCCGTTGGTGGTGGCGTAGCCCTCCTGGTCGACATTGACCTTGATGGTGACGGGCACGCCGGCGAGCGGCCCGACCGCCTCGCCGCGCGCAATGGCCGCATCGATCTTGGCCGCCTGCGCCAGCACGTCGTCCGGCCGGTGATCGACCACCGCGTTGAGCTTCGGGTTGACCGCGTCGAGCCGGGCGAGCCCGGCCTCCGCCGCCTCCTTCGCCGACACCTTCTTCGATCTGATGAGGCTGGCGAGCTCGGCCGCCGACAGACGCCAAATATCCTGCATGTGCAACTCCGTGTGACGCTGCGTTTTAGCGCCGCGCGGAGAACATGGCCAGCGGTCCGCCGCCTGATGTTTCAGCGGACATGCGCGATGTAATAGGCAAGGTCGCCGATCTGCTCCTTGGTGACCGTTTGCATCACGTCGGCCATGGTGGCGTCATAGCCATGGCGGCTGTTGTCCTTGTATTCGGCCAGCGTCTTGGCGAGGTAGTCCTCGCGCTGGTTGGCGATGCGCGGGACATTCTCCTTGCCGGAGAAATCGGTGTTGTGGCAGCTGTTGCAGCGGTTCTGCTGCGCCAGCGCCTGGCCCCGCGCCATCCGCGCCGGATCGCCGGCGTCAGCGGGCGGCGTGGGCTTCGGCAGGGTCGCGATGAAATCCGAGAAGCTGCGCAAATCGTCGTCGGTCAGCGGCTTCGCCATCTCGTTCATCGGGTCGAACACCCGCAGCTTCTCGCGGAACATGAAGAGCTGGATCAGCGCATAGGGCGCCGTCTGGCCGCCAAGCGACGGCGTGTTCTCGGTCTCCGACGTGCCATGCTCGCCATGGCAGGCAAAGCACGCCGCGGCGCGCTCCTGGATGGTCTCGGCATTTGCGGAAAGAGCGGATGCAAACAGGAGCACAGGGATCATGAACTTACGCATCGGCTGCTCCTGACTTTCAGTGTCATTCCGGGGCGCCCGAAGGGCGAACCCGGAATCTCGAGATTCCGGGTCTGGTGCTGTCGCACCAGCCCGGAATGACGTTGGTGGTTGTTACTGATTGGCGACCTTCGGCTTGCCGTAGCTGACGCGATAGACCGCGCCGTTCCAGTCGTCGGAGACCAGCAGCGAGCCGTCCTTCAGCAGCATCACGTCGACCGGGCGGCCGACATACTTGTTGTCTTCGAGGAAGCCGGTCAGGAACGGCTCCATCGACTTCACGGTGCCGTCCTTGTTCAGCCTGACGGCGACCACGTCACCACCCTGCTTCTGCGACTTGTTCCAGGAGCCGTGACGCGCGACGAAGATCACGTTCTTGTAGGTCTTCGGGAACATGCTGCCGGTGTAGAAGCGCATGCCGAGCGACGCGGTATGCGGGCCCATCAGGCCGACCGGCGCGGTGTAGTCCTTGCAGGTCTTGCCCCAGCCGAGCTCCTGGTCGATGATGTTGCCCTGGTAGCAGTACGGCGCGCCGAAATCCTCGCCCGCCTTGGTGATGCGGTTGAGCTCGTCTTCCGGCACCGTCTCCGACAGCCAATCGCGGCCGTTGTCGGTGAAGTACATCTGCTTGTTCTCGGGATTCCAGTCGAAGCCGACCGTGTTGCGCACGCCGAGCGCGTAGACCTCGGCGCCGGAGCCATCGAGATTCATGCGGCGGATCTGGCCGTGGTCGGCATCATGCAGCACGTTGTTGCCGGGCTGTCCGACCGGAACATAAAGCTTGTTGTCGGGACCGACGGCGATGAACTTCCAGCCATGCGCCTCGTCCTTCGGCAGCTTGTCGTAGACGACGGTGGGCTTCGGCGGGTTGTCCAGATTGTCCTCGATCTTGTCGATCTTGGAGACCTTCGAGAGCTCGGCGATGTAGAGCGTGCCGTCCTTGAAGGCGACGCCGTTCGGACGATAGAGGCCGGAGGCGATCACCTTGACCGAGCGCTTGCCGTCCTTGTTGACGATCGCATAGACCTTGTCGACGAGGCGGCTGCCGACGAACACCGTGCCCTTGTCGCCGAGCGCCAGCGAGCGCGCATTGGCCATGCCGGCCGCATAGACCTCGACATTGAAGCCGGCCGGCACCTTGAGCTTGGCGAGCGGCAGCTTGTCGGGTGCGGACGGCAGCGGCGGCGGCGCCACCGGCGCGAGCTTGGCGGCGGCCTCGTTGTCCGGACGCCCGATCAAGGGCGAGCCCGGCGGCAGCGGCTGGGCGGCAGGGGCGGCACCTGCCGCCGGCGCGGCCGGCTGTTGCGCCGCAGCAGAGAGCGTGAACGCCCCGAGCATGGCCCCCGCGAGCAGCAAGCTGCGCGGTGCGAACGAGTGTTTTTTCATGAAGATCTCCCCTGGGTGGAAGCCGTTGTTGATTGCGCCATTGACGTCGCCCGGCGCCGTTCGGCTTTCCGTTCATAGTCTTGCGAATTTGTCCGGACAATTGCAATCGGAAGCATGCCGGACATCGGCCAACGCATGGTTGTGGCCGCGCGGGGCCAGCGTCAGTGCCTTGTCATCGAGCGGTCCGGGCGATCGAGGATCGCCTCCGTGAATGGAAACTCCAGCACGACCTCGCCCTCGTCGTCGGTCACCTCGATCACGGCGCTGAGCAGCGCGCCGTCGGCGCCCTCGGTCTTGAGCAGTTCGCGAATCATCGCGCGCGCCATTTCCCACGCACGATCCGGGTCCCGCAGGATTTCGCCGTCGGGATCGGAGATCAGCTCGTCGCCGATACGGGTGTTGAAGAAATAGCGTGGCATCGGCTGAACTCGGCTCGGTTAGTCGCCTCCCGTCGCGGGGAAGCACAGGATCGTCACCGGGACCTTCGGAGGACCGCGGGGCTGCTGTTTACCTATTCCAACATCACCATTCACCGTGTGGCTAACAACAGGAAAAAGGTCTGATGCCACGGGCTTTTGACGGGAAACGCGCGCACAAATTTGTGAGTGGGTAAGATTTGCTTGCCGCAGTGCAGCATGCCCTTCGAGGCGGCACCTTACAGAAAATTTAACTGGCGAACTTTTCCAACCACAGTAGTTTAGCCTGCAGGGCGGAAAGTTCGTCCGGTTGCAACAAGGAGAGCCAAATGGCCTGGAAAGCACCGAAGATCGTTGAAGTGTCGGTCGGCATGGAAATCAACATGTATATGTGCGCAACCCGCAAGTAAGCGGCAGCGCCCTCTACACGTTTAGCGTTTTAGCGCAGGTGGACATCCGGGCGTAACGCGCTCCCGAGCGAGGGAGTGTGTTTCAAATCCGGGGTCCACCTCGTAACGTTTCTGGGTCTAACAAACTTCTCCAGGGCCAAGCTTCTCCAGGGGACGGATCATGCTTCGTGTCGTCGTCCTGGGTGCCGCGGCGGGTGGCGGCGTTCCGCAGTGGAACTGCGGCTGTGCCGTCTGCAGGACGGCGCGAAGCGACCACCCCGAACTGCAGAGCACGCAAGCCTCGATCGCCGTCAGCGGCGATGGTGTGCACTGGTTCCTGGTCAATGCGTCCCCGGATCTGCGCCAGCAGTTGATTGCCACGCCGCAGCTGCATCCGAAGCACGGCGCACTGCGCCATAGTCCGATCGCGGGCGTCATCCTCACCAATGGCGAGATCGACGCGGTCGCCGGGCTGTTGTCGATGCGCGAGGGCTCGCCGTTCACGATCTACGCGCATGAGCGGGTGCTCGCGATCCTGCGCGCGAACAGCATCTTCAACGTGCTCAGCGACGAGAACGTCGACCGCCGGCCGATCACGGTCGACCAGGCCTTCGAACCGGCCCTGCCCGACGGATCGCCGTCCGGGCTTGAGGTGCTGCCGTTTGAGGTTCCCGGCAAGGGCGCGTGGTATCTTGAGGGCAAGGCGCATCCGGCGGGCGCCGACGGCGTCGGCGATACGCTCGGCCTGCGTATTGCGGACCGGCGCAGCGGCAAATATTTCTATTTCCTGGCCGCCTGCGCACGGGTGACTGACGACCTGAAATCACGGCTCAAGGGCGCCCCGCTGGTGTTTTTCGATGGCACGGTGTGGCGCGACGACGAACTGATCGCGGCGGGCCTTGGCAACAAGACCGGCCAGGGCATGGGCCACATCGCGATGTCGGGCGATCAGGGTGCGATCGAAAGCCTCGCCGGGCTCGACATCGGACGAAAAGTGTTTTTGCATATCAACAACTCCAACCCGGCGCTGCTTGGGACCTCGGCCGAACGCAAGGCGGCCGAACAGGCGGGCTGGCAGATTCCCTCCGACGGAACGGAGATCGTGCTGTGAATGTCGTGCTGACCTCAGGAATGACCGCGCTCTCGATCGGCAAGGGCATCACGCTCGACACTGCCGAGGAGATGGAGGCGACGCTGCGCACGATCGGTGCCACGCGGTATCACAGCCTGCACCCGTTCCACCGCCTGCTGCACGGCGGCAAGCTCAACAAGGGCCAGGTCCAGGCCTGGGCGCTGAACCGCTATTACTACCAGAGCACGATCCCGCTGAAGGACGCGATGGTGATCTCGCGCTTCCGCGACCGCAACACAAGGATCGAATGGCGCCACCGCATCGAGGATCACGACGGCGATCTCGGCAATGAAGGCGGCATCGAGCGCTGGCTGAAGCTGACCGAAGGCCTCGGCCTCGACACGGCTTACGTGGAGTCCACCGAAGGCATTCTGCCGGCGACGCGCTTCGCCGTCGAAGCCTATGTGCATTTCTGCCGCGATCGCACGCCGCTGGAGGCGATCGCCTCCTCGCTCACCGAACTGTTCGCGCCGAACCTGCACGAGGAGCGCATCTCGGGGATGCTGAAGCATTACGACTTCGTCAACCCCGACATCATGAGCTATTTCAGCCGCCGCCTGACCCAGGCGCCGCGCGACGCCGGCTTTGCGCTTGATTATGTCAAGCAGCACGCCAAGACGCCGGCGGAGCGCGAAGCGGTCTGCAACGCGCTGATCTTCAAGACCAACGTGCTGTGGGTGCAGCTCGACGCGCTGTATCATGCGTATGTCGACGGCCAGATTCCGCCCGGCGCGTTCGTGCCGAAGACAGGTTAGAGCATGATCCGGAAAAGTGGGAGCCGGTTTTCCGAAAGATCATGCTCAGACAAAGAGACTTAGATCATGGCCAGCCGCAACATCAGCGTCAGCGAGACCAGCCGGCCGAAACTGCCGCGCCATACCAAGCTGAAATTCGACGAAACGCGGCAGGTCTGGGTGATCCTGGCGCCGGAGCGCGTGCTGGCGCCGGATGAGATCGCGGTCGAGGTGCTGCAGCTGTGTGACGGCATGCGCAGTGTCGCCGAGATGGTGGACCAGCTCGCCGAAAAATACGCCGCCCCACGCGAGGCGATCGCGACCGACGTGATCGCGATGCTGCAGGATCTGGCCGACAAGGGTTTTCTCACCGAAGCGCGCGAGAGCACAGCATGAGCGACACGCTGGCCGACACCAAGACGACAGCGCCGGGCCCGAGCGCAGCCCCAAGCGATGGGCTCGCCGTGCTGGAGAGCCGCCGCTCGGCGGCCGAGACCTACGGCATTCCCCTTGCGGTGCTGCTCGAGATCACCCACCGCTGCCCGCTGCAATGCCCCTACTGCTCGAACCCGGTCGAGCTCGACCGCGGCTCGACCGAGCTCACCACCGACGAATGGAAGAAGGTGCTGAGCGAGCTTGCCGAGCTCGGCGTGCTGCAGATCCATTTCTCCGGCGGCGAGCCGACCGCGCGCAAGGACATCGTCGAGCTGGTGCAGCACGCGACCGATGTCGGGCTCTATTCCAACCTGATCACCTCGGCCGTGCTGTTGACCAGGGACAAGCTTTCGGCGCTGGCCGACGCCGGCCTCAGCCATGTGCAGATCAGTTTTCAGGGCAACGAGCCCAACGTCGCCGACCGCGTGGCCGGGCTGAAGGACGCGCACAAGAAGAAGCTCGAGGTCGCCAAATGGACGCGCGAGCTGGAATTGCCGCTCACGGTGAATGCGGTGATGCACCGGCAGAACCTGCATCAGCTGACCGACATCATCCAGATGGCGGTCGACCTCGACGCCGACCGGCTCGAGGTCGCCAACGTGCAGTATTACGGCTGGGCGCTGAAGAACCGTGCCGCGCTGATGCCGACGATCGAGCAGATCGAGGAGACCAGCCGCATCGTCGAGGAAGCCCAAATGCGCCTGAAGGGCACGCTTGCCATCGACTATGTGGTGCCGGATTACTACGCGCTGCGGCCGAAGAAATGCATGGGCGGCTGGGGCCGCCAGTTCTTCAACATCTCGCCGGCCGGCAAGGTGCTGCCGTGCCACGCCGCCGAAAGCATCACCGGGCTTGAATTCGAATCGGTGCGCTCGAATCATTCGATCGCCTGGATCTGGCAGAACTCGGAGGCCTTCAACCGCTATCGCGGCACCGGCTGGATGCCGGAGCCGTGCAAGAGTTGCGAATTCCGCGAGATCGATTACGGCGGCTGCCGCTGCCAGGCCTTTGCGCTGACCGGCGATGCCGGCAACACGGACCCGGCCTGCGCGCTGTCGCCGCGACACGAGGAGATCTTCAAGCAGGCCGAGCAGGAATCCGCCGGCACGCAGAACCGCTTCCTGTATCGTAACTTCGCCGGCGGCACGTTGGAGACGGACGCCCCCCGGAACGAATCCCAGGACAAGCGCAATGGCGCCTGACGCCGACGTCGGCAAGGCCGCGAGGCGTGCCGATCCCTTTGCGCCGCTGACGTCGGAATGGCTCGACGTCGGCGATGGCCACGATCTCCATGTCGAGAGCGTCGGGCGCGAGGGTGGCATTCCCGCGGTCTATCTGCATGGCGGCCCCGGTAGCGGCTGCCAGCCCGATCATCGCCGGCTGTTCGATCCCGAGCGCTTTCACGCCGTGCTGTTCGACCAGCGCGGCTGCGGCCGCAGCCGGCCGAAGGGCAGCCGCGACAACAACACGACGCAGCACCTGATCGCGGACATGGAGAAGATCCGCGAGCGGTTCGGCTTCGCGCGCTGGATGGTGGTCGGCGGCTCCTGGGGCGCGACGCTGGCGCTGGCTTATGCGCAGGCCCATCCCGAGCGGGTCAGCGGGCTCGCACTGCGCGCGACGTTTCTCGGCACAGCCGAGGAACTGGACGACGTTTTCCTGCGCGCCCTGCCGCGCTTCTATCCCGCCCTCCACGAGGACTTCCTCAACTTCCTGCCCGAGAGCGAGCGCGCAGCACCGCTTGCGGCCTATTATCGCCGCATCCTCGATCCCGACGCCGCCGTGCATGCGCCGGCCGCGCGCGCCTGGCACGACACCGAACGCGCGTTGTCGGAGCACACGCCGAAGCAGACGCGGCTCGATCTCAAGGCCTCAGGCGCCCTGCCCTCGACGCCGTTCATGGAGGCGCACTACTTCGCCAACGATTGCTTCATGCGGCCGCATCAATTGATGAGTGAGGCCGGCAAGCTCGCCGGCATTCCCGGCATCCTGGTGCAGGGCCGCTACGATCTGTTGTGCCCGCCCGCAACATCGCACGCGCTCGCCGCGCGCTGGCCGGGCAGCGAGGTCCGCATCATCGATGGCGCCGGCCACATCCTCTACGATCCCGGCATCCGCAACGCCGTGATGAAGGCGATCGCCGACCTCGCGGCCAAGCGCTAGACCGCCGCCGGAACGCACCCGACGTCAAGGAGCCGGTGAAGAACTCGACCGGCTCCCTTGCTTCCCTCAATGTTTGCACTTGCCGGGAGGACATGCCGGCGCTGCCCGTGGCGCGGCCGCGGGCCTTGGCGGCGCCGCCATCCGCGGTGGCGGCGCTGCATGTTGCACCTGCATCGCCGGCCGAGGCGGCGGCGCGGCGCGCGGAGCCGGTGCCGGCGCCGGACGCGGCGGCAAAGCCGCAGCACGAGGTGGCGGGGCAACCGGCCGCGGCGGGGGAGCCGCAGCCCGCACGGGCGGAGCTGCGGCATGGACCGGCGGAGCTGCCGCATGCGCCGGCGCGGGCCGGGAGACCGGCGCCGGCGACACTGCGGCGCGCGCGGGTGCCGGGTGCGCCGCCGGCGTCGGCCGTGTCGACATCGCGCTGTTCGCCGGCGACGGCGCCGCCGAGGGCTTCACGTTTGCGGTCGGCGCGGTCGCCGCATGCGGAAGCGGTTGCGCACCTGGCTTGCCGGCGGCCGCGGGTGAGGCGGGCGCGTTTGTCGCCGGCGCGGCACCGGGCTTGGCCGGAGGAGCAGGCTGCGCATTGGCAGGCGCCATGGCAGTCGCCGGCTTGCCCGGCACCACCGCATTCGGCTTTGCGCCAGGTTGCGCGGCGCCGGGTTGTGCGGCTCCCGGCGGCACAGCGCCATGCTGCATGGCATTGGCCGGTGCGGTCGCCGACTGCGGCAGCGGCGGTCCATTTTTCGCGCCCGGCAGGGTATGCGCACCCGGCGTGCCCGGCGCGCCCATCGCATTCGGAGCGGCGGCAGCATTCGGAGTGGCAGCAGCGTTCGGCGCCGCGGCAGCGTTCGGTGCGGCGCGCGGAGCTCCCATCGCCGCGCCCTGCGCGGGCGTCGCGCCTTGCGGAGCGCCCGGCAGATTGGCGCGCTGCATCGCCGCGGCCGGCAGTCGCGGTGCCGCCGTCACCGGCGCGCCGCCCATCGCCGCCGTCACCCCGGCCGCATGGAGCTGCGCCGGCGTCGGGTTGGGATTGTTGATGACCGTGTTGATGACCGTGGTGTTGTGGATGTTGTTGAACACGATGTTGTTCTGCGGCGGCACGACATAGGCCGGTGCGGCGACATAGGCCGGCATCGCCACGAACATCGGCGTCGGCAGCACGTACAGGCCGATCGGCGGCGGCGGTGGCGGCAGCACGACGAAGTCCGGCGGCGGCGGCGGCAGGAAGAACACCGGCGGCGGCGGTGGCGGCGCGAAGGCGAACACCGGATCGCTGTAATACAGCACCGGGCGGTCGACATAGTCGATCTCGTCGGGCGGCGGCGGCGGCACGTCGTAGTCGAGCACCGTGAACTGCGCCGGCGGCTCCAGCGCGGCCGACAGATAGGCGAGCCGGCGCCGGCAGTCGTAGGCATGCGGCCCGCGCGGATAGCGCCGCAGATACGACCAATACGCATCAGTCGAGTCGGCGTTGTAGGTGCGCCGCCAGGTGATCGCCTCGCGCCGCGCCGCCACGATCGCGCGCACGCGCTTGGCCAGCGGATCGTTCGGATAGGCCTGCAGGTAATCCTCGTAGCCCTGCAGCGTGTCGCGCTCCAGCGCCGCGGCGTAGGCATCCTGCGCCGAGAAATCGCGGATCGGCTTGGTGCGCAGCCCGGCATCGACCTGCTGCGGCGGCGCGTCCGGCTTGCGCTCGAAGAACATGAAGGGCGCGTCGACCTTGTGCGCATCCCACGGGATCTCGGCGCCCTTGGTCATCTCGTTGACCCGCAGGCGGACGCGGTCGAACACCTCGGGCAGAGTCAGGCCGCCGGTGCGGATCATTTCCGCCAACGCTTGCGCATAAGGCCCGTACGGCGGCGCACCGTCAGGAGCAACGGTGCCGGGCGCCGAGTTGAAGGCGATCAGCATCTTCGGATCGGGATCGACCAGCGCAAGACCGCCGGCCAGCGGTTGGCCTTCCTTGGCGAAGGGATTGCTGCGCGCCGCATCGAGCACGATCACGCCGGCCTTGATCGGCAGCGCCGAGAGTTGGTGGCTGTAGTCGGAGATGCGGATCGCCTCGACCGGCACGTCGGTGTCGCGGGCAATCTTGGCATCGACCGGCACGAAATAGTTCTCGCCGGTGAGCTGCACGCCGTAACCGGCGAGATAGACGAAGGCGACGGCATTGGGCCCCGCCTCCTGCACCTTCTGGATGAAATCGCGGAACGATTTGCGCAGCGTCTCGCCGTCGAGATCGCGTGCGCCGATCACGTCGAAGCCGGCGGCCTGCAAGGTCTGCGCGATCAGACCGGCGTCGTTCGCGGCGGTCTGCAACGCGCCGGCCTCATAGGCGCCGTTGCCGACGACAAGTGCGAGACGCTTTTCCTGATCCTGCGCATGCACGGGAAGCGAGGCGAGCGACACCAGACCGACGATCAATGCCCACAGAATGCGTGCCATGGTGGTCGTCCCTTTTCTTCTCGAGAGTTGGCGTAACGAATGAAATGCTACCTCTGTGAACCGGTGCTGAACAGCATTGCAGCAATTGTGGCAATCCTTGGTCTGTGGTGACGGGAACCGGCTTCCCTGGTTTGCGCGATCAGGCGATATTGCGCGGATAAAACAGGCAAAAAAGGAGCACTCGATGCCAATCGCCGGACAAGGCATGCTGCTGACTTCGATGGATATCGACAGCTTGCACGAAGCTGAATTCAATCGCTGGTACGACCGCGAGCATCTCGAGGAACGGGTCGCCATCGACGGCTTCCTGGAAGCCCGCCGCTACGTCGCCCATGACGGCAAGCCGAAATATCTCAGCCTCTACTCGACCGCGACCTTCGATGTGCTCGAGAGCCCGGCCTATCGCAAGGCGCTCGCCAACCAGACCGACTGGTCGAAGGCCAATATCGCGCGCTTTCAGAACATGATCCGCGGGGTCGCGCGCATCACGATCAGCCGCGGCGTCGGCAGGGGCGCAGCCCTCGGCATCATCCGCCTGCGCCCGCCCGCCGAAGGCGCGGACAAACTTCGCGCTGCATTGCGGGAGCAACTCGATCCAGCTTCGCGCGACGGCATCATCTCGATGCACCTTCTGGAGAACGACCCTGATCTGTCGAAACCGCTCACGCCGGATGCGGCGAAACCCGATCCCGGGGCCGGCGACTGGTTCGTGCTGATCGACGCCACCGACGTCGGCGCGATCCCCGCAGCGGCCGCAGGCATCACCGGCAATGCAGCCTTGAAGCCGCTCGTGGTCACCAGCGGCGCCTACAGGCTGTTGTGGGATATCGCGAAGAGCGACCTTCCGCGCGAGTAAGCCTGATCCGGAAGCGTGCGAAGCGCTTTCTCGAAAAACATCTTCTTAAGCAAATGTGGCGGTGCAGATCATGCTGCACCGCCACATAACGCAATCGAGATTAACGCTACACGCGCATCAGCCGCGCGAAAGCTGATGATCGGACAATTTAGCCTTTGCCTTCTCTGGAACGGCTCTAATAAGATAAGCCTATGATCCAATTCAAAAACCAGAACAACGCCACGTGAGCGTTCGTCGTCAACGATAAGGCCGCGCGGGTCTGGCATTTTCGCGCGGGTCAAAGGTAGGAATGAAACCGACTGATATCTCGGCGCCTGACTACTTCCACAAAGTAGTCGATTGCCAATGGGCCTGTCCCGCACACACCCCCGTTCCCGAGTACATCCGGTTGATTGCTGAGGGGCGTTACAGCGACGCCTACATGATCAATTGGAAGTCCAACGTGTTCCCCGGCATTCTCGGGCGCACCTGCGACCGTCCATGCGAGCCAGCATGCCGCCGCGGCCGGGTCGAGGACAACCCGGTCGCGATCTGCCGCCTGAAGCGCGTCGCAGCCGACTTCAAGGACGACATCAAGCATCGGCTGCCGAAGCCCGGGCCGAAGAACGGCAAGCGCATCGCGCTGGTCGGCGGCGGCCCTGCCTCGCTCGCCGTGGCGCGCGATCTCGCGCCGCTCGGCTATCACTGCACCGTGTTCGACGGCGATCCCAAGGCCGGCGGCATGATGCGCAGCCAGATTCCGAAATTCCGCCTGCCCGACAGCGTGATCGACGAGGAGACCGACTACATCCTGAACCTCGGTGTCGAGTTCAAGGGTGGTCAGCGCGTCGACAGCCTGAAGCAGCTGCTCGCCGAGAACTATGACGCGATCTTTGTCGGCTCTGGCGCACCGCGCGGCCGCGAGCTCGACATCCCCGGCCGCAAGGAGGGCGCCGCCAACATCCATATCGGCATCGAGTGGCTGGCCAACGTGTCGTTCGGCCACGTCGACAAGATCGGCCGCCGCGTCATCGTGCTCGGCGGGGGCAACACGGCGATGGATTGCTGCCGCACCGCGCGCCGCCTCGGCGGCGAAAGCGTCAAGGTGATTGTCCGCTCCGGCTTCGAGGAAATGAAGGCTTCGCCGTGGGAGAAGGAAGACGCGCTTCACGAGGACATCCCGATCCTGAACTACATGGTGCCGGTGGCGTTCAAGCATGTGGCCGGCAAGCTGATCGGCGTCACCTTCCAGAAGGTGAAGGCGGAGTACGACGCCAAGGGCCGCCGCAATCTGGTGCCCTCGGGCGAGCCGGACGAGACCGTGCCCTGCGACGATGTGCTCGTTGCGGTCGGCCAGGAGAACGCGTTCCCCTGGATCGAAGCCGATTGCGGCATCGAATTCGACAAGTGGCACATGCCGAAGGTCGATCCCAAGACGTTCGTCTCGACCAATCCGAAGGTGTTCTTCGGCGGCGATGCGGCGTTCGGGCCGAAGAACATCATCTGGGCGGTGGCGCATGGCCACGACGCCGCGCTCTCCATCCACCGCATGCTGTCCGGCGAGGACATCAACGAGCGCCCGCTGCCCGAGGTGCACGTCTCCTCGCAGAAGATGGGCATCCACGAGTGGAGCTACGACAACGACATCTCCGCCGACAAGCGCTTCAAGGTGCCGCATCGCGACAAGGTGGTCGCGCTGAAGGACATCCGCGCCGAGGTCGAGCTCGGCTACGACCTCAAGCTCGCGCTCGGCGAGGCGCAGCGCTGCCTGAATTGCGACGTGCAGACGGTGTTTTCCGCGCCGCTCTGCATCGAATGCGACGCCTGCGTCGACATCTGTCCGATGGACTGCATCAGCTTCACCGAGAACGGTGAGGAGGATGATTTGCGGCAGCGGCTGAAAGCGCCCTCGCCGCATCACGACCAGGCGCTCTACGTCTCCGGCGACCTCAAGACCGGCCGCGTCATGGTGAAGGACGAAGACGTCTGCCTGCATTGCGGGCTGTGTGCCGAGCGCTGCCCGACCGGCGCCTGGGACATGCAGAAGTACCTCATCGATATGGTTCAAGCGGGATCAACATGTCAGTCCAAAGCCCGATCAGCAGCGTAAACGACTTCGTCGTCCGCTTCGCCAACGTCAACGGTTCGGGCTCGGCTTCCGCCAACGAACTGTTCGCGCGCTCGATTCTGCGCCACGGCGTGCCGGTCTCGCCACGCAACATCTTCCCGTCCAACATCCAGGGCTTGCCGACCTGGTATGAGGTGCGCGTCACCGAGGACGGCCATCTCGGCGCCCGCGGCGGCGTCGACTTGATGGTGGCGATGAACCCGCAGACCTGGGACAAGGACGTCGCCTCGATCGAGCCCGGCGGCTATCTGTTCTACGATTCGACCAAGCCGATGCCGTCGTCGAAATTCCGCGAGGACATCACCGTCATCGGCGTGCCGCTGACCGCGATCACCAACTCGACCTACACCGATCCCAGGCAGCGCCAGCTGTTCAAGAACATCATCTATCTCGGCGCGCTCTGCGCCCTGCTCGACCTCGATCCCAAGCTGGTCGAGCAGCTGATCGGCGAGCAGTACAAGGGCAAGGAGAAGCTGCTGTCCTCCAACGTCCATGCGCTGCATCTCGGCCGCGACTGGGCGCTGCAGAACCTGAAATGCCCGGTCGGGCTGCGGGTGAAGAAGTCCGACAAGGTCGGCGACCGCATCTTCGTCGAAGGCAACAGTGCGGCCGCGCTCGGCGCCGTCTATGGCGGCGCCACCGTGTGCGCCTGGTATCCGATCACGCCGTCATCGTCGGTGGCGGAAGCCTTCACCAGCCACTGCAAGAAGTACCGCCACGATCCCGAGACCGGCAAGGCGAAGTACGCCATCGTGCAGGGCGAGGACGAACTCGCCTCGATCGGCATCGTGATCGGCGCCTCCTGGAACGGCGCACGGGCCTTCACCGCGACCTCGGGTCCCGGCATCTCGCTGATGACCGAGTTCATCGGCCTGTCCTATTTCGCCGAGATCCCGGCCGTGATCATGAACATCCAGCGCGCCGGCCCCTCGACGGGCATGCCGACCCGCACCCAGCAATGCGACGTGATCGCCTGCGCCTATGCCTCGCACGGCGATACCAAGCACGTGCTGCTGTTCCCGGAAGATCCGGCGGAGGCGTTCGAGTTCGCCGCGGCCGCCTTCGACCTCGCCGAGCGGCTGCAGACCACGATCTTCCTGATGCTCGATCTCGACATCGGCATGAACCACCGGCTGTGCCGCCCGCTGAAGTGGGACGACGCCAAGCAATACGACCGCGGCAAGGTGATGACGGCGGAGATGCTCGAGGAAGGCCGCGACTTCGGCCGCTATCTCGACGTCGACGGCGACGGCATCCCCTATCGCACCTATCCCGGCACGCATCCGACCAAGGGTTCCTACTTCACTCGCGGTACCTCGCGCGACCGCTACGCGCGCTATTCCGAGGAAGGCGCGGTCTATGCCGACAACATGCAACGCCTGGTGCGCAAGTTCGAGACCGCGCAGGACATGGTGCCGCGGCCGCTGCAGGCCAATGCGGCAAAGCCCACCAAATACGGCGTGATCTATTTCGGCTCGACCTCGCCCGCGATGGACGAGGCGATCGGGATCCTGGAGGCGCGCGGCCACCAGCTCGACCGCATGCGCATCCGCGCCTTCCCGTTCCACTCCAGCGTCGCGAGCTTCATCGCCGACCACGACTTCGTCTACGTGGTCGAGCAGAACCGCGACGCCCAGCTTCGCCAGCTGATCGTCAACGAGAACGGCATCGACCCCGTCAGGCTGGTGCCGATCCTGCACTATGACGGCACGCCGATCACCGCGCGCTTCATCGCGGGCGCGATCGGCGACCACCAGGATCATCTCAAGGTGACCCCTCTCCGCAAGGCCGTGACATGACCTACATTGCAAAGCCGAAGTTTCATCATCCCGGCCTGAAGAAGAACGAGCTGGGCTATACCCACCGCGACTATGAGGGGAAGATCTCGACGCTGTGCGCCGGCTGCGGCCACGATTCGATCACCGCCTCGATCATCGAGGCCTGCTACGAGCTCTCGATCGAGCCGCACCGGGTGGCGAAGATTTCCGGCATCGGCTGCTCGTCGAAGACGCCGGACTATTTCCTCGGCAATTCGCACGGCTTCAACTCGGTGCACGGCCGCATGCCGTCGGTGCTGACCGGCGCCAACCTGGCCAACCGCGACCTGATCTATCTCGGCGTCTCCGGCGACGGCGATTCCGCCTCGATCGGCTTCGGTCAGTTCGCGCATTCGATCCGGCGCGCCGTCAACATGACCTACATCGTCGAGAACAACGGCGTGTACGGCCTGACCAAGGGCCAGTTCTCGGCCACCGCCGACCGCGGCTCGAAGTCCAAGAAGGGTGTCGTCAATACCGACAACGCGATCGACCTGGTCGCGATCGCGCTGCAGCTCGGGGCCACATTCGTGGCGCGCTCTTTCTCCGGCGACAAGACCCAGCTGGTGCCGCTGATCGCGGCTGCGATCCGCCACCAGGGCGCGTCCTTCATCGACGTGATCAGCCCCTGCATCGCCTTCAACAACCACGCCGGCTCGACCAAGAGTTTTGACTATGTCCGCGAGCACAATGACGCGGTGAATCGCCTCGACGTGCTGGTCGGCCGCGATCCGATCAGCGTCGACTATGCGCCCGGCACCGTTCAGGTGGTCGAGCAGCATGACGGCTCCAGACTGGCGCTGCGCAAGCTCGACGCCGACTACGATCCGCATGATCGTCTGGGCGCGATGACCTTCCTGCAGAAGCACGCGGCCAAGGGCCAGATCGTCACTGGCCTGCTCTATGTCGATCCGGATGCCGAGGATCTGCACACCCATCTCGACACCGTCGAGACGCCGCTCAACACGCTCGACGAACAAGCGCTGTGCCCGGGTTCAGCCGTGCTGGACAAGATCAACGCCAGCCTGCGCTGAGCAGTGGCAGCACACTCCGTGTCGTCCCTGCTCCCGTGCGCAATTGCGCACTAGGCAGGGACGACAGCGGAGTTGGTGACGGCTACTTGTCGCTCAAGACGTCGCCGAACAGCGCCCAGGACTTGCCGTCGAACCGCGCCATCTGGATTTGCCGGATCGGCGTCACATTGTCGGGCTCGGTCTGCACCTTGATGCCGGGCAACAGCATCGGCAGCTCGAGCGCCTTCAGATTGGTCGCCTGCTTGATGATGTTGGCGCGGCTGTAATCGCCGTTGCAGTTCCTCAGCACCGCCGTCATGACCTGCGCCACCGTGTAGCCCTGCACGTTGAAGAGGTCGACCGGGCTCGCATTCGGCTGGTACTTCTTCATCCAGTCCGCAAACTCCTTCTGCGCGGGATCGTCGGCCCAGCGCGGATCGGTCGGATCCTTCAGATAGAGCCCGGTCACGACGCCGATGACGTTCTCGAGACCGGCCGGTTCAAGCACCGCGGAGACCGAGTTCGAGACGGTCGGAAGGATGGTCAGCGGCTTCCAGCCCATGCTCGCCGCCTTGCGCAGCGCCTGGGCCGCGAATTTCGGCGTCGCCTCCGCGAAGAAGACGTCCGCGCCGGACTCGCGCATCGTCACCATCTGGGAATCGATGGTGGGATCGGTCGTGAGATACGTGGTCTCGGCGACGATCTGGCCGACATGCTCGCCGAGCCCGTCCTTGAAACCCCTCAGATAGTCCTTTCCGGCGTCCTCGTTGGGCGTGATGACGGCGATCTTCGCATCCGGCTTGGTCTTCAGGATGTATTTTGCGTAGAGCCGGCCTTCGAGCTCGTAGGTCGGATTGAAACCGACCGTCCACGGGAACTGTTTTGGATCGTTCCAGCGCGTCGCGCCGGAGGACACGAACAGCTGCGGCACGCGCTTGATGTTGAGGTACTTCTGCACCGAGATGTTCGGCGCGGTGCCGACCGCGCTGAAGATCGCGAGCACCTCGTCCTGCTCGACGAGCTTGCGGGTCTGCTCGACGGTCTTCGACGGTGAATAGGCGTCGTCGAGACTCTCGAAGTCGATCTTGCGGCCGTTGATGCCGCCCTGATCGTTGAGCATCTGGAAATATGCGGCTTCGGCACGCGCGATCGTGCCGTAGGCCGACGCCGGGCCGCTATAGGGCGCGGTGTTTCCTATTTTGATCGCGGTATCGGCTGCCACGGACGGCGAGATCAAGGAGGCCGTGAGCGCGGTGAAGGCGAGAAAGCCCGCCAGGCGGGAGCGAGTTGACAAGAGCATATCCTTTTCTTGGTTTTCTTGACGCGGCGCACATTATCCATCGCGTCCGCGCAGGCAATCACCAAGAACGTCTCGCGAGATTTCCGCATGCCGGCAATCGCGTTCGCGCATAGAACGCCATGCGCTTTCAAAGTCGGAATGTTGCCGGCATGTTCATGATGTGAGCCTTCGATAGACATGAAGGTTCACCGAGCAAGACTCGCATTCCGCGCGGCGGTGCGCGCCGCGCTCATGTCAGCGAGAGCGTGATCCTCACGCCGCGACCGCGGCCGCGCGCGGGCTGACGACGTATTCCTTCAGCACCTTGTCGGTGCCGTCGATTTCGGTCAGCGCGACGTCGTAGGACCACAGATCGGCGAGGTGTTGCAGCACGCGCCGCGCGTCGGTCTCGTTGAGCTGCGCGCCCTTCACGGTGGTGTGACGCAGCATCAGGCGGCGATCGCCGTCGAGATCGACATCCACAACCTCGATATTGGCGTCGACGAAGCCGACGTCGTATTGCCGCGCCAGCTCGCGGCGGACCCGGCGGTAGCCGCGCTCGTCGTGGATCGCGTCGACCTTGATCCCCTGGCTTTCCGCGGGGTCGTCGTGCAAATGGAACATGCGGAAGCGCCGGATCAGCGCCGGGCTGAGGAACTGGTTGATGAAGCTCTCGTCGCGGTAGTTGCTCCAGATCTCGCGCAGCACGCCCTCGACGTCGCCCTTGCCGGCGATGTCGGGGAACCACTCGCGGTCCTCGTCCTCCGGATTTTTCACGATCCGCTCGATGTCCTGCATCATGGCGAAGCCGAGCGCGTAGGGATTGAAGCCGGAATAGCGGCGGTCGTCGAATTCGGGCTGGAACACCACATTGGTGTGCGACTGCAGGAACTCGAGGAAATTGCCGTCGGTGAGCCGGCCCTGCTGATGCAGCCGGCTCATGATGCGGTAGTGGACGTAGGTCGCGGTGCCCTCGTTCATCACCTTGGTCTGGCCCTGCGGGTAGAAATACTGCGCGATGTGGCGGACGATGCGGATCAGCTCGCGCTGCCAGGGTGCAAGGCGCGGCGCGGTCTTCTCGAGGAAATAGAGGATGTTCTCCTGCGGCAAGCCGAGCAGCGCGCGGCGGCGCTCGGCCGTGAGCGTAGCCTTGCTCTTGGCCTTGGTGTTCGGCACCGTCCGCCACAAATCGTTGAACACGCTTTCCTCGTGCTGCCGGCGCTCGCCGGCCCGCTTCTCCTCGGCACGCAAATCGAGCGTCTTCTTCCCGGGATAGCGGTCGACGCCATGCGACATCAGCGCATGCGCGGCATCGAGCGTCCGCTCCACCGTCTCGCGGCCATGGCGGTCCTCGCAGACCGCGATGTAGCCTTTGGCGAATTCCAGATAGTCGAGAATGCCGTCGGCATCGGTCCACTGCTTGAACAGATAGTTGTTCTTGAAGAAGTGATTGTGCCCGAACGCCGCGTGCGCGATCACCAGCGTCTGCATCGTCGCCGTGTTCTCCTCCATGAGATAGGAGATGCACGGCGAGGAATTGATCACGATCTCATAGGCGAGGCCCATCAGGCCCTTGCGATAGGACGCTTCCTGGAACGCGAATTGCTTGCCGAATGACCAGTGCTTGTAGAACAGCGGCATGCCGACCGAGGAATAGGCGTCGAGCATCTGCTCGGCGGTGATCACCTCGATCTGGTTGGGATAGACGTCGAGCCCGAGCTCGGTGCGCGCGATTTTCTCGCAGGCGTCGTGGACCCGCTGCAAGGTCTGGAAATCCCAATCGGCGCCCTCGAACAGCCGTTCCCCGGAAGAACCCATCACGCTACACCCTTTCCTGCTTGCTGCGGCGCTTGAACAGGTCCTGGAACACCGGGAAGATCTCGCCGCGCTCGCTCACCTTGCGCATCGACAGCGGCGCGCCCTCGTTGCGCAGACGCTCATAGAGCGTCCAGAGCGAAGAGTCCGGCATGTCGAAAGTGTAGTTGGCGGCTTCGCCGACCTCGAGATAGGCGAAGAACTGGCAGACCGGCAGGATCTTGTCGGTCAGGAGGTGACCGGTCAGCGCGCTGTCCGAGGTCATGTTGTCGCCGTCCGAGGCCTGGGCGGCGTAGATGTTCCAGTCGGCCGGACGGAAGCGGGTGCGGACGATATCGTTCATCGCGACCAGCGCGCTCGACACCAGCGTGCCGCCGGAAGCCGGGCCATGGAAGAAGGTGTCCTCGTCGACCTCCTCGGCGCGGTCGGTGTGGCGGATGAACACGATCTCGACGTGCTTGTAGCGCCGCTTCAGGAACACGTAGAGCAGCATATAGAACCGCTTCGCCAGATCCTTCATGTGCTCGGACATCGAGCCCGATACGTCCATCAGGCAGAACATCACGGCCTGCGCCACCGGCTTCGGCACCGTCTCGAAGCGGCGGTAGCGGATGTCGATCGGATCGATGAACGGGATCCGTTTGGCCTTGGCCTTCAACGCTTCGAGCAGCGCCAGCAGCTCGCGGCGCCGCGCATCGTCATCGCATTCGGCAAGCTCCGCCTCGAGCGCCTCGATGTCGTCCTTGCGCGGCCGGCGCAGTGCCACGCGCCGCGCCAGCGCCCGGCTCACCGTGCGGCTGATCGAGATGTTGGCGGGCGAGCCCGACGTCGCATAGCCGGCGCGCTGGATGCCTTCGCTTTCGGTTTCCGCAAGTTTGCGTTTGGCAAGATCGGGCAGTTCGAGGTCGTCGAGGAAGAGATCGACGAATTCGTCGCGGCTGAGCACGAAGCGGAAGGCGTCCTCGCTGTCGCCTTCGCCTGCGCCGGAGCCCTTGGCGCCGCTTTGGTTCGGGCGCTGCAGCCAGTCGCCCTCGACGAACTTCTTGTTGCCGGGCAGCACCATGTCACGCGTGCCGCCCTCGCGCCGGAACCGCGGCTCATCCATGCCGTCCAGCGGGATTGTCACTTCGCCACCTTCCAGGACATCCTTGATGTCCCGGTCCTGTGACGACTTCTTGACGGCCCCCTGCACCAGCGCCTTGGCGCGCCGCAGGAAGCGCTGGCGGTTCTCCAGGCTCTTGCTACCCGGATTCAACCGCCGATCGACGATATGCATGACCACGTTGCATCTGCCTCACCGGATGCGATCATGACAGTCGCATCGCATTTTATTGGACAGGACGAGACGAAACGGAAAGCCGGTGCCGGCTTTCCGGATCGCGTATTAGCCGGCCTGCTTCACCCGCATGTACCACTCGACGAGCCGGCGGACCTGGCGCTCGGTATAGCCGCGCTCCACCATCCGCTCGACGAACTCGCCGTGCTTCTTCTCGGTCTCGCCGTCCTTCTTGGAGCCGAACGAAATGACCGGAAGCAGATCCTCGACCTGTGAGAATATCCGCTTCTCGATCACGTCGCGAACCTTTTCGTAGGAGGTCCAGCTCGGGTTCTTGCCGCCATTGTGCGCCCGCGAGCGCAGCGAGAACTTGACGACCTCGTTGCGGAAGTCCTTCGGGTTGGCGATGCCGGCCGGCTTCTCGATCTTGGTCAGCTCCTGGTTCAGGAGCTCGCGGTTCATCAGCTGGCCGGTGTCGGGATCCTTGAAGTCCTGATCCTCGATCCAGGCGTCGGCGTAGTCGACATAGCGGTCGAACAGGTTCTGACCGTAGTCGGCGTAGGATTCCAGATAGGCCTTCTGGATCTCGTTGCCGATGAACTCGGCATAACGCGGCGCGAGGTCGGCCTTGATGAATTCGAGATAGCGCTTCTCGGTCTCGTCAGGCAGCTGCTCGCGGCGGATCGCCTGCTCCAGCACATACATCAGGTGCACCGCATCGGCGCCGACTTCGGTGGTGTCATGGTTGAAGGTCGAGGCGAGCACCTTGAAGGCAAAGCGGGTGGAGACGCCGTCCATGCCCTCGTCGACGCCGGCCGCGTCCTTGTACTCCTGAACGCTGCGCGCCTTCGGATCGGATTCCTTGAGGCTCTCGCCGTCATAGACCCGCATCTTGCCAAACAGCGTCGAGTTCTCGTGCTTGCGCAGCCGCGACATCACCGAGAAGCGCGCCATCGTCTCCAGCGTCGCCGGAGCGCAAGGTGCTGCGGCAAGCTCGGAGCCCTGGATCAGCTTCTCGTAGATCTTCTGCTCCTCGGTGACCCGCAGGACGTACGGGACCTTGATGACGCAGATGCGGTCGATGAAGGCCTCGTTGTTCTTGTTGGTCTTGAAGCTCTGCCACTCCGCCTCGTTGGAGTGCGCGAGGATGATGCCGGTGAACGGAATCGCGCCGATGTTCTCGGTGCCGATGTAGTTACCCTCCTGCGTCGCGGTCAGCAGCGGGTGCAGCATCTTGATCGGTGCCTTGAACATTTCGACGAACTCGAGCACGCCCTGGTTGGCGCGGTTGAGGCCGCCGGAATAGCTGTAGGCGTCGGGATCGTTCTGGGCGTAGGTCTCGAGCTTGCGGATGTCGACCTTGCCGACCAGCGAGGAGATGTCCTGGTTGTTCTCGTCACCGGGCTCGGTCTTGGCAACCGCGATCTGGCGCAGCCTTGAAGGCTGGATGCGCGCGACGCGGAATTGCGAGATGTCGCCACCGAAGGCTTCGAGCCGCTTGTAGGCCCAGGGCGACATCAGCCCGCTCAGCCGGCGGCGCGGAATGCCGTACTTCTCCTCGATCATCGGGCCAAGCGTCTCGGGATCAAACAGCCCAAGCGGGCTCTCGAACACCGGCGACAGCTCGTCGCCCGCCTTCAGCACGTAGATCGGATGAATCTCCATCAGCGCCTTGATGCGCTCGGCGAGCGATGACTTGCCGCCGCCGACCGGCCCGAGCAGATAGAGAATCTGCTTGCGCTCTTCGAGGCCCTGCGCGGCGTGACGGAAGAAGCCGACGAGGCGCTCGATCGTATCCTCCATGCCGTAGAAGCCGGCGAAGGCCGGATACGACCTGATCGTACGGTTCAAAAAGATACGGCCAAGGCGTGGGTCCTTGGCCGTGTCGATCATCTGGGGCTCACCGATTGCCGCCAATAACCGCTCGGCCGCATTTGCATATCGCATCGGATCACTTCGACACGACTCCAAATACTCGGCCATCGACATGTCGGTCTGGCTTCGCGCTTCAAACGACCTTGCGAAGGCGTTGAACAAAGAATCGTTGTACATGATCCCTCTCTCCACGATATGTATCGCCGCACGACTGACACGAGTCGTAACAAGAGCGTCCTAGGATCGAATCAGCGTCGGCACGCTGGGTCCATTGGACACTCGACCGACTCAGTTCGGCAATGCACGGCGCGTGCAGCCTCTGCCTTATCAACAGGCAGGAAGCTTAATGGTTCATCAATATCCCCTTGTTTTTGGTGGCTGTAACCCCCTCGCCACATCCGTGGTTTACCGGGGCCAGGCCTCCGAAGCGGACATCCGAGCGGGCAACTTCCCGTCCGGCGATGGACGTTGGGCTTCCCTGAAAAAGTGTGACCGTTCAGCCGTGGCGTCAAGATGCACGCGTCATAGACTCTCATGAACAAACGTTCAGCCACCGTTGAACGTGCCTCCTTGTCGCCGCGACTAAGGCAACGAGCCCGCGCAGTTCCGCGCGGCACCATTGCCGCGCTTTAAAGATGACACCTTGGAGGCGCTGGCTATTCCCGAACCGGTCATGAAGCAGGCGCTCCTTGTTGTCGCACTCGCAGCCGCCGCCTGGACCGGCGCGCCGTTAGCCGTTCAGGCGCAGGAAGGCGTCGACAAGGCCGCGGCGGCCGCCTTCGACAACAGGATGTTCGCGGGCCCGCCCGGCGCGAAAGCCTATGCCTGCTTCGTGCGGCGCTACGATGCAAATCATCTGGCGCAGCATCCGAAGCAGAAGGTCAGCGCGATGAAGCTTCTGGTGTCAGCGGAAGACGCTCCGGAGGACAAGGCCACCAACTATTCATTCCGGCTCGGCGTCGCGTATCGCCACCGCCCTGGCAATTTCGACTCCAGCGGCTACTGCAATCATGCCATCGCGGCCGAATCCGGCCACGAAATACGCTTCGAATGCGGCGTGGATTGCGAGGGCGGCGGTATCACCGTGGCGTTGTCCAAGGACAATAAATCCGCGATTGCGCCCCTTGGCCGCATCATGGTGTGGAATCGCAACAAGCCCGACGACGATGCGGGCGAAGCGCTGTTCGCCGGCGCCGACGACAAGATCTTTCGCGTCGATCGCGCGGACTTGGGCGAATGCGCCGAACTTGTGACCGACCGCAAGGAACTCGCTGCGCTCCGCCACAAATGATAGGTTTGCCCAAAGGGACAACACTGGATCAACAATAATTGCGCGAGAGACGCCATGCGCCGACGCAGCATCCTCTGGGGCACGCTTTCAGCGATCGGCGCCGTCTTGGCAGCGTCCCAGGCCGGCGCCGCCACCGAAGCACCGCCGCAAAAGCTGAAGGTGGTCTATCACCTCGATGACCTCGACAAGGTCAATTTCGTGATCGGCAACATCCAGAACCATCTCGACGGCGTCGGCGGCCCCGGCAATGTGACGATTGCGCTGGTGGTGCACGGCCGGGCGCTGAAGGCGTTTCATTCAGCAGCCGCCAATCCCGAGCTGTCAAAACATGTCGCGCGGTTCACCAAGGATGGGATCGAGTTCGCCGCCTGCGGCAACACCATGAAATCGCAGAACATCGGCCTCGCCGACTTGCTCCCCGGCTTCGTTGCCGCCGAGCGCGGCGGGGTGGGTCCGCCTCGCCGAGCTGCAATCCCAAGGTTACCTCTACCTGCGCCCCTGACGCGCGGTCCTGCGCCGCAACGCGTCATAAAAATGTGCTGAGATGGGGGTCTGCTCGCACCTGCGTCCGAGCGGATCGAACTGTTGTGAATGGCGTTATCCCTTGGAAATGCTGATATTCCGCCCGGGGCTCCCGCCATGTTGACAATCCCCCTCCCGCCCCCGAAAGCTGCCCGGGAACCCAAAAATCGACCCTCGATCGAACGAGAACAGGCACCCATGAACCCCGTCAAAGCACTCGAAAATCACCGTCAGGCCGTCTGGCTGGACTTCCTCGCCCGCGGCTTCGTCGCCGACGGCGACCTGAAGCGGCTGATCGAGACCGACGGCGTCAAAGGCGTGACGTCCAACCCCTCGATCTTCGAGAAGGCGATCGGCAGCTCGGACGAATATGACGGGGCGATCGGCAAGGCCCTCAAGAACGGCGACCGCTCGGTCGCCGACCTGTTCGAGCACCTCGCGGTCGAGGACATCCAGCACGCCGCCGACGTGCTGCGCCCGGTCTACGACCAGAGCCACGGCGGCGACGGCTTCGTCAGCCTCGAGGTGTCGCCCTATCTCGCGATGGACACCAAGGGCACGATCGCGGAAGCCGAACGGCTCTGGAAGGACGTCCACCGCAAGAACCTGATGGTCAAGGTACCGGCGACGCCCGAGGGCCTGCCGGCGATCGAGTACCTGATCGGCGAAGGCATCAGCATCAACATCACGCTGCTGTTCTCGCAGAAGGTCTATCGCCAGGTCGCCGAGGCCTATCTCAAGGGCCTGGAGAAATACGTCGGCAAGGGCGGCGATCCCTCCCATGTCGCGAGCGTCGCGAGCTTCTTCGTCAGCCGCATCGACACCGCCGTCGACAAGCAGCTCGACGAGAAGATCGCCAAGGCCAACGATCCGCACGAAAAGGAGCGGCTCGCGGCCTTGAAGGGCAAGGTCGCGATCGCCAATGCCAAGCTCGCCTACCAGGACTACAAGCACCTGTTCGCAGGCAGCCGCTGGGACAAGCTGGCGGCCAAGGGCGCCAAGCCGCAGCGGCTGCTGTGGGCGTCGACCGGCACCAAGAACAAGGACTATAGCGACGTGCTCTATGTCGAGGAGCTGATCGGCCCCGACACCGTCAACACCGTGCCGCCGGCGACGCTCGATGCCTTCCGCGACCACGGCAAGGTCCGCGACAGCCTCGAGGAGAATGTCGAGGACGCCCGCCACGTGCTGGAGGAGCTGGAGAAGTCCGGCATCTCGCTTGATGCGATTACCGAGGAACTGGTCAAGGACGGCGTCAAGCTGTTCGCCGACGCGGCCGACAAGCTCTACGGCGCGGTCGCCCACAAGCGCGCCACCTCGCTCGGCGGCGGCATCGACCGCCAGAAGCTCGCGCTCGGCGCCACCATCGAGAAGGCGGTCGAGAAGAGCACCGAGGAATGGCGCGCCTCCGCCCGGATCCGAAGGCTCTGGCACAAGGACAAATCGGTCTGGACCGGCGACGACGAGGACAAATGGCTGGGCTGGCTCACCAGCGCGGCCACCGCTGATGTCGCCGACTACGAGGACTTCGCCCAGCGCGTGAAGGGGCAGAACTTCACCGATGCCGTCGTGCTCGGCATGGGCGGGTCGAGCCTCGGGCCGGAGGTCCTGGCCCAGACCTTCCCGCACCGGTCCGGTTTCCCGCGGCTGCACGTGCTCGATTCCACCGATCCGGCGCAGGTGCGCGCGATGGAGGAGTATGTCGACATCGCAAGGACGCTGTTCATCGTCTCCTCCAAATCCGGCGGCACCACCGAGCCGAACGTGATGAAGGACTATTTCTTCGATCGGGTAGCGAAGGCGATCGGCAAGGACAAGGCCGGCCACCGCTTCATCGCGGTGACCGATCCGGGCTCATCGCTGCAGAAGGTCGCGATCAAGCAGGGCTTTGCCCGCATCTTTTACGGCGACCCCGCGATCGGCGGCCGCTATTCCGTGCTGTCGCCGTTCGGTCTGGTGCCGGCGGCCGCTGCCGGCATCGACGTCCGCAGCCTGCTCGGCCATACGCTCGCGATGGTGCGCTCTTGCGGTGCCGACGTGCCGCCGCAGGAGAACCCGGGCGTGCAGCTCGGGCTCGCGATGGGCATCGCGGGGCTCGAAGGCCGCGACAAGGTGACGATCTTCGCCTCGCCGGACGTTGCCGATTTCGGCGCCTGGGCCGAGCAGCTGATCGCGGAATCGACCGGCAAGGACGGCAAGGGCCTGATCCCGATCGAGGGCGAGACGATTGGCGACGCCGCGGTCTACGGCAACGACCGGTTCTTCATCGATCTGCGCACCGATGGCGAGAACGATGCAGCGCATGAGGCCAAGCTCGCGGCGCTCGAGGCCGCCGGCCATCCCGTGGTTCGGATCGTGATGAAGTCGATCGACCATATCGGTCAGGAGTTCTTCCGCTTCGAGATCGCGACCGCGGTCGCCGGGTCGATCCTCGGCATCAACCCGTTCAACCAGCCCGACGTCGAAGCCGCCAAGATCAAGACCCGCGAACTGACGGCAGCGTTCGAGAAGACCGGGTCGCTGCCGGCCGAACAGCCGGTGGTGTCGGCGGACGGGGTCGATCTCTACACCGACGCGCAGAACGCCGAGGAGCTGCGCAAGGCCGGTGCGAACGGCGATCTCGACTCCTGGATCAAGGCGCACCTCGCGCGCTCCGGCCGCGGCGACTATGTCGCCCTGCTCGCCTATATCGAGCGCGATGGCGACACCATCGACGCCATGCAGGCGATGCGCCTGAAGGTGCGCGACGCAAGGCACCTTGCGACCTGCGCCGAGTTCGGTCCCCGCTTCCTGCATTCGACCGGGCAGGCCTACAAGGGCGGGCCCGACAGCGGTGTGTTCCTGCAGGTCACGACCGACGATACGGCGGACCTGCCGGTGCCCGGCCAGAAGGCGAGCTTCGGCGTGATCAAGGCGGCACAGGCGCGCGGCGATTTCGACGTGCTCACCGAGCGCGGCCGGCGGGCGCTGCGCGTGCATCTCAAGGGCGATCTCAGCTCCGGGCTCGCGGCGCTCGATGCCGCGATCTCGGCTGCACTGAACTGACGGAGGCGAGGGATGCAACTCGGCATGATCGGCCTCGGGCGGATGGGCGGCAACATCGTCCGCCGCCTGATGACCCAGGGCCACACCACCGTGGTCTACGACAAGGATCCGAAGGCCGTCGCGGCGCTCGTCGCCGACAATGCGATCGGGTCCTCATCGCTGGAGGATTTCGTCCTCAAGCTGGAGGCGCCGCGCACCGCCTGGGTGATGCTGCCGGCCGGCAAGATCACCGAAGCCACCATCGAGGCGCTGTCGAAGCTGATGCAGCCAGGCGACGTCATCATCGATGGCGGCAACACCTTCTGGCAGGATGACGTCCGCCGCGGCAAGGCGCTCAGGGAGCGCGGGCTGCATTACGTCGATGTCGGCACCAGCGGCGGCATCTGGGGCATCGAGCGCGGCTACTGCATGATGATCGGCGGCGACAAGAAAGTGGTCGACCGGCTCGACCCGATCTTCAAGACGCTGGCGCCCGGGATCGGCGACATTCCTCGCACCTCCGGCCGCGAGGGCCGCGATCCGCGCATCGAACAGGGCTACATTCACGCCGGCCCGATCGGCGCCGGGCATTTCGTCAAGATGATCCACAACGGCATCGAATACGGCCTGATGCAGGCCTATGCCGAAGGCTTCGACATCCTGAAGAACGCCAATATCGAGGCGCTGCCGGCCGAGCATCGCTTCGACCTCGACATCGCCGACATCGCCGAAGTCTGGCGGCGCGGCAGCGTGATCCCGTCCTGGCTGCTCGACCTCACGGCATCGGCGCTGGCGCAGAACCACACGCTCGACAATTATTCCGGCTTTGTCGAGGATTCCGGCGAAGGCCGCTGGACAGTCAATGCCGCGGTCGACGAGGCCGTGCCGGCCGAGGTGCTGACGGCCGCGCTCTACACGCGCTTCCGCTCGCGCAAGGACCATACCTTCGCGGAGAAGATCCTCTCGGCGATGCGCGCAGGTTTCGGCGGCCACAAGGAGCCGCCGAAAAAGGCATAAAAAGCTTGAAGCGAACCGCGGAAGGTCACGTGCAGAAGAAACCCGATCCTTGCTCCTTCATCATCTTCGGCGCCACCGGTGATCTGACGCACCGGTTGGTCATCCCGGCGCTCTACAATCTCGCTGCCGGCGACTTGCTGCCGAACAAATTCTGCGTCGTCGGCATCGCCCGCAAGGGCATGTCGAGCGACCAGATGAAGGACAGCCTGATGCAAGGGCTGCGCAAATTCGCGACCCGGCCGCTCGATGAGGCGGTCGTCACGCGGCTGTTCGAATGCGTCACCTCGATCGAGGCAGATCCGAGCGATCCGCCCTCCTTCGATGCCATGAACGAACGGCTCGACAAGCTCGAGACGGCGCGCGGCACCGGCGGCAACCGGCTGTTCTATCTCGCGACCCCGCCGCGAGCGTTCCTGCCGATCAGCCAGCAGCTCGGGCGCACCGGCATGCTGGAGGAGAACGGCGCCTGGCGGCGGCTGATCATCGAAAAGCCGTTCGGCACCGATCTCGCATCGGCCAAGGCGCTGAATTCAGCGCTGCTGAAGCTGATGGACGAGCACCAGATCTACCGGATCGATCACTATCTCGGCAAGGAAACCGTCCAGAACATCCTGGTGCTGCGCTTCGCCAACGGCATGTTCGAGCCGATCTGGAATCGCAACCACATCGACCACATCCAGATCACCGTGGACGAGAAGCTCGGCGTCGGTCATCGCGGCAGCTTCTACGACGCCACCGGCGCGCTGCGCGACATGGTGCCGAACCATCTGTTCCAGCTGCTGTCGCTGGTGACGATGGAGCCGCCGGCGCGGTTCGACGCCCATGCGGTGCGCTCCGAAAAGGCCGAGGTGCTGAGCGCGATCCAGACCCAGAGCGAACAGGAGGCGCTGCACAATTCGGTGCGCGGCCAGTATCGCGCCGGCCGGATCGGCGACACCGAGATCGAGGACTTTCTCAAGACGCCCGACGTCAGGCCCGACAGCTCGACCGAGACCTATGCCGCGCTGAAGCTGACCATCGACAATTGGCGCTGGGCCGGCGTGCCGTTCTACCTGCGCACCGGCAAGGCGCTGACCACCAAGCGCACGGAGATCGCGATCAAGTTCAAGCAGGCGCCGTTTGCGATGTTCCGCGACACGTCGGTCGATCGCCTGTCGCAGAACTACCTCGTCATCTCCACCGAGCCGACCGAAGGCATCGAGCTGCAGTTCAACACCAAGGTACCCGGCCCGACCATCAACATCGACGGCGTCGAGATGAAGTTCCGCTACAAGGACTACTTCAAGGCCGAGCCGTCGACCGGCTACGAGACGCTGATCTATGACTGCATGATCGGCGACAATCTGCTGTTCCAGCGCGCCGACAGCGTCGAGGCCGGATGGCAGGCGGTGCAGCCCTTCATCGACGCCTGGAAGAGCGCCGGCGGCCGTGGCCTGCAACCCTACAAGGCCGGCAGCGAAGGCCCGGAGGCCGCCAATGCGCTGCTGACGCGTGACGGCCGTAGCTGGCGGAAGCTGGGCTGACATGACCGCGACCGGCGAGCGCCAGATCATCACGGTCGCCGATCCGGCGGCACTGGCGCAGGCGGCCGCCGAGCGGGTGATCGCCAGGATCGACCAGAACAGCGGCCGGATCGCGGTGTGCCTCACCGGCGGCTCCAGCCCGAAGGCGCTCTATCAGCTGCTGGCGACGCCGGACTATCGCCAAAGGATTCCATGGGACCGCATCGACTGGTTCATCGGCGACGAGCGCCTGGTGCCGCGCAAGGACAAGCTGCACAACATGAGCATGGCGCGCCAGGCCTTCCTCGACCGCTGTGCACCGGCTGCAAATGTCCATCCGATCGCGACCGATACCGCCGATCTCAGGGATCCCGACGTCAGCGCGGCGCTGTACGAGAACGAGCTGATGGCGTTCTACGGCGCCGAACAGCTCGATCCGAAGCGGCCACTGTTCGACCTGGTGCTGATGGGCATCGGCCCCGACGGCCATACCGCCTCGCTGTTTCCGGGTTATCCCGCGGTCGAGGAAACCCAGCGCTGGGTGGTCGGCGTGCCGAAGGCCAATGTCGAGCCGTTCGTGCCGCGCGTGTCGCTGACCCTGCCCGCCCTCGCCTCCTGTCGCGAGATGCTGTTCGAGGTGGCGGGCGAGAACAAGCGCGCGATCTTGACGCGCCTCTTCGCAGGCGAGAACCTGCCGGCAAACCGCGCGCGATCGCTGGGCGAGACCGTCTGGCTGATCGATCAGGCCGCGCTGCCGGAGGACTTTCGTGGGTGACGGACAAAACCCCTGCGCAGTGGTCGTGATGGGCGTGTCGGGTTCGGGCAAGAGCACCATCGCCGACCGCCTGGCGATCAGGATCGGCTGGCGCTTCGAGGACGGCGACAGTTTTCATCCACCAAGCAATGTCGCCAAAATGCATTCCGGCCAGCCGCTCACCGACGAGGATCGCTGGCCCTGGCTCCGCGCGATCGCCGACGAGATCGACCGCACCTGCGGCGTCCGCGAACGCGCCGTCATCGCCTGCTCCGCGCTGAAGCGCGCCTATCGCGACATCCTGGTGCATGGCCGCAACGATATCCGCATCGTCTTCCTCGACGGCTCGCAGGAGCTGATCGCCACGCGGCTCGGCGCGCGCAAGGGCCATTTCATGCCGCCGGGGCTGCTCGCCAGCCAGTTCAAGACGCTGGAGCCGCCGACCCCGGAGGAACGCCCGATCACGGTTGCGATCGACCGTCCGGTCGAAACCATCGTCGAAGACATCGTCAATCAACTGAAGTTGGACCGCACATGACCCGCATCGCCCTTGTCGTATCCGATGTCGACGGCACGCTGCTCACCAAGGACAAGACCTTGACCGACGGCGCCAGGGCGGCGGTGCGCAGGCTGCACGAGGCCGGCATCGGCTTCACCATCGTCTCCAGCCGGCCGACGATCGGGATGGGCTTTCTGGTTGCGCCGCTTGCGATCACACAGCCGATCGGCGCCTTCAACGGCTCTTCGATCGTCGATCCGCAGCTCAAGCCCCTCGAGCAGCATTTGATCCCGGCCGCGGTCGCAAAACGCTGCATCGACATGCTGCGCGAGCGCGACGTCGACATCTGGCTGTTCACCAACGACCGCTGGCTGACGCGCAACCCTGACGGCGAGTACACCGCCCACGAGCAGCACACGATCAAGCATGATCCGACCATCGTCGGCGATTTCACGCCCTATCTCGATCAGGCCTGCAAGATCGTCGGCGCGAGTTCGGATGCGGCCCTGCTGCAACGCTGCGAGGCGGAGATGCAGCAGATGGTCGGCCGTGATGCCACCGCGGTCCGCTCGCAGACCTACTATCTCGACGTCACCCCGCCGGGCCACGACAAGGGCACCTTCGTCGAGGGCATCGCGAAGCGCCTTGGCGTGCCGCTGGAGAACGTCGCCACGATCGGCGACATGCAGAACGATCTGCCGATGTTCGCGCGAAGCGGCGTCTCCTTCGCGATGGGCAATGCCAGCGATGACGTGAAGGCGCGCGCCACCCATGTCACCGAGACCAACGAGCAGGACGGTTTCGCACGCGCGATGGACACGGTGTTGCAGCTTCGCTGAAGCATTCGGACGATCGCCCCACGCGTGATCGAGCGCGGGCCGCAGCGTGATCGCCGTTACAGTCCGCTACATCGCAATCGAGTCAAATCGATTATGTGATCGCGTCACGCTGATCACGCGGCCATTTGCCACGGCGAGACCTGTCACCCGACGAATCCGCGGTTCCTGAGGCGGCCGATCGCACTCGCACGATTTCGGAATATTGGAAGTATATTCGTGATTTGCCCGACGTGTCAAGTTGCCCGGTCGAGTGCCGGCAGCTGCCGGCTCCTTTGCATGGGGTTGTTTTCGATATTTTGGCAGCGCGGACCTGCGGCGGTCCCGCAAGCGGAAGATGGAGGGCGGCATCGCCGCGGTGGTTTAAGTCGAACGCTGCACCGCAGGCTTCTCGGCGTCGGCCCTGGCGGCGCTGAGATTGTGCGCGGTGTTGATCAACGCGATATGGGTCAGCGCCTGCGGGAAATTGCCGGTCTGCCGGCCGGCACCGGAATCGAACTCCTCCGCCAGCAATCCGAGATCGTTGGCGACCGCGACGACGCGGTCGAACATGGTTTGCGCCTTGTCGACATCTCCCGCCAGCACATGAGCGTCGGCAAGCCACAGGCTGCAGGCCAGGAACGCGCCCTCGATCGGCTGGACCTCATCGGACACCTCGCGCGGATCGTGCCGCAGCACGAAGCCGTCGCGCATCATGTGCCGTTCGACCGCGTCGATCGTGCCGCGGATGCGCGGATCGCCCGACGGCAGGAAGCCGACCGACGGCAGCAGCAGCAGGCTGGCGTCGAGCAACTTTGAGCCATAGCTCTCGACGAAACTGTTGAGGCCGGGATCGAAGCCGCGTTGGCAGACGTCGCGATGAATGGCCTCGCGCAGCACCCGCCATTTGACGAGCGGCCCCTTGAAGCCGAACCGCTCCGCGCTCTTGATGGCGCGGTCGAAGGCGACCCAGCACATCACCTTGGAGAACACATAGTGTCTGGGAGTGCCGCGGCGTTCCCAGATGCCGTGATCCGGCTGATCCCAGACATCGGCGAGATGGGTGACGACGGTGCACTCGAGCGACCAGTTCTCTTCGTCGAGCTTCAGCTTGGCCATGCGGGACTGATGGAAGGCGTCGATCAGCTCGCCATAGACGTCGAGCTGAAGTTGCGCGTGCGCGGCGTTGCCGGCGCGTACCGGCTGCGCCCCTTCATAGCCGGACAGCCACCCTGCCTCCCATTCCAGGAGGCGTCGCTGGCCCAGGATGCCGTACATGATCTGCATGTTGGCCGGCGCGCCGGCTGCGGCCCGCAGCAGCCAGTTGTGCCAGGCCGCCGCTTCCTCGGTGTAGCCCGAATTCATCAGGGCCAGCAGCGTAAAGGTGGCGTCGCGCAGCCAGCAGAACCGGTAGTCCCAATTGCGCGCGCCACCGAGCTTTTCCGGCAACGACGTGGTGGGTGCCGCGACGATGCCGCCGGTCGGCCTGAAGGTCAGCGCCTTCAGCGTGATCAGCGAGCGCATCACGAGGGCGCGTTGATAGCTGCCGTCATAGGTCGAACGGCTGCACCATTCCCGCCAGTATTCCTCGGTGTCCTTCAGCGCAGCCTCAGGGTCGATCGCCTCCGGCACCGGGTGATAAGACGGTCCATAGGTCAGGACGAACGGCACGGTGTCGCCTTCGCCGACCTCGAAATCGGCGATCGTGGTCAGATCCTTGCCGCGGGTTTCGACCGGTGTGCGCAGCACGGTCATGTCCTGCCCGCTGATCGCCAGAAGCCCGTCGCCATCCGGATTCTTCCGCACCCATGGGACATCGACCCCGAAGCCGAAGCGGATCACCAGCTCCATGCGCATCTTGACGCGGCCGCTGATGCCGCGAACGAGGCGGACCACATCGGAGGCGTTGCCGCGCGGCGGCATGAAGTCGATCAGCGCGACCGCGCCGCCTTCCACCTCGAACCGGGTCTCCAGGATCAGCGTATCGTCCCAGTAGCGCCGCGAGGTCTGCTTGATCTCGCCTGTGGGCGCCAGCAGCCAGCGACCGTTCCTCGACGTGCCAAGCAGCGCCGCGAAGCAGGGGTCGGAATCGAACGCCGGCCAACACAGCCAGTCGATCGAGCCGTCGCGGCCGACCAGCGCGGCGGTCTCGCAATCTCCGATCAGCCCATAGTCTTCGATACGAGAGGCCACGCGCCGCGCTCCGCGTTACCCGGTGTGCGAGCGCTCGCGGGTCGCGCGCTTGAGGGCGTCGACGTCGATCGCCGACGCGAGATGCTCGATCGAGACCGGGAGCCGCCGCTTCCAGTTCGGATGCTCGTAGACGGTGCCGGGGATGTTCGGCTGCTCGACAATGCCGAGCAGGTCCTCCATCGACACCGCCATCATCCGCGACCGCGTCCGTGCCAGGAAGCTCGCCACCGAATAGAAATCGTTCGCGTGGATGTCGTGCCGGCGCAGCACGTCGTCGAGCTGGCCGAGCGCGTGCCAGCGCCCCTCGTCGGTCTCGCCGGGATCGATCCCGAGCGCACGCTTGGTCCTGAGGTCGCTGAACGAGCGCCAGCCCGCATAGGTCGAGAGGTCGTGGGTGTTGAATGTCACCAGCGCATTCGGCAAATAGTAGTCGGCGTTGCGGAAGACGCCCTGGTCGTCGGTCTCGAACATCATCACGAGATAGGACCAGATGCCCCAGCCGTTCATCTGCTCGCGGAACCCGGGAGGTACGGTGCCGAGGTCCTCGCCGATCACGACGCAGCGGCTCGCCACGCTCTCCTGCGCGGTCGCCGCCAGCAGCGCCTCGAACGGCATCAGCACATAGGCGCCATTGGCCGGGCCGAAGCCGCGCGGTACCAGATAGAGCCGCTTCAGCCCGAACGCGTGGTCGAGCCTGATTGCGCCGGCGTGGTGCATCGAGGCGCGCAGCATCTGCCTGAACGGCTCGAACGAGCGCTGTTCAAGGCCCGCGGCGTTGAAGCCGGCAAGCCCCCAGTCCTGGCCCGCCGTGTTGAGCGGGTCAGGCGGCGCGCCGACGCCGAGATGGCGCGAGATCGCGATCTGCTCATTCCAGGCGTCGAACCCGTCCGACTGCACGCCGACGGCGACGTCGAGATAAAGCCCGACCCGCATGCCGCGCTTGTGCGCCAGCGCCTGGCAGGCGCCGAGTTGACGGTCCGCGGTCCATTGCACGAATTCGAAGAACTCGACCTCGGCGGCAGAGTCGCGCGAGCGGCGCAATTTTGCACAAGCTGCGTCGCTCGGCTGCCGCCATTCGTCCGGCCATTCCCACCACGGCGTGTTGAATTTGTGCCGCATCACCTCGAAGCAGGCGAAGCGCGACAGCAGCGTGCCCTGCTCGTTGCGATAGGCCTCGAAATCCTGCCAGCGGCCGAGGCCCGGGTTGGCCTTGAAGGCCGCGAACGCCGCGCGCAACGCGGGCCATTTCTGCGCCGCGACGCCGACATAGTCGACCATGTCGTGGCTGCGGAGCGGTGCCAGCGCGGCCTTAGTCTCGGCATCGACGCGGAATTCGGGAATCTGCTCGACGTCGATGTAAAGCGCATTGAGGAACAGCCGGCTGTTCGGCGAGTACGGGCTGCAATCGCCGGGCCGATCGTCGAACAGCGCATGCAGCGGATTGAGCCCGACGCCGTCGGCGCCGAGCCGGTGGGCGAATTCGAGCAGGTGCTGCAGGTCGGTGAAGTCACCGATGCCCCAGTTGCGCGCGGACCGCACGCCGTAGAGTTGCACCGCGATCACCCAGCAGCGGTCGAACTCGCCGCCGAAGGCGCCGTGCGGCGCCACCAGCAGCGGCAGCTCCTCGCTGCCAGATGCGTCCGATAGCTGCAACCGGTGCACGCCTTCGGGCAGACCTGACGGCCACGTCACACTGCGCTCACGCGCCTCGCCCTGCGCGAGCACCCCGGTGCCATTCGCAAGCTTCCATTGCACCGGAAGCCGGGCAGCTTCCGAGAGCTGCGTTTGCGCAGCCTGGCCGCCTCTGACCACCACGGGATCGGCGATGATCCGACGGGGCGCCTGCGGCGGCAGCGCATCGAGGATCACCGTGAGCGCCTCGGGGGTTGTCACACGGCGGTGACCGCTGCCATCGATATACTCGGTCTGGATTCCCAGGGTCTGGGCTTTGGCGTAAAGGTCCATTCGGCACGCTGCCTGCTCGCAACGGTAGGTGGATCGTTGCTAAATTGTACAGATACGGGAAAGGGATAGTTGATGTTCAACGCTCTACCCTATCCGGCGTTCCCACCGGGAACCATTGCCCGGCGAGCGGCTTTCTATATGGGTCTGGCGCGCCTCCTTCCCGGCGCCGGGACGTCATTTGCATTTTTAATGGCGGCATCACCGTGAACAAAACCCTCCGGCCTGTCGAGAGTGCCCATGGCACTTTTCATATCACCGATGTCTATCCGTCGGTTGATGGAGGCCGCTTTCCGGTCAAGCGCATTGTGGGCGAACCTGTCGAAGTGTGGGCCGACATCTACCGTGCCGGACATGACGTGATATCGGCGGCATTGGTGTGGCGGCGCGAGGGCGACAGCGAATGGCAGGTCGCGCCGATGACGGCGCACAGCGACGACCGCTGGGGCGGCGCTTTCGTGCCCGACCGGCCCGGCCGCTACGCCTTCGCGATCGAGGCCTGGACCGATGAATTCGCCAGCTGGCGGCATCGTTTCGAGCAGACGCCGCGCGACGGCGGCGATCACACGCTGGACGCGCTCGAAGGCGCGGGCATGCTGACCCAGGCGCAGGCCGGCAGCCCGGCGGCGGCGGCCGTCATCATCAGGCAGTGCGAAATCTTTCTGCAGACCGGCGAACCAGGTGCGCTGCTCGCGCCCGAATTGCGGGAGGCGATGGCCGGCAGCCAGTTTCGGCGCGATCTGATGCGATCGCAGCTCTACCCGCTGACCGCGGACCGCCCGCAGGCGCGCAGCGGCGCATGGTACCAGATGTTTCCGCGCAGCCAGGGCAAGACACCGGGCATGCATGCAACCTTCAACGACTGCATCGCGCGGCTTCCCGACATCGCCGCGATGGGCTTTGACGTCGTCCTGCTCGCGCCGATCCACCCGATCGGCCGGCAGCACCGCAAGGGCCGCAACAATGCCGCGATCGCACAGACGGGCGATCCCGGCAGCCCCTATGCGATCGGCGCAGCCGAGGGCGGCCACGACGCCGTGCATCCGGAACTCGGCACGCTCGACGACGTCCGCGCCTTCGTGGCGGCAAGCCAGGCGCATGGCCTCGAGGTCGCGCTCGATTTCGCCGTGCAGTGCTCCCCCGATCATCCCTGGCTGAACGAACATCCAGAGTGGTTCAAGCGGCGCCCGGACGGATCGATGCGCACCGCCGAGCATCCCCCGCAGCGCTGGGATGATATCGTGAACCCGGATTTCGGGTCCGAAGACGCCGGCGCCCTGTGGCGCGCACTGCGCGACGTCGTGCTGTTCTGGGTCGAACAGGGCGTCAGGATCTTCCTTGTCGACAATCCGCACACCAAGCCGCTGGCGTTCTGGGAGTGGCTGATCCGCGAGGTGCGGGACCGCGACGCGGACGTGCTGTTCCTTGCGGAAGCCTTCGCGCGCCCGAAACTGATGAAGGGCCTCGCCAAGCTCGGCTTCACACAGTCCTACAGCTATTTCACCTGGCGGACGCAGCGCTTCGAGCTCGAACAATATCTCGGCGAGTTGACCTCCTATCCCGAGCGTGACTTCTTTCGGCCGAATTTCTTCGTCAACACACCGGACATCCTGCCCTTCCACCTGCAAAGCGGCGAATCCTGGATGTTCAAGTCGCGTCTCGCGCTGGCCGCGACGCTTTCAAGCAGCTATGGCATCTACAGCGGCTTCGAATTGCTCGAGCACACGCCGGTCCCCGGCCGCGAGGAATATCTCAACTCCGAGAAGTACGAGATCAGGGTTCGCAACTGGGAGCAGCCGGGGAACATCAAGCCCTATATCGCAGCTCTCAACCGGATCAGACGCGGCAATCCGGCCCTGCAACAATTCGCCAATTTGCGCTTTATCAGTGTCGATGACGGTGGCGTGATCGGCTTCATCAAGGAGGCCGTCGATCAGGGCAATGTGATCGCGGCCGCGATTGCATTATCAGCCGAGTTGCGTGAGGTCTGGCTGCCGCTCGGCGACGTCATGGTCGGCCGTGGCGATGCCCGCCGCCCCGTCTCGGCAGTGGAAGACCTTGTCACCGGAGAGCGCCACGCGCTCGAATGGGGAGGCATCCGTCTACGTATAGATCCTGCGCGCGATCCCGCGTTGCTGCTGCGCTGTGTCGCCTGAAGGAGCCGTCATGAACGTATTCTCCTCCGTCAATACCCAGGAGAAGGTCGCAACCGAGACTGCGGACCAGCTGTGGTACAAGGACGCGATCATTTACCAGCTGCATGTCAAGGCATTTGCCGACAGCAACAATGACGGCATCGGCGACTTCGCGGGGCTGACGGAGAAACTCGGCTATCTGCAGGAGCTCGGCGTCACCGCGCTGTGGCTGTTGCCGTTCTATCCCTCGCCCGGCCGCGACGACGGCTACGACATCGGCGACTACGGCGACATCAATCCCGATTTCGGGACGATGAAGGACTTCAAGCGCTTCATCCAGGAGGCCAAGAAGCGCGGCCTGCGCGTCATCACCGAGCTGGTCGTCAACCACACCTCGGACCAGCATGCGTGGTTCAAGCGCGCGCGCCGCAGCCCGCCGAATTCGAGCGCGCGCAGCTGGTACGTCTGGAGCGACACCGACCAGAAATACCTCGATACAAGGATTATTTTTACCGATACGGAGAAGTCGAACTGGACCTGGGATCCGGAGGCCGGCCAGTTCTACTGGCACCGCTTCTTCTCGCACCAGCCGGACCTGAATTTCGACAATCCGCGCGTGGTGCGCGCCATCGTGCAGGTGATGAAGCGCTGGCTCGACACCGGCGTCGACGGTTTCCGGCTCGACGCCATTCCCTATCTGTGCGAGCGCGACGGCACCAACAACGAGAACCTGCCGGAGACGCATGCCATCATCAAGCGGCTGCGCCAGGAGCTCGACGCCTATGCCAAGGGCAAGATCCTGCTGGCCGAAGCCAATCAATGGCCGGAGGACGTGCAGGAATATTTCGGCCATGGCGACGAATGCCACATGGCCTATCACTTCCCGCTGATGCCGCGCATCTACATGGCGATCGCCCAGGAAGACCGCTTTCCGATCACCGACATCCTGCGGCAGACGCCCGACATTCCCGCCGCTGCGCAGTGGGCGCTGTTCCTGCGCAATCACGACGAGCTGACGCTGGAAATGGTCACCGACGTCGAGCGCGACTATCTGTGGTCGACGTACGCCAACGATCCGCGCGCCCGCATCAATGTCGGCATCCGCCGCCGCCTTGCGCCGCTGATGGACAACGACCGGCGCAAGATCGAGCTGATGAACTCACTGCTGCTGTCGTTCCCGGGCACGCCGATCATCTATTACGGCGACGAGATCGGCATGGGCGACAACATCTATCTCGGCGATCGCAACGGCGTGCGGACGCCAATGCAGTGGTCGCCGGACCGCAACGGCGGCTTCTCGCGCGCCGACCCGGCGCGGCTCTACGCGCCGATGATCATGGACCCGGTCTACGGCTATGAATCCGTCAATGTCGAGGCGCAGTCACGCAGCCTGTCGTCGCTGCTGTCGGCGACCAAGCGGCTGATCGCGGTACGCAAGTCGACGCTTGCCTTCGGGCGCGGCACCATGACCTTCATCCGCCCGGAGAACCGCTCGGTGCTGGCCTATGTGCGCCAGTACCAGGGTGAGGCGATCCTGTGCATCGCCAATCTGTCGCGGTCGGCGCAGGCCACCGAGCTCGACCTCTCCGCCTTCAAGGACCGCATTCCGCTCGAGATGCTCGGCCGCACGCGCTTCCCGGCTATCGGCGAGCTGCCCTACATGATCACGCTCGCGCCGTACGGCTTCTACTGGTTCCAGCTGCAGGAGCGCGACAAATCCGAGCCGGTGACGCCGCGCGCGGTGCCGGAATTCGAGACGCTGGTGGTGCCGCTGAATTCGACCTGGATGTCACTGGCGCGCACCCGCGGCGTGTTCGAGCACGACGTGCTGCCCGGTCATCTCGCCCGCACGCGCTGGTATCCGGAACGATCGGCGAGCGCGATCCAGCCGGTGCTGGTCTCCGCGATCCCGTTCTGCGACATCGGCGACAACCGGCCGTGGCTCGCCTTCTTCGAGACCACGCAGCGCGGCACCACCAGCCGCTACGTGCTGCCGATGCAGATCGAGTGGGTGCGCTTCGACCGCGAGCGCTACAACCCGCGCGCCTTCGCCGCGATACGCCAGGGCGCGCGCGAGGGCACGCTGCTCGACGTTGCCACCGACCAGATCTTCACCGGCTTGTTCCTGCGCAACCTGCGGGAAAACCTCACGGTCGACGAAGGCGAGCAAGGCCTCAAGCTCGAATTCCGGCCGACCAGCCGCTTCTCCGACCGGCCGGTGCGGCAGCCCGAGCGTATCCGGGTGTTCGAGAACGACCAGCCGCATTCGACCGCGCTGGTCGACAACGAATATGTCACCAAGATCTATCGCAAGCTCGAGGTCGGCATCAATCCGGAGATCGAGATGGGCCGCTTCCTCACCGAGGTGGTCAACTTTCCGAACACCCCTGCCTTGCTCGGCACCGCCGAGCTGATCGAGGGCGACAAGCGCAGCGCCATCGCCGTCCTGCATGCGATGGTCGTCAACCAGGGCGACCTCTGGACCATCGCAGGCGCACACCTCGACCGCCTGGTCGAACGGCAGCGCCTGCTGACAGTGAGCGAGCACCCCGTGGAGAACGGCGACCAGGCCACCTATCTGCGCCACATGTCGCATAGCGGAAAGCGGCTGGCCGAGCTGCATCTGGCGCTCGCCAGCAACCGCGACCTGCCGGACTTCGCGCCCGAGCCGACCAAGCCCGACGACCTGCAGCGCTGGGCCGACGAGATCATGGCGCGGGCCGAGCGCGTGTTCGATACGCTGAAGCAGCGGCGCGGCTCACTGAGGGAGGCCGACCGGCTGCTGGCCGATCAGTTGCAGGCCCAGCACGACACGCTGCCGGAGCGGCTCAAGGCGCTGCTGCCGCGCGAAACCGACGGGTTCAATATCCGCCATCACGGCGACCTGCATCTCGGTCAGTTGCTGGTGGTCAAGGACGACGTCTTCATCATCGATTTCGACGGCGGACCGGGCCGCACCATCGCCGAGCGGCGGCGCAAGGCACCGCCGGCGCGCGACGTCGCCGGCCTGATCCGTTCGATCGACTATGCGGCGACCGCCGCGCTGGAACGCACGCTCAAGGTCTCCCCCGACGAGAGCGGCCGGCTGAGCCTCGCCTTGGCCGAATGGCGCGACCAGGCCGCGGATACCCTGCTGGCGGCCTATCGCGAGACGGTGGCCGGCCAGCGGCTGTGGCCCGCCGACGCCAAGACGGCCGACCGCCTGCTCAGTTTTTTCCTGCTTGAGAAAGCCTTCTATGAGATCGAGTATGAGCTGGCCAACCGGCCGGATTGGCTGCGGGTGCCGCTCACCGGCCTGCTGAGGATCCTGGCGCAACAGCCGCATGAGGTTGCATGAGCAAACTGCCCGCCGAGGCCTATGCCATCATCGAGGGCCGCCACTCCGACCCCTTCCACTATCTCGGGCTTCACCCCGAGGGGGACCGCAACGTCGTGCGCGCCTTCCTGCCCGATGCCAGCAATGTCGAGGCGATCGGCGAGCATGGCGAGACCGCACAGCTGGCGCGGATCCATGACGCCGGCCTGTTCGCAGGCCCCCTGCCGAACGGCTCGACGCGCTACCAGCTCCGCGCCCGTTTCGGCGACAACGTCGTCGAGCTGGAGGATGCCTACCGCTTTCCGCCGATCCTGAGCGATTTCGATCTCTATCTGCTCGGCGAAGGCACGCATCAGCGCGTCTACGACACGCTCGGCGCGCATCCGATGACGCTCGACGGCGTCGACGGCATCGGCTTCGTGGTGCTGGCGCCGAATGCGCGCCGGGTCAGCGTGGTCGGCGACTTCAATTTCTGGGACGGACGGCGGCATCCGATGCGCGTGCGCGGCCCGGGCTACTGGGAACTGTTCATCCCGCGTGCAAGGGTCGGCGACCACTACAAGTTCGAGATCATCGGGCGCAACGGCCAGCATCTGCCGCTGAAGTCCGATCCCCTGGCGTTCGCCGCCGAGGTGCGCCCGAAGACCGCCTCGATCGTGATCGACGAGCGCAAGATCCCGCATCCGCGCCCGGCGCCGGATCGCGTCAACGCGCTGAGCTCGCCGATGTCGATCTACGAGGTCCATCTCGGATCGTGGCGGCGCAAGGGGCGCAACGAGTGGCTGACCTATCGCGAGATGGCGGAGCAGCTGCCGGCCTATGCCAGCGACATGGGCTTTACCCACGTCGAATTCCTGCCGATATCAGAGCATCCGTTCGACGGCTCCTGGGGCTACCAGCCGACGGGCATGTTCGCACCGACCAGCCGCTTCGGCTCGCCGGACGATTTCGCCGCGCTGATCGACGCCTGCCACGGCGCAGGGCTCGCCGTGCTGCTCGACTGGGTGCCCGGGCATTTCCCCGATGATCCGCACGGGCTCGGCAATTTCGACGGCACCGCGCTCTACGAGCACGCCAATCCGCTGCAGGGCCGTCACCTCGACTGGGGCACGCTGATCTACAATTACGGGCGCACCGAGATCACCAACTTCCTGGTGTCGAACGCACTGTTCTGGCTCGATCGCTACGGCATCGACGGGCTGCGCGTCGATGCCGTCGCCTCCATGCTCTATCTCGACTACAGCCGTCCCGCCGGTGGCTGGATTCCGAACAAATATGGCGGCCGGGAGAACATCGAGGCGATCGACTTCCTGCGCCGCTTCAACACCGAATTGTTCGCGCATTTTCCGCAGGCGACGACGGCGGCGGAAGAATCCACCGCATGGCCGCAGGTGTCGCGTCCCGTCGAGTATGGCGGGCTCGGCTTCGGCTACAAGTGGAACATGGGCTGGATGCACGACACGCTGAAATATATCGGCAAGGATCCCATCCACCGCAAATACCATCACGGCGACATCCTGTTCGGCCTGCACTACGCCTTCTCGGAGAATTTCATCCTGCCGCTGTCCCACGACGAGGTGGTGCACGGCAAGCGCTCGATCCTCGGCCGCATGCCCGGCGACGACTGGCAGCGCTTTGCCAATTTGCGCGCCTATTACAGCTTCATGTTCGGCCACCCCGGCAAGAAGCTGATGTTCATGGGCTGCGAGTTCGGCCAGGAACGCGAGTGGAATCACGACTACTCGATCGATTGGCATCTGCTGCAACAGCCGAGGCACAGCGGCATCCAGAACCTGGTCCGCGACCTCAATCGGCTCTATCGCGCGCTGCCGGCGCTGCACGAGCTCGACTGCGACCAGGCCGGCTTCGAATGGGTCATCACCGACGATGCCAACAACAACGTGTTTGCCTGGATCCGCAAGGGCAATGCCGAGCGCGCACGCTGCCTCGTGATCGCGAACTTCTCACCCAACGTCTACCGCAACTATCGCGTCCCGGTGCCGTTCGCGGGCAAGTGGCACGAGGTGTTCAACTCGGATTCCGCGCATTACGGCGGCACCAATGTCGGCAATGTCGGCGAGGTGCGCGCATCGGAGGACGCCACGCCCGAGCTGAGCCTGACCATTCCGCCGCTGGCTGCGATCTTCCTCGTACCGGAAAGCTGATTGATGCGACTGACCGGGGGTACGTCCGCACGGCTCGGTGCAAGCTGGGACGGCAGAGGCACCAATTTTGCGCTGTTCTCGGCGAACGCGGAGAAGGTGGAGCTGTGCCTGTTCGACGGCCAGGGTCGCCGCGAGCTCGAGCGGATCGAGATGCCGGAGCGCACCGAAGACGTCTGGCACTGCTATCTCAACGACGTCTCGCCGGGCCAGCTCTACGGCTATCGCGTCTACGGGCCCTACGCGCCGGAGCGCGGCCATCGCTTCAACGCCAACAAGCTGCTGCTCGACCCCTACGCCAAGCGGCTCGCCGGCCGGCTGGTATGGAGCGATGCGCATTTCGCCTACCGCACCGGCAGCGCGCGCGAGGACCTTTCGTTCGACCGGCGCGACAATGCCCGCGGCATGCCGAAGGCGGTCGTGGTCGACGAGACCTTCAACTGGGGCCGCCGCGAGATCCGGCCGCATATCCCCTGGGAAGACACCATCATCTACGAGGCCCACGTCAAGGGCCTGACGCAGAAGCGCGAGGACGTGCCGCCGAACCTGCGCGGCACCTATGGCGGCCTGTCGTCACCGGCGATGATCGCCCACCTCAAGCGGCTCGGCGTCACCACCATCGAGCTGTTGCCGATCCACGGCCTGATCGACGACCGTATCCTGGTCGAGAAGAAGCTGGCGAACTACTGGGGCTACAACACCATCGCCTTCTTCGCGCCGGAGGCGCGCTACGCCCAGGACAATGCGCTCGATTCCTTCCGCACCACGGTGGCGCGGCTGCACGATGCCGGCATCGAGGTGTTGCTCGACGTCGTCTATAACCACACCGCCGAGGGCAACCATATGGGCCCGACGCTGTGCTTCCGCGGCATCGACAATGCCTCCTATTACTGGCTGAACCGCGAGAACCCGCGCTTCTACGACGACTTCACCGGCTGCGGCAGCTCGGTCAACCTCACCCATCCGCGCGTGCTGCAGATGGTAATGGATTCGCTGCGCTACTGGGTCGAGGTCTGCCATGTCGACGGCTTCCGCTTCGATCTCGCCACCACGCTGGCGCGCGGGCCGAACGGGTTCGATCGCAACCACCCCTTCCTCACCGCGATCCGCCAGGACCCGGTGCTGGCAACCGCCAAGATGGTCGCCGAGCCCTGGGACCTCGGTCTCGGCGGCTACCAGGTCGGTGCGTTTCCATCGCAATGGTCGGAATGGAATGACCGCTATCGCAGCGCGATGCGGCGCTACTGGAGCGGCGAAGGCAGCCTGATCGGCGACATCTCGGGCCGCATGACCGCGTCGTCGGATTTGTTTCACCACGACAACCGCGCGACCCGCGCCAGCGTCAACCACATCACGGTGCATGACGGTTTCACGCTCGCCGATCTCTTCAGCTACAACGAGAAGCACAACGAGGCCAACGGCGAGGACAATCGCGACGGCTCCAACGACAATCACAGCAACAATTGCGGCCATGAGGGCCCGACCGACGATCCTGCCATCATCGCGCTGCGCCGCCAGCTGCGGAAGAATGCGCTGGCCTGCCTGCTGCTCGCACAGGGCACGCCGCTGATCCTCGCCGGCGACGAGGTCGCGAACACGCAAGGTGGCAACAACAACGCCTATTGCCAGGACAACGAGACCGGCTGGATCGGCTGGGAGAACCTCGGCACGGACGACGACGCCATCGATTTCATCAGCCACCTCACCGCACTGCGCCAGCGCTTCGGCCAAATCCGCTGCCAGCGCTGGCTCGACGGCCGCCGCACCGACGGCAGCTACGGCGTGCTCTGGCTGACGCCCGCGGCCGAAGAGATGAAGGAATCCGACTGGAAATTCCCCGAGAGCCGATTCCTCGCCTATGTGCTGGGGCCGATGGAACCAGGACAGGCGCCGATCTTTATCGTGCTCAATGCCGCACCGCAGGAGATCGTGTTCAGGATGCCGAGGATGGCGGAATACAGGAGCTGGCGGCAGGTCTTGAACACGACCAAGGCCGAGCAAACGGCTGAGCAATTCGCATCCGGCGCCGATACCAGGGCACCGCCGCGCTCGGTGCTGGCATTTGCAGGCTCCACATGAACAGACAACATTTCGGCGCCGAGCTGACACCTGACGGCACGCGCTTCCGGCTCTGGGCGCCGGCGGCCAAGCGCGTCGACCTCCTGCTCGACAACCCGCATCCGCTCACGCGCGATGCAGCCGGCTGGTACGTCGCCGAGGTCCCGGGCGCGCGCGCCGGCACGCGTTACAAATTCCGCATCGATGACGAAGTCGATGTGCCGGATCCCGCCTCCGCATTCCAGCCGGACGACGTGTTCGGCCCGAGCGATGTGGTCGACCACGCCGCCTTCAAGTGGCGCGCGACGGACTGGCGCGGACGCCCCTGGCATGAGGCCGTCGTCCTCGAGGCCCATGTCGGCACCTTCACCCGAGAGGGCACCTATCGCGCCATGATCGACAAGCTCGATCATCTCGTGGCGACCGGCATCACCGCGCTCGAGCTGATGCCGCTGGCGGATTTCGCCGGGAAGCGCAACTGGGGCTATGACGGCGTGCTGTGGTACGCGCCCGACAGCGCCTACGGCCGGCCCGAGGACCTGAAGACCCTGATCGACGAAGCGCATCTGCGCGGGCTGATGGTGATGCTCGACGTGGTCTATAACCATTTCGGCCCCGAGGGGAATTATCTCGGCCGCTATGCGCCGTCCTTCTTCAGTGACGCGCACACGCCGTGGGGCAGCGCGATCGACTATCGCGTGCCCGAGGTGCGTGCGTTTGCGATCGGCAGCGTGGTGAGCTGGCTGCGCGACTATCGCTTCGACGGGCTGCGGTTCGATGCGGTCAACACCATCGTCGAAGCCGGCGAAGTCTCGGTGCTCCATGACTTCAGCAATGCCGCCGGCAAGCTCGCCACCGAGACCGGCCGCTATATCAACCTCGTGCTCGAAAACGGCGACAACATTGCAAGCCTGCTCGATGCCGCCGAGAATCCGCCGCACGGCAAATTCCGCGGCCAATGGAACGACGACTATCATCACGCCTGGCACGTGCTGCTGACCGGCGAGACGCAGGGCTATTATGGCGACTACCGGGCGCCGAAGCAGGACCTCGCACGCGCGCTGTCGTCCGGCTACATCTACCAGGGCGAAGTCTCGGAGTTCTGGGGCGGCAAGGCCCGCGGCGAGCCGAGCGGCATGCTGTCGCCGACCTGCTTCATCAACTTCCTGCAGAACCACGACCAGATCGGCAACCGGCCGCTCGGCGATCGTCTCGTCAGCATTGCCCGGCCGGCGGCGGTCGCGGCGGCGCTGGCGGTGACGCTGATCGCGCCGACCACGCCGATGCTGTTCATGGGCGAGGAATGGGGCGCGACGACGCCCTTCCCGTTCTTCTGCGATTTCAAGGGCGACCTCGCCAATGCCGTCCGCGCCGGACGGCGCAAGGAGTTCGCCTGGGCCTATGCCAAATATGGCAACGACATTCCCGACCCGCTTGCCGACGAAACGGTGCGATCGGCCGTGCTCGACTGGGCGGCGCTCGGCCATGATCCGGCGCGCGCGCGGCTTGCGCTGGTGCGCGACCTGCTCGCCGTTCGCCGGCAGGAGATCATGCCCCGGCTCAAAGGGTGCCGTTTCGGCGATGCCATCGTGGCTGGCGACCTGTTGACGGCGCATTGGCAGATGGGCGACGGCAGCACGCTGCGGCTGACCGCCAATTTGTCCGCTCGCGACATCCCCGATGGACCGGAGCCGAAGGGAACTGCGATCTGGGGCGGCGCGTTGTCGAGCGACCTCCCCGGCTGGGCGGTGCGCTGGCACATCGGATAGCACAATGCCTCCGGCGATCCCGATCGCAACCTACCGTCTGCAACTCACTGCCGATTTCGACTTCGATGCCGCCGCCGGCGTGGCGCCGTATCTGAAGGCGCTCGGCATCAGCCATGTCTATGCGTCGCCCTTCATGAAGGCGCGCAAGGGCTCGACCCACGGCTATGACGTCGTCGACCACACCAAATTCAATCCGGAGCTCGGCGGCGAGGAGGGCTTTGCGCGGCTGAGCGACGCATTGAAGCGCCATGATCTCGGCCTGATCCTGGATTTCGTGCCGAACCATGTCGGCGTTCACTTCGCCGACAATCCGTGGTGGCTCGATGTGCTGGAATGGGGACCGGCGTCGCCGCACGCGGTCTCCTTCGACATCGACTGGGACCAGCTGCCCTATCGCGCGCGCGGCGGCGTGCTGTTGCCGATCCTCGGCTCGTCCTATGGCCAGGCGCTGGAGCGCGGCGACATCGAGCTGCGCTATGACGCGAACGAGGGCAGCTTCTCGGCCTGGTATTTCGAGCACCGCCTGCCGATCGCGCCGGAGCGCTATGGCGAGGTGCTGCGCACCATCGTCCGCGAGGCCGCGGCCGAAGACAGCCCGACCGGACGCGCGATGCTCGAGCTCGCCGCGCAATACCGGGCGCTGCGTCGCCCCAACCGCGTCGAAGCGCCGGCGCTGAAGGCGGCGATCAAGGCGATCGAGGGCGGCGCCGACATCATCGCACGCGGCCTCGATGCCTATCGCGCCGGCGAGGACCGCCCGACCCAGACGCTGGCCCTGCATCATTTGCTGGAACGCCAGCACTACAAGCTCGGCCACTGGCGGCTGGCGTCCAGCGACATCAACTATCGCCGCTTCTTCGACGTCAACACGCTGGCCGGCCTCAGGGTCGAGGACGCCGCGACCTTCGAGGCGAGCCACAGCCTCGTGAAGCGGCTGATCGCCGAAGACCGGCTGCAGGGCCTGCGGCTCGACCATATCGACGGCCTGCGCGATCCCGCGCAGTACTTCCAGCGGCTGCGCCGCCTGATCCGCTCCGCGCAGGGCGCGAAGGCCAGGCCGTTCTACATGGTGATCGAGAAGATCCTCGGCGAGGACGAGAAGCTGCCGAAATTCAGCGGCGTTCACGGCACCACCGGCTATGAATGGATGAACACGATCAGCCAGGCACTGGTCGACGGTCGCGGCCTCGATCCACTGAACGAGATCTGGCGCCAGATCAGCAACCAGTCGCCGAACCTGACGCCGGTGTTGCGCGAGGCCAAGCAACGCGTGCTGGAGACGCTACTCACCAGCGAATTCACCGTGCTGGCGCGGCTGCTTGCGCGCATTGCCAGCGGACACTACTCGACCCGCGACTTCTCCGGCGACAGTCTGCGGCAGGCGCTCGAGCTCTATGTGCTGCACTTTCCGGTCTATCGCACCTATCTGACCGCCTCCGGCCCCGCCGCGCATGACCGCACGCTGATCAGCGAGACCATCGAGCGCGCTCGCGCCGACTGGTTCGCCGCCGACGAGGGTATCTTCGATTTCCTGCGCGATGCCTTGACCATGGACCTTTTGCAGCCCGGCCGGCCGCCGCATGGCGCGCCGCGGGTCCGGCGCTTCGCGCTGAAAGTGCAGCAATTCACCGGGCCGATGATGGCGAAGTCGCTGGAGGATACCGCCTTCTATCGCTATCACCGACTGCTGGCGCTCAACGAGGTTGGCGGCGATCCGGCGGCGAGCGCGATCGCGCCCGAGACCTTCCACGCCATGATGCAGGCCCGCGCCCGCGAATGGCCGCACGGCATGACGGCGACCGCGACCCACGACACCAAGCGCGGCGAGGACGCCCGCGCCCGCATAATGGCGCTTGCGGAAATCCCCGGCGAATGGACCAGCGCGGTGGCGCGCTGGAAGGTGCTGAATGCGCCGCATCTGGTGCTCGACGGCGAGATGCGCGCGCCATCGGCGACGTTCGAATACATGCTGTATCAGGCCCTGCTCGGCGCCTGGGATCCCGATGATGCGTCGCTCGCCGCCCGCATCCAGGCCTACGCGCTGAAGGCGGCGCGCGAGGGCAAGCAGGAAACCAGCTGGCTCAATCCGCACCAGCCTTACGAGGCCGGCGTGAAAGCCTTTATCGAGCGAATCCTCGATCGCAAGACCTCGCCGGAATTCCTCGATGCGCTGGGGACGCTGGCGCAACGGACCGCGTTGATCGGCGCGCTGAATTCGCTCAGCCAGATCACGCTGAAGGCAACCATGCCGGGCGTGCCGGATTTCTACCAGGGCACCGAAAGCTGGGATCTTTCGCTGGTCGACCCGGACAACCGCCGCCCGGTCGACTTTGCCGAACGGACAGGAATGCTCGCAGCACTGGAGACGCCGGATTGGGATGCGCTGGCGCAAGACTGGCGCGACGGCCGCCTCAAATTCGCATGGACGCGGCATCTGCTCCGGCTCCGCAACGAGATGGCCGATGTGTTCACCAGCGGCGACTACGTGCCGCTCGCCGTCAGCGGCCCGCACCGCGATCACGTCATTGCCTTCGCGCGGCGCCATGGCCGCGAGGCGGCGATCGTTGCGGTGGCAAGATCGTTCGCCCCGTTCACGCAGGGCGGCCGCAGCTGGCCGCGCCCCGAAGCTTTTGAGGGTGAAATCGACGCGGCTGGATATGCGCTCAGGGATGGCGCAACCCGGATTCAGCTCCCGGAACTGTTCGGCAATCTGCCGGTTGCCGTGCTCAAGACAAAGGTCGCGGGGACGAAACGCACCGCAAGGCCGGCCCGCTCGCACGCCTGACGTCCTGCGTCAGCGCTTGGTCAGCAGCAATTTCCCGCGCTTCTGGATCGCCACCTGCGCGACCTCGGCGAACCGTTGCAGCAGCCACGGCAGCGTCACCTCGACGCGCACATGGGCATCCTCGACATCGACATGCCCGGCCGCGACCTGCCCCAGCGCCCGGACACGAAAGCTCATCCGGTTGTCGTCCCAGCGCTCCTCGTCGACGCTTATGACCGGCAGGTTCGCCGTCGCGCGCGACAGGCCCGTTTTCAAGCGGCGCATCGCCTCGTCGCGGCCGAGGCTATGGGGTATCGAAACGATCAGCGGCGCCGACATTGCGATGCACTCCTCCGTGGGTTTGGTTGATGTAGTTCTGTTCCAAGGCAAACGGAAGAACCACACAGGTTTATCACAGCGCCAACTCCGGAACCTTCACAGTTACGGGTTGTTTTCCTTCCCGAAGGGCAGAAACGAGACGAGCCCGCGGGGCTGAGGAGACGCTAGATGTCAATTGGAACGATCATTCTCATCATTCTGGTCATTGCGCTGCTTGGCGGCTTCAGCGGCATCGGCGGCGGACCGTTTTACGGCACCGGCTATTACGGCGGCGGCGGGCTCGGCCTGGTCGTCGTGATTCTGCTGATCCTGCTCCTGATGGGACGACTGTAGCCCTTGGTAGCGTTGCGTCCTGCCGATATCGACGACCAGCATCACCCGCGAAAGCGGGTGGTGCTTCGTTGGACGGCGCTTACTTGGCCGCGAGCTTCTTCATCGCCGACTTGATCGACGACGCCGCATCCTCGTAGCCATCCCAGGCCTTCGTCTTCGCGAGCAAGGCCGGCACGGTGCGCAGCGTGAATTTCTTCGGATCGAGATCACCGCGCAGCTGCGGCCAGGTCAGCGGCATCGACACTGTCGCCCCCGGACGCGCCCGCGGCGACAACACCGCGACCGCCGTCGACATCCTGTCGTTGCGCAAATAGTCGAGGAAGATCTTTCCCGTGCGCTTGGCCTTGGACATGTTGATCAGATAGCGCTCGGGATCGTCCTGCGCCATCCACTGGCAGACCGCCTGCGCGAACCCCTTGGCCTCCTTCCACGTCACCTTGTCCCTGCTGCCTGCGAGCAGCGGTGTGACGACGTGCAGACCTTTGCCGCCGGTGGTCTTGCAGAAGCTTTCGAGGCCGACCGCGGTCAGCCGTTGCCGCATGTCCTTGGCGGCGTCGATCACGTCGGTGAATGCAACATCGGGCGCGGGATCGAGATCGAACACCAGCCGGCCCGGCGTGTCATAGGCATCGGGCGCGCAATTCCAGGGATGCAGCTCGAGACCGCCGAGCTGCGCGACTGCTGCCAGGCCCTCGATCTGGTCGATCTGCAAATAGGGTTTACGGTCGCCCGAGACCTTCGCAAGCTTGAGCAGTTTTGATGTGCCGGCCATCGCATGACGCTGGAAGAAGGTCTCGCCCTTGATGCCGTCGGGCGCACGCACGATCGAGCACGGCCGGCCCTTGAGATAGGAGATCATCCATTCGCCGACCGCCTCGAAATAGTTCGCGAGGTCGAGCTTGGTCACCGGCTCGCCATCGCCCGCATCGGGCCACAGCGCCTTGTCCGGGTGCGAGATGACGACACCCATCACCTCGCTGGACGCCTTCCCGGTGCCCTTCTTCGCCGCGCCATTGGCCATCGGCTTCACCACTTTGGTTACAACCGGCCGCACGGCCTCGACCTCGTGCGCCGGCTTGTCCTGGCGCAGGCCCTTGAAGGCGGCCTGGCGGATATTGCCGGCGTCGGTCCAGCCGGCGAACTCGATCTCGGCGACCAGCTCCGGCTTGAGCCAGTGCACGTCGCGGGTCTTCTTCGGCGCGCCCTTGCCGCCGAACGGGTTCTCGTCCGCCTCCGCCGCCTTCAGTGCCGGCATGATGCGGCGGACCGTGTCCTGGCCGAAGCCGGTGCCGACGATGCCGACAAACGCCAGATGATCGCCGCGATAGACGCCCGCCATCAGCGAGCGAAATTTGCCATTGGTGGTCTTCCAGCCGCCGAGCACCACCTCATGGCCGGCGCGGATTTTTGCCTTGGTCCAGTCGTCGGAGCGGCTGGAACGGTAGGCGCCGTCGAGCCGTTTGGAGACGATGCCTTCGAGGCCGAGCTTGCGCGCGGATTCCAGCACCGCCTCGCCGCGCTGCTCGAAATGTTCGACATAGCGGATCAGAGGGTTCTTGCCCTTGCGCGCCGCGAGCAATTGCTTCAGCCGCGTCTTGCGCTCGGCGAGCGGCAGCGGGCGCAGGTCCTCGGTGCCGGCGAACAGCAGGTCGAACGCGTAGAAGATCAGCCGATCCGTCTTGCCGTCGGAGAGCGCGGCCTGCAGCGTCGAAAAATGCGGCGTGCCGTTCTTGTCGAGCGCGACGATCTCGCCATCGATCAGCGCGTCGGGCAGCTTCTCCGCCTCCTTCACGATCGCGCCGAACTTGGCGGTCCAGTCGAGCCCCTTGCGCGTCTTCAGCACGGCCTCGCCGTCTTCGACGCGGAGCTGCACGCGGTAACCGTCGAACTTGATCTCGTGGCACCAGCCCGTGCCATTGGGTGGAGACTCCACCGCGGCGCAGAGCTGCGGCGCGACGAAATCGGGCATCTCCGATACCTGCTTCGGTTTCGCCTGCCGCGTCACTTTCAGCCGCTCCTTGGGCGCCGGCGCCTTGGTCCTGGCGCGCGCGTCCGCAGCCATGCCGTGGTTGGACTGCCAGACCGCGTCCGCTTTGGCCTTCCCGTTGCCCTTGGCCAGCATGAACGGCTTCGGCGCCCGGCCCTTGCCGGCCGCGATCTGCGCCATCGAGCGTCCGGAGGCGACCGAACGGTCTTCGTCGAGGATCTCCTCGCCGTTGCCGTCAACGGCATATTCGTCGCGGTGCTTGATCAGGAGCCAGTTGGTGCGCTTGCCGCCAAAGCGGTCGCCCTTCATCCGCACCAGCACCCAGCTGCCGTGCAGCTTGTCGCCCTCAAGCGTGAACTTCAGGTCGCCCTTCTTGAAGCCGCGCTCGGGATCGTCCGATTCCCAAGTGCCGCGATCCCACAGCTGCACCGTGCCGCCGCCGTACTGGCCTTCGGGAATGGTGCCTTCGAAATCGCCATAGTCGAGCGGATGATCCTCGACCTCCACCGCCAGCCGCTTGTCATGCGGATCGAGCGAGGGCCCGCGCGTCACCGCCCAGGACTTGAAGACGCCATCGAATTCGAGCCGCAAATCGTAATGCAACCGCGTCGCGTCGTGCTTCTGGATGACGAAGCGCCGCTGCTTGCTCGGTGCGACCTTGACGTCGCCCGACGGCTCGTTGGTCTTCTCGAAGTCGCGCTTCTTGCGATAGGTGGACAGGTTTCTCAGCGACACAACAAACCTCGGCAAACCCTCGGCGCAAACGACGGCCGCCGCCTCCGTGCGGCCATCAGGAACCAAAACCCACGGTATCCGTTCAAGTTCCAAACTCAAGCTGTTTGGAGGCGATCATGGCCGCTCCCCGCGCCTACTGGAAAGGCACGCTCAAGCTCTCGCTAGTGTCATGCCCGGTGGCGCTCTACCCGGCCTCGACCGCGGTCGAGAAGACCCGCTTCCACATGATCAACCGGGAGACCGGCAACCGGTTGAAGCAGCAGATGGTCGATACCGAGACCGGCGACGTTGTCGAGGGCGACCAGAAGGGCCGCGGCTACGAGGTCAGCAAGGGCAAATATGTCGAAATCGAGAAGGACGAGCTCGAAGCGGTCCAGATCGAGAGCAACCATACCATCGACATCGACAGCTTCGTGCCCGAGGGCGAGATCGACAAGCGCTATCTCGACCACCCCTACTACATCAGGCCCGACGGCAAGGCCGGCGTCGACGCGTTCGCGGTGATCCGCGACGCCATGAAGGATCAGGACCGCGTCGCGCTGGCGCGGATCGTGCTGACCAACCGCGAGCATGTGATCGCGATCGAGCCGCTCGACAAGGGCATGCTCGGCACCACCTTGCGTTACCCCTACGAGCTGCGCGACGCCGACGATTATTTCGACGACATCAGGAGCCCGAAGGTCACGAAGGACATGATCGAGCTCGCCGGCCATATCCTCGACAGCAAGGCCGCGCATTTCGATCCGTCGAAATTCAAGGACGAGTACGAGACCGCGCTGAAGGCCCTGGTCCGCCGCAAGGCGGCCGGCAAGCCGATCAAGGCCGCCGAGCGCGAGGAGAAGCCAAGCAACGTCGTGAGCCTGATGGACGCGCTGCAGCAGAGCCTGAAAGGCGGCAAGAGCGGCGCAAGGCGCTCGCGCTCCACCGCGCGCCGCCCGACCCCGCATCGCCGCGCCGCCAAGAAGGCGCACCGGTCAAGCGCGCGGCGACGCAAGGCGGGGTGAGATCTCTCGTCCTTGCGAGCGCAGCGAAGCAATCCATCTCTCCACATACGCGGAGGGATGGATTGCTTCGTCGCTACGCTCCTCGCAATGACGGATGGATGCAACTCGTCCGCTACTTCTTCTTCGAGCTCTTCCGCTTCTTGGCAGTCTTGCGCTTCTTCGCCGTCTTCTTCTTTGACGACTTCTTCGGCACTTTCCTGCCCTTGGCGCGTGCCTCGGACAAGCCGATCGCGATCGCCTGCTTGCGGCTCTTCACCTTCTTCTTGGAGCGGCCGCTGCGCAGCGTGCCGGCCTTGCGTTTCTTCATCGCGCGCTCTACATCGCCCGATGCCTTCCGCGAATATTTCCTTGCCATGGCTTGTCTCCCGCTAACGGAAAACAAGCCTCGATGGCAGCGAAAGTTCCGTTTGGTGTCGTCGGGCGACGGCACCAACGTAGCCCGCATGAGCGCAGCGACATGCGGGAGATGCCCCGGATATCGCTTCGCTCATCCGGGCTACATGTTAGTCCGCCGCGCGCAGCCGATAGCCGATGCCGGTCTCGGTCAGCACGAATTGCGGACGCTCCGGGTCGGCCTCGATCTTCTGGCGGAGCTGGCGCACATAGACGCGCAGATATTGCGCGTCGGTCAGTTCGTCCCACAATTCCTTCAAGAGGAAACGGTGGGTCAGCACCTTGCCGGCATGCTGCACCAGCACGCGCAACAGGTCATATTCCTTCGGCGACAGCTTGATCTCTTTGTCGCCGACCTTGACGATCCGGCGCACTAGGTCGACCGAGAGATCGCCGGAGCGGAACACCGGCCGCTCGCCCTGCACCTGCAACTGGTGCCGTAGCGCCGCGCGCAGCCGCGCCAGCAATTCGTCCATGCCGAACGGTTTGGTCAGATAATCGTCGGCGCCGAGATCGAGCGCCTGCACCTTGCCGGCCTCGTCGCCGCGGCTCGACAGCACCACGATCGGGACGCTCTCGTTGCGGCCGCGGATCATGCGCAGGAGGTCGTGGCCCTGGATGTCGGGCAGACCGAGGTCGAGGATGATCAGCGCCGGCCCCTCGGCCAGCATCTCCAGCGCCAGCTTGCCGTTGGATGCCTCGAGGATGTCATAGCCCTGCGTGCTCAACCCCATCCGCAGCAGCTTGCGGATCGGCGGCTCGTCGTCGATGACCAGGACCTTGATCGGCGTCGCGTTCATGCAGCAGTGTCCAGCGCGTTGGTGTCGGCGGGGATCGGCAGGCGGATGGTGATGACGGCGCCGCTGCGGTCGGCGCGGTTGGCCGCCGCGATCGTGCCGCGCATCGCCTCGACGAAGCCGCGCGAGATTGCAAGCCCGAGGCCGGTTCCGGGGCGAACATGGTCGCCCTTCTCGGCGCGATAGAATTTGTCGAACACGCTTTCGAGCTCGGCTGCGGGAATGCCGTTGCCTTCGTCGAGGATCTGCAGCGCGATGGTGTCGCGATCGCGGGCGCCGCGGATCGAGATCGTGGTGTCCGACGGGGCGTATTTGGCAGCGTTGTCGAGCAGGTTGAACAGCACCTGCTCGAACAGCACGGCGTCGAGCTCCAGCATCGGCAGATCGGCCGCGAGCTCCAGCGACACCCGGTGATGCACCAGGATCTTGCTCGCCCGCCGCAGCGCGCTGCCGACGATCTCGCCGACATCATGGCGCGCCGTGTTCGGCACGATCGCGCCGGATTCCAGCTTGGTCATGTCGAGCAGATTGGCGATGAACCGATTCAGCCGCTCGGACTCGTCGATCACGGTGGCGAGCAGATCGTGCTTCTGCGCATCGCTCAGGTTGGCGCCGAGGTCGCGCAGCGCCGAGGCCGAGCCGAGCACCGAGGCCAGCGGCGTCTTGAGATCGTGCGAGATCGAGGTCAGGAGCGCGCCGCGCAGCCGGTCGGATTCCACCGTGCGCTTGACGCGGTCCATGTCCTCGACCAGCAGCACGCGCTCGATCGCCAGCGCGCCCTGATCGACCAGCGCATCGAGCAGCCGGCGCTGGTCCGGCGTCAGCAAGGGCCCGGTGCGGTCGTCGTCGATGCCGATCACCCCGATCGGGCCGCGGCCGGTGCGCATCGGCAGGAACAGCCGTTTTCCCCCCGGCAGCGTGTCCGAGCCGCGGCCGGCCGGGCGGTCGTTGCCCCAGGCCCAGTTGGCGGCGGCAAGATCGGCCTGGTCGAGCTGATCCTCCGGCGGATAGCCGCTCTTGACGGTCAGCATGCCGTCCTCCGGCAGCAGCAGCACCACGCGCACCTTGAGCATCAGCGCGATCTGGTAGGCGGTCGCCCACAGCACGTCGTCCAGTGTCGCGGTGCCGGCAAGCTTGCGGCTGAAGGCGTAGAGCGATTCGGTGGTGCGGACGCGGCTGATCGCGGTGTCAGCCTGGGTGCGCACCCGCGCCGCGACGTTGGAGACCAGCAGCGCGATCAGCATGAAGAAGAAGAACGCCGCGACATTGGTCGGGTCAGTGATGGTGAAGGTATAGACCGGCGGCAGGAAGAAGAAATTGTAGCACAGCGAGGCCGCGACGCTCGCCAGCAGCGACGGCCCGAGGCCATAGCGCGCCGCGGCGCCGACCACGGCGGTGAGGAAGACCAGGTCGACATTCTCGATGCCGAAGAACGGCTGGATCAGCTTGGCCGCGCCGAGCCCGAGCGCCGCCAGCAGCAGCGCCATCAGATAGGGCCGCGGATTGAACGGCTCCTGCCGCTGCGCGGTCTGCACCGCCGCCTTGCCGACCGGCAGCTCGTCGCCGGCGATCACGTTGACGCTGATATTGCCGGCGCGGCGCACCAGATCGTGCACCACGGACCCATGCGTCAGCTCGAACCAGCGCGAGCGCGTGGACTTGCCGATGATGATCTGGGTGACGTTGTTGGCCTGGGCGAAATTGATGACGTCGTCGGCGATACGGCGGCCGACGCCGGGCAGCGTCAGCGCCTCGCCGCCGAGCGATTCCGCGAGCCGCATGGTGTCGGCCAGCCGGTCGCGCTGCTCGTCGGAAAGTTGCAGGCTGCGCCGCGTCTCGATGCTGACCGCGGTCCATTGCGCATGCAGCCGGTCGGCGAGGCGCTTGGTGTAGCGCACGAGGCCGGCCGCGCGCGGATCCTCGCTCAGGCAGACCAGGATGCGCTCGCCGGCGGCCCAGGGTCCGGCAATCGCATTGGCCTGCATGTGGTTGAGCAGCTGCTCGTCGACCCGCTCGGCCGTGCGGCGCAGCGCCAGCTCGCGCAGAGCGGTGAGATTGCCGGGCGAGAAATAGTGTTCCAGCGCCCGCTCGGCCTGCTTGGGCACATAGACCTTGCCCTCCTTCAGCCGCTGGATCAGGTCGTCGGGCGTCAGGTCGATCAGCTCGATGGCATCGGCGCGATCGACCACCGAGTCGGGCACCGTCTCGCGCACCCGTACATGGGTGATCTGCGCGACGACGTCGTTGAGGCTCTCGATGTGCTGGATGTTGATCGCGGTATAGACGTCGATGCCGTGCGACAGCAATTCCTCGACGTCGAGATAGCGCTTGGGATGCCGGCTGCCCGGCGCGTTGGTATGGGCGAGCTCGTCGACCAGCGCGAGCTGCGGCCGCCGCGCGATCAATGCATCGAGGTCCATCTCCTCTAGCGTCTGGTCGCGATAGGTCAGCCGCTTCCGCGGCAGCACCTCGAGACCCCTGAGCAGCGTCTCGGTCTCGACCCGACCGTGGGTTTCGACGACGCCGACCACGACGTCGACGCCCGCCTTCAGGCGGGCGTGGGCGCTCGAGAGCATCTCGTAGGTCTTGCCGACGCCGGGGGCGGCGCCGATGAAGATCTTCAGCCGTCCCGATCGATCGGTCTCCCGGCGCGCCGCCTCCAGCAGCGCATCCGGCGAGGGTCGTTTGTCAGGGTCGCGCTGATTGGCCATACCGCAATATAGTCATCCTGCGAGGGGCAGCCTACTCTCCTATTTTGGCTTTGCCGCGTCGAGCGCCAGGTTGAGCGCAAGAACGTTAACACGGGGCTCGCCGATCACGCCGGCGAAGCGGCCCTGCGTGTTCTGCGTCACCAGCTCACGCACTGCGTCCTCGGACATGCTGCGCGCTTTGGCGACCCGCGGCACCTGGAACAGCGCGGCGTCCGGCGAGATATCCGGATCGAGCCCGCTGCCCGACGTGGTCACAAGATCGACCGGCACGCTGGCGGACGGGTTCTCCGCCTTCAGCTTCTCGACATCCTCCTTGACCCGGTCGTTCAGCGCCTTGCTGGTCGGGCCGAGGTTGGAGCCGCCGGAATTGGCCGCGTTGTAGGGCGCCGGCACTGTCTTCGTGGAGTCGTTCGGATCGGGCGCGACCGTCGCCGACGGCCGGCCATGGAAGTATTTATCTTCCTTGAACTCCTGCCCGATCAGGGCGGAGCCGATCACCTTGCCGTCCTGCTCGATCAGGCTGCCTTGCGCCTGGCGCGGGAAGATGACGCCGGCGATGCCGGTGATGGCGAGCGGATAGGCAAGGCCCGTGATCGCGGTCAGCAGGACCAGCACGAGGATGGCGGGGCGGATTTCTTTCAACATGACAGGTCTCCTAAATCTCCTTCGTCATTGCGAGCGAAGCGAAGCAATCCATGGATCGGCATAACGGATGGATGGGTTGCTTCGTCGCTTCGCTCCTCGCAATGACGCTGTGGTTAAGCCAGGCCCAAAGCGGCGACGACGAGGTCGATCGCCTTGATGCCGATGAACGGGATGATGATGCCCCCCAAGCCATAGATCATCAGGTTGCGGCCGAGCAGCGCGCCGGCACCGACCGCGCGATACTTGACGCCCTTCAGCGCCAAGGGAATCAGCGCGATGATGATCAGCGCGTTGAAGATGATCGCCGACAGGATCGCGCTTTGCGGACTCGCCAGGTGCATCACGTTCAGCACCTGAAGCTGCGGATAGAACGCGAGGAACATCGCCGGGATGATCGCAAAGTACTTCGCGACGTCGTTGGCGATCGAGAACGTGGTCAGCGCGCCGCGGGTCATCAGCAGCTGCTTGCCGATCTCGACCACCTCGATCAGCTTGGTCGGGTTGGAATCGAGGTCGACCATGTTGCCGGCCTCGCGGGCGGCCTGCGTGCCGGTGTTCATGGCGACGCCGACATCGGCCTGCGCCAGCGCCGGCGCGTCGTTGGTGCCGTCGCCGCACATCGCGACCAGCTTGCCCTTGGATTGCTCGTCGCGGATCAGCTTGAGCTTGTCCTCGGGGGTTGCCTGCGCCAGGAAGTCGTCGACGCCGGCCTCGGCCGCGATCGCGGCCGCGGTCATCGGGTTGTCGCCGGTGATCATCACGGTGCGGATGCCCATGCGGCGCAGTTCGGCAAAGCGCTCGCGGATACCGCCCTTGACGATGTCCTTCAGGTGCACGACGCCGAGCAGCTTGCCGTCCTTGGCGACGGCCAGCGGCGTGCCGCCGGCCTTTGCGATCTCGTCGGCGATCGACTGGATCTCGCGCGCTTCGGCGCTCATCGTCGCCGCGACCGCGCGGACGGTGTTGCCCGAGGCGACGGTGCGGGGCGAGCCGCCGTCGACATAGGCAAGGATCGCGTCCACCGCGCCCTTGCGGACCGACGACGTGCCGGCATCGATGCCGCTCATGCGGGTCTGCGCGGTGAACGGCACGAAGGTCGCGGCAAGCTCATGCATGTCGCGGCCGCGGATGCCGTATTTCTCCTTGGCGAGCACCACGATCGAGCGGCCTTCCGGCGTCTCGTCGGCCAGCGAGGCGAGCTGCGCCGCATCGGCGAGGTCCTGCTCGGCGACGCCGCGGATCGGACGGAACGCGGTCGCCTGGCGGTTGCCGAGCGTGATGGTGCCGGTCTTGTCCAGCAGCAGCGTATCGACGTCGCCGGCAGCCTCCACCGCGCGGCCAGACATCGCCAGCACGTTGAAGCGCACCAGGCGGTCCATGCCGGCGATGCCGATCGCCGACAGAAGCGCGCCGATCGTGGTCGGGATCAGCGTCACGAACAGCGCCACCAGCACCACGACCGAAATCGAGCCGCCGGCATAGGCCGCATAGCTCGGGATCGTCACCGTCGCGAACACGAAGATGATGGTGAGGCCGGCCAGCAGGATGTTGAGCGCGATCTCGTTCGGCGTCTTCTGCCGCTCGGCGCCCTCCACCAGCTTGATCATGCGGTCGATGAAGGTCGAGCCCTGGGCTGCGGTGATGCGGACACGGATCCAGTCCGACAGCACCTGGGTGCCGCCGGTGACCGCGGAACGGTCGCCGCCGGACTCGCGGATCACAGGTGCGGATTCACCCGTGATCGCGGCTTCATTGACCGAGGCCACGCCTTCGATCACCTCGCCGTCGGACGGGATGTTGTCGCCGGCCTCGACCAGCACGACGTCGCCGACCTTCAGCGAGGTGCCGGGCACCATGCGATAGGTCCGGTCGGTGCCGGTGAGCAGCTTGGCCTGGCTCTCGGTACGGGTCTTTTTCAGCGATTCCGCCTGCGCCTTGCCGCGGCCTTCGGCAACGGCCTCGGCGAAGTTGGCGAACAGCACCGTGAACCAGAGCCAGAGGATAATCTGGAAGGTGAAGCCGAGATTGGCGCTGCCGGTGACGAGGTCGCGGACGAAGATCACCGTGGTCAACGCGGCCACGACCTCGACCACGAACATCACGGGGTTCTTCGCCATCAGGCGGGGATCGAGCTTGACGAAGGCCGAGCGGATCGCCGGCACCAGGATCTTCGGGTCGAACATGGTCGACGCCGTCACCTGCTTTTGCAGTCTTGTGGTTTCCATGGTTGTCACTCCGGACAATTCGATCAGAACAGGGTGTTGGCGTTCATGGCGAGGTGCTCGACGATCGGCCCGAGCGCCAGCGCCGGGAAGAAGGTGAGACCGCCGATGATCAGGATCACGCCGATGACGAGGCCGACGAACAACCCGCCGGTGGTCGGGAAGGTGCCCGCCGAGGCCGGGATCGACTTCTTCTCGACCAGCGAACCTGCAATGGCCATCGCCGGCACGATCATGAAGAAGCGGCCGACGAACATCGCGGAGGCGAGCGTCAGATTGTAGAACAGGGTGTTGCCGGTGAGGCCCGCGAAGGCCGAGCCGTTGTTGCCGGTCGCCGAGGTGAACGCGTACAGCACCTCGGTGAAGCCGTGCGGGCCGGAGTTCGCCATCGAGGCCACCGCCGACGGCAGTACCACGCCGACCGCGGTCCAGCCGAGATACATCAGCGGCAGCACCAGGATCGCGAGCATCGCCATCTTGACCTCGCGCGCCTCGATCTTCTTGCCGACATATTCCGGAGTGCGGCCGACCATCAGGCCGGCGACGAAGATCGCCAGCACGACGAACAGCAGCATGCCGTAGAAGCCGGCGCCGACGCCGCCGATGATGACCTCGCCGAGCTGCATGTTGATCAGCGGGATCATGCCGCCGAGCGCGGTGAAGCTGTCATGCATGGCATTGACCGCGCCGCAGGAGGCGGCAGTCGTGACGACGGCGAACAGCGAGGACGCGACGATGCCGAAGCGGACCTCCTTGCCCTCCATGTTGCCGCCGGTGAGACCGAGCGCGTGCAGCGCCGAGGTGCCGTTGGCTTCCGCCCAGTAGGTGACGGTGACGCCGGCGACGAACAGGATGCCCATCACGGCGAAGATCGCCCAGCCCTGGCGCTCGTTGCCGACCATGCGGCCGAACACGTTGGTCATGGCGGCGCCGAGCGCGAAGATCGAGACCATCTGCACGAGGTTCGACAGCGCGGTCGGATTCTCGAACGGATGCGCGGCGTTGGCGTTGAAGAAGCCGCCGCCATTGGTGCCGAGCATCTTGATCGCGACCTGCGAGGCCACGGGCCCGAGCGCGATGGTCTGCTTGCCGCCCTCCAGCGTGGTGGCGTCGACATAAGCGCCGAGCGTCTGCGGCATGCCCTGCCAGACCAGGAACAGCGCGTAGACGACGCAGATCGGCAGCAGCACGTAGAGCGTGCAGCGCGTGACATCAACCCAGAAATTGCCGACGGTGCGCATCGACGAGCGGGTGAAGCCGCGGATCAGCGCCATCGCCAGCGCGATGCCGGTCGCCGCCGACAGGAAATTCTGGTGGGTGAGGCCGACCATCTGGACCAGATAGGACAGCGTGCTCTCGCCGCCGTAGTTCTGCCAGTTGGTGTTGGTGATGAAGGAGATCGCGGTGTTGAAGGAGAGGTCCTCCGCGACCGCCGACTGTCCGGCCGGGTTGAACGGCAGCACCGCCTGCAGCCGCATCAGGCCGTAGATGATGGCGAAGCCGCCGACATGGAACAGCAGCATGGCGACCGTATAGGTCAGCCAGTGCTGCTCGCGCCGCTCGTCGACGCCGCCGACCCAGTAGAGGCCGCGCTCGACCGGGCGCAGCACGGGCGACAGGAAGGTGCGCTCGCCGCTGAACACGCGGGTCATGTACCAGCCGAGCGGTTTGACCAGCGCGGCGACGATCGCGCAAAACAGAATAATTTGAATCCAGCCGATGACGGTCATTGCGTCAAACCTTTCGAATGGGAGCGAAGCGCAGCATCGACGCGAACAAGCCGAGCAACAGCCCGGTCAGCATCGCGTCGGCTAACAGAATTGTGCAAAGCGCTGACATCGCGGGCCGCCTAGAAGCGTTCGGGCCGCAGCAATGCGTAAGTGAGGTAGAACAGCAGGCCGAGCGAGACGAGGCCGGCGAGCGAGTAATCGAAGATCATCGCCGCCTCCGTTACAGCCGTTCGCAGGCGTAGGCGTAGCCGATGCCGGCCGCGAAGAAGCCGATCGCAAGCGCCGCCATGAGAATGTCCATCATGTGAGACTCCTATGCGTCACAGGGCGCGGGCCATTGCATAGGCGTCCCGCGCCGGATGGCCGTGAGGTGCCATCCGGGACATAGGTTTTCGAGAGGTGGCGAGTAAGGACGTTATAGGAATCCTATAAGTGCCACGAGCTGCGCAGCCGTCGTCCCGGCGAAGGCCGGGACCCATAACCACAGGGCCGAGTTTTGTGATGGCTGGGGCCAGCGCGACACGAAAACTGAAATCGGTGGTTATGGGTCCCGGCCTTCGCCGGGACGACGTGTCTTTATGGAATGCCTATATCTCCGTCCCCCGCCTCATCTCGTTTTCAAATGGCACTCCGGCCATTTTGAGCGTGCGGCCAATGCCTTGAGCTTGGATTTCTTGGGCCGCGCAAGACGAGATGACGCCATGTCCGTACTTTCCCAGAACACCTCCATCGATCTCGGCGACCGGCTGCGCGACGCCTATGCGGTGACAGCCGAATTCATGGCCGACATCATCAGCCAGACCTGCCGGCGCTTTCCCTCGGTCGGACAGAGCGGCAAGACCCGCCAGGTCGAGCGGCTGATCCAGTCGGGCGCCTGGACCGACGCCGCGATCGCGCTGCTCGATCTGGAACTGCCGCAATGGCAGATCCGCCGCCTGGTCTATGACGAGGGCGAGTGGCACTGCGCATTGTCACGCGAACGCGAGCTGCCGGACTGGCTCGACCAGTCGATCGAGACCCACCACACCGATCTTGCACTCGCGATCCTCAGCGCCTTCGTGGAGGCGCAGCGCATCTCGACGCCCGATAGCCGAACCAGCGTGCCGACCGTCCGTCGCGACACGCGCGCGCTGTACGAGCCGCTGTTCGTCGACAATATCGGCTGACGGCGGCGCGGCCGTGGACACCAAACAACTGCCGCGGCAGCTGCAGTCGGTCCAGGTCATGGTCCGGTTCGGCTTCCGGCTCGCCATCATGATCGGCTTTGCCGTGTTCGCCGGCGCTGGCTTCGGCAAGGGCCTCGTCACGCTGTTGTGGATGTCGGCCGTGATCTGCGCCTTCGCCGGGATCGCCAAGCGCGAAATGCCGTTTGCCGCAAACCTCAATCACTGGGACGAGATGACCGCCTATGTCGCGCTGTGCGCGCTCGGCAGCGGCATCGTCCAGCGCCTCTAGACCATCCTCACAAATCCTATGCCGCTCCTATGAAGTCGCTGCTCGCACGCGCTCGATTTCATATCCCGCAAATCAGACATTGATCGCGTGACCGTGACTGAAGCGTTTTCGAGCGAGCCGGATACCGGTTCGCGCGAGGAAAACGCGTCAGAAACAAAAAGAAGGACCACCACCGTGAAACTCGTCGAACCTCCCTCGTGTAGCGCCGCGTCCACCGTCGTCTTCATCGGCCGCAACCATCGCGGCCAGTGGGTCGCCCAGCAACAGAACGGCCTCTATGGCGGCCTGTTCGTCAACCGCGCCCAGGCCGTCAAATACGCGCTGTTCGAAAACGGCCAGCATCCTGAAATGATCGTCGAGCTTTCGCGTGAGATCGAGCTCGATATGCGCGGCGAGACCGCGAGCTTCCCCGCAATCCGCGTGGCGTGAGCCACCCATGACTTGACAAACATGACCTGGCAAACGGCTGCGAAAGCCGACACGGCCGGATGGCTGTCGGGCTTCATCCCCGATCTTCCGACCCCCTTCAACCATCGGGGCGAGATCGACGTGGACGCGTTCGGCCGGCTGTGCGAGCGCCAGATCGCGGCCGGCGCCACCGCGCTGGTGGTCGGCGAGACCGCAGGTGAAAGCGCGACGCTGGAGCCCGCGGAACGTGCGCAGCTGGTCCGGATCGCGGCCGGCGTCGCGCGCAAGCGGGTTCGCATCATCGCCGGCGCCGGATCGAACGCGACCGATCGCGCCGTCACATTCACCCGGGCAGCGGAAGCGGCCGGCGCCGATGCCGTCATGTCGGTCGTCCCCTATTACAACAAGCCGATGCCACGGGGCACTGCGGCGCATTTCCACGCGGTCGCCGCGGCCACCACGCTGCCTGTCATCCTGCACGACATTCCGTCGCGCACGGTGAAGGGCCTTGCCGACGAGACCCTGCTCGAGCTCGCCGCATCGCCACGCTTCGTGGGTTTGCGCGACGGCAGCGGTGACGTTGCCCGGCTGGCGCGCCTGCGCTCACGCCTGCCGGCGACGTTCCGGATGCTGACCGGCGACGACGCCTCCTCGCTGGCCTGGCTCGCCGCCGGTGGCGATGGCTGCATCTCGGTCGTGACAAACGTCGCGCCCGATCTGTACGTGGCCGTTCACAGGCATTTCCGCGAGGGACGGTTGTATCAGGCGCGGGAGTTGCACCAGCGGCTGGTGCCGCTTGCGACCTTGCTGGAGCGCGAGCATCCCGCCGCATTGAAGTTCGCGCTGGCGCTTCTGGGATTCATGCAGCCGGCGACGCGGCTGCCGATCGTGCAATTGAACGGGTCGGCAAAGGCCGAGGTCTCGCAGGCGATGGCTGAGCTTGCCGACGAGTACCTCGCAGCCGCGCATTGAGGTTTGCTGACCCGACATAACCCATCGCAATGCACAATGCGATCAGCACACGGTGCCCGTGACACGGCGCCAACTTGAGGTTCCGAAACGACGCCCCATATCCACGGCAAGGGAGTGCTTGCCGTGCACACCACCTTCAAGGCGGCCCTCGTCGTTGCGACCGTCCTGGTCGCTCTGGTTATCTCCATCCGTCCCGGTCCGGCCGCGGACAACAGCCATCTTGCCCTGACCATTTCAATCGACGGGGCAATCGGGCCGGCAGCGGCCAGCTACGTCAAGGACGGCCTGGCCAAGGCCGCCGAGCGCCACGCCGAAATTGTTATCCTGCGTTTGAATACGCCGGGCGGCCTCAGCACCAGCATGCGTGAGATCATCGCCGACGTGCTGGCCTCGCCCGTTCCCGTGGTCGGCTACGTTGCGCCATCCGGCGCCCATGCCGCGAGCGCCGGGACCTATATCCTCTATGCGACCCATCTCGCGGCCATGGCGCCCGGCACCAATATCGGCGCCGCGACGCCGGTGCAGATCGGCGGCCCGATACCGGGGCCGCCGGGCAGCACTCCGGACAAGGGCGGCAAGGACCAGAAGGACGGCGGCCATCCGTCCGAAACCAAGGATGCCATGACGGCGAAGGTGACGAATGATGCCGTTGCCTTCATCCGCAGCCTCGCCGAATTGCGTGGCCGCAATGCCGACTGGGCCGAGAAGGCGGTGCGCGATGCCGCCACCCTCTCCGCCAACGCAGCGCTGCAGGCCAACGTCATCGATCTCACCGCGCGCGATCCGGCCGACCTGCTCAGGCAGGTCGATGGCCGGACCATCGAGCTTCCCGGCGGCAAGACGCAACGCCTGGCGACCACGGACACCGCGATCGAGGCCATCGATCCCACCTGGATCGCGCGCGCGCTTGCGGTCATCACCGACCCCAACATCGCATTCATTCTCCTGATGGTCGGCATCTACGGCCTGATCTTCGAGTTCATGTCGCCCGGTGCCGTGGCGCCCGGGGTTGTCGGGACGATCTGCCTGCTGCTCGGTCTGTACGCACTCAACATGCTGCCGATCAACTACGCGGGCTTCGCCCTGATGCTGGTCGGGATCGCGCTGCTCGCAATCGAAGCCTTCAACCCGACCGTCATGATCGGCCTCGGAGGAATAGTCGCCTTCGTGCTTGGAGCAGCCATGCTGTTTCGGATCGAGGCGCCCGGTTACCGGCTGTCATGGCCGGTCATCGGCATCGTCGCCGCGATGTTCACCGGGCTCATTCTCGTCGTGCTCGGCGCGCTCCGCCGGGCGCGCAAGGGCCCGGTGCGGATCGGTGCGCAAGCCATGCGCGGGCTATCGGCCGAGGTGCTCGACTGGTCCGAGACCACGGGTCACGTCTTCACCAACGGCGAACGCTGGCAAGCGCGCAGCACCGAGACATTCACGGCGGGAGACACGGTCGAGGTCGCCAACATCATCGATTTGACGCTGGTGGTACGGCGCACGCCGGCCTCTCCCGGCGAGGGAGGTAAGGCATGATGCTTGATTATTTCACCTATGCGGCGATCGCGCTGCTGATCATCGTATTCCTGACCCAGGCCGTGCGCGTGCTGCGCGAATACGAGCGCGGCGTCATCTTCACGCTCGGCCGTTTCACCGGGGTGAAGGGCCCGGGGCTCATCATCCTGATTCCGGTGGTGCAGCAGCTGGTGAAGGTCGATCTCAGGGTGGTGGTGCAGGTGGTGCCGCCACAGGACGTGATTTCGCGCGACAACGTCTCGGTCAAGGTCAACGCCGTGCTCTACTTCCGCATCGTCGATCCCGAGCGCGCCATCATCAAGGTCAGCGACTACATGGCTGCGACCAGCCAGCTTGCGCAGACCACGCTGCGTTCGGTGCTCGGCAAGCACGAGCTCGACGAGATGCTGGCGGAACGCGACAAGCTGAACGCCGATATCCAGGAGACCCTCGACAGGCAGACCGACGTCTGGGGCATCAAGGTCACCGGGGTCGAGATCAAGGATATCGATCTCAATGAGACGATGGTGCGGGCGATCGCCAAGCAGGCCGAGGCGGAGCGGCTGCGGCGCGCCAAGGTGATCAACGCGATGGGCGAGCAGCAGGCCGCCGAGAAGCTGGTCGAGGCCGGCCGGATCCTCGCCCAGGAGCCGCAAGCGATGCAGCTGCGCTACTTCGCGGCGCTGCACGACATTGCCGGCGAGCGCTCCTCGACCGTGGTATTCCCGCTGCCGATGAACCTTCTCGATCACCTGGCGCCGCGACGTGAAGCGACGTGAACTGGTTTGGGAGCAGAAACGACGGTCGCTCAAGGTCGGCGCGCTCGGGATCGTGGGTCTCGTAGGCGCCGCGGCCTCTGCACGTCACTGCGAGCCAACGGGTCGCGCGAACGCGCGCCCGATGACAGGCTCCGCGAAGCAATCCATCGCGCCACATGCGGAGATATGGATTGCTTCGTCGCCATGCTCCTCGCAATGACGCGGATGGGTTCGGGGGCTTAACGCCCGCGATGCTTGGCCCGCCACGCAGGTCCCGGACCGCGCATGTAATGCGCCTCGGGCCGGTAGCCGTTGATCGGCTCCTCGCCGATCCAGGCGAGGAATGCGAGCAGCCCTTCTGCGGCGCGGCGCGGCAGGGCAGCGATGAACAAAACTGTGCGCATCTCAGTAGTCCCACTTCTCGCCGAGCACAACCGGCGCCCGTGGATATCTCTCGGCGTCGTCGCCGAGCATGCCGACGTTGAGGTTGGTTCGCGCCCAATCCTCGTGGCCGCGATGCAGCAGCAGCTCATTGCGCAGCCGATGAATCTTGGCGGCAGCGATCGCGCGGTGAACAGTCCTGAAGACGAGGCCGATCCGCCGGAACGTCCGCCGCAGCATCAAGGGCATGGCGCCGGCCGAACCGTGCGGCCGGGCATCGTGGTAATGGAGCAAGGTCATGTGCCACCTTCCCGTTTGGCGGCGCGCGCGAGCGCGCCGCATCACGGCAAAAGATGCGGGGAAGGCCGTAGGAATTCGAGAGCAGCCGCAGCCCTGTCACATAGCCGCGGCATAAGCGTCCGGCCGCGGTCCGTGCACCGCCGTCATGCCGCAAATCGCGACATTTCGGACAATTTTACCCTCGATCAGCGGCGCGAGGGGCAGGTTTACGGTCGGCGGCAAGACCGGTAACCTTGCCTCCCAGTGCGACGTGGAGAGTGCCCATGCGGCCCAAGGATCAGATCAACTGGATGCTGTCGGATGCGATCGAGGCGCTCGCCCGCGCCGAACGGCTGCACCAGAGCTTCCTCAATTTGCACCCGCGCGCGGGAAGCACCGAGCCGAGCTGGGAACCGCCGACCGACGTGATCGAGACCGAGGATGAAATCCTGATCCTGGTCGCGTTGCCGGGGGTCGATCCCGACGAGGTCGAGGCCGCGCTCGACGGCGGCACGCTGGTGATCTCCGGCCGCCGCACCCTGCCCCCTGAACTCCGCAACGCCCGTATCCTGCGCCTCGAACTGCCGCAGGGCCGGTTCGAGCGCCGCATCGCGCTGCCGACCGGCCGCTACACGATCAGCCGCTTTGCCGCGCATGGTTGCGTCGGCCTGCGGCTCGGAAAGTCGAGCTAAAGGATTTCGACATGGCTGCCTCAGACGTTTCAAGCCCAGCTTCAACTTCGACGCCGATCCCGAGCGACGCGCTGATCATCGTCCCGGTGCGCAACACCGTGCTGTTTCCGGATGTCATCATTCCGATCACGATCGCCCGGGCGACCTCGATTGCCGCGGCCCAGCAGGCGGTGCGCGAGCAGCGGCCGATCGGCATCCTGCTGCAGCGCGATCCCGAGACCAACGATCCCGGCCCCGACGGGCTTTACCGCGTCGGCACCACAGCCAACATCGTGCGCTACATCACCGGTGCGGACGACAGCCACCATCTGGTCTGCCAGGGCGTGCAGCGCATGCGCGTGCTCGACTATCTGCCGGGCACGCCGTTCCTCGCGGCCCGCGTGCTGCAAATCCCGGAGCCGACCACCACCTCGGCCGAGATCGAGGCGCGCTTCCTCAATCTGCAGCGCCAGGCGCTGGAGGCCGCGCAATTGCTGCCGCAAGTGCCGCAGGAGCTGATCGCAGCACTGCAGGGCACCACCTCGCCGGCAACCCTTGCCGACCTTGCGACGTCCTACATGGACATCAAGCCGTCGGAGAAACAGGACATCCTGGAAACCATCGATCTCGTGGCACGGATGGACAAGGTGTCGCGTCACCTCGCCGAACGTATCGAGGTGCTGCGGCTGAGCCAGGAGATCGGGCAGAAGACCAAGGCCGTGTTCGACGAGCGGCAGCGCGAGGCGATCCTGCGCGAGCAGATGGCGACGATCCAGCGCCAGCTCGGCGAAGGTGACGGCAAGGCCGCGGAAGTCGCCGAGCTGACCAAGGCGATCGTCGAGGCCAAGATGCCGCCGGAGGCCGAAAGCCAGGCGCAGAAGGAACTGCGCCGCTACGAGCGGATGCCGGAGGCAGCGGCCGAATCCGGCATGGTGCGCAGCTATCTCGACTGGCTGATCGATCTGCCCTGGAGCATTCCGGAGGAGAAGCCGATCGACATCGCGGAGGCGCGCAAGATCCTCGACCAGGACCATTATGGCCTCGAGAAGATCAAGAGCCGCATCATCGAATATCTCGCGGTGCGCAAGCTCGCGCCCGGCGGCAAGGCGCCGATCCTGTGCTTCCTCGGGCCGCCCGGGGTCGGCAAGACCTCGCTCGGCCAATCGATCGCGCGCGCGATGGCGCGGCCGTTCGTCCGCGTCTCGCTCGGCGGCGTGCATGACGAGGCCGAGATCCGCGGCCATCGCCGCACCTACATCGGGGCGCTGCCTGGCAACATCATCCAGGCGATCAAGAAGGCCGGTGCGCGCAATTGCGTGATGATGCTGGACGAGATCGACAAGATGGGCCGCGGCATCCAGGGCGATCCGTCGGCCGCGATGCTCGAAGTGCTCGACCCCGAGCAGAACAACACCTTCCGCGACAATTATCTCGGCGTGCCGTTCGACCTCTCGCGTGTCGTGTTCATCGCCACCGCCAACATGCTCGACGGCGTGCCCGGGCCGCTGCTCGACCGCATGGAGCTGATCAGCCTCGCCGGCTACACCGAGGACGAGAAGCTCGAGATCGCCAAGCGCTATCTGGTGCGCCGCCAGCTCGAGGCGAACGGGATCAAGGCCGAGCAGGTCGAGATCGATCCGGATGCGCTGCGGCTGATCATCCGCAGCTACACCCGCGAAGCCGGCGTGCGCAACCTGGAGCGCGAGATCGGCAAGGTGCTGCGCAACGTCGCGGTGCAGATCGCCGAAGGCAGCACCAGCCACGTCACGATCGCGCCGAAGGACATCGTCTCGCTGCTCGGCCAGCCGAGGTTCGAGAACGAGATCGCGATGCGCACCAGCATCCCGGGCGTTGCCACCGGGCTGGCCTGGACCCCGGTCGGCGGCGACATCCTGTTCATCGAGGCGTCGCGCACGCCGGGCCGCGGCGCGTTGATCCTCACCGGCCAGCTCGGCGAGGTGATGCGCGAGAGCGTGCAGGCCGCGCTAACCCTGGTGAAGAGCCGGGCCTCGCAGCTCGGCATCGACCCCGGCGTGTTCGAGAAGAGCGACATCCACGTCCACGTTCCGGCCGGCGCGACGCCGAAGGACGGTCCGAGCGCGGGCGTTGCGATGTTCACCGCCCTCACCTCGCTCCTGACCGATCGCACGGTGCGCAGCGATACCGCGATGACCGGCGAGATCTCGCTGCGCGGCCTGGTGCTGCCGGTCGGCGGCATCAAGGAGAAGGTGGTCGCGGCCGCGGCCGCCGGCCTGACCCGGGTGATGCTGCCGGCGCGCAACAAGCGCGACTTCGACGACATCCCCGCCGGCGCCCGCGCCAAGCTGGAGTTCATCTGGCTCGAACGGGTCGACGAGGCGATCGCAGCCGCGCTGGAGGCCGCCAAGACGACGCCCGCCGCCGCGGAGTGACCGCGTCTCGAACGCAACAAGAGGGCGTGACAGCGATCGCCGTCACGCCCTCTTGCGTTGCAGATAGCGGAGCGGTGCCGCTCAGCTCTTGCCCATGCATTCTTCGATGTAGAACCAGCGGTCGTCGCCGGTCAGGCCCTTCGACTTCACCTCGGCGCGGCAAGCCTTCAGCTTTGGCTTGTTGGCCTTCCACTTCGCCTTCATGTCCTTCAGCTTCTGCATGGTGAGCTTGACCTTGGACGGCTTGGCCTCGGTGGTCTGGGCTGACGCGGTGTGCAGCGAGCCGGCGAGAAGCAGGGCGGCCACAAGACAGCTTGCGGTACGAAACATGACTGAAATGTCCCTTGATTATCTGTTGAATTGAACGGCGTAGAGCTTCTTGCTTGACGCGTCTTCTTCACGCGAACCGGCATCCACTTCGCTCGAAAACGCTTTCAAGCCGCGCGGGATACCAGATGGCCCGCGCGCGGCCTGAACTGCGATCAGAGGATTTTGACCGCGCTGAGCAGCGTCATGTAGACGCCCCACGCCAGCGGAATGCCGACGAACAGCCAGAACAGCGCCGCCTTGGCGTCGAGCCCGCCGAACCCGATCCCGTAGGAACCATGCGGTCCGGCCGCCGCGGCGCTGGCGCTCGCATCCTGCAGTTTGGCAACCTCGGCGTCGCTCATATGCCATTTCGCATCGACCGGCTTGATCAGGTAGTTGCAGATCAGGCCCGCGATCAACATGGCGCACAGGATGTACATCGTGGTGTTGTAGAGCTGGTCGCGCGGCACGCCTGCGGCCAGCTGGAACTCACGGATGTAGTTCACCACGACAGGACCGATGATGCCGGCGGTCGACCATGCCGTCAGCAGACGGCCGTGGATGGCGCCGACGAACTGGGTGCCGAACATGTCGGCGAGATAGGCCGGCACGGTGGCGAAGCCGCCGCCATACATCGACAGGATGATGCCGAAGCCGAGCACGAACAACAGCTTCGATCCCATCGCGGCGAAGGTCGGCGCCAGCGCGTAGAGCGCGATGCCGAGGATGAAGAACGTGTAGTAGGTGTTCTTGCGGCCGATCTTGTCCGACAGCGACGCCCAGAAGAAGCGGCCGCCGATGTTGAACAGCGACAGCAATCCGGCAAAGCCGGCCGCGATCGCCGCGATCTGCGCCTTCTGTCCGGCATCGAGCTGGTTGAAGCCGACATTGGGCAGGCCGATCAGCTTGCCCGCGAAGATCTCCTGCAGCATCGGCGAGGCCATGCCGATCACGCCGATGCCCGCCGACACGTTCAGGCAGAGCACCCACCAGATCAGCCAGAATTGCGGCGTCTTGTGCGCGTTGTCGAGATGGACGTGCTTGCTCGAGATCATCGCGTTGGCCTTCGTCGGCGGCGCCCAGCCCTCGGGCTGCCAGCCGGCCGGCGGAATGCGATAGCGGAACGCGCCGATCATCATGAACACGAAGTAGATCGCGCCCATGGCGAGGAAGGTCTCCCAGACGCCGACCGAGGTCGGGGTCTTGAAGTAGTTCATCAGCCTGTCGGCGAGCGGGGCGCCGATCATCGCGCCGCCGCCGAAGCCCATGATCGCCATGCCGGTCGCCATGCCGCGCCGGTCGGGGAACCATTTCACCAGCGTCGACACCGGCGAGATGTAGCCGAGGCCGAGGCCGACGCCGCCGATCACGCCGGAGCCGAGCCACATCAGCCAGAGCTGGTGCGTGTAGACGCCGAGCGCGCCGATCACGAGACCGCCGGCCCAGCACAGCGCCGCGACGAAGCCGGCCTTGCGCGGACCGACCTTCTCGAGCCAGCCGCCCCAGATCGCGGCGGAGACGCCGAGCAGCACGAAGAACAGCGTGTACATCCACCCGAGGCTCGCGACCTTCCAGTCGCAGGTGGTGGTGAACAGCTCCTGCACCAGCGAGATGTCGGGGCACGCCTTCGGCGCGGTCAGGCCGATCGCGCGCGACAGCGGCAGCCAGAACACCGAGAAGCCGTAGGCCATGCCGATGCACAGATGGATGCAGAGCGCGGCCGGCGGCACCAGCCAGCGGTTGAAGCCGGCGGTCGCGATTGTATGTTCCTTGTCGAGGAAACCTGCGCCTGTCGCGGATACGCGTCCGGCGCTGCTCACTGTGGTCATTGACACCTCCCCTGCAGCCGCCATTACGAACAGGCGCATCTGCATCTTCGATCCCGTCTCAGCCCATTGCGGCCAGCGTCAGCCGGCAGCTCCGCACATTTCCTCAATGCGTCGGGACCAACCACGCACATTCCGGAAATGCTAACCCCCAATACGGCCGGATATGCCCGGCCGTGCAGCCCGTGATCTGGACACAGGCCCAGTCGTTGTCCGTCGATGCGCCAACACTCGAGCACAACTCCATCACCACAACCCGGCGGACATTATCAATTCGCGCAGAATGGAAAATAGGTGTCGATAGGCAAAAGGTAGATATCAAGCTGCATCTAGCGCGTACGCGGCAACGCAGCATTCGAATTGCCTATCGCTCCATTGATCTTCTCGATCAAGAAAACGATCCGGGCGTTGCTTCGTTCGGTGATCTCGACCTTGTCGCCGGTCTCCTGGATCAGGGCCGGGATATCGATCACCGAAAGCGGATCGGTGCAGTGCACCTCGAGGAAATCTCCCGCCGTCACGCTCCGGAGGGCCTTGCGCGTCTTCAGCGCCGGCAGCGGGCATTTCAGGCCGGTGAGATCGAGCTTCGTCGTTGTCATGGTTCGACCATGGCGAAGCCGTCCTGCATCGTCAACGCCGCCCCTCATCCACGTCAGCCTTCGGCCGGAGCCGACGCGAGCACGTCGTCGACGGGGATCGCGGCGCGCAGCATCAATTCGGCAACGTCCTCGATGTCGTCGAGATGCGCGACCGGCAGCGTGGTTGCAACGGCGACGTCGCTGGCAATCCCGACCACGCGCGGGTCGTCGGGAAACAGCAGCGGCTTGCCGTTGGCGGCGCGGTACACCTCGATCTTGTTGACCGGCTCGCGCTTGAAGCCTTCGACCACGACCAGATCGACCTGCGCCATCTTGGCGAGCAGCTCCGGCAGCCGCGGCTCATCGGCGCCGCGCAGCTCGTGCATCAGCGCCCAGCGCCGCGTCGAGGACACCAGCACCTCGGTCGCACCGGACTGCCGGTGCACCCAGGAGTCCTTGCCGGGCACGTCGACATCGAATTCATGGTGGGCGTGCTTGATTACGGAGACGCGCAGGCCGCGGCCCAGCAGGCAGGGGATCACCCGCGACAGCAGGGTGGTCTTGCCGGCACCGCTCCAGCCCGCGAGGCCAATCACTTTCATACGCGTCTCCGAAGACATGCCAATCGTTAGGGTATCCACGCCCGCGGTTCCGCCCGACATGGATGGCCGGGACCAGCCGTGACGGCGGAAAGCCGCGACTTGCGCCCAACGCTGCTTATATCAGCCTTGGAGCAATGTCATGCCAGGCTCGCCGGCAGATGAGGATGGGCTGGCGCGCTAGAGGACCGCCCTCGGAAACTCCTGCAGCAGCTGCGCCCACAGCACCGCGAACGCGATCAGGCCACAGACCCCAAGCGCCGCGGTGAATCTCGGCAATCGGCCGATGGCGACGAGCAGCCAGGCCGGCAGGAAGAACAGGCCGAACACCATGCCGAGCGGAAAGACCGCCAGCCACTGGAAGCCGGTACCGTCGCCAGGCGGCACATGGGCGATGGCGTAGAAGGTGTAGAGCCAGAACAAGGTGCCGGCCGCCGCGACGAGCGCGGCAATCTTACGGAAGTTGGCGGTGTCGAATGCCATGATCGATTGGTCGCCGCAATCGGCGAACCCGTTCACGGGCCGCCGCGCAAGTTGGGCTCGGCGCGCTATCCCGCAGGGTCAGTCGTTTCGTTGACTGACAGGCCGCCCCGGCTTGGCCAGCCTTGCCGATCGGCTCTCTCAAGGGGGGCTGGTCACGCATCCGTAGCCTCTTCCGCGGCCGCTGCGTATCGACTGCCAGCACTTCTTCCAGCGTTGTATTCCTAAAACGAAGCCTTCTTAACATCGCTCCGCTCCTCGAGCGGGTGGGAGCCCCATCGGTCGCTCAACCACCGACATCCACAACAGGGCCCATGTCGGTGACAAGAGATAACCAGCGACGGGACGGTTTGCTCCAATGCATGTTGCAGCCCCCGCTCACGTCACGCGCGATCCCGCTATCCAGCGGATTTACCTCGAAATTTCCGATACGCAGGGCGATCGGAACACGATAATGTGCAGCATGGAGGACTATGTATGCCTCGCTCGCCTTCGATTGTGCCGCATTCAATCGATCACGACACCTATCTGGTGCTGAACGATTTTGGCCGACTGGGCCGTGCCTGGAGCGAAACCGACGAAGAAGGCACTGACCGGAAAACGCTGATCCGCCGCCTGCTGGATGACCAGTACAGCCGTCCGGTCCGCATCGTGGCCTTCAATACCAACGAAGGATGGTCGCGCGACGTCACGACCGACATTGCCGACGAGCTTCGGCGCCGTTTCGTCGAATACGAAGAGGTCCCGCGCTCCGTGCTGGAGTTCGTGGAGACGGCGATGCGGCATTGAGCTGGATCCGCAACGCAAAAGGCCCTCTCACAGCGCGATCGTTCGGCCCCCTGCAAGCATCCGCCAAACGGCAATTTTACGAGCAATTTCAACGGGATTCGGCTGCCGCGCAGCGCTGCTCCGCCATAAGGCAATATTAAGAGCATTCGCCTTACCTGTTCTCCGTTCAACGGGAGAGCGGTCCAGTGCGCAATCGTGGTGACGTTCGAGACGCCGTGAGCCTGAAAAACCGGGTTCTGGTCACGGCGATCTTTCTGGCATCGGGCGCGGCATCGCTGATCCTGCAGGTTCTCTGGTTCAAGCAACTGCAATTCGTGCTGGGAAGCGCGACCGTCTCCGTCAGCGTCACGGTGGCAAGCTTCTTTTTCGGCCTCTCGCTGGGCAGCGCCCTGGGAGGCCGGATCGCCGACACCGTCAGCCGCCCCCTGAAAATCTACGGGTTGCTCGAACTTGCCCTCGCCCTCGTTTCTCTCGCGGTCACCGCATTCCTGTCGCATTGGCCGACATGGGTGGGCTGGCTGTCACCGATGCTGGACCTGGAGTCGCCATTCCGGCTGCCTCTCATGGTCGCCGTGTCGCTCGCCATCCTGTCGCTGCCAACGATGTTGATGGGCGCGACCCTGCCCTTCCTGGTGAGATTCCTGACCCGCACACAAACCGACCTCGCCAATCGCATCGGTCTGCTTTACGGGTTCAATACCCTCGGCGCCGCCATCGGCACCCTGGTTGTCGGCTTTGTGCTGATGGGCCTTTGGGGCATCGCGGGATCGAGCCTGGTTGCGGCAGCGCTGTATGTCTGCGTCGGCGTCGTGGCCCTGTTCGTTGCGCGCGGCGCAAGCCCACTCTTGCCGGTCGCCGCACAGACACCGGTGCAAACCGCCGCGACCGCAAGTGGCAGGACGTCGGTCCTGATCTGGATTTTCGCGTGCTCCGGTTTTGTGTCGATCGCCTATGAGGTGGTCTGGTTCCGATTCCTGACCAATGTCAGCACCTCGAGCGTCTACGCGTTCTCGGGCATGCTCGGCGTTTACCTGCTGGGGCTCGTGATCGGCGCCCTGATCTGCGCCAGGCTACTCGCCCCCCGCAAGGATCAATTGCTGCGATACTTCGCCGTGACGCAGCTGCTGATCGCGGTTGCGGCCACGCTGACCGTCGGAATACTCGGCAAGGCGCGGACCATGGGAGTAGCGCTGTCTCCCATCGTATCGGGCCTGCTTCCTGTCCCGGTGCAGGAGCTGTTGGGGGGTGACGTTTCATTCTTCCTGGTTTGCGCTGTTGCGCTGTTGCTGCCGACGACGCTGATCGGCATCAGCTTTCCCCTGGCCAGCGAGCTGACCGTGATGCAGATGAGCGCGCTCGGCCGCAGGATCGGCACGCTCTACGCCCTGAACACGATTGGCGGCGTCGTGGGCTCGCTGGCGGCGGGGTTTCTGCTGATCCCCTGTCTGGGCAGCCAGGGCGCGCTCACCGCGCTGATTGTCGTGAACGTCCTGCTGTTCGTCGCGACCACCGTGTCGCAGCCGGATCTTGTGAGAGAAAGGAGCCTGTGGCGGCAGGGGACGATCGCCGCGAGCGTCATCGCCGTAGCACTGCTGATCTTCACCCCGCACTATCTGGAGCTGGTCCTGACCGCGATCGAAGGCGCCAATGTGCTCGAGTTGCGGGAAACCCGGCAAGCGACCTTTGCGGTGGTCGAGTATCGCGAGAAGGCGGCTGGCACCTATCAGCAGTTGGTGGTGAATTCGAAGAGCTACGCCAACAACCGTCCCGAGGGCAGACGCTACATGGCCGCGATGGGGCATTATCCCGTTCTGCTGCACCAGGGCCCGGTTGAAACGGCTGTCGTCATTTGCATCGGGACCGGAACCACGGTGGGAGCGGTGAGCACCCATGAAGAATTGCAATCCATCGACGCGGTCGATCTGGCATCGACGGTGTTCGAATTCGCGCCCCGCTTCGTGCCGATCAACAAGCAATTCTATCAAAATCCCAAGGTCCATCAGATCGTCGCGGACGGGCGCCACTTCCTGCTGGGGACCAAGGAGACATTTGACGTCATCACGCTCGAGCCGCCACCGCCCCATGATGCCGGCGTCATCAACCTCTACACGGAGGAATTCTATGCACTGGCAAAGCAGAAGATGCGTCCCGGCGCCGTTCTCGCGCAATGGGTGCCGCTGGATTTCAACCGCGGCATTCTTCCGAAGATGATACTCAAGGCCATGATGGGCCAGTTCAAGCATGTCTCGCTGTGGCTGCCGTCCAGAATGGAAGGCGTGGCGATCGCCTCCGATGAACCGTTGAACATCGATCCGCACGAGCTCGCCATGCGCATGTCGAAGCCCGCGGTGGCTGAAGACCTGACGGCGAACGGCCTCGGCTCGCCCGAGGATTTCCTGGCGACATTCATCGCCGCCGATGAAAAACTCGCGGCCTTTGTCGGGGATGTGCCGACCCTCACGGATGATCGGCCGCGTCTCGAATATTACAACTGGTATCCGCTGGGTTCGGTCAGCGTGGACGAACTGAAGCGCCTCCGCGAGCCGGTGGAAGCCTATCTTGCCGACCGTTCCATCGACGAGGCCCGTCTCGACACCGCGCGCACGGTGGCCACTGCGATCCTGGACGAGCACAAGGCCACGGCCGACGGCGACAAGTCCGCCGCCCGGGCCGCGCTTCGCCTGGCCGTCAAACTGGACCCGGACAATTCCTACGTCGACTTCCTGGACCGCAAGCTGAGCGAGTGATCAGGGTGCCTTCGGCACACCGCATCAGGAAGTCCCCGAATGTCGCGAGAATGCGGATGTTTTGACTCACAGCTAGCGCAACAAGCTCAGTGTCGTCCCTGCGAAAGCAGGGACCCATAACCACAAGCGCAAATTGTTACGCGATGCTGGAACGGCGAGGCCCGCCTGTAACGCCCGCCGCGGCGTATGGGTTCCTGCTTTCGCAGGGACGACAGCTGTGATGGTGCGGCAGAGCGCACACCGGCTACGCCGGCCTGAACCCCGCCTTCGTCAATGCAGCCCGGCCTTCATCCGACGCCAGCGCATCGAGAAAGGCCTGCACCGCGGGCCGGTGCTTGCGCGCCGTCACCAATGCGAAGTCATAATGCTCTTCGGCGAACGGTATGAAGCCGAGTCCCGACGCATCGGCGACGGGCGCGATGGTCATGCCCCAGTCGGCGCGGTGCTGCGCCACCGCGGCCGCAACCGCATTGTGCGAGCGGGGCTGATTCCAGTAACCGTCGGGCCGGCTGCCCGCCAGCAAGCGATCGATCAGGATGCGGGTGCCGGCACCCTGGTTGCGGTTGACCATGATGCAGGCGGGATCGGCGAGCGCGGCGCGCACCGCCTGCTCTGCGCTCAAGCCGGCAAAGCGCGTGTCGTCCTTGCGAAACACGATGCCCTGCATGCGCCGCCAGCCCGGCACCAGCTCGAGCCCGTCGGCCAGATACGGCGTGTTGTAGGTCTCGGTCTTGTCGTCGAACAAATGGATCGGGGCGAGATCGCATTCGCCGCGCTTGGCGGCAGCGAGCCCGCCGAGACTACCGACCGCGATCGAGCGCACCACGAGACCGGCATGCGCCAGCGGCGCCGTGACAAGATCGAGCCCGGTGCAATGGCTGCCGACGATGACGAGATCGGGCACCCGCACATGCGGCGTGAACAGCGTCACCTCGGCCTCGCTGCCGGCCGGCAACTGGTCGGCCAGCGCCTCGATCTTCAGGAAGCCGTCGGCCTGCGCAAACGACGTGATCGCGCCCGAACCCTTGCCGCCGGGATAGGCGATCAGGCCGTCGGCGCCCTCGACCAGCGACACCATCACGAACTCGGTACGCCCGAGCTCGGAGGCGATGCGCACCGGCACCTTCGCCGCCACCTTGGCATCCGATCGCGGCGGCAGCCCGGCCATCCGCCGCAGCACCGGCACGATCATGTCGTGGAAGGTGAACATCGCCGAGGTCGGAAAGCCCGGCAGGATGACCACCGGCTTGCCGTCGCACACCGCAAGGCACAGCGGCTTGCCTGGCTTCAGCGCCACGCCATGCGCGATGATGCCGGGCTTGCCGAGGCGAGCGATGATCCGGTGCGAGACGTCACCCGCGCCCTTGGAGGTGCCGCCTGACAGCACCAGCATGTCGCTGTCCGCCAGCGCCTTGCGCATCGCGGCCTCGAGCATCGCCTCGTTGTCGGCGATCGCGCCAAGGAACGCCGCGTCACCGCCGTTCTCGGCAATCGCCGCGGTGACGATCGCACCATTGGTATCGTAGATCGCGGCCGGCCGCAGCTTCTCACCCGGTTGCACCAGTTCGTCGCCGGTCGAGAGGATCGCGACGCGCGGACGGCGCGTCAGCGCAACCTCGGCGATGCCGCAGGCCGCGAGCATGCCGATCTCGCGCGACCCGATCATCGTTCCCGCGCGCAGCAGGGCCTCGCCGCGCGCGATGTCGGAGCCGGCATAGGACACGAACTGGCCGGGCGATGCCGCACGCCGCACCTCGATGGTGCCATGGCCGGCGGGCTGGGTGTGCTCGACCATCACGATGGCATCAGCGCCGCGCGGTACCGGACCGCCGGTCGCGATCGCAGTCGCAGTACCCGGGAGCACCGGCAGGGTGGGCGCGGTCCCGCACGAAATCGTCTCGTCGTTCAGCGCGAGCTGCACCGGCGCGGCCTCGCCGGCGCGTGCCAGATCGGCCGAGCGCACCGCAAAGCCGTCGACATTGGAGCGATCGAATGGCGGCACGTCGATCGGCGCCACCACGTCCTCCGCCAGCGCACGGCCGAGCGCATCGGCGAGCAGCCGTTTCTCGGACGGCAATTGGCGCGGGAACAGCGCCGCCTCGAAGCGCGCGAGCGCCTCCTCGCGCGACAGGATGGTCAGGAACTGGTCCTGCTCGACGGACGGGTTGGGTTTCGGCGTGAACGTGTTGCTCATCTCGGGAACTCACTCCCGCAACATATAGGCATCGACCACCGTGCCCGCACCAAAGCCCTCGGCATCGCCAGGCACGATCAGCAGGGCTTCGGCGCGCGCGACGGCATCGAGCGACAGGTCGCCGATGGCAAGTGCCGCCCAGGAATCCTGTTGAGTACCTTGCTCGCGTATCAGCAGCACGACCTCGGCAACGCCGACGCCGGAGGCGATCTTGCGTTCCAGCGGCAGCGCCAGCGTCTTGCGCGGGCGCCGGCCCGACAGGCGGTCGAACACCGGAAGCGCAATCGCCCACCAGGCCGCGAAAGCCTGATCCGGCGCGCCCGGCAAGGCGACGACCGGCGTTGTGTGGATACGGCCGACCGCTGCGGTGCGCCCCGGTTGCAGGGCAATGCCGTGCGCTATCAGCGTGCCGCGCGATGCCAGCGCATTCACTGTCGCATCGGTGTGACCAACGCCAGTGCCCCCGATCGTGATGATGAGATCGCAACCGTCCGTATCGAGTGCGTTTGCAATCGCCGCCACATCGGGTGCGGCCTCGATGCCGACGACCTCAGCGCCCGCGAGGCGCGCGGTGTCAGCGATCAGTTGTGCGGTCAGCTCACCATTGGCGACGTTGACGATGCGAAGCCGCGGCCGTCGCACGCGCAACATCTGCAGTCCGGCCGCGCGCGCGAGCAGCAGGCCGCGCGGCAGCAGCGGCTCCCCTGCTGCGATCACGGTGCGCCCAACGGCGATGTCGCTGCCGGCACGCCTGACGCCCTGCCCCGGGATTGCTTCGGCGAGCACCTGCGCAAGCGGACCGGAGGTATCGACGGCATCGGCATCGACCACGCAGTCGGTGCCATCAGGCATCGCAGCGCCTGCCGCCACCCAGACCGGAGGTTCGGCCAGCGGCAAGGGCGCATAGGACGACGCGCCGACCAGGTCATTGGCGCGCATCGCCCACCCGTCGCTGACCGCGACATCGCGCGGCGGATAGGCGCGCAAGGCCGGCATCTCGGCCGCAATGCAGCGCAAGGCGTCGGCCGGCGGCAACGCGATCGGCTGGACCGGCCCGACGTCGCGCAGCACGGCAGCCAGTGCCGCATCGAGCGGGGTGAGCGAAGGCGGAAGGCGCTGGGCGGTGACCATGGCCCGCTATGGACTGAATCGGCCCCGAAAGAAACTGTCTCTCGCCGCACCGGGGCTGCGTCATTAGACCGATGGCGCGTTGACGCGGTCCCCAATATAGTTGCAAAAGAAACCAATATGACCGGGTCCCCGAAGGCCCGGCACAACCAATAATGGCCAATGCGCCAATTCAGGAGGGAGACAGAATGAAGGCCACCAGACTAGCCATGTTCGGGACGCTCGCAGCCGCGCTGCTGGCCTCCCCGAGCGTATCGGCGCAGGTATCCGACGACATCGTCAAGATCGGCGTGCTGACCGACATGAACGGCCCCGCCTCGACGCCGACCGGCCAGGGCTCGGTCACCGCCGCGCAGATGGCCGTCGACGATTTCGGCGGCAAGGTGCTCGGCAAGCCAATCTCGGTGATCGTCGGCGATCACCAGCTCAAGCCGGATATCGGCGCGACCATCGCGCGACGCTGGTATGACGTCGATCAGGTCGACCTCATCGTCGACGTGCCGGTCTCGGCGGTCGGGCTCGCGGTGCAGAACATGGCCAACGAGAAGAAGAAGCTTTTCATCACGCATTCGACCGGCGCGACCGATTTCCACGGCAAGTTCTGCTCGCCCTACGCGATACAGTGGGTATTCGACACAAGGGCGCTCGCGGTCGGCACCGCGCAGGAGGTGGTGAAGCGCGGCGGCGACAGCTGGTTCTTCATCACCGACGATTATGCGTTCGGCCACTCTCTGGAGAAGGACGCCTCAGCGATCGTGACCAAGAACGGCGGCAAGGTGCTCGGCGCGGTGCGGCCGCCGTTTGCGACGCCCGATCTGTCGTCCTTCATCCTGCAGGCGCAGGCCTCGAAGGCCAAGATCATCGGCATTGCCGGCGGACCGCCCAACAACACCAACGAGATCAAGACCGCCGCCGAGTTCGGCGTCTTCGCCGGCGGGCAGCAGATGGCGGCGCTGCTGGCGCTGATCACCGACATCCACTCGATCGGGCTGTCGGCCGCGCAGGGCCTGCTGCTGACCACCTCGTTCTACTGGGACATGGACGACAAGACCCGCGAGTGGTCGAAGCGCTATTTCGCCAAGATGAACCGGATGCCGACGATGTGGCAGGCCGGCGTCTACTCCTCCGTGACCGCCTATCTGAACGCGATCAAGGATGCCGGCACCGACGATCCGCTCAAGGTCGCGGCCAAGATGCGCGAGAAGCCGGTCGAGGACTTCTTCGCCCGCAACGGCAAGCTGCGCGAGGACAATCTGATGGTGCACGATCTCTGGCTGGTACAGGTCAAGACCCCGGCCGAGTCGAAATATCCGTGGGACTACTACAAGATCCTGGCCAAGATCTCCGGCGAGGACGCGTTCGGCCCGCCGGACCCGGCCTGCGCGATGGCGAAGAAATGACGACCGAAGGTCGTCATTCCGGGGCGATGCGTCAGCATCGAACCCGGAATCTCGAGATTCCGGGTTCGCGCTTCGCGCGCCCCGGAATGACCTCTGCATAGACGCGATAGCGCGTCCATGCAGAAGTCATTTCGCCGCCCCGATCTCGCGGAAATATCTGAGCACGCCGGGGTGGATCAGGTTGATATCAGGCGCGGCGGCGAGCGTGTTCGCCGCCGTGGTCTCGCACGCCTGGGCGAGCTTCGTGCAGAAGGTCGCTTCGATGCCGTGCAGCGTTTTCGCCAGCCGGTAGGCGACGTCGTCGGGCAAGGTCTCGCGCACCAGGATGTAGCTCCAGGAGCCGACCGAAGAGATTGCCGCGGTCTGCTTCGGATAGCTGCCGGCGGGGATCGTCAGCGGCTTGAGGAACGTGTGCTTGGCGCGGATGCGGGCGATCTCGTCCGCCGTCGGCGCGATGAAGCGCGCGCCGGTGGCGCTCTCGGCCATCTTGGTGAAGCCGGGCCAGCCGATGCCGGCGCCCCACAGTGCGGCGGCGCGGCCATCCTCAACCATCGCGGGCCCGTCGCCGGCGCGATCGAGATAGATCGACTTGAAGTCCTCGTCCTGCTTCAGTCCGATGCCGTCGAGGATGTAGCGCGACAGGATCGGCAGGCCGGAGCCCTTGGCGCCGAACGCGACGGACTGGCCGACCAGGTCCTGGATAGTCTTGTAGGGACTGTCCGCGCGCACCACGAACATGCCCGGGCTCGAATACATCGCGGTGAGGATCTTCAGCTTCGTGGCCTTCGGCCGGCCGATGCCCATGAAGGCTTCATAGGACGGCTCGCCCGCCACGGTCGCGATATCGACGTTGCCGGCCTCGAGCAGCGGGATGTTCTCATTGGAGCCCTTGGTGTTGCGCGGCTCGATCGACAGCGTCGGGTCGGCCGCATTCATCACCTCGGCGAAGGCATTGCCATAGAGCGGAAAGCCGCCACCCGGCGTCGCCGTGGCGAAACTGATCGTGGTCTTGGAAATGGTCTTGCTCCCCTCTTGCGCCGCCGCCCCGTCCGCGAGCAGCAGCGCGCCGGCGCACATCATAACAGCGAATTTCATCCCGAGCCTCAAGCATTCCACACGAACCCGACTATCGTCGCACGGGCGACGTCGTAGGCAAAGCCAGCGTTTTGTGAAACCATGCCGGCAACAGTCACAAGAAAATGACGGGAGAGACGATGATCCAGTTCGCGCGTGTCGCCTTGCTTGGTTTGATTTGCTGCCTCGCCTCGATTGCCCCCTCATCCGCATCCGACTATCCGAACCGCCCGGTGCGCTGGGTGATCGGGTTTGCCGCCGGCGGTCCGGTCGACATCGTCGCCCGCATCATGAGCCAGTGGCTGTCGGATCATTTCGGCCAGCAATTCATCGTCGAGAATCGCACCGGATCGGGCGGCAACATCGCCGCCGCGGCCGCTATCAACTCGCCGGCTGACGGCTATACGCTGTTGTTCGTCGCGCCCAACAATGCGATCTCGACCTCGCTCTACAAGAAGCTGCCGTTCGACTTCCTGCGCGATACCACCCCGGTCGCGAGCATCATGCAGCTCACCAACATGCTGGTGGTCTCGAACGCGATGCCGGTGAAGACCGTCCAGGAGTTCATCGACTACTGCAAGGCCAATCCGGGCAAGATCTCCTATGCCTCTTCGGGCAACGGCACCTCGGTGCACATGTCGGCCGAGTTGTTCAAGGCGATGACCAAGTGCGACATGCTGCATGTGCCGTATCGGGGATCCGCGATCGCCTTCCCCGACATCATCTCCAACAAGGTGCAGCTGATCTTCGACAATCTGCCGTCGGCGCTGGAGCAGGCCCGCGGCGGCAACGTCCGCGCGCTCGGCGTCACCTCGCCGAAACGCTGGGCGAGCGTGCCCGACGTGCCGGCGATCGCCGAGACCGTGCCGGGATTCGAGGCGGTCGGCTTCTACGGCATCTCGGCGCCGAAGGGCACCCCGCCCGATATCGTCGATGCGCTCAACAAGGCGGTCGGCGAAGCGCTGAAGGACCCCAAGCTCGTGGCGCGCCTCGCCGAGGTCGGCGGCATCCCGAAGCCGATGGCCCCGGCCGAATTCGGCAAGCTGGTGGCCGACGAGACCGAGAAATGGCGCAAAGTCGTCGAGTTTGCAGGCGTCTCAGTGGATTAGGGCGCCGGTCGCCAGAAAGACGGAGGGCCAGGCAGGATGGCTGCCGGCCGCTGTTCCAGCATGCCAGCCGCGAGACGTGGCTGCCCGGCGGCGATGGCAGGGACGCGGGGGCGGCATTGCCGAAACCGCAGCCAGCCTGTAAACGGAGCCCGCACCGTTGCCGGCCGCGCCCCACGGCCCGCAAGGCGGCGGGGCCTGTAGCTCAATGGTTAGAGCCGGCCGCTCATAACGGTCTGGTTGCAGGTTCGAGTCCTGCCGGGCCCACCAATGAGATCAATATCTTACCGGGTTCTCGTTGCCCGCAGAACGACGACCGCACCAGAAACCGCACCAGATACGTCCACTTTTCGTTCGTTGATGAAGGCGTCCGACAAACTGGAGGACGATGAGTGGGTACGATGATGCATCCAAGATCGACGGCTCCCAGCCAGCTCAACCAGGCGTCGAACGCCCACATGCTCGCCTTCTCAGCCCAGCTTCTCCCGCTCTCGGTGACCACCTCCCCACGGGTTGCGAGACCCATCCAATGCTCCCACCTGCGCGGCGGCCAACGCTCCCGCTCAGCATGTTGAGCGACGTCTCCCGTTCGAATGAGAAGTTCAACATTCTTCTGTAGCTCGGCATCTCGCGCTGGAAGCGGGTGCACGAGGTCACTAATGCAAAGGCAGTTCTAGAGCGGCACGTCGATGCGGAGAGCCACCATCGTCTGGATGCTGGCCTAGCTGAGTTGCAGGCATTACAGGCTTGCTATCACTGGGACACCATTCGACGAAGTAGCAAGATCACATAGGGCACTCGCGTTATAAGGCAACCTTGACGTTCCACAATTTATAGGAGAACGTAACTTCACACGCTGTACCTTGGGGGGAGAACGCGTTTTGAACGAAGGACACGTTTCTGGCGATGCCGAGCCACTCATACCAAGCCGTCTTTTGGCACGAGCTTGGAGGGATGCGGCGTTCCGCGAGGTGCTAGAACTCGAAATCGGCGTAAACCTGCCGGAAAATCCGATCGGCGAACTCCGACTGAGCGGGGTTGAGGAACGTAAGCCGGAAAAGTTCGCAGGAACAATCGCAGCCAGCTGCAGCACGATAGCTGCCACCTGCAGCACAATCGCTGCGACCTGCAGCACGATCGCAGCTAGCTGCAGTACGATCTCGGGCAATTGCAGTACCATCGCCGCCACCTGCAGCACCGTCTCCGCGAAGTGCAGCACTGTCGCTTCTAGCTGCAGTACGATTGCAGCCAAGTGCAGCACAATCGCCAGCACGTGTAGCACTGTCGCATCGAGTTGCAGCACGATCGCGGCCAATTGCGGCGGTCGCCGGCGGCGTCGCTGAGCTAACTCTGTGGAAGCTACGGAAGGTGTTCTCCTAACCCATTGGGCCGCTGGACTTGGTGTTCTTGAGCGCGCGGAGCGTGGACGAGTCGAGTTACCGAATCCGTCAGCGCTACTCCGATGGAGGGATACTCCCGCACTGAGGGATCAAGCGAGTTGGCAGCATTTCTTGCAGACCACCGGTCTCTCTGAGCAAGATATATCTCAAGCGGTCGGTACGCCGCCAATCTCCGAAGGAGCTGACGGGATACCGTTTTGGGTTCAGGAGGCCGTCCGGCTCGCATCAGGGCGCGCGCTCCGTACCGAAGGCGCGAGCGCCTTTGTTGAACCATGGATCGTGGATGCGGAGCGCCAGCTGGCCGCACAAATCCGCCACTTGAGCGCCGCGTCCGGTACTCCAAAGCTAAGTACATCCATTGCGCGAAGCTTGGCAGAGAAACTCGAGCACGAACTTCTTGAGCTCGTGGTCAGACCGGCGCTATTGGAAGCGGCAATTGCCGAACGCGGTAGCGGGCGGCGCGCAGACTACGAAGAGGCGCTTCGTCAGCTTGCTGAGCGCAATGGAAGGCTGGAACTTCTCAGTCTTTACCCAGGGCTTGCCTTGGCACTCGTAAAGGTGCGCGACCGTTGGCTCGCAGCCAGCCAAGAGTTCCTATACCGTTTGGTTACAGATTGGCAGGTGCTCGTCGACCGCTTCAATTTTGGCACAGACGAATTCGTGGCCGCCGCATCGTTCGCTGACAGCGACCCGCACGACAACGGCCGCCGTGTGATCGTCGCGCGGCTGAGCAGCGGACGACGATTCGTGTACAAACCTCGCGAACTAGGCGCTTTTGCAGCCTATCAAGATATCCTTCGTTCGCTGAACGAATTCGGCTTCACACCTGAATTTGCGCCACAGACCGTTCTCGATCGCGGACGATGGGGATGGGTCGCATTCGTGGCTGCAGAGGCCTGTAGCAATGCCCAAGGATTAGACAAATTCTACCGTCGCTTGGGCGGGCAGCTCGCATTACTGCATCTGCTTGACGCGACCGATTGTCACTACGAAAATCTCGTGGCGGCGGGAGACCAGCCGCAGTTGATCGACCTTGAGACCCTGCTCACACCGGTGTTACGCCAGCCTAGCGGCAGTGGAGCGGACGCGAAGGCTGTCGAACTAGTTGCCGAATCCGTCCTTCAAACGGGTCTTTTGCCAAGTCCCGTCGTCGTGGACGGCAAGGTGGTGGATTTAAGCGGCTTGGGCGCTCGCTCTTATCAGAAGACGCCGTTGGAAGCATTTCAAGTCGAAGCGGACTTGGTCGGCCGCCTCCGCGTCAAGCACAGTGCGTGGCGTCTCGGCCGCACGCACAATAGACCGAGCCTAGCCGGCCGCCAGAGCGATCCAAGGCGCTTCGCGGCTAGCATCGAGCGAGGTTTTAGCGCCGCCTACCAGATTCTGCAGAAGCGTCCAGCAGAAATAGCTGAGCTTCTCGACAGCTTTCACGGTAGGGAGGTTCGTGTCGTTTTGCGACCGACCGCTTCCTACGTCGAGATATTGCGAGATAGTTACCATCCAAACGCAATGTACGACGGCGTCGAACGTGACCGCGTGCTGACGCAGCTTTGGCACGGCACTCAAGCCCGGCCTTGGTTGCGAAACGTCGTAGGCGATGAGTTTCGCCAGCTACGTAGAGGCGACATTCCATTTTTCCGTGCAACGGCTGATGGGAATCGAATCTACACCGAGCGATCCGCGTCCTCGAAACTGATCGGAGCGCGGTCGGGCCTGGATGCTGCTCGTTCACGTCTCGCTAGCATGGATGATCGAGATCTTAAGCGCCAACTCGCGCTCATAGCGTCCTCGATTTCTGCTTTGAACAATGATCATAATGCCTTCCTAAGAATTGAAGGGTGCGTGCTGCCTCAAGCATCACTGGATTTGGCGCGCCTCATCGGGGACCGCCTCTGCGAAGACGCTATCCTGATAGATGGCGAGGCGACATGGCTCGGACCAAGAGCAGCGGCCGATCCGCCCTGCCCATTGCTAGGAGAAATTCCGATCCGCCTCGTGGGATCGGACCTCTATTCGGGGCTGGCTGGCATCATATTCTTCCTGGGGCATTTGTATCGCTTGAGCAGAGACCCGCGCTTCCGTCTGCTTTCTGAGGCAGCTGCGCGAAATCTCTGTCGACGGATTGATAACAACGAAATGGTATGTGCTGGCGGCGCATTCGATGGGCTTGCAGGCGCGGCCTATGCTCTGGCTCACCTTGGATCGAACGTGGGCGATTCCATGTGGACTCGGCGAGCCATCGAGTTGGGCGGGAGTGCTTCGGCGCTAGTGGAAAGAAGCCCCAACCTCGACCTCATTTCTGGCCTTTCCGGAGCGCTTCTCGTCCAACTAACATTGGAGTCTCTTATTCCAGGTTGCGCTGGAGAGGCCATCCGGCGCGCAGCGGAACGTCTCAGTTGTGCACTGAGTACGCCAGCTCCAGCATTGCCTTACCATCGGGGAGCCTCGCATGGTCACTCGGGTGCCGTCTGGGCCCTCTCGGCAGTGGCCGCGTTCTTAAAAGAACCCGGTCTTCTTTCCTCTGAGATCGTGACCCGAGAGCTACGATCCACCACCGGCGGGCAATGGTTCGATCCTAACGATGATCTGCATCGCAATCAGGTGAGTTGGTGCCATGGCCCACTTGGTATCGCCCTTTGTCGGCTGGCGTCAGCGCGGGCGCTCGAATCCGAGGAACTACGTGAAAGTGCATTGACCGCTCTCCAAGCTAGCCGACACGTACGGCTCCCGAAGGACCTCAGCTTATGTCACGGGCTGGCTGGATTGCTGGACGTAGAGCTCTTTAGCCAAGCTCGAGGAGCGCGGCGGCGCATCCTGACAGGTACTGCTCGGCTACACGCGGGCGTGGCGCACAAGCTAGCGAGCGGTCCACGCGTTCTCGATTTCGGACTTATGACCGGGCTCTCTGGACTTGGGATGCAGCTGCTGCGACTTGTGGACGCGTGCACGCCGAGTGTGCTGCTACTTTACCCACCATCGAACCAGCTATCGAGGTAGCGTACCAGATGCTACGAAAATTTGCCGACTAGTAGGCTGCTGGCCAAGGCTTTTCGGTCACGTCCCAATTTGGCCGACCGCAGGCAGCGCTCTATGCCCGACAAGAGGCATGGGTTTGCGGTGCGCTCGGAGGGCGTTCGCATTTCCCCGCGATTCCAATGAGTTATGCAGGAGAATGACGAGTTTAGGTGCATTTCACGTCGGCCTTGCCCTACCCGAGCCCCATCAAGCGCTGGATCGCGCTAAGGAGCTCGGTTGCCCCTTGACGAAATCGTTACACACTTTATGTGTATTATCCATAAAGTGAGTAACGACATGACTAGCCGTCCCTATGAAACCTTCGGCAAATTGCTCGTCGACCTCCGCCAAAAGGCGGGCATTGCCAGTCAGACCGAGTTCGCGACGCTCGTCAAAAGCACCCAGCAGACCGTCAGCAGATGGGAGGCCGGGCAGTCGCGCCCCCGTGACAAGCAGATGCCGCTGATTGCCGCGGTGCTTAAGGCAGACGTCGCCGATCTTCTCGCTGCCGCCGGCTTCACGCAAAAGACGGCCGTGGTGAGCTTTGATCAGCCGTTTCCGATTGACGGGCTGACTCCCGATAGCTTTGAGCGCTTCTGCCGCCATCTCTTGCAAGCTCTCTACCCGACCGCCCGCGTCGAGCATGCTGGCGGACGTGGTCACACACAAGACGGGCTCGACGTCACCGCTACCTTTCCCGAGGGCTCGACCTTCAGTTTCCAATGCAAACGCGTCGATGAATTCGGGCCTCAAAAGGTAAGGGATGCGGTCGCTAAGCACACCGTGGTCGCCGCCAAGAAGGTCCTGTTGTTGACCAATATCGCGAGCCCACAAGCCCGCGCGGCCGTCAAAGAATCTCCAGGCTGGGAGATCTGGGACCGAGAGGACATCTCCTACAAGATCCGCCAGCTCTCTCTCGCCGACCAAGTGCGGCTCGTGGACATCTTCTTTCGCGGTCAGCGTTTCGCCCTCCTCGGTGTCAACGAGGCGGGCCCTTGGGAGACCAGCGAAGAATTCTTCGTCGCCTTCAATAACGCCGATGGCGTGTTCAACCATGTTTGGAGCCTCGTCGGCCGTAAAGCCGACCTTGACGCGTTGATGAAGGCCTTAAGTGACCCGGCTGTTTCCGCCGTCTTGCTGATGGGCACCGGCGGCTCTGGAAAATCACGCATTCTCAAACAGGCCGTCGAAGCCTTCGAGGCCAACAACAAGGGCATTGCCGTTCGCTACCTGTCGCGCAACGCCGAGATCACCAAGAAGAGCCTGGAGGACTTAGGCGCCAAGGAAAAGCTCCTCATCGTTGACGACGCTCACGACCAGACCGACCTGCAAATCCTCTTTCAGTATGCCGCGGACCCCTCCAACAAGGCCAAGCTCGTTCTCTCCTTTCGCCCCTACGGTCTCGACCACATCAAGGCTCAAGCCAGCAATTTCTCGTTAGTCGGGAAGGCACTCAGAGAGATTGCCCTTGAGCGGTTGACATCTGAGGAAAGCGAGCAACTCGCCGCCCAGGTGCTGACGAAGCACGGCGGGCCGCTCTCGGCCGCAAGAAGCATCGCCCGCCTGACCCGCGACTGCCCGCTGGCCACCGTTGTTGGCGCTCAGGTCGTGGCCAAGGAGCAGCGCCACTTTGACTTGGCGCAGCACGAGGACACATTCCGCACCCTGCTCTTCTCCCGTTTCCAAGACATCATCGCTGGTCAAATCGGAAACAAGGGCGAAGCTGAATCAACCAAGAAGCTCCTGAAGATATTGGCGCTGCTACAGCCTATCCACCCCGAGGACCAAGCGCTGCTCCACGTTATCGAGGAGGTCGAAGGCCTCAAGCCGCACGATGCTAGCCGCATCATGCGATCACTCACCGAAGCCGGCGTCCTGTTCAAGCGTGGCCTACAGTACAGGCTCTCGCCCGACGTGCTGGCCGATTACATCATCGAGGAGCATTGCGTCGGCCCGCTGGGCGCCTCATCGGGATATGCCGAGACCGTTTTCGACGCCGCCAACGAGAAGCAGGTCGAGCATCTCCTCGTCAATCTCAGCCGCCTCGACTGGCGGCGCTCGAATGGCGATCCCAGCAACAGCAAATTAGTCGACGGGGTCTGGAGCAGGCTTAAGCCCGAGCACGACTATAGTGATCCACACATCAAGGCCGTTGCGGAAGTCGCGTACTACCAGCCTGCCAAAGCCATCGAGTTCGCTGAGCGCTTGATCCGTGAAGGAAAGTTCCTCAGGCAGCTCCCTGAAATTCTTCAGAACGCAGCGTTTAATTTTTCATATGTCGAACGTGCCTGCGCGGCTCTCTGGGAACTCGGCAAGCACGACGATCGCCCGCTTGCGCAGACCCCAGAGCACCCCATTCGCATCTTGTCCGAATTGTGCGAGGTCCAGCCGAACAAGCCGCTCATTTACAACGAGGCGATTGTGGACTTCGGCTTGAAGCTGCTTCAGCACCCGGCCTCTTGGCAATATCCCTATACTCCGCTGGACGTGCTGACCCGGATCTTTCAAACTGAGGGGCATATCACGGAGTCGCAAAATTTCTCGCTCACCTTCAAGCCGCACTTCGTAAACGTTAAAGCCATCGCGCCGCTGCGCAACAAGGTCTTGCGCGCAATCATTGACCTTCTCTTCAACCCGGATGCCCGGATCGGCGTGCTTGCGGCCGAGTCGTTGGAGAACGCGTTCAGATATCCCATGGGCATGTTCAATAGCACTGCCTCCAAAGAGACGCGCAGCGAATGGACGAGCGTCTTTGTTGAAGGGCTCCAAGCAGTAGAGGCCGCCCTCAAGGCCCGCGCAGTTGATGACCTGGTCCTGCTGTCGGCCTGGAAGGCCGTGGCGTGGCATGTGCACTATGGCCAAGACGCCGCAGCCGCTGCGGCACGCGAGCTTAGGGCGCTTCTGCCCGGTACTCTGGCCTTTCGAGCCTTGACCGTGCTGATCGATGGCCACGGCGTTGAGTTTCGGCGCGCTGATAGGCATAATCACGAAAAAAGGTGGGCCGCTCACATCGCGACTTTGGTTAGCGACCTGTCCACAGCATATCCAGATGCCGAAGCGCGGCGGGCCTTTATCGGAAGCCTCCTCGGGCACATCGCCAAGAGCTACAAGCGGGCAGCGACGTCGTATCAGCTGTATGAGGCCTTGATGCGGGCGTCGGTAGACTTCTGTAGAGCAACGCTCGACGATGCATTGGCCACCCCCGCGTCCGAGACGCGCCAATTCACACCTGGCGCATTGATAGTCTTGTGGGACCACAGCCGAGATGAAACACGGGCTGTGATTGCGAAATTGCTCGCGACTGACCGCGAGCAACTCCGTGCTTCGGTTGCGCAGTCCTATTCCCGCATACTTGGCACCGGCCTCTACAACGACGCCGATATCGCTATTCTGCGCACATTGCTCGCCGACCCGAGCCCGTGGGTGGCGCGAAGTGCAATGATGACGTTGAACAGCCTACCGGAAGACAAGGTGAGCCTTGTCATCGAGCTTGCCCGCGCCGCGAACATCGGTGATTCCCACCACTTGGCGGACGAGTTGCTGACGGTATTCACGTTCCACGAGTTGTTTAAGCACCTGTCGGTCGAAGACGTGAAGGCCATCCTGGAAAAGCTCATGGCGGTGCCCCAACTGGACGGCCATTGGGTCGAAGAGTTTCTTGCAGAAGCCTCGCAGGCGTTCCCCAGAGAAACCATGGCGTTCTTCATGCGCCGCGTCGAGCGCGCCGGTGAAAGCGAGGGTTGGAAATATCGCCCGATCAACAACGGGCCGTACGGCCACGTCCCGTTGCGCTTCCGTAAGTCCGCCATCTACGGCGATCTCCTGAGGGAAGTCGCGGAATGGATGCGGGCTGGAAAGAGCAAGCCGTTTCTATTTGGCTATCGCGCCAAAGAGCTGTTCGAGACGTGCTTCGGGCCTTTTGATGGAGAGACGGTCAAATTTCTCGAACAGTGGATTGCCACCTCCGACGAGCAGGACCTGCGTCTCATTGCCGACATCCTCGGCGAGGCGCACCATAGCTTTGTGTTCGCCAATCGTCCGTTCGTCGAGCGTTACCTCGAAAAGGCGAAGCAAGTAGGTCCAAAGGTCTTGGAGCATGCCATCGGTGCGCTCTACAGCTCGGCCATTAGCGGCGTTCGCTCCGGAACGCCGGGAGAACCGATGCCGCGAGACATCTACATGAAGGACGAAAGCGAGAAGATACTGCAATCGCTGCCCCGGTTCTCGCCGGCCTATGAGCTCTACGACTGGCTACGAAAGCACGCTGAAGGAGGCATTGCTGAGTCATGGCGCACGAAAGAATCCTTCGAGGACTAATTCAATGACACGACGGATCGCGCGACAAATTACAGCCTACAGCACCGTGGGCGCTCGGCGCGAATGGCTGAGTTTTCATACCAAGATGTGAGCACGATGCGACCGACTGAAAGCACCCTCAAGCGATTGTTCGCCTTATCGGGAAACAACTGCCCCTTTCCAAATTGCCGGTCAACGCTGACCTACAACGGCCGGCTGATCGGAGAGGTTTGCCACATCAAGGGCGACAATCCGGGCGCTGCTCGATACGACCCCGAGCAGACAGACAAGGAGCGACAGGCTTACGAAAACCTCATCGCGATGTGCCCTATCGGGAGCTTCTCAGTACATTTTACGTCCAGAAACACCCTGTCCGGACAGGTCCGAATCCAACGCTCAGCCTGGGCGATCTGGTGCGCCGAGTCAGCGATTGACTTGCGGTACCAGCGCTTCCAGTCGAGATCGACATTACCGGTGTCGGGATAGCTGCAGGACTTATCTGAGAAGATGATGACGTCGTTGCCGAACACCACCAGAAGATCGGTCAGCTCTTTCCCCGGCTTCTTGAACAGGTTGGGATAGGTCCACAGCTTCAGAAAGGACTTATCGCAGAGCTCTGCCAGCAGCTTCTCGGATGGCGTCAATCCTTCAGAACGCTTGAAGCGCATCCGCCGTTTCCTCTCGCCCCATACTTGCAGCGAGGGCTGCTTAGCAGCCCCGTGTCACGTAGTTTACCATAGGTTGCGCTGATCGGCCTGTTTCTTCCTCCGAGGGTTACTCCGCCTCTTCGGCATCCTTCTTCTGCCGCCGAGCCAGCAGGTCAGACACCATCAGCTTTTCCTCGAATGGCAGCCCGAATTGGTGCATTGCAGCCCGATGCGCTATTTCACCACTGATCTTATACGCCAGCTCTTGAGGAATCTTGTCTCCCTCTCGGAGGCCATTCCTTCCTAGGACATCCCTGATGATCCGCTCAAACTCATCGGACCTCCCGGACTCGGCGTAATACGACATGAAGCTGGCAATGCGTTGCCTGGCGTCGCTAACCTCGTATTCCGGCGTAGCCAGCCAGGCGAAAGGTAGATCGAGATCAATGGTGCTCGACCAGATTTCCGGCTTCTCGGGATTCGACACAAGCGTGATCTTGCGGTCTGGCGTGCCGCCGGCCACGGCCAGCACGACCTGGAACGCGATCAGGTTGTAAAGGGTAAAGTGGCCGATGACGCGGCCCGTCGCATCACTTTGCACATGGATCAGATTGAACATGGGGCCGTATGCCGTTTTGACCTGATCGAGAATGGGCAACAGACGCGTGTCGAGCTTCATGCTGGACAGATAGGAAGCTTGGCCGCCGCGCATCACAAAATCTCGCGCGGCCCGGTACGGCTCACCGTGGACCTCTTTGTTTCCGGCGCAGACCGCCCAGAGGACCAGGCACGACTTGGCTGCGGACCGAAAGGCGTCGACACCACCGAACGACAGGGGAAAGTGAATCGTGTTGGGGCGTTGCTCGATGATTGAGCCGATGGAGGCCCCGATTTGCTCGCGGAGCCTTTCCTCAGGCATCTGAATCGACGCCGCGATGTGCGGAATAAGCTTCTCTAGCTCCTCGGCCGACCGCGCGTTGACGGAGATAGCGACAGATCCGTCGGCATTCTTTGAGGTCGTAAACGGCTTTCGAACTAGGTCTATCCGGCCGTCGCCCCCGAGATTGAGCACCTGATCACCCGCCTTGACGTTCCTGAGCGAGGGAGCCGCCCGGCCGGTGCCCGATTTAAGCTGCAGCAGATTACGTATTTCGGTCACCTGGTCAGCGAAGGCCTTGTCGATTCCGCTACCAAACACGTTATTGCAGTCGGAGCAGCCGACCTGGGTGGTGGTCATCCGACCGCCCACCGCGTTGAGCAGGATATGTTCGGGCTTGGTCTCCGGGCCGAGTTCCCCGTCGCAGAATATGCAGGAAGGCATGAGCATTCTTTTTCGTGATGGCAATGCCCCCACTATAGGACACCATCGCGGAAATTCCACGATGCACAAGCTGGCTTTCGCTCGATTGGGTTGCGATGTCCCCGCGCCGGGGTTCGGCCGCAAGAGCGGCAAATGCTCGCGCAGTAAAGCGCGCGTGGGAGCAATCCGCCTAAGATGCCTCCTCTCCTACCGAGGCGTCTCCTTCCTCGGCAGAGGACGACCTCGTTCCCTTCTTCTTCGCGGGATAGTCAACGAGGTAAGGGGCGGCACGAGACAGTAAACGCCGTCGAAGCGTACCGGCATTCATTCCCAAGTGGAGCTGCCGATGGCAATTTGGACAGCAGGCACAGGCATTATCTGTTGTGTCCGGCCCACCCTCGGCGAGCGGCCGAACATGGTGAACCTCCAAGAACGGTTGACCATCCACGGCGATGAACGGTGCCCGGGCCTCGCACACTTCGCATTTGCCGGCGGCTCGATTCAACACCCATGCGATAACATTGGGATCTCTTACGAACCTCTCGATCGTCGACGCCGACCTCTTGACGCTACGTGAGCCCGGCGGCATCTCGTGCTTGGCGCCGATCAATTTCTGGCGCGCGGAGATGATGCGCGTGGCAAGCGCTTCCTCGTTTTCCGTGGGCGTTTCGAGGTCGTTTGACCGGACCCATTGCTCATTGATCAACTCAATCAGGGTGGCCTTGACACCTCCGACATTCCTCATCGGCGCATAACCCGTGGCCCGCTTTAGCCCTAACTCGTCGAGAACGGCGGAAATATTCTGCATTCTAAACTCGTAGGCACTTTCGGACCGTGACGCGAGCCCTTGCTTCAAAGCCTCATTCCTTAGCTCGGTCTTGCTGACCCTCTCCCCCCGCGCCTCGGCAGTAATAAGCTTCCAATAGGCGAGAACGCAGACTTTCAATTCCTCGTTCGACCACGGCAGCCCATGCGAGGCGCTTTTTAACCGCTCAAACGCAACTCCCTGCCTGCCGTCGCTCGATCGCAGGAAAGCGTTAAAGCCGGCTTGTCGCCACTGGTCGCGACGCGATCGATGGTGGTCTTTCGTATTCGCCCAGAACTGGGGCTTTGATGCTTCGGCCGGCAAGCCGCCGACCATCTCTGAAATCTGCTCTAACGAGAGCCAAACACGTTCGGTTGCTTGCGTCTTTAAGTAGTCGCCCAGAGGAGCATACTTAATATTCGCTGCAGGCACGGGTTCGGTTCCTCTTCAAAGTCTATGGGCTGGCGCCGCAGTGTGGCCGCGAGCACAGGTATTGGGCATCCGCTTTTGCTTGAATTGCAAGTGCTGCCATCGCAATCTAGAAGCGATGTTCACGGGCTAGGTAGCCTTGGCTGGATAGCGTTGCCGCCCAAAATACAGGATGACGAATTCCTCTGTTGCCGGATCAACACCGATCACCCGATACCTTGTGCGCGCTGACAAGGACTACACCTACGAAGCTCAATATTTTGCTCTGCGATTGGGGTAATTGGCACCATTTTTATCCTGGCGAACTCTCAACCAAAGAATACGATGAATTTTTTTACAATTATAGGTCGCCATTAGATTGCAACAGGCTGCTATTTTAGTTTGTAATGGTGAAAACGTCGTCCAGCTCGATGTCACGGATAACGCGGTGGCGGAAGATATAACCGGATTGAAGTTTATCGATTCAACCAGCCTCCTGGTGGATATGGGATAACAGCATCTGAAAGCCGCGCAGAGCTCATCTGTGGGCGTGATCATCTAACGCCTCGGTCGAACCAGATTTTCAGATATACGTATTCACTCGGTTGACGCGCGTTTGCTAGCCCCAGCATCATCGAGCCCTCCATTGGAGAGGAAGATATGATCTCCACTGACCCCCTGCAGGCCTTTGTAGATGAAAGCGGTACCGGAAACCCGAATGCGTTAGTCATTGCCGGATATGTCGCACGAGCAAGCGAATGGGCGAGGTTCTCACAAGCTTGGCAGGGAAAGCTCCTTGAAGCAGGCTTAGCTCGGTTCAAAATGACCGAGATGGCGAAGCGGCCCGAAATCGCCGCTTACTTCTACAGAACAATCGAGGAGTACAACATCGAGGTCGCGATTTCTTGCGTCTTTGATACGGCGGGATTGGTACGGTTTGTGAACGAGTTTGTCGGGAAATCGCCGTCGTTAGATATGGGAGCTATGAAAAATCCATATCTCTACGCAGCCAGGCAAATTATTGAGAACCTGGCCCTAGCGCAGGAGAAAATGGGCCTGAGCGAACCTGTCGATTTCATATTCGACGATAAATCAGAGCAGAAACGACTGTCGCCGCATTGGGATTTGTTCCGTGCATCATTGAAGCCAGAGATCAGGGGGCTAATGGGCAGCGATCCAATTTGTCGTGACGATGAAAAGTGTATGCCGCTGCAAGCCGCAGATCTGTGGGCTTGGTGGGTACGGAAATGGCACGAGGAGGGAAACGAAGATGGAGTGAAGCAACTTTCTTTGCCATGGATCGCAAAACGCTACATCAAACGAACTCATTGGGTATACGACGAAGCTTTCTTTAGAATGTCACTGCATGAACCCCTTTTGCCCGAGCATCCGGAGATTGCTCGGAGAATTATGACGAAGCCTGGCGAGGGGACCAAAATGACGCTACCTGACCCATCCTCGCTCAATTGGAAACGTTGAGAGAGAGACGAGTGAGGTTGTCGTGCTCATTCGCGAGCTTGATGGCGACTTCGTTCTGTACTTTCCCTTCCTTGAGAGATTCCGCCATAACACCCGCGTAAAGAACCATCATTCTCAATTTGAGGTATGCACTCACCTGCCCCAGATCAGAGAACGTGGGTTTCTGATCTGACTCGGCCCCAGCGAGAGTCTTCTGATACTTCATTCCGGTGTAGTTGAAGCCAAGCACCCGACCAATGACCAGATGACCGGATTCGTGACGCATGATGTCGATCACCGGCCTCTCAGGGAGAGGTGTGTATCCCTGGGGAAGGTCAGGCACCCACGGCGCGTCAGGACTCACTTTCTTCTTCATCATACACCTCTGGCGTAGGCGTGCCGCCCATCAAAACAAATCTACTTCTTGAAGTAAGCGAGAATCGCGACGGCTAGCGCGATTACTGAAATGAAGAGCGTCACCCTACTCTGCCAATATTCGTATTCCACCTTCTGCATCGCCCGAATTTCGCTGTGGAGCTTATTAGCTGCCGCTGTGGTGAGAAAACGCTCAGGCGCACCTCTAGGCTGTATCCAGCTTTCCTCATCTTGAGGAATGGGTATATGCAATTTGTAAGCTTTTTCGATGAGGTACTTCGAGCGAAAGTAATCCGTCGCCTGCGTCTGATAGATAAGCTCCCACTTCTTCCCGCGCCTGGGGCTTTCGTCGGCATCCTCATCATCCACAGGAAGTTGGTCATAAGCGCGGTATAGCTTGTGCTGCGTTTTCAGGTACTTCCTCAGCTCCCATCGATATCGTAGCTCGCCGAACATGCGACAGCGCCCCCCTACTACTACCACCGATTGAAGCCGGCTTGTTGAGAAAGTAATCTCGGTTGCCCGTCGCCGTTTCGGCGCACTGATCATCGACACGATGATTGCTTGGACATGGGCATAGCACAACCCCTCGCGGGTCGGCCTGTGCCGCACCTCGTTCAGCGCCGTCGAATGGTGAGAGGTCTTTCTTCGCCCCGGACTCAGCGTGCAGGAGGTCGGTCGACGATTGTCAGCTTCGGCCAGCCCTGCAATCAACCGACGTGTCGACCACGCGGCGCCAGGCGGCCTCGGGTGGTGCGCCCAACAGCCGTCAATCGTCGGGATTGGCACCAGCACGGCAGACCTATGGACGAGGTGTGGACTAGCTGGGTCTCAGGTGCCCGGGGACGCAGCACGCTCCAACCGCCGACCCCGCCGGCAAGCTCAATTCTTAGGCCGCCGCCCCGCCCTAAGCGGACGCGGGGGCAGATCTCCCTTCGCCGGGACTACAAAGAGATCGGGGATGGACGCCTTCAGCGCAATCGCCAACTTCTCAAGGACCGCCACTGATGGATTTTCGAGCCCCCGCTCGAGACGACTGACATAGGTCCTGTCGATCCCCGCGTCGACGGCAAGAGCCTCCTGCGAAAGTCCCTGCTCAACGCGCAGTCGCCGGATATTTCTGGCCACCAAAGCTTGCGCCCTCATGCGCGCAAGCGACCATTCATAGGTCTATTAAACCACGGACAATGGTGCTACTATTATATGAACCGTTTGGGCTGACTTTCAGGAGATGCAATTTAGTCCGAGCAGCACCTCAGAATGACGAAGCGATTGCGCGGTCGGCACGGCATGCGAACACGGGCCGCCGCGAACAAAGAAGCTCTCCGGCTCTTCTAACCCGGCAGGAAGAACAGCAAGGAAGGGTGACGGTATCAATCCCGTCAGTGCCGACCAGCATTTCCAGGGAGCACTCAGGTGCCAAAACACAGCGAACGCATTTCTGTTGCCCTCACCGCCGAACCATCGCCGCCTATGCTGGTTGATCTTGAACCTTTCGTTGAGCTCTCTGGACACCAATGCCTCGGCCGAGCGAGCAATGCATTTCGGTTCGGATATCGATGCAAGCAGACTGGCATGCCCGTCGCGACGGTCGAGATCCCGGCCTCAACCGTCGCCCAGTCCATCCGATTGAAGACTTCAGTTCGAGTGACGACCGATGGAAAAGTCGCCGCCGAGTATGATATACTTAACGATGGCGCGCTTGGCCGCAGTTCTGAAGCAGTCTCCCTGGTCCAATTGATTGAAGAAACCCTGCATGTCGATAACCTCCGCATGGAGGAGGCTGGCCCGCGCGAACTAAAACATCTGCTCCAAGAGCTCGAGGTTTCCATCAAACGAGTGAAGACTGCCCTCGCCGCTATGCAGGATCAAGGGCTCTCGGCGCTAACGTCGAGATCGGGATAGGGCGATCTCATCTCAAAAGTTTGCAATGTGAATTCGCCGGTACCCATTGGGGTAGATTATCTCTGCGCGTATACCGCAAAACACGGTTTTGCGATGCATAGCTCGTCGAGGAACGCCAACCGTTCAGGTGGTGATCCTCTGCGCCACGCATGGCTTCGATTCTGATTTTAGGGGCAGATCAAAAGATAGGAGATTTGCGCGCCCGACCATGCCCGAAAATCATGGGCGATGCGGTCCCAGGCAATCACCCCTCGGGAAACTCGACGTGGCTTTGTAGAGGACAGATGTTGAAGTGATCCGCTACAGTCCAGTCGACAGCGGTGCCGAGGTCCTGCTCCGCTTGCCGCGTCACCGCGTAGATGAATTTCCCTGGGGCGCGGAGGGCTCGCGGTGCCGTCGGGCGCCACGATGAAGCGGAACTGACCGCGGTCGTCATCGCTTCGCCCAGTGAAGACCTTGGGCTCGGACGGCCAGGCGTGGCGTCGTACAGCTCATCTGCCGCCCCCCGCGCATGATGCCGTCGCGTTGACGTACCGGAGGTGGCACGAACGGCGGCTATCTCGCGCGGCTTGATGAGAACGATATGCGCCTTGATTACGACGCACCGTTGGTCTGTCGTACGGCAAGCGTCGTTTCATGAGTGTCACCGCGGTCAATCCCCCGCCTGAAATGACGAGTTCCGCCGCGGCTCGCGCCGGCCTTCTAAGCCTCTTGGCGCACGCGCCTCGGATAGCTGCCCAGCCCTCATAGATCGCCGATTGCCGATCAGGTCGAGTTCACATTGAATTCGTCGTCGATCTCTCGCATGGCCAGCATCCGGCGTTTGAATGAGCCGCCGATATGTGAAGCCGAGGAGCGTGCGCCAAGACGCAGACGCAATTGCGCAAGTTCGCCATTGCGTCGGGTCGAACATGGTGACAGCGGGGACCTGAGCAGCGCTAAAGCTTGGATGTGCAGACAACGGCTTAGGCGCTCCGTAGCGCCAGTGCTTTTATCTTGCCCTCCCAATCGCTTGCTATCTGCGCTTCACCTTACCCCTTCTCGCTTCCTCTCTCTGCCGTAGCGCGTTTCTAGGAACGGCTTGAAATACAGCCCTTTCGCTCAACAAACGGACGGCAAATCGAGCTCTGAGAGCACGCGCATAGACGTCATTCCTGCCTGCGAGACGAACGAAATACCACGCCGCTAGATCGAAAATCAGAGCCAGATCTGCCGCAAATTCCAAGCGATCGATCCAAAATGCTCCGACAAAATCCCTTCCATCAATCGCATTTTTCCCCATGCGAAGACCCTTGTCGGAGCACAAAATGCCCTCCCGCTTCCTTCTCAAGGCGGCGCAACAAACGCAAAAAAGCCCCGCCTCCGAGGAGGCGGGGCCGATGATCCCTGAGGATCAGTCGCCGCTGCGACGGGACCAGATCAGGCTGAAACCCTCCTCGCCTTCGATCCTGACCAGCGAGGCGTAGATCGGGGCTGGGAAGCTCGGATCGTCGAGCTTGACCGAGAGATATTCGCGCTCGCTGTCGCGGACGGTCTTCTTCCAGGCGGCGCCGAACTCGGTCGCGCCCGCGAAGATCCGGTAGTCGGGAGCCTTGTCGTTGTCCTTTTCGGATGCGACGACCTTGGCCTTGATGTTGAGCGTCAGCGTCTTGATCGAGCCGGTGTAGCCGTTGTCGGAAGCGGTGAAAGTGCCGATGGTCGCCATGATAATCTCCGTCTGTTTTGCTCGGGCCGCGTCCATCGCAGCCTCGATGGCGATCCCTTGCCCGGGGAGCGATCGGCCCGCAGCCTTTAGGCCCGCAGCGCCAGCGGAGGACGGCGAAAGCCTGCTTTTTTGTCTTCCCGCGAGGAATGCCGCCCCCTTCGCGGCAGGGGAAAAAAGCAGGCGTGAGCTGTTGCGGGAAGACGATCGAGGCGCTTGCCGACCCCCCGGGCCTGATCAGCCCAATCGTGACTGCGTTGGACGCGAGCCCCATCGGAAATGACGGAGATTTTCATGGCGATCGCCCCACGTCACAGCATTAGACAACGGCTGAATCGGTCGATGATAAGCCGATGTCCGCCCATCAATTGCAAGGAGGGCGCATCGGGATCAACGCGAAGAACCGAGCCACATGTTCGCGCAGGACACCGGTCGCACCGCCGGAATGGTCCGCCCGACTGCGTCCCCGATAGGCGCAATCGAGGCACGATCCGTGTTTTCCGGCCCCAATCTGCGCATCGCTGGTGAAGGTCGACGGGTACACGGTACAGCCACCCTGGCTGCAGCAATCGGCGTAGATCAGACGGGTCATCCGCCCCCAATCGGAGGGAGCTCTTGCGTGGGGAGTCGCCGCTTTGCATCCATGGAATCGGCCGCGTACCGTCAGGTGCGCGGCCAAAATTTTTGAGCCCGCCGGGGCCGCCTAAGCGGCCCCGGCGCTGATTTCACTCCGCAGCTTCCGCTCCGAGTTCGTTGCCTTGCGCCTCGCCTTGGAGACCGCCTTGCCCCTGCGGCGCGGCCGCCCGCAGCAGCGTCGGCAGCCAGCCGGTCGCCGCCAATAGTTGCTCCGCAGCCTGCGCCATGTCGGCCTTCTTCATGTCGGTCAGGCGCTCGGCCGCCTCCTCACTGAGGCCTTCGCGGACCGCCGCCAGGATGCCCGCCTTGGTGACCCGGCCGAGATAACTGCGCACCGTCGGGTGCCAGTAGGCGGTCATGTCGAGGGCCACGGCCTCGGCCAAACGACGGCCAGCCGCCAGCGCGCGCGGCCTCCGGTCGAACGGCAATTTGACCGCATTGACCGTCAGAGCGACGCAATGCGCGAACAGCGCCATGCGGCTGTCGTGGTCGAGCTCGGCCACGAACCCCCATAGTCCGGCGACGTCTCTGGGCACCTGCCGCGCCCAATTGCCATGGCGATCCGACCAAGTTTTGCCGGCCGGCGTGTCCTCGATCCCGTCCGCATGCGCAGCCAGATCGGTCCGCACCGGCTGGATGCCGACCACATGCGCGTTCGCTCCGAGATAGAAGATTTGCGCGGCGAGCGCATGGGTAACCGCCACGATGGCAACATCAGGCTGCTCACTCAAATTGAGGCGCAGTCCTAAGGTCCGGTGCGCGGTCAGGTCGCGAACAAGGGCGTCGGATAGCCGTTGGTTCTCGTCCTCCTCGTCGGCCGCACCTTCGTCGTCCTCGCCATCCTGCGCGCCGTCCTCGCCGTCCCCGTCCTCGTCATCCCGCGCCTCGGCGCCGCTTTCCGGGCCGGTTTCGGCCCGGGGTTTCTCGTCCTCCGGGCGGATGAAACCCCGCTCGACCCGCACCGTGCCGTCGTGATTGAGAGCCACGAAGGCGCCACCGCGCGCGACGTCGGCGAGATCGTAGGCCTGCCGTTTCGCCTCCAGCCGCTCGATCTCTGCCTCCAGCTCGCCGAACCGTGCGTCCACGTCATCGGTCAGTTCCTCTGCCGTCTGATGCTGCTCGGTCAGCCGGTCGAATTCGGTCTGAACCGCCTGAAGGGCGGCCCGATCTTCCGCCGACAGTTCGATCGGATGCGGGTAGACCCGGCGCATACCGTGGGCATGCGGGAAGTCGAGATGGGCTTCCGTCCACTTCCATCCCTCGGCCGCTCGTAGGTTATCCGCCTCGCGGCCGAGTCTTGCCGTCACCAAGAGATCGAGCAGCGAAACGTCTTCCAGATAGCCGCCGCGATCCTCGGTAAAGAGGTCGCGCAACACCGTGCCGCCCGCCTCCGTATAAGCCTCGAGCCCGACGAAGCGCGCGCGCCGATCCGTGGCAGGAACGTGGGTTTCAGTGAGCAGACGGCGGATGGTGCTGGCATCCGGATCGAAGGGGAGGCGCTCATAAACGGCCTCCTGCCGGGCATGATCATCCGTGATGGCAAACGCCATCAGCTGCTCAAGGGTCAGATCGCCGTCGCGATAGAGCTGCACCAATTTTGGCGAAACCGCACCGAGCCGCAGGCGTTGCCGCACCACATGCGCGGTGACGCCGAAGCGAGCCGCGATCTCCTCCACACCGAGGCCACGCTCATCCGCGAGCTTCCGGAACGCCTCGAACTCGTCGGCCGGATGCATCTTCTCCCGGGTGACATTCTCGTCCAGGCTGATTTCGTGGGGGTCGTTCGCGGTATCGATGACGCAGCGGATCGGTTCGTTTTTCTTGATTTCCTTGCGCGCCACCCGCAGCAACTGGGCCAGCCGACGGCCCTCCCCGATGGTCACACAGAAGAACCCCGTCGCGGCCCCATCGCCGTCGACCTCCGGCTCGACGACCAGATTCTGCAGGATGCCTTTGACGGCGATGCTCGCCGCCAAGGCCTCGATCGCCGCCTCACTGTGCGGCGTCCTGCGCGCATTCTTCGGCGACTTCTTGAGCTTGCCGAGCGGAATGCGCACCTCTGTTCCATCAGGTATTCCAAATGTTTTGGCCGACATGATCATTCTTCCTTTTGCTTCCATGGGTGCAGGGCGCACTCCGCGCCTGCGCCCCTGCCCGTCGGCGAGACCGGGGGTAGCAAGTGCCAGGGCGACCCGGGCGGAGGGGGATCGCCCGCCCGAAGGGCCGCTTCGCAAGAAGCGGGTCTGCACAAGCGCATGCCATGTCGTCCAACGTTGTCAGAGCGAGAACAGCACGGAAGACCGGGGAGACCGCTCGGGTCGGCGCCGGCATAAGCCGGCGCTTCACCCTGGCGCGCGCGAGGGGCAGCGCCCCATAGCGTCGATGATGAGAACGCTGGGCAACCCGGAAGAAGTGCAATCAAGCCAAGAGTGACAAGATCAAAGGGCAGCCGACGACAGGGCAGTGATAGCGACGCGGGCATTCAATGCCCGCGGGCACCAAGGCGACTGCGGTCGCGAGACCGGTCAACAAGGCACCCGAGCGCGGGACAGTGATAACGACGCCGGCATGCAATGACGGCGGGGCCCGCGGGCGAGTGCCTCCGGCGAGCGACACATTATATATCTATGCTTGATATATCTATACTTGCGCGAGTGATCGCAGCCGGGATGGCGAGACGCTACGCGGCTCGGTGCACAAGAGCCCGGTGCGGTCATTGCCGCACGCGCCTAAGCGGAAAATCACGAAGACGTAGTTCTGAAAATCTGGGCTCCGCCGCGCGCTATTGTCTGCGCATTATAGATTCAAAATCCGGAATCCCGGGAGATCACTTCTTCAACTCTTCTTACCCGCCTGGCGTCGTCCCTTCGCAAATGTCGGGCCTTCGGCTCCCCACCGAGAGAGAACAGTTCGCCACGGCCGATCATGGAACTCTGCAGTTTGAGCTCCGCCGTTGAGAATCCCATTGTGGTAGGTGGGGAACGAATGGCGGACACAACGATTCGTCGTATCGGGAGCCATTTCGATGCTGACGACAAGTGAACGAAGGCCGCCGATACGGACGCTGCGCGGATGGGCAATCCATGTGCTCCAGGAAGCGGGCGCTGTCCGCGAGTGCGAGGAGCACGGTTGGATGCAGGACCTCGCCGACCCGCATGCGCGAGAGCGGGCCCTCGATATCGCACGTCGAGACCCGCCAACAGCCGTCTCCTCTGATGCAGCGGAAGCCGCGGTTCGCGACGTGCTGGACGGGATCGGTGATACCTGCCCGGAATGCCCTTCTGGCGAGGAGGACCAACGCTAAGCAACCACGCCGACCCGTCTCCTGCTCAGCGGCCTAGCCGTTTCTCCACGCGCTTGCGCGCGTTGCCGACCTTCTTGACGGCCTTTTTCACCGCCGGCGCCGACTTTCCAGTCTTCTTCGCCTCGTACCGCACTTCATAGTCCTGCCCGCCGGCCACCCGCGCTCGGTCCTGCTTTCGTCCGCGCGCCGTCTTAGTCTTCTTCGCTACCGCCATGGACTGCCTCCTGTCGTGACATCGAAGCAACGCGGCAAGGATTCCCAGGTTTCGGAACGATTCAAACTGTGCCAATTTGAATCGGCTGTAGCGTGGAGTTCTTCAGTGGCGTTTCAGCGTAAAAAGCCAGCAGCTATCGGCGCCAAGGCGCCTCTGCCCGGCTTCATCGAACCGGCCCTGGCCACCATGGTCGAGAAGGTGCCGTCCGGAGAGCGCTGGATTCACGAAATCAAGTTCGATGGCTACCGTGTTCAGATCCATCTGGCCAACGAAACGGCGAAGATCTTTACCCGGCGCGGCCACGATTGGACGCATCGCTTCAAGAAGGTCGCTCACGACGCCTGGCGCATCAAGGCGAATTCGGCGGTGGTCGACGGCGAGATCGTGGTACCGGCTGCCGACGGCACGACTGACTTCTCGGTCCTGCAGAACGAGCTCAAGGGCAAATCGAAGACCATCGTGCTTGTAGCATTCGATCTGCTCTATCTGAACGGCCGCGACATCCGGAAGCTACCGCTCTTTCAGCGAAAGGCCGAACTTAGGAATATCCTAAGTGGCACCGACATCCAGTTCAGCGAAAGCTTCGAGATAGAGGGTCGCGAGATGTTTGCACATGCCTGCAAGCTCGGCCTCGAAGGTGTCGTCTCGAAGGTCCGGGACAGCGCCTACCCGAAGGGACGCACAAATGACTGGGTCAAAAAAACCTGCGTGCAGCGTGAGACGCTGACCATTGCCGGCTTCGCACTCGATGGGACGAAGTGGGACGGGCTTTATGTCGGCCGGCGCAAGGGCGACGATCTGGTCTATGCCGGGAAGGTGGACCATGGGTTCAACAAGGCGTCAGCCACCGACCTTCAGAAGCGTCTGAAGCCGCTGATCCGCAAGACGCAGCCTTATGCAAAGCGGATTGCCCACAAAGGAATCTGGGTCGAGCCCAAGCTGCTGGCCGAGATAGAGTACCGTGCGAAATCAGCGCAGGGGAAAGTCCGCCACCCCTTCTTCAGGGGGCTCCGGGAGGATCTGTAATGGACGCCTTTGACCACTTCTGGCAGTGGGCGGAGAAGCCGCTTGATAGTCCTCTGACGATCCCGCGGAGCTCCATCGACAGGCGGGACCGCGCAAAGGTCAATCAGGCCGCAGCACGGGCGGTTTCCCACCAATAGTTTACAAGCGATCGCTGAGTCCGAGCACCCCGGGCGATGCCAATCTCAGTGATCTAGCTTGAATTGGCCAGTATCCGAACTCGTGACGCGGCATATGATCCAGTCATCACGGCAAAGGCACTTGCCGCGGCCACCGGTGGCTGAGAGACCGATCGCGCTCCCGCCTTGAGCCACCAATGTCTCATGAGTCCGAACGTTTCATCCTTCCCGCCACCATGTTGCCGGAGGACGTCCGATTGTCGAAAGGCAGAAAAATGGTGGTCAGCAAGCGTGGTACAAACACCGAGGAAGCCTGAAGCTCCTGGCTTTCTTCGAAATGACGCAGAATATCTTCGAGGATGATCTTGAGCGCATCTTGCGAGAAGAGCGCAACGGTTAAGCTGGAGATCGGGCAGTTCAGATTGGCGATTTCCGATCTGGGCGGCCAATCAGGCGTGGTCTAGAGATGGTCGCTTCGAGATTCAACCTCGCGACCGTCGTAACGCGGCTTCCAAGCGGGCCTTCTCCCTTTCCCAACGCGCTTCCTCGTCCCTCGCACTTTCCTCAAGAACCCCGATCTGTCGTTGAATATCAGCGGCCTTTTCTTCGTGCTTGCGACGGGCCGCGTCGAAGACATCTTGCGCCTTGTCGACGGCGTGCTGCCGTCGCTCGCGCTCCTTCTGCCGGGCGGCCTCTTCCTTGGCACGTTCGCGCTCCCACCGCTGCTGCTCCCTCTCGAAAGCAAGTGCAGCCTTCCGATCGGCCGCGTCGTCGTGGGCCCGCTTAGAAGGCCTCCGCGGTTGACGGCGGCCCGTCTTCTTTAAACTGCCACTGGCGAGGTCAGTAGGTAACTTGGCATGCTCCCTGAATGGCCCGTTGGAACCGACGGGTCTCTTCAGAACGACGCCCGGCGCAGCCATGGCAGCCTCGATGACGTCCGGATCGTCGCTTTCCTTCGCCGCGCCCTGATGGAAGAGATTGCTGTCGGCGCCCCAGGCTTCGAGGGCCGCTTTCATGGAGGGAGCGGCGATCGCCAGGTCGAAGAAGCCGAGCGAAGTCTGGTAGGTTTTCAGTTTTCTGGCCATCGGTCTGATCCGCCCTCGCCCGTCGATTCCCCACGTCTCGCAAGCCACGATGCCTGCGGAACACGACGCGGCCTCGAAGCGTTCCCTAGTCCTTGAAGGACGTCCATGCCTTTCGCAACCTGCTCTTAAGGATTGGCCTCGAATGAGCCGGACGTCGACCCTGCCCAAGCGCCTGCAGCCGATGCTCGCCACGCTCACCGACAGGCCGTTCGATGACCCCGGCTGGGTATTCGAGGACAAGTATGACGGCTTCCGGATGATCGCGGAAATCCGGAAAGGCAAGGTTGCGCTCTACAGCCGCAACGGCAAGATCATCAGCCGCAGCTATATTGAGGTCGCCAAAGCGCTGGAAGGCGTGAAGGGCGACGCCGTCATCGATGGCGAGCTTGTCGCGATCGGAAAGGACGGCGTTTCGCATTTCCAGCTGCTTCAAAACGCGCTGCGGCATGAGGCGAAGCTGCTGTACTGCGCCTTCGATCTCATGTTTGAGAACGGAGCGGACTTGCGCAACCACCCGCTCCTCGAGCGCAAGAAGCGGTTGAAGGCAATTCTGCCGCGCAACAAGCTGATCGCCTTTAGCGCTCACCGTAAAGGCAACGGCACAAAATTCTTCGCCGAGGCCGAGCGGAAGGGCCTTGAAGGCATTATGGCAAAGCGCGCCGACAGCGCGTATGCGTCCGGCAGCCGGACCCCCGATTGGCTGAAAATCAAGACGGCAAAGCGGCAGGAAGTGGTGATCGCCGGCTTCACAGCGCCCAGACGCACCAGGCCGTTCTTCGGCGCCCTTGTCCTCGCCGTGCGGGAAGGCGACGCATGGCGCTACATCGGACATGTCGGCACCGGCTTCAGCCACCAGGTCCTGGAAGACCTCCATGCCAGGCTCGTGAAACAGACGACCCCGAGGTCACCCTTTCCTGCCAAAGTGAAGGGCGAGGCCGCCACGACATGGGTCAGGCCTTCGCTGGTCGCCGAGGTCAAATTCGCGGAGTGGACCAGCAAAGGCGAGCTCCGCCAGCCCGTCTATCTCGGGCTCAGATCCGACAAGCGGGCGAAGGATGTCGTGCGCGAGCGAGAACGTTCACGCAAATAGCGATCTCTTCGCTTGAACCGGCAAGCGGAACGAATCTGGGCATTTGCCCATTATGTACGAGGGTGGATTTCGGCCGGCGCCTGGATGAGGAATCCTGCTCCGACGAAGCAAAGATGAATCATGACCGAAGCAGCGTCCGACGAGGTCTTGGAGTCGGTGGGATAACGTCCCTGATCGCTCCATCGCGCGAGCAACAAAGCGAGCTCCATGCCGCGCGGCATCGTCGCGGCGACAATGCCCCCTCCAGCTCAACGGATTAATGAACCACCTCCTGGAATTCCCTGCTCTACAAGGATCAGTCGTCGCCGTCGCGATCGACCCCAAGCATCGGTTCAGCAAGACTCCCTGCCTCTCCATCGTTCTGACGACGGGAAAAGGCGTCGAAGGCGACGCCCACTACGGCCAGTTTGTCCGGCATCGATATCTGGCGCGCCGAAACCCCCGGGCGCCAAACCTGCGGCAGGTTCACCTCATCCCGAGCGAACTGTACAAGGCACTGCGAAACTTGGGCTTTGACGTTAGCCCCGGAGACCTTGGCGAAAACATCACGACGACCGGGCTCGATCTCGAGAGGTTGCCTCTCAATACACAATTCCGCATCGGCGCCTCGGTGAACATTCGGCTCACTGGCCTCCGCACGCCCTGCATTCTCATCGATCGCTTCAAATCCGGATTGAAAAGCCGATTGCTAGCCGAAACGCCGAATCCGCCATTCCGGGCTGGCGTCATGGCGGTTGTGTCCGAAGGCGGCGAAATATCACCAGGCGATCCCATCCGTGCCGTCCTTCCGGATTGCCCTCATCGGCCTCTTCCCCCGCTGTGAACTGCCTTCGCCGCGGCGCGTTCAGCTGCCTCCAAGATCGTGTATTTCCGGTCGTAAGCCCTCGGGTGTGACTTCGAGCGTCGCAAGCGTAATTGGCAGGTTGAATCGCCGCGGTCCTGCGCTACCGGGATTGAGGTAGAGAACGCCGCCGACCGTCTCGATCTTCGGTACGTGGGAATGCCCGGAGACGATCACATCAATCGCCGCGCCGGGATCAGCCTGCAGCGTCTTCAGGTCGTGCAGAACATAGATCGCCTTGCCCGCCAGACGGACGATTTCCGTGTCGGGATACTCGCGGGCCCATGCGCCGCTGTCCACGTTTCCACGGATGGCGGTAACGGGCGCAATCAGGCGAAGCGCGTCGACGATTTCGGGCCGGCCGATGTCACCTGCATGAACGATGTAGTCGACACCCGCCAGGCGTCGCTCCGCCTCGGGCCTCAACAGGCCATGCGTATCCGAAATGATTCCAATCCTGAAGCTCATTACCCAGCGCTCTCACCCACGATCGCCAAAAGTCTATCGAGAAGCTCGACCTGCCCGGATAGTATCTTCGTGCGTGCAGACTCGATATCGAACCATTCCGCACGGTCGACTTCGGGAAAGCTCTGCCGCCGTCCGCTTCGGGGCGGCCATTCGATATCGAAGGTATTGCTGGTCAGCTCCGCCGGGTCAAAATGGCCCTCTCCGGCGAATGCCATGACGCGCTTGCCGCCTTGCTGTCGGACCTGCCCTAGTTCTTGCAGCCGACCAACCGAGGCAGTCTGACCGAGTTCCTCGGCAAACTCGCGTCGCGCGACCTGCTCTGGATCGTCCAGTGCATCGATTTCGCCCTTTGGGATGGACCAGGCGCCACTATCCTTGTTGCGCCAGAACGGACCGCCAGGATGTACGAGCAGCACTTCGAGCCCGCGACCTCCTTCACGGTAAGCCAGAATGCCCGCGCTCACTGTCGATCTCGTCGAATTCCCGCGGGGAGCCATCGGTACTCAAAACTCCGTCTCGGGGTAGGCCTGGAATCAAGACGGACGACACGGGTCGGTTCCGACAAGGTCTCGTTCTCCTTCCTCTCCTAATGACCGACCCTCAAGGTGCGATCCTCAAATTGGAGCCAAACCCGCACGGGGCTCCGATAAGAACAAAAAATCAGGACAAACGTTAGATCGATATGTCGGATGCTTTCCACTATTTTCGGGCCCACGCCATCCGAGCCCTCTGCAAGGCTCGGGCGATGCCGCTCGGAAGAATGAAGCATCTCCAGGCCGTGGTAGGCAGAGTATATCACCTCCTGATGAAGGAGGCCGCGCTCGGCCCGAACCTGCATCACATGGACGATTTTCGAGCGGCACAGAAGCTTGAGAAATCGCTGGACTCAGATTCGGTACCGAACAATGCGCTTCGTCCGCTCGACCACACGGCGCGGACTGAGGGCGACGGGAGGCCGCTGAGTGGCCGTCGCTGAGGCCGCGTAGCCGAGCTGAGAGCGATGAATAACCACCGAATGGTTTATTCAGAACCTATCGTCCGTGGTTAACTCTCGATCGTATTTCGACACTAGAATGTTACATCCCCACTTCGGAGAAAAATCCGGATGCTTCACGATATGCTCAAGCCGACTTGCGCTGCGGCTTGGCCGCCGGCTTCTTCGCCGGCGCCTCTTTCGCCGGCTTCTTGCCTGCGATCGGCATCAGCATTTCCTTCTGCCCAGCGGCGGCCTTACGCGGCTTTTTGCCTGATTTCTTGGGTGCCTCCGTCGCGGCCCCCTCTCTTCCAATGCTCTTGCGTAGCGCGTCCATCAGGTCCACCACGTTCTCGCCGCGAGGACGCGCCTTTGCTGTGATGGGTTTACCCGCTCGCTTCTGGTCGATGAGATCTATGAGGGCGGTTTCATACTGGTCTTCGAACTTGTCCGGCTCGAAGTGACCCGATTTTTGATTGACGATATGCTTGGCGAGATCGAGCATGTCCTTGGTGACTTTGACATCCTGGATGTCATCGAAATACTCGGCCGCGGATCGCACCTCATAAGGGTAGCGCAGCAGCGTTCCGATCAGGCCCTTGTCCATGGCCTCCAGCGCGATGATGTGCTCGCGATTGGTCAGCACCACGCGTCCGATCGCGACCTTGTTCATCTCGCGGATGGTTTCGCGGATGACGGCGAACGCATCGTGCCCCACCTTGCCGTCAGGACAAAGATAGTAGGGCCGGATCAGATATCGCGGATCGATCTCGCTGCGGTCGACGAACTCGTCGATCTCGATTGTTCGCGTCGATTCCAGCGCGACGTTCTCGAGCTCCTCCCTGGTCACCTCGACGAAGGTGTCGTCGTCGACCTTGTAGCCCTTGACGATGTCCTCATTGGCCACCTCCTCGCCGGTGTCGGCATCGACCTTGGCATATTTGATCCGGTGGCCTGTCTTCCGGTTGAGCTGATTGAACGAAACCTTCTCGGATTCGGACGTGGCCGGATACAGCGCGACCGGACAGGTAACGAGCGAGAGCCGCAGGAAGCCTTTCCAGTTAGCGCGGGGGGCCATGGGAACTCCGATACTGATGCCGGATTCAAGACGATCCGCAGGCCTTGGTTCCGACAGCACAGCGTCGCCAACAGGACAATTTTTCTCCGCCACGACCCGAGTGGACTCGACATTTGTTCTCGTTATGTTCTAATTCGGCATGGCCGATCGACCCGCGAGCTGGCGCATGCCGACCCCGAAGCAGATGGAAAAGCTGGCCGCCGAGGCCGCCCGCAGACCGGCTCCGCCCGCTCCGGCGCCGGACGCACCGCTTCCCGCCGAATACTGGGAATCGGTGCTCAAGGATCCTCGCGCCGATGTGGCCGATGCCCAGATGCGGCAACGGCGTCTGTCTGAGATTCGGCGTCACGTCCTTCGCGTGGCGTGCCGCCGCTGCGAGCGGATCGTCGAAATCCAGACAGCCGATGCACTCCGCTTGTACGGCCGCGACGCGATCTGGAAGGACGTCGCGCAGCGGCTGCTCGACAACACCTGCCGGCAACGAACCGGCAGGCATGAGGAAGACGGGTGCTGGCCGGCGTTCGAGACGCCGTAGCGAGCACCAGGTCGCCGATCGGATCTCTTTGCGCCGGTGTCCGGATGACCCCGAAATATCACCCTACGCCCTTGTCGGGCAGCGGCCGCAAGGCGCTGAAAAAGGAGCTTGGTAAGGCGCGCGCAATGGCCAACATCCTGGCCACCCGATCGGCAGAAATGCGGGCAAAGGGGGAAGCACTCATCCAGCAGGCGGACAAGCTGCTGTGCGAGAGCTGGAACGAACGCATGTGGTCCGACGGAGAGCCGATCGATCCCTCCCCGACGATCGACCAGGCCTTAAATGGAGGCTTCGCCTGGCTCGAAATCAGATGCGAAGCTTGCAAGACGCCAAGTGACGTTGACCTCGCGGCCATGAAGAATCCGCGGGCCACCTTCGTACATGATCTCGCCAGCCGGCTGCGCTGCCGAAAATGCAGCACGGCCGGCCGGCGTCCCTCTGCGACTCTGTTACAACTGGCGGGGCAGCCGCGCCACTCTCGGACCAAAGCCTGACCGATGTGCAATCTCTACTCGATCACGACCAATCAAGCCGCCATCGCCGAGTTGTTCCGCGTCGTGAACCGGTACGTCGGCAATCTGGCGCCGATGCCGGGGGTTTTTCCCGATTACAAGGCGCCGATCGTGCGCAATGGGGCCGAGGGCCGCGAACTCACGACGGCGCGATGGGGAATGCCGTCGCAGCACGCCATGATGGAAGCAACCAAAAAGCGCGCGGCAAAGCTCGAGGCGAAAGGCAAGGCGGTCGATTTCAAGGAATTGCTCAGAATGGAGCCGGACAGCGGAACGACCAATATTCGCAACGTGACGAGCAAGCACTGGACTCGCTGGCTCGGCGTCGAAAACCGCTGCGTGGTGCCGTTCAACTCGTTCAGCGAATTCAACAAGGCCGAGGGCGGTGATATCTGGTTCGCGCTCGATGAGACCCGTCCCCTCGCCTGCTTTGCCGGCATCTGGACCAACTGGACGTCGGTCCGGAAAGTCAAGGAGGGCGAGACGACCAACGACCTCTACGCGTTCCTGACGATTGAGCCCAATGCAGAGGTCGGCGCCATTCACCCGAAGGCGATGCCGGTGATCCTCACATCGCCGGACGAGGTAGAGGCCTGGATGACGGCACCTCCGGACGAGGCACTGAGTTTGCAGCGGCCGCTTGCCGACGGAACCCTCCAAATCGTCGCCCGCGGCGTCAAGGAAGATACAGCCGGGCTCGGGACGTGACCATCGAGATCGATGACGACCGGGCAATTGTGCCGGTCCGGCAGCGCAAGATCATCCACATCGACATGGACGCCTTCTATGCGTCCGTCGAGCAGCGGGACAATCCAGACCTCCGCGGCAAGCCGGTCGCCGTCGGAGGATCCCGTGAACGCGGCGTCGTAGCGGCGGCCAGCTATGAAGCCAGAAAGTTCGGAGTTCGTTCGGCCATGCCGTCCGTCACGGCAAAACGACAATGCCCCGATCTGATCTTCGTCAAGCCGCGCTTTGAGGTCTACAAGACAATCTCGCAGCAAATCCGCGAAATCTTCGCGGAGCATACACCGATCATCGAGCCCCTGTCACTCGACGAGGCCTATCTCGACGTGACCGACAACCTGCAACGCATTCCATGGGCGCGCGACGTCGCGCTCGCTATCCGGGCCAAGATCAAGGCCGAGACAGGTCTCAATGCTTCGGCCGGCATCTCATACAACAAGTTTCTGGCGAAGCTCGCCTCGGATCACCGCAAGCCGAATGGCCAGTACGTCATCACGCCTGAAATGGGCCCGGCATTTGTGGAAATCCTGCCCGTCGGCAAATTCCACGGCATTGGTCCTGCGACCGGTGCCAGGATGAATGCCCTGGGCCTCTACACGGGGCTCGATATGCGCAATCAGTCGCTCGCATTCATGCAGGCCAATTTCGGCAAGGCCGGTGCGTACTACTATTGGATCTCGAGGGGCGTCGATCATCGTGAGGTCCGCGCGGATCGAATCCGGAAGTCGGTCGGCGCAGAGACCACTTTCTCAAGCGATTTGACCGAATTCCAAACGTTGGCCGCCGAACTGCAGCCACTTATCGACAAGGTCTGGCGGCACTGTGAAGACAAGGCAGCGCGTGGCCGAACGGTGACCCTCAAGGTAAAGTTCAACGACTTCGAAATCATTACGCGCAGCAGGTCGGTACCTGCCGCGGTTTCGAGCCGCGCGGAACTCGAACGACTGTCGATCGCGCTGCTTCAGAACGAGATACCCTTTTCCAGGTCAGTCCGCCTGTTGGGGGTTTCGCTTTCGTCCTTACAAGGCGACGATGCGGCGCCGCAACTTGACCTACCGATCTGAAGGTCGCGGCTGACACGGACGTCGCCAATCCGGACGATACGTCTTTATCTCCATGCTGTGGAAATCCAGATTGCCGATGCGGTTCTATTGCATGGCCGCAACAAGGTCGGCAAGGACGCCGCGCATCGGTCGGTCGACAACACCTGCCACCAGCGCACCGGCAGGCATGATGAAGACGGTGCGGGCCAACATTTGATCCGATGCAGTGCTGGTCTCGATCAGACGTCATTTGTCCGTATCGACGGCCCAGTACCGGATGCTACCTTCCGCGCCGGACCGGCGAGATGAGCGCGATGAGCTCTCATCTCGCCGGCTGCGCGTCATTTCACAAGTGCATCATACGCTCGAGGCCGGCGCAGCCTTCATCGCAGGCTCCGATTCCGCGTCGGCCTCGAAGCCCTTCGCGGACAGATCGCGACCGAGCGTTTCAGGAAGCAGAAGAGAAGCCAGAATGAAAGTAGCTGCGGCAGGAAGGGCCACGGCGACCATGCCGTTCAGCAGGCTTCCGCCGAAACGAGCAGCCGCAAGGGGCACGATCACTGGCGCGATGCTGCCAAGGCCGCGTCCGCCCATATAGAATGTAGACACCGCCGTTGCGCGCAGGTTGACCGGATAGAGCTCCGAGATCCAGACGCCCGTCACGCCGAGCGCAACATTGCCAATACCGAAACCGATATAGAGCCAGAACATCGGCCACTCGGTCTTCGAGCCGGCGTAGAGCTGACTTCCCCACACCGCCATGCCAACCAGGGATCCGACCCAAAACAACGCCGGCACGAGAGCACCGAACCGGCGGCCAGCCCTGTCGTTGAAAAAGCCATTGGCGAGGTAGCAGATGCCGCTGACCACCGAAAGAAGAACGGCCGTGGTGCGAACGACATCGCCCGGCGTGTGCATGTCCCGGAGCAACAGCGTCGGAATGAAGGAGACGACGCTGTAGTAGCAAAGCATGTAGCTCATCAGCCACACGAAGGCAGTGACGGTCTGCCGCGCCAGACCATTGCGGAACAAGTCTGCAAGGGGAAGAGTGCGGGCCGCGGCCGCGACCGGACCGGCCTTGCGTTGCGCCTCGTACTCCAGCCAGATCTTCGACTCAGGCATGAAGAAGCGAATGAAGATGATCAGCAGGATCGGCACTCCGCCGCTCAGCAAGCCGATGCGCCAGCTCCACTCGTCGCTGAACGTCGCGATAAGCCAGATTCCGACGATCGAAGCCGTGGACGATGCGATCACGGCGCAGCCCTGAAGCGCAGCTGCTCCCAAGCCTCGGCTGCCTTTTTTCCAGGCCTCATTGAAAAGCACCATGCCAACGCCGTACTCGCCGCCAAGACCAATGCCGGTGATGAACCGCAGCACCGCAAGCGACCAGTAATTCCATGCGAAGGCGGAAATGATCGCGGCGACCGAGAACAGCGCGATGGTGAGCTGAAGCGAGGTTTTCCGGCCAAGGCGATCACCGATGACGCCGAACAGGGCCCCGCCGATCGCCGATCCGAATAGTGTCAGGGCCTGCAGGGAGCCGATCTCTGTCAACGATAGCGACATCGACCGCTGGATCGCGGGCAAGAGAAACGGAAAGATCAGGACATCATAGAAGTCGAGAATGTATCCCAGCATCGCCGAGATCATGATCGAATACCGTTGCCTGGCCGTGTAATCTTCCGCGCCTGAGAGGGTTTTGGACATGCAATGCGTTTCCCGTTGAAAGAGCTGGACAGTGGATGGTCGTTGCCGAAACGCTTTCCGCGTTATTGGGAACCGCGGATGCGGCTCCAGGTCTTGATCAGGCGGGCGAGGCCTAGCGGCCCGGTGCCCTCAACTCGGAATAGGCAAACTCACCCTTGTCGAGGATATGGACATCGTCGAGCCAAAGGCTGCAGCCGCGGAGCGGGATGTCGAGATGACACGGCGTGTCGTTCGTGCCGCCAAGCTCGGTATTCGGCCCCGTCGAGAACAGAACGTTTCCATAAAAGGAAAGCGCGTTCATGATATGCTCCGACGCGAGCTGCTGAGATGCAGCTATGTGGTGCCAGTCGGCGCGCTCATTCGATCCCCAGCCGATATGCGAGATCGCCCATCCACGTGGATCACCGAAACTGTCGATATAGTTCTTGATGAGCGTCGCGTCGGTGCCCTCGCCCTTGAGGTCGACAATGAAGCCGTCCTTGATGGTCAGCGTGACCGGAGACTGAATATAGCGCTTGAATGCGCAGAGAATGTCGCCTGGCATCAGAACGACAGTTCCGTTGACGTCGCCATCCGTGGCTTGGGTGAAAGCGAAGCCTGACGGGAAATGATCCCAGCGGCCCGGTTCATCGGTGTATCCGTACTCGGAAATGACCGGATACTGGTTTAATCCGTAGGTCACATCTGTTCCGCCCGGCGACGTGATGCGCATGGTTCTGGCTGACTGCAGGAGCGTTCGTGAGAGCTCCGTTCGCCGGCGGAGATCCTCGGTCGGGAACATCTTCTTGAGAATGTGGAACGGCTCCATTACGCGCAGAATGCGCGTGCCCGCTTCCTGAATTTCGAGCTGCTCGCGCGAGAACAGCAGGCCCAGAAGATCAATCACCATATCCACGCGCTTGAGCGTGTCGATCGCCGGCTGGTTACCGCTCAGCGCGTGTCTGCCCTGCTGGCCCGCAACCTTGCTCTGGCCGTACTTTGGAACATTGAGGTGGAAGGTTGTCGCACCAAGACCCTGGGCAGCCAACATGAATGTCTGGGCATACTCCGACTGATCCTCGCCGCCGCTCAGGACAGCTACGACCTCGCCTTCCCTTACCTTGCAGAGTGCAAGTTCGGCCTTGAACAGTTCGAGCATTTCAACATCGATGCGTTGCCGGGTCATCTTCAGTCATCTCCTTTGCCAGGCATGTATTCGCAGCGCTCCGACCGGTCTTTCGAGGGGTCAGGCGAGAACGTCATTGACGATCGAAAGGAAGCCTTCCGTGTCGTCGATGTGCATTTGGTGACCTGCACTCTCCAGTCGCCTGATCACGATGGACGGCAGCAGTCTTTGAATTTCTCTTTCATCTTCGGGACGGATGACATCGCCTTTGCCCGCAACGAGCAGCGAAGTGCGAACGTTGAGGTTGGCGAGGTCATTGTGAATGTCGTCGTGATGAAAGCCCTTGTGGCTTTCGACCAGGGCGCGCTCGTCGCAGGTGTGCATCCACTCGGCCCGAGCACGAATGTGCTTTTCAGGCCAGCGCGGCGCGGACGGGCTTCGCAGCGCCGCGTCCGCTTCTCCGAGGCTTGCGCTATGAAGCAGCTTGAGAAGAGGTCCGATCGGACTTGGGTAGGCGCGACGTCCGGGGCCGGAGACCGGTGGATCGACCAGGATCAACTGTCTTATGGACGATGGTCGCCAGCGTGCGGCACGAATTCCGATGCGGGCCCCCATGGAATGGCCGAGCAAGGTATATGCGCCTATTTCCAGCGCCTCGGCGAGCGAAACCAGATCGGAGGCGCAGGCATCCAGCGAATAATTGAGATGCGGTCCGCTTTCGGAAAGGCCGCGCCCCCGGACATCGAGCACATAGACGTCGTGTCCAACGCACAAACGTTCCGCGATGAACCCCCATTGTGCCGCCGTCGTCGAGATGCCCGGGACGATGACGATGGCGGGCCCGGCTCCGCCGAACCGCAGGTAATGCTGGCGGATGCCGTTCGCACGCACATGAGCGCCGTAAAGCAGACCGGATACCGGGGCGACCTTCATGTCGGCCGATCCTTGGTACGATCATCCGCCAGCGCGCGAAGCCGCTCGATGGCTTCCGAGGTCGGCATCACATCTGCGTACTTGCTGGCTATATCGAACAGGTTGACCGCGTGCGAAGTCGGCGAACGATCGTAGACGGCGTCGCTCGGCACGATCGATTTGAAATTCAGCGCGCACGCATCGACGACCGATGCCCGGACGCAGCCGCTGGTCGTGCAGCCGGTCACCACCAGTGAATCGATCCCGGCTCCGACGAGATACGTCGTCAGCGGGGTGCCGAAGAATGCGCTTGCCTGCGTCTTTGGCAGCAGCAGCTCCCCCGGCTCTGGAGCCACCTCGCGAACAAAGTCGTAGCCCTCGGGCGGAATCTGCATGATGCCCGGAATTTTTGCCGCGAATGCCCCCTGGTCATGGCTGACCTTGCAGGCGACATGCGGAAATATCACCGGCCATCCTCTGCCGCGAAACAACCGCATCAGTTCGGAAATCTGCGCTATGGCGTACCAACCAGCCTCACCGCAGCTGGTTGAATATTGCTTGATCGCCTCGCGGATCGGCATCGGCCGGTTACCGACCGAGCGGTACTGCACGTCAATCACCAGCAGCGCGGGCCGCTTGCCGAATCCAGCCGCGCCACCCAATCCTGCGATCGCGTAGGTCTCGCGCTCCTCGAGCGGTATCACCCTGTCCCAGGGCTGCTCTTTGCCGATCATCCTTGTGCACCGGTGCTCGTGGGGAGAGATGTCAATGAAGAGGAATGGCGGTCGCGTCGTACTGGTAGATCCAGTCGTAACGAGCGGCGGTCGCTTCCGGCGCCCACTGCGTCCTGATGTAGTCTCCCGCCGTTTCGGCCCTGGAGAGCGCCGGGTTGTGGAAGATCGGCAGCATCCCGGCCGCGGAGTTCACAACCCTGGTTGTGCGATCCAGGCGCAGGCTTTGATATGTCTGGAAAGCTCTCGCTGGATCGCCTGGGTGCTGCTCGAGGCATCGGGCGAGGACGGAGGCGTCCTCCAACGCCATGTTCACTCCCTGACCGAGATATGGCAGCATGGAATGGCACGCATCTCCAAGAAGCGTGACCCGTCCTTGCGACCAACCAGCCAGCGTGGGCCGCACGAACAGGCCCCACTTGTGAAGGCTTTCGACATTGCTGACGAGCGCGATGATGTCGGGATGCCAGCCCATGAAGTCCTTCAGGCACTCCTCGACAGACCCCTTCTCCGACCAGGATTCCAGAAGCCAGTCGTTGCGATCGACCTGACCCGAGAACGTCATCAATTCCGTGTTCTGCCAGCGGACCGGATATGCCGTGACATGCGCGGTCGGCCCGATCCATGTCGACACCACGGGCTCGCGCTGATGCGGCTCGAGGCGGTCGACCGGCACAAGACCACGCCAGGCGATTGCGTTGGTGTACTGGCTTTCGATTTGGCCGATCATCCCGGTTCGGACCTTCGAATGCGAACCGTCGGCGCCGATCAGCGCCCGACCTTCGATCTCGCGGCCGTCCGCGAACCGGGCCAAAATTCCGTCCCGGCTCTGGCTGAATCCGACAACATGAGCGTTCAGATGGATGGCGTCCGGCTTCAATCGCCGTACGCCGTCGACAAGGATCTTTAACAGGTGCGCGCGCAGCAGAAGGTAGGGTTGGTTACGGGCTGCGTCGGTGGTCCGGTCATACAGCGACCACGTTTCACCGGTGTTCCAGAGCCGGATGGAACGTCGCTCGGCCGCGATGCAATTCTGTTCGACTTGCTCGGCGAGGCCGAGATCGCGAAGTACGCGCACGCCGTTCATGGAGACCCAAAGGCCGGCTCCGACTTCACGCAGCTCGGCCGCCTGCTCGAAAACGTCGCAATCGATGCCGCGTCGAAGCAGCGATAACGCCATCGCCAAACCGCCGATGCCGGCACCCGCAATCAAGACGCTCGTTCTCTTGACCTGATCAATACTCATGATACCTCCAGAAAGTAGCTGCGCCGTCTCGCGCGGTTTCAAGCGGCATCCCGCCGGACCGCAAGGCTCTTCACGGCTTCGAAAATCTTGGTGTAACCGGTGCAACGGCAAAGATTGCCGTCGAGATAGTGCCGGATGTCCGCGTCTGTCGGGTGTGGCATGGTCTTCAAGAGCGCCGTGACCGCCATGATGAACCCGGGCGTGCAGAAGCCGCACTGCAGGCCGCCATGAAGCACGAACGCCTGCTGGATTGGGGATAGTCCGTCCGGCGGCGTGACGCCCTCGATTGTGGTGACCTCGCGCCGGTCCACATCGACCGCGAGCGTTGTGCAGCTCGAGATCGGCTCACCGTCGAGAAGGACCGTGCAAGCGCCGCACACTTCCATGTCGCAGGAACGTTTCGTTCCCTTCAGGCCCAAACGATCTCGGATGAGGTCGATCAAGAGCATATGGGCCGGGACGTCGACGGCGATCGTCTTGCCGTTCAACGAGAAGGAGATCGCCAATACCTTTGTCATTTCAGCCAGCTCCCGCCGGCGATGATCGCCTCATCGGCGTTACGCAGAAGAAGCACGCCTGCAAGGTGACGCTTGTAATCGGCCCCGCCATGCCGATCCGCGTTGACTTCAAGCTGATCCAGCGCCTCGGGAAGAGCTGTCTCAATCACCCGACGAGCCTCTGCCACCGCTACGTTTCGGAGGGCACCTTCGACGGCCGTCAAAGTCTGTGGCCGCGAACCAAGCGCGCCGACCCGTACACGGGCGCTCCTGATCGTGCTCCCGCCGGCGTTCAGTGACCAGGCCATCGCAACGTTCACTGAGGGCCTCTCACCATGCTTGAACCGGCGATAAGTTACCGGTCCCGCGAGCCGCGGGAACACGATGACTCTCAACAGCTCGTCAGGCTCGCGCACAGTTTCCATTTCGCTTCGGATGAAATCATCGGCGTGAATTTCACGCGTGCCCTTGGATCCCTCGAGCACCAGTCGTGCGTTCAAGGCCGCGAGCATCGTCGGCGGATCGGCGTGGGGCTCTCCGAAGCAGAGATTGCCGCCGATTGTTCCAACATTGCGGACCCTGATGTTCGCCACCTCCGCGCAGAGCGATGCCAGCGCCGGCACGTGCTCGCGGATGACGGAATCGCCGCTGATCTTCCTGTGCGTGCAGCGCGCGCCGATCTCGATCTCGTTCATGTCGTTGACGGCGATGCAATCGAGCCCAGGAATACCCTTGATGTCGATGAGGCGGTCTGCACGGATGACGCGCATTTTCAGCGCGAGCAGCAATTCGGTCCCGCCGGCGTAGAACATACCGTCCCCGGAATCGCCGACGGCACGCACGGCATCGGCAATCGTGGAAGGCCGCTCGAATTGGAAGGGTGACGGCAGCATGATCAGGCCGCGCCCAGCATTTCTTTGAGTCGCTTCTCGAACTCTTCGAAGTTCTGATCGACCCGGCGTTTGATGATGCCGAACCCCATGCTCGCGAGCCGGCCCTGCACGTCGACTTTCGCGTCCACGGCAAATGTGGACCCAGAACCGGCCTGCGTGACGGTTACGTCGAGGACAACGGCCAGCCGCGTTCCTGTGATCTTGTCGCGGCCCGTAGCGCGGGTGCGCACGTGAGACGGCTCGGTGATCGATTCAACGATGATGTCGGCCGGCACTTCGAGCTTGAAAGGACCGATCTTCTGCTTGACGGTTGCTTTGTAGGCTGCAAGCCGCTGGATTTCCTCAACGCTTTCGCACCCGGGAATGCAGCTCGATATGCGTGGAACGTCGAGCAGCGTGCTCCAAAGCTGTGCCGGGGTCGCCGGCACCGCCATTGACATGTTGAATTCCATGTTCAGTTCCTCTTCCGGAGTGCGCGCCACACTTTTTCGGGTGTCATCGGCAGATCGGTTATTCGGACGCCGTAGGCGGCGAACAGCGCGTTGGCGATCGCCGGTGCGACCGGCAGGATTGCTCCCTCGCCCATTCCTTTGGCTCCGCCAGGCCCGGGGCCGTCGCCGTTTTCGACAAGTATCGTGTCGAACGAGGGCGGCACGTCGGTGATCCGCGGGATCGAATAATCGATCGGCGTCGCGTTGACGGGTTGCCCGTCCTCGAACTCGAGCGCCTCGTGAAGCGCGTGACCGAGCCCCATGACAGCAGCGCCCTCATCCTGACCTTCCGCGGCGAGGCGATTGATCACACGGCCGACGTCGGCGGCGCTGGCGTACCGAGGCACACGGATCTCGCCGGTTTCCTCATCGACCACGATCTCTGCGAGAGCCGCGGATGTCTCCCAGAACAGAGGTGACTCCGCCAGGGAACCTTTCTTCGAACGCGGCGTGATGGCGCCGCGGCCGACCACTTCTCCCGAATCGACACCCAGGCTGCGGTGAAATATTTGATGGAAAGTGAGAACATCTGGACCGGTCGAGACGCCTCCCTCGACGAGTGACAGGCCGTCGCGGGGAAGCTCCCAGACCTCCGCAACCAGATCGAGAATCTGATCGGCTGCGTCGAGAGCGGCGCTCTCGACAGAGAGGCCGACGACGACGGTGGAGCGGCTCGCACCGGTACCCCAGTCGTAAGGAGCGACCGCTGTATCCGAGCGCAGGACGGTGACCGCAGACACCTTCTGCTTCAATGTCTGCGCCGCGATTTTGGCCATCGTCGCGTGCGCACCCTGACCAACCTCGATGCTGGAGACCGAAACCAGAATCGACCCATCGATCTTGAGACGCACGATCGCGTTGCTGATCGGCGTATTCGCCGGATCGGTTGCGGCAACCGCCAATCCATGCGCCTTGCGGTTGGAGGGTTGCGCGTCCGGCGCGAACGACCGCCTCACCCGGCCGATCAACTCGCTCATGTCCATGTCGAGCGCGCGCAGGTCGGGGCGGATGCGCTCGCCACGGGAGGCCAGGTTCAGCATGCGGAACTCGATCGGGTCCATGCCGATTGCCGCAGCCACATTGTCCATGTGCGATTCCTTGGCCCAAACCGCCTGCGGACCACCGATTGAGCGGAATGCCGCGCCAGGGACGGTGTTCGTGTAAACCGCACATGCTTCGAGCCGCATGTTCGGCACCACGTATGGTCCCATGATCCGATTCGCCGATTTCGTGGCGACTGCTGAGCCCGTATCTGAATACGCTCCGCCGTCGAGCAGAAGCCTGGCGCTCTTCGCGAGGATCCGTCCATTGGCATCGACCGCGGTTCGAATCGTGATGTCAGCGCCGAGCCTTCGGCAGGTGAGCATCGATTCGACCATGGATTGAGCGACACGAACCGGGCGCCGCACCTTCCAGGACGCGGCGGCGACCAACGGCTCGATCTTGACGGATGCCTTGCCGCCGAATCCGCCGCCAACGAACGGGACGATCACGCGGACCTTGGCCAGCGCCAGGCCGAACAGCCTGGACAGGACCTTCTGAACCGCGGTCGGCGTCTGCGCACCTGCCCAGACCGTCAGGGAGTCTCCCCGGAAGTCGGCGAGGACCGCATGCGGCTCCATCGCGAAATGCGAGATTGCCGGAAAAGTGAAGTGGTCCTCGTGAACGTACGCCGCGACCGCCTCCGCAGCTTCAACATCTCCGACGTTGTTCCTGTAAGTATGAAAGATGTTGCTGCCCGGTGTCGGCCTGGCGCCGCCCTTGAAGTAGAAGTCTTCGACGTTTTCGTGATGCTCATGGATGAGCGGCGCATCCGCCATCATCGCTTCATGGATGGTCGTCGCATGAGGGAGTTCGTCGTACGCGATGTCGACAAGCTCCGCGGCGACTTCGGCGATCTCGATGGTCTCAGCGATCACCACGGCGACCGGCTCGCCCACATACCGGACCCGGTCGATTGCCATGATCGGCCGGTCCTTGAGCACGACACCCCAGCAACCGAACGAGACGACATCCGCTCCGACGAGCACGTCGACGACGCCGGGTACGGACCTGGCGACGCTCACGTCAATCGACGAGATGCGCGCGTGAGGAGCCGGCGAACGAACCACAAAGCCGTGCAGCATCCCCGGGATCACGAGGTCGGTAACGTATTCTGCCCGCCCCGTAACCTTCTCGATGAGGTCGGGTCGTACGGCACTCATACTGTCAGTCAACGACATGCTCGGATCCGGGGTGCGAGGTCACAGCCGATGGTCAGGAAGCCTGCGCGGCTCCTCCTAGGGGGCAATCCTCAACCTCTACCCCAATTATCACTCGTATGCAAGCGCTACACTCGTATACGAGTGATATCCCTACCCGCCGGACGGATAGGGCTCGCGGTCAGACGGCATGGATTCTTGGGGGCAACGAATGTACACAAATGATCAACTCGGAACTTCCGAGGCCGAGCCATCCAGCTTTGTTCAGCCGAGCCACGGGCAAGTGCCGCAAGAGGACGAAAATCGTGCAACCGAAAACCAGGACGGCTCCGACGGAGAAGCCGAAAGAGGCCGCACAATCTTACAGGTTGGACGATGCGCCAGGATTCCTGTTGCGCGTCGCGCTCCGTACCCACACATCGATCTTTGTCGCGAAAATGATCGAAGAACTGACCCCACCCCAATTCTCGACGCTGGCGAAACTGAGGGAAGTCGGATCATGTTCTCAAAATCACCTGGGGCGACTGATCCACTATGATTCAGCAACGATCACTGGCGTCATCAATCGCCTCAAATCGCGCGGGCTGATCAAGAGCTCCAAGGATCCTTTGGATCCACGACGACGGCAGATCGAATTAACGGACAAAGGGAGGCGGACGGCGGACGCTGCGATCGAGACCATTGCTGAGATCTCCGGTGAGACATTTGCCCCCTTGACGAGGGAAGAATTTCGGACCCTGACCGAGATCTTGAAGAAAATCATACGCCGCTGAGCTCCACAGCGCTGAGCCGGCCGACAAGCTGATCCCGTAAACGCTTCAGCCGCCGCCAAGCAAAAAAATGGCCCGGCACGAGCCGGGCCAAGTCCAGGGAGGAAGCGAAGGATGTAGATCCTTCGCAAACGCCGACGCGGATCTCGATCGAAGACAGCCCAACGAACGATCTCAGCGACAGAACTATCCGGTATGCCGCCCGGCATTTTGTGCTGAAGAAGACGGAATTGCGCCAGTTTCCGGCATTTTCGCGTGACAAGGCCGGGATGAGCCACATCGGCGCGCGCCATGCTGCATGAACCGGAGGCCAGTCGGTCGATAGCCGATGACGAACCGATCACAACAATTGATTGAGCCCATCACCGGCCATCTTTCGAATGCCAGCTTCATCGCACGATCGATCGACGCCGTTCCCCGAGCGGCTATCCCGCGCGGCTGCGCAGGGCGCGGACGATTTTTGTCCTGAAGCGCGCGAGATCAAACAGCAATCTGGGTGCTCTCCTGACCGCAATCGCTCTACCCACGATCGCGAGCCGCAGAACGCGGACCAACCTAGCCAGGCCCAATTCCATGAATGCCTGCCGGACATGTGGCTGGTCGGCGATCGAAAGCATATTGTCCGCTACAACGATGGAAGATCTGAGCTCGGGTTTCTTCTGCAGAACAAAGTCACGGCATGCTGCCGCAAACTCCAGCTCCTGAGCGCTCAAGGATATGCTGAAGGCGGTTCGATCTTCCTCCGCCATACAATTGCTCCCCAAAGATCGCACTGCGCAGCCTTCGTCTTTCGACGTCACGGCCTGCGCGGCCTGGCTCTCGCCTTCCAATCGGCAACACGCCCGTGCCGGCTTTCTGCGAAATGTTCCTTGGTAGCATCGGGGGTCGCGGCATTTTCTGGCGAATACCCCTGCGGACAACCGTAAAAGCGCGATCGGTGGACCCAATTGGCGCGGGAACGCGGCATTTTCCACCGTCGGGGCGGTGCGCGGTCTGGCGCCGTGAGACGTGTCTTGTCGCAGCAGCTCCCTGCATTGAGCCTTCCGGCTGTTTTCCCCATCGCGGAGCCAGTCGATGAGCGGCCGTGACAGTCACCATCCGGGAAGGAACGAGGCTAACCCGCAGGATCAGATTCTTGCATCCTCGCGTTACTTTTCAGTGACGAGCATTTCCCGGAGCGCTATCGTCGCCCGGACTCCAGGCGCGCCCCTTATCTCCGCCTCCTGAATTGCGGGAGGCGTAGCCAATAACGAGCAAATTCGATGAGCATGTTGTCCACGTCCGAAATGGATCCCGGTTTTGCCAGAATGAATTTGCCCGAGCTTCGGATCAACTACGATCCGATTGATCCGGATCAGTTCGATCGGCCGATCACCTCATTCTGCATCGAAACCGGTGAAGACAATGACGAGCTTCCGCTCCACTCACACAAGAAAGGGCAACTCGTTGTCGCTTCACATGGATCGGTGATGTGTCGCGCCCCCGGCGGACTATGGATCGTTCCGCCGCAGGGTGCCGTGTGGATACCGGCAGGCGTCATGCACAGCAATTGCGTCTCGGACAATGGAAAGGTCTACGTCGTCTTCATCGATCCGCAGGCGAGTACGCTTCCGAGCACGTGCTGCACATTCACGATATCATCGCTCGTCCGTGAACTGATCCATCGGCTCTCCGTTTTTCCTCCCCTGTATCCGGTCGAGGGGCCTACCAGCCGGCTCGGACGCGTGCTGCTCGACGAATTGGTGCAGATGTCCACCGAACAGATGTACTTGCCCATCTCCACCGACAGCCGGCTTCAGCATCTCGCGGCATCGCTGCTCAATGACCCCGGCGATCGCAGCACGATCGACGAATTGGCGACCAGATATGCGATGAGTGTCCGGACCTTCGCTCGCCTGGTCTTGAAGGAAACCGGGATGACGTTTGGACGCTGGCGACAGCGCCTTCACATCCTCGTCGCGCTGCAGAGGCTGTCTGCGGGATCTTCCGTTCAGACCGTCTCGCTCGATCTGGGCTATGAAACTCCCAGCGCCTTCATAACCATGTTCAAGAAGGCGATGGGCAAGAGTCCGCGCCGCTTCCTTGCCGAGCGATCCAGCTTCGTCGGCCGTGAGCCCTCGGCTTGAAGACACTCGCCCGGCAGCCCTGGCTCCCAACATCGCAAGCTGGGGCCGCAGCTCGCGGCTTCTCCTATCGCGCGCTGAAAGGTACGAGAGGGTATTGGAGCGAAGCTTCGGCGACCGACTGCGGCGCCACCACGCGAGGCTTCCCGTTCTGCCCTTGAAGGATGGTCACGTCGCTGCCCATATTCTGGCCATTGGCGTCGAACTTGATCTTGCCGCTGGACATCAGGATAGGCGTCATGTCCGTTGCTTTTAGCGCAGCGTGGATCGCAGCGGGTTCGGAAGAACCGGCGCGGCTTACGGCGTCCGCAACAATCTGAACAGCTTCGAAGGCACAGCCTGAATTCCCGTCGACCCAGTCATTTGGATAATCGGACGCAAATCTCTTCAAGATCGCCGTGGCGTCAGGCGCCTTCGGATTGTACCACAGGGTCGACAGTATCGCGCCGTCGCCGTACTTGCCCAACGCGTCATAGTACGCCTTGTCCTGCGCGCCATTCGAGTTGGGGGAGAAGATCATTTTGGGATTCCACCCCTGCTTGGTGCATTCCCGAATGATCATGATGGCGTCGTTGACGCGCGTCACGGAGACCAACGCGTCTGCGCCCGACGCTTTGGCTTTTGCAACCTCGACCGAGAGATCCTTGGCTCTTTCATCGTATGGAATATACTCGGCAATCCTGAGGGGCACTTCGACCTCCTTCCAGGCCTGATCGATGCTCGCCGCGGTCGACTGTCCCATCGTATTGTTGAGGTGCATGACGGCGGCGCTTGTTGGAGCGTCCTTGATCGAGGACAGGATGGACTTCAGCTCCATGAGCGACTTCCTGACAATTGTCAGCGACGTCGGGTAGTACCTGAACACCTCGGTGAATCCTTGAGAGGTCACCTGGGTCGCGCTCGCGATGTGAACTACCATAGGCACTTTTGCGGCCTCGGCGGCCTGAAGCGCGGAGATGGTTGCTCCGGAATCCCACGCGCCGATAAGTACCGTGCACCCCTGCCTGATCAGGTTCTCGGCGGCAATCCGTCCGTTTTCCGGCCGGCTTTGCGTGTCCGCATGGATGATTTCCAGCTCTATACCGAACTTCTCCTTTGCGAACTTCGCACCGACATCGATGCCGCGTACGCAAGCCTGCCCCGGAAACGCCAGGACGCCACTGCTCGGATTGATTGCGCCGACGCGGACCTTGGCCGGGCTGGCCGCTCTTGACTGCCACGATGCGAGTCCGACTGCGGCGCCAATTCCGCTACCGATCAAGGACCGACGGGTCAAACCGCTTTCGATATGCTTTCTCATGTAGTTTCCCCTTTGGTTGGCTGCAAGAATACCGGATGCGGTCCGACAGCCGCGCTCGACGAACAATGAGGCGCTATCGGGCCAGGACAAGCACTCGCGCTCGGCGCTTCACGAGAAGCGCCGACTGCGTAGTTTGGCTCAGGGTTTGACTTCCGCCTTGACGAGGTTGTCTTCGCTCTCGTCATAAAGCGTATCGATCAACGACCGATACCTCTCCATGATCTGCTTCCGACGCTTCTTTCGAGTCGGCGTCATCATGCCGTTCTCGGGAGAAAGCTCTTCCGGCAATATCCGGAACGCCTTGATCTGCTCGGCCCTGGCAAGCCTGCCATTCGCCTTGCCGATCTCTGCTTCGATCATCCGCACCACGATTTCGGAGCTCGCCAGTTCCGAGTACCGGTCGACGCGAAGACCGTGCGATCTGGCCCAATCCATCGTCGCGGTCGCGTTCACCTCGATCAGCGCGGTGAGGTACTTCTTTCCTTCTCCAAGCACAGCCGCCTCAGAGATAAACGGGCTGCGCCTGAGCTCGTTTTCGATCTGCGTCGGGCTGATGGATTTTCCATTGGAAGTGTTGATGATCTCCTTTTTTCGATCGACCAGCCTGAAGAGGCCCGTCGAATCGACATCCACGATGTCTCCGGTGTAGAGCCAGCCATCGCGCAGAGCGGATTTGGTCTCTTCCGGCTTATTCCAGTAACCGACAAAGAGTCCGGGTCCCCTGACAATCATTTCCCCGTCTTCAAGAACAGCGGTCTCCCAAGCCGGATCCCGCAGCGGTACGCCCACGGTGCCAGCTTCCGGCCATTCCGCCATCTGCACCAGATTGGCGCCGACCAGTTCCGTCTGTCCGTAACATTCCTTCAGCTGCAATCCCCATAGCTGCCACAGCGACATCAGCTCGGGAGGCATCGCCGCGGACGAGGTGTATGCGACCGTGAGTTCCTCGAACCCGACCTCACAAAGCAGCGGACGGAAGACCTGTTGCTGGCACACGGCAAAGAGGCTGGAAATGAACGGGTCCGGCACGCCTCCGGCCTGACGATCATCAAGGGCCTTGCGGGCGATAGTCATCGCGAGCTGATAGTCCTGCTTCTGCTTCTCGGACCCGGCGTGAACCTTGCTGAGGATCTGGGTGGCATACCGCTGGAAGAACCGCGGCGGAGCCATGAAGTAGGTCGGCTTCACTTCCTTGACGGTTTGAGCGAACTCTGCGCTGTTCTCGCCGAAATGCGGCACCAGGCGGATGAGCAGAGGCAGTGTCGTTGCCTGTGCGCGTGCCACCGTGTGTGACATCGGCAGGTGCACGACGACACGGTGGACATCGGAGCGCAACTTCGACGTGAACAGGGTTACGCTGTGCGCGCCGGCGAGCAGCGACAGATGGGTCAGCATCGCTCCCTTCGGAAATCCCGTCGTGCCGGACGTGTATCCGATGCTGGTCAGATCGCTCGCCTTGGCTTTCGCGACCTGCTCCCGCAGAAAGATGTCGGCGTCAATCGATGTTTCGCTCCAGAAGTCATGAAGAGAGACGATGTTCGCCGGCCCGCCTGTCTTCTTCCACGCGGGATCGAGCACGATAATTCTTTTCAGCTGGTCAGCATGGCCCGACGCAAGGACGGTACCGAGCTGATGTTCACTGCCAACGAACATGAACGACGTTCCGGAGTCGGTGAGATAATAGCCGACCTCCTCCGCCGATGAGGTGAAGTAGACGCCGACCATGATGCCGCCGGCACAAATGATCGCCATGTCTGCAAGAAGCCATTCCTGGGACACATCCCCCATGATCGCCGCGCGATCGCCGCGTTCGAAGCCAGCCTTTTGCAGAGTGGCCGCCAACTTGGCCACCTCGTCCGAATACCGCTTCCAGGTCGTGGCGATCCACTCACCGCGACGTTTTTGCTTGAACGCGATCTCGTCAGAAAGCTCCACCCTCCGCTGGCACAGGAGCCGCGGAATGGTCACGTCGGCGAGTTGGGCGCCTGACGCAAAACCCTCGGCGCTCACCTCAACGCTCCGCGAAGCGCTTGCGCTTTTCAGCGAAGGCGGCCACGGCATCGCGCCGGTCGGGCGCGGCAAAGGTGATCGTCTCGAGCGCGGTCGAGGTGTCCAGGAGCAGATGCGCGTACTGCTTGATGATCTTGTTCACGCAATACTTGGTCCAGATGATTGATTCTCTTGGGCCGCTCGCGAGCATCTCTGCGTACTCGATTGCAGCATCCTTGACGTCCCTGTTCGAAATCACCTCGTTGATCATGCCGATGGACGCGGCCTTTTCCGCGGAGATGAAGTCACCGGTCATCAGGTAATGCTTCGCACGGACGGGCCCCATCAAAAGTGGCCACATCACCGCGCCGCCGTCGCCCGCGACCACGCCTGCAGTAACATGCGTGTCGGCAAACCTCGCGGCCGGACTGGCGAATATGACATCGCAGAACAAGGCGAGGGTTGCCCCGAGACCGACCGCGACGCCGTTGACCGCGGCGATGATCGGCGCCTCGACTTCCAGCATGTTCCGGATCAGATGGCGTCCGCCCCGGGTCGGCGACGGGATCGGACTCTTGTCGAGCGTTTTCTGATCGCCGCCCGAACAGAACCCCCGTCCCGCCCCCGTCAGAACGATCGCGCGGACCGCCTTGTCCTCGTCCAGCTCGACGAAGACCCGTTCGAGCTCGCTGTGCATATCCCAATTGATCGCATTGAGGATCTCCGGCCGGTTCATCGTGACGATGGCCACACCGCTCGGCCGCTTCTCGACGATCAGATATTTGTAGGTTTGCTTCGACATGGCTATCTTCCGTTTGTCTCTGTTGGCCTTACTTTTGCGGTCGCATGGCGCGGATCTGTCCGAGAATATCTTCCGTAGGCCGGACGACATTGTTCCTGTCGTTGAAGTGGGGAATCACATAGCGGCCACACATGTCGATCGCTTCCATGATCTTCTCGTGATTGACGGAGTCGAGATGGAGAAGCACCTCGTCGACGCCCATCGCCTGGAACTTCTCGATCTGACGAATGACGGTGTCCGGGCTTCCGCAGACAGTTGTCGCGGAGTGGTTGAGCAAGTAGTCCCAGTCCTTTCCCGCGCGCTCCATGGCTGGCACGCTCTCGCTCATATACGCATAGTCGTCGGCGAGCTTTGCGAGACGGGGATAGGCGTCCGTTGAAATCCTCGCATAGTGCATGAGGGGCTCGGCGTAATCGTCCTTCGCCTTCTGATCGGTTGACCCGATGCCGAAGAAAAGCGGAATGCCGATGCGCGGCCGATCGAGCGGGCCTTGCTCGTCACGCTTCCAGCCGCGACGGTAAGTGTTTAGAAGCTTTTCCTGGACCTCCCATCCCTGGTAGATGCAGTTACTCATGACGGCGAGGCCTTCGGATCCGGCCCAGCTGTGGCTCCGCTCGCTGGTCGCAGCGATGCCGATCACCGGATGTGGCTTCTGTATCGGCTTCGGCACCAGCATCCGCGGTGGGATCTGATAGTACTTGCCCTCGAAGGTGAAGATATCTTCGCGCATCGATTTCTTCAGGAGCGCGATACCTTCCTCCATCTGGGCAAGAGTTTCGCTCGGATCAACGTTGAAGGCGCGCATGGCGATGGTCGTGTTGGCCCGGCCGGCGTAGAATTCCATGCGGCCATGCGACAGGATGTCGGTTACTGCCAATCGCTCCGCCGATCGCAAGGCATGATTGATCTTCTGCGGCATCAGCGTCACCGCTGACCTCAACTTCACGCGCGACGTAACGGCTGCAAGGTACCCGTAGACGACCTCAGGCGCGGAGCTCGAGATGCCGCCGAGCGCAACGTGCTGCTCGGAAAGCGCGACGCAGTCGAATCCGACCTTTTCCGCCAGACGCACCTCGTCCACGAGTTCATGGAGTCGTCGGGCATAGCTCTGCCCGACCTGGGTTTCTTGCTCCGACCAAAACCCGAACGTAAGTGCCATCTTCTGGATCCTCATGGAGTGTCAAGATGGCGAAGCATTTCATGGGCGCGGCAACATTTTTGTTCGAATGCGCCACGCAGTTAGATGACTTTCCAAATTTTGTGCTGTGAGCAGTCAACGCCTGCCCCTTTCGCAGCCAACGCCGCTGAACATGGCGCGACAATCATTCTCGGCGTCCATCCGAGGAGAAGCACGAGAGATTCAGACGGCGTTGCTTTGGCTTCCAAACGAGACAGCCAGAAGATCTGTTATCGCCGCGAGACATCGTTCGCCGATCCTGGCCGTCGAGCCGAATGGGTTTCCGATGATTCCATTGGCGGTGACGGACTTGATCCCGTTTCTCCACATTGCCTGAAGCTGCTCTTCGGATAGCGCACCGAGATGCCCGACGTCGAACCGATCGAGCCGAACGCTGTCGGGGCGGAGCAACATCATGAGCGAGGTCTCCGCGATATCGGCATGTCCTCCAACAGCATTCGGGTCACCACCCGCTTGCTCGACGGCGCTTCGCCATCTCTCGATCCAGGCAACGGCATCGCAGTACGCGTCGATCTCGACGTCTACCGGAACGGCGCTCCTCAGCCGGGGAAGCATCTCCTGGAGCGCGGGAAAATTCCCGATGTGGCCTGAGAACAGCAGAATGCGCCTGAAGCCGTGCCTCGCAAGACTTGTGCAATAATCCAGGCAGATCGATCCGAACGTCTCCGGACGAATGGAGATCGTCCCCGGGAAGACCAGATGGTGGGCTGAACAACCGACCTTGATGGTGGGCGCGATCAGGGTGCCTCCCAGCTGCCGCGCCAGTCTTGCCGCAATGGCGTCTGCATGATCCGCATCCATGCAGAGCGGAAGGTGCGGTCCATGTTGCTCCACAGCTCCGCAGGGTATCAGGACGGTCGATGCCCCCGCAGCAAGGGCAGCCGATACCTGTTCGAAGCTCAGCAGTTCAAGACGGAGCTCGTCAGGCAATGCCGGTGCAGTCATTCACGCTTTCCTTGGCTGTTTCGACAGGAAGCGCGAACGCGCCTGTGCCGAACTATCGTCTACCAGATACGCCGAGAGATCCTCGATCGTCACCGCCTCGAGCGCAGCATCGTCCATTTGGCCCGTCAGGTTCAGCGAACGCTTGATCGCCGTAAACAGCTTGCCCTCCTTTCCACGAAGATACCTGCATACCTCTCCGGCTCTCACCATCACTTCCGCGGTGCTTGCGATCTCGTTGATCGCCCCAATTTGGAGTGCGCTTTTGGCGTCGGTCAAGTCGCCCCAGTAGAGCAATGCCTGCGCCTCACGAAGCCCAAGCTTCTGCACTGCCTTCCGGATTCCTTTGGCTGCAGGCAACAGGCCGTGGTTGATTTCCGGGAACCCGACTTTGCATTCATGGTTCGCTACGACGTAGTCGGCGTGAAGAAGGAACTCCAAGGCCCCGCCGACAGCGTATCCACGCACGGCACACACGAAGGGCCCGGGGTATCTCTCCATCTCGCAAAGAAGCGCGTGGAAGCTCCTCATCCGAGGCCGTGATATTTCGATGCCGGCGACCTCCTTTATGTCTCCGCCCGCGCTGAAGAAGCGCTCGCCCTGGCCGGTCAGGACAATGCCCGGCGGCGACACCTCGCGAGACAATGCGCGAAACGTGTCCAGCAGCCGGCCAACAAGCGCGTTGTTCAGTGCGTTCGCCGGCGGCCTGTTCATGGTCATGGTGACCACATCGCGGTCGCGTTCGATCAGAATGGCGTCATCGGCTTCCATGGAAATAGCCTAGGCGAGGCCTTGTGGAATTGGTTGCGGGACACCCTTTCCCCGACGCCGCTGCTCGACACAAATGGTCGCGCCCGGGCTATTTCGCGGCATCTTCTGCCGCGACCGTTCGGCCGCCTTTTCGGATGACGGGCTGGTCCCGCCATTCAGGACCGTTACAGTCCAAGATAAGCGCGCTGAATCTCGGGATTGTTCAGCAACTCGTCGCTGGACCCGTGAAGCACGATTGAGCCGTTCTCCAGAACGTAGCCGCGACTGGCCAACGCAAGCGATTTCGCCACATTCTGCTCTACCAGCAGGACCGTGGCTCCCTGCTCGTGCAGGGACTTCACCACACGAAACATGACGTCCGTCAAAGCGGGCGACAGCCCGATGGAAGGCTCGTCGAACATGACGACCTCGGGCTTTGACATGATTGCACGGCCGATAGCCAGCATCTGCTGCTCGCCGCCCGATAGGGTACCGGCCAATTGCCCGCGGCGCTCACGAAGCTTTTCAAACAATTGATAAACGAAGTCGAGCGTTTCGGACTGCCCGCCTTTCGCGCGCTTCAGCGCCCCTCCGAGGAGCAGGTTTTCTTCCACAGAAAGACTTCCGAAAATCTGCCGACCTTCCGCGACCTGGGCAATGCCGCGCTCGCAGATATCCCATGGCGACATCCCGGTGATATCAACACCGTTCATCTTGATGACACCGCTCGAGGATCGAACAATGCCCGAGATTGATCTGATGAGTGAGGTCTTCCCTGCGCCGTTCGCGCCAACGACGCAGATCAATTCGCCTTTGTGGATCTGCAGGGAGACGCCGTTCAAAGCGCAGGATCCATCGTACGCCACACAAAGTCCATCGATCGACAGAAGCGCACCACTAAGCATGGAAGCCTGCCCCCAGGTAGCTATCGAGGACTTTCGGATCTGCAACCACCTCTTCGGGAGGTCCCTCTGCGATCTTGGCGCCGTGATGCAGCACCACCACACGCGAGGCCACTTCCATCACGATGCGCATCACGTGCTCGACAAGGAGGATCGTCAATCCACCTTCGGCAAGCTTCTGCAGTACGCCTACAATACTCGCAGCTTCAGTCGGTCGCAGACCCGCCATAACCTCGTCCAGCAACAGCAATTTGGGCCGGGTCGACAGCGCCTTGGCCGTTTCCAGCATCTTCCGGTCCGGCAGCGTTAATTGATCCGTCCTCGCATGGGCCTTGGCGGCCAGACCAACGCTTTCAAGAGACTCGTACGCCTTCGATCTGGCCTCGCTTACGTTTCTGGTCCAGCTGAAGGCTCCGATCATGGCATTCTCAAGCACCGACATCTCACGCATCGGCCGGACGATCTGAAATGTTCGCGCGATACCGATCCTGCAAACAGCCTCGGGTGGCAAATTGTCGATCTGGCGGCCGTCGAACAGCACCCGGCCGCTGGTCGGCTTCAGGGCACCAGCGACCAGGTTGAAGCATGTCGTCTTTCCAGCTCCATTCGGTCCAATCAGCGCTGTGATCCGCCCCGCTCGAAGTGAGAAGCTTACATCCTTCACCGCGACCAGGCCTCCGAACGATCGGGACAGGTTCTCGACCTCAAGCAGGGCTGTCATTCTTCGACCTTTCGGGACTGCCACAGCCATGCCGTGGGTGGCGCCTGGATAGCTTTGCAAAAGCGCACAATCGCCGGCCAGATGCCGTCTGGCAGGAACCAGACGACCGAGATCAGGACAACACCGTAGGTAATATTGTTCAGTCCCGGGATCCGGAGACTGTCGCCGAGCGCGCTCATCAAGTGATTGAGCGGAATCGCGGCGAGCGACCCGACCAGCGGACCGAACGTGGTCCCGAGCCCCCCGACCACGGGCCCTATCAGGACGTCTACCGATAGCCCCATCCCCATGATCGAGTCCGGGAATATCGACCCTTGCACGAGCGCCAGAACGCCACCGCCCGCGGCGGCCGTTGCGGCCGATAGCGAGATCACGAGAATCTTGTGCTGGAACGTCCGGACGCCGAGCGCGCGTGCGGCCGATTCGTCGTCGCGCATCGCCCGCCATACGTATCCGAGGTAGGATCGTGAAATGAACTCGGTTCCGATTATTCCCAACGCCGCCAGTGCAAGCGCGACGAAGTAGTAGAAGCGGGCATCGCCGCGAAGCATGGAGATCTCAATCCCGCCTGTTGGCGCAGGAAAGAACAATCCCTGCATTGCGCCCACAAACTCCCAGCCACTGAACATGATCCTGGCGAACTCGGCGGCGGCAATCGTGAGCAGCGCGAAATAGATACCGCGAACCTCGAACCGAAAGCTCAACCAGGCGATCGACGCGCCAACGGATCCGGCGAGGATCATTCCGGTCAAAAGCCCGAACCAAGGCGAAATGCCGTACTTTACGTAGAGGACACCGACGGAATAGGCTCCCAGACCGACAAAGAGGGCGTGACCGATCGATAGCTGCCCGCCGATCCCAAGCATCAGGTTCCAGGACTGTCCGAGGAAGGTGAACAACAATACGATCGTCATCAGCGAGATGACGTACGGGTTTGCCAGCATCCCGACCAATCCCAGGACAGCGAAGACCGTTATTCCGGCAAGCCACCGTGTCCTTTCCAGCCCACGGTCAAATTTCTTTTGCACCAAAAAACCCCCTCGGACGGAAAACCAGGATGATGATCAGGAGCGCGTAAGGAAGCGCCGTCTTCATCGAAGGCGTGAACATCAACGCCGCGATTGCCTCGGCGACGCCGATCACCAGACCTCCGAGGAGTGCTCCGCCAAAGCTGCCGAGCCCGCCCACGATGACCGTCACGAAAGCAAGGAGAGTGAAATCGACGGCGAGATATGGTTGAGCGTCGAACAGGGGAGATATCAGGGCGCCGGCGACCCCTGCGCAAGCTGCCCCGATGCCAAAGGTAACCGCATAGACTCGTGGAATGTTCAGTCCAACGATGAGGCCGCCCAAACGATTGTCCGCCGCCGCCCGCAGCGAGCGGCCGAACGGGGAGAACTTCAGATACGCTCCAAGCAGAGCTATAAGCAGCCCGGCGGTCGCTGCCGCCTGCACTCTCGCCAGGTCGAGCGTCACAGGGCCGAGAGACACGGTCTGAAACGACAGCTGCGAGGCAGTTGGACGCGGATCCGGCCCGAACGCGACCAACAGGGTTCCGCTAAAGAGCAACGACAGGCCGATGAAAACAATGAACTGATAGTGATGCGGCCGGTTCACGAACCGCTTCACGATCAGCGCTTCCAACAGATATCCGAAGACGAACATCACGACCGCAGCGATTGCTGCCGCCACGATGATTGGCACGTTCCACAGCCGAACCGTCCAGTAGCCGATGTAGACACCGAACACGACCATCTCGCCGTGCGCAAAATTTACGACGCGCATGACGCCGAAGATGATGGTCAGGCCCAACGCGACGAGGCCGTAAACGAGACCGAGCAGAATGCCGCTCGCAAGAACATTGAGCCAGAGCGAGAGCATCAGCAAGCACTGACTGGCGCGAGCGAATGCCGGCTATTGGACACCGCAACACTCAGATAGGCTGCTAGCCGCGGCTGGCCGCGCTCGGGCGCGATCGAGACCACGCCGGCGTAAAATTGCCACCTGATCTGGTCAGCGAACATGGTCCCCCGCATTGGTATTTCTCCTTCGTTTGCGACAGATATCCTCTTGGGCGCCGGACGCTATGACCTGAGCCTTTGCTTCGCATTCTCGGTCGGTGTCCGGGCGCTATTTTCACTGAGTGCGACGCTATCCGGCAGCCCATGCGCCGGACTTTCTAACGCTTCGGTACGGTGAACTCGCCGTTTACGTAGACAAGCGGCTCGCAATCGAGGTTGGTTGTTTGGGCAACAACTTCGCCGACGAAGATCGTATGGCTGCCGGCATCGTACGAACCGGAGACGCGACAGTCGAAGCTGCAAATTGCCTCGATGAGGCTCGGCGCACCTGTCGTGAGTTGACGCCACAAACCGTCAGCAAAGCGTATGTCGCCCTTGCTTCCGTCCTGCCCGGCAAACTTCTTTGCGAGCTCAGCGTGATCCGCCGTGAGAATGTTCCAGCAGAATGATCCGCTCTGCTTTATTGTGTCGTGGCCACCGGCGGACTTGTTGACGCAAACGAGCACGCTCGATGGGTCGGTTGACAATGAGCACCCGGCCGTCAACGTCAAGCCGTGCCTGCCCGGCCGCACACCCGTCGTCACGATAGATACCGCACCGGGCACGTGGCGCATTGCGCTCCGGAATTCCGCGCTGCTGAATGCCGGGGATGGTTGGTCTGGCATCGGTGACACTCGGAAGTTCATGATGATAGTTTCCCGCAAATGCTCGAACCGAGTTGTCCGGAGCCGACTAGCCGCCCTGCTTGTTCGACGCTTGAAAGAGCTGGATCGTGTTGTTTTGCGGATCCTTCAAGCAAGCCACACGGCCATGCGCCCCCATGTCCCGTACTTCGCCGAAAATCTCGGCTCCCAGGGCGCGAGCCTGATCGAGTGTCAGCTCCAGATCATCCACTTCAAATACGACGACCGCGTTCCGAGCCCCATCGGAGGCCGACTCTCCGGGACCTGCGATGCAGAAGGCGGCCTTCTCTCCGGCGAATTGAATCCATTTGGCGCCGTCGGCAAAGCGGATCGCCAGTCCAAGCGCTTCATAGAAGCCGGCTAAAGCCTCAGGTTCCGGGGCGGTAAGATAGATGTGCTTGAGCTTCATCTCTTGCTTTCGATTCCGAGCGCACCATCAATCCGTGACTTCCGGCCACGCTTGTCTGATGATACTTGCGCCGCCCGGTCGGCATTAATGTTCGAAGTTTTCACCGCGCGCATCGCCCATCAGCATATTATGCTGCAGGCTATCGGGGCCGGCTTGTTTAATTTCCAGCGCATGCGACGACGACAGACGATTCATGGCGTCATTCGCAACCCTGCCGTTTTTTCGGCAGAGCGTTCGGGCGCGTAGCATCGCTTGCGCCGATTGCGATTTGCCTGACGCTGACCCGTTGAATACGTGTGTGAACCGCCGCCGCTGAGCGCTTGCGCAGCTCGCGAGTTATCCGATAACCGATTTTTCCTTTATTGGACCCTGCCGGCGCATTCGCGCATCTGCGAACAAGCTCGATTCTTGAGCCGCCGCATGTCGCATGAACAAGGCTTTCAGAATGCTCGCTTTCTCGTGTCGTGGAACTGCGCTTCGCGTTGATGTGGCGCCGCTGAAAGCCAGATGCAGGCACAAGATCGGTCAATCTTGATCGCCCGCAGCCCGTTGCATATGAGGGCGGTCGTCCTTTTTCCGCCTTGGGTTAGCTGACATATCCTTACGGTAGAATGCGAAGATCGCGATCCCTATTGTCAGGCGAACTCCAGGATCAACGCGTCGACCGCAAGCGTGGCGCCGGCGGCGGCGTGGATCTTCTTGACCGTGCCGTCACGCTCGGCGCGCAGCACGTTCTGCATCTTCATGGCTTCCACGACCGCGAGGGTTTCGCCGGCCTTGACCTCCTGACCCTCGGTCACCGCGATCGACACCACGAGACCCGGCATCGGGCACAGCAGCTTCTTGCCGGTGTCGGCCGCCGACACCACCGGCATCAGCCGCGCCGAGGTCGCCTCGGTCTCGGTGAAGACATAGACCGGCACCTCAAAGCCCTGATGCGCGAGGCGGAAGCCGTTGTTGATCGCCCGCACCTGCACCGCGACGCAATTGCCGTCGATGGTGCCCTGCCAGACCGGCTCGCCCGGCACCCAGCTCGACACCAGATTGTGCGGATTGCCCGGCAGCCCGTCGTCGCCGATGAAACGCACCGCGATGGCGTCGGCCTCGCGCGCGACGTCGAGCGCGATCTCGGCGCGATCGAGCCACACCGCGCGGCGGCGCTCGCGCAGCACGACGCGGCCACCCATCTGGCCGGAAATCTGCCGCTTGCGCTCGCCCAGCACGTGATCGATGGCGGCACCGACCGCCGCGACACGCCGCGCGATCTCGCCCTCGGGCGCGCGCGCGGAAAACCCTTTTGGGAATTCCTCAGCGATGAAACCGGTCGAGAGCTGGCCCTCGCGCCAGCGCGGATGGTTCATCAGCGCCGACAGGAACGGAATGTTGTGCCTGATACCGTCGACATAGAACGCATCTAGCGCGGTCGCCTGAGCCTCGATCGCCGCCGCGCGCGACGGGGCGTGGGTAACGAGCTTGGCGATCATCGGATCGTAATGGATCGAGATCTCGCCGCCTTCCTGCACGCCGGTGTCATTGCGGAGGGTGATGCCGTCATGGCTGGCTTCGGCCGGCGGACGATACTTCACCAGGCGGCCGATCGACGGCAGGAAGTTGCGGAACGGATCCTCGGCATAGACGCGGGATTCCACCGCCCAGCCGGTCAAGGTCACGTCCTTCTGCGCAATCGCGAGCTTCTCGCCGGCCGCGACACGGATCATCTGCTCAACGAGGTCGGTGCCGGTGATCAACTCGGTGACGGGATGCTCGACCTGCAGGCGGGTGTTCATCTCCAGGAAGTAGAAGCTCTTGTCCTGGGCGGCGACGAATTCCACGGTGCCGGCCGAATCGTAGTTCACCGCCTTGGCCAGCGCGACCGCCTGCTCGCCCATCTTGCGGCGGGTGGTCTCGTCGAGCAGCGGCGACGGCGCCTCCTCGATGACCTTCTGGTTGCGGCGCTGGATCGAGCACTCGCGCTCGCCGAGATAGATCACATTGCCATGCTTGTCGCCGAGCACCTGGATCTCGATATGCCGGGGATCGACGATGAATTTCTCGATGAACACGCGGTCGTCGCCGAACGACGACTTCGCTTCGGCCTTGGCGAGGTTGAAGCCCTCGGCGACCTCGGCCTTGGAATGCGCGATGCGCATGCCCTTGCCGCCGCCGCCGGCCGAGGCCTTGATCATCACGGGGTAACCGATCTCGTCGGCGATCTGGACCGCGTGCTTGTCGTCCTCGATGACGCCGAGATGGCCGGGCACGGTCGAGACTTTGGCTTTCGCGGCCGCCTTCTTGGATTCGATCTTGTCGCCCATCGCCGCGATCGCGCCGGGGTTCGGGCCGATGAAGACGATGCCGGCCGCCTCCAGCGCGCGCGGAAACGCCTCGCGCTCGGACAGGAAGCCGTAGCCGGGATGAACGGCCTGCGCGCCGGTCTTCCGGCAGGCCTCGACGATCTTGTCGATCAGAAGATAGCTCTCGGCCGCGGCGGGCGGCCCGATCAGCACGGCGTCGTCGGCCATCTCGACATGCAGCGCGTCGCGGTCGGCCTCCGAGTAGACGGCGACCGTCTCAATCCCCATACGGCGCGCAGTCTTGATGACCCGACAGGCGATCTCGCCGCGGTTGGCGATCAGGATTTTCTTGAACATGGTTACAGAGGCAGGTTGTCGTGTTTTTTCGCGGGGATTTCGACCTTCTTGTCCTTCAGCATCGCCAGCGCCCGCGCGATCCGCTTCCTCGTCGAATGCGGCATGATGACGTCGTCGATGTAGCCGCGCTCGGCGGCGATGAAGGGGGACAGGAAGCGGTCTTCGTATTCCTTGGTGCGCGCCGCGATCTTGTCGGGGTCGCCGATGTCGGAGCGGAAGATGATCTCGACCGCGCCCTTGGCGCCCATCACCGCGATCTGGGCGGTCGGCCAGGCGTAGTTCATGTCGGCGCCGATCTCCTTCGACGCCATCACGTCGAAGGCGCCGCCATAGGCCTTGCGGGTGATGATGGTGACGAGCGGCACGGTGCACTGCGAATAGGCGAACAGCAGCTTGGCGCCGTGCTTGATCAGGCCGCCATATTCCTGTGCGGTGCCGGGCAGGAAGCCCGGCACGTCGACGAAGGTGACGATCGGGATGTTGAAGGCATCGCAGAACCGCACGAAGCGCGCGGCCTTGCGCGAGGCGTCCGAGTCGAGCACGCCCGCCAGCACCATCGGCTGGTTGGCGACGAAGCCCACGGTGCGGCCGGCGATGCGGCCGAAGCCGGTGACGATGTTCTTGGCGAAGGTCTCCGAGATCTCGAAGAAGTCGCCCTCGTCGACGACCTTCAGGATCAGCTCCTTCATGTCGTAGGGCTTGTTCGGATTGTCGGGGATCAGCGTATCCAAGGAATTGTCGACCCGCTCGATGGAATCGAAGCTCGGCCATTCCGGCACGCCATCCGAATTGTTCGACGGCAGGAAGTCGATCAGCCGGCGCATCTGCAACAGCGCGTCGACGTCGTTCTCGAACGCGCCGTCGGCGATCGAGGAGCGCGTCGCGTGCACCGAGGCGCCGCCGAGCTCCTCCGCGGTCACCACCTCGTTGGTGACGGTCTTCACCACGTCGGGGCCGGTGACGAACATGTAGCTGGTGTTCTTCACCATGAAGATGAAGTCGGTCATCGCAGGCGAATAGACGTCGCCGCCGGCGCAGGGGCCCATGATGACGGAGATCTGCGGGATCACGCCTGACGCAATGACGTTGCGGCGGAACACGTAGGAATAGCCTGCGAGCGCCGCGACGCCCTCCTGGATGCGGGCGCCGCCGGCGTCATAGAGGCCGATGATCGGCGCCCTCGCCTTCATCGCCATGTCCTGCAGTTTTGTGATCTTCAGCGCATGGGTTTCGGAGAGCGAGCCGCCGAACACGGTGAAGTCCTTGGCGAACACGAAGGTCTTGCGGCCGTTGACGGTGCCCCAGCCGGTGACGACGCCGTCGCCCGGGATCTTGCTCTTCTCCATGCCGAACTCGATCGAGCGGTGCTCGACGAACATGTCGAATTCCTCGAACGAGCCCTTGTCGAGCAACAGCTCGATCCGCTCGCGGGCGGTCAGCTTGCCGCGGGCGTGCTGCGCCTCGATGCGCTTTTCGCCGCCGCCAAGCCTTGCGCCGACGCGACGTTCTTCAAGAGCTTCAATTGTGGAGATCACACAACACCCCGGTGGTCCGCGAGCAGGTCTTACCCGCCATACACAAGCGATCCGAGGCCTGAGAAGGCTTGAAGACGCACATTTGCACATGTTACAATCCAGCAAACAGCAAATTGCGAAGTTGCAAATGGCAGGAAAGCTTTATATCGGCCGCAGGTTCCGCGAGGTAAGGGAGAGCAAAATGCTCACCCAGGCGGCATTCGCGGAGCGGCTGGGAATCTCGCTCAGTTACCTGAACCAGATCGAGAACAATCAGCGGCCGGTCTCGGCCTCCGTGCTGGTGCTGCTTGCCGAAAAATTTCAGGTCGACCTGAGCTCCTTGTCGCTCAACGACAGCGACAAAGTCATTTCGATGCTGGCTGAGTCATTGGCTGATCCGATCTTCGCCTCTTACACGCCCAGCATACAAGAGTTGAAGCTGGTGGTTCAGAACGCTCCCGGTTTTGCTCAAGCGCTCCTGAACGCGCATCAGGCATATCGGCGCAACAGCGAGCAGCTCGCCAGCCTGGATAGCCAGATCGCCAATCTGGCGGGAGAACCGACCGCTTATGAGGAAGTTCGCGATTTCTTTCACCTGGTCGACAATTACGTCGATGAGTTGGATACCGCTGCCGAGGCTCTTGCCGACCGGCTGAATATTCCCGACAGCAACCCGACGACCGCGTTGATCAGCTACCTGGAAGCGAAACATGGCGTACGGATTCGCCAGAGCGGTCCGAACGAGACTTCATTGCGACAATTCGATCGCGCATCGCGCACGCTGTTTCTGAGCCAATATCTGCAGACACCAACCCGGACCTTCCAGATCGCTCTGCAAATCGCGGCTCTCGAACAAGAAGACCGGATTGGTCAGATTGCAGATAAAGCGACATTTCGATCAGTCGATGCCCGAAACGTGTGCGCCGCCGGATTGCGAAACTATTTTGCGGGCGCCCTCGTTCTACCGTACCAACGATTCCTGCAATCCGCTCGAGAGCTGCGGCACGATCTCGAATTGCTCGCGACCCGGTTCGGCGCAAGCCTGGAGCAGGTTGCTCATCGCCTGTCGACGCTTCAACGGCAGGGCTCGAAGGGTGTGCCCGTCTTCTTCGCCCGATTGGACCGCGCCGGGAACATCACCAAACGCCACAGCGCGGCAAAACTGCAATTTGCACGCTACGGAGCCGCCTGCCCGCTCTGGAATGCGCACCAGGCATTCGAGGCCCCAAGCCAAATTATTCGGCAACTCGCCGAGACACCGGACGGCATTCGATTTCTTTGCATCGCAACCGAACTTTCGAAAGGCCGAGGCGGCTTCGGCTCTCCTCGTCCCCGCTATGCCATCGCGCTGGGATGCGAAGTCTCCTATGCAAAAGATTTCGTATATGCAGACGGGCTCGACCTCACAAGCAAAGGAACTTTCGATCCCATCGGAATTTCTTGTCGAATCTGCGAGCGGACCAACTGTCCTCAACGCGCGATCCCGCCGCTCAAGAGCAGATTGAGAATAGACCGCGATCGCAGGGACATACTGCCCTACCAATTACCCGGCTAGAATCGTCGACGACAAAGCCGAGATCTCCAATGATCGCGGGCTTGGGCTGGGACCTGGTTCAGTTCCCGCGACCCGATCGGTGCACAGATTGCAATCGCGTTGCTCATCACGACGGCAGCCGTCAACGGCGCGCAGGCCACGTGTTCGAGCGGCAAGATCAGATTGACCGTTTTTCGATACAAGTCGTCATTTTATCGAAATTCTACATGCCCGGGCGAGAGATAGCATTTATTTCATCGAGATGTCACCACGCGGAATAACGCGAGGGGCGGGGCCTCGATGGGACGACGAATGCTTGCCCATGGGAGAACGAAATGACGACGACGGCTTTGGACAGGATCGACATAAAGATCCTGAATGAACTGCAGCAGAACGCGAGTTTGACCAACGTTGAACTCGCTTCCCGTGTCAATCTCTCACCGTCTCCGTGTCTCGCTCGAGTTCGAACGCTCGAAAAACTCGGGGTCATTGACCGGCGAATTGCGGTGCTGGATCCCGCAGTTCTCGGCATCGGCGTTACGGCATTCATACAAGTAAAACTTGAAAGGCAGGCCCAGCCATCACTCGAGAGCTTTACGCGTTCAATCGATCGCCTTGGCGAGGTGATGGAATGCTACCTGATGACCGGGGACAACGACTATCTTCTCCGTGTTATGGTGTCTGATATCGAGGCTCTTGAGGATCTCATCGTAAACAAGCTCTCCCGCATAACCGGTGTTTCGAGCATCCGCTCGAACCTGGCCCTGAAGCGGATATCCCACAAGACGGTGCTCCCTATCGACACGAACCGGCCAGTTCAGGTCAAGCCGTGCAGCTCCTCCAGGCGCCTCGACAGGCCCGCCAAACCGCAGTACGACGCCTCGCCCCAGGCGCGGATCGATGGCGGCATGAATCTCGAGACTTCGCGGATTTCGCGGGGTGACGGGCAGTACCCCTCAAGCCTTCCTTAGGCAAGGGCGCCCAGGAGAACAGTCTCGACCTTGCGCTCGTTGTTCGTGCTTTTTTGCTCAACGCACAAAGATCGAGTGCCGTTCGGCGTTCGATCGCGCGCGCGGAACGCGACGGTCAAAACCGGCCGCCTAGAGAAAGGCTCCCGCGCAAACCGCGGGAGCCCAGGATCGACGACTAGTCACCGCGATTCCAGATCAGGAAAAAGCCATTGTCATCGCCCAGGCCGACGGCTCGGCCAAGGTTGGCGTAGAGCTTGCGCGACCCGAGTTCGGGTGCCGCAAGTGACAGGCTGACGTAGTCCTTGCCGCTGCTTTCGCCGCGCCGGATCCAGCCAGCTCCGATCTCGATACCCTGGGCGAGGATGCGGAAATCCGGCTGAGCCTCAGTCGACTTGCCGCTATTGGGAACGATGTCGATGTGGGCTCGGATGGACAAGGTCTTGAGCTCGCCCTGAAGCCGCCGTTGTCGTTACGGGTGACGAATCCGATTGCAGTCATGGTCTGTCTCCTTCGCTGCGGCAGGGCCGATCCCCTTGCGATGGCGAGACCGTCATGGGAAGCGAAACGGCACTGAACCCGTCGGGGCGAAGCGCAGCGGCGCACCCGAGAGAGCGACTTTTTTGCAGCGAAGCGATCGCGAGGAGCCGGCTTGCCGGCGGGGAAAAAAGAAGCTGGCGAGGGTTTCGGATGGCGGGACGCTTCCCATAGGTCGTCACGTCCATAAGCAGGGAAATCGCCCAATGAGGCGCCACAGGGCCGACATTCGCAATCGGAGACATCGAACCGAGCGTCCCAGGCGGCCCGTCAGGCCAATGCACAACCTGTCAAATCTACCAGTATCGGCGAGACACTCAGCCCGATAAATTCGTGCGAGGCATACCGAGCAGCCGACGAACGTTATCCAGCGGCGAGGACTGTCGGTGTGCAGCCAGCGGGTCAGTGCGTGAGCCGGTCGCCTCGCTTAAGAGAGCCGACTTCGCGCGCGTGAATAAGGAGCAAGCATCACCCGGTCAGAACAGTGTTGGCCCCCGAGAGCGGATGGAGCATATCGCGAAAGTGATCGATATCCGCATCTAGGACAATGTTGGCGCGCCTGCCCCAAGCTTTCTTCGTAGCCGCCCTAGCCTGCCCAAGCTGCCGCTTGTCGCAATTGAGCTGCCGTCCACGAGCCGCTTTTATGTGCCGATGGGCACCGATGACCTCGAGACGTCTGGCTCGTGTGGAAGAATGCCTCCTGGCGGTTGCGCTGAGCGGCGCGGCGTTCCTGATTGCGGGCGGGCACCAGCGGGTCCAATCCTCGTCCGGCAATTCAAGGCAAGCACAAGCTTCAGCCAACCAGAAAAGGGGCAATGGCGATCGCCTGAAATCCGATCATCGTTAGTCATTCGCAGACTGCGCTCTCGCTAGCATGGTCGAGTTCTCAAAACGCCGGGAGAACATTGGCCCGCACGACCCTCTCCGGCTTTCTGTGGCAGCAGCCATGGCGTTCCCGGATGGTTCGATGACCGCTTCCGGATTGCGCCGAGAAAACGCTCGCGGGCGGCTCGTCATCGAGCGCATCGCGGGTAAGGACTACACGACACTTTTCCATATTGAGCGAATGAGGGAATTATGCCGCGTCGAAGCAAAGGGGCCAGGCTCCAGCTCAAAGCCGCCCGACGAGACAAGGCCGGCAGGATCACCCACAGGGCAACGTGGATCATCCGAGACAATGGCCGGGATATCGGCACAGGCTGCGCTTCAGATGAAATTGCGGCCGCCGAGCAGGCGCTGAAGGATTACATTGCCTCGAAATATATCCCCAAGCGCAAGGCCCAGGACATTGAATCGATCCCGATCGGCGACGTGCTGTCGATCTACCTAGACGCCGAGCTCGCCAAGCTGCGCGATCGATTCAAGGTCGCCCGAGATGAAGAAGAGACAATTCCCGGCATACGCAAGTTCAAGAAGCGTATCGGACGGCTGAACGATTGGTGGGGTGCCAAAATGCTGGCCGGCGTCGACGGCGAGCGGTGCCGTCAATTCGCAAGGGAGCGCGGCAACAAGGGAGGTGCCAGGCGCGATCTTGAAGACCTGCGCGCAGCCATCAACCATCATGCGGCTGAAGGCTACCATCGAGGGATCGTCAAGATCACACTGCCGGCCAAGGGCGAGCCCCGCGACAAGTGGCTCGCGAGATCCGACGCCGCGAAACTGATCTGGACGTGTTGGCGGTACCGCGAGATGCAGAAAATGGCGCGGGGACCCCTGAGAGGCCAGAAAGTCGCGACTGGAAAACGGCCCTTACGGCACCTGGCCCGATTCATTTTGATCGGCGTTTATAGCGGCTCCCGGGCCGGCGCGATTGCAGCGGCCTCACCGATTCCGGCGGTCGGCCGCGCGTTCGTCGATTTGGAGCGCGGTATTTATTACCGCCGCCGCCAGGGCGACGCAAAGACCAACAAGCGGCAACCGCCGGTGCCGATCCCGTCTCGCCTGCTTGCCCATCTCAGGCGGTGGCATCAGATCGACCATCACGCAAAGCACTTCGTGGAATTCAACGGAAAACCCGTCAGCTCGGTGAAGACGGCTTTCAAGACCGCCGTCCGACTGGCCGGTCTCGGCGCGGGCATTTCGCCTCACACGCTCCGGCATACGGCAGCGACCTGGTTGATGCAACGTGGCGCCGATCCGTGGCAAGCAGCGGGCTATCTGGGTATGTCGCTTGACGTTCTGCTCAATACTTACGGCCATCATCACCCCGATTATCTCGCAGACGCCGTCGAGAAGATCGCCAAACGAGAGAGAAAGGTCGAAGCAAGCCGCGGCGGTCTAATAGGTTCCGTGCTGCCACTGCGCGGATAGAGATGTGATTTCACGTGACTTGGATCGGTAGAGCGGGCGGGACGAGGACTATCAAGTTCGTCTGACGTCCCTGGTCGCGGCGGAGCGAGTGTCAGTCAATCCCCATTGAAAGATCAAGCATTTTTGACCTTCTTAGGCCAAAAACCACCAGTTACGACTGAAAACTGGCGCTCGGTCTCCAACGGCGTGGATCGGCGCGCGACGACCGGCGGAAGCGCGTGACTTCAATTAAAGCATTCGCTAGCGCCCTCGCTAATGGCGCTTCATCACGCGCCGGAAGCCTTGATCTCGACAATGATCTCGCTCCGTCCTGGAGTCGGATCGGAGGTGACGCGGACTTCGAGTTTCCTCTCGCCGAGAAATAGACTGCTTTCATCGTCGCACCTTGGCTGGCTCGCTCTGCGATGGTCTGAAGATCTTGCCGGGATTGAATGAGCCGTCCTCGTCGAGCGCGGCCTTGATCCGGCGCATCAGATCGAGCTCGATCGAGTCTCTCTTGCTTTCGAGCAGGTCGACCTTGGCCCGACCAATGCCGTGTTCGGCCGAAAACGTCCCACCGAGCGAGAGCACGATATCGTAGACCGCTTGGCTGATCTGCTTGCCCTGCTCCGCGGCCCGTTCGGCGGTGAGCGAAGCCGGAAGGACGACGTTCAGGTGAATGTTACCGTCTCCGAGATGACCGAACGTAACGACAGCGACACCCGGGGATCCGGCCTCAATGTCGGCGCGACTTCGGCGCAGCAGTTCGGGCACCTGAGCCACTGGCACGGCGACGTCGTGCTTCAAGTCGCGGCCCGCCTTCTTCTGAAACTCGGTCTGGTCTTCCCGCAGGCGCCAGATCTGCTTCTGTTGCTCGCCGCTCTGGGCGAGCGCGGCGTCGACAATGGTGCTCTCGTCGAGCCTGTCGGCGAGAAACGCCTCGAGCATGTCCCTAAGCCCCGCATCCGGACGGCTCGACGTCAGTTCGACGAGCACATAGTGATCCGCTTTCCCGACCGGAGGGCGCAACCCTTCGCGCTTCGCCAGCTCCACGCATGATCCCGATAGGTACTCGATGGCCCGCACGTTGCCTTCGGCAGCCGTGCGCAGCTTCATCCAGAAGTCCAGAACTTGGTCCTCGGTCTCGACGGCGCAAAAGGCGACTTCGCGGCCGACCGGCAGCGGCGCGAGCTTCATCGCCGCCGCGGTGATGATGCCGAGCGTTCCTTCCGAACCCGCAAAGAGGTGCTTGAGGGCGTAGCCGGTGTTGTCCTTCCGTAGCGTGCGCAGGCCGTTCCAGATGCGGCCGTCCGGCAACACGACCTCCATTCCCAGCAGGAGGTCTCTCGCGCTCCCGTACCTTACGGCAGAGATGCCGCCTGCGTTCGTCGCCAGCGCTCCACCGAGGGTGGCGGTGCCCTCCGAGGCGAATGACAAGGGAAAGAGTGCGCCCGCGTCTGCTGCCGCGATCTGAAGCTCCGCGATCGTTGCGCCCGCTTCCGCAACGATGGACATGTCCACCGGGTCGACCGTCCGGATGTTCTTCATGGCGCCGGTGCTGATCACGACTTGCAGGCCGGTTTCGTCCGGCGTCGCGCCGCCGACGAGCCCTGTGTTGCCTCCTTGAGGCACGACGCTGATGCCGGCACCCCGACAGATGCGGACGCTATGCGAAAGCAAGCTTGCCGATCTGGGCCGCAGCACGCAGACTGCGTTGCCGCGAAGTAGACCACGCCAGTCTGACAGATATCCGTCCGCCAGCGCCGGATCAGTAATGCAACCGGAGCCGAGCAGCTCCCGGAGCTTGGCGACAACGTCGTTCATAACTGTTTCCAAGTGGATGTGGCGTGCGCGATCGTTGCCCCGGCGCCATTGTGGGCGGACGACTGCAGGAAGAAGATCTTACGACCCCTCTTGAGAGATCTCGCGCGGCAGGTGACCAGGCCGCTGCGGACCGGAGCGAAATACTGGACCTTCATCTCGAGCGTGGCACCGGCGCCGAACTGATGCTTGAGTAGGTGCCCCATCGAGATGTCGAGAGCCGTCGCCAGCACGCCGCCATGGAGCGATCCCTGCGGGTTGAACATGTAGGGCCTCACATCGAGGGAAACAATGCAGGCGTCAGCCTCATAAGAGACCGACATCCCGAAGAGGCGCGACAGGAAGAACGATCCGAATTCATGGCGACCGTCGCCCATGGCGGCCACGATCAGTTCCCGAACCTGCGCCTCGTCCATCCGTCATGCTCCCTATTCGGCCGACTGCTTCAGCGCCGCATCTCCGAAGGCGCCCTTGGAGGCGAAGTCTAACACCTCCTTCCGCGTCCAGCCGAGCCAGTGCTCGAACACCTCGACGGTGTGCTCGCCGAGGGTCGGGGGCGGCGTGGACGGCGCGGGCGGCTCGTCGTTGAAACGCAGCGGCCGGGCGACGAACTTGACTTCGCCGGCGACCCTGTGCGTCACGGTCTGGACCATGTCGCGCTGAACAAGCTGCGGCGCTTCGCAGACTTCGCCCACCGTCCTGATCGCTCCGCACGGAATGCCGGCGCCGCCGAAGATCTCGAGCCAACGGTCGCGCGGCTCGGACTTGAAGATCGGACGCAGAATCGCGCCCAGCTCGGCGCGGTTCGCCGCCCGCCTCGGTGCCTTGTCGAAGCGGGGATCGGCTTCGAGGTCCTTGCGGTCGACGGCGGCGCAGAACAGTGACCAGAACTTGTCGTTGGCGACGCCGAGATTGAACCAGCCGTCGCTCGCCTCGAAGGTTTCGTACGGGCTGATCGTGGGGTGCACGTTGCCGCGACGCTTCGGGCTTTCTCCGGATGCGAAGTACATGCCGGCGTTGAACGTCAGCAGCGAGGCCATGGCATCCAGCATGGAGACGTCGACCCGACCGCCGACGCCGCTCCTCTCGCGCTTCATGAGCGCGGCGAGCACCGCCTGCGACGCGTAGAGGCCGGTGACCAGGTCGGCGATCGAAGTGCCGACCTTCATGGGCGGGCCGTCCGGATCTCCGGTGATGTCCATGACGCCGGACTCGCCCTGCAGGATAAGGTCGTAACCGGGCCGGCTCGCATCCGGACCGGTCCGGCCGAACCCGGAGATGCTGCACTGGATAAGCCTGGGATTGTTGGCGCTCATCGCTTCGTAGGACAGGCCCCATTTGTCGAGGGTCCCTGGCCTGAAGTTGTCGATGACGACGTCCGCGGCCTTGGCGAGCGCGATCACCGCGTCCCTTCCCGCGGGCGACTTCAGATCGATCGTGCAGCTTTGCTTGTTGCGGTTGACCGAGAGAAAGTACGAACTCTCCCCGTTGACGAACGGAGGACCGTATCGGCGACTCTCGTCGCCGACACGAGGATCTTCGATCTTCACGACGTCCGCTCCGAGATCGCCGAGATGCATCGTGGCGAAGGGGCCTGAGACGACGCGACAGAGGTCCAGGACCTTGATGCCGGAGAGAGCTTCCGTACTAGACGATCGCATCCGCCAGATCCTTCATCGTCTCGACCGTGATGTCGGGCTTGTGCGGCGTCTCTTCGAACGGCCGGTTGCGGCGGTTGATCATCGCCGTGCGCATACCGGCCGACTTGGCGCCGATGACGTCGAAGGCGTGGTTGGCTACGAAGAGGATCTGATCCATCTTGAGGCCGAGAATCTCGGCGGCTTTCGTGTAGGTCGCCTTGTGCGGCTTGAAGGAATTCGCCTCGGCGACGGAGATGACGCTGTCGAACGGGATCTTGTGATATTTCTTGGCGGTCTCGAGCATGTCGCGGTCGCCGTTCGAGAGCACGACCAGCTTGTACTTGGTCTGCAGCTTGGCGAGAGCCGCCGGCACCTCCGGGAAGCATTCGAGCTTTTCGATTTCGCCGACCAGATACTTCACCTCGTCCTTCGTGTACTTGATGCCCGACCGGTCCATGACCTGCGAGACGGCGCGGTGACCGATCTCGCGGTACGGCGTGTGCTCGCGATGGAGCAGCGCGTCGATCATCGAGTTTTCGAAGTGGGTGCGACGCCACCAGGTAACGAAGGAGTTCGGATTGCCGGTCCAGCCCTTCTCCTTGAGGAACGGCGTCGCGATCTTGACAAGGCCGCCCTGCATGTCGACGACGGTGCCGTACTGGTCGAACATGCACACCTTTACGGTGTCCTTCAGTTTCTGAATGTCGGTCATAGCTTCTTCCCTTTGCTCTTTGGCTGAATGGACGATCCGGATATGATCGCATCCAGCGCCATTTCTGAAATGGATTGTTCTTCTGCGCACATTCGTGACGTGAATGTCGTGACTATCGTCGCGGCTCCACAGGTCACAGCTTCTGCAGACGGCTCGACGGCAGTGAGCCCGAGGGGAATCTCCGGGCCCACTGCTACTTGTGGCCGGTGACCGCTAGGCTCCGATGCCGACGACCTTCTCTCTTGAGGCCGACGCTTCCTTCCCGGTCGGCGCGCCCGAGACTTCCTCAAGTGCGCGACCCTTGGTCTCGAAGCCGAAGATCATGAAGACCACCGCCTGGAAGAGAAGAATGCCAGCGAGGGTCACCAGCACGCCGACGAGCCCCTTCCACGCGAAGATCGCAATGACGGCGAATTGTACCAACGCCGTCGTCACGCGCCCGGCGGTCGCGCAGATGGCAGTGCCACGGAGCCTGTAGCGGGTCGGGAAGAGCTCCGGCACGTGCATGGCGAAGCCAGTGGCCAACATTACGTAGATCGCGGTGACGAGAAGGAAGCCGACCGCAACAAGCGGAGCGCCGTCTGGCATGAACGGATACGCAATACCGAAGGTCGCCGCAGCGATCGACGATCCGATGATCGACGGCTTGCGGCCGATCGCATCCGCCAGAGCCAAACCGATCAGCGAGCCGACCGGGCCGCCCAGCGACATCAGCGTCGTGTAGCCGAGCGACGACACGACGCTGTGACCGCCCTTGACCATGAACGTCGGCAACCAGCCAATGAAGCCGTACAGGCTGAAACCGACGACGATGTGCAGAAGACTGCCGAGCAGGGTCCGGCCGAGGTAGGGCGGCGCGAACAGACGCCAGACCGAACCGCCCTCGTTCTCCACACGCTGCGCAGTCGACACTGGCGGCAGAGGCCCCTTCTTCGCCGCCTCCGCTTCGATGCGGGCGAGGATCGCCTCGGCCTCGTCGGCGCGGCCGTTGGCAGCCAGCCACCGAGGGGATTCGGGCATCGACTTCCGGAGGAACCAAACGATCATCGCCAGCACGCCGACGAGGCCGAACATGTAGCGCCATCCGAGGCTCGGAATGACCCACAGCCCGATCATCGACGAGACGAACAGGGAAAAGTTGGTGATGACGGCCAGGATACCGATCCATCGGCCGCGGGACGATGCTGGAACGAACTCGGTCAGCGTTGCGTAGCCGACGACGATCTCGGCGCCCAGCCCTATCCCGATGACGAAGCGCGCTGCGATCAGCGCTTGCATGGATGGGGCAAGCGCCGCGGCGAGAGAGGCGAGACCGAAAATGGCCAGATTGACCTGATAGGAGAAACGGCGACCGTAGCGATCGCCTAGAATGCCCGAAAACCATGCTCCCAAGGTCATGCCGATGAAGGTCGCGGTGACGAATGCCGCATTGAGTTCAAGTGTCGACCAACCCTCCTTCAGCACGGCTCCGAGAACGCCGCCGGCGAGGTAGATGTCGAAGGCGTCGAGAAACATGCCCGCGCCGATCAGCGCAAGGATTCGCCAATGAAAGCCGCAAATCGGCAGCCGATCGAGGCGAGCGCCCGCGTTGACCGATGCCACCTGTACGCCCGAAATCGCTTGCATCTATCCCTCCCAGGGGTCGACAGAGATCGACCGAAATTGTTTGGAAGCAGGATGGCGATGGGGACGGCGGCGTCTAATCGGAATCCGCTATTCCATTATTTGGCAGACCAATAATCCTGTCACCGCACCTGATTATCGGGGCGATAGCTCGCGGAGAGGCCGTCTGTCAGTCGCTGGCCGCAAGGCCCCGCGCGGCATCGACGAAGATCGAACGCAGCCAGTTCAGGTCCTGACTGGCGTCGTGCCTGCGGTGCCAATACATTGACCATTCGAATGGGTCGGAAGCGAACGGAAGGTCTCGGATTGCCAGATCCTCCGCAACCATCGCGAACGCTAGACGGCGTGGCATGACCGAAAGCAGGCTTGAGTTACGCAGTACATGCGGCACTAGAAGCCAATGCGGGACGTTTACCGCGACCCGGCGTGTCAGACCTTGGCGAGCGAGTACGTCGTCGACGAAGCGAAGATCGGTCGGCGACATCGAGACTTTGAGGTGCGACGACTGAAGAAAGGTCTCCATCGTCAAGGATCGTTGGGCCGCCGGATGGCCCTCGCGCATGACGCAGACCATTCGGTCCCTCATCAGGACGACCGATTTGATCGAATTCGAATGCGCAAGGCCCATGCTAATCGCAAGATCGATTTCGTCTTTTTCGAGAGTCTCGACCGTCTGTGTCGGCGAGTAATGCACGACATCGAGCTGCGCGAAGGGCGCCGTCGCTTCTATGGTTTTGCTGACGGCCGGAAGGAGGAGTCGGCTGAGCAGATCGGACAACCTTACCGAAAAGCTCCGGGTGGTGACGGCTGGATCGAAAGTGGACTCACTGTCGAGAAGACGCTCCAACTGCCGCAAGAGCCGCTTAACAGGCTCCGCGAGTTCGATTGCTCGCGGAGTGGCCTGCATCCCATTGGCCGTGCGCACCAGAAGCTCGTCTTTAAAGATGTGGCGCAGTCTCGAAAGCGCGTTGCTCATCGCGGGCTGACTAAGGCCAATCCTTTCAGCTGCGCGAGTTACGTGAAGGTCCGTGAGGAGAGCGTTTAGAGCGACCAAAAGATTGAGGTCGACGGATCTCAGGTTCATGACACACCATCATTGACGTCATGGATAATGTACCCCAGATAATCCACAATACAAATCTAACCTGTTCGGTAAGCGGCCTCTCTGCAGCGTTTTCTATCGCGAAACGCATCCTCCGGAGCCCCACCCAGGGCTACGGTTGCGCGTGACTAGGGCTGAAATCGCAGACTGGTCGCAATTGCCTTTATCGGCTACTCGTCGTTCTAAGATGGCGAACGCGAGATACTGAAGACAGCGCGGTGGCGGAAAACCATCCTCCGAACCCACGGCGAAGAACTACAGCTTGCGCGAAGCGTCAGCGCAAAATCGCGGAATTCTTCGGTGGCTTTTACGGTAGATTCGAACAATCGGATGCAGGGGAGAGTTGTAGCGTAGCGTGGGGGAGAGAGTGGCAGTCGAACCTACGAGCCAGGCCGTTCAGCGGTCGGGAGCGAAAGCTAGGCCGACCGCACCAGTTTCGCACCAGAAACGATCCCTCCAAGAGTGATAAACGCGGTCAAACGTCACGAAAAATGCTGAAAAATCAACGACCGCATCCCTTGTCCTGCCGCTCATAACGGTCTGGTTGCAGGTTCGAGTCCTGCCGGGCCCACCAGCAAATTAACTGTAAGTTCGTTATCGCAGCTTGCCGAGCCACAGCGCGGTGAGCGCCGAGCGATTACGCACGCCGAACTTGGCGTAGATCGACTTGACGTGGAAATGCGTGGTGTTCGGACTTTGGTCAAGCCTCTGCGCGATCTGCTTTTCCGTGTGCCCGTCGAGCAGTGCGAGCAACACCCTGCGTTCAGCAGGTGTCAGGGGTGCATTGGCGATGAGCAGGCCGTGGCTGAGCAGTTGCTGACGGTGAAACCATCTCAACCCGCGCATCACGAAGCCCAGACGCTGGCCGTCCTGTGCCGAGAAGCGAGGGGCCTCCGCATCGCGAAATACGAACAGGCGAATCCTCACGTCGTCATTGAGCGCTATGCGCACGGAAATGCTGTCGGCGAAGCCGACGTCCAAATAGTGCCGCCGATAGTGCTCGCCCTCGAACCATTCCGCCGGCAGCGCTTCGAACAGCAGGCGGACGCGGAACGGCTCATCTCCCGACATGGAAAGGATCTGAGACAGGTCGACGTCGCGGGACCAGAGCGTATCGAACTGCTTCTGCACGGATGCTGCCACCGCCGGTATCGGGTCCAGCACCCGGACGAGGCGCGGACGCCAACCGAGCAAGGGATCGGCCCGCTTCGGCGACGGCAATCGCACGACCACACCCCATAGCACATTGCGTGCCGACAACATGGTACGCAGTGCGGCTAGCAGATGTGTCAGTGCGGCGTCGCCGTCGCCGACGGAAAACTCGGCCAGCCGATCCCAGAGTGCATAGACATCTTGATTCTGCGGATTGGTGGAATCCGTGGATAGATACATGTCCCCCCCGAAACGAGTGCGCAGATCACCGACCTTCGAGCATAGGAGACACCGGACCACCTTTCTAGGTAGTTCCCAGACGCATCAACTGGCGAGATATTCAGTGCGGGTGTTGGGAAGACTGGCCTTCTCACCGTCACGATATTCGGAGATTAACGATGCGCACAGCAACGGGCGCGCGCCGGCTTGACACGCCCGACGACGACCGGACGGAGCGGCGGTGGCGTCTCGGCTTTTTCATCGCCGTATTATGCGCCGTTTTGATTGCACTCGCGGCCTTCAGGCAGGAGCAACCTGCTAAAGCGTTGATCCGCCCCACTGGCCCGCTGCCGGCGATCAACATTCCCTGATCCAGGCGCTGTTGGCGCACCATTTGCCTGGAGCCGAGATTTCATTTGCATTGGAAATTGTGGATCCAGACCGTTCACGATCGGGCATCTTTGCTCATGCTGATTTCGGTTTGCCTTGGGCCCTGCTTTGTCTGGGCATTCTGGAAGATCGAAGAAGCCCCCGTCGCCGAGAGCCGAATCGCGGGCTCGTGCGTGAAGCACGACGCTCGCTGACGCCCAGTCATTAGCCAACTCCTGGAGATCATCATGCGCGCCGCTGCAACTGCTGCGATTGCAAACGCTTTTGTCCGGGTATTCCCCGCATCGTCATTGCAGGCAAACGTCCTCAAGCAGACCGCGTTGTTCTGTGGAGCCGCCCTCTTGGTGTGGCTGCTGTCGATGACTTATGGGCTGGATCTTAGTGCCGGATTCTTCTAGCCGATCAGCATCTGATTTTGCGCTTGCTTCGGTATCCAAGCCCGTTGAGCCACATGTGCAGGGCTCGTCGCGCTCTTCAGGGTCAAGTTCATAGAAGGACGCGGAAATGCGCTGCTCGGACGTTTTGCTTTGCGGCTCGAAATCCTGGGTTGAAGCCGCCGGCTATCTCGCATCTCTTCTCGTCTTCGCCACGTTTTGCATGAGGACGATGCTCCAGCTCAGGATCACGGCCATCTTGAGCAATGTCGCGTTCATCGCATACGCGTTCTTCGACGGCTTGTATCCAATCCTCATCCTTCACTCGGTTCTGCTGCCTCTTAACGCCGTCCGAACAGTCCAAATGCTCCGCGTCAGGCGAATTGTGGAGCAAGCATCCAAGAGCGAATTCACAACCGAACCGCTATGCCCGTTCATGGTTGCAGGTTCGAGTCCTGCCGGGCCCAGCAATAAATCAATGGCTTGGCACTCACGATCGCCGAAGCCCTTGTCTCCTCCACGCAAAAAAGATGCCGCGCCCGAAGGACACGGCAAGTTTCAGGGAGGGTGAACCGGCAGACTTCCGGTGCATGCCTGAGACCCCGGCCCATCGTCGATCGGGGCGCAATCTGAAAATCAGCGGCCGCCCACCACGGCAGTCACCATTTCAATGCGGCCGTACGCACGGGATGATCCCAGAGCCCGGTGGTCTCGCTGTCGAGCAGGCTTACGGTGAGCGAGCAACCCGCCATGTCCAGCGATGTGACATAGCTGCCGACCAGCGAACGGGCGATGCGCAGGCCCCGCTCCTTGAGCATCCGGCGCGTCGCGTTGTACATCAGGTAGAGCTCGATCGTCGGCGTGCCGCCGAAGCCGTTGACGAGCAGCAGGGCCTCGGAGCCCGCGGGCGCCGCGAGATCGCCGGCGATCGCTGCCGTCATCTCCGATGCGATCGCATCGGCCTCCGCAAGCTTGACGCGGCGGCGGCCCGGCTCGCCGTGAATGCCGACCCCCATCTCCATCTCGTCTTCGGCAAGTGCAAAGGTCGGCGTGCCCGCAGCCGGGACGGTGCAGCTGGTCAGCGCAACGCCCATCGAGCGCGTCTGTGCGTTGATGCGCTCGCCGAGCGCCACGCAGGTCTTGAGATCGGCGCCCTTCTCGGCCGCGGCGCCGACGATCTTCTCGACGATCAGGGTGCCGGCGACGCCGCGCCGCCCGGCGCTGTAGGTCGACTTCTCGACCGCGACATCGTCATCGGTCACGATGGTGGCGATGCGACCCTCGGCGATCTCGGCTGCCATCTCGAAGTTCATGCGGTCGCCGGCATAGTTCTTGACGATGAACAGGACGCCGGCATCGCCCGCGACCACCTGTGCGGCCTCGACGATCTGGTCCGGCGTCGGCGAAGTGAACACCTGGCCGGGACAGGCGGCATCCAGCATGCCGTAACCGACGAAGCCCGCATGCAGCGGCTCGTGCCCGCTGCCGCCGCCCGAGACCAGCGCAACTTTCTTCGAGTTCAGCTCGCGGCGGCGGACGAATTTGCGCTCGGCGCCCAGCACAACCAGATCGGCGTGCGCGGCTGCGAAACCGTCGAGGCTTTCGCCGAGCACGTTGTCGACCGAATTGATGAACTTCTTCATGGTGTCCTCCCCGCTTGGTCCGTTTGGCGTTTCTCGCCTATTTTTCCCGCATGATGTCAATCAGTCGCCGCGTGAACTCCTGGAGCAGCGTGTCAAGCTCGGCGTTGCGCTTGGTGCTGCCGAGGTCCGGCAGATGCAGCGTCAGCGTCCGCTCGTGCGAGCCTTCGCTCAACCGGCCGACGCGGCGCGGATGTGCGCGCGCATAGGCGCGAAGGAAGGCTGCCTTCGCCTGTGGCGGGAAGTGGCAGACATCGAAGATCGTGTTGAGATGCTGCACCGGGATCGGCACCGGATATGCGGGATTGCTGATCTGGCTGACGAAGCTGCGGTTCTTGCCCATGGCATGGGCCAGTCGAAGCCGCATGCCGGACGGGCGGCTCTCAAGGACTTCCTTGAAGATGCGCTTGTAGACCGCAACCGCGCCCGCTTCGGGCGCTTCATCGGCCGCCGTGTCAGCCAACGCTGCCTCCGCTGCTCAGCCGGTCAATGGTGTGCTTGATCTGCGCCAGCGCCGAGGCGTTCACGGACAATTCGCGCAGTCCGCAATTCAGCAGAGCGGGCAGGCAGCGCTGATCACCGGCCATGTCGCCGCAGAGGCTGACACTGATGCCGGCGCGGCGGCCGTGCTCCGCGGTCCGCGCGATCAGTTCGAGCACTGCGGGATGCAGAGGGTCCATCAAGGGGGCGAGAGCTCCGTTGGAACGATCGCAGGCCAGGACATATTGCGCGAGATCGTTCGAGCCGATCGAGAAGAAGGCGGCCTTGAAGCTAGATACCGCAAGGGCCGCCGCCGGGACTTCAACCATGATTCCCAGATCGGGAAGCATTGCGGCAATGCCGTCCGCCTGCAAGCGCTGCACGGCATCGGCGAACAGCTTCCGTCCCGCCTCGAGCTCGTCCGCCGAGGTGACCATCGGGAACATGACCTTGAGATTGCCGCGCACCGCGGCCCGCGCCAGCGCGCGGAGCTGGACCGCAAAGATCTCGGGCCGGGCCAGGCAAAGCCGCAAGCCGCGCACGCCGAGAAACGGATTGGCCTCGCCATCCAGCGTGAACCCGGGCACCGGCTTGTCGCCGCCCGCATCGAACGTGCGGATGGTGACGGGCCGCTGGCCAGCCCAGCGCAATATCGCGTCATAGGCCTGGAATTGGGTCTCCTCGTCCGGCACGCTCCGGCCGGCGAGCAGGAATTCAGTCCGCATCAGGCCGATGCCGTCGGCATATTGCGCGTCGGCATGCTCGAGATCCTCGACGCGCTGGATGTTGATGAAGAGCTTGATCCGCTCGCCGCGCCAGGAGGCTGTCGGCCGCCGCAGGATCGCTCGCGCGGATGCCCTGCTCTTGAGATGGTTGTCGCGCCGCTTCTCGAAAGTACGGACCTGTTCGGCATTGGGATCGAGCTCCAGCGTCGCGCCTTCGCCGTCGAGCAACGCCCTGGTGCCGATGTCTGGAATTGAACCGAGCTGCACCACCATCGGGATGCCGCGCGCGCGCGCCAGCATCGCGACATGGCTGGTCGGGCTGCCGCGCAACAGCGCCAGGCCGCCGCCGCCGGACCAGTCGATCTCGAGGAATCGCGATGGCGGCAGATCGTCGGCGCAGACCACGCCCCCGTTCGGGATCTTCAGCGGCTGCCCCTGGTCGCCACGCAGAATGTGGACCACGCGGTCGCGCAAATCCGCAAGATCCGACGAGCGGGCCTGCAGATACTCATCCGCCGCCGAATTATACTCCGCGATCTGTTCGTCGAGCGTCGAACGCCATGCGACGTCGGCCGGATGCCCCTCGCCGATCGACGCGAAGATCGCCTCGATCAGGTCCTCATCCTCCAGCAATGCGACCTGGAACTCGAGGATCTGCGCGGCTTCACCGCCGGCGCTGGCGGCAAGATCGGCGATCTGCCCGCTTGCGAGATCGATCGCCTTGCGCAAGGCGAGCGCCTCCTCGACCAACGTGCCGGCCGCACGCTCGCCGGCCGCGCCCGCATCGACACGGACAAACGGGCCGTGGGCAAAGCCGATCGAAGCGGTCCTGCCGCGGTAGGCCAGACCTGCAGCGCCGCCCTGCATGCTACGGTGCTCCATCCGGGAAATCGCTTGCGATCAGATCGACCAGCGCCGCGACCGCGGGCTCGGCATCGCTACCGGAGGCCTTGATCTCGATCGTGCTGCCATGTGCCGCGCGCATTGCCATGATCTTGGCCACGCTCTTGGCATTGATCCATTCAGGCGCGCCCGCGACCCGCACCGAGATCTGAGCCTGGAACTTCTTGGCGAGCTTGGTCAGCTTGACCGCGGGGCGCGCGTGCATGCCAACCGCATGCACCAACCGCACACTGCCGGTGAAGATCTGTTCGTCCGCTTTATCAAGCATGCTCATCATCCATCATCGCTTCCCCGCCGGCTCAGTCGGCAGAGAGTTCCTCGGCCACGGCCCTGACCTGGGCCAGCGAGCTGCCGCCCGCAGCTTCGGTCGCCGCCATGACGGCGCCCTCGACGATCGGGGCGTTGCAGACGACAACGAGATCACGCCGCGCCGGCTCCAGCATTTCGACCGCCATTTCGCTGTTCGTCTCGGCGCCGCCGAGGTCGACAAGCACAGCAACGCCTTTTGACGACCAGGCATCGTTGATGGCGTCGATGATCAGCGGCACGCTGGTGCCGAGACCACCATCGGGATTGCCGCCGCAGAAGGCGACCTTGACCTCGCTGCCGACCATCTGCCGCACCATGTCCGCGGTTCCCTTGGCGATATCCCGGGAATGCGAGACGATCACGATCCCTACGGTATCGGTCATTGCCGCGCCTCCAGGCCAGCGCACACAGCGTGCAGCAGAACGCAGCTCGATCGTGCCCCCGGATCGACATGACCGACGCTGCGCGCACCGAGGAACGACGCCCGGCCCTTGGTGGCTTGCATCGGCACTGTGCGCTCAACCGCTTCAGCCGCGGTGATGCGCACCCGCTCGATCAGATCGGGCTGGCCGGCGCCCGCTTTCAGTGTCTCCAGCACCGGAACGAGCACATCGAGCATCGTCTTCTCGCCGGCCTGCGAGCGGCCGCGCGCGCTCACCGCGTCCACTCCGCTACCGAACACGTCGGCGAGATCGTCGGGCAGGTGTTTGTCTTGCGACAGCGCCTCGCCCGCGGCGAGAAAGAAACTGCCATAAAGCGGGCCGGAGGCGCCGCCGACCGTCATGACAAGGGTCTTGCCAATCGCCTTGAATGCCTCGTTGAGCGGCTGCGCCGAGATGGCATCGAGCTTGCCGAGCACGGCTTCGAAGCCGCGCTTCATGTTGGTCCCGTGGTCGCCGTCGCCGATCGCCTGGTCCAGGCTCGTGAGCTCCGGCGCGCTGGCGATGACCTGCTCGGCGGCCGCCTTGAGCAGCGACTTGAATGTCTCCGGTTGCACAGACATCTATCTGAACCTCTCGCTCCCCTATTGGACCATCGCGCCGATGCGTTGCCCCGCCCGGTCGAAACACAGCGGACGCACCAGTTGCAATTCAACCTCCTGGCCGGCCCGCAGCGGTTGGTGCGGATCCGCCAGCGTCACCAGCGTTTCGCCCTTATAGTCGAGGTGAACGTGATTCTGCTCGCCGAGATGCTCGACGCGATGCACCCGACCGACCATCTGCCCGCCGTTGCGCGCGGCGATCTGAAGGTGCTCGGTGCGGATGCCGACCGTCTCCGTTTCCGGCGGTATCGCCACATCGGACAGCAGCCGTGCGGGCAGGAAATTGATCTGCGGCGTCCCGAGCCGCGACGCGACATAGCTGCTGGATGGATTTTCGTAGATCTCCCTCGGCGTGCCGAGCTGAAGCAGCCGGCCGTCCTTGATCACGCCGATCCTCGATGCCATCGTCATGGCTTCGACCTGATCGTGGGTCACATACAGGATGGTCGCGCCGAGCTCGAGCTGGATCCGCTTCAGCTCGAGGCGAAGCTCGGCGCGGAGCTTTGCATCCAGCGACGACAGCGGCTCGTCCATCAGATAGATCGAGGGATCGCGCACCAGCGCACGGCCGATCGCGACCCGCTGCATCTCACCTCCCGACAGGCGGGTGGCACGATTATTCAGCTTGCTCGCGATGTGCAGGAGCTCCGCGGTCTGCTCGACACGCTTGCGGATCTGTGGCTCCGGCACGCGCCGCGCAGGAGAGCGCAGCGGGAACGCGAGGTTGTCATAGACCGACAGATGCGGATACAGCGAATATTGCTGGAACACGAATGCGATGTCCCGTGAACCCGGCGGATCATGCGTCACATCGCGCCCGCCGATCATGACCGAACCGGCGTCGGGGCTCTCGAGCCCGGTGATCAGCCGCAGCGTCGTGGTCTTGCCGGCACCGCTCGGCCCGAGCAGGACGAGGAACTCACCGTCGTTCACGGTCAGCGAGAGGTCGCGCACTGCCTCCACCGCGCCGAAGCGCTTGCTGATGTTGCGTAAGCTGACGTCAACCATGGCGCCCCCCCTCCTCGCCGGCGGTCCTGATTGCAAGGCCGCTGCCGGCATCGAACAATGAGAGCCGACCGGAGTTGAATTCGAGGCCGACGGTCTCTCCGATCTGCACCGAGGCGCTCGACGGCAGCCGCGCCGCGACCCGTCCATAGGCCGTGTCGATCGTGACGATCTGCGTCGTGCCGAGATATTCCGCGCCGAACACCTCGCCGCGAACGGATCCGGCGTCGGTGAATCGAATATGTTCTGGACGAATCCCGAGGGCCAGCGCAGCGCTGGGGCGGTCCTCGCGGATCTCGGGCACCACGAGCCTGGTGTCGTGAAAATTGATCGCCCGGTCACCAGATCGCAGGCCGCCCTCGAAGCGCAGGAAGTTCATCGGAGGCGAGCCGATGAAGTCGGCGACGAACATGCTGGCGGGCCGGTCGTAGACCTCCTGCGGCGTGCCGATCTGTTCCACGCGCCCCTTGTTCATGATCGCAATCTGGTCGGCCATCGACATCGCTTCGAGCTGGTCGTGGGTGACATAGACCGTGGTCGCCTTGATGCGATCGTGCAAATCGCGCAGCTCGCCGCACATCAGATGACGAAACTCGGCGTCGAGCGCGCCCAGCGGCTCGTCCATCAGGAAGGCCTTCGGGCGCCGCACCATGGCTCGCCCGAGCGCGACACGCTGGCGGTCGCCGCCCGAGAGCTTTGATGTCTTGCTCGACAGCAGATGCCCGATCCGCAGCATCCGCGCGGTCTCCTGCACCCGCTCGCGAATCTCGTGCCGCGCCATGCCCTGGCACTTCAGCGGGAAGCCGATATTCTGCCCGACATTCATATGCGGATAGAGCGCGAACAGCTGGAACACGAACGCAATATCGCGGGCGGCGGCGCGGTGGAACGTGACGTCCTCCCCGTCGAGCAGGATCTTGCCCTCGGTCGGCAGCTCGAGGCCGGCAATCATGCGTAAGGTGGTGGTCTTGCCGCAGCCGGAAGGGCCGAGCAACGCAAAGAAAGTGCCGTCGTCGATGGTGAAGGTCGACCCTTCCACCGCGGTGAACTGATCGAACGACTTGCGAAGATTTTCGATGCGGATCTGAGCCATGGCCCTATTCCGGAAAGTGGCTGACGACGACGAAGCCTACCGTGCCGGCCAGAATCGTCACGAATGAATAGCTGTAGAGATCGATCGAGAAGGGCTGCACCAGCATGAAGATGCCGCCCCCGATCAGGGTCATCGCAACGGCCTCCCAGCGCCCGCGGCTGAAGAAGCGGTGCAATGTCCCATTGGTTCCCTTGGCCTCCTTAACAACAGCAGAACCGCTCATTTGCGTACCGCTCCGAAGGTGATGCCGCGCAACAGATGCTTGCGGAGCAGCACGGTGAACATGACGATCGGGACGACGAACAGCGTGGTCGCGGCGGCAACCGCCGGCCAGTCCTGCCCGCCCTCACCGATGATGAAAGGGATGAAGGGCGGCATGGTCTGCGCCTCGCCGCTGGTCAGCAGAACCGCGAAGGCGTATTCATTCCAGGAGAAGATCAGGCAGAAGATCGCGGTCGCCGCAATTCCGGTGACGGCCTGCGGCAGCACCACCTTGCGCAGCGCCTGCAGTCGCGTGTAGCCGTCGACGAGGGCCGCCTCCTCGTACTCGCGTGGGATCTCGTCGATGAACCCCTTGAGCAGCCAGACCGCGAGCGAGACGTTCACGGCGGTATAGAGCAGGATCATTCCGAGCCTGGTGTCGGTCAGGTTGAGCTGCCGGTACATCAGATAGATCGGGATCGCGACCGCGACCGGCGGCATCATCCGCGTCGACAGAATGAAGAACAGGAGATCGTCCGCCAGCGGAATGCGGAAGCGCGAGAAGGCGTAGGCCGCGAGCGTACCGAGGAAGACGGCGAGGAAGGTCGAACCGAACCCTATGATGAGCGAGTTGACGAAGCGCGGGACGACTTTGGACGGTCCGGCAATGACCATGTCATGCTTGCGGACCAGCTTGTCATACCAGGTCTCCGGGGGCGGCAACTTGGCGATGAAATCAGGTGTCTGGCGGGTGCGCACCGTGAACAGGTTGACATAACCTTCGAGCGTCGGCTCGAAGATCACCTTGGGCGGATAGGCGATGGCATCGCTTTGCGACTTGAAGGCGGTGGCGACGATCCAGACTAGCGGCAGGATCGTGATCAACGCATAGAGGATGACGAGAGCACCAGCGAATGCCTTGGTGCGCGGCGAGGCCTCGACGATCGAGTGTGCGCTGGATCTGGCCAGGACCGATTTGGCTACGGCAGCGGTCATCGTTGCTTCACCTTGTTGAGCGCTTTGACGTAGATGTTGGCGGCCCCGAACACGGTCACGAACAGGATGATGGCGAGCGCGGACGAATAGCCGGTGCGCCACTTCTCGAATGCCGCACGCTTCAGCGTGATCGATACGAGCTCGGTGGTCGACCCCGGCCCTCCCGAGGTCAGCAGGTTGACCATGTCGAACATCTTGAAGTTCTCGATCGCGCGAAACAGCACCGCCAGCATCAGGAACGGCACCGTCATCGGCAGCGTGATCGACCAGAACTGCCGCCAGGCCGAGGCACGATCGACTTCGGCCGCCTCGTAGATGTAATCCGGGATCGAGCGCAGCCCGGCGAGACAGATCAGCATCACGTACGGCGCCCACATCCAGGTGTCGACGAGCACGATGGTCCATGGCGCGAGCGCGACTTGCCCTGTCATGCTGAAAGAGCTCGGCGGCACACCGGTGAACAAGCTGATCAGATAGTTGAACGGGCCGATCTGCGGCTGCAGCAGCAGCGTCCAGAAATTACCGACGACCGCCGGCGACAGCATCATCGGCAGCAGGATGATCGTGGTCCAGAAGCTGTGGCCGCGGAACTGACGGTTGATCAGAAGCGCGAGCCCAAAGCCGACCACGACCTGCAAGGCGACCGAGCAGATCACGAATTGCGCCGTGGTCTGGAGCCGGAACCAGACGTCCTCGTCGTTGAGTATGTCGCTGAAATTGTCGAGCCCGACAAACCGCAGCGGCAGATAGGACATGCTGAGGTTGAGGCTGGTGAAGGACAGCCGGATCATCCAGACCAGCGGAAAGATGTTGATCGCGAGCAGCAGCGCAATCGTCGGCGCGACGAACAGCCACGAGATGGTCCGGTCGGACAGACCATGGCCGCGGCGCACGGCGCGGGATTTGGCGGGCTCGCTCACGCCCGGGATCGTAGCATGGTCGGGTTGCAGGATCGTCGTCATCTTGTCCATCGGCTGGTTCGTCTTCCCCGAGGCTGACCTCGGGGAAGCCAGTTCAGTTGGGACGCGGCGTTCGGGCTATTGCGAGGCGACTTGCTTGCCCTGTTCCTTGAACACCTTGGTCCAGTCCTTGACCAGGAGATCGAGCGCCTGCTGCGCCGTGCCCTTGTCGGCGACGACGTAGTCGTGCACCCGCTTCTGCATATCAAGCAGCAGCTGGGCGTAGGACGGCTCGGCCCAGAAGTCCTTGACGATACCCATCGACTCCAGGAATTGCGGCGCGAACGCCGCGCTCTTCGGGAAGTCCGGCGCGTCGACCACCGCCTTGAGCGCCGAGTAGCCGCCGATCTGCCACCATTTCTGCTGCACGGCGGGCTGCGCGAACCACTTGATATAGGCGAGCGCGTCGTCCTTGCGGTCGGAGGTCGCAACCACCGAGATGCCTTGTCCGCCGAGCTGGGTGAAGTGCCCGTTCGGGCCAGCCGGATTGACGAAGAAGCCGATCTTGTCGCCGCCCACATTCGGATCCTTGTAGAGGCCGGGGAAGAAGGCGAACCAGTTCATCTGCATCGCCACCTGGCCCGACTTGAAGGCATCGAGCCCTTCCTGCATGTAGGCGTTGGTCATGCCCGGCGCGGTGCAGCACTTGTAGAGCTCCTTGTAGAATTCGAGCCCCTTGGCCGCCTCGGCGGAATTGACGATGCCCTGCATCTGGTACGGCTTCTTCGGATTGTCGTAGCTGAAGCCGTAATTGTAGAGGACGTTGGTCACGCCCATCGTGATGCCTTCGGAGCCGCGCTCGGTGAAGATGTAGGCGCCGTAGACCTTCTTGCCGTCGATCTCGCGGCCCTGGAAGAACTCCGCGATCTGCTTCAACTCGTCATAGGTTTTCGGCGGCGCCAGATCACGACCGTACTTGGCCTTGAAAGCCGACTGAATGTCGGGCCGCGAGAACCAGTCCTTGCGATAGGTCCAGCCCACGGCGTCGGCCATCGCCGGCAGCGCCCAGTAGTTCGCCGAATTCTTCGGCCACTGCGAATAACCGACAACGGTCGCCGGGACGAAGTCGTCCATCGAGATGTGCTCTTTGTCGAAGAAATCGTTGAGCTTGACGTACCACTTGTTCTCGGCGGCGCCGCCGATCCACTGGCTGTCGCCGATGATCAGGTCGCAGAGCTTGCCGTGGGAGTTGAGCTCGTTGAGGAAGCGATCCGCGTAGCTCGTCCAGGGGACAAACTCGTACTTCATCTCGATGCCGGATTGCTTGGTGAAATCCTTGCCGAGTTCGACCAGCGCGTTGGCCGGATCCCATGCCGCCCAGCACAGCGTGAGCTGCTTACCCTGGGCCGCGGCTTCGCCTCCGCCAAATATCCCCAGCAGCGCCGCCCCGAGAACCGTGGTGGCCGCTGAGCTTCTCAGCCAATTGAATGTCCGCATATCCGTTTCCTCTCTCGTTGAAGCGTCCAACCCGCTCAGCGCGCCCTGCCGGAGCGACGCCAAGACCCTGAAACCGAGTTTGAGGAGCGATGAGTGAAGGACGAGACGGACCGCTGCCGGAGACGGCTCCGGCATGGCTTGGGCTCCTCCTGCACATCGGCGCTCGATGCGCGATGTTTAGTTTTTTGTATTACTAAACGTAGTACTAAATTTTTTGGCCCGTCAAGCCGGTTCTCGCGACCTTGGCGAAAATATTCCCGACGCTCGCACGCGCAAGCGTCGACGTTTGCAATGCAGCAAATTTCCCCATAATTGCAGCGAATGCGGCGAACAACGATTGCCGACCTGGTCCGGAGGACGCAATTCGGTCCGTCCCGATAACAGGGAAGCCGGAAGGTCAGCCGCAGCCAGCATGTTTAGTATGCGACTTTACTGAACGTTCAACAAAGCGATTGGGCGCGCGAGCAGCCTCAGCTTCGGCCGAAATCCGCCATTGCCGCGAACCGCACCGGTTTCGCGCCAGAAAACGACCTCACCAAAGCGCGACGAACGCCATCGAACTCAAGCATGGTGCAGCTAGATCAACGAAGCTGATCTTGCTCCGCCGCTCACAACGGTCTGGTTGCAGGTTCGAGTCCTGCCGGGCCCACCAAGACACGTGGAGCCGTCACCGTTTCAATAGGCGCGCGCGAAGTCACCCTCCCGCTTGATGTCAGTGAATACCGGAAAGCGCGCCTTCCACGGCGTGCTCTTGGCCGTCGTCAGCTTGTTGAGCCGCTCAAGCACGCCGAGGCCGTCCTTGCGCAGGCTCGCCGAAACCGCCCCAAGGTCCGGGAAATTCTTCAGGACGGCATCGAGCCAGATGGTGCGACCGGCCAGGAAACCGCCCGCGCCCGCGGCATAGGCGAAGTCGAGGACGCGTTCGAATTTTTCCGGCGCGGCGCCGCCCGACAGCAGGACCCAGGGAATGCTCCGCTCGCGGCAGATATCGCCGATTGCATCGAATTCCTTCTGCGCGGCCTTGGCTTCGGCGCTGCCGTCACGGGCCGGCAGGCTGTTGGCCGCGAGGGGACTCTCAAGCTTCAGGAGATCGACGCCGTATTCGGGCTTGGCAAACTCGCGCACGCTATCGATGACGAGGCTCGGCAGCTTGCCGGGCGATTCCACATAATCGGCGGTGTGATTGGCGCTGCCAAGGAACGGATAGACCAGCAGTTCAAGAACATAGGGAACGTCGTGGCGGGCGCACTCCTCGCCAATCTCGCGCACGAAGCGCTTCTGATGCTCGTTGACCGCGGCGTCCGCATCCGGCCGATACCAGGCCAGCACCTTGACGGCGTCGCCGCCCATGGCGCGAATTTTCTCCACACTCCAGTTGGCGATCGCGCGCGACTTGCGACCGCCCGCGGTCTCCTCGACGCGATGCTCCTCCAGCGTCATGATCAGGCCGCAGCGCGGCGGCAACAGATCGATCGCTGCGGGCACGGCAAAATTCGGGTCGAACAACATCGAGCTGCAATGCGGTGCGAGGTTCTCCACGAGGAGCCGCTTGGCCGCCGTGACGTCGGAATATTCGACCTGATCCCGCGTGATTCCCTTCGCCTTCGCAATGGCATCGAACAGCGGCGGCCGCTGATCCAGCGCGACCATGCGAAAGTGGCCTTCCGCGTCAGCAAGGCGGCCCAGCCCGCGGTTCTTTCCAATCGTTCTCATGGCTTCGTCCTCATGAATGCAAGACAGTCGTTGATGGTGGGGATTCCGTTGCGGCCACCGGCGTGGCGACATTTCATCGCGGCCGTGGCTGCAGAAAACGCCATGGCGTTGCGCACATCGAGGCCGACGCCGATCGCAATGGCATAGGCGCCATGGAAGACGTCGCCGGCGCCGGTGGTATCGACGACATCGACGGCATAGGCGGCGTGCCGGTGCAGCTGGCCATTCTCGTACCAACTGACGCCGCCCTCGCCGCGCGTGACCGCGATGACACTGCAGCCGAAGCGCGCCAGTGCTGCGAGAGATTCGTCTTTGGCAGATCCGGCGAAAGAAGCGAGCGCAGGCTCGGAGAAGATCGCGTGGTCGGTCAGGGGCAGCAGTCGCTCGAATACCTCGGCATCAGCCATGTCGCCGTCGAGCACCGTCGGAATGCCGCGCGCACGCGCCTCGCGAAACAGCGTCGCGGCGCCCTCCACCCAGCGCGGATCGGCCAGCACCGAGGATGCGCGAGCGACGGCTTCAAGCGGAAGCCAATCGGCCGCTTCCGGAAACAGACCGCGGAAGTTCACGATCTGCCGCTCGCCCGAACTGTCGACAATGATCCCCGAGACCGATGAGCGGCCATCGGGAAACAGCCGGAAATTCTCGACGTCGACACCTTCGGTGGCAAAAGCCGAACGCATCTCGTGCCCGGCGGCATCGTCCCCTGCCCGCCCCCAGAACGCGACGGAGGCACCGAGCCGCGCGACCGCGACCGCGGCATTGGCGGCCATTCCGCCGCCAAGGGTACCGTAGTCGATGGCCTTTATCTTCTCGCTGTTGCCCGCAAAGAGCTGATCGACACGCCAGACCTGATCGAGCGCGGACAGCCCAAGGCAGATCACCTGGACGCCCCTGGCTCCCGACGCCACATCCGCGAGCGCCGAAAGAGCTGCTATGTTCGCCGATGCGCTCACCGCAAGACCTGCCCGTTCGCTGCATCGAACAAATGCGTCTTGCCCGGCTGCGGCCGCAAGCTGAGGCGATCGCCGGGCTTTGGTCGCAACGACGGATCGACCCTTGCGATCGCGGAGACGCCGGCGAGATCGAAATGGATCAGCGTATCCGAGCCGAGCGGCTCGACCAGCTTGACGTTGATGGCGATGCCGTCCGCCGCATCGGTCGTGACGGCAAAATGTTCAGGACGGATGCCGAGCACGGCATTTCCCGCCTGCTGCAGACGGCTTGCGGCCTCACCGTCCAGCGGCACCGCCGTTGCGCCTTGCGAAAGGATCGCGCGCTCCTCACGCCATTCGACCGGGAAGAAGTTCATGGCCGGCGAGCCGATGAAGCCGGCGACGAACTGGTTGGCCGGCCGCTCGTAGACCGTCTCCGGCGTGTCGTATTGCTGGATCGTCCCGTTCTGGAGCACCACGATCCGGTCGGCCATCGTCATGGCCTCGATCTGGTCATGGGTCACGAAGACCATGGTGGTCTTGAGCTCCTGCGATAGCGCCTTGATCTCGGCCCGCACCTGCCCGCGCAGTTTTGCGTCGAGGTTGGACAACGGCTCGTCGAACAGGAACGCCTTGGGATTGCGCACAATCGCACGGCCCATGGCGACGCGCTGGCGCTGCCCGCCGGAGAGCTCCTTCGGCTTGCGGTCGAGATAGGGCTCGATGTGCAGGAGCGCGGCGGCACGCTTCACGCGCGCATCGATCTCCGCCCTCGGCGTTCCCCGCAGCTCCAATGCGAACGACATATTGTCGTAGACGCGCATGTGCGGATAGAGCGCGTAGTCCTGGAACACCATCGCGATGTCGCGGTGTGCAGCTTGCACGCCGTTGACGCGCTTGTCGCCGATGTAGAGGTCACCCGACGTGATCGGCTCGAGACCCGCAATGATTCGCAGCAGGGTCGACTTGCCACAGCCGGACGGCCCGACGAAGACGACGAATTCATGGTCCGCGATCTCCAGATTGAGATCGGGGATCACAGTGAAACTGCCGTAGCGCTTGACGAGGTTGCGGATCGAGATCGAGGCCATGATCGCTTAATCCAGCGCCAGCACCGGCTTGATCAGCTCGCCCCTGGCAAAGCGGGCGAAATTCTCAGGCAGGGCCGACAGGCCGAACTCGCCGTCGACGAGGACGCGGTATTCGTCCTTGAACTTGCGCAGCAGCTCGATGTTCGGCTCGAAATCCGAGACCGGAAAGTAGAAGGTCCGGATCATGTAGAAGTCCTTGCGGCGGAACACCTTGCCCTCCTCGATGGTCCAGGGCGCGGCGTTCTCGCCGACCAGCACCAGCGCGCCGCGCGGCAGGACAAGCTCGATGCCGAGGTTGCGCGCCGCATGCGCGCCGGAGCATTCCATGATGAGAGCAAAGCGCTTCGAGGTGTCGCCCACGGGATGCGCCTTCGCGCCGAAGGATTGCGCGATCTTCAACCGCGTCGCATTGGGGTCGGCAACGTAGATGTCGTTGTAGCCGAGCGCACGGAGCGCCAACACGACGCCGAGACCGACCGGCCCGGCGCCCATGACGAGAACAGGTCCAGCCTCACCCGGCGGCACCACGCGGCTGACGAAGCGCACGGCGTGGCCCGACGTGCCGATGGTGTCGAGCAGCAGCGGCGCGAGGCTGTCCTCGATATCGTCAGGCACCGGCAGCAAACAGTTTTCCGGCACCGGCACGTATTCGGCGTAGCCGCCCGGCCGGTTCCAGCCGATCAGGCTAGAGACCTCCAGGCACATCTGGGTATCGCCGCGTTTGCAGGCCGCGCAATGGTCGCAGTGGAGTGGAATATAGACGGCACAGCGGCGACCATGCAGCCGGTGACCGGGCTGCTCGACCACGCCGAAAATCTCATGGCCGGCGGTGAACTCTGCGCCCTTGTGCCAGAGCTTGAAGTCCGAACCGCACAGCGCGGTGCGCGAAACGCGCACGAGCACTTCACCTGTGCCGACGTCAGGCATTGCCACGCGCTCGATGGTGATGCGGTCGCCGCCGTGGAAGACCGCGGCCTGCATGATCGAATTCGGACGGGGTGACACGTTCATCAGATACCTAGCCTTTCACCGCACCGAGCGTCAGTCCGGACACCAGCCAGCGCTGAACCAGGGCAGCCAGCACCAGCGGCGGCAGTGCGATCAGCGTCGCCGCGGCCATGAGAGCGCCCCATTGCGTCGAGCCTTCGCCGATGAAGTTGAAGGCCGCCGCGATCAGCGTCTTGGTGTCGCCGTTGGAGAGCACCAGCGCAAACAGGAAGTAGTTCCATGAGAAGACGAAGGCGAGGATCGCCGAGACGGCGACGCCGGACGCCACCAACGGCAGCGCGATACGCCAGAGGATGCGCGTGACGCTGCATCCGTCGACCTGCGCCGCCTCGAAGACGCTGCGCGGGATGCCGTCGAAGGACGGCAGCAGCACCCAGATCACGATCGGCAGCGTGATGACCGCGTGGCTCAGGATCAACGCGGTGTAGGAGCCGATCATCCCGACCTGCCGGAACATGACGTACCACGGCAGCAGGAACAGCGTGCCCGGCGCCATGCGCGCCGCGAGCGTCAGGATCGCCGGCCACGAGATCCGTGTCCAGGAGACGGCGAAAGCGGCGGGGATGCCGAACAGTAAGCCGAGCGCCGTCGAGCCGACGGTGACGATGAGGCTGTTGAGCGCATAGCTGAGGAACGGCGTGGTCTTGGTCAGCTCGACATAATTGTCGAGCGTCGGCGTGAAGATCAGCGTCGGCGGATAGGCCGTGACCTCGAACGACGGCTTGAACGAGGACAACACCATCCAGACCGTCGGCGCCATGATGAGCACGCCGGCGAGCACGAGCTGCACGGTGTTGAGCCAGCGGATCCAGCGGTCGGTGTTGGCGGCATCCGTCATGACATCACCACGCCACGGCGCCGCGCAGGCGGTTGAAGGCGAGCACGGCGCCGAACACGATCGCCGTCAGCGTCAGCATCAGGGCGCTGGCGTAACCGATGTTGAAGAACTCGAAACCCACCCGGAAGCCGTAGATGTTGAGCGTGTTCGAAGCGTTGCCGGGGCCGCCCTGGGTGGTGATGTAGATGATGTCGAAGAAGCGCAGGAGATCGACGCTGCGCAGGATGGCCGCGGTGACGATGGTCGGCAGCAGCAGCGGCAGCGTGATGCGCTGGAAGGTCTTGAACGGCGATGCCCCGTCGATCTGCGCGGCCTCGTAGACACTCGGCGGCAGCGATTGCAGGCCGCCCAGCACGATCAAGGCGACATATGGCGTCCACTGCCAGCTGTCGATCAGAGCGACGGTCGGGATAACCCACGTCGGCGACGCCAGCCAGTCCGACGGCGGCAGGCCGAGCGACTGGAGGATGTAGTTGGCCGCGCCCAGCGAGGGATCGAGGATCACCAGCCACATCATGCCCGCCACCACCGGCGGCATCATGAATGGGGAGATGAACAGCGAGCGCACGATTCCCGGCAGGCGCCTGGCGTGAAACAACACCAGAGCCAGCCACACGCCAAAGACGAGCTGGAGCACCAACGATAGCACATAGAGCGCTATGGTGATCCAGAGTCCGTGCCAAAACTCGTAGTCGGAGATCAGCTTTGAATAATTGGCGAGGCCCGCAAAGGACTGCTTGCCGGTCGAGGAGAATGTCTGGAAGCCGAGCCAGATCGTATAGACGACCGGAAACGCGATCATCGCGACCGTGAAGATCACGGCCGGCGCCGAGAGCGTCGCCATTTCCAGCTTCTGCCGGTCCTGCGTGAGTGTCGCAGCCGCGTCCGACATGCGTCCGTTTCCTTGAGAGTGAGGAGCCGGCAGGCATAAGCCTGCCAGTATCAGGCGGTTACTTCTGTGCGATCAGCGCATCGAGCGCCTTGTCGGCATCAGCACAGGCCTGGTCGATGGGCTTCTGCTTCAAGATCAGGTCCTGCACGGCCTGGCCGATGAATTCGCGTGATTCCGGGTTGGCGATGATGGGGTAGCCGACCTCGGAGGAGCCCTTGGTCGCAAGCACGTCGAGCGCAGCCTGCCATTCCTTGCGGACGGGCTCCTCGTCGATCCATTTGCGGTACTCAGGATCCTTGGCAACCGACGGCCGCGGCGGGGCAATGCCCTGGAGCGCCATTTTCTTCTGCACCTCGGGGCTGGTTGCCCACTGCACGAAGTACCAGGCCGCGTCCGGCTGCTTGCTGTGCGAAGACACCGCCATGCCCCAGCCGATCGTGGTCGGCACCTGGCCGGCCTCGCCTGCCGGGAACGGCAACAGGCCGGTGTCCTTCAGGCGCGCGCCGCCCTCCATCACCGTGCGCAACTCATTCGAGGATTCGAATGCCATCGCGGCGCGGCCGCTGCGGTAGAGCGCCGAAATCTGCTGGAAGCTGTAGTTGACCACACCCGGCGGACCGAAGTCGCGCAGCAGCCGGCTATAGGTGTCGAGTGCTTCCTTGCCCTCGGCCGAGCAGAGGTTCGACTTGCCGCCTGCGATGTAGCTGCCTCCGATGTTGTGCAGCATGTTGCTGAAGGTGTAGGCGACCGCGGGCTTGAGGCCACGCGAGACAAAGGGCGTGACAGCGCTGTCGCAGGTCTTGATCTTCTCGGCCGCCGCCTCGACATCCTTGATGGTCTTCGGCGCCTCAATCCCGCACTTCTTGAAGATGTCGGTGCGGTAATAGAAGATCGGACCTTCGATGTTCATCGGCATGCTGGTCAGCTTGCCGCCGAAGGTCGCGGCCTTGAGCAGGGCCTGGCTCAACCCGGCCGGGTCGTATTCCTTGGCCACCTCGTTCTTGGCCATCGCAGTGAGATCGCCGTACCAGCCGGCCGCGGCGAACTGCTCGCCCTCGCGCGAAGGCAGCGTCATGAACACGTCGACCTCGTCGCTGTTCGCATTCATGACGGTGACCAGACGCTGGCGCATCTGTTGTTCCTGATAGCCGTCGACCTTCAGGGTCATGCCGGTCAGCTTCTCGAAATCGGCCTTGTAGGTCAGCAGTGCCTGCGCGACCGGATTGTTATTGGCGAGAAAGGTGACGGTCCTGCCCTTGAACTTCATCCAGTCGAAATCGGCCGCATGAGCCTGCGCGCTGACGGCGACAAGCGCGAGAACGGGCAACGCGACGTGCGTCGCGAGCATCCTGACCTTCATCGAACTCTCCTCCCGGCTGGCCGCCTTAAGCTGGCGGGCCATTTTGAACGCGGCTTGAAAACGGTTACAATCTAGACCTCACATCGGTTGTGTCAAGCAATGGACAAACCGGATATTCTGCGGCAAATTTACGAGATTACCGCTACCACGCGGTTTGCCTCATCGAATGTAACGTTACATTGATACGATTGACCAACGCCAAATCCGTGAAACAGGGCATCCGCGCCGTCGCAGCCCGTGCCGGCGTCTCAACGGCCTCGGTGTCGCGCGCGCTCAACAATCCCGATGCGGTGAGCCCTTCCCTGCGGGCGCGCATCGAACAGGCCATCGACGCGCTCGGCTACATTCCGCATGCGCCGGCGCGCATCCTGTCGTCACGGCGCTCGCGCACGCTTGGCGCGATCGTTCCGACCATCGACAATACGATGTTCGCGCGCGGCATCGCCTCGCTGCAGCAGTATCTCTCCTCGGTCGGATACATGCTGTTTCTCACCACGAGCGGCTACGATCTCGACGTCGAATTGCAGCAAGCGCGCAATTTGATCAGCCGCGGCGTCGATGGACTTGTGCTGCGCGGTGATTGCCATCACGAGGGACTGCGCAAGTTGCTTGCGGACAACGCGGTTCCCTTCATCAATGTCGGCATCTACCAGCCTGATCGACCCCACCCGTGCGTCGGAACCAACAACGAAGCGGCCGCCCATCGCGCCGCTGCGCATGTCATCGAGCTTGGCCACCGCCGCATCGGGATCGTCTCGGCGCTCCAGCGCAACAACGACCGCGCCAGCGCTCGCGTCGCCGGCTTTCGCCGCGCGCTCACCGAGAACGGCCTGGAGCTTCCGCCGCAATGGCATGTCGAGGTGCCCTACACGCTGGATGACGCGCGCGAAGCGGCCCGCTATCTCCTCAACCTGAAGGATCGTCCGACCGCCGTCGTCTGCGGCAACGATGTGATCGCCTACGGCGTGTTGCTCGAGGCGGAGCGCGATGGATTTTCGGTGCCGCGTGACCTGTCGGTGGTCGGCTTCGACGATCTCGACTGGAGCCGCCACTTGCGGCCGAGCCTGACCACGATCCACGTACCGACCGGAGAAACCTGGCAGCGCGCCGGGGAATATCTGGTGCGCAGCCTCGCCGGCGAGCAGACCATCATGCATCGCGAGATCGACTTCTCCCTGGTGGTCCGTGAATCGACGGCTCCCCCTCTCAAATCCTGAAGCGAGACCCCTCCAATGCGCTCAAACTTCTCTCTTGCGTCCGACTTCCATGCCGTGGTGATCGGCGGCGCCGGCGACATTGGCGCCGCAATCAGCAATCAGTTTTGCGACCTCGGCGCGACAGTGACCGCAACGGCGGCCAACGAGACCGATCTGGCGCGCACTTTGCTGAAATCGCGCGCCGGCCTCACACTCGCGACGCTCGACGTCACGAACGACGACGCTGTCGCTTCTTTTGCCCAACAGCAAAGGCGCGTCGATGCGCTGGTCAACTGCGCGGGAATCCTCGCCCGCGACAAGGAATACGAGATCGAGACCTTCATGAGGGTGCTCGACGTCAATCTCACGGGCACATTTCGAACCTGCATGGCGTTCCGCCCGCTTCTCGCCGAGAGCAAGGGCGCGATCGTCAATCTTGCCTCGATGAATGCGACCTTGGCGCTGCCGCGAATCCCGGCTTATTGCGCCAGCAAGGGCGGTGTCGTGATGCTGACCAAAGCGCTCGCGTTGGCATGGGCCGAGCAAGGCATCCGGGTCAATGCGGTTGCCCCCGGCTATATCGAAACGGCGATCAATGCGGCCGGCCGCACCGATCGCGCGCACTATCAGCGCATCGCCGACCGCACCGCGTTCAAGCGCTGGGGTCAGCCGGAGGACATTGCGGGAGCTGTCGCATTCCTCTGCATGCCGGCATCACAATATGCGACCGGCACCGTCGTCGCGGTGGATGGCGGGTTTCTTGCCGGATGAGCCAGGAAACCAACGGATACGGCCTGCATAATGTCGCCGGAAATGTTTGGGAATGGTACGAGGACCGCCTCGCACCGTCGGGAGTCCCCTTGAATCGCGAGCCTGCACCGAACCGCTCGACGCGCGGTAAATCCTGTCTCGAGCCCTACGGCGGCCGCCACCGCTTCGCAGCGAGACCCGAACGCGTCGGTCGGCTCGTCGAGCAAGATCGGCTTTTCTGTCGTGCGCACCGGGCAGCTGCGGGATCCGGCATAGGATGACGCTGGCGACAAATGCCGCGAAGCCGGCCCCTGCTCCCGGCACCCGTCTGTTGCCGCAGTTCTTGCGTAATTTCGTGCGCAATCGCGAGACTGGCCTCGTGCTGGTCGGCATTGTCGTCGGGTTGCTGAGCGGCGTCCTCGTTGCCACGATCTCGGGCCTCAGCCAGGCTTCGCACGCGCTGCTGTTCGACATTCCCCTCGACGCACATCTCAGCGCTACCGGCGTGATTTCCTGGCAGCGCACGCTGCTGATCCCGGCAGTTGGCGGCCTGGTCCTGGCGCTGATCGGGCTGTACTTCGCGCGGCGCGTCAAGGGACAGCAGCTCGCTGACGCCATCGAAGCCAACGCGCTCTATGGCGGCCGGGTGTCGTTCCGCGGCAGCCTGCTGATCTCGATCCAGACTCTGCTGTCCAACGGGTTCGGCGGATCGGTCGGACTGGAAGCGGGATACACGCAGATCTGCTCGATGTTTGGCTCCCATGTCGGCCAGCGCCTCGCCGCCCGCCGCAACGACATGCGGCTGTTGGTGGCCTGCGGCGCGGCGGGGGCGATCAGCGCAGCCTTTTCGGCTCCACTGGCCGGCGCCTTCTATGCCTTCGAGGTCGTGCTGGGAGCCTACACGTCGGCCGCCCTCGTGCCCGTCATCGCCAGCGCCGTCACGGCCTGGCTGGTGGCGCGGGGGTTGACGCATCAGTCCTTTCTGATGGTGCCGGGCTTCCCATCGCCCGTGTCCGTCGAGATGATCGGACAGACCGTGCTGATCGGCATCATTTGCGCATTCGTCAGCATCCTCGTCATGCTCGCGGTCGCATTTTCCGAACGTTGCTTTCAGCGGGTCACGCTTTTCAGCGGCTTCGTGCGCCCGATCCTCGGCGGTCTGCTGCTCGGCGGCCTCGCCCTGCTGACGCCGACCGTGCTCGGCGCCGGCCACGGCGCAATGCAAATCCTGCTGGTCAGCAATCCGAGCTGGCTCCTGCTCACGACAACAATCGTGCTCAAGATCCTGGCATCGGCCGTCTCGCTCGGCTCCGGCTTTCGCGGCGGACTGTTCTTCGCCTCGCTGCTGCTCGGCGCGCTGATCGGGCAGCTCTACAGCGTCGTGCTGACCGGCCCCTTCCCCACGCTCGCGCTTCAGCCCGGCACCGCTGCTATCGCGGCTCTCGCCGCACTCGGAACCGGCGTACTGGGCGCACCGTTCAGCATGGTTTGTCTCGCGCTCGAAATCACCGGCGATTTCTCCGTGACCGTCGGGGCGGTGGTCGCATCATCGGTCTGCGCGCTCATCGTCCGCGAGTTGTTCGGCTACAGTTTTGCGACATGGCGCTTCCATCTGCGCGGCGAGGTGATCCGCGGTCCGCAGGACATCGGCTGGGTCCGTCAGATGAGCGCGGCCTCCCTGATGCGCGCCGACTTCGAGAATGCACTGACGACAATGCCGATCGGCGAGGCGCAGAAGCTGTTCTCGCCGGCCCAGGTCCGACAGGTCGTGCTGCGCGATCCGAACGGCAGCTATGCCGGCATCGTTGCGGCGGCGACGCTGCATTCCGTCACCAATCGGGACGACGATCCGCTCGGGTCGCTGGCCCAGCAGCAGGATGAGTACCTGCTTCCGACCACGTCGGTTCGCGAGATCCTGAAGGCCTTTGAACGGAGCGAAGCCGACGTCCTCGCGGTCGTTGACCGTGCCGACCACCGCGTCACGATTGGCACCTTAAGCGAATCCCATGTGCTGCGCACCTATGGGGAAGAGCTCGAACGCCGGAACCAGGAGCTGTTTTCGCGGTGATACTTGCGCGCTATGGCCTTAGATCCATATCGATCCGCACAAAATCGCCGCGATAGGTGACTTCACCGAGATAGATCACGGTGCGATCGCTCGCCGTGAAGACACGGCGGACTTCGGCGACCGGCGAATTCAAAGGCACGCGCAGCAGCCGCGCCGCCTCGATGTCCGCGGTTCCGATGGTCAATGTCTGGCGGGCGCTGGCGATCGCCGGATCCCTGAGATCGTTGAGGATCGGGATCACCGTCTCGTTGCGAAAGCGCTTGGGAGACCTGCGAAAGATCTTCTCATCGAGATAGATGGAAATGACGCAATAAGGCTGCTTCTGGCGCGAGTGCAGACGGCGCATGAAGACATATTTCTCGGCCGGCTTGCCGTCTTCGGGAAGCAACGGCGCATCGCTCCGGCTTTCCGAGATGTTGATGATCTCCGGCGAGGTGTCGCGGTACATGTCCGCGAGATCGGACAGTGTGGTCTCGACCTTGAGCCAGCGGTCCTGTCGCACAGTCCCGGTGACGAAGGTGCCGCGGCCCTGCTGCGCCTCGATGACACCGTCGCGGGCGAGCAGTTCGACGGCCTGCCTGATGGTAACGCGCGAGACGCCGAACTCGGCCGCCAGATCCTCGTTGGCCGGCAGGCGAAAACCTTGACTCCAGACGCCGCGCGCAATCCGCTGGCGAAAGATATCGGCAATCTGCGCGTATTTGGGGACGTGACTGTCGGAACTCAATTCCATCTCGCCCTCCGGAAATCAAGCGGCCCAATCACGGCATGACAAGGGCTGCACCGCGTTCCCCGATCATCAGGCTGGTCGCATTGGTGTTGGCCGAGGTGATCTGCGGCATCACCGAGGCGTCGATCACGCGCAGCCGCTCGACGCCGCGCACCCGCAGCTGCGGATCGAGTACTGCCCGCTCGTCGCTGCCCATGCGGCAGGTGCCCACGCAGTGAAACACCGTGCCGCCGGTGTTGCGCGCAAACTCCCACAGCCCGGCATCGTTACTTGCGGCCTCGCCCGGCACCATTTCGACGTCCCAGAGCGGGCGGAACGCCTTTTGCTGATAGATCTCGCGCAAGATCTTCAGGCCGGCAACAATGGTCTTGCGGTCGATCTCCTCGGCGAAATAATTGGGCGCGATCAGCGGCTGCTCGAACGGATCGGCCGAGCGGATCGCGAGCTGTCCGCGCGACCGGCCGTGGCATTGCCAGACCGAGGCCGTGAAGCCGGAATAGCTGTGGAGGGGTTCGCCGGGCTTGTCGACGGAGAGCGGCATCACGTTGAACTGCACGTCGGGACGGCCGCCGACCGCATATTCGGTACAGGCCGCTCCGCCCACCTGTCCCGCCCCCACCGTCAACGGCCCTCGCCCGGCCAGCATCCATTGCAACCCCATCTTCGCGAGTTCGACAGGATGGCGGACCTGGTCATTGAGCGAGATCCGCTCCTTCAGGCGCACGATCAGCCGCGCCTGGTAGTGGTCCTGCAGATTGGAGCCGACTTCGGGCGAGTCGGTGACGACGGCAATGCCGTGCTTGCGAAGCAGGTCGGCCGGACCGATCCCGGAAAGCTGGAGGATCTGCGGCGATTGCAGCGCGCCGCCCGACAGGATCACCTCGCGATCGGCTGTCGCGCGATGAACCTGCCCTTTGCTGATCCACTCGACGCCGGTCGCGACGCGGCCGTTGAAAGTGACTTTGCTCACCTGCGCATGCGTGATGATGGTCAGGTTGCGCCGGTCGGCAATCGGTCGAAGAAAGGCGGATGCCGAGCTGGTCCGCCAATGCCGCCCGATGCCAAGCTGATAGGCACCGACGCCAAGCGTCGTCGCGCCGTTGAAGTCGGGATTGCGCGGCAGGCCGAACTGCACGCCCGCCTCTACCCAGGCCCTCGACGCCGGGTTGTCGTTCCGGAGGTCGGAGACCTCGAACTCACCGAGGCCGCCGTGAAACTGGCTCTCGCCGCCGCGATAGCGCTCGTAGCGCCGGAAATAGGACAGGACGTCGCGATAGTTCCAGCCGTCGGCGCCGAGACGTTCCCAGTCGTCAAAATCCTCGTGCTGGCCGCGGATGAAGATCAGGCCGTTGATCGACGACGATCCGCCGAGCACGCGGCCACGCGGCCAGACGATGGCGCGGCCGCCGCTTCCTTCCGACGGCTCGGTCTTGAACAGGCGCGAGAAGCGCTCGTCGTAGATGGTCCGGTAATACCCGACCGGCAGCTTGAGCCAGAAATTCCGGTCCGATCCGCCGGCTTCGAGCAACAACACGCGGCAGGCAGGATCGGCCGACAGTCTGTTTGCGACCACACAGCCGGCCGACCCCGCACCGACGATGATGTAATCGTAGCCAAGCCCCGACATCACGCGGTCCGGTATTGTTCGATCGAGGCAAGATCGGGCGCAATGCCGAGACCCGCCTCGTCGCCGAGCTCGATCATTCCATCGCTGACGTGAAGCACGGGGCCGCAGAATTGATCCCGCAGCGGGTTCTCGTTGCTGTCGACCTCCAGCAATCCCTCGCCGCCGACGCCCGCCAGCAGATGCGCCGACGCCAACAGGCCGATGCCGGCGCCGAGATAGTGCGGACAGAACATCTTGCCTGACGTCAGGATGTCGCGGGCGATGCCGGCGCAAGCCGAAAGCCCGCCCCACTTGGCGATGTCAGGCTGGACGACACCGAGAACCGGCTCGCTCAGCACCTCGGCAAAGCCGGCGTAGCTCGCGATGTTCTCACCGGCCGCGAGCGGAAAACGGATCGTCTCGTGCAGCTGCTTCCATTCCTGCCGCGGACGGTCCGCGCGGATCGGCTCCTCGAGCCAGGCAAGGCCGAACGGCTCGAGCTGCGGCGCACGCTCGAGCGCCTGCGCGATGGTCCAACCCTGGTTGACATCGGCCGCAAGCATGCCATTGCCGACGAGGTCGCGCAGCGCGGCGAGGTTGGCCCGGTCGTCTGCCGGATCGAAGCCGATCTTCAGCTTCAAGGCGCGATAGCCGCGGCCGAGCGCCGCTTCCGCCGCTCGCTCCGATCCGACCGGATTGATACCGCTGGCATAGACCTTGATCCGGCTCCGCGATCCGCCGAGCAATTTCCACAACGCAACGTTCCGGCGGCGCGCATGGAGATCCCAGACGGCGAGATCGATGCCGGCGATCGATTGCGCGAATGGGCCCGCTTCGCCGGATTGCAACGCGAGCACCGAAGTTCCCTGCGTCAGTCGCTCGAATGCGGCACCAGGTTCGCTTGCCCTCAATCCGACAAGCGCCGGTGCCAGGACCTCATTGACCAGCCGAATACGATGCTCGGCGCCCGGCGCCGGAAAGTTGCACCAGACCTCGCCCCAGCCCACGTAACCGTCCGTGTCCTCGACCCGAACGAACACGGCAGGCCGGTCCCCCATCCGCCCGAACGAGGTGATGACCGGTGTCGTCAGAGGATAGCGAAAGCCAAAGGCCTGGACGCTCCGGATGGTGAAAGGCGGCGGTGTCATGCGCGGAAACCTGCGGCGCCTACGACCAAAGCGGCGCTTGTATGGTCATCCTATTTATAATATGACTTGGGCAAACATCAACTGCAATCTGGGTGGACGCGTCGAATGGACGGAGCTGGCGTGAGACGCTTTGGTCTCGGGTTGATACCGTGGGTCGGTGCGATCCTGCTCTGGTATGCCGTGCGCTGGAGCGGCTTCGTCAACGCATCGCTGATCCCCGCCCCGCACCAGGTCGCCGCGAAGTTCGTCGAGCTTCTCACCAAGGAAGGCCTCCTGATCGACATCTTCGCCTCGACCAGGCGCGTCTTTTTCGGCGTCTCGCTTGGAATTCTGGTCGCGGTGCCGGTCGGCTTTCTGCTCGGATGGTATCGCCCGGCCCGCACCTTCGCCGACCCTATGATCAACTTCTTCCGCGCGCTGCCGCCGATCGCGCTGATCCCGCTCGTCATCGTCTATTTCGGCGTCGACGAGCTCGCAAAGCTCGTCATCCTGTTCTACGCCTCGTTCTTCTCCGGCGTGATCGTCATGTATGAGGGGGTCTCGCAGATCACCCCGCTCTATATCCGCGTGGCGCAGACGCTCGGCGCCAATCAGGCGGAAATCTTCCGCAAGGTGATCATTCCCCTCACCGTTCCGCACATCCTCACCGCGCTGCGGGTCGCGCTTGGCGTGGCCTGGGCGACGCTGGTGGCATCCGAACTGATCGCGGCCCAGCGTGGGCTTGGCGCCATGATCCAGAATGCATCGACCTACTTCCTGCTCGACGTCATCTATGTCGGCATCATCTGCATCGGCCTGATCGCGCTGATCATGGACATGATCCTGCGCAAGATCACCGCCCGGTTGCTGGTCTGGCAGGATCGGGCCATCGCATGACCACGCGTGCACAGTTCGACAAGGTTTCGCTTGCCTTCGAGACCCCGAAGGGACGCCTCAACGTCGTCGAGGATGTCAGCTACGATATCAACGATGGCGATTTCATCGCGGTGATCGGCCCTTCAGGCTGCGGCAAGACCACGATGATGAGCATGCTCGCGGGCTTCCAGAAGCCGACGACCGGAAGCGTGCTGTTCGACGGGCAGCCCGTCACGGGTCCCGGTCCCGAGCGCGGCGTCATCTTCCAGGAATATGGCGTCTTCCCGTGGCTGACGGTGAAACAGAACATCGCTTTCGGCCTGACGCTCCGAGCCAATCACGTCGCGGCCGGTGAGCGCGATTCGATCTGCGATCACTATCTCGGCCTGATGGGGCTGTCCGACTTCGCCAACTCCTATCCGAAGCATTTGTCCGGCGGCATGCGTCAGCGGCTCGCGATCGCGCGGGCTTACGCGGTCAAGCCGCAGTTCCTGCTGATGGACGAGCCGTTCGGTGCGCTCGACGCCCAGACCCGTTCCAACATGCAGAACCTGCTGCTCAAGGTGCTCCAGACCGAAGGCAAGACGGTCATGCTGATCACCCACTCCGTGGAGGAGGCGATCTATCTCGCGTCCCGTATCGTGGTGGTGACCGCGCGGCCGGCGCGGATCAGGCAGATCATCGAGGTGCCGTTCGCCTATCCACGCGATGAATCGATCCAGGAACGGCCCGAATTCGGCGAGCTGCGAAGCTATATCAAGCATCTGGTGATGGACGAGTATCGCGCCCAGCAGGCGCAGATGCGTCCGGTCTCATTCTCGGAATAACAACACAGCGGAGGACGACCTATGGATCGGCGACAATTTCTGACCACGACGGCCGGGCTTGCCCTGGGGTCCTTCACCGCCGCAGCCCCTGCGATTGCTCAGGCAAAAACAAAAGTTCGTGTCGGCTATCTGCACACCGTTGCCGTCGACGGCCAGATCTGGACCGGCATGGACCGCGGTTCCTTCGAAAAGCAGGGACTGGATCTCGAGCTGCGGCAGTTCAATACCGGCCTCGAAATCTTCCAGGCGCTGATCGGCGGCAGCCTCGACGTGCTGGCGACGGGCGCCGTGCTCTCGAACTTCCCCGCCCGCGGCCAGGGCAAGGTCTTCCTCATCAACGACATCGAGGTCGCGACCGCACAGCTCTGGGTGCGCGGCGATCAGGGCATCAAGTCATTCGAGGACCTGAAGGGCAAGCGGATCGCAACTGCGACCGGCACCACCGCGCATGTGTTCCTGGACACCGCGCTGCGCGCGAACAAGGTCGATCCCAAACAGGTCGAGCTCGTCAACCAGACCATGCCGGCCGCCGTAACCGCCTTCATTTCAGGGGCGGTGCCTGCCGTCGCGCTCTGGGTGCCTTTCAACGTGACGGTTCGCGACAAGGTGCCGGGCGCGGTCAAGCTCGCCGACGCCTCAGCCTATTATCCAAAGGCCGCGATCATCGGCGGCTGGGCCGCGGCCAACGACTATTACGAGCCCAACAAGGAAACGCTGGCGAAGCTGATCCGTGGCTGGGCCGATGCCAATGACTACATCATCGCGAACAGTACCGAAGCGATGGAAAAGCTGCAGAAGGGCCATTACAGCCAGACGCCGATGGCCGACATCGACGAATCGTTCAAGGCGCAGAAGATGTTCTCGTCGCGGGACTGGAAGCGGATGTATTCCGACGGCACGGTCACCAACTGGCTGCAGCAATCGACCGACTTCTTCATGGCCAATGCCGGCATCAAGGACTTTACCCCGGCAAGCAAATATTTCGATCCGAGCCTGTATTTGAAAACGATTGCGTGACGCACCTGGACGCAAATCGCGTCCTAGAGGTAGCTCTCGAACGCGACCCGCTGCGCGGGCGTCAAGTGCAAGCCGTGCTTGGTGCGCCGGTCCAGGAAGTCGGCAGGCCGCCTCGCCCACTCATTCTTGCGGAGATACACCGCTTCGCATTCATAGAACTCACCGCCGAAATGACGGCCGAGGTCTACGGCGCGGCGGACCGGACCCAGCAGTTGGCGCGCGCGCGTCCCATAGAGACGGGCATAGTGATGGATGAGCGTTCGCGGCAAATCGGGATAGTCGCGTGCCAGCCGATTTGCGAACTCATCGAAGCTGCCGCCGATGTCGCCGCCCGGCAGCGGCCGATCCGCGGTCCAGGCCGACGACAGCTTCGGAAACCACGGCGCGAGGCGCTGCAGCGCCTGCTCCGCCAGCCGGCGGTAGGTCGTGATCTTGCCGCCGAAGATCGACAGCAGCGGCGGCACATCCTGCGCGCCATGAACCTCGAACACATAGTCGCGCGTCACGGCCGACGGATTGTCGGCGTTGTCGTCGTAGAGCGGCCGGACCCCGGAGAACGCATGCACGATCTCGCCGGCCTGCGGCGGCGTTCGGAAATAGCGGCGCAAGATCTGCAACAGGTAATCGGTCTCGTCCTCGCCGATCGCGACGTCCTCGGCGCGGCCGTGATAGGGAATGTCCGTGGTGCCGATCAAGGCGAGATCGCCCTCATAGGGATTGACGAAGATCACCCGGCGATCGCTGTTCTGCAGCAGATAGGCCTGCGGCCCGCTCCAGAATTTCGGCACCACGATATGGCTGCCCTTGACCAGCCGTACGCTCTGGGCCGAGTTCAGGCCCGCCACGCCCTGGATGACATCCTGAACCCACGGCCCGGCGGCGTTGACCAGCGCGCGCGACCGCACGACCTGCGTTGTGCCGTCGTCGCCGTGCATTTCGAGCAGCCAGGTCCCGCCGTCGCGGCGTGCGCGCACCGCCCGCGTGCGCGGCAGGATGCAGGCGCCGTTCTGCGCGGCATCGATCAAATTGAGGATCACCAGCCTGCTGTCATCGACCCAGCAGTCCGAATATTCGAAGCCTCGCCGGAACTCCCGACGCAGCGGCGCGCCCTCCGGAGCGCACGACAGATCCAGGCTGCGGCTCGCCGGCAGTTGCTTGCGGCCACCGAGATGGTCGTAGAGCAACAGGCCGGTGCGGACCAGCCACGCCGGCCGTTGCTCCGGCGAATGCGGCAGCACGAAGCGCATCGGCCAGATGATATGCGGCGCCGACGCGAGCAGCACCTCGCGCTCGATCAGCGCCTCGCGCACCAGGCGGAACTCGTAATATTCGAGATAGCGCAGTCCGCCATGGATCAGCTTGCCCGAGCGCGACGAGGTGCCCTCGGCGAAATCATTCTTCTCGCAGAGCAGCACCTTCAAGCCGCGGCCGGCGGCGTCGCGGGCGATGCCGGCACCGTTGATGCCGCCACCGATGATGGCGATATCGACCAGCCCGTGATCCGTACCTGCGACCGGCGCAGTGCCCGTCATCGCTTGCTGCTGCGCCGTTTCTCGGCGCGGCGCGGCGCCGCCTTTGCGGTCGCGCGGGCCTTGTTCGGCTTCGGCGCCTGCAGACCGTAAGTGGAGAACCCCTTCGCGGTGTCGGCAATCTCCTCGTCGGTCAGGATGACGCGCGAATCGAGCGCCAGCGAGAGGTAGTACTGACGCGCGATGGTCTCGAGCTCGACCGCGAGCCACATCGCCTTGTCGAGATTGGCGCCGAGCGCGATCATGCCGTGATTGGCGAGCAGGCAGCCATTGCGGCCTTCGAGCGCCGCAATCGCATGATCGGACAATTCCTTGGTGCCGTAGCGCGCATAGCCGGCGCAGCGGATTTCGGTGCCGCCGAACGCCGCCATCATGTAATGGCAGGCCGGGATCGGCTTGCGCGCGATCGCGAGCACGGTCGCGTAAGTCGAGTGAGTATGGACGATGGCGCCGACATCGGGCCGGGCGCGCGTGATGTCGAGATGGAAGCGCCATTCGGTGGACGGCTGCAGCGGCCCCTCCCACGCACCATAGTCGCCCTCGAGCGGCATCGAGGCGATCATGTCCGGCTTCATCGAATCGTAGGGGGTCGCCGACGGCGTGATCAGCATCCGGTCCTTGTAGCGGGCGGAGATGTTGCCCGATGTCCCCTGGTTGAGACCCGACGCATTCATCCACCGGCACTTGGCGATGATCGCCTCGCGCAACTGTCGTTCCTCACGGGTCATACGAACTGCCTTTCTCTTCAGCACGGATTGCGTGGCGGCTCGCCGGCCAGGAAGCGACGAACCTCTTCGGCCGCCTGTCCGGCGGCCACGGTGACGGTACGCACGGAGGCGCCGGCGATGTGCGGCGTCAGCGTGACGTTGGGAAGTCGCAGCAGCGGCCAGTCCGCCGGAACCGGCTCGACCGCGAAGGTGTCGAGCATGGCGCCGCCGAGATGCCCCGATGCCAGCGCATCATGCAGCGCTTCGTAGTCGACCAGCGGACCGCGCGCGGTGTTGATCAGGAACGCGCCCGGCTTGATCCGCGCCAGAGCCTCGCGCCCGATGAAACGGGTGGTCTCCGGCGTCACCCGGGCGTGCAGCGTGACGACGTCGGCGCGGCCGAGCAATTCGCCGAGCGCGACATGCTCGACGCCGTCATTGCGGTCCTGGGCGCTGAGCTGGACATAGGGGTCGGCGACCAGGATCTTGCAGCCGAAGGCCTTCAGCAGCTTGACCACGCGGCTGCCGATCGCGCCGTAGCCGACAATGCCGACCGTCATCTCGCCGAGCTCGCGCCCGGTACGGTCGGCGCGATAGAGATCGCCGCGCCATTCCCCGCCTCGCAGCGCCTCGTGACCGCTGCGGATCAGGCGCGTCTCGGCCAGAATGGCGCCGATGGTGAACTCCGCGACCGCACCCGCATTGCGGCCGGGCGTATTGACCACCAGCACGTTGTGGTCGCGCGCCGCCTGCATGTCGATGTTGACCGGGCCGCCGCGCGACACCGCGATGAACTTCAGCTTCGGCAACCGCTCCAGCATCGACCGCGAGATCGGCGCCAGATGGGTGACGAGCAGCTCGGCATCGCCGATGAAGCCGATGATCTCGTCGGGCTGCCCCATGAATTCCTTCAGACCGTCGAGCTTCGAGCCAGCGTAACCGTGCTCCATCGGCTCGTCCGGCCAGGGCTGCTCCAGGGTGCGAATGTCGACGCCATCGCCGCAGGCTGACCGGATGTGCTCGGCGAACACCGAGGGCAGCATGAAGCGGTCACCGACGATGGCGATGGACTTAGACATGATCGCCTCCGGCGCGCAGCGCGGCGAGTTGCTTCCAGACCGGCCGCGACGCCAGCCTTGCCTCGAGATAGGTCGGGAAGATGCTGGCATAGCGCTTCGCCAGCGCAGCGTCCGGCGATTGCGGCGCACTTAGATGCGGCGCGACCCACTGCTCGGCACAGGCGCGCATGTCGGGATAGGCATCGACCGCGACCGCCGCGATCATCGCAGCGCCTGCGGCGCCGGCTTCGGCGCGGCTGCAGATGCGGACGTCGCAATCCAATGCGGCCCCGAGGATGGCGGCAAGCGCACGGCTCTTCGCCGCGCCGCCCGTGATCCTGACGTCGCGCGGCAGCGACCCCATCGCCGCGTAACAATCCCGTGCGGCGAAGGCCAGGCCCTCCATCACGCCGCGCATCAAGTCGCCATAGCGGTGGCGCGACCGCAAGCCGAAGAATTGCGCGCTGGCCTCATGCGCGACGAACGGACCGCGCTCGCCGGCATCGGAAATGAACGGATGGAACAGCACCTCGCCGGGCCTCGCCCGCAGCACCTGATCGTCGAGGCGGCGGATCAGCTCGGCGCGCGTGCGCGTCACGCCTTCCGCCGCCAGCATGTCGCAGGCGAGATCGAGCATCCAATCGATATTCAGCGTCGCCGCCATGTTGGACTGCATCTGGGCATAATGACCCGGCACCGGGAACGGCATGGTGTAGCCGGTTGCCTCCCGGTTCAGCGTCACCGCGTCGGCGCTCGGCACCAGCCGCATATGCATGCCGGTCGAGCCGATGATGGTGCAGCCGACATCGGGTGACGGATCGTAGAGCCCGGCGCCGAGCGCATTGCAGATCACGTCCACATAGCCGAGGCAGACCGGCACACCTTCCGGCAGGCCGATCTCGATGGCGGCGGCCGCGGTCAGCGGATGCGTCATGACCGCGCCGTCAACGACCGGCGGGAACAGGCGCGTCAGGTCGGCGATACCGATCAACCGCGCGGTCTCTGCGTCGAATGCTCGCTTGCGGAAATCGCCGCAGGAGAACGTGGCTTCCGACGGATCGGTTGCGCGTTCACCGGTGAGCAGGAAATAAAGCCAGTCCTTGCAGTGGAAGGCCGTGGTCGCGCCGGCGATCGTGTCGGGCATGTGGGCCTGCAGCCACGCCAGTTGCGGCCCTTGCTGGCAGGCATTGAGCCCGGAGCCGGTTCGACGGTAAAGGATCGCGTTGTGCTCGCTGCCGCGAATCGCCTCGACCAGCCGCCCGGCGCGCGAGTCGAGCCACAGCAGCGCCGACGCGACCGGCCGGCCGTCGTCATCGATCAGCCAGGTGCCGTCGCCCTGCCCGGTCACCGCGACGGCCGCGATCCGCGCCGACAGGTCAGGCACGGACTTCGCCAGCGCACGAATGACCGCGACCGTATCGCGCCAGGTCTGCGCCATGTCCTGCTCGACATGGCCGCCGGCCAGGCTGCTGTACGCATTCGGCCGCGAGACATCTGCGAGTTGCTCGCCGGTCAGCGTGAACGCCACCGCCTTGATCAGGGAAGTGCCGGCGTCAATGCCGATGATAACGTCGCGGCTGGCCGAAGCGGTCATCGTCACGCTCCCTCCGCATGGCGAATGTAGGTTCCGTCGCTGCCAAAGATGTGCAGGTGACGCGGCTCCAGCGCAAACGAGATGATCTCTCCCGGCCGCGCGGCGACACGGCCCGGTATGACCGCGATCAGCATGCGGCCACCGCAATCGCCGGCGACATGCGATTGATCGCCCAGCCACTGGTTGGAGACGACCTTGACCCTGACGTCACCGGTCCCGACCACGATCTTCTGCGGACGAATGCCGATCCGCACCTGCGGCGTGGCCGCGAGCGTCTTCGCCGCCTCAACGTCGAGTCCGGCGCCGGCGATATCGAAACCCATGTCGGTTCCGACCGACAGACGGAAGCCGCCATCGGACCGCGTCACCTCGGCGTCGAGCAGGTTCATCGGCGGCTCGCCGATGAAGCTTGCAACGAACAGATTGGCCGGTCGGCCCTTCAGCTCCTTCTCGCTGGCGAACTGCTGCAGCAGGCCGCCTTCCATGACAGCGATGCGGTCGGCCAGCGCACTCGCTTCGGTCTGGTCGTGGGTGACGAAGATCGCGGTCATGCCGCGCTCGGCAAGCAGGCTCTTGATCCGGCCGCGCAGCACCGCGCGCAGCTGCGGTTCGAGCTGCCCCATCGGCTCATCGAGCAGATAGAGATCGGCGTCGCGCACCAGCGCCCGCGCCAGCGACACGCGCTGCTGCTGGCCGCCTGAGATCGCGCGCGGATAGCTGTCGAGGATGTCCTCGATCTCGACCAGGCGGGCGATCTCGTCGACGCGGCGCGTTACCTCCGCGCGCGGCAGCTGGGCGGATTTCAATGCAAAGGCGATGTTCTCGCGGACCGTGAGCGGCGGATAGAGCGAGTAGCCCTCGAAGGCCATCGCGACCTTGCGCCGCGCCGGCGGCAGCTCGTGGATCCGCCGCCCGCCGAGCGCGATCGATCCGGCGGAGACGTCCTCGAAGCCTGCGATCATGCGCAAGGTCGAGGTCTTACCGCAGCCCGACGATCCCAGCAGTGCGACGATCTCGCCCTTCTCGACCGCCATGTCGAGCGCGCGCACCGCATGCACCGGCTCTTTGCCGCGGCTGCGATAGACCTTGTCGATGCCCCGAAGCTCGAGCATGTCCATGACCATCCGCTCCTATGCCGCCTTGAGCCGGTGCGACGCCCCGATCCGCAGCCCGGTGGCGCGATCGAACAGCATCGCGGCGTCGGGCGCGAAGCGGACGAAAACGGCATCGTCAGCCGCGCCTCGCGGGGCATCCGGCGGCAGCGCCGCCAGCCATTCCGTTCCGTCGGCAAGACGGAGCAGCAGCACCGCCTTCTCGTGCATCGGCGTGATCGCGAGAATGCGCGCCGGGACAGCGTCGTCGGTGGATGCAGACGAAACCACGAGATCCTCGGGCCGGACTCCCAGCCAACATGCACCGGCAGGTGCTGCGCCATCGGCCGCGCCGAGCCGCATCCTGGCGCCGGCAACCGCGGCCGACAGCATGCCGTGCTCCGCCACTGGAGATACCTCGGCGAGGTTGATGGTCGGATCGCCGAACAATCGCGCGACCGCGACCGATGCGGGCTGGGCATAGATATCGGCAGGCGTCGCGACCTGCGCGAGCCGGCCGTCGATCAAGACCGCGATGCGGTCGGCGATCGCCATCGCCTCGCGATAGTCCTGGGTGACGTAGAGCACGGCGGCGGTGCCACGCCGCAGCAGGTTCGGCAGCTCGAGCCGCATCTCGTAGCGCAGCTTGGCGTCGACATTGCGCAGCGGATCATCCAGCAGCAGCACATCCGGATTGCCGATCAGCGCCCGCGCCAGCGCCGTGCGCTGCTTCTGTCCGTTCGACAATTCGCGCGGCGCGTGACCGAGCACGTGCTCGATCTTGAGCAGCCTGCTGATCGCGGCAACGCGGCCGGCGACATCGCCGCCGCCGGCCCTGGCGCGCAGGCCGCTTGCGATATTGTCGCGGGCGGTCATGTGCGGGAACAAGGCAAAGTTCTGGAATGCCATGCCGATCCCGCGCCGCTCGGGCGGAGCACCGACGACCGAGCGGCCGCCGACCAGGATGTCGCCGTCGTCGGGCTCGAACATGCCCGCGATCATGCGCAGCAGCACGGTCTTGCCGCTGCCGGACGGTCCGAACACCGCCACGATCTCGCCTGGCTCGACCGCCAGCGACAATCCGTCGGCGGGCCGTGCCGCACCGAATGCCTTGCTCACCGAGTTGATCTCGAGACGCGCCATTGGATCAGCCTTTCACCGCGCCGAGCGAGAGACCCTCGACCAGGTAGCGCTGTGCATAGAGCGCGAGCAACAGGGTCGGCGTCACCGACAGCACGATCGCCGCCGCGATCTGGCCGTACTGAATACCTGACGCGGTGACGAAGGCGAGCGCGCCGACCGTCACCGGCTGCTTGTCGGCGGAGGCCAGGATCAGCGCGAAGACGAAATTGTTCCAGCAGAAGATGAACGACAGCAGCCCCGCCGCGGCGATCCCCGGCCCCGCCAGCGGCACCGCGATCCTGGTGAAGGCCTCGCGCCAGGAATGCCCGGCCAGTCGGTAGGCATGCTCGATATCAGGGCTGATATCCTCGAAATAGCCGCGCACGATCCACAGGATCAGCGGCAGCGCGATCAACTGATAGACCCAGACGATCCCGAAATAGGTGTCGTTCAGTCCGAGCTCCTGGTAGTACAGCGACAGCGGCAGCAGCACGAGCAGCGGCGGCGCAAAGCGGAACGACAGCAGCGTGAAGGCGATGCTCTCGCCGAGGCGGAATTTGAAGCGCGCAAAGGCGTAGGCCGCCGGCACGCCGAGCAGCAGCGCCAGCAGCACCGCCGCGCTCGACAGCACGACGCTGTTGAAGAGGTTGCGCATGAAGGAGATCTGCAGATTGCCGGCCGCGGTGCGCAGCTGGCCGGAGATCAGCGCCTCGTAATTGGCAAGCGTCGGCTCGAACAGGATCCGCGGCGGGATCCGCAGGATCTGCTCGTTGGTCTGGAACGACATCAGGAAGATCCAGACGATCGGAAACATGAAGAAAATCAGGATCAGCGCGAGCGCCACGCCGCGGAAGATGCGACCGGCAAGGCTGGAATGTTCCATCGCGCCCCTCCCCGTCACGCGTGGCCGTGCGCACGCTCGCGCAACCGCAGCCAGTTCTTGATGAAGATATTCGACAGGATGTTGGTGATCAGCCAGAGGATCATCAACAGCGCCGCCGATCTGCCGACATTGGTGTACTGGAAGAATTCCAGATAGGCCTGCACCTGGAATACCATCAGCCGGTCACCCGGCCCGCCCTGCGTCATCGCATAGATGATGTCGAACTGCTGGATCGAATCGAGCAGCCGGAACAGCGACGCCGTGATGATGTAGGGCGCCAGCATCGGCAGCGTGATGCGGAAGAACACGAAGCTCGCCGGCACGCCGTCGAGTGCAGCGGCTTCGAACGGCTGCCGCGGCAGCGAGCGCAGCCCCGCCAGCAGCAGGATCATGATGAAGGGCGTGTAGACCCAGACATCGACCAGCACGACCGTGAACAGCGCACTCGATGGATCGGAGGCCCATTTGAAATCGGTGACGCCGAACAGGCCGACCAGATAGGACAGGATGCCGAAGCTCGGATTGGTCATCAGCTTCCACATCAGCGCGGCGATCGCCGGCGCCGTCATCAGCGGCAGCAGCAGCATGATCGACACCGCGTTGTGGAAGCGGGTCGGCCGGCGCAGCAGCAGCGCGATGCCAAGACCGAGCAGCAGCTCGAGCACGACCGTGACCACAGTATAGGTGATCGAGACGCGGAACGTATTCCAGAACGCCGGGTCGGACAGGAAGTCGATGTAGTTTCCGACGCCGATGAAGCCGCGCAGATGAGGCAGGTTCAGCCGGTAGCGCTGCAGCGAGTAGACCGCCGCGGTCACGAACGGAACCAGGATCGCCACGCAGACGAGCAGCGCCGGCAGGCTGAGCAGATAGGGCAAGAGGCGCACGCGCGGCCTTGGTTTGGCCGGCGCTGCCTGCGCGTTCGTCTGGAGGAGTTGGACCATGCTCATGATGATAAGAGATCGCGTTCGGCTGGCAAACGCCGCCGGCTCGGATGGGACAAGGGTCCGAGCCGGCGGATGGGTGCGGTGCGGGGGATCAGGCACCGCACAGTTGATCCGTCAGCCGAGACCGGCCTGCCTGAGCTGGCGGTTGATGCTGTCGGCGAGCTTGTCGAGCCCTTCGTCGACGCTGACCTCCTTGGCCACCATCTTCTGCAGCGAAGCGGCCCATTCCGTCGTCAGGTCGAAGAACAGCGGCTGCGCCGTGAAGTAGATCTTGGCGCCGGGCGACGACATGTCGTGCTGCTCGAGATAGCCGGGATAGGATTTCGCGATGCGGTCGCGGAATTCGCTGTCCTTCCACACCGATGCACGCACCGGATTGACGAAGTCCATCTTGCGCGCCCCGAACAGATCGTGCTCGACGGACGCCGCCCACTGCATGAACAGCCAGGCCGCCTCCTTCTGCTTGGAGAAGCTCGACATCGCGAGCGACCAGATCCAGACGTTCGGGGTCGGCGCCTTGGCGGCCGGATTGGCCGCGAACGGCGCATAGCCAAGATGCCCCTTCTCCTTGTTGTCGCCGCCGTTCATGAAGTAGCCGAGGATGTCGGCGTCGAAGATCATGCCCGAGGCGCCGGCGCCGAGATCGGTGCCGACCTGGTACCAAGTGTAGGTCGACCAGTTTTTCGGGCCCGAGGTCTGGATCATCTTGACCCATTTGTCGTGGAAATCCTTCGAGGCCTTGGTGTTCATCGCGGCCTTCAGCTTGCCGCCCTCCATCACGAAATCCTTCTGGCCGAAGTTCGAATAGGCCGACAGGAAACCGGGATGGATGGTCGCCCAGGAGCGCGAGCCGCGCACGCCGACGCCGTAGGGACCGCCGGCGTCCTTGGTGATCTTGGCCGCGACCTCCAGCATCTCGTCGAGATTCTTCGGCGGTTTGACGCCCACCTTGTCGAAGACGTTGCGGTTGTAGGTGATGTTGTTCAGCTCATAGCCCCAGGGGATGCACCACTGCTTGGCCTTGCCCGAGCCGAGCTCGGAGCCGGCGACGCCGTCCCACGCGGTCGAGGCGCGCAGGCCCGGCAGCACGTCGTCCCAGGCGAAGGCCGGATTGGTCTTGGCGGGATCCTTGATGTAGGTGTTGAGGTCTTCGATCCAGCCCGCCGGACCATAGGTCCAGGTCATGTAGGCGCCGGTCATGAAGGCATCGTACTGGTCCGACTTCGACGACAGCGCCGCCGTCACCTTGTCGAAATAGACGTCCTCCGGGAAGATGTCGTAGGTGACGTTCATGCCGGTGAGCGTCTTGAACGCCTCGATGTCGCCGATCATCGCGTCGACATAGGGGTGCTTGTTGAGCAGCAGCTTGACGCTCTTGCCGCTCTGGGCCTTCCAGTTGAAGTCGGCGGCCATCGCCTTCGACATCGAGGAGGCGAAAGCGGCGTTGGCGGCGATCCCCGCGATGCCGAGCTTGGCGGCGCCGTCCAGGAGATCGCGGCGGCTGATGCGTTTGGCAGCGTAGGAGTCGAACAGATTCTTCTCGCGATCGAACATGTATTTCCTCTCCTTGTTGACGCTTTGTTTTATGTGTCCTTCCGGGTCTTGCTTCTTGTCTTGCCGGATGTGGTCTCCGGCTTGTCGGTGGCGAGCGCCTTTGCGGTCGCTTCGTCGATGATGAGGCCGTGCAGAACGCCGCTGCGCAGCACGCCGCGCAGCGCGGTCACCTTGGCCGGCCCGCCGGCGATGGCGACGATCCGGTGCTTCCTGAGGTCGGGCATGCTCATGGAGGTAGCGCGGGCCGACAGATCGGTGTCCAGCACCGTTCCGTCGGCGCTGAAGAAATGCCCGAGCAGGTCGGCGCAGGCGCCGACACGCTTCAGTTCGACGACCTCGTCGGGCTTGATCATGCCGCTCGACACCAGGAAGCCGTCACGGCTGACCTGGCCGATGCCGACGAACAGCAGCGAGGCCTTGCGCGCCAGCGCGAAAACGTCGGCGATGCCGAATTGCTGCATCAGCACGGCGCGGTCGGCGACCGAATTGGCGAACACCGGCACCGGCAGCAGATAGGCTTCCGCGCCGGTGCGCTCGGCGAGCTTGTGAATCACATCGAACGGATTGGCGGCAAATTTCCGCGTCAGTCCGCCGAGCAGCGACACGAACCGCGCGTCGCGCGCCGGCGTCTGCGGCATCTGCTCCACGACCGCCGCGAGCGTGCGGCCATGGCCGAAGCCGATCACCTTGTCCTGGCCGCGCTCCAGGATCTGGCGCAGGAAGCTCGCGCCTTCCAGCGCCAGCGCCTTCAGCGGCAGATCGCCCTCGCCGAGATCAGGCGCGACGCGGCAGAACGAGAGGCCGAAGCGCTGCGCGAGATCGTTCTCCAGCGCGACGCATTCGGCGACCGGTCCCTCGACGAACACACGAATCATGCCCTCGCGGCTGGCGCGGGCGATCAGGCGATGCGCCTTGGTGCTCTGGATGTTGAGGCGGTCGGCGACCTCGGACTGGGTGAGCCCCGCCGCGAAATACAGCCACGCTGCGCGCGTCGCGAGCGACGCCTCGCCGTCGATCACCGGCAGCCTGTCGGGCGGGGGTGCCATATCAGGAAAAGTCCGCTTGCAAATTTCTTCACGTCCTGCAAAAAATTGCAGAGGCCGAACGGGGCGTCAATCCCCCAAACGTGCTGCAGCGCAACCAATGTCGTCGCGCGCGCACCAGAGAGCTGATGAGGTCGCATGGGAGGTCTGTATCTCGGCATCGACGTCGGAACCGGCGGCGTGCGCGCTTGTGCAATCGATGCGCAGGCCGCCATCCGCGGCTTTGCGTCCGTCGCGCTGGCTGCCCCGCGCGTCGACGGCAACGCCATCGACCAGACACCGGAGCTGTGGTGGCAAGCCGCGACGGCGGCCATCCGCAAGCTCGGCGAGACCGTCGCTCTCGGCGACGTCACGCGCATCGTCGTCGACGGTACGTCGGGCACGCTGCTGCTGGTCGACGCCGCCGGCCGCCCCTGCTCGCCGGGGCTGATGTACAATGATGCCCGCGCCACGCGTGAGGCGACGCGCGTCGCGGCGGTCGCTCCGCGCGAGAGCGGCGCGCATGGCGCGAGCAGCGCGCTCGCCAAGCTGCTCTATCTGCAGAATGACGGCTATGTCGGCGATGCGCGCCACGCCGTTCACCAGGCGGACTGGATCGCCGGCCGGCTCGCGAACCATCATGGCATCAGCGACGAGAACAACGCGCTGAAGCTCGGCTACGACCCGGTCGCGCGCGCCTGGCCATCCTGGCTCGAACAGCTCGGCGTGCGCGACGATCTGCTCCCCGAAGTGCTGGTGCCGGGCACGCCATTTTCCGAGATGGATCCGCAGATCGCGCGGTCGCTAGGACTGCCGCTCACGGCGCAGGTCTCCGCCGGCACCACCGATGGCGTTGCGGCCTTCATCGCGACGCGCGCCGACCAGCCGGGCGATGCCGTCACCTCGCTCGGCACCACGCTGGTGGTGAAGCAGCTTGCGACCCAGCCGATCTTCGCGGCCGACCAAGGCGTCTATTCGCACCGGCTCGGCGAGCGCTGGCTTGCCGGCGGCGCCTCGAACTCCGGCGGCGCCGCTTTGCTGGTGCATTTCACCGCCGCCGAGATGGAGCGGCTGACACCGCAGCTGACGCCGGACCAGCCGACCGGGCTCGACTACTATCCGCTGCCAAAACCCGGCGAACGCTTTCCGATCGCCGATCCAGCGTTGGCCGCGCGGGTCACGCCGCGTCCTGCGGAAGATTGCCGCTTCTTCCAGGGTCTGCTCGAGGGCATCGCCTCGGTGGAAGCCCTCGCCTACCGCCAGCTGGCGCGGCTCGGTGCGCCGCGCCTGCGCCGCGTCATCGCCATCGGCGGCGGCGCGAAGAACGACGCCTGGACCAGCATCCGGCACCGCGTTCTCGGCGTTCCCGTCTCGGTCGCCGAGCAGACCGAAGCAAGCTACGGCGCCGCGCTGCTCGCGCTGAACGGAGGCCCGTCATGAAGGCCGACGCGACCGCGATCGCCGGCCTTCACGCCATCGCCGACCGCTTCGATCATGTGCTGCTCGACCAGTGGGGCACGCTGCATGAGGGGCTGGCGGTGTTCCCCGCGGCGCTGGAGTGCGTGGCGCGGCTGCGCGAAGCCGGCAAACGGATCCTGATCCTGTCCAATTCCGGCAAGCGCGCCGGCAGCAACCAGCGGCGGCTCGCGACGCTCGGCCTGCCGCCCGATGCCTATGACGGCGTGTTGTCCTCGGGCGAGGTCACCTGGCGCGGCCTGCATGCGCGCGAGCAGGCTCCCTTTGCCGAGCTCGGACGGGCCTGCTTCCTGATCTCGCGCGACGGTGACCGCTCGATCGTCGACGGCACCGACCTTGTGGTGGTCTCGAACATGCGCGAGGCCGATTTCATCCTGCTCGGCGGTCTCGACGATGATGCGGCCGAGCCCGAGCGATGGCGTGAGCCGCTGGCAACCGCTGCCGCACGCCGACTGCCGATGCTGTGCGCCAATCCCGATCTCGTGATGTTCGGGGTCGCGGGCCTGATCCCCGCGCCCGGCGCGCTCGCCGCATTCTACCATTCGCTCGGCGGCACCGTGCTGTTCGTCGGCAAGCCGCATCCGCCGATGTTTGCCGCCGCGCTCGACCAATTGGGACGGCCGCCGCCGGACCGGATCCTCGTCATCGGCGACTCCCTCGATCACGATATCGCCGGCGGACGCACCGCCGGCATGCTGACCCTGCTGATCGGCTCCGGCGCCCACCGCGCGACGCTTGCGCAGGCAAGCGATCTGCCGCGGGCGATCCAGACCGTGGCCGGCACAGCGGCGCGGATGCCGCACTGGACGATGGACCATCTGACCTGGTGAGAACAGCCCCGATGCGACCGCCTCAAATGCTGGATGAACTGCGCCGCATGTCGGCACGCGTCGGCAGGAATATCCTGCTGGTGCAAGGCGCCGGCGGCAATTCGTCGGTCAAGGATGGCGACGTGCTGTGGGTGAAGGCGTCGGGGACCTGGCTCGCCGATGCCGAGGACAAGGAGATTTTCGTGCCGGTCGCCTTGTCGGCCGCGCGCGCGGCGCTGCTGCATGGCGACGAACGCGTGCCGCTGGCGCCGAACGCCGGGACGACGCTGCGCGCCTCGATCGAGGCTTCGCTGCATGCGCTGATGCCGCAGCGGATCGTGCTGCACGTCCATTCCGTCAACACCATCGGATGGGCGGTGCGCACCGACGCCCGCGACGAATTTGCCCGGCGCCTGGACGGACTGGCCTGGCGTTACCTCGACTATCATCACCCGGGGCTGCCGCTCGCACGCGCCGTCAGCGACGCGATCGCCGATGATACGGTGGACGTCCTGATCCTCGGCAATCACGGCCTGGTGGTCGGTGCAGCCAGCTGCGACGCGGCGGAGGCTTTGGTCGCCGATGTCGAGCTACGTCTCGCCCTCGAGCAGCGCAGCGCGCCCTCGGCAGATCATGACGCGCTCCGCACGATCTGCGCCGGCAGCAACTATCGCCTGCCGCGGGATCCTCGCGGCCACGACATTGCCACCGACCGTTACAGCCGCGCGATCGCGACCAGCGGCTCGTTGTATCCCGATCATGTCGTCTTCCTTGGCCCGGGCCTGCCGGTCCTGGAGCATCGCGAGAAGCTGAGCGCCATGATCGCACAGACCACTGCGAACGGACTGCCGCCGCCGGTTGCCCTCCTCGTCCCCGACCTCGGCAGCCTTATCCGCGACGATGCGAGCGACGGCGCGGAGGCCATGCTGAGCTGCCTCGCACTGGTCACCTGCCGCCTGCCCCTGACCGCACGGGTCAATTATCTGACGGCAGAGAACGAGCATGCGCTGCTGAATTGGGACGCCGAGCGCTATCGCCAGCAATTGACGGCCGATCGCTGACCGCTGGTCGACAGAGCCACTCGGTGCTTCATCCCTTCTCGGCGGAAAGAAACAGGCGATAGGCCGGATTTTCGCTCTCGTTCCAGTAGGGATAGCCGAGCGCATCCAGCGCCTGAACGAACCGAGCGCGCTCGTGAGGCTTGACCTCGATCCCCGCCAGGATGCGCCCATAGTCGGCGCCGTGATTGCGATAGTGGAACAGCGAAATATTCCAGTCGGGCGCCAGGCTCTCGAGGAATTTCAGCAGCGCGCCCGGACGCTCCGGAAACTCGAAGCGGTAGATGACCTCGTCCTTGAGCAGCGGAGCGCGACCGCCCACCATGTAGCGCACATGGTCCTTGGCCATCTCGTTCTCGCTCAAATCGAGGATCGGATAGCCTTCGCGCCGAAGCAGCTCCATGACCTCCCGCTTCTCGGCCTCGCCGCGGCTCAGCGCGATGCCGACGAACAGTTGCGCCGGCGCGGTGGTCTCGGCAAAGCGGTAGTTGAATTCCGTGATCGCGCGCGAGCCGAGGATGCGGATGAAGTGCCGATAGCTGCCCGGCTTCTCCGGCACGGTCACGGCAAGCAGCGCCTCGCGATGTTCGCCGACCTCGGCGCGGTCGGCAATGGTACGCAGCCGGTCGAAATTCAGATTGGCCCCGCTGTTGACGGCAATCAGACTTCCGTCACTGAGCGCGCCGCGCTCGGCGTAGGCCTTGAGGCCGGCGAGCGCCAATGCGCCGGACGGTTCGGCAACCGATCGCACGTCGTCGAAGATATCCTTGATGGCGGCGCACATGGCATCGGTGTCCACCGTGACGACCTCGTCGAGCAGGTCGCGGCAGAGCCGGAAGGTCTCGGTTCCCACCTTGCGGACGGCGACGCCGTCGGCGAACAGTCCGACCTGATCCAGCGCGACGACGTTGCCCTTGGCGAGCGCGGCCGCCATCGACGCAGCGTCCGCCGGCTCGACGCCGACGACCTTGATCGAGGGGTTGAGGAATTTCACGAAAGCGGCCACGCCGGCCGCCAGCCCGCCGCCGCCGATCGGCACGAAGATCGCCTCGATCGGATCGGGATGCTGGCGCAGGATCTCCATCCCGACCGTTCCCTGGCCGGCGATCACATCGGGATCGTCGAACGGATGCACAAAGGTCAAGCCACGCGCAGCCTCGATCTCCCTGGCCTTGGCTTGCGCGTCGTCGAACGTATCGCCATGCAGGACAACGTCACCGCCCAAGCGCCGGACGGCCTCGACCTTGATGGCGGGCGTCGTCCTCGGCATCACGATCGTCGCTGGAATGCCGAGCTTGCGCGCCGACAGCGCCACGCCCTGCGCATGATTGCCGGCCGACGCGCAGATCACGCCCTGTCTTCGCTGCGCGTCCGGCAACCTGACGATCTTGTTGTAGGCGCCGCGAAGCTTGAACGAGAAGATCGGCTGGAAGTCTTCCCGCTTCAGCAACACGTTACGCGACAATCGCTCCGAAAGCCGCGGCATCGGATCGAGCGGCGTCTCGACCGCCACGTCGTAGACACGGGCGGTCAGGATGCTTTGGGCGTAGTCACGGAGTGCGTCGGCGGCAGCGGTCATCGGGTCGCTTCTGTCGATGGGGAGGCAATCGATATCGGTTGCACCTTACCATCGTCGGCGCCGACCCGGCGAGCGGACGGCACGGAGCCGCCGCTGCATCCAGTTCGAAGCATCGCATGAGGGGAGGCTGGCGTGAAGCAAAGACCGCCGCTGCCAAAATATCGAAAACAACCCCATGCACAGTAGCCGGCGGCGGCCAGACTCGACCGAGCCACTTGACACGTCGGGCAACTCAGGGGTACATTTCTAGTATTCCGAATATTGCCAAACGCCTCCAGCGCTGCGGCTGAATCCGTGGCTTAGCCAAAATGCCGCCCTGCACTGACCGCTTCAGGCCATGGGACGGGCCGAATTCCACCCCCTGCCATGGTCGCCGGGCGCTTCCCAGCCCGATTCGGAGACGATCAGCGTGTCCTCGAGCTTGATGTAGCCGCGCGTTGGATGCAGCAGCGCGGTCTCGATCGAGATCACCATCCCGCGTTCGAGCGGCCGGTCGGCGTCATACGGCGAATAAGGCACCGGACCTGTCGCAGTCAGGCGCGGCGCTTCGTGGCTGACGAGCCCGATGCCGTGTGCGGTGAAGTCGAGCACGGCGCGATGCGGCGAGGCTTTGACGGCCGCCTCGCCCGCCGCGATGATGTCGCCACCCATGGCGCCCGGCCGGATCGCGCGGCGGGCCACCTGCTGGATGTCCTCGATTTCCTGCAGCAACTCGCGCAGCTCGCTGTCGGGTTCACCCAGGATGCCCATGCGGCTGAGATCGCCGATATAGCCCCGGTAGTTTCCGCCGGAATCGATCGAGATCACGTCGCCTTGCACGAGACGCTGGCTGGAAGGCGCGCGGTTATGGCTCTTGCCCGCGGCAATCAGGCAATATTCGAAGACCAGATCGCGCTCCTGCTCCTCGCGGCGCAGATGGGCCACGACGTCGTTCTTGGTCATGCCCGGTGCACAGCACTTGAACGTGGCCATCATCGCGTCGACGACCCGTTCGGAAGCCTCTCTGATGCGGTCCAGTTCGGCCGGAGACTTTACGGCACGAAGACGTTCCAGCGAGAAATGGGCCTCGCGGAACTCGACGTCGCCAAGGCCGGCATGCAGATGATCCCTGGCATCGGCCGGCAGGAAGCCTGCCTCGATGCCGATGCGCCTGGCGGAGCCAGCGAGCTTCCTCACATGATCGATGACGAGGCCGATCGCATCGATCGTTCCCCACGCCTCCGCCTTGACAATCGGCGTCCATATCCGTCCGAGCGCGTGCTCGAACTTTTCCATGCGGTTGCCGATGTAGGCGGAATTTTCTGGGTGTCCCTTCTGATAGACGAACACCGGCAGATAGCGGCTGGTGCCGATTGCCTCCATGACGTCGAAGAAGAAGAAGCGATATCCACCGAGCAGATACTGCACATTGTGACGCGAGGTGACGATCAGGACGTCGAGCCCCGCTTCATCCATCAGCCGATCGAGCTTTGCAGTATCGAACGGCGCCGCCGTTGCGATCGTGTCGAAAGCGTTGTCCATGGTATGACCTTTCGTCTTTCACTGTCCCGCGGCCGGTTTTGCGGCCAGCGATTTCGGTGCGGCGCTCGCGCTCGCGTTTTCGCCAAACAGAACCACCGGGCGCCCGTGCGGCTCGACGCCGAGGAACGTAAAGGCAAGGCCGATCAGGAGGCCCGCGCCGGCAAGAAAGCAGAACGCCGGCGTCACCGCCGCGGCGGTCGCACTTGGATGCACGAGATTATCCGCGCCGGCGATCAATGCGAGACACAGGGGACCTACGATCTTGCCGATCCCATTCGAGAGCTGGGCAAGGCCGACTGCGCGTCCCGAGAGCTGAACCGGGAAGATTTCCGCCGGATAGGGTCCGATGTTCGAAAATCCGCCATCGAAGAACACGGCGCCGACGATCAGGAAGACCAGGAACAACGGTACCGAGCCGGCAAAGTCGTTGTGAAAATAGGCGGCGAGCGCCAGCGAAACCGCGGTGCCGTAGCCCATCAACTGACCACAGGGCTTGCGGCCGATCCGATGGGCGAGGAAGGCGAAGCCGGTCCGGCCGAGCACGCCGGCGAGGCTGACATAGATGAACATCTTTGCCGCATCCTGGGGCGCGACGCCGAGCAGAAGCGCCACGATCGTCGGCCCCCACAGGAACACGCCGTAATTCGCCGTGCTGGCGCCGAACCAGATCAGGACCGTCAGCCAGAAGCGCCGCTGCTCGGCAAAGAGATCGGCAAATGTCGCCGGGCTCGCCGGCGGCAGCGCAGGCAGCACGAAGGACTCGCCACCGACCCGGTAGAGTTTCCGGATGCTCGCCTGCGCCTCGCGCACGCGGCCCTTGCTGATGAGCCAGCGCGGCGATTCCGGCATGATGATCATGGTCAGAATTCCGAGGAGGATCGGCAGGAAGCCGACCGCCGCCAATCCGCGCCAGCCGACCAGTGGCAGCAGGAAGCTCGCCGTCACCGACGCCGACAGCACGCCAAAAGCGACCGGGACGACCACGAGACTCGTGACCAGCGTGCGATGGCGGGTCGGCGCGAATTCGACGATAGCAGGAACCGCCGCCGCCGCGCCGGCGGCAAGGCCGAAGCCGACGAAGAAGCGCAGGATCGCAAACGCAACCCAGCCGTCTTCCGGAATGAACGCGATCGCACCCGAGGTCAGGCCGCAGAGCAGAACGCCGGATATCGCCAGCGGCTTGCGCCCGAAACGATCCGCGAGGACGCCCGCGACGAACGCCCCCAGCATCGCCCCGATGCCGGCGCTCATCAGCATGATCGAGGTCTGCCCGAACGTCAGGTGCCATTTCGGCGCCAGCACCGAGACCAGGAAGCCGACCACAAAGAAATCGAAGAAATCGACCACGCCGGTGACGGCGAAGATGATGATCGATAGCCAATAGCGCGTCGTTACCGGCGCTTCGTCGAACGGCACTGCGCTCGTTTGCTCCGCCATGGTCTCCCCCTGTTGTTGTCAAGCCGCCTTCTCGTTTGAATTCAGAAATGCCGTCACCGCCTGCGCCACCCGTTCGGGGGCCTGGATCGACGCGACATGACCGACGCCTGCGATGATCTTCGTCTCGACGCGCGCAAGATCGCGGGCGAGCGCAAATGTTTCCGCATTCGGGATCAGCCGGTCATCACCGCCCGCCAGCAAGAGCGTCGGGCGATCGAAGCCGGTCAGATCGGCGGCGACAGGCTGCGCAAGCAAGGCGCCGCGGCGCGCCTTCTGTCCCTCGTCGCGGCTGGAGCCGCGGAAGATCTCGATCAGTTCGGGTCGCGCCCGCAGGTATGCTGGCGGGAAGAAGAACTCGGCAATCCTCGACGCATTGGCGATGGTATCCGCGCGCCAGGAAGCGAGCTTGCGGAACACATCCGCATTGACGTCGAGTGGACTTCTGTTGACCTTCCAGGTGCTGCTCAGGATCAGGCGGTCGATGCGATCGGGATGACGGGCCGCCAGCACCTGCGCGATCTGCCCACCCAGCGAGGTTCCGAAGACATGGGCACGATCGTAACCGAGCGCTCCGACCAAGGCCGCGGCGTCGTCGGCCAAATCGGCCAGCGAATAGGACGACGGAGGGTTTCGGGTGGCACCGGAGTCGCGCTGGTCATAGGCGATCACCGTGAAGTTCGCCGCAAGGACAGGCGCAAGGCCGTCGAACATCGCATGATCGGCCTCGCCGCCATGCAGCAGCACGATCGGCTCGCCGCGCCCGGTTTTCTCAAACGCCGTGACGACGCCGTTGGACTCGAACGATTGCATCGGGGTCCCCGCTAATGCAGCAGCGTTGAAAGCGCGCCGGCCAATTCCTTCGCCGGATCCGACGGCAGCCACGGCATTCGCCAGGCCACGTGTCCATCGGGGCGCACCAGCACGGCGCCGCGCATGCCCAGTTGGAATCCGTCCGCCGGATCGGCCGACGGCAACTGTTTCAGCGACAGCGGCAAGGCGGTCTTCTCCGACACCTGCTTCCCCGCCTCCAGCCACTCGCCGCCGACCGGCCCCGTGACGACGGTGAACTGCTTGTCGAACCAGTCGAGCGTCGATTTCTTGCGTGAAGGTTCGAGCCACATATGCGGAAATCGCGCGCCGGGACGATCCGTCGGCGTGTAGTAGCGGGAGTTCAAGGCCTTCGCGACGGTGCCATCGGGGATCACCGCGCCCTCCTCGTAATTGTGGCCGAGGTTCTGCCCGATGCTGTGCAGGTGATTGTCCATGTCGTTGATCCAGAACCTGATCCGGTCCGGATCGCGCGATCGCACGGCGTCATCGGTCAGCCCGAATCTCAGCCGATTGCCGTAGCTGAAATTGGCATTGGATTGCGCGATCGGACGTCGCTCGCTGGAATAGCTGTCGAGCAGCTTTTCGTTCGCAAAGCCCTTCAGCACGAAGGCCAGTTTCCACGCGAGGTTATGCGCGTCCTGAACGCCGGAGTTCAGGCCGAAACCGCCGGTCGGCGGAAAGCGGTGTGCGCAGTCGCCGACCAGAAACACCCGGCCCTTTCGAAAGGTCTCGGCCACCTGCATGCTGACCCGCCAGATCGAGCGGTTCAAAAGCGTGACATCGAGATCGGGAATGCCGACATGGCCGCGCGCGATCTCGATGAACTCCTGGTCGGTCCACGGCCGCTCGCGATCGTCCTTGGTCAGGCCGATTTGCGTCACCGTCAGCCAGCGATCGCGGCCATTGGTGTTCAGGATGCCGGCGCGCGGCAGGTCGGGCTTGTCCGGGACGATGATGAAGCCTGCGGCCTCGCGCGCGATCGGCAGCCGCGACAGATCGGCACGCCAATACTCGTTCGACATCACCGCCAGCGTCGAGGGCCCGACCATCTCGATCCCGGCGCTGCGCCGGGTCTGGCTGCCCGCGCCATCGGCGGCGATCAGGTAAGTCGCCGTCCAATGGGTCACCTCGCCGGTTTTTTCGCACCGTGTCGTGACGTTGACGCCGCTGTTGGTCTCCTCGAACGATTCACAGGACGTGTTGAACAGCACCGTGGCGTGTTTGGACTTTTCGACCACCCGCAGGATTTCCTCCTCGACGGCGTCCTGGGCGACCAGGCTCTTCCAGGCGGGCGTATGGCCGACATTCGGTTCGGGCCGGGTGCGGCCGAACTCGTGTCCCGCGATGCTGTCGAGGAACACGAACATGTCGGAGTTGTCCTGCAGGCCGCGGTCGCGGATCGCCTGCTCGATTCCCCATTGCCGGAAGATCTCCATGGTACGGACCCAGCAGCCGCGCGACTTGGGATGATCCGTCGTCGTCGGGCTCTTCTCGACCACCACGCAGTCGATGCCGAAGCGATCGAGCAGCAGCGACATCGCAAGGCCGACCGGCCCGCCGCCGGCAATGAATACGGACGTCTGGCGTGCCTCATCGGTGGCGATGCCCATCCTCGTCTCTCCTCCGTTTGATCGTTGCGAGGAGACTGCGCCTTTTTTGGTATCTCACAAGAATATGTTTGATATGGTATCCATCTCGATTTGAGATGGAGTGCCAGTCATGGACCTGCGGCAGATCCGCTATTTCGTCGCCGTCGCCGAGCGTGGCGGCTTTGCCGCCGCAGCGAGCACGCTGAACGTCGCCCAGTCGGCACTCAGCCGCCACGTCAAGGAACTCGAGGAGGAATTGGGCGGCGCCTTGCTCGAACGCGGCGCGCGCGGTGTCTCGGTCACGGAATCCGGCAAGGTGCTGCTCGCGCGCGGGCGCTGGCTGCTCGGTACCATCGACGACATCAAGGCCGAGGTGCGCACGGAAAACCGCGAGCCGAGCGGTACGGTGCGGATCGGCGCGCCGCCGAGCCTCGGCGATATCCTCTACCCGCCGCTGGCCCAGACCTTCGTAAGGCAGTTTCCACGCGTGAGGCTCGAACTGAGCGAGGGCCTGACTGAGAACGCGTCCGAACGCCTGCTGCGCGGTGAACTCGATCTGGCGATCGTGACGACGCCATCCCCCAACGACCATCTCGACTATGAGACGCTGGTCGTCGAACAGGTGTTCCTGATCGGAGCGTCGCGCGACCCGCTGCTGAAGCGCGGCCGGCTGACCCGCAAGGAGTTCGACGCCCTGCCGTCCGCGGTGGCCCCGCTCAGCCGCAACCCATTCCCGTCGACCATGCTGTGCGCAGTGCGGGTCGACAACAGCACACCGATGAAACGCATGGTGGCATCTGGCCTCGGCTACGCGCTGCTACCCTTCTCCGGCATTCACCAGGAGGTGGCTGCCGGGGTGCTGTCGGCGGCGCTGTTGCCGTGGATGCGCGCCGAGCGCGTGCTGGCGCTGCCGCGCGGACGGCCCGTGAGCCGGGCCACGCGTGAAGCGATTGCCGCCTTGAAGAAGATCTGTCGCGCCCTGATCGATGAGGGAATTATCCTGACTGCACCGGCGCGCAAGACCTGAGTACGCCACTCCAAACGATCGGCTGATTCCGCGCTGTACGCGCGGGCCTCATTCGCTGCATCCGGCCGCCCGTTCCAGACGGTCGGCCCGTCCACCGCGTCCGGCTCCGACTTCCCGGCCCGCCAATCCGTCTTGACCATAGTTGTCATGACAACTATAGAGTCATTCCAAGATTGGCGATCAAGCCGGCTGTTCCCGCCGTGAAAAGACGCGAGCCGTGAGCGGCTCTGCGGGCGACTTTTCGCGGCCGGCGGTTAGTCGAAGGGAGGACGTTATGAACGCTGCTTCGCAGACCCATGCGGCAAGGCTGAGCGAGATTTCCCGGCTCATCGACGACCGCCCCGGCGAACGCATCTTTGAAGTCGATCGCCGGATCTTCACCGATCCGGACGTGTTCGACGCCGAGCTGCGATATGTCTTCGAGGCCACGTGGAATTTCATCGGCCTGGAATCCCAGGTCGCTCGGCCCAACGATTTCGTCACCACCCATATCGGCCGGCATCCCATTCTGGTGATGCGGAGCGCTGAGGGCAAAGTCGGTGCCTTCCTCAATACCTGCCGGCATCGCGGAACGATCGTCTGCCCGTTCAAGCAGGGCCGGCAGAAGTTTCACGTCTGCCGCTATCACGGCTGGGCCTACGACTCGGGCGGACGCAACATCTCCGTGACGGAGGAAGCGAGCGGGCAGTATCCGCCGTCGTTCTCGAACAGCAATCACGACCTTCTTCCGGTCGCGCGGCTGGGCTCGTATCGCGGATTCCTGTTCGCGAGCCTCTCCGCCGACGTTCCGCCGCTGGAGGAATTTCTCGGCGACACCCGCGCGTTCCTCGACCTCATCATCGATCAGAGCGACAGCGGTGAGGTCGAATTCGTGCCGGGCGCCAGCACCTACACGTTCGATGGAAACTGGAAGCTGCAGTTCGAGAACGGTCTCGACTACTATCACTTCGCGACCACACACAGCTCCTACGTCGATATCCTGAAGAAGCGCAATGCAAGCGCCGAACCGGATGCCGGATTCACCGCGGAGCCGGAAGGCGAGCAGGAAGGGCAAGGCAGCTTCAGCTTCGATTACGGTCACGCCGTCAACTGGTCGATCAAGCGCACGCAGCTCTATGGCCGGCCGCTCGGCATGGATCCGGCGGGTCTCGACGCCGTGCGGCAGCGCGTCGGCAGCACCCGCGCCAAATGGATGCTGCGCCAGCGCAACCTCACGATTTTTCCGAACCTGCAGGTCATCGACATCCTGTCGGCGCAGGTGCGAACCTGGCGGCCGCTGGCACCCGACAAGACCGAGATGGTGTCGCATTGCCTTGCTCCGGTCGGCGAAAGTGCCGCGGCGCGCACGCTTCGTATCCGCAACTACGAAGATTTCTTCAATGCCTCCGGGCTGGCAAGCTCGGACGACAACGTCATGTACGAGTTCTGCCAGACCGGCTATGACGCGACGACCGCCGCGCCCACGCAGGGTTATCTGCGCGGCATCGCGGAGGTCGGCCACGGCGAGAGCGCGCACACGCGCGAGCTCGGCATCACCCCTTCCGAATGGTCGTTCGGCCCCACCAGCTTCGGCGGCGAGACGAATTTCCATCCCGGGTATCGCGAGTGGCGCAGGCTGCTGCAGCACGCTGCCGGGGAGACCGCGTGATGGCGGCCGACGCAATCAAGCAAACCGATGCCCGCGCGGTCGCAGCCGCGGTCATCTTTCGCGAGGCTCGCCTGCTCGACACCGGCGAATGGGCCGACTGGGTCGCGATGTACAGCGAGAACGCCGTCTATTGGGTGCCGGCCTGGCTCGACGAATACACCACCACCAATGATCCCGACACGCAGGTCTCGTTGCTCTACCACGATGCGCGGCGCGGACTGGAAGAGCGGATCGCGCGCATCGAGTCGCGCAAATCGATCACCGCGCTGCCGCTGCCGCGCACCGTGCACCAGATCTCGAACCTGGAAGCGTCGGAAGCCGGCGCTGATCAGATCACCTGCCATTCGGTGTTCTCGGTCCACGTCTACGACCCGCGCATGGCCAAGGAGCATCTGCGGCACGGGCGCTATGAGCACACGCTGCGGCGTGACGGCGAGACCTGGAAGATCGCGCGCAAGGTCATCACGCTGGTCAACGACCGCGTCCCGACCGCGCTCGATTTCTACAGCATTTGAGAGGCACATGACGGACGATCAGGGAACCTGGCACGAAGCGGCCGCACTCAGCGCGCTGAACGAAGGCGAGCCGTACGGCATCGAAATCGGCCGCCACCACATCGCGCTCTATCGCGTCGGCAATGAGTACTACGCCACGAGCAACATCTGCACGCATGCGGAGGCGCTGCTGTCCGACGGCATTCTGGAGGGCTGCGAGATCGAATGCCCGCTGCATATGGGCCGCTTCGACATCAGGACCGGCGAGGCGTTGACCAGCCCCGTCGAGATCGACATCCGGACCTATCCGGTACGTGTGACAGGCGACAGGCTCGAAGTTTGCCTGCCCGCATAAGACGACCATCAAAAATCAAGAATCGGGGGAAACAGGGATGACCGAAGTCGTGATGGACAAGGCGGCGATGACGACCGCCGATCCGCAGATCGAACGCACCACAATCCGCAAAGTCGCGCTGCGCCTGATGTGGTTCGTCATGGCGATGTACTTCCTCGCCATTCTCGACCGCGGAAACATCTCCTTTGCCGCGCTGCAGATGAACAAGGAGCTCGGGCTCAATGCCGAGAAGTTCGGCATCGCGGTCGGCATCATGTACTTCACCTATTCCATCTTCGAGATCCCGAGCAATCTCATCCTCAGCAAATACGGCGCGCGCGTCACGCTGACGCGGATCGCGATCCTGTGGGGCATCGCTACGATGCTGATGGCATTCACGCAGGGCCCGCTCAGCCTCTATGCATTCCGCGGCTTCCTCGGATTTGCCGAGTCCGGCCTGTTTCCCGGGGTGATGCTGCTGCTGAGCCTCTGGTTTCCGTTCAGCTACCGCGCCCGCTACAACGCGATGTTCAACTATGCGGTGCCGATCTCCTATATCTTCGCCTCGCTGATCTCCGGCGCGATCCTCGAGCTGAACGGGGTGTTCGGCATCTCGGGTTGGAAATGGCTGTTCATCCTCGAAGGCCTGCCGCCCGTCATTCTCGGGATCGTCGGCATCTTCTATCTGACCGACCGCCCGCAGCAGGCGAGCTGGCTGTCGACGGCGCAGCGCAACTGGCTGACCAGCGCGCTGGAGCGCGACGCCAAGGCGACCGGGGTGGTGCATGCCGAAGGCGTGCTCAGGACCATCACCAAGCCGATGGTGCTGCTGTTCGGCCTGTGCAATTTCGGCCTGTTCTGCGGCCTGGCTTCGCTGTTTCCCTGGCTGCCGCAAATCATCAAGTCGTTCGGGCTGCCGAATTCACAGGTCGGTTTCGTGACCGCGATCCCGCCCGTCGCCGGCCTGATCGGCATGATCGCGTTGTCGCGGCACTCCGACCATGTCGGTGAGCGCTTCTATTATGCGGCCATGACCTTCGTGATCGCAGCGGCCGGCTTCGCGATGGCGGCCTTTTCAACATCGCCGGTTTGGATCATCATCGGATTCATGGTTGCCAATGTCGGTGTCTATGGTACGCAGGCCGTGTTCTGGACTATTCCCCAGTCCTACATGTCGCGGCAGAGCGCGCCGGGCGCGATCGGCCTGGTCAGCACCATCGGCAGCATCGGAGGCGCCACCATCCCGATCGTGATCGGACGCGCCAAGGACGCCTCGGGCAGTTTCACCACCGGATTCCTCGTGGTAACAGGCGTTCTCCTGGTCGCGGCGGCGTTGGTCCTGATCGCGCGCACTCAACTCGTGAAAGAATGAAGAGCCGGACTGGCGCAAACCGCAACAGAGCCCCTGACCCGCGCCGCGCCGCGCAAGGGAACACGGGCTCGGAGCTGGTGATCGATTTCGAACGTTACGTGCCCACGGTGCTGTCCAGCCTGGTCGCGAAGTTGCGCGCCAATGCCAATGCCTTCTTCCCGCAAGCCTACGGCGTATCGCTCGCGGAATGGCGGGTGCTGTCCTTTCTCAGGGAGCATGAACCGGCAAGCGCCTACGACATCTGGACCAATGCGCAACTGGACAAGGCCGTCGTCAGCCGCGAGACGGCCTCGCTGAAGAAAAAGGGCCTGATCGAGCTGACGCCGGTGCGAGGCAACGCCCGGAACCGGACCGAGATTCGGCTGACAGCGCAAGGCGTGGCGCTGCTCGATCGCAGTCTGGATGAAATCCTGCGCCGGCACAGCAACCTCACGGCCGGCCTCGACGCCAAGGCGCTGGAGAGCTTCTTCCGGGTCGTGGCGCATATCGAGCACCGCATTCCCCACATGGCCGACCAGACCTCGAACGCCGTGCCGGCCCATGCGCCGGTCAAACGCATTGCGAAGCGGAGGCCGCCGACCGGCGCCTAGCAACACTTGTCCGGTGAGGAACCCGCGTAATTTATGTTTCAGTAAGCAAGTTGTAGCTAGGATCGATCAGTGAGTTGCGTATGGGAGACTTCCAGTGATCGACTTTGACGAACTTCGTAGTATCGCCGCGGATGTTCGTATCTTTATCGACGCGTCGGAAGACAAGGGTGGCGCCTTGAAGGCCATCATCGAGGCCTACGACGTCGTTCTGGGGATTTTCCCGGCCGGCCAGGGAATGGATCTTCACGTGGTCAAGGGCAACGAGGTCCTCAATCATATCGCGCAGACCCAGGCCTCGTCGGGCTTTACCCACACCGCCATCGCATTCCAGACCCGTGAGCAGGCTGTTGCGCTTCAGCAACTGATGGCCGCCTAGCCACCGGCGTTACGCGCCCCTGTTGCGGGGGCGGCCGAAACGATCGCATCGGCGATCGCGCAATCTCGATCGACGACCGAAGCGGCCCTGGAAGATCGAGGGTCGGATCTAATTCCTCTCCCTGCATCTCAGGGCACCGGTAGATCAAGCAACGGTTGCTGAACCGCGTTGCGCAGCCGTTCGGCATGGTACTGCGCGACACAATCCCAGGGGTACTCGACCAGGAAATCGGCAATGCGCAGCGCCGCCGCGGCGGGCTCCGCGTACCGGATCGAACTGTAGACGGCTTCCCAGCGCGTGCAGAACGTCAGCTCCGAATCGCCGCGTTCGCCGCACAGCTCGTAGACCGTGATCGCGTCGGCAAAGCCCTTCGGCCGGATCTGGTCGACGCTGCGGAACGCGAATCTGTGTTCGGCACGCGCCTTCACGGCTGACTCACCAGGACCTGCGTGCCGTAGTTCTTGTTGAGGCCTTCGAGACGCGAGGCCAGATTGATGGTGGCGCCGAGCGCGGTGTAGCTCATGCGGGCGGCGGAGCCGACATTGCCGACCACGGCATCGCCGAGATGCAGGCCGAACCGCGTGCCATAGGCCGGCCAGCCTTCGCTGCGGAAAGCCCGGTTGAGCTCGGCATTGCGGTGAACGCAGTCCAGCACGGCCTCGCAGGCATGAACGACGTGATCGGGATCCTCGTCCGGCGCGTTCCACAGTGCCATCACGGCGTCGCCGATGAACTTGTCGATGGTGCCATGGTGTTTCATGATCGCCTCCGACATCGCGGCGAAATAACGCGAGGTGAAGATCATGACTTGCGAGGGGTCCGCCTTCTCGGTCTTCGCGGTGAAGTCGGCGACGTCAGTGAAGAGAACCGTGACCTCGCGCCTGATGCCGCCGAGCTGCAGCGAGGCTCCGGACTGCATCAGCTGACGGACGATCGGCTGCGGAATGAAGCTCGAGAAGTTGCGTACGACGGTGCGCATCGTAAACACCGAGCGGCCCAGTTCATCGATCTCGTCGATGGCCGATTGCATCCGCGGCCGGTCGGCGAGTTGAAAGCGCTGGATCTCGTCGGTCTGCCGCGCCAGCTCACGCAGCGACCGGGCGAGCAGCGAGCCGAGCCAGAACGCGAAAGGGAGCATCGCGATCACAAAGCCGAGCGCGATGGCGAACAGCGCGCGCCGCTCCGAGATGATCTTGGCGAAAAACTCGTCGAGCGGGGCGACCACCGCGAGGTGGATGTTGGCCGCACCGGCCGTCTCGATGCGGTGAAAGGCCGCGACAAGGGTCCGTCCGTCGGCGTCGGTGAAGAACTGCTGGGCGAGCCCGTCGGTGCGCCAGGCCTGGATCGCCGCGGACAGGCCGGGAAGCTTGAGGACGTCGATCCGGGGCAGTGCGTCGCTGCGTTCCGTCATCAGCTCGCGCATCTCGGGATGGCCGACGATGCGGTCGGCGTCGTTGAACAGGAAGGCCAGTCCCGATTTTCCGAGCTTTTGCCGGCTCAGCATCTCCTCGAGGCGATTGAGCAGCAGGTCAGCGGCCACCACCCCGCGGCGGCCCTCCCTCAGCGGCGTGCGCAGCGTGTAGCCGGGCTCCCCGGTCGCGTAGAACACATAAGGCCCGGTGAGCAGCGTCTTGCGATCCTTTAAGGCATCGACATACCAGGGACGCCGCCGCGGGTCGTAGCTGTGCGGCCCCGCCACCTCGGCGACCTTGGTCAGGTTTTCGGACAGGAACAGCGTCACCGGCGCCGCGGCGGCCGCGCCGGAGCGGGCAATGACGACGACGCGGTAGACGGCGTCGGCGGCGACATTCAGCGCCGTGCGGAATTGCGGCTTGGCGCGATCGATGACGTCCATCTCAAGGAAGGAGCCGTCTTCGTACCCGACATAGAGGTTGAAGATCTGCGGATTGTTGCGCAGCATCGAGGCCAGCAGGGCGTAGAGCCTGACATTGTCGGCGACGTCGGCCTCCTGGATGGCCGGAATTCCTGCCAGGATCTCGAGGTTGTCGCGCACATTCTTGAACTGCGCGTCGATGCGATCGGCGCCGATTTGCCCCACCTTGTCGATGAAGGTGCTCGCGGCCATCTGCGTGATCGACGAGACCCGCCTGAAACTGAGATAGACCAGCGTCAGTCCGACCACCAGCACCGCGGCGATGACCACCGTGATGATCGAGGTGCGGAAGCCGATACGAACCGGCCCCCGGCCGGTCTCGCGCGCATCACTCATCGAGCTCGTCGTTCGCCTCCGCTAATATTTGCGCACGATCGGCTTCGTCGGTGTAGTAGCCGGCGCGGCCGGCGAGAGCTGGAACGTCACCCACGCCGTCCACCCTTCCGGCCGGTTCTCTGCGGCGAAATCCTTGTAGCCACGAAGGTTCAGATAGCCCTGATAGCCGTCGGCCACCGGAAGGATGAATCCGACCTGCGGACCGATGCCGGCGACGCGTCCCTTGAAATCACCGAGCGTCGCGCCGGCACCGCTGTCGCCGGTGAGTTGCTGGAAATAGTAGCCGGCGACACCGACATGCACATTCTTGGCGACGAACTTCGAAAGTCCCCAGTCGACGTGAAAGTCGATGCCGTTCTGGTACTGCAGATCCTTGTTCATTCCGTTGTAGGTGACGCCCGCCAGCACCGAGAACTCCTGGCCGGTTTCCGGATTGAGATAGGTATAGGCGCCGCCGACATCGATCGCAGTGAATCCGAAGCTGAGATTGGCGAGGCGGCTGCTGTCATAGGTCCCGCTCGGGATGTTGCCGAAGATGTAGAACATCTCGTTGTTGACACCCTGATTCCATTTCAGCGTGCCCTGGTAGAAGACATCGGAGACCGTGTTGCGGTTGTCGGTTGCGACGCCCGAGACCGTATTGCCCCGCGGCCCCGTCAGCGTCGCGTCCACGCCGACGCCGATATTTCCCGGCGCGGTAAGGAAGGTTACGGCGGCCTGGCCTCCAAGCACCGACTGAGCCCAGGTGTAGGTAAATCCTTCCACGAGAACGTCGGCATGCGCGTTGAGACCGGCCACGACCGATCCGGGCACGCGGTTGCCGATGACGAAATTCTTGCCCGCGTTGGCGCTTTGGTCGAGGTGAATGTAGATCGTCTCATACGCCCAGCCGGGCATGGCCGGTGCGGCGGTCAGGCTTGCGAACGCGCCGGGCAGCCAGAAGCTGACCCCGCCGGAATCGGCCAACGCCGCGCGCGGCGCTGCCGACAGCGCGAGTGCGCCAGCTATGCCCAGTGCGGCGCACCTGTGATTCTTGACCATCCTCATCCTGATCTCCCCACTTCGTTCAAGGCATCGTAGCGGATTCGCGCGCGCTTCAGTTGACCGCCTGCGCCTCCGGGAACTTCCATTTGCCGTTCAGGATTTCCGCCCGCGGCCGGTAGAGCCGGACCGTGTAGTTCCAGCCCTTGGTGATCGGCAGGCAGTTCGGGATCTTGCCGTCGCAGCCGCCGAATTGGACCGCGACGGAGCCGTCGGGGCCCTTCGCGCCGGTGATATTGTTCAGCGTGTAGGCGTCGTAGGAATTCTTCTCGAAATATCCCTTGGCGTTGTAGACGCTGATCGACCAGAAGCCGTCGACCGGGACGTCGCGGACGGTCAGCTTGTAGACCGTCGTGCCATCATTCTTCGTAGGCGTGATGCTCAGATAGGTGGCGTCCTTGTCGGGATTGCCGCCCCAGCCGGCGGCCGTGCCGATCAGATGCCTGACAGGATCGACGTGCCCCTTGGGTCCGAAAGCATGCGCAAAGCCTCCGGTGTAATCATTGAGCGCAAGCAGCGCTTCGCGAATGGCTTTCTGGCTGGCGGGGTCCCAGTTCGGAAGTTCGAGCTTGCCGGTGCCTTTCTGGCTAACCTTGATGGCATCCTGCAGCGCGTGGACCTGTTCGAGATCCTTCGGATCGTTTGGATTGACGAGCGTCCGAATTCCGACCACCGCGTAGCGTGTGCCGACGTTGTCGCGCGTCAGCGTGCGCTTGCCGGCACCGTAATAGACCGCGGGCACATAATGATCCTCGCTGATCACCTGCAGTGCCATATAGCGCTTGCCAGGGTCCGGCATCGTGATCGTCACCGGCCCGGCGTCGAGGTCGAACACCCCTGATGTATAGAGCGTATCGCGGTTGAGCCGGATGACGGTCTGGTTGTCGATGCTGGCCGGCTCGCGGCGATGGTTGAGCTTTCCGAGGCCGACCCCCTTGGCGAGATTGCCCAGATAGAGATCGGACTCGGCGCGGGCAAAATTGTCGACCGTGACGGGTACCGGCGATTGCGCGAGCGATGCACTTTGGCCCACGAGGCAAAGGACGCCACCAAAGAGGAAATTCCGCAGCATCATTTCATGCTCCCGACCGTGGCAGCCTTCACCTCGGTGAAGTCGCCCGGCTTCCAGCTCTTGTCGAAGGCCGCTGCTTCCGGCCCATAGATACGAATATAGGCGAACCAACCCTTGCCGGGTTGTGTCTTGATCCAGTGCGCCTCGTGGCCTGTGGGCGCGTCAGGGCCGAAATAGAGCTGCGCCGGTGCGCTGCCCTTGATGTCCTTCAGCTCGAACATCGAGCGCAGCGCGCCACGATCCTGATCGGTCTGCACCTGCGATCGCGTCGCCGTGTCATAGACGGTGACCGACCAGAACAGTTTGCCGGGCACCGGCTGCGGCATGCTCAGCGTGTAGTTCTTGCCGCCATCGAGGAAGGCGCCGTTGTTGTCACGCACACTCATCCAGTAGAGCGAACCAGCGCCCGCCGTGCGGCGGAACATCGCCGGTGAGGTGACGATCGCCTGCGCGAACCAGCGGTCGCGCGCCTCGAGATCCATGCCGGCCGGCGTCTCGAATTGCGCGCTGCCCGGCGTCAGGCCGACCCACTCCCATTTGCGATCCGGCCAGTTGATGCGATCGGGCCGTGCGCTGTCGAAGGCAGACACCAGCATCTGGTCGCGCCCAGCCTTGGCCGCATGCGCGAGGATGTCGGTCATGCGCGCGTCGGGCGCGAACGGTTTGCCCTTCTCGATGCCAAGTTCGGACAGCAGCCCATACATCGGCAGGAACGACGGAACGATCGGCTCCTCGTCGACAATCCGCTTGAGCACCTGCCAGAACTGACCGTTGTCTTCCCAGCGCAACGAGGAGCTGTCCAGCTTCTCCTTGGTCGTATCGACGACTGCGAGATTGCGGTTGCTGCCGAGCGGATGGACTTTTAGCGCACGCAACGCATCCATCGCCTTGTTGACGTCGCCGCCCACCGGCAGCGCACGGATCGCCAGCAGGTTCTTGTAGGATTTCGAGCGCGCCACGTGATAGTCGGCCGGCACCGCACCCTTGTAGTCCGGCGCCAGCACAAGATGCTTGCCGCCCTTGCCGGCATCGGGCCCGGGCAACCCCATATCAAGCACCCAGCCCTGGTTGTGGTCGTTGACGAGGCCAATATAAGGTCCGGGCGGAATCTCGATGACGACCGGCCCCTTGCTCACGTCGATCACGCCGGAGCCATAGGGCGTATCAGAGTTCAGCGTGAAACCGACCTGACGAGGGCCCGCGGCGGCGATGCCGATCTTCTCGCCGTCCTTGATGCCGACATCACGGTTGCCGTTGAAGATGCCTTCGACCGACACGGTCGGATACCAGAACCGATAGGCGGTGATCGCCCGCTGGAAGTCGGCGTCATCGCGTGCGCGCCTGGTCGTATCCGCCGTCGGATAGCCGCGCTCGAACGCGTAAGGCGCTTGGGTTTGCGCCGACGCCGGGATAACGCAAACGAGCCCAATGGCGGCGGTGGCGAGCAAGAGACGGACCTTCATCACGCAACTCCCTGTTGTACCGATAACTGATTCCCGGCGCTTCATTTCGTTGAACCGCCTGTTGTGGTGGCGATCCGCTCGACGTCGGGCAGCTTCCACACCTTGTCGAAAAATTCCTTCTTCGGCGCGTAGAAGCGCGCCATCAGCTCGAACTTGCGCGCGGGATCGGTCGGCAGCCAGTTCGTCTCCTGTCCCGCCGGAGCCGCCGGCCCGATATAGATGTCGACCGATCCATCCGGGTTCTTCTTCAGGTCGGGGATTTGCGAGGACCGGCTGGCCCGAGCGACGTTCTTGATCAACGCATGGGTCGCGCGATCGTAGGCGGTCACCGACCAGTATTGTTCGACCGGAACATTGGCCGGGACGTTGAGGCGATAGGTCTTGCTGCCGTCGAAGGCATCGCCCGCCTTGTCGCGGATCGAGATCGCATAGAACTGACCGGCGCCCAGGCGCTTGATGCCGATATAGGCGTAGCTGTAAGCGAGAGCGCGGCTGTCGGTCGGGTATGCGTTCGGATCGGCGAACCCGTCGGCGTAGGCCTTGACGACATCCGGCGGCGCCGGGAAGGTCCAGCGGCTGGTCTCGGAAAAGAACGGCGGCAGGCCGGCGTCGTATTTCGCCGCCAGCCACGCACCCGCCTCCGTCGCCGCCGAAGCAAGCACCGCCTTCATCGCCTCGGACGGAGCGAACGGCTTCCCCTTCTCGATGCCGATTGACTTCAGGCTATCGATCATCACCCGATCCCGGTCGATCCACGGTTCGTCCTGTATGATCCGGTTCAGATGCTCGAAGAAAGCCGCATCGTAGCGAATGGTGGAATCGAAATCGATGTCCTTCACGTCGCTGAACACCGTCGCCGGCGGGCTGGCCGCCTGCGCCAGCGGATAGACCTTCATGCGCTTGCCGTAGGCGATCGCGGCCTGGACGTCGGCATCGCCGTGGCTCTTGAGGTTGGAGCGCAGAAGCATGTAGCCGCCGAACGTGTCGGACTGCAGCGCGATGTAGCCGTCGGGCTTCGGGCCGTTGTAACCCGGCGGCAGAATCAGGAACTTGCCGCCGGCACCCTTGTCGACGCCGAGCAGGCCCGCATCCTCGAGCGGCATCTGCCAGACCGTGACGATATTGCCGTTGAACGATCCGTTCGTATCGTTAGGCGGGAGATCGAGCACGATCGGACCATTCCGCGTGTCGAAGAACGTCATGAAGTACAGCGCGTCCGGATTCGGCGTCAGCGTCTGGTTGTGCCAATCAAGCGGACGCCCCCAATAGATCACCTGCCCCACCTTGCCCGGCGTCCTGGTCAGCATCTCCTGCCGCATCAGGTCGGTGTTGACCGCGGGAATGCCCCAGATCACGGCCTCGACAGCGCGGCGTTCGATCAGGCGGCGATTCAGATCATCGCTGGACGGCGTTTGGGCATATGCCGATACGGTCGCCATCATCAGCGCAAGTCCTCCGGCGATCAATGGCTTCATGACAATCTCCATCACTCAAAACGGATTCACATAATTGACGATCGCGAGCTGCCGCAGGATCACGCGGCGCACGACGTGGGTCGGCTTCAGATGGTCGGTGTAGATCGCCGCCGTTCCGGTCGAGCCGGCCGGCAGACGGTTGGCGAACGCGGCATCATCGAGCTTGACGCGCACGACGAACGGCACCGCCTCGATCGCCTTCGGGAGGACGGCGGTGCCCGAGGTCGTGGCCTGACCGGTCGCGATCGCCTGCAGCACGCTTTCGACCTTGCCCGTGTAGATCTGCCCGGGCGCAAACTTGAAGGTGACCTCGACCTCCTGCCCGGGCGCAACGTAGCGCGCATCGATCTGATTGATCTCGACGCCGATGATGGTGTTCGAGGTGTCGATGAACGCCATCACCGGCGACAGCGGCAGGTTCGCGACCCGAGCGCCCTTGCGCAGCGCGAGGTTGGTGACGTAGCCGTCGGCCGGCGCGCGGACCACCGTCTTGTCGCTGTTCCACTGCGCGGCCTCGAGCTGGCCACTGAGCTGATCGACCTCGGACTGCCGCTGCTCGACGTCGAAGCCGCGCCCGGCGTCGCGTTCGTAAAGCGTCGTCATCTGCGCAAGCCGCGTCTTCGACAGTTTCAGCTGCGCCGTGATCGCCTTGACCTGCGCGTCATAGGGCGTCGGGTCGATCTTGAAGAGGACGTCGCCGGCCTTCAGCGGCACGTTGGCGACGACGGGCACCTCGGTCACCTCGCCCGCGACGTCAGGCACGATCGACACTGCGTTGCGCACGACCAGCGCCGAGCCCTGCGGCGCGCCCCAGCCCATCGGCACCAGCAGGCCGAACAGCAGCAGCACCAGCACGATGAAGGGAGACGCCTTCCAGAACAGGTTGAAGCGCACGATCTTGAAATGCACCAAGAAGAACAGCAGCACCAGATAGACGTTGAAGATCGCGACGCCCATCACGCATCTCCCGCCCGGCGGGGCGCCGGCACATCGACATAGGCCCAGATGAACGCGAGCGGCCACAGCGCAAAGCCGCAGATCAAGGTGATCCAGCCGGCGACCATCACCGCTTGCGCATAGGGGTGGTTGCGGGACTTGGCGATATGCCCGGGCAGCCAGCCGGCGATGCAGAACACGCCGATCGCGCTCGCGACCAGGATGACGAGCACGATCCAGGCGAAGATGTCGTAGCCGCTCATGGCTTCGCCTCCGTCGCGGCGCCGGTTAGAGGCGGAAAGATCTCCTTCCAGTCCTGCTTCATGTCCACCACGGTCCAGCCGCCCGCGCTGGCGGCATCCAGCGCCTTGTCGAGCTTGCCGATCTTCGACTGCCGGTCGTAGGCATATTCACGAACCGCATCCGTATGATGCACGATACCGGCGAAGCGCGCGCCCGATCCCGCCACGGTCCATTGCAGCATCTGCAGATCGCCATCGGAGTTGCCGAACGCGAAGATCGGACGGCGGCCGATGAACCGGTTGATGCCGACCGGCTTGCCCGGGCCGTCATCGATGAACTCGACCTTGGCTTCTTTCATCAGCACCGGCTTACCGTCGGCGCCGATCTGGAATTTCACCACGCCGGACGAGCCGACCACCTGCTCCGGCGGGATGCCGTAGACCCGCTCCATCCACGGCCGCATGAATTCGACCCCGCCGCCGGAGACGACAAAGGTCTTGAAGCCGTTGGCCCTGAGATAGGCCAGTAGCTCCAGCATCGGCTGGTAGACCAGGCTGTCATACGGCCGGTTGAAGCGCGGATGCCTGGCGGTCGCGAGCCAGTCGCGCACCAGATTTGCGAACGCATCGGTGGTCATGCCGGCATGCGTCGCCATCACGATCTGCAAGAGGCCCTTCTCGCCGCTCGCGGCCAGCGCCTTGGTGTCCTTCTCGATAAGCGCCTTGAAGGGTTGCCGCGTCTTCCAGTCCGGATGCTCCGGCGCCATCGCCTTGACGCGGTCGAACGCGAAGGCGAGCTGGAAGTAGAACGGCTGCTCGGTCCACAGCGTGCCGTCATTGTCGAACGTCGCGATCCGCTCGGCCGGCGGCACGAAGTCTCGCCCGCCCTGTGTCGTGACGCGCGCGACGAAATCGACGATCGCCGATTTCGCCGCGCCGTCTTTCCAGGACGGTAAGGGATCGACCTGGCTCAGCGCGCACGCCGGCGCCAGCGCGCTGAGCGGCAGGGCGATCAACGCAATCAGCAGCAATCTCTTCGAGACGGCAAAGGCACCAACATCGCGGCTCATCTCGCAGGCCTCCTCTGCCGGTTGAGCGACAGCACACGATCGTCAACCGGATTGAGTTGTCCCGGCGCCCTGTGCCTTGCGGCGCGCGCCGTCTCGTGTCGTATGCTGCGCCGGGCACCGCCGATGTGGCGCAGCAGCCGGTGCGGTGACCAGCGCGCCGCGCCGGCAGACGGCGCGAACAGCTCGCGCTCGACCGCGCCGATCTCGTCATCGAGCGCGGCATCATGGGCGACGGCCTTGAACGCCTCGACCGTATGCTGCGGCGCGACCGGCTCGAACCGCTGCAGCCAGTCGAGCAGCGCGAAGTAGACCGCCTTGGCATCGCCACGGCGCGCGGCGCGCCGCAGCTCGCTGAAGGCGAACGCTTCCGAGCGGAGATAGGCCTCGCGACGCCGGCGAAGACGCGCCGCGATCGCCCGCACCATCCGCGGCATCAGCCAGCCGAGCCCGGCAAGCGCCAGGAGCACGAGCGCGATCGACAGCCAGTGGTCGGCGACGACATCGCGCAGCGCGCCCCATGACCGGCGCGGGCCGGAGGTGCCGACGGAGGACGCAGCGCCGGCTGCGGGGTTCGCCTCCACGTGCAGCGTCACCGGGTCGAGATGCGCCACATCGATGCTTTGCGCGCCGGTGTTCCACCAGCGCAGGTCGATCGGCGGCAGCACATAGTCGCCGGCCTTCTCGGGCATGTAGACGCCGCTGTCGGTGCGCGCCGAGGACAGCACATCGGTGCGCCCGTCGGTCTTGTCCTGGAGCGACGGCTGCGCAGGATAGAGCTTGAGTCCGTCGAACGCGGTGAACTTCACCGGCGGCAGCAGCATCGCGGGAATGCCTTCGGCCTTGACAGTGACGGTCCGCGTCACGGCGTCCCCGGTCTTGAGCTGATCCGACGAACGGTTGACGGTCTGCTCGATCGACAGATTGCGCGCGGCCAGGAACGGCTGCAGGGCGGAGGCCGCGTCCGGGATGAAGGCCTCAAATGCGATCGGCGGCAGCGCGAGCGTGGCCTCGCGCGTCGCCGGCGGCTCGGCGGCGTATTTGATGGTGATCGCCTGGCCGGCGATCGCGTAGCTGCCCGGCTCCTGCGGATGGATGGCGAATTCGAACCGGACGCCGGCATAGGTGAGGTCGTCCCGCTGCTCGTTTTCATTGATGCTCCGCAACTGACGGGTCACGGCATTGCGGACCTGGAAGTCGGGCAGCTCGGGTGGCGCCGTCATGTAGTTCGGCGCCAGCACGTCGATCCGCAGCGTGGCCGCCTGCCCCACCACGACGCGCGGCGGATCGATCGTCACCCGCAGGATCGGCTCCGGCGCGGTTTGCTGGGCGAGCGCCGCGCAGGGCATCAGCAGTCCGATCATCAGGGCTACGGCGGCGAGCGGGTGCCTCATGGCTTCGTCCCCGCCGGCCGCGTCGCGTCCTGGATCGCAAATTTCAGCTTGAGGAAGTCAGCCGGCGTGGTCTGGACCTGACGCATCCAGGCTTCGGCGGCGCCGGCCGTGGTGAGATCCGTCGGCTTCACCTCGATCCGCTTGCCGCCCTTCTGGGTCGGGTCGACCCGCATCTCGTCGGCCTTCTCGTCCGGCGGCGCGCTGTCGTCCTGCTCCTGCTTCTTCCGCTTCTCTTCTTTCGCCTTCAGCGCCGCCACCACGATGGCACGGTTGGTCTTCGCGGCGACATGGCCGGGCGCGACCTTCAGAACCTCGTCATAGGCGGCGATCGCCTTCTCATAGGCGTGGTTCTGCGCCTGGGCGTTAGCCAGCGCAAAGCGTCCCTCGAGCGTCTCGACATGCGCGAATTCCTGCGCAGCCGTCAGAAAGTCGAACGCACGATAGGCGGCGATGCCGCGCCACATCGGATCGGAGAAGCGCTTGGCCGCGGTCGCATAGTCACCGCGATCGAACGCGATGCGTCCTTGCTGATCCGGCGTCAGCCACAGATCGGCAAAACGGCGCGGCTCCTCCGCCCTCGCGGATGACACGTGCGACAGACAGACGAAGGCGACAACCCAGGCCACCGTGGTGCCGCGCCGGAACCAGAGCAGGCTGAGCAGTGCAATCGGCAGCAGCAGCCAAAAGCCCTCATCGCGCCATTGCGTACCGAACGCGTCACCCTGCGCGGCCTGATAGCGGGTTTCGATCCGGCGCTCGAGCGCCGCGATGTCGGCGTCGTCGATGCTGACCTGGACGACGTCCGAACCGAGCCCGAACCTTTCGCCCTTGTTCGGCGTGACGCTCAGCTTGACCAGGCCGTTCCGTCCGGCGGCCTGGCGAACCGCTCCCTCCTCGTCGCCACCGTCGTCGGCGACAAGCAGGATCGTGCCGGGAACGGTTTCGGTCGCGAGCGCTTCTGCGGCGAGCGCCACCGCCGCGACGGCGTTCTTCCCGGGCGACGGCATCAGGCCCGGGGCAAGCGCGGCGAGAAAGGGTTCGATGACGGCGCGATCGTCGGTCAGCGGCATCACCAGATGCGCGGTGCCCGCATAGGCGATCAGCCCCGTGCGCGCGCCGGCGCGCGCCGCAAGCAGATCCCTGATCTTCTGCTTGGCGCGTTCGAGCCGCGTCGGCGCGACGTCGCTCTGCCCCATCGTTGCGTCGAGCGACAGCGCGATCATCAGCGGCGCCTTGTCCTCGACGAAGGGCGGCAGCTCGCGCCGCCAGGTCGGGCCCGACAACGCGACGATGCCAAGCGACAGCGCGGCGGCGACCAGATAAAGCGGGCTGACGCCACGCCCCGTCCCCGGCTGCACGATGAGATGGTTGAGCAGATGCGGCGCGATCACCCCGCCCCATTGCGCCTGCGGGCTCTGCCGCCACCGCACCCATGCGAAGACGGCAGCGACGGGAATCAGCGCGAGCAGCCACAGCGGCCGCAGCAGATGGAAGGGAATCGCGGCCGCGTCATGCATGGCCGATCGCTCCCCTTCGTCCCAGCCCGCTTTCCAGCGACAGGCCGAGCCACAGCAGCAGCGACAGCACCACGGCGGCGCCGAGCGGCCACTGGAACAGCGGCTGCTTCGGCCGCCATGACAGCGTATCGAGCTTGGCCGGCGCGAGACGGTCGATGTCCGCGTAGATCGCCTGCAACTGCGCACCGTCCTCGGCACGGTAGAAATGGCCGCCGGTCGTGGCGGCGACCGACCGCAGGACGCCGAGATCGACGCGGTTCTCGCCGGTCGCGGCCGGATCGCCGACGCCGATCGTGTCGATCACGACGCCGTTCTGGTGCGCGATGTCGGCGGCATGCTCCGGAGGGACGCGGCTCGCCGTGTCGTTGCCATCCGTGAGCAGGACGAGAAGCTTCTCGCGCGCCTTGCTGGCCTCGAAGGTCTTGATCGCAAGCCCGATGGTGTCGCCGATCGCAGTCTGCTGTCCGGCCATGCCGACCTCGGTCTGCGCCAACAGCGCGGTCGCGGTCTGCAGATCCTGCGTGAACGGTACTTGCACATAGGGCCTGGTGCCGAACAGCACCAGCGCGACGCGGTCGCCGTGCCGATGCGCGATGAAATCCGCGACCACGCGCTTGACGCCGTCGAGCCGCGTCAACGTCGCGCCATCGCTGCCGCGGAAGTCGCGCTGGTCCATCGAGCCGGAGATATCGATCGCGAGCATCAGATCGCGCGCCGAAACCTCGCGCGTGACGGGATCACCGACCCATTGCGGCCGCGCCAGCGCCGCGACGACGAGCGCCCAGATCAATACGGCCGTCACCATCTGGATGCGCCGCCGTTGCAGCACGACGGCGCCGCGCTGCGGGGTCTGTCCGGTTGCCGCCGCAAGGCGGTCGAAGAACGGCACCATCACGGACGCCTGCCGCGCGCGATACGGCGGCAACAGCCACCACACGAGGATCGGCAGCGGCAGGAGCGCGAGCATCCAGGGCCATGCGAACTCAAACATGGTGCCCCCTGATCCAGCGCCGCACCAGATCCTGCAGCGCCGTCAGATCGCCGGCATCCGCCGTCGTCCGCCCGTACGGCGCGGTCGCGACCAGCCGTCCGGCGCCTTGCGAGAATTCGTCCCCGCCATAGCTGCGGTCGAGGAACGCAAGCCAGCCCGCGCCGGCAAGTGGCGCGATGGTTTCGCGCGGAAAGGCATCGAGCGCGGTCTGCCGCACCAGCAGCGCGAGGCTCGCGGCCATTCCCTCCGGGACGCCGCCTTGTGTCTGCAGCAGCCGGTCAAGCTCCGCGAGCGCCGCGCGCCGATAGCGGTTGGCGCGGAAACGCCGCAGCAGGCGCCACGCCGCGACGGCGACCCCTGCGGCAAACAGCACGATCACGATCCGCGACGCCCATGTCGCCGGAAGCAGGCTCACCGACGGTGGCAGCGGGATATCGATCAGGCCCGCGACGGGATCCACAATGACGGGTTGGGGATCAGCCAAGAGCCGCCTCCGCTCGGGCGTGACCGCCACCGCGTCCGTGCCGGGCCGGCAGCCCGCCCAGGAGACGCCGGATTTGCGGCGCCGTTTCCTCGGCTGTGCTCAGCGGCAGCACCGGAATGCCAAGCTCGCGCGTCCACGCGAATACGCCGCGCAGCCGCTCCTGCGACGCCTGCGCGATACTTTTGCGGACGCTCTCGCGGCCGACTTCGAGCTGAATCTGCAGCTCGCCATCGGTGACGGTCATCCGGCTCGAGGCCGGCAAATCGCTTTGCAAGGGATCGTGGACCAGCACCGCGACCACGTTGTTATGCCGGGCGATCGCCCCGATCATCCGGCGCGTCGCGGAATCGGCGCCATCGAAATCGCTGATCAGGATCACCGTGGCGTCGTGCATCGTCCGCCGCTCGGCATGCTCGAGCGCCCGGTTGAGCATACCTGACGCCGGGACGATGCCGCGGCCGACGCCGAGCGCCTGATTCTGCGCGACGATGGTGGACAATATCTGCAACACCGTCGCCCGACTGCGCCGCGCCGCCAGTTCGACGACATCGCTGTCATTGAACACGATCGCGCCGATCCGGTCGCCGACGCCGAGCACACGCCAGGCGCCGATCGCGGCGGTCTCGGCCGCGGTGACCGACTTCATGGCGCGCCGGCTGCCGAAGAACATCGACAGCCGCTGATCGACCACGAGCAGGGCCTGACGGTCGCGCTCCTCGTTGAAGACGCGCACATGCGGCTTCTGCAGCCGCGCCGTGACCTTCCAGTCGATCTCGCGGACATCGTCACCCGGGCGATAGTCCCTGATCTCCTCGAAGTTCAGCCCGCGGCCGCGCATGCGCGAGGCGAACCGGCCCGACAGCAGACTATGCACCGGCTGGCGCGGCAGGAACGAAACCCTGCGATCCCTGAATTCGAGCGCGATCAGGTCGTCGAGACTGACGTAGACACCGGGCGTTCTGGCTGATGTCTCCGTCATCATGGCCCTCACGCTGCAGCGACAAGCTCGGTGATCTTGTCGATCACCTGGTCGGGGCTGATGCCCTGCGATACGGCCTCGTAGCTCAGGATCAGCCGGTGCCGCAGGCAGTCGTGGATGACGGCGCGGATGTGGTCGGGCGTGACGAAATCCTGCCCGTCGAGCCATGCGCGCGCCCGCGCGCAGCGGTCGATGGCAAGGCTGCCGCGCGGGCTGGCGCCGATCTGGATCCATTTACTCAGGGGTTCGCCGTAGCGGCCGGGAAACCGCGTCGCATAGATCAGGTCGACGATATATTTCTGTGCGAGGTCGGAGACGAAAATGCCGTCGAGCTCGCCGCGCGCATCGAGGATCGCCTGCTGCGGCACCGGCGGCGGCTCGGCAGCTCCGGCTTCCGGTTTCCGCGCATTCTCGGCGCGATTGAGCTTGATGATCTCGCCTTCGGTCGCCTCGTCGGGATAGGTGATCACGACATGCATCAGGAAGCGGTCGAGCTGCGCCTCGGGAAGCGGATAGGTGCCCTCCTGCTCGATCGGATTCTCGGTGGCGAGCACCATGAACAGGTCTGGCATCTTGTAGGTCTTGCCGGCAACGGTGACCTGACGTTCTTCCATCGCTTCCAGCAGCGCCGACTGCACCTTGGCCGGCGCGCGGTTGATCTCGTCCGCCAGCACGAGGTTGGCGAAGATCGGCCCCTTCTGGAACTGGAACTGGCCGCCCTTCTCGGTCTGCAGGTACATTTCGGCGCCGGTCACGTCCGACGGCAGCAGGTCCGGCGTGAACTGCACGCGCGACAGATCCGCGGCAAGATTCTTCGCCAGCGTCTTCACCGCCCGCGTCTTGGCAAGACCCGGCAGGCTTTCGATCAGGAGGTTGCCGTTGGCCAGCAACCCGATCAGCATGCTCTCGACCAGATGATCCTGCCCAAGCACCGATCTGCCGATGCGCGTCTTGAGATCGAGCACGGCGTCGCGGGCCGCGGAGTCCTTGGCGGTTCGCCGCGCCGGGGCGGCCGCTAACTGTGTTGCGGCATGGTCTGACATTGCACTACGGCTCCTTGGACCCCGTAAACCACCGGTAATAGGGGTTTCGCCTCGCCGCTTGGCTCAGGCTCGCCATCTCGCGCGCGTAAGCCTGCCTGTTGCCCGCATAGGCGCTGAGGCCGGCACGATAGAACGCATCAAGATCTCGCCTTTCGCTCAGCAGCGAGGCGGTGAATTGCTCGTCCGCTCCCTTGAGCGGCGGTTCGCTACGGTACTGCCAGATGTGCGAAATCGTCCGGCTGAACTCGTCCGGACGAACCCATGTCGCGTATTCGATCCGCGGCCTGTCGTCCGTCACCGCCGGCGCGTCCGCCGCGTAGCGCACGAGCCCGTCGCGGTCGGTGATCCAGGTTGCGATCAGCGCCGCGACCGAGTTGACGCCGACCGCGGAAAGCGCCGCAGACGTCTCGGGCTGATTGAATCTCGCGCTGATGCGCTCCGCATCCAACTGAATCGGACGACGCGACCCGACAAGCAACATTTCATGCAGCTCCGATGTCCACAGAGACGCGTACGGAAACACATCGATGAAGCTGCGAACCAGTGCGCGCGTGTCCTCGTCGTTCTGCGTTGGCAGCGGCAACCACTGCGCGACAATCCCGTCGTCGTTCAGTCGCGACGAAGCCAGACGATAAAAATCGCGAGAATAGAGATTGACGACGCCCACCGCCGATGGCGGCGGTGGCTCCAGCGTGATCAGGTCGTAGGTCTGGCTCTCGCGCTGCAGGAGGCGACGGCCGTCGCCCAAGCGCTTCTCCAATCCCGGGTCGGACGCGGCGTTGAAGGTGCCGTCGAATATCGGAGCCGCACGAAGGACCGCCGGGAGCAGCTCACCCACCACCCTCCTGTCGAGAGCAGGGAATTGCGAGAGAGCGCCGGCCGTGATGCCCGTACCGTAGCCGATCACCAGGGCTGATTTCGGCTCGCCATTGTGAATGATGAGAGGCAGGAGCGCTTGCAGCCGCATGTAGCGCAGCGACGGCATCGCGTCGCCGGAATTGGATACGCCCTGGATATAGAGCCGGCGGAAGCGGCCGGTGTTGACCACCGCAACGGTCCCACCCGGGCTCTCTTCATAGAACATGATTTTTCCCGACCGCGCTGCCGGCAGCAATTGGGCAAATCGGTCGGACGGCGTGGCGACCGCAGCGACGATGCAGGCTGCGCCGACCGCGAATGCCAGTCCAACACCGGTGCGGCTCGAGCGACCGCCCCAGCAGGCCAAGACACCCAGCAGGCCGGCACCGATTGCGAGCAATGCAAGTGTGTGGACAAGCCCGAGCCAGGGGAGAAGCACGAAGCCGGTGAGAAGCGCGCCGCCCACACCGCCCAGCGTATTGACCGCCACGACCGCGCCAACGTCCTGCCCGATATGCGCATCCCGCACCACCAGACGCAGCGCCACTGGAAAGGCCGCCCCGAGCAGCAAGGTCGGCACGAATACGATGCAGAACGCGGCCACCGCGAAGCGGGCGCACATGCCGGCGAACTGGCTTTCGGTAAGGCGGAGCACGAACGCCTCGGTCGCCGTCTGCGCGACCACGAGCCAATGGCCAAGTGCCGCGATCTCGATCAAGGCCAGCAAACCGGCAGCGGCGATCAGAAGGCCAAAGACACTCCAGGGATCGCGGATCCGGTCGATTGCCCGCGCAACGATCGCGGCGCCCGCCGCAAGTCCCGCGAGGTACGTGGCAAGCACCACGGAAAACGCGAAACTGCGCGTACTCATGAACTGAACGATGGACTGGGACCAGACAACCTCATAGCCGAGGGCAATTGCGCCGGCGGCAGCATAGAGGGCAACGGCCAAGCCGACCCGGCGCGGTTGATGCGCCGCCGCGCCTCTGGCGGACCTGATCCTCGCCGGAACTAGGCGAATCCGGCCGAGCACCGTTGCCCCCGCCGCCGCGAGGACATTGAGGGTCGCCGCCGCGATCGAGGTCCCTTGCACCCCGAACAGCGGAATGAGGACAAACATCGGCAGCAGAGCGCCAAGAATCGCGCCGGCGGTGTTGGCGGCGTATAGCCGGCCACCGACGCGGCCGGCATCGCCGGAATTCTGCAGCACCGCGCGCACAAGGACCGGCAGCGTTCCACCCATCAGAAGCGGGGCGATGCCGACCAGAACGAACACCATGGCCCATGCGAGCAGGCCGCTCGCGCTCTCGATCGCCACGAAGACCGGCGCGATATTCGCCAGGATCAAGGTGGTGGCGACGCCGGTTATGCCGATGCCGATCTCGATCGCGATGTAGAGTTTCGCCGGCTGGCTGGCGCGGTCGGCCCTTCCACCAAAGATCAGGCCGCCCAACGCCAGGCCGGTAAAGAAGGCGCTCACGGCGGTCGTGATGGCGTAGACATCAGCGCCGACCACGAGCGAGAGCTGCTTGATCCAGATCACCTGGTAGATCAGGCCGGCGGCACCCGAGACGAACGCCAGCGCCGCTGCGACAAGCCTCCGGCTCGCGCCGGCGTCCAGATTCTTTCGGTGTGCTCGGGTCGCGGTCGATGCAGACCCTATGCTCGATCGAGCATCCATCCGCTAGTCCCCTTGGATACAGTGCGAGACAGGCCGATACCACTGGCCTGTCTCGCAGGGCCTCGCGACTATTCGAGACCACGCTTCTTGAACGATTCATCGACCTTCTTGTCGACCGCACGACGAATCTGGTCGATGCTGAAGCTCGCAATCCGCTGGCTTGGCGGATATTCAACAAGGGTCTGCAGGAACGCTGCCGCCTTGATTTGTGCCTGAGCGATCATGTACGCGTTCTCTACCCGCCATTGATCGTACATGCTGCCCGATATCTCCGCGTGTTCGTACGGATCCATGCGCAGATTGAATATCTTTGGCACGCGCAAAGGCGTGAACGGGTGGGCCCAGACGTCGAACTGGCCGGGCTGATCCTGCCGTTCAAAGGTATGTTTCCAATCGCCGTTTCGCATCGCAACGAGATCACCGTCGTCGTTGAAGTAGTAGAACTCGTTGCGTGCGCTCTTGTCGGCCTTGCCCGTGATGTAGTCGAGCTGGTTGAACCCGTCGAGGTGATTGCGGAAGGTGGTCGAGCCGCCTTGCGGCTGCCAGCCGGTGAGCAGGCGATCCTTCACCCCGGGATCGCCGGCGGCGGCAAGGAGCGTCGGGAACCAGTCGAGACCTGACACGATTCCGTTGGCAACCTCGCCTGCCTTGACGTGGCCGGGCCAACGGATCATCGCCGGCACACGGAACGCGCCTTCCCAATTGGTGTCCTTCTCCGACCGGAAGGGCGTCGTCGCTGCATCCGGCCAGGTGAACGCGTTCGGGCCGTTGTCCGTGCTGAAGACGACGATCGTGTTGTCTGCGATCTTCAGGTCATCGAGCGTCTTGAGCAGCTTTCCGACGTTCATGTCCATCTCGACCATGCCGTCAGCGTATTCATTGCCCGGCATGCCGCTTTGCCCGCGCATCGAGGCACGAACGTGGGTAAAGATGTGCATGCGAGTGAAGTTCATCCAGGTAAAGAACGGCCTGTTGGCCTTTGCCTGTCGCGTGACGAAATCGATCGCAGCACCTGTAGTCTCGTCATCGACTGTCTCCATCCGCTTCCTGGTAAGCGGGCCGGTATCCTCGATCTTGCCGTCGGCGGAAGCTTTGAGGACGCCACGCGGCGAATAGGCTTTGACGAAAGCTGCGTCGTCCTTCGGCCAGTATGGCCGCTCGGGCTCTTCTTCGGCGTTAAGATGATAAAGATTGCCGAAAAACTCATCGAAGCCGTGATTGGTCGGCAGGTATTCATCACGATCGCCGAGATGGTTCTTGCCGAACTGACCTGTGGCGTAGCCGAGAGGCTTCAGGGCCTGCGCGATAGTTATGTCGCCCTTCTGCAAGCCGACCGGTGCTCCCGGAATACCGACTTTGCAGAGGCCGGTCCGCAGGCAGACCTGTCCGGTGATGAAGGTGGAGCGGCCGGCGGTGCAGCTATTCTCGGCATAATAGTCGGTGAAGATCATGCCTTCATTGGCAATGCGGTCAATGTTCGGTGTTTTGTAACCGACCAGCCCGCGGGTATAGGCGCTGATGTTGGACTGGCCGACATCGTCGCCGAAGATCACGAGAATATTCGGCTTGGCCGCGTTCGGCTGCTGCGCTGACGCGGGAGACCCGGCAAATGGCGCCAAGCTTGTCGCGACCAACGCCGCCGCGAACAAGCCACGAAGCAGCCCTCCGCGACTACCGGACTGCCTGGCAACGATATTGCTCTCATCGCTCATTCTTACGCTCCTTGCTGGTCGAACGGTTTTTGTGACGATTGAGAATCGGGTCGGCGCACCACGCAGCGAAAGCCGACATGGCTGGTCGAGGTGTCGACCGGCTCGGCATGGCGGGCGGCAGGGCGATACCGGCGACAGTAATTCGGTGCGCACAGATGCGAGCCGCCCTTGAGAACCTTGCGCGGGATCTTGATCGCGGGCTGGGCGGGGTCGTAGCTCGCCTCCTCGCGGCCGCCGCGCGGATTCTGCGGGATGCAGCAGGGCTTCGCGGCGTCGGCCTCATGACGGGCGGACCACCAGTCGGCGGTCCACTCCCAGACATTGCCGATCATGTCGTGGACGCCGTAGCCATTGGGCGGAAACGCGGTCACCGGCGAGGTCCGGTCGAAGCCGTCCTCGCAGAGGTTCTGAATCGGGAAATTGCCCTGCCAGGTATTGGCCATGTGCTTGCCGCCGGGCGTCAAGGCGTTGCCCCAGGCGAACTCCTCGGCCTCGAGCCCGCCGCGCGCCGCGAACTCCCACTCGGCTTCGGTCGGAAGCTCCTTGCCGGCCCATTTGGCGTAGGCGAGCGCATCGGCATAGGCGACGTGGACCACCGGATGGCTGCCGAGCACGTTGATGTTGCTGCGCGGGCCGTAGGGGCGGCGCCAGTTCGCGCCCTTCATCAAGGTCCACCATTGGCTCCAGTCGCGCAGGGTGGTGACGCGGCGCGGCGGCTGAAACACCAGCGAGCCGGCGTAGAGCATATGCGGCAGCGCACCCGGATATTGCGCAGGATCCGGCGGTCGCTCGGCGACCGTGATGTGCCCGGTCTCCCGCACGAATTCGCGGAATTGAGCGTTGGTCACCGGGGTGCGGTCGATCCAGAAGCCGTCGACCGAGGCGCGATGCGCCGGCGCCTCCTCGGGATAGTGATGGTCGGAGCCCATGCGGAACGTGCCGCCGGGAATCCAGACCATGTCGTCGGTCTGGACGCGGTCGTCACGCTCTCGTTCAGCGGAGGCGATCTCTACCCGGGACATGGCGATGCACCTCTTTGGGCATTACCGCGAGCAGTAGTCCCAGAAGCCCTGTGTTCGAGACGGGTCGGTGTAGTACCAGCACATGCCCGCTGCCGGTGCCGGTCCCGCCCAGGCGGCTGCGCTCGCCGCGCTGACGAACCCGATCGCTGCGCCGGCCGCGACCGCGCCCCCGACCGGCCAGCCGTACCAGCCGGGCCGCGCCCAACCTCCCGGCCGCGGTCCGACCCAGCGCGTGCCGCCGCCGTGCCAGCCGGGGCGAACGCCCGGCCCCACCACCGTCCGGCTCCGGTAAGCTACCGCACCGCCGCGTGGTCCGACGGCAACGCCGCCCCGGCGCGCGACAGCGCGCACCTGCACAACGTTACCGCTGCCTTCCTGCTGTGTGATGATCGGCAGTGAAGCGGAAGAGCCGATGCTGACCGCCGACGCCGGGCCTGCTTGCGCGACAATCGCGGCTGCTCCAACGAGCGCCAGACGGAAAATCCTGTTGAAGATCGGAGCCTTATGATCTCGGTGACCGAACGTCGTGCATGATTGCATCGTGCCTGAGTGCATTGTCGCGCCCTTCCATTTTTCTGTGCTGCACTTTTCGGCAGCGTTGATCCGTCAGGTCTTCTTCCCTTTCTCCTCCGTTGCCAATCCATGTGCACACTTGCATGCACAGTGCTCTCCATCGTGCCTCGTTCCACTGGACGTTGTCACGAGCGAATTCTGCTGTCAGTTCAAACGATAGCGAAACGCACTATACAAGTGATGTGCACTTTGTGCCAATCTCAACCCCGAGGCGTGCAGGCTTAACGAAAGATGCTCCAATTCGATCAATCCGATCCGGTCGGCCTTATTGCTTTCTCGGAAAAACAAGCGAAAATCCGCACGTTTGCAAATCCGCATCACGATCTCGCCATGCGAATCAAACCAATTTAGGCACATTGTCGCGGGGCACACTTTTTGTACCGACTTGCACCGACTTCAAGCATTTGGTTTTAGTAGATTAATCGCGCTGCAGTTGTGAACGTGGATATGGGCCAACACCTGACGGTTAGCACCGGCGAGCTTGACGGCTTCGAGGGTCTTTACGATGCCGTCAAAGGCTCGCATGTCGATGTCATGCAGCTTGAGCGCGGCAAGTTGCGCGGCACATTGTCTCACGTCGGGATCGGTGATTTTTCGCTCAGCATCGGCGCATTCAATGTCGGGGTCCGCACCCAGCGCATCTCGACCGATCCCAAGCTGATCATCGGGATGCTGCTGAACGCGACCGACCGTGTCACGCATTGGGCGTTCGACATGCAGCCGGCCGATGTGCTGGTGATTCCGCCGTCGGTCGAGCATGACGGGGTCTTTCACAGCGCTTCGTCCTACGCGGCCATCCGCTTCGACCTCGCCGATCTGCCCGACATATTCGGCGGCGAGCCGCGGCTCGCCGACGCCGAAACCTGGCAGGCGAAGAACCACTTTCGCGCCGACCCCACGATCGGCACGGGCGCGGCGGACAAACTGCCGCGGATCGTCGCGCACCTCGCGCGCTATCCGGACGCCTTGACGGACGCGTCGGCCGACTTCTGGAGGCGCGCGATCGTCGACTGCGTGACCGCGACGGTCGTGACATCGCTGCCGCCCGACGGAACGAGCTATCTGCCGTCGGCGATGCGCTTGGTGCGCCATGTCGAGGACTATCTGCACGCCGCGGGCACGCGCCCGGTCCATGTCTCGGAAATCTGCACCGAGCTTCGGCTGTCGCGACGCAGCCTGCACCGCGCCTTCCACGAGGTGTTCGGGGTCGGCCCGGTGACTTTCCTGCGCTACAAGCGGCTCTGCATGATCCGTTCGATCCTGCGCGAAAGCACCCCGGACCAGACCACCGTCTCCAAGGTTGCGATCGAACAGGGCTTCATCGAACTCGGGCGCTTCTCGCAATATTACCGCGCGATGTTCGGGGAGTATCCGTCGCAGACGCTTGGCTACGCCGGGTAGAGCGTTTTCGAGCGAAGTGGATACCGGTTCGCGTGAAGAAAACGCGTCAAAATGAGAATCTAGAGCCCCGTTCCGATTCAATCGGAACGGAAAGGGCTCTAGCGCGATCCAGCCGCTGCGCGCGCAAGCTCATTTCGATCGCCCCGGATCGCCATTGCCCGACAGCACCTGCGCGGCGCCGCCGATGCCGCGGCGGAAGGCTTCATCGAAGGTGACGCCGCGAAACTGCCATTTGTAATCCTTGCCGTGCCAGGCCATCCGCCATTGCGTGGCCCAGCCGAGATCCTTGTCGTCCCAGACCAGCCGACCGAGCAGGGTGGCCTCGCCGCCTTGCGCGGCGACGATCGAACTCAGCTTCGCCGGCGGCGTCTTCAACAGTTCGGCGGCGGTGAGGTTGGCGCTCGTCAATGCCGCTGTATCGGGCAGCACGAAGCGCATGCCGCGTTTTCCGGCCGCAGCCGCAAGCGCGTCGCGTTGCAGGTCGGACTGCGTCCCGTCGGATGTGACGACGTAGTCCTTCGGGCCGTGCTGCATCTCGGCGAAGACGCCGAGCACCGGTCGCTGCGACCGCCACGGCTTGAGACCGAGCCTAGCGAGAATGCCGTCGATCTTCTTCTCGTCGAAATTCACCGTCAGGTCGTAGGGCCGGTCGCGGGTGCCCTGCTCGTCATGATGCGGCTTGCCGGCATATTGATCGTGATAGTCGAAACTGCTGACGAACGCCTTGGCCTTCGATTTGTACGCGGCAAGCCGGTGGTCGCCTGCCAGCATTGGCTGACCGGAAACCTTGATCAGGACGTCCTCCAGACACGCCCCGAAGCCTACGATGCGGTTCGGCTCGCCCTGGCCGGTGACGACGGTCTGCGCGCGATAGAGGCTGTCGTCTGCCGCGGCCATCGCACCACCGCAAGCGATCCATGCAGCGGCAAGCAGCACGCGAACCGCGCCGCGTGCGAGCGTGGCGAGCAGATCGCGCTTCGTCTCAAGCAAGGCAGCCATGGTCACCTCCGCTCGGTCACTTCATTGACGGCTCAGATTGGCGGTATTTCCCGGTCGCGCGCCAGCGCGTTCGGGCATGGGCGCCATTCCATCAACCCCACTGCGCGCTATGGCCACGCGCGGCAGGCCTGACATATGCTCAGCGCATGCGTGGCAGCGCCGCGAGCGCAGCCCAAGACAAGAGCACCGAGCAGGAGACGTTCCGTGAAATGCTATGAGTTGCAAGGCCCCGGCGGCGTCGACGCGCTGGCGCTGGTCGACAAGCCGGTTCCGCAAGCCGGCCCGGGCGAGGTCCTGGTGCGGCTGAAGGCGGCGACGCTGAACTATCGCGACCTGCTCACGGTCAAGGGCGGTTACGGCTCGCGCCAGAAATTTCCGCTGGTGCCGGTCTCCGACGGCGCCGGCGTGGTCGAGGCGGTCGGCGCCGGCGTCAGGACCTTCGCACCCGGCGATCGCGTGATCGGCAGCTTCTTCGAAAGCTGGCTCGCCGGCGAGCCGAGCGAGGCGCGGATGCGCGCGGCGCTCGGCGGCAGCGTCGACGGTGTGCTGACCGAGTACCGGGTCTTCCCCGCGCATGCGCTGGTGCGCACGCCGGATCATCTGAACGATATCGAGGCCGCGGCACTGCCATGCGCCGGCCTCACGGCGTGGAGCGCGGTGGTCAAGTTCGGCGACCTCAAGCCGGGGCAGACGGTGCTGACCCAGGGCACCGGCGGCGTCTCGCTGTTCGCGCTGCAATTCGCCAAGATGTGCGGCGCCCGCGTCATCGCGACATCCTCCAGCGACGCCAAAATCGCGCGGCTGAAGCAGCTCGGCGCCGATGTCACGCTCAACTACAAGTCCACGCCCGATTGGGGCAAGAAGGCGCGCGAACTCACCGGACGCGGTGTCGATCTCGTCGTCGAGGTCGGCGGCGTCGGCACGCTGAACGAGTCGATCCGCGCCACCAGGATCGGCGGCACCATCGCCTTCATCGGCGTGCTCGCGGGTCCCGCCTCCTCCGACACGCGGCTGCCGCTGATGGTGATGCAGCAGCAGCGGTTGCAAGGCGTCACCGTCGGCTCGATCGAGGATCTGCAGGCGCTGTGCGACGGCATCAGCCTGCACGGCGTCAAGCCTGTCATCGACAAGGTGTTCGCGTTCGACCAGGCCAAGGCAGCGTTCGCCCACATGGCGAGCGGCGCGCATTTCGGCAAGATCGCGATTGCGATCGGCTAGCACGCGCACGATCAAGGCCTGGAGCATCCTGAGATTGCGCCGAACAGCGACGGCGCTGCGCTCCCTCGCCCCGTTCTTACGGGGAGAGGGTTGGGGTGAGGGGCTGCCTCCGCATATGTCTGGTGATAGCTGTATTCGCGGAGACTCACCCGGAACGCATCGAACGATGCGTTCCGGGCTCTCCCCGCACGCGGGGCGAGGTGAAGCGGAGCCGCCGCTCGATTTAGGTAAGCTCATCCCGCTCTAGCGTCCCGTGAACTGAGCCTTGCGTTTCTCGACGAAGGCCTGGCGGCCTTCCTTCGCGTCGGCGCTCTCGCGGATCACCTGCTGGAGCTCGATCTCGCGGCGAAACTGATCGGCGTAGCTGGCGTGCTCGCTCTCCTCGAGCAGCTGTCGCGTCGCGACCAGCGCGCGCGTCGGTCCGTCCGCGAGACGACCGGCGAGCGCCTTCGCCTCGTCGAGCAGTTTGGCATCGTCGACCACGTCACGCACCAACCCCCACTCCTTGGCCCGCTCGGCCGGCAGCGGCTCGTTCAGCAGCATCAGGTCGAGCGCGCGTTGGCGGCCGATCAGGCGCGGCAACAGCCAGGTCGAGCCGAGATCGGGCACCAGGCCGATCCGGCTGAACACCTGGATGAAGCTCGCCGAGCGCGCCGCCAGGATGATGTCGCCGGACATCGCGAGGCTGAAGCCGCCGCCGGCCGCGACGCCGTTGACCGCGACCACCACCGGCACGCGGCATTCGCGCAAGGCCTGCATCGCCGGCCAATAATGCCTCATCACGCCGGTGTAGATATTGTCGCCGAGCGACTGGAACGCCTTGAGGTTCTGCCCGGAGCAGAAGCCGCGTCCCTCCCCGGTCAGGACCAGCGCGCGGATGTCCGGGTCGAGGCTCATCTCGCCGACGGCGCGCGCGAGATCGCCGAGCAGTTCCGGCGTCATGGCGTTCAGGCTCGCGGGATCGTTGAGCGTCAGGATGCCGACCTTGCCGTCCCGTTCACGCTTCACACCAGTCATTTTCCGCTCCCTGAAATTGGTTCTTGTTGTTGCACTGACAGTGCCATGCTTGGCATGCTACGCCAACGTGTCCCACCCGCAACAAGAACAGCGAAAGCAACGCCATGTCCGACCAGTTCTCCAACTCGCAAGTGATCCGCAAGCCGGCCGTCAGCGCCAAGGGCGGCATCGTCGCCGCACAGTCGCGCCAGGCGGCCGAGGTCGGCGCGGAGGTATTGGCTGATGGTGGCGATTGTGTCGACGCCGTGATCGCAACCACGTTCGCGCTTGGCGTCGTGGAGCCGTGGATGAGCGGCGCCGGCGGCGGCGGCGCGATGGTGCTCTATCGCGCCAAGGAGAACCGCGTCGAGGTGATCGACTACGGCATGCGCGCGCCCGACGGCCTGCGCATCGAGGATTATCCGCTGACCGGCGGTGCGGCCTCCGACCTGTTCCCCTGGGCGCGGGTCAAGGACGACCGCAATTTGCACGGCCCCGGCTCGATCGCGGTGCCCGGCGTCGTTGCCGGCATGGAGGAAGCGCATCGCCGCCACGCCAAAATGGCGTGGAAGGATCTGCTGGCGCCGAGCGTCAAGCTCGCCGGCGACGGCCTTTTGGTCGATTGGTGGACCACCGCGATGATCGCAAGCTCCGCCGCCGATCTGCGGCGCTATCCCGCCAGCGCGGCGGCGTATCTGCAAGATGGCCTGCCGCCGAATGCGCAATGGGGCATCAGGTCGGTGGTCCGCATGCCGCAGGACAGGCTGAAGGCCACGATGGCGCAGCTCGCCGCGGCCGGCCCGCGCGATTTCTACGAGGGCGATCTGGCGCGCAGCATCGCCGACGACATCCAGGCCGCCGGCGGCGCGCTGTCGGTGCGCGACCTCGCCGCCTTCCGCGCCCATCTGCGCGAGCCGTTGAAAATTCCCTATCGCGGCGGCACGGTCTATGCGACGCCGGAGCTGACCGCGGGTCCGACCATGGCGCGCACGCTCGGCCTTTTGCAAAAGGCGCTGGCGCCCGCGCAGGGCGGTCCGGATGCGGCGGCCTACGCAGCCTATGCCGAGGCGCTGCAAGCCGCCTATCGCGAGCGCCTGAAGGACATGGGCGACGTCGATGGCCGGCGCGCGCTCGGCGCCGAAGCAATCGCGCCAAGCTGCACCACGCATTTCTCCGCGGTCGACCGCGACGGCAACATGGCCGCGGTGACGCAGACGCTGCTGTCGACCTTCGGCTCCAAATTCGTGACGCCGAACACCGGGCTGACAATGAACAACGGCATCATGTGGTTCGATCCGACGCAAGGCAATCCGAACTCGCTCGCGCCCGGCAAGCGCTGCCTGACCAACTACACGCCGGTCGTGGCGCAGGCCGCCGACGGCCGCACGCTTGCCGCCGGCGCATCGGGCGGCCGCCGCATCCTGCCGGCCGTGTCGCAACTGCTCTCCTTCGTGATGGATTTCGGCATGGATCTCGACGCCGCGATCCACCAGCCCCGGATCGACGCCAGCGAAGGCGCCGTGGTGATCGGCGACAAGCGCCTGCCCGCGAGCGTGCGCGAGGCGCTGCGCGGCCGCTTCGACTTCGAGGAAGCCCGCATCCAGACCCTGCCGATGAAGTTCGCCTGCCCCAGCGTCGTGCTGCGCGACGGCGCCACCAACAGCGGCGTCACCGAGCCGTTCCAGCCCTGGGGAGATGCGGTCGCGGAGGGGTGAGTTATACGCACGACTCCTTCTCCACCGTCGTCCCGGCGCAGGCCGGGACCCATACGCCGCAGCGAGAATTGTGGATCGCGCTCGTCGTTCCAGCATCGCGAAACAACGACCATCGGTGGTTATGGGTCCCGGCCTTCGCCGGGACGACAGTGAATGTGTTGCACGACCTGTGAGTCACACGCTCGCATTCTCGCGACACGATCTGCAAAAGGTCGGGCCACTCAGTGATTTGCCGCCTTTCGCCACCCGCGCCCGCGGACATTGCATGAGCCAGACGGGCTGATACTTTTGGACCGACAACAATTGCGGTGACCGGCTTGAGTGAAGCAAGCGCAGACGTGCCGCCCGGCGCGCAACTTCTTGGGCGCGAGTGGCTGGGCTTCGACGGTGAAATCGCCACAGTCCGTTTCGAGGCGCAACCCTTGTTCACCAACCGCCATGGAACGATCCAGGGCGGTTTCCTTGCCGCGATGCTGGATTCAGCCACCGGTCTCGGCGCCCTCGCAGCGCTGCCCGCAACGCGGACCGTCGTGACGAGGACCCTCACCACGCGGTTTCTCAAACCGGCGCGCGTCGGCCCGATCACGGCCAAGGCGAAGGTCATCTCGCAGACCGACCGCGACATGATCGTCGAAGCCGATCTGATCGACGCCAGCGATGTGACGGTCGCCAGCGCCACGGCCGAGTTGCGGATTCTGGACAAGCGATAGTCCGCAGCCCGATCAGCAATCCCTACATCGCGCCAGCAGGGTGACTTCGTTCAGTCCGTAGCCGTCGACGGTCTCGACGGTGCAGCCAAGCTCGCGTTCGCAATAATCGATCCACGCCTCGGGGTTGGTGCAATAGAGCTGGACCGGCGACGCATCGGCGGCCGCCGTGCCTTCCGTCCCGCCGGTAACGAAGTTGACGCTGAAGCCGCGCAGGCTGGCGCGGCGCAGGTCGGCCAGCATCCCGGCGACAAATGCCTCCCAGGATCGGCGGCAGCCGCCGACATCGACATTCATGATGCCGCTCGCGACCGAATAGGTCGCGCGACGCAGGCCGCCCTTGCCGACCTTGAAGCGGCGCCCCGGCGCCGAGAAACGGCGGCGCGCGCGGCTGATCATGGCGAGCGACAGGTCGATCCCGAGATAGTCGATCTCCGCTTGCGGATGGCGCCTTGCGAGATAGGCGCACAGCGCGCCGTATCCGCAGCCGATGTCGTTCAGGCTGAACGGTGCGGAGAAGTCGCAGAGCTTCAGCAACTGGACGAAGCGCAGGTCCTGGGTGGCCTGGCAGGACCAGTCCACTCCGCGCGGGGTGGCGCCGTATTTGGCGACCCGCGCGCTGTAGTAGGATTCGACATCGGCATAGAGGTCGGAGAACCGCGCCCGGTCGCCTTCGGCGCCGACACCTGCGGTCTCCGCTGCGATGCTCACGTCTTGCTCATTTCTTGGCTTTGGCCCGCCGCTGCTTCGCCATCGCAGCAAGCTCCTTGCGGGCGACCTGGCTTGGCTTGGTCGGGATCGACAGAACCCGATACGACTGGGTCGAGTAGATCAGCGGCGTATGGCCATCGGCTGCAAACGTCACCTTCGGATTTTCCTTCATGGCGTGAACGCTAACGAGCACCGGCAGATACGGACCCTGCGTGAGCGCCTGCCGGAACGCCTGGACCACCCGCTTGTATCCGCTCACATTGGGCTGATCGGAAGGATAGTCCTTCAGCGTGCCGAGGAAAGTATACCAGCGCTTCCGCTCGACCCGGTCGGCCGGCTCGATCCCGATCAGCCGGAACGACTGTTCGAGGGGATGATTGGGAGAGAAGATGTCGAACTCCTTTTGCAGCTCCACCATCTCCATGATCCCGCCGGGACCAAACCGCTTGTTCAGCAGATCAAGGACATCGCGCGTCGTATCGTCTTGAATCATCCGTCCCATTAAAACCCCCTCAGTACCTTGTTTCCAGAAATGAAAAATCGTCGCGTCTAGCGTCGCTCAAGATGCAATCGAAGCTGATCGAGTTGTGGTGTGAAATAGACTGCCCCCGAGACATCGAGCAGATTCTGAGCGCCGCCGACAATCTCGTCAAGCTCCTCATGTGACGTGCTGCCCAAGGCGCAAATGATCAGGCCGCGCAGCACGGTCGCGTGCAGTTCGGCGACGCGATCGGTCCTTCGCCGCGCGACCATCAGCGCCTCGTCCACAGCTTGCAGGGCCGCATGGTGGTCGGCGGCGCGATAGAGCGCCTCGGCCAGATCCGCCAGCATGCGCGCCTCGAATTCGAGGCCGGCTCGCGCAGAGCGCGCAAAGTCGATCGCTTCCTGAAGCTGGGCGGCGGCAACCTTGAAATCGCCCGCGGCGCCGCTGGCGAGGCCGGCGCTGGCGAGCGCCGCGACCCGCAGATAGGGCGTGCCGGACTGCTCGGCCAATTCGGCGATCCTCGCCGCATGCGGCTTGGCGAGTTCCGGCCGGCCGCGGCTCCAGCCCATCTCCACCATCGCAAAATGCGGAATGAACTGCACGACGGCGGCGAAGCGCTCCGGCTCGGCCCGCAGCACCTCGGCGATCCGCCGTTCGGCTTCGTCGAACCGGCCGAGCCGCACCAGAATTCTGGTGCCGAGACACCTGATCCAGTGCTCGACGTCGAAGCCGAGAATCTGGTTCGGGTTGAGGCCGAGTGTGACGTTGTTGTGAAAACCGCCCTGCTCGGCAATCGCGGCAACCGCCACCTGCCCGGCGTCGAGCGCCTCGGCAAGACGACCCGACAGGAAGAACGCCTGGCTCAGCATCGCATTGACCGTCGCAAACCGTCCGACGTCCCCGGTGCCGGAAGTGAGCTTCAAGGCGTCCTGCACGAGATTGACATAGTCGTCGGCGGCCGCGGTCGCGGCCAGGATCCTGCCGTAGGCGCCGAGAAGGATCGGCTCGTGCACCGGGTCCGCCGCGCGTGCGTATTTGATCGCCTCTTCGGCGTAGGGCTTGACCTCTTCGGCGGACATCCCCTCACGCCAGCCGAAGTTGAGGATCTGGCCGCTCGACATCGCCCGCAGCCGGTCGACATATTCGGACGGGGGCTGGTCCTGCAGCAGGGCGCGAACCTTTTTCCAGCTTTTCATTGCCTCGGCGGAGTTGGTCTTGCCGATCCAGCGCGCCGCACGCTGCAAATGGGTGACCGCCTCCAGCGGCTGGCCCGCGGCCTCGTAGTGATAGGCGAGCAGCCCGGCAAACTCGTCGAGCTTGCCCCAGTCGAAGCCCTCGATGGCCTTGGCGACGGTCGCATGCAGCGTGGTCAGCCGCGACCGCAACTGGGTTGCGTAGGCGACCTCCTGGATCAACGGATGGCGAAACGCCAGCAGTCCCTTGTCGTAGGGCGGCAGGTCGTACAGCAGCTCGGCCTGGCGCAGCTGCGCGATGGCGTTCTGCAAATCGTCGTTCGGCAGCGCCGCGACCGGGCGCAGCACCGACATCGCGACCAGCCGGCCGATCACCGCCGCCGTCTCGAGCACCTGCTTGGCGATATCCTCGAGGTGATCGATGCGGGCGGCCACGACGGCCTGCACCGTTGCGGGCAGCGGCACCGCATCGACGCCATGCTTGAGCCGGTAGTTGCCGCGTTCGCCCTCGACATTGCCGCGCTCCACGACGGTGTTGGCAAGCTCCTCGATGAAGAACGGATTGCCCTGCGCGCGTTCGATGACGTTGCTGCTCAGCGAGGCGAGCGAGGGATGCCTGCCGAAATGCTCGCGGAGCAGCTCGTTCGAATCGGACCACGGCAGCGGCGGGATTGCGATCTGACGGTAGTGCGACCGCTGCATGAAAGGTGCCGTGAAGCCCGGCCTGAAATTGACCACCAGCAACGTCGCGGTGCCGACGATGGCATCGACCAGCGTCTCGACGAACTCTTCGCTCGCGGCGTCGATCCAGTGCAGGTCCTCGATCATGACGACCGCCGGCGTGTCGCCGGGGCGCGCATGCACCAAGGTTCGAACGAGATCGAGCAGTTGCAGCCGCAGCGCGCGCGGATCGAGCTTCGGGGCCGGATACGCCGGATCAGCCAATCCGAGGAATTCGAGCAGCACCAGCAGTTCCTGCTCCGATGCGGCCATCTCGGCGAAGCGGTCGATGACGCGACGCCGGGATGTCTCGATCGGCTCCTTGGCGCGGATGCCGAAGATGTCGCGCAACAGCTCGAGCACGGGCTGGAACGGTGTTGCGCGGCCATGCGCCAGCACGCGGGCCTCGTAGACGCGAATGCCCTTGCGGCGGCAGTTTTCGGCGAACTCGAAGCAGAGCCGGCTCTTGCCGATGCCGGCGTCGCCGACCATGCCGACGACCCGGCCGTCGCCGCCAACTACACGCGACAGCTCATGCTCCAACGCCGCCATCTGCTCGGTCCGGTTGACCATCGAGGTCAGGCGGCGGCCGCTGCGGAAAACGTCGCTGGCGGGCGCGCTGAGCAGCCCGGTCAGCCGAAAGACCTCCACCGGCATGGAGATGCCGCGAATGGTCTGCATGCCGAGCGGCATGACCTCGACGAATTGCCTGGCGCCGAGATAGGTGTCCCGCGTGATGAGGATCGCCCCCTCATCGGCCATCTGCTCCATCCGGTTGGCGATATGGACGTTGGCGCCGGCGGCGTCGTAGGTCTGATAGATTGTGTTTTCCACCGTTTGAACGACGACTTCGCCGGTGTGCAGCCCGACCCGGATCTGCATGCCGGGATCGGCGAGCCTGGCCACCGAATCCTGCATGGCGAGCGCGGCGAGACAGCCGCGGACCGCATGATCTTCATGCGGGCGCGGCGGCGCGCCGAACAGCGCCATGACGCCGTCACCCTGGATCTTGTTGACGATGCCGTCGTAGCGGTGGACCGCTTCCTTCATCAGGTCGAGCACCGGCTCGAGGCGCCGCATGCCGAGTTCGGGATCGCCGAGGCTGTCGATCAGATTGGTCGAGTTGCGGATATCGGCAAACAGCAGAGTGAGGTTCTTGCGTTCGCCGCCCTTGGTGCTGAGCGAACGCAGCAGCCGCTGCGAAGGCGCGTCGGGACGGACGCTGCCCGCGGCGAGCGCGGTGCCGCAGCGGCCGCAGAAGCGGCTGGATGGCCCGTTCACATGCTGACAGGAGTCACATTTGAGGCCTAATGGCGCACCGCAATCTTCACAATAATCGTTGCCAGCCCGGTTCGCATGACCGCATCGCTCGCACTGCATGAACAGCCTTTCAGTAAAGACTGCGAATATATCCGACGCGCGAGATTAGCCCAGCACATTCTGTAATTGTGTTAAATGCCTCACACACCAAGGCGGTCCCGCACCCGGCCGGTCAGCACGGCCGTGATGACGCCGACCCGCCAGAAGGCGTGCATCGGGATCGGCTTGATGCCGGTCACGGGCATGTCGATCTCGGCCTTGGGGCCGCCGATCAGCCGGCGCGCCAGCTGTGCGCCCATCGCGGTCGAGAGCGCGACGCCGCGGCCGTTGCAGCCGAGCGAGATCAGCAAATTCTCCGCGGGCTCATGGACATGCGGGTAGTGATCGGCAGTGATGGCAAGACGGCTGTTCCAGCCGTGGGTCCAGCTGACGCCCTTGAGCTGCGGCCATAGCCGCTCGGCGTAACGGATCAGATAGGCGACGTCGGTCGGCTTGCTGATCCAGCGCATCGGGCCGCGGCCGCCCATCAAGAGCCGATTGTGCTGGTCGATGCGGTAATAGACCGTGATGTGGCCGCTTTCGTAGAGCACCGGCCGGGTCGGCATGATCGCGCGCGCGATCGGCTCGGACAGCGGCGCGGTCGCCGCGATCGACGAGAACACCGGCACGATGCTGCGGCGAAGCGCCGGCCAGAGATCGTCGGTAAAGCCGTTGGTCGCGAGCAGCACCTTGTCGGCGAGCACGACCGCGCGCGGCGTCTCGATCCGCCAGCGGCCGCCGTCGCGGCGCAGCCGCAGCGCCGGGGTCTCGCCATGGACGGCGACGCCGGCCCCGATCGCGGCGCGCGCAAGACCCCGCGCATAGCTCAGCGGATGCAGGTCGCCGCCGCGCGCATCCAGCATGGCGCAGAGGTAACGGTCGCTGCCGGTCATCTGGCGCATCTCGGCGGCGTCGAGCAGCTTCACCGGCATGCCACGCCGGATGCACTGCTTTGCGGTGGTCGCGATCGCCCCTGCGCTGGCTTCGTTGTAGGCGGCGCGCAGCGTGCCGTTCTGCCTGGCCTCGCAGGGAATCTGGTAGCGGCGGATCAAGTCGTGCGTGAAGTTGGTGGTGCCGTAGGAGAATTCGATCATGCGGCGGCCGAGATCGGCGCCGAAATCCTGCTCGATCTGGTCCGGATCGTGCTTCAGTCCGGGATTGGTCTGCCCGCCATTGTTGCCGGAGGCACCCCAGCCCGGCTCCTGCGCTTCGAGCACGGTCGCCAGCACGCCCTGCTCGGCGAGGTGCAGCGCGGTCGACAGGCCGGTGAAGCCGCCGCCGATGATCGCGACCGGTACGCTCTTGTCCGCTGTGAGCTGAGGCGTCGGCGTCGCCTGCACCGCGGTGTCGGCATAGAGGCTCGGTGGCAGCGGCAGGCGGATTGGCGCGTTCATTTCAAGTGACCTGATCACAGCGGATGCAGCACGCGGCGCAGGAAATCCTGGGTGCGCGGGTGCTGGGGTTGGTTGAGGACGGATTTGGCGGCGCCCTGCTCGACGATGACGCCGCCGTCGATGAACAGCACGCGGTCGGCGACGTCGCGGGCAAAGCCCATCTCGTGGGTGACGACGACCATGGTCATGCCGTCGTCGGCGAGCTTGCGCATCACCGACAGCACCTCGCCGACCAGCTCCGGATCGAGCGCGGAGGTCGGCTCGTCGAACAGGATCGCCTTCGGCTGCATCGCCAGCGCCCGCGCGATCGCGACGCGCTGCTGCTGACCGCCGGAGAGTTTTGGCGGATGCACCTCCGCCTTGTCGGCGAGCCCGACCTGCGCGAGCAGCGCGCGGCCGCGGGCGATCGCCTGCTCACGCGGCTCCTTCTTCACATAAAGCGGCCCCTCGATGACGTTCTCGAGCGCGGTGCGATGCGGGAACAGGTTGAAGCGCTGGAACACCATCGAGACCTGGGTGCGGATCGCCACGATCGAGCGGTCATTGCTGTCGACGCGTGCGCCCTCGACGCTGATCTCGCCGCGATCGTAGCTCTCGAGCCCGTTGATGCAGCGCAGGATGGTCGACTTGCCGGAGCCGGACGGGCCGATGATGCAGACAACCTCGCTCCTGGCGACGGAGGCGGTGATGCCCTTCAGCACCTCGACCTTGCCAAAACTCTTGTGGACGTCGCGGAGCTCGATCATTTGCGGTTCGCCTTGTTCTCGAAGTGCCGAACCAGCAGGATGAGCGGGATGCTCATGGTGAGGTACATCAGCGCCACCAGCGTGAACACGCTGGTGTTCTTGAAGGTCGAGGATGCGATCAGCTTGCCCTGCAGCGCCAGCTCGGCCACCGTGATGGTGGACGCCTGCGAGGAATCCTTCAGCATCATGATCATGATGTTGCCGTAGGGCGGCAGGATGATCCTGACCGCCTGCGGCAGCACCACGCGGCGCATGGTGAGCCACCAGCCCATTCCGATGGTCTGCGCTGCCTCGATCTGCCCCTTGTCGATCGCCTCGATGCCGGCGCGGAAATTTTCCGCCTGATAGGCCGAATAGGCGATGCCGAGCCCGATGATCGCGGCCTGCAGCGCCGACAGCGCGATGCCGAAATCCGGCATCACGAAATAGATGTAGAACAGCAGCACGATGATCGGGATGCCGCGGATCACGTTGATCAACGAGGCGCTGAGGCCGACCAGGAAGCCGATCCCGGACACCCGCATCAAGGCCCACACCAGCCCGAGCACCGTCGACAGCAACAGTGAGCCGACGGTGACGACGATGGTCAGCCAGACACCCTGCAGCAGGATCGGCACGAACTCGACGGCGTCATGGAAGAATTTTTGCATCGGCTCAAACGTATCCAGTCCCGACACTATTCGAACGTTACCTCCGTCATCCTGAGGAGCGGCGTCTTCGCCGCGTCTCGAAGGATGTACGGCCCGGCTGGTGGCCGTCGACCCTTCGAGGCTCGCTTCGCTCGTACCTCAGGGTGACGGATCACTTCGGGACATGAATACTCACGATGCGTTGGCCTTCTGGCCCCACTTTTCTAAGATCTTGGCGATCGTGCCGTTCGCCTTCAGCTTGGCGAGCGAGGCATTGATCTTCGCGAGCAGCTCGGTGTCGCTCTTGCGGACACCGATCGCGACGGTGCCGACGGTGACCGGCTTGTAGCCGTCGACCAAACGGACGTCGGCGAAATTGCCCTGCTGCAAATTGTAGGCGAGGATCGGATAGTCGGCGAAGCCGGCCTTGAGGCGGCCGGCATTTACGTCGCGCAGGATGTCGGGAATGGTATCGTAGACCTTGACCTCGCTGAACAGCCCGGTCTTCTTCAGCGCGTCGACAAAGGCAGTACCGACCTGGGCGCCGACCACGGTGCCCTTCAGATCCTCCTGCGAGGCATAGGCCTTGGTGTCGGCCTTCGGCACCACCAAACCTTCACCGTAGGTGTAGACCGGCTCGGAGAAGTCGATCACCTCCTTGCGCGCGGCGGTGGCGAACATCGCGGCCGCAATGATGTCGATCTTGTTCGCGGTCAGCGAGGGAATCAGCGCCGAGAACTGCATCGGCTCGATCTGCACGGTAAAGCCGGCGTCCTTGCCGATCTCGGTGGCGAGATCGACCATGATGCCCTGGATCGAATTGGACTTGGTGTCGAGGAAGGTGAAGGGAATGCCGGTCGGGGTCGAGCCGACCTTCAGCACCTGCTGCGCCCCTGACGGCGCGATCAAGGCAAGGGCAAGCGCCGCCACCGCGGCCTGGACGAGACGCTGAAACGACATCGCAACACCTCCCGAAGCTGGCCTTGGCGCCGCATCGCCCGCGCGTTTCGGGCTTTTGGTTGCGGTCGACGCCGTTCCGGCCTATTTTCACCAATATGAAATTGTGGTCACGAAACCGCGGCCAATGCAAGCGGTTTTCATGCACATGAAGGAAGCGGACTGACGTGAGCGGCGGCAAGAGAATGCGTAAAGGCGCGGCAGCAGGGCCCGCGACGGCACGCCGCGCGGCCAAGAAACCGGGCAGGAAACCGGTGAAGAAACCGGCCGGCAAGTTGGCGGAGCCGGCGATGGATCTCGCGGTCGGACGCCGCATCCGCGACCTGCGCCGCAGCAAGGAAATGTCGCTGGAGGTGGTCGCCGCGCGCACCGATTTGTCGATCGGCTTCATCAGCCAGATCGAGCGCGGCCTGTCGTCGCCCTCGCTGCGCGTGCTGGCGACATTGGCCGACGTACTCGGCGTCGGCATCGCCGCGCTGTTCGGCGCGACGCCCAGGGATGACGGCGCCGGCGGCGTCGTGACCCGCGAGGTCCAGCGCGCCGAGCTGAAGCTGTGGCGCACCGGAATTTCAAAGCAGCTGCTGAGCCCGGCCGGCAGCGAGAGCCGGCTCAACCTGTTCCTGGTGCATCTCGAGCCCGGCGGCAACACCGGCGACGAGTTCTATACCCATGACGGCGAAGAGGCCGGCCTCGTGCTCCAGGGCGAGATGACGCTGACGGTGGACACGGAGACCTGGACGCTAAAGCAGGGCGACAGCTTCAGATTCGCGAGCCGGAGGCCGCACCGGTTCTCCAATCCCGCGCGCGATGCGAAGGCCGTGGTGCTGTGGGTGAATTGCGTGACGGCGGCGGGGTGACGGCCCATCTCCCTCCGCCGTCGTCCCGGCGAAAACCATCCAGCGTCGTCGCGGCCTAGTGCGCAATTGCGCACGGGGGCCGGGACCCATTACCACCAATCTTGATTGTCGAAGGGGAAGCGGCCCCAGCGTCCTGCCATAACTCACATTCGTGGTTATGGGTCCCGGCTTTCGCCGGGACGACACCTGTTATTACGGAGCCCTCACGTCAAGCCGCATCACTTCAACCCCATCACCACTTCCTCGATCTTGATCGGGAAATTCCGCACGCGGATGCCGGTGGCGTGGAAGACGGCGTTGGCGACGGCGCCGGCGCTGCCGGTGATGCCGATCTCGCCGACGCCCTTGATGCCGAGCGGGTTCACATGGGGATCGTGCTCGTCGACCGTGATCACCTCCATCGGCGGCACGTCGGCATTCACGGGCACATGATACTCGGCAAGGTTCGCATTCAGGATGCGGCCGGACCTCTTGTCCATCACCGCCTCCTCGTGCAGCGCGAACGAGAGGCCCCAGATCATGCCGCCGCGCAGCTGGCTCTGCACCATCAACGGATTGATGATGCGCCCTGCGGCGAACGCGCCGACCAGCCGCGTGGCGCGGATCTGGCCGAGCTCCGGATCGACCTTCACCTCGGCAAAGACAGCGCCATGCGCGTGCATCGCATATTGCGATTGCGCCGCCGGATCGGCCGCACCCGTGCCGGAGGCCTCGACCTCGGCAACGCCGGCGCGCGCCAAGATCTCGGCGTAGCTTTCGCTGCGCGCGTCATCGTCGCGGCGATGGAGCCGCCCGGCCCGCGCCACCACGCCGGCATTGCCGGCGCCGAACAGCGGCGAGCGCTCATCGGAGGTCGCAAGCTCGGCGAGTTTTGCGATCACCGCCGCACCGGCATTGTGGATCGCGGCACCGACCGTTGCGGTGTGCGCGGAGCCGCCGGCGATGCCGGCATCCGGCAGGTCCGACGTGCCCGACAGGAACGAGATCTGCTCGAGATCGAGCGCGAGCGCATCGGCCGAGATTTGCGTGAGCGCGGTCCAGGCGCCCTGCCCCATGTCATGCGCGCCGCTCTCCATCACGCCGCGTCCGTCGGCGCGGATTACGGCGCGGGCATTGCCCTGGAACATCAGCGCCGGGAATGTCGCGGTGCCCATGCCCCATCCGACCAGAAAGCCGTTCTCGTCACGCATCTGCCTTGGCTGCAGCGGACGCCCCGCCCAGCCGAAACGTTCGGCCGCCTTGGCGTAGCACTGCCGCAGCGCTTTGGAGGAAAACGGCTTGCCGGTGGTCGGCTCGACCTCGGCATAGTTCTTCAGCCGGAATTCCAGGGGATCGATGCCGCAGGCGAACGCCGCCTCGTCGACCGCGCTTTCCAGCGCGATCGATCCGGTGGCCTCGCCCGGCGCGCGCATGAACAGCGGCGTGCCGGTGTCGACGCGCACCGCCTCATGCGCGGTGCGGATCGCCGGGCTGGCATAGAGCGTGTGCGAGGCGTCCGCCGCCGGCTCATAGAAATCGTCGAAGCTCGACGTCGTGACGCGCGCCTCGTGATCGAGCGCGGTCAGCAGGCCGTCGTCACCGGTGCCGATCCGGATGCGCTGGCGGGTCTGCGGACGATGGCCGACCGGGCCGTACATCTGGCTCCGCCGCAGCACCAGCTTGACCGGACGTCCGACCAGTTTCGCCGCCATGACGCCGAGCACCTGCGGCCCGGAGACCAGGCCCTTGGAGCCGAAGCCGCCGCCGAGGAACGGGCTGTTGATGTGGATGTTGCCGGGCGGAATGCCGAACAGGCCGCCGATCCGCATCTGCGCCATCGCCATGCCCTGGCTCGGCGTGTCGAGGAACAAGCGATCGCCGTCCCACACCGCGACGATCGCGTGCGGCTCCATCGCGTTGTGATACTGCGCCGGCGTCTCGTAAGTTGCGTCGATCCGCTTCGATGCCGCGGCAAGGCCAGCATCGATATCGCCGTGCCGGACTTCGGCGGGATTACCGATGCCGACCACCGGCGGCGCGTAGGCTTCGCCGGCGTCGAGACCGACACGCGCGATCTCGACCTGATAGCGCGGCGACAGCAGCGCGGCGCCTTCGGTGGCGGCCTCCAGCGTCTCGGCGATCACGACCGCGATCGCCTGGTTGGCGTAGCGCACCTCGTCGCTCTGCAAGAGCTCCATGCGGAAGGCGAACGGATTGCCCTTGGCGTCGGGGTCTTCGGCGAGCTCCGGCTTGTGCGCCGGCGTCATCACGTCGATGACGCCGGGGTGGCGCTTGGCGGCGGCGACGTCGAGCGCGGTGACGCGGCCGCGCGCGATGCAGCTGGTCGCGATCACGGCATAGACCATGCCGGGCGGATGATTGTCGGCGGCATAGCGGGCCTTGCCGGTCACCTTCAGCGTGCCGTCGGTGCGGGTCAGCGGCTGGCCGATATTCGAGCCGTGCCTGAGATGGGCGGGGTCGCGGGTCAGATTGAGTTCAGCCGTCATGCGTTACGCTCCTGCAACGGATGAGAAGGGAGAGCCCGGCAGCGCGGGAATGCGATCCGGCGTGCCTGCAGCAGCAAGGGTGAGCGCGCGCACGACGATGCGCTGCGCGAGCTCGATCTTGAAGGCGTTGTCGCCGGACGGTATTGCGCCCGCGAGCGCGGCGCGCGCCGCCTCGCGATAGGTCGCCGCATCCGGCGCGGCGCCCGCGAGCACCTGCTCGGCCTCGCGCGCTCGCCACGGCTTTGCCGCGACGCCGCCGAGCGCCAGCCGCGCCTCGCGGATCTTTCCATCCTCGATGCGCAAGCCGGCCGCGGCCGAGACCACCGCGAACGCATAGGACGTGCGCTCGCGCACCTTGATGTAGCGCGCATGCCCGGAGAAGCCTTGCGCTTCGGCCGGCAGCCGCAGCGCGACGATCAGGTCGCCGCGCTCCAGCGCGGTCTCGCGCTCCGGCGTCTCGCCCGGCAGACGGTGCAGCGCCTCGAGCGGCAGCTCGCGCCGGCCGGTCTTGCCCTCGATCTCGACGACGGCGTCGAACGCGACCAGCGGCACGCAGAAATCCGACGGATGGGTTGCGATGCAGCCCTCGCTCCAGCCGAGCACCGCGTGCAGGCGGTTCTCGCCCTTCAGCGCGTCGCAGCCGGCGCCCGGCCAGCGCCGGTTGCAGGCGCTGCCGGCGTCGTAGAAATAGGCGCAGCGCGTTCGCTGCATCAGGTTGCCGCCGACGGTCGCGGCATTGCGCAGCTGGGCGGACGCGCCCGACAGCAACGCCTCGGCGACCGCCGGATAGTCGCGCGCAAACTCCGCATCATGCGCGAGATCGGCATTGCGCACCAGCGCGCCGATCCGCAAGCCGCCGTCGGCCAGATGCTCGATGCGGTCGAGCCCCGGCAGACGCGTGACGTCGACGAGAAGGCTCGGCCGGCTGACGCCGCCCTTCATCAGGTCGAGCAGATTGGTGCCGGAGGCGAGATAGCTCGCGCCCTTCTCGGATGCCGCCGCGATCGCGTCCGCGACGCTGGCCGGCCTGACATAATCGAAGTTCATCATGCGGAGCGCCTCTGCTTGGTCGCGTTGATGTCGGCCTGCGCCTCGAGCACGGCCTCGGTGATTCCTTGATAGGCCCCGCAGCGGCACAGATTGCCGCTCATGCATTCGCGCACGCGCTCCGGATCGTCGCCGGCCTGGCCTTCCTGGATCAGGCCGATGCCGCTCATGATCTGGCCCGGCGTGCAGAAGCCGCACTGGAAGCCGTCATGGGCGATGAAAGCGGCCTGCACCGGATGCAGCTGGTCGCCGCGCGCGACGCCTTCGATGGTTGTGATCTCGGCGCCGTCATGGCTGACGGCAAGCGCGAGGCAGGAATTGATGCGGCGGCCGTCGACCAGGACGGTGCACGCGCCGCACTGGCCGCGGTCGCATCCCTTCTTGGTACCGGTGAGGTCGAGCCGCTCGCGCAACAGGTCGAGCAGGGTTACGCGGGGGTCGTCGAGGGCAATTTCCCGGCGGACACCGTTGATAGTGAGGCTGAGTGGGAGATTCATGCAGGGCTCCGATCCGTGTATGGTCGGTTTGAATCGAGGCAACGGAAGCCCGTGGCCGCCGATGCAGGATCGGCGCGCCTTGTCAGGCCCGGTGCTGGTCGCCATATACGGAGGCATCCTCCGTTTACAAGGGAGGGTGAAAAGAAAAAGCGATGGCCGCTCGATCACCAGAAATTGCACGCAAGCCCCGCGCCGACGCGGTGCGCAATCGCGAGCGCGTGCTGGAAGCGGCCAAGGCCGTGTTCTCGGCCGGCGGCAGCGAGGCGAGTCTCGAGGCGGTGGCGCGCCATGCCGGCGTCGGCATCGGCACGCTCTATCGCCACTTCCCAACGCGCGAAGCGCTCTATGAGGCGGTCTACCGCCGCGAGGTCGAGCAGCTCGGCGATCTGGCCGAACAACTGCAATGCGCGCCCGAGCCGGTCGAGGCGCTGCGGCGCTGGCTACGCGCTAACGTGGAATTCGTCGCCACCAAGAAGGGCATGGTCGCAGCACTGGCGCTGGTCGCTCACGGCTCGACCGAGCTGCACGCCTATTCGTTCGACCGCCTGACCAGGGCGATCGGCACCCTGCTCGCGCGCGCGTTCGCGGCCGGTGCGATCCGTGGCGACATCAGCGCCGAGGACGTGCTGCGGGCGCTGATCGGCATGTGCTACATGCACGACCAGTCCGGCTGGCAGACCACTGCGCTCCGGCTGTTGGACGTATTCGTGGACGGCTTGCGGGTGCAGCCGGTCGGCACAACGGCAAAGCCTGCGAAGAAAGCCAACCCAAAGCCGTCGCGCTGACCTTACCCATCGTAGCCCGCATGCGCGCAGCGACATGCGGGACCGACTGCCCCGGATGTCGCGGAGCCTGTCATCGGCGGGCCGTCGCGCGACCCGTTGGCTCAACGGGCTATGCTTGTTCAGGCCTCCATGTTGAAGAGGATGCCGAGCGGCAGCCGGGGTCCTGCCGGATTGACATGAAGCACCGCATCGATGGTGCGCGCGGCCGGGGATGACGGCTTCATCCAGTCAAGATGACCGGCGAGCCAGGATCGCGGTTCCGCAGCCAGCACGATCGCCGCCCCCCAGTCATCCAGCGGATTGTCGCGGGCCAGCGCCTGCTCGCGGCCGGGAATGGTTGTGCCGGCGGCGCCCATCAGATGATGCAGCACCGCCTTGGCAAGCAGGTCGTCGAAACGTCCGTCATCGACCCGTTCGCTCCCGACCGCATCGATCGCAAAAACCCGCGTCGGCTTCGGCGCGACTGACCGAATGTCCGGCGCGACCGGCGGCACAGAGGATGCGCGCACATAGCGCGGCGTCGGCGGCGTCGATCGTTCGCGAGAAATGCGCCCGGCCGGCCACCGTGGGTCCCTCGCCCGCGATGATGTCGCAATACACCAGCGCGAGCGCCGCGGCGCTGCGGGCCGCAGCGTCGGACGTTGACCTCGCGATTTCGGCAACAAGATCCTCCGCGCCGCGAGGCGCATGCGGGAGCAGCTCAAACTCATGGGCACGCATCGATCGCTCTGCTGTTGATTGCCGCCCGCCCCACGATGGCGGCGGCCACCGCTCAAGGACGTCCGGTGCGTGGCCGCAGCCACCGCATGATGATTTCATGCGGTGTTCGACGGCTGCTGCGCGGCAGGTCGTGCCGCTGCAGCGACGCCGTTGCAAAGGCGGCCGCCTGCTCGCTGGATTGCCGTTTCTCGCGCGCCAGCAACATCCATTCGCGGATCACGGCGCGTCGCACCTTGGACATGGTGATTTCCCCTCGCGATAAGCCGCGTTCAGCGCGTCAGGCCGCAAGCTGCAGCGGATGGGCTTGCGACCTCCGTGCCGACAGCGCGCAGCCGTACTGATGCACGATGCCCTGCTCGACGACGAAGCCGCGCCGCTCCAGCGACGCCCGCAGGCTTTGGTTGGCCGAGGGCTTCTGGGCATCGACCCACACCACCAGCACCGCACGGGCGCTAAGGACATTCGTCAACCAGTCCAGCGCCGGCTCGAGCGAGAGAAGCGTGCGCCGCCGCCAATCGACCAGCGCAACGTCGTACTGACCGGCGGGGCGGCCGCAATTGCCCGACGCCGCCGCGCGCGCGTAGCCGCGCCGCTGCAGCTCGAACATCAATTCCATGCTCCTCGTGCCGGCCACGACGATGTGCTGTTGCGTCGTGCAGCCGGCAAGCGCGATCATCGGCTCGATGATCCGGTCGCCGATAGCAATCTGAAGCGAAGACATGACATCACCTTTCGGTTCGCTGCCGCGCTCGCGGCCGAACCTCAACGGTCTGGCCTGCACGCGAGAGCGTCTGCGTCGGGCTCAATATCTTCAGGGCGGGATATGAATTCGAGAGCGCCGCGGGCTCTACGGCATATGAGCCGCATAAGCCCGCGCCGGATGCGATGGCTGCGGTCGCTGAGCACGGTGGCCGCGCAAGTGTGCTAAAGTGCACAGACGATCAGGTTGGCATTCGGTTAGATCGTCGCATTGCCAAGCCTGGTACATACATATCTGTTCATATTCGCGATCCAGCCCGGCCATCGCGCCGGGCTCTTTCGTCGCCGAACGCCACCGTAATGAAAAACCCCGCGCTGAGGCGAGGCTTTCGCGATCATCGCGGATTGGTCCGCGTTCCGCTGTTGTTGCCGGGAAGGTTTGAAGTCCCGGTCCCGGTCGCGGAATTGTTGTTTGGGTCGGTCCAGTAGTTCGGCGTCGAGGTGCCTGGGTTGTTCATGTTCCCGGTCGTGCTGCCGGGCGGATTGCTCATTCCCGAGCCGGTTCCCATCCCGGTGGTGCCGCCGGTGCCGGTTCCTGTGCCGGAGCTTCCGGTCCCCGCGCCTGCACTCGCACCGCCGGCCGATCCGCCACCGGCGCCGCCACCCTGCGCGAAGGCGAGCGATGTCGACAGCATCACGGCCGCAGCCAATCCGATCGTTGCCAGTTTCTTCATGTGAGGTCCTTTCCTGGTTCGACCGGAAGCAACGTGGACCGCAAGGCGCACGTTCCTGCACGGCGGGACACACATCCGGCGCGGGCTCGCGAGGAACATGATGCTGGCTGTCCTGTTGAGCGGAATAGCGTTCCCGGAGGTGCGCGATGAAGACGCTTCAAATGCAGCACGAGATCACGGCCGAGCTGGAAAGACGATCCGGTGTCACTGGCCTGAAGCTGATCCGGCTCAAGGGCTATACGCCGAGCTGGGATCTCGGCGGCACCCGCGAGACCGCCCTGGACGAGGCGAAGGAAAAAGAACTTCGCGACATCGTGACCAGGATGCAGGACGAGTTCGACATCGCCTAGGACCGCTGCACGAGCAAGTTGCATTGGACAAGCCGCGGCTGAACAATCATAACGCCCCCTCGTGGCGTCGAGCCAACCGCGCGCGCAATAATATGTCGTCCCACGATATATTCTGCGCCAGCGACATTTTTGACGCTTCCCAAACGGCGATAACGGCACGCGAATTCCGGCCATTGAACGAACGTCGAATGTGCGATCCGACGTTTCCATTCGCGCGGCATGCCCCGGAATGATTATGCTGGCAAAAAACAGGTAGACGCGGAGGCAGCTCCGCGATCTGCCGATTGGCCATGGCGAGGAAAACGCGCGTTCGCGCTCGAGCTTTCGAGGACGACTCCCGACCTTCGGGAAAAGATGCGCCTGCCGTTCATTTGGATCGCAGAAATGAACGAGAGCTTCTCATCTCGGTTTATCCGCTACCCGATCGGCACCTCGCTGCTGATGGCCGGCATTCTGTTCGTCGGAATGGTCGCCTATCCCCTGTTGCCGGTCGCGCCGCTGCCGCAGGTCGATTTTCCGACCATCCAGATTTCCGCAAGCCTGCCCGGCGCCAGCCCGAAACCATGGCGTCCTCCGTCGCGCAGCCGCTGGAGCGGCAATTCGCGCAGATTCCGGGCTTTGCCCAGATGACCTCGACGAGTTCGCTCGGGTCGACCGCAGTCACCATTCAGTTCGATCTGAACCGCAGCATCGACGGCGCCGCCAATGACATCCAGGCGGCGATCAATGCCGCAGGTGGCCAGTTGCCCAAGAACCTGCCGACGCCGCCGACCTATCGCAAGGTCAACCCGGCGGACTCGCCGATCCTGCTGCTGTCGGCGACCTCGGACACCCTGCCCCTCATCACCGTGAGCGACGCGGTCGACGCCCAGCTCGGGCAGCAGATCAGTCAGATCTCGGGCGTCGCCCAGGTGTTCATCGGCGGGCAGCAGAAGCCTTCGATCCGCGTGCAGATCGATCCCGCCAAGCTGGTCGCCAAGGGGCTCTCGCTGGAAGATATCCGCGGCCAGATCGCGATCACGACGGTCGACAGTCCGAAGGGCAACATCGACGGCACGAGCCGTGCCTACACGATCTACGCCAACGATCAGTTGCTGGATGCCAAGGACTGGAATGACGTGATCATCGCCTACCGCAACGGCGGCCCGTTGCGGATTCGCGACATCGGCCAGGCCGTCGCCGGGTCGGAGGACATGAAGCGGGTCGCCTGGGCGGACGGCAAACGCGGCGCGTTCCTCGTCATCTTCAAGCAACCCGGCGCCAACGTCATCGGAACGGTCGACAGGATCAAGGAGCAGCTTCCAAGGCTCGTCGCCGCGATTCCGCCCGCCATCAAGATCAAGATCATCAGCGACCGGACATTGACGATCCGCGCCGCGGTCGAGGACGTGCAGATCACGCTGCTCATCACCATCGTTCTGGTCGTCATGGTAATCTTCCTGTTCCTGCGCAGCTTCTGGGCGACGGTGATTCCCGCCGTGACCGTGCCGCTCGCGCTGCTCGGCGCCTGCGCGCTGATGTGGGTGTTCGGCTACACGCTCGACAACCTTTCGCTGATGGCACTGACGATCGCCGTCGGCTTCGTGGTCGACGATGCCATCGTGATGCTGGAAAAGCGCGATACGTCGAGCAGGGCGCGCGGCCGCTCGCCGCAGCATTGCAGGGCGCCGGCGAGATCGGGTTTACCATCCTGTCCATCAGTATCTCGTTGATCGCGGTGCTGATCCCGCTGCTGCTGATGGGTGGCGTGATCGGCCGACTGTTCCGCGAATTCGCGGTGACCCTGGCGATGGCGATCTTCGTCTCCCTGGTGGTGTCGCTGACGCTGACGCCGATGATGGCATCGCGCTTCCTGCGCGCGCATGGCGAGACGAGGCACGGCCGGCTCTACCAATGGAGCGAGGCGGCATTCGACAGGATGCTGCATGCCTATGAGCGAGGGCTTGATCGGGCGCTGAGCTGGAGCCGGACCACGCTCTGCATCTTCTTCGCGACGGTCGCACTGTCGGTCTATCTGTTCCTGATCATTCCGAAGGGATTCTTCCCGCAACAGGACAATGGCTTCCTGAACGCGGTGTCGGAGATGGCCCAGGATATCTCTTTCGCCGACATGGAGCGGCACCAGGAAGAACTCAGCAGGATCGTTCGGGCCGATCCCGCGGTGGAGAGCATGGCCGAGTTCATCGGCGGCGGCGGCACCGCGCTGAATTCGGGTCGCATGTACATCACGCTGAAGCCGCGCGAGGAGCGCGACGCGAATGCGCAGCAGATCATCGCGCGGCTGCGGCCGAAGCTCGAGGCGGTCGAGGGAGCACGTCTCTACATGCAGGCGTCCCAGGACGTCCGGCTGGGCGGCCGCGCCACGCGGACGCAGTTCGAATACACGCTGCAGGATGCAAAGCTCGACGAGCTGAACGAATGGGCGCCGAAGATTCTGGCCAGGATGAAGACGCTACCGGAACTGCGCGACGTCGCCACCGACCAGCAGACCGAGGGAACGAGCTGACGCTGACCATCGATCGCGACACCGCGTCGCGCTTCGGTATCCAGCCGCAATTGATCGACGACACGCTGTACGACGCGTTCGGCCAGCGCCAGGTGACCCAATACTTCACCCAGCTCAACAGCTATCACGTCATCCTGGAGATCCTCCCCGAATTGCAGGGCAAGCTCGACACGCTCAACAAGCTCTACATCAAGTCGTCGACCACGGGGGACGAGGTGCCGCTCTCCGTGTTCTGCAAGTGGACCACTATTCCGGTGCGCCCGCTCGCGATCGCGCACCAGGGACAGTTTCCTGCGACCACGATCAGCTTCAACCTCGCGCAAGGGGTGGCGCTCGGCCAGGCCACCGATGCGATCCAGAACGCCGTCGCCGATCTCGGTGCTCCAGCCACGCTCAGCTCGAGTTTCCAGGGCACCGCCCAGGCCTTCCAGCAGTCACTGAGCTCGGTGTCGCTGCTGATCCTGGCCGCGCTGGTCGTGGTCTACCTGATCCTCGGCGTGCTCTATGAGAGCTACATCCATCCGCTCACGATCCTGTCCACGCTGCCATCGGCCGGGGTCGGCGCGCTGGCGATCCTGATGGCGTTCGGGTTCGATTTCAGCCTGATCGCGCTGATCGGCATCATCCTCCTGATCGGGATCGTGAAGAAGAACGGCATCATGATGGTCGACTTCGCGATCGCCGCCGAACGCGAGGAGCATCGGTCGCCGCGTGAATCGATCCGGAAAGCGGCCCTGCTGCGCTTCCGCCCGATCATGATGACGACGATGGCGGCGCTGCTCGGCGGCGTCCCGCTGATGCTGGGCACCGGAACGGGATCGGAAATCCGCCAACCGCTCGGCTATGCGATGGTCGGCGGCCTGATCGTGAGCCAGGCGCTCACGCTGTTCACTCGTGTATCTCTATCTCGACCGGTTCTCGAATGCGCTGTCGAGCTGGACGGCAACGAAGCGCGACGACGATGTCGAACCGCCCGTGAAGAACGCCGCCGAATAGTGCGTGACGAGATTGGGGCAAAATCGCAGCCGCGACGGTGCTGCGCTCCCTCTCCCCGTTCTTACGGGGAGAGGGTTGGGGTGAGGGGACTTCTCAGCGTATTCGGCGACAGCCGCGTTTGCGGAGATTCCCCCTCACCCGGAACGCATCTAACGATGCGTTCCGACCTCTCCCCGCGCGCGGGGCGAGGTGAAGCGGAGCCCGTTGCTCGACTCAAAATAAACTCATCTTGCGCCAGCAACTCGCGTACAGCGATGCGGCTTACCCGAACCTGACATCGTAGCGCTTGATCGACAGCTCCTTGGTGTCGATCTCGGGCTTCTTCCCCGAGAGCATGTCCGCCAGCACCCGGCCCGAGCCGCAGGCCATGGTCCAGCCGAGCGTGCCATGACCGGTGTTGAGGTGCAGATTGGCAAAGCGCGTGGCGCCGATCACCGGCGGGCCGTCCGGCGTCATCGGGCGCAGCCCGCACCAGAAGGTGGCCCTGGGAAGGTCGCCGCCGCGCGGAAACAGGTCGGTCAGCGAATGATCCAGCGTCGCGCGCCGCGCGGCGTAGAGCTTGGTCGAATAGCCCGAGATCTCGGCGGTGCCGCCGACCCGGATGCGATCGCCGAGCCGGGTGATCGCGACCTTGTAGCTCTCGTCCATCACGGTCGATTCAGGCGCGCCGGACGCGTCCCTGATCGGCACGGTGATCGAGTAGCCCTTAACCGGATAGACCGGCAGCGAGATGCCGAGCGGCCGCAGCAGGATCGGCGAATAGCTGCCGAGCGCCAGCACATAGGCGTCCGCCGTCATCATCCCGGCGCTGGTCGCGACGCCGGTGATCCGGGTCGCGTCCGCATTCAGTCCGTCGATGCCGACATTGAAGTTGAAGCGAACGCCGAGCTTCTCGGCTTCCAGCGCCAGGGCCTGCGTGAACATGTGGCAGTCGCCGGTCTCATCATGCGGCAGCCGCAGCCCGCCGGCGAACTTTTCCTTCACGCCGGCCAGCGCGGGCTCGGCGGCGATGCAGCCCTCGCGGCCGAGCACCTCGAACGGCACGCCGTACTGCTTCAGCACCGCGATGTCGTCGCCGGTGTGATCGAGCTGGGCCTGCTCGCGAAACAGCTGCAGCGTGCCGCGCGCACGCTCGTCATAGCGGATGCCGATCTCGGTGCGCAGCGCCTGCAGGCAGTCGCGGCTGTATTCCGCGATCGGGATCATCCGGCTCTTGTTCACCGCGTAGCGCGCAGTCGTGCAGTTGCGCAGCATCTTCAAGAGCCAGAGCCACATCACGGGATCGAGCTTGGGGCGGATCACCAGCGGGCCGTGCTTCATCAACAGCCACTTCACCGCCTTGACCGGCACGCCGGGGCCGGCCCACGGCGATGAGTATCCGGGCGACACTTCGCCGGCATTGGCAAAGGAGGTTTCCAGCGCGGGCTTCGGCTGACGGTCGATCACCGTCACCTCGTGGCCTGCGCGTGCAAGGTAATAGGCAGAGGTGACGCCGATCACGCCACTGCCGAGAACAAGGACCTTCACTTTTCCTCACATCCTGCAGCGAAAACGCAATCGCCGCTGCGAAACCACTCTGCTTCGCAACGGCGACAGCAATTTGTAGAGCTAGCTAATATCTAGCTAGCAATTATCAGGCCACGCGCTTGATGGAGTCGCCGAGGATCGAGACGATGTCGTCGATGTGCGACTTCTCAACGATCAAAGGCGGCGACAACGCTAGCGAGTCGCCGCTCATGCGGAAGTAGAGGCCGCGGTTGAAGCAATCGACCATGATGTCGTAGCCGCGCGCGCCGACGACACCATCGCGCGGCGCGACTTCGACCGCACCCATCAGGCCCTGGTTGCGGATGTCGACCACGTTCGGTAGGCCCTTCAGCGAATGCAGGGCATCGCGCCAGTAGTCGGCGAGCGAGGCGCCGCGGGTCAGCAGAGCTTCGTCCTTGTAGATGTCGAGCGTGGCAAGACCCGCCGCGCAGGCCACCGGATGCGCCGAATAGGTGTAGCCGTGGAACAGCTCCATGGCGTTGTCCGGGCCGACCATCAGCCCGTCGTGGATCTGACGGCTGGTGAACACCGCGCCGCACGGCACGGTGCCGTTGGTGATACCCTTCGCGGTCGTCATCATGTCGGGCGTCACGCCGTAGAAGTTGGCGGCGAACGGGGTGCCGAGGCGGCCGAAGCCGGTGATGACCTCGTCGAAGATCAGCAGGATGCCGTGCTTGGTGCAGAGCTCGCGCAGGCGCTGCAGATAGCCCTTCGGCGCCGGCAGCACCGCGGTCGAACCCGGCACCGGCTCGACGATCACCGCCGCGATGGTGTCGGCGCCATGCAGCGCCACCATCCGCTCGACATCGTCGGCGAGCTCGGCGCCGTGCTCCGGCTGATCCTTGGCGAAGGCGTTGCGGGCGAGATCGTGGGTATGACGGATGTGGTCGACGCCGGGCAGATGGGTCGCGAACTGGCGGCGGTTGGCGACCATGCCGCCGACCGACATGCCGCCAAAGCCGACGCCGTGATAGCCGCGCTCGCGGCCGATCAAGCGGGTGCGGCTCGGCTGGCCGGCGGCACGATGATAGGCCAGCGCGATCTTCAGCGCGGTATCGACCGATTCAGAGCCCGAATTGGTGAAGAAGACGCGATCCAGCCCCTTCGGGGCGATCTCGGCGAGCCGCTCGGCGAAATCGAACGCCAGCGGGTGGCCCATGTTGAACGAGGGCGCGAAATCCAGCGTCGACAACTGCCGCTCGACCGCGGCCGCGATCTGCGGGCGGCCGTGGCCGGCGTTGACGCACCACAGGCCGGCTGAGCCGTCGATCACCTGCCGGCCGTCGACCGAGGTGTAGTACATGCCCTTGGCGGAGGAGAACAGCCGCGGCGCCTTCTTGAACTGCCGGTTGGCCGTGAACGGCATCCAAAACGAGTCGGTCTTGATGGTGTTCGGAATCTGATGAACGGTCACGGCGGCGCTCCATTGCTGACTGATGCTAGTCGGACCACTCTTCCAGGCACTCAACAAGTCCTTTTCTGCCGCAGCGCAAGCCATTGATCTTGTTGAGGCGGTCTGCCAAGATTTGTTCGATCCGCAACACCTGCAACAAAGATTTGCCAAGGGGACTGCCATGAGCGTCGACATCGGCGGTCGGCTTCGATTCATCCGCGCGCGGCACAAGCTGTCGCAGCGCGAACTCGCCAAGCGCTCCGGCGTGACCAATTCGACGATTTCGCTGATCGAATCCAACCAGATGAACCCGTCGGTCGGCGCCCTGAAGCGCATCCTCGACGGGATCCCGATGGGGCTTGCCGAATTCTTCGCGATCGAGCCGGAGCGGCCGCGCAAGGCGTTCTATCGCGCCGACGAGCTGACCGAGATCGGCAAGAAGCCGATCTCCTATCTGCAAATCGGCGACAGCCTGTTCGGCCGGGCGTTGCAAATCCTGAAAGAGCGCTACGAGCCCGGCAGCGACACCGGCCGGGTGCCGCTGGTGCATGAGGGCGAGGAAGGCGGCATCGTGGTCTCGGGCCGGCTCGAGGTCACGGTCGACGACGAGCGGCGGGTGCTCAACGCCGGCGACGCCTATTACTTCGAAAGCCGCCGCCCGCACCGCTTCCGCTGCATCGGCGCCAAGCCATGCGAGGTGATTTCGGCCTGCACGCCGCCGACATTTTGAACCCGGCGCGCGCGGCGGGCGACCCAAGCCGCAGGGGCCGCATGGCGCGGCCGTGCGGGTGACGTCGATGCCTTGCTCTCCACGGTTTGCGGCCGCCGTCGCGGCCATCGCGGTCCTTGCATCCGGCCCGTCCGTTGCGTTGGACGATGATCTGCGGGCATCAAGCAGCGGGCCGACCGCGATCAGGCTGTGCGGCGATGGCGGCGACGGCACGATCAAGATCGCGGACTGCAGGAAGGCCGGCACCGAAAGGCTGGTGACGCAGATCGACCGGGCGTTCGACGTGGCGCTCGGCAAGATACCTGCGAACATCAAGCCGCTCTTGAAGCGCGACCAGGCCTGGTTCAACGAGATGATCATCGACGCCGCCGAGGTGCTGGCCGATAGCGACGCGGACGAATTGAAGGAGAGCTTTGCGCAAGCCCTGCGCCGCCGCGCCGCCGCGCTTGAGGGAATGGCATCCGGCCGTCCCGGCTTCGCCGGCAACTGGGTCAACGCTTTCGGCAACATCACGCTGACGCCTGCCGGCGGCGGCGCCTATCGCCTCGCCGCCGATCTGCGCGGCGACTATGGCGGCGACCGCAGGCGAAGCTGCAAGCTCACCGCCGACCTGAAGCCTGCGGGGAGTGGCTGGCTCGCCGGCACCGTGGCGATCAATACGGACACGGCGGCCGACAAGCCGAAAGCCGACGCTGCGGCCGCTCCCGCCAGGCCGCCGTCAGTCAAACTCCGCCGCCAGGGCGAGACCTTGCGGATCGTCGGCAGCATCGACGACGAGGAGTGGGACGGCTTCGTCGACTGCTCGTCGATGTGGCAGGTCACCGGCAGCTATTTTGCCGCCGGCAAGGATACGGCATCCGACCGGGCGGACACCGCCTTCGTCGTCCCGACCTTCGACTGCACCAGGCCGGAGACGGCGACCGACGAGGAAATCTGCGCCGACCCTGATCTGGCCGACAACGACCGGCGGCTGAACCGCGCCTGGAAGGCGTTGCAGCCGCACCTCGACGAAGCGACGCGGCGCGCGCTGATCGACGACCAGCGCAACTGGGTGAAGAGCCAGGCGCAGCAATATCCCGAATTCCTGCACCCGGCCTGGAACAAGCAGAGCTCCCAGGTTCACTTCACCGTCGATGCCCGCGACCACGTCGACGAATTGCAGCGCGAACGCCTGGCGCTGCTCGAAGGCTTTGACGACAAGCGCAGCGGACTTGCGGGCATCTGGCTCGCCCATAACGCCATCATCAAGATCACCACCGAGAGCAACGGTACCTTGAAGGCGACGGGATGGAAGTGGGACCAGGGCGACTGGAAGGCCGGCTGCGACTACGAGATGACGGGCAAGATCGTCGGCGGCACGTTCCGCTCCGACGAGCAGCGCAAGAACCCGGACACGCTCGAGCGCGACCACGCCATGCTGATCGTCAACCGGCAGGACGATCTGTTCGCGAAGAAGCGCTACTCGAACAAAGATGGCACCGAGAACAAGGACGCCGACGAAGCGAAGTGCAAGCGCCGGCTTGACAATTCCTCGACCGCGCGGCTGTTTCCCGCCCGTCCCTCGCCGGACATCGATAATTTCAAGGGCTCGATCAGATAGAGCGTCTTCAGGCGAAGTGGATACCGGTTCGCGTGACGAAAACGCGTCAAGACAACGATCCAGAGACCCGTTCCGATTCAATCGGACCGGAATGGCTCTGATCACACGACAGTATCACAGATCGCGCGTCTGCCGGTCGCCCCACGCAATAACGGCGGCAATGGTGGCGAACATCGCGGTGACCGCGATCATGACGAGGATGGTGTCGAGAGGCATGGGTCGTCTCCTGCATGTGATGGAGAGACCTAGCGCGCCTGCGCGCGCATCGCCTTGTGCTGGATCAAAAGCCGACGCCGCAGCGTCAGCTCGCGCCGCTCAGCTTGAGCCGTTCGAGGTCGAGCAGCCGCACGCCATCGGGCACGATCAACACCACCTTCTCGCGCGCAAGGCGGGTCAGCGTGCGGCTCACCGTCTCGATGGTGAGACCGAGATAGTCGGCGATGTCCTGCCGGCTCATCGGCAGCGGCACGGTAACGGACACGCTTCCGATCCGGGCGTATCGCGTCTGCATGTGGAGCAAGAATGCAGCGATCTTTTCCTCGGCACTGCGCCGTCCGAGCAGCAACATCTGGTCCTGCGCCAGGCTCAACTCGTGCCCCGCGAACTCATGCAGGCGGCGCAACAGATGCGGCTTGCCGTCGACATAGGCGAGGAACGCCGATCGCACGAAACGGCAAACCGCGACGTCGTTGACCGCCTCCGCGGTGACGCCGTAGCGGTCCTGAAGCGCAAGTCCGAGGAAGTCGCCCGGCAGCGCGAAACCCACGATCTGGCGGCGGCCGTCGGGCAATGATTTGTAGAGCCGCACGACCCCGTCGGTGACATTGAACACGCTGCCCGCCAGCGCACTCTGCTCGAACAGCGTCGTTCGTGCCGGAACCTGCTTTGCCTGGCTGATCCGGTCGAGCTCCTCGAGTTCGGACGGCTCCAGCGCAGCGCAGACGCTGAACAGCCTGACCTTGCAGTCCTCGCAACCATTCGTGGCGCGGCCGTGCCTGCAGTCGGAACGCGTCGCGCCTGCACAGGAATCCTGCAGTGGCTCGGCAATGCTCATGGCTTCGGGTGTCCGCTTGGTTAGGTGCGTGGCACTATCAACCCCGATTTGATCTGGATCAACCGCCGGCGGCATTGATGCAGATCAATGCTGCGCCGCGCTTTCCCCAGCAGTTTCGCCATCATCGGGGAATCCGGCGATGAACGAGCAATTCCAGGCACTTCCGATCGACCATCAGCATGCGATCGTGGCCTATCCGCTGGTGTTCATGCATGATGCCAGTATTACCACGGATCAGTGGCTGCGGTTCGTGCGCCGGCGCTGCCGCGGCAGCTCGCCCGAGACCGGGCTGATCGCGATTCGCGATCGCCGCGGCGTGATCCATGCCCTGTTCAGTTACCGCATCGACAACGACCTGCGCGTCCGCAAGCGGCTCAGCATCGGCGACCTGATCGTCGCGCATCTGCCCGGCTCGCGCATCGACGACGCGGTGTCGAACGTCATCGCCGAGGTTTCGGCGCAATACGGTTGCCAGATCGTCACCATCGAGCAGCCATTCGCAACGCGTCATGCGCGGCACGCCGGATGCCCGACTGCCGAGGCGCTGCGGCACCATCGGCGCGTCAACTGACATCGCGCTGCGTGGCCGTTCGGAGCCAGCCGCCGAATGCGCCTGCTCCGTTGCCGCCGTGGTCGTGCGGGAGTAGCCTTGCGGCGGCTGGAAGGTCGACTGTCGACGGTGCCACCGCATGCGCATCATCCTGATGTTCGTCGCTATTCTGCTCGGCTCGCTCGCTCCCGCAGCGGCCGACGACGTCGGCGCCGCGCAGGCCGTGATCCGCGCGCAGGAGCAGGCGTTCGGCCGCGACGACGCCGCGGCGGCCTATTCGCATGCCGCGCCGGCGATCCGGCAGATCTTTCCGCAAGCCGACATCTTCATGTCGATGGTGCAGAACCAATACGCGCCGGTCTATCGGCACAGGAGCTTCGAGTTCGGCGAGGCGCGCAGCGACGGCGGCCGGATCGCACAGCGCGTCCATATCGTCGACGCCAATGGCGAGGCGTGGGAGGCGCTCTACACGCTGGAGCGGCAGGCCGACGGCAGCCTGAAGATCACCGGCTGCTCATTACTCAAGGCCGGCCAGGCGGTGTGATCGAGAATTACGCCAGCGCCACCCGCTGCCGCGAGCGCATCATGAGCAGCAGAATGATGCTGACATTGAGCAGGTTCCAGGCGAGGCCGTTGGCGAAGGCGGCGGCATAGGAGCCGGTGGCGTCGAAGATCACGCCCGAAATCCAGCCGCCAAAGGACATACCGAACACCGAGGCGAAGATCACGATGCCGATCCGCGTCGCGGCCTCCGACGCCGGCATCGCCTCGCGCACGATGATCGCGTAGCTCGGCACGATGCCGCCCTGGAACAGGCCGAACATCGCCGAGATGATGTAGAGCGAGGTCAGGCTGTCGAAGAACAGATAGAACAACAGCGCCGCGCCTTGCGCGATCGAGCCGATCAGCAGGGTGCGGATGCCGCCGATCCGGTCGGCGAGGAAGCCGGAGCCGATCCGGCTGATGATGCCGAAGCCGAGCATCAGCGACAGCATCTCGGCGCCGCGCGCCACGCCGTAGCCGAGATCGCCGCAATAGGCGACGATATGGACCTGCGGCATCGACATCGCCACGCAGCAGGAAATCGACGCCAGCGACAGGATCGCGGTCAGCGCGTTGGTGGAAAGCTTGAGGTCGACCCGCGGTGGTGCCGCGTTGCCATGGCTGCGCCTGGTCGCTGCGCCCATCAACACGCGCAGCACCATGAGTGCGAGCAGCATCGAGATCGCGGTGAAGATGCCGATTGCAATATGGGTGGTGCGCCAGCCGACACTCTGCATGCCGAAATTGACCAGCGGCGGCCACACCGTACCGCCGACGTAATTGCCGCTCGCAGCGATCGCGACCGCGAGGCCGCGGTAGCGCTCGAACCAGTGCGACGCCTCCGCCATCAACGGGCCGAAGGTCGCCGCCGACGACAGACCGATGGCAAAATGCAGTAGGATGAAGGCCCAGATCGACGGCGCGTAGCCGGCGCCGACATAGCCGAGGCCGAGGATGCCGATCCCGGCGCCGATCGCCGCGACGATGCCGTAGCGGTCGCTGATCTTGCCGGTCACGACCTGGCCGAGGCCGAAGCCGAGCATCACCATGGTGAAGGCGAGCGAGGCCGTTCCGCGGGTCGCGCCGAAGTCGGTCTGCACCGCCGGCAGCGCCACCACGACCGACCACATGCCGACGCTGCCGAGCGAGCCGATCACCACGGCCACGACAAGGCGCAGCCACGCCCGGCGCGAGTCGGGAATGAACGTAGCGACTTCAGGGGAAAATTCAGAAGAAATTACCACGGCAGGCGGAACTTCGTCGGCATTTGCCTCCGGGTCAAGCCACATTGCCGAGAGATTAGGCATGCGCCAGCAAGGGGACGCCGCCCCTTGAAACGGCACGCTCCGCGGCGGATTCGCGCGCGGCTAGCGTCGCATCAATTCCCGAAGTTCGGGTCCTGCGACTGGAACGGGCCGCATTCGGCGCGTTTCGCAAACCGCTGATCGAAATCGACCGTGCCCCCGCCCACCGGAATCTGTGTCGGCGGCAGTCCCCTTGTGTACTGGTCGACGGTCACCGTCTTCTTGTCCGCGCTCATCGTGACGCGAACCGGCTCAAGCGGCTTGCCCTTGTTGGCCTCGGTCAGGTCGAGCGCGTAGTAGCCGATCACCGTCTGGCCGGCGCGCAGGCCTTGGCCTGCCAATGCAACCGATAGCGGTAGATAGACCTCCATCCTGACGCCTTCGCCGTCGCACGCCAGCATGCGCATCATGGCGGCGTCCTGGCCCGGAGGCTTTGCGGCAGCACCCGTCGCGACGGAAAGGGTGACAGCCGCGACAGCCCCGAAACCACCAATCCAGGGTTTGCCGGTCGTTGCCGCCGCACGGTCTCCTTGGCTTGTCATGGAATCCCCCGACACGAAGCGACTTGCTCGGTATTTCGTCTGACGTCGAGGCTGGGACGTTCAATCCCGGTCCGTCCTCCCTCCCCGATCGGCGCCTCCGTGCGCCGCCGCGGCGATGTTTGGGCGATCGGGCGTCAGCGCTTCCTGTACCGCCGGACCGGTTGCTGCTATGATCCCGGCCTACTTGAACTGATCCGGTTTTTTTGAAGCGGAAGGCATTCTGAAGCGCCTGCATTGATCACCGACAGTCATATGGAGGTTTGCCATGGCTTCTGACTGGCGTCTCGAAGGCGAATGGATCAAGAACTGCAATTGTGCATTTGGCTGCCCCTGCGATTTCAATGCGCTGCCGACGCATGGTTCCTGCAAAGGCATGGTCGGCATGCGGATCACCAAGGGGCATTTCGGCAGCACCAAGCTCGACGGCCTGGTGTTCGCGGCAACCGTCGACTTTCCCGGCGCGCTTCACGAGGGCAACGGGCAGATGCAGCCGATCATCGACGAGCGCGCCACGGCGGAACAGCGCGAAGCGCTGTTCAACATCCTGTCCGGCAAGAATTCGGCCGAAGGCACGCTGTTCCAGATCTTCAGCCTGATCGTGACCAAGATCCATGATCCGGTGTTCGTGCCGATCGAGTTCTCCTTCGACAAGAACGGGCGCGTCGCCAAGCTCGTCGCTAAGGGCGTGCTGGAGACCGAGGTCGAGCCGATCAAGAATCCTGTCACCGGCACGCCGCATCGCATCCAGGTCGTGATGCCGGAGGGGTTCGAGCACAGGGGGGCCGAGGTGGCCTCCTCCAACATCCGCTCGACGGGGGCGATCAAGTACGAGACCAAGGGCTCGCACAGTTCGCTCGCCAACGTCGTGCAGACGCCGGACGGCGTCGCGGCCTGACACAGCCGGGCGCGGTTCGGCCGTTCGGCTGCTGGGATCCCAACATGAGCGAGACATCGGCGCTCGAAAACGTCCTGCGGCATGACCGCCTGATCTTTGCAGGCGGCATCGCCGCGGTGATGGCGCTGGCCTGGGCCTATCTCCTGGCCGGCGCCGGCATCGACATGAGCATGGCTGATATGCCGATGGATCCGACGCCATGGACGCCTTCCTATGCCGTGCTGGTGTTCGTCATGTGGTTGACGATGATGGTCGCCATGATGATCTCGAGCGTCGCGCCGATGGTGCTGCTGTTCGCCGCCCTGAAGCGCAAGCAATCGGCAACGCCCTCTCCCTTCGCTGAGGCCTGGATCTTCCTGTGCGGCTATCTCGCGATCTGGGCCGGCTTTAGCCTCGCCGCGACGCTGGCGCAATGGCAACTCGACCTCGCCGGCCTCTTGTCGATGGCGATGGCTGCTACCAGCGCGACGCTCGCCAGCGGCGTCCTGCTGCTGGCCGGGCTCTACCAGTTCACGCCGCTCAAGCGCGCCTGCCTGCGCTACTGCCAGAGCCCGGTGCTGTTCCTGAGCCGGCACTGGCGACCGGGCACGGCCGGTGCGCTGCGCATGGGGCTGCGGCACGGCCTTTATTGCCTCGGCTGCTGCTGGTTCCTGATGGCATTGCTGTTCGTCGGCGGCGTGATGAACCTGCTCTGGATCGTCGGCATCACCGTCTACGTCGCCTGCGAGAAGCTGCTCCCGGTCGGCCACCGCCTCAGCTATGCCGCCGGCGCCGCGTTGATTGTGGCGGGACTGATCGTGCTCGTGCATACGACTTGAGAAGGTGTCCGGACGTGTAGGAATATCGATCGCGCGACGGCGATCATCCTGTCGAAGAAGATTGAAAGCAGTGCGAGCTGGTTCACACTTGCCAATCGTCATCCGTGCCAAGATCGTTCGGACGGTGGATTGTGCGTCGCAGGCCGGCAGCGCCGCTTGTGACGGAACTGACGAGCGACAGACGCTCGCGTGCTGGCGTCAAGCCAGATGCCCCACGCCCCCGGCCGTCGCACCGAGAGAACCGCATGCATTTCATCGGAGGTACATCATGCATACCTTGCCCGCAGAATGGCTACCCGTTTCAACTGCGCCAGCAGACCGGGATCTCGAAGTCTGTGTCCTGGACTATGATGGAATGGTCCATGCGCTCGTGTTCCCCTGCCACAAGGACGGCGCCGACTGGGTCGTTGGTTCAAATGACCACGTCCATGTTCAACCGACGCATTGGCGCAGTTGGACTGAGCCCGCCTAAAGCGGGCCTCTGCACCGCCGGGTGGACCCGGCGCAGGGCCGCCGGGGACAGCTCCATGGCGCCCGGACGAGTTACCGCCATCGCGCCGCACGGGCACGAGCCCCGGTGCGGCGTCAATCTCGCGCCAGCCCATGAAATCGGCTAGACTTGTCGCGTGAGGTTCAAGGGTGGGCCAGGAGGCTCGTCATGGAATCACACGTGATCCCCTTTGAAAATCGCTGGACCAACGGCAAGCATGCCTGGGAGTGGCACTGCGAGCTCGAGCGGCTGGGCGTGCCGACGGTCCGGACGATGTACTGCGAGCATGAAACGCACCGTCGCAACAAGTCGGCGGTGGTGTTCGACATCCCCGCGGGCTTTGTCCACGACTGGCTGGCCTTTCATGACCGGCGCGCCGCCCGGCAGCAGTTCTTGTGGCGCGCCAGTGTCATCACGCTCGGCATCATCGCCGCATCGGGCGTCGTGCTCGGTGCGCTCAGATAGAGGCCGCAAGGCCTGCGGCCTCATCCGTGGCCATCCTTCGAGACGCCCGCCTTTGGCGGGCTCCTCATCAGGATGACGCGTTGTTGCGGGGCAAAATCCTGGTCTGGACCCTCATGGTGAGGGCGGCGCATCTTGACCACGAGGCCCTCTCACCCCTGCTTCCGGCCGCGAATCCCCCTGCCGGCGCCTGCGACGACCCGTGCGGTCGCGCGAAAGCCCTTATTAACCCTTTGCTAACCATACACCCGGCAAGAATTGCCGAGTGAAGTCGAGTGTCGTCGAACGCGTCTAACGGGCGGAGATCCCCGTGAACGCCAGCGCGGTGCCTCACTTTCGGAACGGCGGCCCTGCGGCCGTCGCGCAGACGCTTGGCGGCCGCAGCCGCCAGTCGCGGGGGAGAGCGGCTACCATGGTCGACGTCACGGCGGGTCAGGGCACGGCAGGCAAGAGCGGATTGCCGAGCCTCGGCGAGATCGGCGACATCCTGAAGCGCGGCGATATCGCGCTGGCGATCGGCGTCCTCACCATCCTGGTGGTGCTGATCCTGCCGCTGCCCTCGATCGTGCTCGACCTTTTCCTGGCGGTCTCGATCACGGTCTCGATCCTGATCCTGATGACCTCGCTGTTCATCCAGGCGCCGCTGGAATTCTCGTCGTTTCCGACCATCCTGCTGATCTCGACCATGCTGCGGCTGTCGCTGAACATGGCCTCGACCCGGCTGATCCTGAGCCACGGCCATGAGGGCACGGCGGCCGCCGGCCACGTCATCGAGGCGTTCGGCAACTTCGTGATGGGCGGCAACTTCGTGATCGGCATCATCGTGTTCGCGATCCTGGTGATCGTGAACTTCGTGGTCATCACCAAAGGTTCGGGCCGCATCGCCGAAGTCGCCGCACGCTTCCAGCTGGACTCGATGCCCGGCAAGCAGATGGCGATCGACGCCGACCTCTCCGCCGGCCTGATCGACGAGAAGGCCGCCAAGGAGCGCCGCAAGGCGCTGGAAGACGAGAGCGGTTTCTTCGGCGCCATGGACGGTGCCTCGAAATTCGTCCGCGGCGATGCCATCGCCGGTCTTTTGATCGTCGGCATCAACATCGTCGGCGGCATCATCATCGGCGTCGCCCAGCAGGGCCTCTCCTTCAGCGAAGCCGCCCGCACCTACACCGTGCTGACGGTCGGCGACGGCCTCGTCACCCAGGTGCCCGCGCTGATCGTGTCGACCGCCGCCGGCCTCCTGGTCTCCAAGGCCGGCATCACCGGCGCCGCCGACAAGGCGCTGATGCGCCAGCTCTCCGGCTATCCGCAGGCGCTCGGCATGTCGGCCGGCGTGATGCTGGTGCTGGCGCTGCTGCCGGGCATTCCGACGCTGCCGTTCCTGGCGCTGGGCTCCGGCGCCGCGGTGCTAGCCTGGAACGCACGCAAGCAGAAGCGGGCTGCGAAGGCGGCCGAAACGGCAGCCGCCGCCGCCCCTGCTGCAGCCGCGGCCGCCGCCGCTGCGGCCGCGGAGGAGCCGATCGCCGCCGCGCTCAAGATCGACGACCTCAAGATCGAGCTCGGCTACGCGCTGCTGCCGCTGGTCAACGGCCCCGACGGCACCGACCGCCTGACCGAGCAGATCAAGGCGCTGCGCCGCTCACTGGCCATCGAGATGGGTTTCGTGATGCCGGCGGTGCGCATCCTCGACAACGTCCAGCTCGAAGCCAACAGCTACGTCATCAAGATCAAGGAAGTCGACGCCGGCACCGGCAAGATCTGGCCGAGCCAGTTCATGGTCATGGACCCGGCCGGCAACCAGGTGCAACTGCCCGGCATCCACACCATCGAGCCGACCTTCGGCCTGCCGGCGACCTGGGTCGACGCCGGCCTGAAGGAAGAGGCCGCGCTGAAGGGCTACACCGTGGTCGACGCCGCCACGGTGCTGTCGACGCATCTGACCGAGCTGCTCAAGACCAACATGGCGGACCTGTTGTCCTACGGCGAGGTGCAGAAGCTCTTGAAGGACCTGCCGAAGGAGCAAGGCGAGCTGATCAAGGACATCGTGCCGGGCCAGGTCACGGTGTCGGGCATCCAGCGCGTGCTGCAATTGCTGCTCGCCGAGCGCATCTCGATCCGCGATCTCTCGACCATCCTCGAAGGCATCGCCGATGCGCTGGCGTTCTCGCGCAATCCGGCCACCATGGTCGAGCACGTCCGTGCCCGGCTGGCCCGCCAGATCTGCGCGCAAAACACCTCGCCGAACGGCTATTTGCCGCTGATCGCGCTGTCGGCGCGCTGGGAGCAGGCGTTTGCGGAATCGATCGTAGGCACCGGCGACGACCGCAGCCTGGCGATGCAGCCCTCGAAACTGTCGGAGTTCATGACCGCCGTGCGCAACGCCTTCGAGCAGGCGGCGCGCGAGGGCGAGGCGCCGGTCCTGGTGACGTCGGCCGCGATCCGGCCGTTCGTTCGCTCACTGGTGGAACGGTTCCGCTCGCAGACCACCGTCCTGTCGCAAGCCGAGATCCATCCCAGGGCCCGGCTGAAGACGGTCGGCAGCGTCTAGAGCCTGTTGTTCCGGAGCGTTTTCTGCACGCGGGACGGGCGTCCAGCTCGCACGAAAACGCGCTAGCGGCCGCAAATCACTTGGGTTTTCGTCTGTGCTTTCTCGCCACAGGCAACTGATTTATGCAGACAGGTCCGGAACGGCCCTATCTGGGATGCAGCATCCCAGCACAATCCCAAGACACTGATATTAAATAGCTTTAATGCACTTTGGATTACCAAAAGGGTCATTTTTGATCGCGCCCGATCACGTCTCATCACGGCCTTGTGATGGCCTCTAGGGAACGGAATCGGCAAATCCTACGTTAGCGGGGCACGAGACGTTGAACCGGACAACAGACCGAACCGACAGATTTACTGAGAGCAGGAAGGCGGCAGGAGACTTCCATGAACCACTCGATCTACAGCGCCGATCGTATGACGCACCTGAAGATTGTGGTCGTGGCGTTGTTCGCCGGTATCCTGGTCGCGGGTTTCGGCATCGCGGCACATAATTCGTCGGATGAGGGATACACGCAGACGGCGCGGGTCATGAAGGCCGGCAAGCCCGTCGCGATCACCAGCTCCAGCAACTCGCTGGTCCGCTAACAGGAGAGTTTCACGAATTCACGTAGTGTTCTTTACAGCCCCCCAAAGTCGCTGCGTGGATATTTAAGACCCCCAACTACCCCCAAGTTGACTATCGAAAACGCCCGCTCCCCACGGGCGTTTTCTTTTTTGTGCGGGTGGCCGACGCGACGTCTTATCCACGTCATTGCGAGCGAAGCGAAGCAATCCACTGTCACCGCTCGCTCGGAAGCATGGATTGCTTCGCTGCGCTCGCAATGACGGACGGCCACCATCGGCAACCTCTGACGATGGGCGGCTGGCCTATCGCGGCGGCGAAGCCGACGCGCCCGGCACGGTCTCGATCAGCTTGCCGGTGAAGATCGGCGCCGAGGTCGGCTGGCCGTTCGGTGAACCGCCGGCCTGCTCGACGGTCACCGCATAGGTGGCGCCGTTGATCACGTCGGAATCGTAGCCCGACAGCACCGGCCGCGCGGTGAAATCATCGGCGCCGATCACGCCGAGCGAGCGCGGCTGCGGCAGCTTGTCGGAGATCAGCCAGAGCTCGAAACTCTTGCCGGGCTCCGACGGGGCGCCGACCTTGCGGACGGTAAAATTCTTGGTGGCGCCGTCGATGGTCATGATGAAGGCCGGCCCGCCATTCTGCCCCTGCAGCAGCGCGACATACTGCGCGGACGGCGTCAATGCCGGCGCCGGCGTCTTCACTTCGACGGTCTGGATGCGCGGCTTCGGCCGGATCGCATTCGGCAGAGCGTCGGGCTTGTAGATCTGCAGGCCGAGCGTCACCAGCAGCGCGGCCGCGATCGCGGTCGCGGCCGACGCGATACCGCGCCAGCGCTTCACGCGGCCCGTCAGCGCGGTCACGTTGCGCTCGTCGAAGATGACCCGCGGCGGTCGGGCCTCGGGCAGCCTCCGGGGCTCGGGCGACTGCGCAGGCTCCGGATCGAACGCCGAGCCGAATTCGGGATCGTCTGTGACTGGCGAAGGCGGCGGCGTCATCGTCGTGGCCGGCGTCTCGGGCAGCACCAGCGGCGCCTGCGGCGCGCTCGTGGGGCCGATCGCCGCCTTGATGTTGTCCCAGACCACCGGACGCGGCTCGACCAGGCCGACCATCTGATTCAGCGGCCCGAGCCTGAACTGCCAGGCCTGCACCAGCGCTGCGAACTCGCTGTCGACGGCCATCATGGTCTCGACCTGCGCGCGCTCCTCGGCATCGAGCGTACCGAGCGCATATTCCGCGGCGAGCGCGATATGGTCTTCGCTATAGGCCATCAATCAGAGTCCAAGACACTCCCGGATATCCATCAGGCTGCGGCGCAGCCAGGTCTTCACCGTGTTCACCGGCGTCTCGAACTTTGCGGCGAGTTGCTCGCGGCTCCAGCCGTTGTAATAGGCGAGCAGCACGAGCTTCTGACGATCCGGCTCCAGACGACCGACGCACTCCAGCAATCGCTTCAACTCTTCCGTCATCTCCCGTCGCGCCAGCGGATCGGGCTGGTCGGCTGCGACCTCCATCGCCGCCGGCTCTTCCTCCAGCGAGGCCTCGCCGCGCTTGCGCACCACGTCGATGGCGCGGTTGCGCGCGATCGACGTCATCCACGTGATCGGGGACGACAGGGCTGGGTTGAACTGCCCGGCGCTGTTCCAGATCTTGACGTAAGCCTCCTGAATGACCTCCTCGGCGAGGTCCTGTCGCCGCAAGATACGGAGCACGACGCCGAAGAGTTTCGCGCGGGTCGCGGCGTACAGCCGCTCGAAGGCTGCCTCATCCCCCTTGGCGACGGCGGCGATCAGCCAGACCAGCTCAGCCGGCGTCAGCATCTTGCGCCCTCCAAGCCCCGATCCCCCATCGCGTCATTGCCACCGTGCTGCCGATCATCCCGTCCTGACCGGTGGTAGCATATTTTGGGACACCACGATCCGCCAAGGGGCTAACAAGTGGTCGGCAGGCCGGCGGCTTGTGGACAGCGCCCAGCAAAAAGCCCGGGCGATCGGCCCGGGCTCTCAATCTGGTCAGCGGAGGGAGAGAGGGTTCAGGCGATGACGCCGAGACGAGCCCGCATCAGGCCGATCGAATCCATGTCGGCTTGTTCGCGAGCGCTCTCCTCCGCGCGTTCGCGCGCCTGGTCGCGCTCGTCGAGCAGCTCGACCTTCTTCAATTCCTCGAATGCCTCCGACAGCAGCGCCTTGGCGTCGTCGAGCTGGGCGCGCAGTTCGTCGGCCGAACGGGTCAGGTTCTCGCGGCGCTGGATCGCGGCCTTGGCATAGGTCGGATAGGCGAAGTGCGTGGGGTCGTTGATCCCGGCGCGCTCCTGCTCGGTCTGGATCTCGCGCTCGAGCTCGACCGACATGCGCTGGAAGTCGGCGATCATGCCTTCGATCTGGGTAACCCGACGGCGCTTTTCGTCGACCTGAAATTTCTTCAGGCGGATCAGCGTTTCACGTGACTTCATCGACTCATACTCCCCAGAAGTCCCAAATCTGAACGCGGGACAGAGCCGGCTCCCCGCTGGGCCCCGCCGGCATAGCTATGGTGTGCCGGCGATGATGGCCTGACAAAGTTAGCGTTCCGTTTCCAAACCCGACAGGATTTGAGCCAGTTGCCGGTAGCCGTCGGGAAGGCTGGTGGACTCGTCCTTGGCCTGGCGCAGGTAGGCCTCGAGCGGCTCATGCAGCCGGATCGCCTCGTCGACCTCCGCGCTGGAACCCGGCCGGTAGGCCCCGAGCCGGATCAATTCCTCCATGTCGGCATAGGTCGCCATCACCTGCCGCGCCTTGTTGATGTAAGGCAGGAAGTTGGGGTCGGCCGACCGCGGCATGGTGCGCGACACCGACTTGAGGATATTGACCGCGGGATAGCGGCCGCGCTCGGCGATCGCCCGCTGCATCACGATATGGCCGTCGAGGATGCCGCGCACCGCGTCCGCGATCGGCTCATTGTGATCGTCGCCGTCGACCAGCACGGTGAAAATCGCGGTGATGGTGCCGTCGCCGGTGCCCGGCCCTGCCCGCTCGAGCAGCTTCGGCAGTTCGGTGAACACGGTCGGCGTGTAGCCCTTGGCGGTCGGCGGCTCGCCCGCCGAGAGGCCGATCTCGCGCTGCGCCATCGCAAAGCGCGTCACCGAATCCATCAGGCACAGCACATCCTGGTCCTCGTCGCGGAAATATTCCGCGATGGCGAGCGTCAGATACGCCGCCTGGCGCCGCATCAGCGCCGGCTCGTCCGAGGTCGCGACCACCACGACCGAGCGCGCCAGCCCCTCCTCGCCGAGATCCTCCTGGAGGAATTCCTGCACCTCGCGGCCGCGTTCGCCGATCAGCCCGATCACCGAGATCGCGGCATCGACGTTGCGCGCCAGCATCGACAGCAGCACCGACTTGCCGACGCCGGAGCCGGCGAAGATGCCGAGCCGCTGGCCGCGGCAGCAGGTCAGGAACGTATTGAGACCGCGCACGCCGAGATCGAGCGGCGGGCCGACCCGCTTGCGCGAATGCGCCGGCGGCGGCGAGTTGCGGTAGGACATCGGCGAGGCGCCCTGCACCAGCGGGCCCTTGCCGTCGATTGGCTCGCCCATCGCGTTGACGACGCGGCCGAGCCAGGCCGGCGCCGGCCGCACCTGGCTCGCCGCATTGGCGATCACCGCGCGGCAACCGCGCCTCACGCCATCGAGCCCGCCGAACGGCATCACCACCGCGTTCTCGCCGGAGAAGCCGATCACCTCGGCGGGGATGAAGCGGCCCGCGCCGACGTCGATCACGATGCGGGCGCCGACCGACATCGCGTGAATGGGGCCCGCGATCTCGACCATCAGCCCGCGGACGCCGACCACGCGGCCATAAATATTGACGCCGTCGATGTCGCCGATCTGCTCCGCGAGCGCCTTCATTGCGAAAACCTTAAGTTTCCGCTTTTTTGCTCCGGCCGCTTAACTTCGTGTTTACCCGCATCATTAATCATTGCGTCACTGTCTTTGGTGACTGAGGTCGCTTGCCCATCAGAAGAAGGGCGAGTCGCGAGAGTCGGTTAGGCCCGTCTCTTAATGTGGAAACTGAACGGACGCGGTTAGGAAAAGCTTCTTCTACGCAATATCTTAGGGCGATTCGACAAAAATTGCACGGTTAGAGCTTGCGCGGAGGAATCAGTTTTTGTTAACCATATCTCGTCAGGATCCGAATCAGTTGTTCAAAGGCGTTTTGTGAGTGCCGCAAGTGCGGCCGACCTGACGCCCGGAGCGGCGACTATAGGGGACTGGCATGCGCGTTTTGCTGATTGAAGATGACAGCGCCGTCGCGCAGTCGATCGAATTGATGCTCAAGTCCGAGAGTTTCAACGTCTACACGACGGACCTCGGCGAAGAGGGCGTCGATCTCGGCAAGCTTTACGACTACGACATCATCCTTCTCGACCTCAACCTGCCCGACATGTCCGGCTACGACGTGCTCAAGCAGCTGCGGGTGTCGAAGATCAAAACTCCCATTCTGATCCTCTCCGGCCTCGCCGGCATCGAGGATAAGGTCAAGGGTCTCGGCGTCGGCGCCGACGACTACATGACCAAGCCCTTCCACAAGGACGAGCTGGTCGCCCGCATCCACGCGATCGTGCGCCGCTCCAAGGGTCACGCCCAGTCGGTCATCCAGACCGGCGATCTCGTGGTCAATCTCGACACCAAGACGGTCGAGGTCGGCGGCCAGCGCGTGCACCTGACCGGCAAGGAATACCAGATGCTGGAGCTGCTCTCGCTCCGCAAGGGCACCACCCTCACCAAGGAAATGTTCCTCAACCATCTCTACGGCGGCATGGACGAGCCGGAGCTGAAGATCATCGACGTCTTCATCTGCAAGCTCCGCAAGAAGCTCGCCAACGCCTCCGAAGGCCGCAACTTCATCGAGACCGTGTGGGGCCGCGGCTACGTGCTGCGCGAGCCGCACGAGGCCGACGAGCGCATTCCCGCCTGACCTTCCGGGCCCGCAGAGAACCGCAAGGTTCGCTCCTTTCGACCTGAACCCCGCCGCAAATGGCGGGGTTTTTGTTTGGGATTGAACCGGCTCTCGGCATGCGCCGACCAAGGGAACGTGCAATCCTGCCTCGCGCGAATCCCGACGAACTCCCGGACCGCCCCGACATGATCCTGCAATCCCTCGCCGGCCTGCCGGCGTTCCTGGTCTATTTCTGCACGGCGCTGATCGCCGTGGTCGCCTACCTCTTCGTCTACACACGCGTCACGCCGCATGACGAATTCCAGCTGATCCGCGACAACGATCCGGCGGCAGCGATTGCGCTGGGCTTAAGCCTGCTCGGCTTCGTGCTGCCGGTGGTCAGCGCGATCGCCCACTCCGCCAATGTGGTGGACTGCCTGATCTGGAGCATCATCGCGCTGATCGTGCAGATCATCGTCTATTACATCGTGAAGATCCCGGTGCCGAACCTGTCGGGGCGGATCGCCTCCGGCGAAATGGCGCCGGCGATCTGGCTCGGGCTGTCCTCGCTGGCCGCAGGCGCGCTGAACGCGGCCTGCATGATCTACTGAGCCGTTGAGCCACCATGGCGCGCAAACCGAACCCGGACTTCGGCAAACGGCGACCGGTCGTGCCGGCGGTGCCGACGCCGCCGCGGCCGGATGCGCCATCCAAGCGCACCAACCACGTCGCGCTGCTCTTGATGGGAACGCTCGCGGTCGGCGGCAGCGCCTACGCGCTGATGCCGCGGCCGAATTGCCAGCCGGTGCCGCCGACGCCGCCGGGCGTCACCGCACCGGGCGTCGTCACACCGGTCCCGCCACAACCCGGCGTCGACTGCACAACGCGCAGCTCATCGTCCGGATCGGGCGGCAGCAGCGGCTCGTCGCGCAGCAGCTTCTACAGCGGCAGCTCGTCGTCGAGCGGCACCTCCTCTTCCTCGAGCTCGTCGTCTAGCTCGTCGGTAAGCCGCGGCGGCTTCGGTTCATTCGCGCATGCTTTCGGCTTCAGCGGCAGCTGATGCATGTTGCCGTGTCATCGCCGTGTCATCGCGCTTTCGCTTGCCCGGCGAACGCAGCTGATGGAAACTCGCCATGGCTCCGCAGACGGCAAGGCAGGGATTGCGTTCATGAAACGCTCGCGCCGGGTATGGCTGAAATTGATGGGAAGTATCGCGATCGGCGCGGCGTCGATCGGCCTGACGCCAAGCCATGCCCGCAGCCACCACCATGCAGGACACGGAAGGAAGGGAAAATCGGCGGAACGGTCGCCCTCCGGCGGCTTCGGCGGCGCGCCGCGCACCATCGCCCGCTACGGCGACGACGATCCGTCGCATGGCGGAAGCTGACACCAGGCTGACGAGCGAACGCGGTTTCCCCTCATGCAACGCATCGCATGTCCCGAACGCGACGATTGGCGGACGACTGCCGAGAACGCCGGCTTCACCTTCCACACCATCGACGGCGAACGGTACTGGGACGAGCGCGCCTATTACGCCTTCACGCTGGACGAGATCGAGCGCGCGATCGAGGCGCCGACCGGCGAGATCGACGCGATGTGTCTCGAGCTCGCCGGACGCGCGGTCAGGGATGAACGCTATCTGCGCCGGCTGAAGATACCGGAGGCGTACTGGGATCTGATCGCGGCAAGCTGGCGCCGCAGGAATCCGAGCCTGTACGGCCGGCTCGATCTCACCTTCGACGGCCGCGGCCCGGCCAGGCTGCTCGAATACAATGCCGATACGCCGACCTCGATCTTCGAGGCCGCGGTGTTTCAATGGACCTGGCTCGAACAGGCGATCCAACGCAACATCATCCCGAAGCGCGCCGACCAGTTCAACTCGATCCACGACCGGCTGATCGAGGCCTGGAAGAGGATCGGCGCGACCCACCCGCTGCATCTCACCGGACTGACCGGAAATCCCGAGGACGCCGGCACGCTCGCCTATCTCGAGGACACCGCGGCGCAGGCCGGGCTGAAGACCACGCTGCTCGACATCGAGGAGATCGGACTGCGCGACGACGGTCAGTTCGTCGACCTCGACGAACGCCCGATCGCGCTCGCGTTCAAGCTCTATCCGTGGGAGTGGATGTTCCACGACGCGTTCGGCAAGAACCTCGCGACGGCGCCGACGCAATGGATCGAGCCGCCGTGGAAGGCGATCCTCTCCAACAAGGGCATCCTGCCGCTGCTCTGGGAGATGTTCCCGAACCACCCCAATCTGCTGCCGGCCTATTTCGAGGACGACCCGCAGGCCGCCCAGCTCGGCACCTCGTTCGTGCGCAAGCCGATCTATTCACGCGAGGGCGCCAATGTCGAGCTGGTCAGCGCCGGCGTCACGCTGGTCGCCGAGCAAGGCCCCTACGGCGCCGAAGGTTTCATCCGCCAGGCGCTGGCGCCGCTGCCGAATTTTTCCGGGCAGTATCCGGTGCTCGGCAGCTGGCTGGTGGACGGCACGCCCTGCGGACTCTCGATTCGGGAAGACGAGAATCCGATCACCGGCAACACCTCGCGCTTCCTGCCGCACGCGATTTTGTAGTTCATGAACGTTGAAAGAACGCGGCTCTGTCGCCGTCATCCTGAGGTGCGAGCGCTTGCGAGCCTCGAAGCCCCGCTGGTGGCCGTCGACCCTTCGAGACGCCGCTTCGCGGCTCCTCAGGGTGACGGGGTTAAAGCGAGATGTCTCGTCTCACCGCGCAGCGGACGCAACCGCCTTCAGCACATGCAGCGCGGCGCCGGCGCGCGCGACTGGCGCAGTGTTTGGCTGATAGAGCCCGCGCCGGTCGGGATATGGCCTGAACAGGTTGGTGATGCCGACCACGGATTCCGCCGCGCCAAGCGCCAGCACGCCGTCGGGCTCGAGCATCCGGGACACCTTGCCGAAGATACCGGCCTTGGTCTGCTGATCGAAATAGATCAGCACATTGCGGCAGAAGATCACGTCGAAGGTGCCGAGATGCGACAGGTCCTGCAACAGATTGAGCTGGCGGTGCTGCACCATGCCGCGGATATCGGCGTTGAGCTGCCAGAGCTCGCCCTTCTGCACGAAATACTTGACCAGCAGCTGGATCGGCAGGCCGCGCTGCACCTCGAACTGGCTGAACAAGCCGGCCTTCGCCTTTTCGAGCACCGCCTGCGACAGGTCGGTGGCGATGATCTCGATCCGCCAGCCGGCAAACAGCGCAGTCATCTCCTTCAGCAGCATCGCGATCGAATACGGCTCCTGCCCGGTCGACGACGCCGCGCACCAGATGCGCAAGCTGCGGCGCGCCGCGCGCGTCTGCGCGAGCGCGGGCAGCACCGCTTCCTTCAGATGGTCGAACGGGATCTTGTCGCGAAAGAAGAAGGTCTCGTTGGTGGTCATCGCTTCGACCACCTCGGATGTCAGCAGCTCCGCGCCACCCTTCATCCGCTGCACCAGCTCGGGAATCCCGGCGAGGTTCGACCGGCGCGCCAAGGGCAACAGGCGGCTCTCGACGAGATATTGCTTGTCGGCGGAGAGATCGAGGCCGGAACGGTCTTTCAGCAGCTTACGCAGATACTCGTAGTCCAGCGGCGTCACGAACGGTCTCCCGCAAATACCCGAACAAGCTTCGGTGCGATCTGATTGAGCGGCAGCACCGCGGCGCAGATGCCGGCATTGACCGCAGCACCGGGCATGCCCCACACCACGCTGGTCGCTTCGTCCTGGGCGATCACGCTGCCGCCGGCGGCGACGATGTCCTTGCCGCCGCGCATGCCGTCGGAGCCCATGCCGGTCAGGATCACCGACATGATGCTGCCCTGCCAGACATCGATCGCGGAGGTGAACATCGGATCCACCGCGGGCTTGCAGAAATTGACCGGCGGCCCGTCGTCGAGCGCGATCGTGGCATCGACGCCGTGGCGGGCGACGCGCATGTGGCGCCCGCCGGGCGCCAGATAGATCTGGCCCGGCTTGATGCTCTCGCCGTCGATCCCCTCATGCGCCGGCCGCTTGCTGGTGCGCGCCAGATGCTCGGCGAGAATGGTCGTGAAGGTCGGCGGCATGTGCTGGGTGATCAGCACCGGGAAGCGATCGATCACCGGGCCGATCTCGGCGACCAGCGTCATCAGCGCCTGCGGGCCGCCGGTCGACGAGCCGATCAGCAGCACCTTGGGCGGCAGCAGGCCGAACGAACGGCGCGTGGCCTGGGCCGGCGCTGTGTGCGCAGCAGCGGGCGCCAGCGGACGCGGCCTGTCATGACCGGGCGCAAGCGGCGGGCTTGCCATCGAGTGCAGCGGGTTGCGCCGCGCCTTGGCGCCGAGATGACGGATCTTCTGGATCAGGTCGTGGCGGAAGGTTTCCGCGGCGGTGGCCTCGCGCGTGCTTTCCGGTTTCGGAATGTAGTCGGACGCACCGAGCGAGAGAGCCTTCAGGCTGATCTCCGCGTTGCGGCGGGTCAGCGTGGAGGCCATGATGACGACGAGATCGCGCTTCTTCGCCAGCAGCTGCGGCAGCGCCGAGATGCCGTCGAGGTCGGGCATCTCGATATCGAGCACCGCGACATCGGGGTTGATGCGTTCGAGCTGGTTGACGGCGTCGAGGCCGGTGCGCAGCGAGGCGACGACTTCCATGTCGGGCTCGGCGCCGATCCAGCGCGAGATCATCCCGCGGATCACCACGGAATCGTCGACCACCATCACCCGCACCTTGTCGGAACGGGTCGATGTCGGGACCGCAGTACTTGTCAACGCAACACTCATGACTTCACCAGCGACGCAACACGACGCACAACAACCGTTGAGCCGAAGGCTTCTGCCGCCGGATCGAACGAAGAATCTAAGTCAGCATGATCTTCTCGGAAAACCGGTTCCCATTTTTCCGGATCATGCTCTAAATGAGTCCGACTTCCTGGAACTTCGCGGTGACGATGTCCCGGTCGAACGGCTTCATGATGTATTCGTTGGCACCGGCATGCAGCGCGCGTGCGATATGCGCGACGTCATTCTCGGTGGTGCAGAACACGACCTTGGGCTGATCGCCGCCGGGCATGCGGCGGAGATTGCCGAGAAACTCGTAGCCGTCCATGACCGGCATGTTCCAGTCGAGCAGCACCGCTTCCGGCATCGCGCGCTTGCAGGCCTCGAGCGCCTTGGCGCCGTCCTCGGCCTCGACGATCTGGAAATCGAGCCCTTCCAGAATGCGGCGGGCGACCTTGCGAATGACGCTTGAGTCATCGACAACAAGACAGGTTCTCATCTGCGACCTCTACTTCCTCATCCCCGGTGGGATGTTTCAGTTCTTCAGTTCGGGCGGCCCTGTTCACGCCGCTTTGGCGTCGGGCACCAGTTCGAGCACGCGATCGATATCGAGGACGACCATGAGCTGGCCGTCGAGGCGGTGGACGCCGCCGGCGAGCTTGGCCATGCGGGGATCGAGGTTGACCGGATTGTCCTCGCGGCTGTTTTCGGAGAGCCGCAGCACTTCGCCGATCTGGTCGATCAACAGGCCGTAGGATTCGCCGCGCTGGTCGACGCCGACCGCCATCGGAGGCTTACCGTCGTCGGCCTTCGGCAGCCCGAGCCGGGCGCGCATGTCGACCACGGTGACGATACGGCCGCGCAGATTGAGCACGCCGGCGATCTCGCTGGAGGCCAGCGGCACCCGCGTCAGCCGCTCCGGCATGAACACGTCCTGCACCCGCGAGATCGGCAGGCCGAACAGCTGCCCGCCGATCACGGCGGTGACGTATTCGGCCATCGCGCCTTCACTGGTCTCGCTCTTGCTGGTCATCAATGAACCCTTTGTTTGAGCATGATCCGATCGGAAAACCGCTTCACACTTTTCCGGATCATGCTCTCTCCCCTCAAGCCGCGCGGCGCAGTTCGGCGGTCTGCTCTTTCAGCGCCGCGATCAGCCCGGGACGATCAAACTTGGCGACATAGTCGTGGAAGCCGGCCTGCCGGCCGCGCTCGATCGCCGCCGGCGACACCATCGCCGACAGCGCGATGATCGGCAGCTGGTTCAGATTGTGGTCGCTTCGGATGTTCTCGGCGAACTCAAAGCCGTTCATCTCGGGCATCTCGATGTCGGTCAGCACGACGTCGAAGCTCTGTCCCGAACGCAGCGCGGCGAGCCCTTCCTGCGCGCCGCCCGCGGTCCTGACCTTGTAGCCGGCGGCCTTCAAGACCGGCGCCAGCATGTTGCGGAAGAAGGCACTGTCATCGACCAGCAGCACCGACTGCGCCGAGGCCGACGGCCGCATCTCCTTGCGCGAGAACCAGTCGGCGAACGCCATCGGCAGGAAGTGGCCGACGTCGATCACCTCGGTGGCCTGGCCCTTGATCACGGCCGAGCCCAAAATGCCGTCCTGCGAACCCGCGACCTCGATGTTGAGCCGCTCCTCGACGATGTCGATGATCTCGTCGACCACGAGCCCCATCGAGCGGCCGTCGTCGGCGAACACCAGGATCGGCTGCGAGCCCTGCGACTGCACCTCGACGCCGGCCATCTGCACCAGCGGCATCAGCTGCTCGCGGTACTGCACCATGTAGCGGCCGTTCGAGAGCTCGATCTTGTCGGTTGCGATCTCCTCCAGCCGGGTGACGAGGCCGAGCGGCACCGCCTTGGGCTGCGAGGAGCCGGCGCGGAACACCAGCAGCGAGGTCAGCTGCTCGCCGCTTGCGGCGTGGGCGTTCGCATTGTCGTCGGCGAGGTCATGGGCCGAGGAGCCGGACGCGCCGAGGGCTTTTGCAATCCCGTTGGGGTCGATGATCATGATGACGGCGCCATCGCCAAGGATGGTGTTGCCGGAGAACATGTCGATGTGCCGCAGCTTGGTCGACATCGGCTTGACCACGATCTCCTCGGTGTGGAACACGCCGTCGACCACGATGCCGAAGGTCTGGCTGCCCACCTGAGTGACCACGATGAAGCCATTCTCGGCATCCGTGGTCGTCGCGCCGTCGTCGATCTTCAAGAGCTTCTTGAGGTGGATCAGCGGCAGCAGCTTGTTGCGCAGGCGCAGCACTGCGGTGTCCTTGATCCGCTCGATGCGGTGCTCGGAGTTGGCGCGGGCCCGCACCAGCTCGACGACAGACAATTGAGGAATCGCAAAGCGGTCGCCGCCGGCTTCCACGATCAAAGCGGAGACGATCGCCAAGGTCAGCGGGATCTTGATGGTGACCGAGGCGCCCTCGCCGGCCACGCTCTTGATGTCGATGGTGCCGCCGATCTGGTCGATATTGGTGCGCACCACGTCCATGCCGACGCCGCGGCCGGACACCGAAGTCACTTGCGCGGCGGTCGAGAAGCCCGGCGCGAAGATGAACTTGTGGATCTGGGCCTCGGTCATCTTCTCGAGCTCGGCCTCGGTGACGAGACCGTTTTGGAGCGCCTTGGCCTTGATCCGCTCGGTGTTGAGCCCGCGGCCATTGTCGGCGATGCAGATGATGATGTGGCCGCCTTCGTGGTAGGCGGAGAGGCGAATGGTGCCCTGTTCCGGCTTGCCGGCTGCGAGGCGCTCGGCGGTGGTCTCGAGCCCGTGATCGGCGGAGTTGCGCACCATGTGCGTCAGCGGATCCTTGATCAGGTCGAGCACCTGGCGGTCGAGCTCGGTGTCGGCACCGTGCATCTCGAGCTCGATCTGCTTGCCGAGCTCGCCGGAGAGATCGCGGACGATGCGCGGCAGCTTCTGCCAGGCATTGCCGATCGGCTGCATGCGCGTCTTCATGACGCCTTCCTGCAGCTCGGCGGTGACGTTGGAGAGCCGCTGCAAGGGCACCTTGAACTCGGTGTCCTCGTTGCGGCGGGAGATCTCCAGCAGCTGGTTGCGGGTCAGCACCAGCTCGGAGACCATGGTCATGAGGTGTTCGAGGGTGTCGACATTGACCCGGATCGACTGGTTGGCGATCTTGTCGCCTTCCTGGACGTCCTCAGCGGCCGCCTTGCGGGCCGGCTTCTTCACAGCCTCGGCCGGCTCGGCGGCGGGAGCCGCAGCGGCAGGCTTCGCGGCCGGCGCCGGTGCGGCGACTTCGGTCTCGGTCTCGCGGAAGGCGCGCTCGAGCTCGTCGAGCGAGACCTCGCCCGGACGCAGCGGACGCTCCAGCGTCTGCACCACCAGCGCGCCTTCGGTCATTGCCGCCTGCACCGACGGGGCTTCAACGACAGGCACATCTTCATCAGCAGCAACCGCCATCGACTGCGTCGAGCCTGACGATATCGACTGCGTCGAATCGGACATCGCCGCCATGCCGTGCTCGACCATCGCTTCCAGCTGATCGATCAGATCGCGGTCGTTGCCCTCGGGCTCGGCCTCGGTTGCCTCGAGGCCGCCGAGGATCTCCTTGATGCGGTCGATCGAGGACAGGATCAGCGTCACGGCTTCCGCCTTCACCGGCATGCCGTCGCGGAATTTGCCCATCAAGGTCTCGCCGGCATGCGCCAGCGCCTCGAGCCGCGGCAGCCCGAGGAAGCCGCAGGTGCCCTTGATGGTGTGCACAAGCCGGAAGATGTTATCCAGGATCTTCGCGTTGTTCGGATCCTGCTCGAACTGCACCAGCTGGTTGTCGACCGTATCCAGGCTCTCGCTGCTCTCCGTCAGGAACTCGCGCAACAGATCGTCCATGAAACCAACCTTCGAAAAACGCCGAAAACGCAGCGGCGCGCAACATCGACGCGCCTGACGGAACTCAGGTCAGCTTCTCCGCAAAGCGTTTAAGTTTGGTTGAGCAAATGGAAAGGAACGGGATCAACAAAGAGATAAGGCCGCGCGATCGAATCGCGCGGCCGGTCGTAACCTTTGATTAATGATATCGGCACGGCCGCGGTCAGGACGCGGCAATGATAACCTTGTCGCCGTCGAGCGCGAGCGTCACCTTCAGCCCGCAGGCTTCCGCCAGCAGGCGGGTGTAGTGCGGTTGCACCGCATGCGCATCGACCGTGTTCGGCGAGGTCGCATTCAGAAGATCGACGATGTTCTGCGGCACGCGCGCATTGAGGCCCGCAGCCGTGATGCGGAAGCTCATCGCCTCGCCTTCGCCGACCGGATCGATCGTGAGCGTGCCGCCACGCGGGATCGTCTGCTGCGCGATGACCAGCATGTTCAAGAGCAGCTTGACCCGGTTCTTGGGCAGGAGCAGCCGCGGCAAATTCCAGGTCAGCGTCACCTTGCCGTCCTCGATATGCCCCTTCGCCATGTTCTGGGCATCGCCGAGATCGATCTGCGCGCCGGAGGAACCGGCCGCGCCGAACGCCAGCCGGCAGAACTGCAACCGCGCCGAAGCGGTCTTGGCGCTCTTGCGAATCAGATCGAGCGCGAAGTCGCGGTCTTCGGGCTTGGGATTGTCGTCAAGGACCTCAAGCCCATTGACGATCGCGCCGACCGGACTGATGAGATCGTGACAGACCCGCGAGCACAAGAGCGCCGCGAGTTCGAGCGCATCGGGAGCGGGACCGGGAGACGAAGTGCCAGACATCAATTGTTTCCTGGAAAGCCGCACGCCGACCGAGGAGTGCGAATCACGCATGCCTGTCGGCTTGATACACCGCGCAGACGGATGCTGCCAGCTTGCGGCGGGACTGATAAAGCATGATCCGGAAAAGTGGAAACCGGTTTTCCGAAAAGATCATGCTCAAACAAGGAGATGAGATCATGATGCGATGCTCCGTCATCGCATCATGATCTCAGGGAACACAAACAGGATATGCGACCCGCTGACATGAGACCCGCACATGAATAAGGCAAAGCCGTCCCTGATCGGCTGCGAGGCCGCCGCGACGCTGCTCGAATCACTGACCGAACTGGTGATCCGCGCCGGCGACGCGATTCTTGCGGTCAATCGTTCGACGATGAATGTTGCCGGCAAGGACGATGGGTCGCCGGTCACCGAGGCCGATCTCGCCGCCGACCACATCATCGTCGAAGGGCTGACGCGGCTCGCGCCGCAGGTGTCGCTGCTGTCCGAGGAGCGCGTCCATCTGGCGACGCCGCCCTACAAAGACAGTTTCTTCCTGATCGATCCGCTCGACGGCACCAAGGAGTTCGTTGCCGGCCGCAATGAATTCACCGTTAATGTGGCGCTGGTCACGCAAGGCGTGCCGCTGCTCGGCATCGTCGGCGCACCGGCGCTCGGGCTGATCTGGCGCGGCATCGTCGGCAAGGGTGCGGAGCGACTGACGCTGCAGGGCGGCGCGGTTTCGCAGGCGGTGCCGATCAAGACCCGTCCCTGCCCGCCGCGCGGCGCGCCATGGACGGTGGCAGTGAGCCGCTCGCATGGCGATGCGCGCACCGAAGCCTTCATCGACGCGCGCGGCAACGCGGTCCGCGCCGTGCTGGGCTCGGCGGTCAAATTCGGCCGTGTCGCCGAGGGCGAAGTCGATATCTATCCCCGCCTGTCGCCGACATCGGAGTGGGATGTTGCGGCAGGTCACGCGGTCGTCGTAGCGGCCGGCGGCAAGGTCACCGATTCGAAGGGAAGCCCATTGCATTTCGGGCTCGGCCGCGAAGACTTCCTGGTGCCGGAATTCATCGCCTGGGGCGACCCGGCCGCGGCGCCGTGATCACTGCGCGAGATTGTCTTCCAGCTCCGGCCAACGCGCCGCGGCTTCCTTCAAAAAGCGCGCGGGATCGGCGGCGAACGCGTCACGGCTGCGTTCCCGGTTGAACAGATAAAGCCTGTTCCCGACGACGGCCCAGAATCGCGGATTGCCCGCGCAGGTGACGCCCCGCACCAGATCGGTCGGATCGTAACCGCCGAATTGCGGGCCATAGATTTCGGGATGCGCCACGAACGAAGCGCGGTTGCCCTCGTTGCGGAAACGCCAGACCACGCCGTTCTCCGCGGCCTCGAATTCCGGCCGCCCCTGGGTGGCGGCGGCATCGGTGAAATAGGCGACGGGATCGAATCCCTCGATCGCCAATCCGGAGTAGCGGTTCGTCACCACGCGCTCGGTTGTGGTGGCCTGAACAGGCAAGGACGGCCAGATGGCCGCCAAAATGCCCGCCAACAGGCCGAAAAACGCCATCCCCCGGCACGATCCATATCTTTCCTGCCGTTGTGCCGTCATAGTTGATACCGATAACATCCGAGTCGAGGGGACACCGGGCGCAACCTAGAGCCGTGCCTGTTGGCATCAGGTTAAAGGGCAGCGCCCGGATTTCGATAGCAGGGGTTCTTAATGACTTTCGCATCACGCCTTGCCGCGGTCGCGTTTGCCGCGCTGATGTGCTGGAGCGCAGGGGCGTCCGCGCAGCAGGGCCCGCCACCGCAATATCCGCCGCCACAGCGTGAGCCGACCCCGTATACTTACGGGCCCGACGAATTGGTCAATGCCGGACACAAGTTCTTCGGCAATGTCTCGCGCGGACTCGCCTCGGTCATCGAGCGCGCCGTCAGCCAGTGGGGCCTGCCCAATGGTTATGTGCTCGGCGAGGAAGGCTCCGGCGCCTTCGTGGCCGGGCTGCGCTATGGCGAAGGCACGCTCTACACCAAGAACGCCGGCGACCTCAGGGTCTACTGGCAGGGTCCCTCGGTCGGCTTCGACTGGGGCGGCGACGGCGCGAGGACCATGACGCTGGTCTACAACCTGCCTTCGACCCAGGCGATCTATCAGCGCTTCGTCGGCATCGACGGCTCGGCCTATATCGTCGGCGGCTTCGGCATGACGGCGCTGACCGCCAATAACATCGTGCTGGTCCCGATTCGCTCGGGCATCGGCTTGCGGCTCGGCGCCAGCGTCGGCTATCTCAAATTCACCCCGCGCGCGACCTGGAACCCGTTCTAGGGCGTTTCCAGCCGAGCGGACGCCGGTTCGCATCAAGAAGACGCGTCAGGACAGAATCTGGAGCCTCGATCCGATTCAATCGGAACGAAGCGCGAGGTCGCAGCCCTGATCGGGCGATGAGGCCGGCGCTCCGGCACGGTTAGCAATTCAGGTTAACGCGGCAATCGGGCTGGCCTTTGGCCGGCCCGCCATGGCATTGTGATTAACAAATTCCTTCTTTTCTTGGAGTGACCCTTCATGATCGAGCCGATCATGTACGCGGCGATCGGTTTCCTGATCTCGATGCTGTGCGGCCTGATGATCGTTCCGCTGGTGCACAACCGGGCGGTGCGGCTGACCACGCGCCGCATGGAGGCGGCCACCCCGCTGTCGATGGCCGAGATCCAGGCCGACAAGGACCAGCTCCGCGCCGAATTCGCCATGTCGGCTCGCCGGCTCGAGATGAGCGTCGACCAGCTCAAGAGCAAGACCACGAGCCAGCTCGCCGAACTCGGCAAGAAGACCGATGCGATCAACCGCATGAAGATCGAGCTCGGCGAGAAGAACGCCGCGATCTTCGCGCTGGAAGCGCGCGAAAAGGCGATGAAGGATCAGCTTCGCGCCACCGAGGAAGAGTTCTCGGCCAAGACCGAGCTGTTGCGCAACGCCCAGCAGGCGCTGACCGACAAGCAGGGCGAGCTCGGCAAGATCAACGCCGAGCTCAACGACCGCGCGATGACCGCCGACAGCCGCCAGATCGAACTGGTCGCGGTGCGGACCCAGGTCGAGGAGCTGAAGAACCGGGTCGGCGATGCCGCCAGGGAATTCGCGGCAACCGAAGCCCGTCTCGCCCAGGAGCGCAATCAATCGGAAACTGCAACGCGCGATCTCACCGACGCGCGCGGCCGGGTCGAGAATCTGAGCCAGCGCGTCACCGATCTCGACCGCCAGCTCGTCGCCCAGGTCAAGGAAGCCGAGATGCTCGGCAACCGGGTCAACGACCTCGAGACGCGGCTTGCGACCCAGGGCAAGCTGCTTGCCGAGCGCGAATTCGAGAACGGCCAGTTGAAGCAGGCCAACGCCGCCGCCGAGCGGACCGTGCAGGAGCTGCGCGAGGAGATCGCGGCAGCGGGCGGCGGCAAATCCTCCGCGCTCGACAAGCTGCGGCAGGAGAAGGCTCAAGTCGAGGAGCAGCTGCGCACCGTCAGCGACGAGCGCGGCAAGCTGCAGCGCGACATCAACGCAATCCAGCAGCAGGCCGAGAGCTCCTGGGCGACCGAGCGGATGGAGAATGCGCTGTTGCGCGAGCGCATCAACGACATTGCCGCCGAGGTGGCCAAGCTCGCGATCCAACTCGAGGGCCCGAATTCGGCGATCGAGGCCATGCTGGCGGCGGAGCCGACGGTGCCGGCCAAGGCGGCTGCCAAGCCCGCCAACGGCGTCTCGCCGGGCAGCGGGTTACCCGAGGGCGGCGGCACGCTCGCCGAGCGCATCCGGGCGCTGCAGTCACACGCCTCCCGCGCCCGCCAGCAAGGCGCCTGATTCCCGCAGGGTTTGGCTTGACACCCCTACCCGGCACTTCGTAAATCGCACGCTCTGACGAAGCGCCTTAATCGACCGGCCGCCGACCAGCGGCCTTTGGCACGTCACATCCCGGACGCATAGCTCAGCGGGAGAGCGTTCCCTTCACACGGGAGAGGTCCAAGGTTCGATCCCTTGTGCGTCCACCATTATTCATTTAAATTCAATGGCTTAACGTATCAATTCCCTCGGAGTGTGCCCTGGAAACGATGGGGCACAACGGGGGCACCACTTTGGCTGGCACTCTTGCCAAGATCGCTCCGCCGCCCCCTTCGCGATGCCAGTTTCCGAGAAGCGCGACCAAATCTCGCAGGCATTCCCTGACGCGTAGAATCGCGAGCGTTTTGATCATGCCTCTTCGACACTCGACCAATGAGATCGACGAGGATGACCAATCTTGCCGCCGCAAATGAGCGTGCGCCCCGCCCGAAGAGCGTCAAAGAACTCGTTGTGCGGTGTCTTCCGATAGCGACTTCCGAGAAACAGCCATTTGCGTTGCTCCGCGCGGCGCGGAATTCCGCTGGAGAGCAAAAATGCTGAGCCGCCCCAAATATTTGGGCAGCAAGGGTGACGCTCGTCGAGGGTTGTCCACCGTAGAAACCCGGACCGGCAGACGGCCTCACCTAGCTTCCCCGCTCGCCTAGGTTGCGGTACGCTACGCCCTTACTTTTAAGGGATATTCTTATGGACGGCTCTACAAAGGTGATCGTGGCGCTTTCCTATGTGGCTGGCGTTCTCTCTTGGCGCGAACCCCGCTCACATTTGACGCGGATTCGTTCCGCGAGCGCGGTACCATCGGCAAAGGTGTGACTTGTGCTGCAGTGCTCTATGTCATGATTGGCGAAAGCCGGACGTTTGATTTCTCGTCCGAATATTCGGTTGAGCCTACAAGCGACGGCAAGACGATAGTTTCGGGCAAATTCACGCCGAACGGATAGTGGCCTCGATGATAGCCGGGGGACATTGCATGAGGGCCTCCGCGACGACGTTGATCGCCACAATTTTGGAGGCGTAAATGATTAGTGACAAAGCAGTGCGGAATGAGCTGAGAAAGTTGATCGCCGCATTCTGCAACGGTGTTGGCATAGGCATGATCACCACGGGTGTGTTTACGCCGATTTTTGCAATCGTTCTGAATACCTCACAGAAAACTATGATCGATAAAGGCCTGGTTTCCTTATTTGTATTTGTCGTGGCCGTGTCTGGATTTGGTTGCTGGGCAATCGGCAGGCTTTGGCTGTTGAGGTACGAGCCATGAGCAGCCCCACCGGCGATGTTATCTTTGTGCTAGCGCCACCCATTCTGATCTGTGTTGCGCTGCTTGTTTTCTACGTGTTCGGGAATGAACAACTAGAAAGAGCGCGTCAGGATGAACGATCCCGAACACAGGAAGGATCATCGCTGCACACAGCTTTGGACGCCGCTGTTCAAGATGCCAGAAATCTAGCGAGTCAGCTGCAGTTGGCAAAAGCGGAGTCGGAAAAACCGAACGCCGGACTGGCCGAGGAGATTCGGGGTCTTCGCTCTTCCGTCGACGAAATATTAAGGCGCTTAGGCCCCAACAACAACAGAACTGAAGATTGACCGATCACTGGTGATCGGCCGGCCAATGCCTAGCGGATTCACTCGGCACGCGATCGGCGCGATGATCGAGGCATGCCCCTAGCGCCGCAAGCCCGCTCACTTCCTCCGCTTCCGGACCGGGTCCCATTAACCGCAACGCCGGCTTAAAGACGGTTGCTGGTCATCTACGTCGCCTGCCACCATCACAATGGCCGGCTGAAGCTCGCCGACCTGCCGGATTGGGTTGGTACGACATCTCGGCGCACCTGAAGTCATCGCTTGCGGCAAGATCGGCCGAGTGTAGATATTAGGCTCGATTGGGGCGAGGTCGTCGACTTCGCCAAGCCGGACATCACCTTGCGTGTCTACGCCCACTTATTTAGGAACGACGACGACGGCAACGCGGCGGCGATCAACGCGGCGCTGGCGCGTTAGGGTATCAATCGGTGCCAATTTCGCGGTTCGTTCTCTCCGAACCTGCCGCTAACCGCTTGAAATTGTTGGTTTGGAAGGGTGGCCGAGTGGTTTAAGGCACCGGTCTTGAAATTCTGGCCCCCCGTCCCCCCCAGTGTCGGCGCGTTCGGCTTAGTACTGAAAAATCAGGACAAAACGAAAGGGCGACACGTTACTGTGCCACCCTGTTTTGTTTGGTTGGGTAGCAAAAGCGGTAGCAGTTATGATGCCTCGCTAGGTCGGCTGCAGCGTCGCCCGCAAATGAGAATTGCCCCGACGCTGGCGCATCGCGGCCGCATTTCAATCTCCCGCAGTCGGGGTTGGGCAACTGAAACCACGGAAGCATTGAATTGAACCCGGGCGCTGCCACTTGTTGCTGGTGTCAACATTCCCCTGTGGCATTGGTCGTGCAGCACACTTGAGGCTGGGGATTTCAGTGTCCCAGTTCAGGAAGAAAACGCCGCCGGGCGTGTATTTGTGAGACCGGCGGCGTCTTTTTCTGGGACCTTTATACTGCTCCTAAGTTGACTGCCGCACGGGCGATCATCTGCTTCAGTTGGTAATGCCAGCCATCCGGGCCAATGGTGTCGGTGTCGGGCCACTCGTCGCCCTCATCTTCCATCTCGTTCGCGTACTGGAGCACGGCGGCGATGCCGGCAACGGTCGTAGGAATCGTTGACGCCAGTTCCCATGCGGCGGCTCGGACCGCGTGACAACAAGCCTAATTGTTGTCTTGGGAAACGGTAAATCGTTTGAGGAATGGAATTGCTTGCGCATCTTCGCCGGTCTCGGCGGCGCGTCGCTTTTCGTGGTACGAAACGATCCGCGTAGACAACAGTGGTGCCGCGCTCCCTTTTTCGAACGTGGCCGCCAAGCGAGAGCGCCTGACGGAAGGTGAGCCAACTTTGACCGGCAAATCCGCGTTCAATCACGGCGCCCCAGAGTATGTTAACGCCGCTGTATTGTCGGTTGGTCGACGCATTTTTTGGCATAGCCAACGGCGCTTTCGCGGCGGCCGTACCCAGGGCTGAACCCAGGGAACGCGTCCGGCATCAAGCTCGGCAATAATCCTGTCGGTGATTTCGGTATAGAGGTTCGCCCGGTTTTGGGCGACGCGCGCGCAAGCAGTAGGGTTCGACATCGCGGGTCTCCGCGACGGGCGCCACGAGCCTCTCTCGCAGCTTGTAACCCGCCACGAAAAAGCCCAGCCTGCACTCTTACTTTCAGCCTCTAGCGCCATCTACCTGGGACCCAGGCCCGATCAGACGTGTGCCCATGGGCGCATCGCCTCAACGGAAAATGGCACCCGGAGAGCGTGAGCATAGCGATCCGAAGGGGCACGCAGGTCCGAGTGCAGCGACGAGACCGGTTCAACGGCACCCGGGAACGGGGCAGTGATAGCGATCGCCGCAGGCGAGCCTGAGTGCCCTGGGCGAGGAGCACCAAAGCTCTGGCGCGAGGGATCGAAGCCGCGGCCGCGCGGAAAATTCGGCCTTCGACGGACCACGAGATCCCACTCCAGAATCCCAGTCGTGTGTTAGCGATGGGGAACGTCTGCGGGGCTAAACGATTCGTCTCAGCGTGGGAGAACCTTTCAATGCTGATGACCAAGCAGAGACGGCCGGCGATCCGCACCCTGCGCGGTTGGGCGATCAACGTGCTGAACGAAGCCGGCGCCATCCGCGAGTGCGAGGAGCACGGTTGGATACAGGACCGCGCTGATCCGCATGCCCGAGAGCGGGCCTTCGATATCGCCCGTCGAGACCTGCCGGATGGCGTATCCCGTCAAGCAGCGGAGGCCGCGGTTCGCGACGTGCTGGACTCGATTGGTGATACCTGCCCAGAATGCCTCCCTGACGAGGAGGACCGGCGCTAGCCCCGACGCCGACCCTTCTCCGACTCAGCGGCCCAGCCGTTTCTCTACACGCTTGCGCGAATTGGCGACCTTCTTGACTGCTTTTTTCACCGCGGGCGCCGACTTTCCAGTCTTCTTTGCCTCGTGCTGCACTTCGTAGTTCGCCCACCAGCCACCCGCGCCCGGTCCTGTTTTCGTCCGCGCGCCGTCTTGCTCTTCTTCGCTACCGCCATCGGTAGTCCCTGCTGTGACATCGAAGCAAACGCGACAGGGATTCGCAGGTTCCGGAACGATTCGAACTGTGCCAATTTGAATTGGCTGCAGCGTGGAGTTCTTCAGTGGCGTTTCAGCGTAAAAAGCCGGCTATCGGTGTTGAGGCGCTTTTCCCCGGCTTCATCGGACCGGCCCCGGCCACCTCAAGCGAGAAGGTGCCGTCCGAGCATTACGCAACACGCTCTGAAGGATTGGCCCTTAAATGAGCCGGACGTCGACCCTCCCCAAACGCCTACAGCCGATGCTGGCGACGCTCACCGACGCGCCGTTCGACGACCCCGACTGGGTTTTCGAGGATAAGTACGATGGCTTCCGGATGATCGCGGAAATCCGCCGGGGTAAGGTTGCGCTCTACAGCCGCAACGGCAAGATCATCAGCCGCAGCTATATCGAGGTCGCCAAAGCGCTGGAGGGCGTGAAGGGCGACGCCGTGATCGATGGCGAGCTCGTGGCAATCGGAAAGGACGGCGTTTCGCATTTCCAGCTGCTGCAGAACGCGCTGCGCCATGAAGCGAAGCTCCTGTATTGCGCCTTCGATCTCATGTTTCAGAACGCAATTGACTTGCGCAAACAGCCTCTTCTCGAGCGCAAGGAGCGGCTGAAAGCGATTTTGCCGCGTCACCGGCTGATCGCCTTCAGCCGTCACCGCAAAGCGAACGGTACGAAATTTTTCACCGAGGCCGAGCGGAAGGGTCTGGAAGGCATCATGGCGAAGCGCGCCGACAGCGCCTATGCCTCCGGAAGCCGGACGGCGGATTGGCTGAAGATCAAGACAGCAAAGCGGCAGGAAGTGGTGATCGCGGGCTTCACGGCGCCCAAGCGCACCAGGCCATACTTCGGCGCCCTGGTCCTCGCCGTGCGGGAAGACGACGCATGGCGCTACATCGGACATGTCGGCACTGGCATCAGCCACAAGGTCCTGGAAGACCTCCATGCCAAGCTCGTGAAGCTGACGACCGCTAAATCACCCTTCCCTGCCAAAGTGAAGGACGAGGCCGCCACGACCTGGGTCAAACCCTCGTTGGTTGCCGAGGTCAAATTTGCGGAGTGGACGAGTAAGGGCGAACTGCGCCAGCCCGTCTACCGTGGGCTCAGGTCCGACAAGCGGGCGAAGGAGGTCGTCCGCGAGCGAGAACGTCCGCGCAAATAGCGCTTCCCCCGGGGGCGTAACCCGGCAATCGGAAGGATTGACGCACTCGCCTCCTCCGGCCCTCCGCAGTGGGCACACAGTCGCCTCCAAGGTCGTGGATTTCCGGTCGCATGCCGTCAGGCGTGAGTTCGAGCGTCGCAAACGTGATCGGCAGCTTGAAACGCCGAGGTCCCGCGCTGCCGGGATTCAGGTAGAGAATGCGACCGACCGTGTCGATCTTCGGCACGTGGGAATGCCCGGAGACGATGACGTCGATGCCGCCACCGGGATCGGCCTTCAGCGTCTTCAAGTCGTGCAGAACGTAGATCGACTTTCCCGCCAGGCGCACAAGGTTCGTGTCGGGGTAGTCGCGAGCCCACTGGCCACCATCCACGTTTCCACGAATGGCCGTGACTGGCGCGATCCGGCGAAGCGCGTCGACGATCTCGGGGCGCCCGATGTCGCCGGCATGGATGATGTGATCGACGCCCGTCAGGCCTCGTTCCGCCTCGGGCCTCAACAGGCCGTGCGTGTCCGAAATGATTCCAATCCTGAACATTATTTCCCGGCGCTCTCAATCGCGATTGCCAAAAGACGATCGAGGAACTCTACCTGAGCGGACAGCATGTTGGTCCGCGCGAGCTCGATATCAAACCATTCCGCGCGGTCGACTTCGGGAAAGCTCTGCCGTCGACGGCTTCGGGGCGGCCATTCGATATCGAAGGTATTGCTGGTTAGCGCTGCCGGATCAAAGTGGCCCTCACCGGCGAATGCGATGACGCGCTTGCCTCCTCGCTGCCGGACTTGCCCCAGCGCCTGGAGTGAACCAATTGACGCGCTTGGGCCGAGTTCTTCGGCAAATTCGCGTCGAGCGACGTTCTCCGGAGCATCATTGGGATCGATTTCGCCCTTAGGAATGGACCAGGCGCCATCATCCTTGTTGCGCCAGAACGGACCGCCAGGATGAACCAGCAGTACCTCGAGCCCACGAGCGCCCTTGCGGTATGCGAGAATGCCCGCGCTCAAGGTCGATCTCCCGGAAGTCTTTTTCACCGCAGCCATATCGCTCCTACTTTGCAGAGCAATCGAGAGCCGGCGAGCCGTCGTCCCACCATACCGGACCGCGCTCGCCGAGCGCCTGCTTAGCCTCGTCTACGGTCCTATGCGCCGTTACTTCGGCCTCGCGGTCGGCCGCCTTCCTGGCGTCGCGCACCGCCCGTCCGGCCGCCATTAGACGGCCGACGAGATGATCTCGCTTGACCCCGTCGAGATTGGGATTTGCCATCCGCCAGAGCCTGCCGCGAACCACGAATTAGTGTCCGTCCGGCGTCACCGGATGCTTCACGACACCTAAGCCGACTTTCGCTGCGGCTTTGCGGCCGGCTTTTTCGCGGCGCCCTCCTTTGCCGCTTTCCTGCCGGTAATCGGCATCAGCATTTCCTTCTGCCCAGCCGCCGCCTTGCGTGGCTTCTTGGCTGGCTTCTTCGGTGCCTCCGTCGCGGCCGCTGCGTCTCTTCCGATGCTCTTACGCAGCGCGTCCATCAGGTCCACGACGTTCTCACCTCGGGGACGCGCTTTCGCAGTGATGGGTTTGCCGGCGCGCTTCTGGTTGATGAGATCGATGAGCGCAGTCTCGTACTGGTCTTCGAACTTGTCCGGCTCGAAATGGCCCGCCTTCTGATTGACGATGTGCTTGGCGAGATCGAGCATGTCCTTGGTAACTTTGACATCCTGGATATCGTCGAAATACTCATCAGCCGAACGGACTTCGTAGGGGTAACGCAGCAGCGTGCCCATCAGCCCCTTGTCGAGAGGCTCGAGCGCGATGATGTGCTCGCGATTGGTCAGCACCACGCGGCCGATTGCAACCTTGTTCATCTCGCGGATGGTTTCCCGAATGACGGCGAAAGCATCGTGCCCGACTTTACCGTCGGGACGCAGGTAGTAGGGGCGAATGAGATATCGCGGATCGATTTCGCTGCGGTCGACGAACTCGTCGATCTCGATGGTTCGCGTCGATTCCAACGCGACGTTCTCAAGCTCCTCCTTGGTCACCTCGATGAAGGTATCGGTATCAACCTTGTAGCCCTTGACGATGTCCTCGTTGTCGACTTCCTCGCCGGTGTCGGCGTCGACCTTGGCGTACTTGATCCGATGGCCGGTCTTTCGGTTCAGCTGGTTGAACGAGACCTTTTCGGATTCCGAGGTGGCTGGATAGAGCGCGACCGGACAGGTGACGAGGGAAAGACGCAGGAAGCCTTTCCAGTTAGCGCGGGGGGCCATGCCGGGGAACTCCGATACTATTACCGGATTCAAGACGAACGACGCGGCTTGGTTCCGACATCGCGACACGTCCGAGGGGAGGATTTTTCCTCCAGCTACCTAGTCGGACTCGACATTTGTTCTTGTTATGTTCTAGTTCGGCATGACCGACCGACCCGCGAGCTGGCGCATGCCGACCCCGAAACAGATGGAAAAACTGGCCGCTGAAGCCGACCGTAGACGAGCGCCGTCCGCTGCGGGTCCAGATGCCCCGCTCCCGGCCGAATATTGGGAAGCGGTCCTCAAAGACCCTCGAGCCGGCGCGACCGTGGCCCAGGCCCGACAGCGACGCCTTTCGGAAATTAAGGCCCACGTCCTGCGCGTCTCCTGCCGCCGCTGCGAGCGGACCGTGGAAATCCAGACGGCCGATGCCGTCCGCTTGTATGGCGCCAACGCAGTCTGGAAGGACGTGGCGCAGCGGTTGCTCGACAACACCTGCCAGCAGCGCACCGGCAGGCATGAAGAAGACGGGTGCTGGCCAGCGTTCGAGACGCCCTAGGTGTCGCTCTGGATTTGCCGATCGGATCGCTTTGCGCCTGGATGTCTGGATGGCCCCGAAGTATCACCCGACGCCCCTGTCGGGCGGCGATCGCAAGGCTCTGGCGAAAGAGCTCGGCAAGGCACGCGCGATGGCTAACATCCTGGCTACCCAATCGGCGGAGATGCGGGCCAAAGGCGAGGCGATGATCCAGCAAGCCGACAGGCTGCAGCTGGAACGAGCGGATGTGGAGTGATGGCGAACCGATCGATCCGTCGCCGACAATCGATCAGGCCATGAACGGAGGCTTCCCTTGGCTGGAGATCAGGTGCGCGCGCTGCAAGACGCCGAGCGACGTGGATCTCGCGGCGATGAAGCACCCGCCCACCAAGGCGGGCCGGCGTCCATCCGCGACTCTGCTACAGTTGACGTGGCAGCCGCGCCACCCTCGAACCGAATCCTGACCGATGTGCAATCTTTATTCGATCACGACCAACCAAGCCGCGATCAGCGCGCTGTTCCGCGTCGTGAACCGATACGTTGGAAATCTGGCGCCAATGCCGGGGTTTTTCCCGATTACAAGGCGCCGATCGTGCGCAACGGGGCCGAGGGCCGCGAACTCGCTACGGCGCGATGGGGGATGCCGTCGTCGTCGAAGGCGCTGATGGACGCCACGAAGAAACGAGCCGAAAAGCTGCAGGCCAAGGGCAACGCAGTGGATTTCAAGGAATTGCTGCGCATGGAGCCGGACGGCGGCATGACCAACATCCGCAACGTCAAGAGCAAACATTGGGTCCGCTGGCTCGGCGTCGAAAATCGCTGTGTGGTGCCATTCAACTCGTTCAGCGAGTTCAACAAGGCCAAGGGCGGCGACATCTGGTTCGCGCTCGACGAGAGCCGTCCCCTTGCCTGCTTCGCCGGCATCTGGACCAACTGGACGTCTGTCCGGAAGGTCAAGGAAGGAGAGACGACCAACGACCTCTTCGCGTTCCTCACAACGCTGCCGAACGCAGAGGTCGGCGCCATTCACCCCAAGGCGATGCCGGTGATCCTGACGACGCCGGACGAAGTCGAGACCTGGATGACGGCCCCTCTGGACGAGGCCCTGAAGCTGCAGCGGCCGCTTGCCGACGGAACGCTCCGGATCGTCGCCCGCGGCGTCAAGGAAGACACGGCCGGGCTAGCGGCGTGACCATCGACGACGATGACGACCGGGCAGCTTCCCCGAGCCGCCAGCGTAAGATCATCCACATCGACATGGACGCCTTCTATGCGTCCGTCGCGCAACAGGACAATCCGGATCTTCACGGCAAGAGGGAGGGCAAGGGTACGAAATTCTTGAAGTGGTCGGCAAATTGGCCGTACAGAACGATACATGGCCAATGCAGCGTCAAGACGGGGCCGTCCTGCGGTGGATCGGCGGCAACAGGGAAAGTGCTACGAAATTTCACCTGCCGGTGCTCTCTGCCGTGCCGCCCAGAGCGAGACGGCTTCGCTCACTGGGATCGTCGATGCCGAGGGACGATAATGCCCGCATTTTCCATGGGCGGGAAAGCGTTCTGCCGTTCCCGGACCAGGCCGGCAAGCCGGTTCGGTCGATTTGATCCGACGGTTGTTTAATTGACTTTATTCACCGAATTGGTGAGCGTTTGGCGGAAAAGATAGCTTGTCCGGGGGGCAATGAAGGCGTTCGAATTTGACCATCGCCTTATTGGCTCCTATGCCCGTTTCTCGCGGTCATTCAGCACCATTCGATCTGACGATCTAAAATCCGAGGTCGATCGCAAGTACGATGCGGGGCGGTTCTGGCCAGACGCGCTTCTGTCCCTCAACCCTCAATACCTTAGGGGCCCGACCGTCGACGCTCTCGTCGCCTCGGGCGATCTCGACGAAGCGACCGGGAAAATATTCCGGTTTGGGGCGACACCCCTACAGTTTCACCGCCATCAGGCGCAGTCGATCGCAAAGGCTCGGGCCGGCCAGAGTTATGTGGTCACGACCGGAACTGGCTCGGGTAAGTCGCTCTGCTTCTTTGTGCCGGTCGTCGATGCAATCGTCCGTGCGCGGAAAGCAGGGAGGCCGCGCAGAACCAGCGCCATCATCGTCTCGGCGGCGCCTTTCATATTGAAGATCCTGGGTGACGCGGCCAAGACCCCTGGTCCTCTGATCTCGTCCCTATTCTATTTTTGCTGCCGCAATATTCGTCGGTTTGTCGTTCGCGTTACAGTGGCGGATCAATGGGGCGTTTTTCGAAAGCCAGGCTTCTTCCCGGCGGAGCTGGATGCAGAGCCTTTATAACTACATCTCGGTTCGCGAGCGGGAAGAAATCGCGGAAACGCCGATCGAACAAGCGATGAAAAACTATCGTGAGACCCGCGGCGTACTGCTTGTTGTGTATGCGGTGTTGGTCATCGCTCTCGTTGTCGCCGGTGTGCACACCTTATACGATGCAACGCCTCCACCTTCGAGCCCCGCCGCAGGCGTCGCGCCAAGCCCAGTACCAGTTGCGCCACTTCCGGCAAAGCGGCCGTAATTTCGAGAAACTTCTGTAATTTGAGGGGTACGATCTGCGCCGTGAAAGAAATCGTCTCTCTTGAACGACCTGGTCAGCGATTCCATAATCTCGTCGCCATCTTGGAGCGTATGTTCGCGCACCAGGACGGAGTTGCCGTCGCTTCCTCTTTAAGGTTGCCCGACAAGGACACCGGTCGGCTTCGTGAACATGACGTGGTGATTATCCGTCGTACCCATCACGGGCCGAATCTGACCGCCATTGAGTGCAGGGACCAAGGGCGAAAGGTAGGAGTTCCTCAGATTGAGGCCTTCGCCAAAAAGTGCGAAAAGACTGGAATTCACCACGGAATCGTAGTTGCCGCCAACGGCTTTACGAGCACGGCCCGCGCCAAGGCCAAAGCACTGAACCTGACGTGCATGGAGTTAGCTGAGGCGGAATCCTTTGAGTGGATTCGCACCGTCACAATCGTCGGCTTGTTCCACAACTTCACCGCGATCGAGGGTCGCGTTCGCGTGATGGAAAGCGAGCAAAAGGTCGCGAATCCATCCACGGTCTATACTCCTGACGGCACGCCCTACACCGGCGAAGGTATTCAATCCCTCATCATGGACAAATTGCCCCCGGAGGCCCGCAATCGGAACATCCGCCAGACCCTTAACGGTCAAATCGTTGCACCGATGGAGGGCTTCTACGTCATCGACGCTCTCGGCCAGCGCTTCCAAGTGAAGGATATCACATTCACTTACGCACTGGAGATCGAGGTCACGGAACGCCCGATCACGCTCCATTGCTACGCCGGAGAAAGCACCGCGCTGGAAATCGCATCTGGACAGATCTCGTTCGCCTGTGGGCAATCTACGTTGGCCTTCGTCAAATCGAAGGACGGCGTGATGGGCTACGTCGTCTCCACCGGAGGGTTGAACCATCGAGTGAAGATCGGCGATCTGCCGGAACGGTGCCTCGACTAGATTCTGGGTAGAACCGTCCGTGACTGCTGCAGGCTCCAGCGACTTGTCGAGCAAGAAACACCGAAGCATCAGGATTTTACGCGCTGCCCGAGCGGGACTTCGCGCGGGCGGATCTGATCCGAGCCAAGTCGATGGCTTGGGTGGCCGGGCCGCCGACAAATAGCGCATCAAAGATGTCAAAGGTCGAGCACGCCTTGGCGTAGTCGAGATCCGCGAGAGGGTTGAAGGAGTCGTGCAGAGGGTCAAATCGGCGCGGATGGCGCCAGTCCGGGAGGTCGAGAAATTCGTCCGTTATAAAAAGACATCCGCCTTTCGGGAGCTTTACCTCTGATCCTACGTGTACCTTCTTCATGGCCGGCCCGACACTATGCGTATAGACCCCGCGCTTTGTCAGGATTTGCGCATGGGACGCGCCGACCGCAAAGACGGTGAACTACCCCCCGAATTATGTCATGGGTCCTTTCAACCAGGGAGGGAGTGATGGACGAGTTTCAATGGGTCGTTCTCGACGATCCTGAGCCGAACGAACGCGACCGGCTTTTCAAAGAGGCCCACGAGCGGTTCACAGAGAAAGTAAAACGAACCGATGAAATGATCCTGGGGGTTGTGAAGGCGCAAATCACCGTCGAGCGGTTTATGATCGAACTACTGGAAGCCTACGGCAAAGACCCCAAGCGCTATTTCTTCACGTCGGACAAGATCAAGGAATGCAAGCGCCTCGATCCCGCCGAGGTCGGCCAACCGATGTGGCAGCTACTCACGCTCTGCTCTTGGGTCCGAAATGAGCTGGCGCACTCGCTCGACGACAAGGAAATCCAAATCAGGTGTGACGCTGCGCGGGAAGCGTACCTCGCTCTCACAGAAAATGAACGGCAGAAGCAATCCATCCGGGATATGAACGATACTCAAATGGTGACCAGCGCCCTGTATTCCTGCGGAAGTCACATCGTGGTCGCAACTGATGCCAAGGTAGCCGCGGACAAAAAAGCCAGAACGGCTACCTCCGCTTAGGCTTGCGGTGGGCGATGTACGTGGCGGTGCATTCTCCGACGATGAGCAGCAACACGGCGCAAAACGTCAGCGCGTCGTGGACGTTATAAATGATCGCTGCCCAACCGAGTGTTTTCATCAGAACGTGGGCCGTGCCCGCTGCTCGGGGTAATCGGGAGTGGCGTACCGGAATCCGTCTACCTTTCGGTTCTCAGGCAAATGCTCTAGGGCGAGGAGTGCGAGCTCCACCATCCGGGGCAGAGGCTTGTCCGATTTTTCCCAGGTGATGATGGTCTGGCGTGAGCCGATCCCCAGCTCCATCCGCAGTCCGTCCTGGGTGAGGCGGTGACGCTTGCGCCACTGAGGCAGTTCAATTCCCAACATTTGTACGCTCCATGTCCAGAAACAGTACGTCCAACTTTTGGACATTCCGGTTTGATGTGCTCACCGAGGCCTCTGAAATTGAAAGAGAAAGCTGGTTCGGCACCCTGAGATTAGCCGCTCAAAGTAAACATCGGCTTAAGGCGCGATTCTTAATATTCGTTGCATGCCGGCGAGCCGGCTTACGCAGATATGCGGCACCGATCTCGCCAGCGATAAGCAGGCAAAACGCGCCGAAGGTGTAAGCGTCGTGAACTGTGTAGATGATTGCGGCCCAGCCGATTGTCTTCATAGGAATAATCCCACGTACCGTGCCAAACACGGAAAGTTCGTTGGGATCATCCCTTGTGCAGCCGAGGCCCTACTGCACGCGGTACCACGCGCTGGTACCAGGACAATCGTGATCCGGGAGCGTTCCCGGTAGCCAAAGGATGGGCGTAGCGCACCCCCTTAGCCAAACGCATCCTCCGCCGCTGGGCCTGTGGGCGGACGGATTTGCCAGACGAATATACGGCGATTGCCTCCCTCCGCCAATACCCGGTTCAATCCCCGGTACTCACAGAACGAATCACCCGCGCATCGGGTATCGAAGAGAATATCGCTTTCTCTTCGCGGGCTTCGGCAAGGCGGCGTCCGGGTTCATCGATCTGGAGCTGGGTCCGTTGCACGACATCGCCGAACTGCGGATGCGCCGCTAACCACGAGCTGAAGCCTTAGCCAATCGGACGGCACTGGCTGCTAAGGCTCTTCCTTGGTCTTTTGACTGGGGCAGTGCTGGAAACGCATCCAACGGCTGAAAGTAATTTCGATCTGGATCGATAGCTGGGTCGATCGCGCCGATAGACGAGTTGCGGCGCGCGGGAGTCGCGTCGTAGCGTGATAAGGAGCGGGAACCAGCACGAGACATAGCGAGTGTTCCGACAAACGAGCCGTGAGAACAAATAACGAACATTCTTCGGACGACAGGAGTCAGCCGATCCTTACGCCTTTGATTTCGTTAACTAAATTCAATGGCCGTAGAATCTTTGGGTATATAGGGAGATCTCGTTCCGACCGTCATTTTTGTCTTGCGAGCCTTCGCCCTACGGTTGTTCCCTTTCTCCCTCCCGCCTCGAAAAGAGCAAGCCATGTCAGGGCCGACTGAACCTCCAGCAACCCCTCCGCCGCCGGATCTCACGAATCTCGGCCGACTGCAAAGTCACTTGCAGCCCGATACGCTGGCCGCCGCTCTGCTTGATGCATGGCGCAACGGTCCTCGTGAGCAAGCGAAGGCACGTATGCTGTCGGCCGTTCAAGATCATGCTTCAAAGAAACAGAGCCAAGATGAAGCATCGCATCCAACGGATTGATCTCCAGGGCTTCCGCGGTTTCGGCGCGAGCCCACAGTCCTTCACGCTGCCGGATTCCGTGGTGGCTCTGTGGGGCGGCAACAGCCAGGGCAAAACCAGCCTCGCAGAAGCGATCGAGTTTCTCCTGACCGGCCACATTGCGCGGCGCGAACTGCTGGCCAGCGCCAAAGACGAATTTTCGCGTGCGCTCCGCAACGCCCACATACCCGATACGGTTGCGGTGTTCGTTGAAGCGCATCTCGTTTGTCCTGATGGCGTCTGCCGCCGGCTCCGCCGGACGCTCACCGCTGATTACGACGGCAGCACGTCATGCGTCAGTACGCTTGAGATCGACGGCGCGCCTTGCACGGAAGCCGATGTCGAGACGCGCCTTGGCTTACGCCTTCTTCTTCCGCCTTTGCGGGCGCCGGTCCTTGCGCAACACACGCTTGGTTACGTCTTCACGGCATCACCGACCGACCGCGCCGCTTATTTTCGCGCCGTGCTGGACACGCAAGACCTCGAAGACTTCCGGGCCGCGGTCGCGATGCTTCCTGCCGAACTTTCGGCGCCCTCGAGCGCGGAAATCAAAAACCTGTCCGCCTTGGAGAGCATCGCCGAGCTGACCGCGCCATTGAAGACGATCCGCAACGCGAAGACAAAGCCGGCGATCGAACGGGCTCTCGCGGGCGCACTGCAAGCGATCCTCACCGCGATCGGCGTTTCTGCCAAGGCGAGCTTGAGCGAGCGCATCGACCAGCTTGAATCAGAACTCACCGCACGGCGCGCCCAGGCGTTTCCGATAGATCTCTTCGGCCGCAAGCCGCTCGCGCCATGGACTGATCCGACCGCGAACCTTGCGGATACCTTGACCGCGTTTGCGCGCGAGAAGGCCGCAACCTCCGGCGAAACACAGCGGCTCGTCGCCCTTTTTGAGAGCGCGCTCTCCATCCCTGCGGTCCATACGTGTTCGGAACCTATGGACTGTCCCCTGTGCGGCGCCGCAAGCACGCTGACGCCGGAACGTGTCAATTTCCTGCGCGAACAACTCAACGCCAACGAAGCCTATCAGGCCGCCGAGAAGGCGGCGCTCGCCGCCTTACGGGCAACGGACGCCGCATTGTCCGCCTTAAGCAGCGCCGCCTTTGCAGCGTTGCCGCGGTTCATAACGATCACTGCAGCCGAAAGGCGAACGCGCGGTTTTACCGTCAAGCGCGTCGAAGCCTTATCCAATGATGTCGAAGGCACGCGCCGTTGGGCCGCGGCCTCGCGTGCGCTTTGGCGCACGGCGAAGCGGTATAGTGATCGCATCGCAGCCCTGCGAAGCAGGATCGAGGCCGCCGTCAAGAATATCGCGACGTGGGACGAGGGCGCTGAACTTCTGCACGGCATGGAAGAGGCCGGAGATCATTTTCCTCAGCTTGAAACAGCCGCGTCGGTTTACACGGCAGCCATCGATGCCATCAGTGCAGGGGTAAAGTCGGCGGTCGACCAAAGCAGCCGCACCAGCGGCTGGGAAGAGCTGATTGCCCTCGCGCGCGATTCCGCGGGCGCCCTGCAGGCGCTTGATGCGCTCCAGCAGCATCAACAAACGGTCAAGACGCTTGAAAAAGCGCTGCGTGAGATCGACGCAGCCAGCGGTAAGGTCGCCGACGAGAAATTCACCGATCTTAGCGCCAATGTCCTCGCTTGGTGGGAGAGACTTCGCCCAGGCGAGCCGACCTTCTTCAGCGGGGTACAACGCCGGGGCGCCAAGACGCGGCGAACGGTCGACGTCAAAGTGGGGCTCAGCGCCAAGGAGGACCGCAGCGACATCAAGCTTCGCGACGCCGTTGCGGTGTTCAGCCAATCGCAGCTCCACTGTCTGGGCTTATCGCTCTTTCTCGCGCGCGCCATTGATGGCGGGGCGGGCTTCGTCGTGCTGGATGACCCCGTTCTCACCAGCGACGATGATTTCCGGCCGAACTTTGCCTCCTCCGTCATCGAGGCATTGCTGGATGCCGGCCTGCAGGTCATCGTCATCACGCAGGATCATAAGAGCTGGAAGGACATTGGCCATCGCTGGGAACACCGCGGTGCCACTCAGTTCCAGATCGTGCGCGAAAACCCCGTTGCCGGAAGCGAGATCCGCGACCAGGGCGATGCGCTCGCGACCATGCTTGCGCAAGCACGCCCTTTCATCAATTCGCAAGACAGCGACCAACGCAAAGAAGGCGCCACGCGGCTACGACGGATTATCGAGCGCTTCTGCAAGGAGCTCATCGTCAAATCGCGTCACGCCAATGGCGATGCGATGGCGTCCATCACGGACTATGACGGCAAAGCCTATGGCGATTTCAGCGCCAAAGCCCTCGCACTTCTGACGCAGGACCCCTCCCACAAAGGCAAACTCAACGCCGCCTATGGCTACGTGACGCCCGGCCCGCATGACGACACGCCGCCATCCACGGCCCAACTCAAAGTCGCCGCCGGCGATTTGAACCGGCTGAAGAAGGATTACCTGCAATAGCATGTGCATGCTACAGCATCACCGCCGATCAGGACGCGATCAAAGCATTCTTCCGCGTGACGCGGCGGGCAATCTGCCCTGTATGCCAGCGGTGTTTCCCGATTGGGATGCTCCGGTCGTCCGGAGAGAAGCATCTAATCTTCAGAAATGGTAAGCTCACAGACCTCGTTGGGCGAGTCGACCGTCCTTGCAGCCGCATGATCCCGCCATGACCCGTATCGTTCGTCAACTCAACCTCAAATCCGACCGGCCGCAGGATGCCGACGCCCGGCCCTTCACCGACTTTGCGGCCAGTCCGAACCTCGTTCTGCTTGGCGATCCCGGCGCAGGCAAAACGCATGTCTTTAAGCAGGCGGCCGAGCGTGAAGGCGGACGGTTTTTGAAGGCACGCGCGTTTTTGAGCCTTCCCGCCGATCGCCTTCGCGGCCAGGCGCTGTTCATCGATGGCCTCGACGAAAAACGCGCGGGGCGCGCCGACCGCGACACCGTCGATGAGATAGTCGAGAAACTCTTCGCGGCGAATCCCGGCAAGGTCAGGATCTCGTGCCGCGTAGCCGACTGGCTGGGCGAGAGCGACCTCGCCGGATTTCAACCGTATTTCGAGCAGCAAGGCGAGCCACCGGTTCTCTTGCTCCAAAGTCTTTCCCGCGATGAGCAGCTGGCCGTGCTGGCGGCGGAGGGTCTCGACCCCGCCGCGGCAGAGGCATTCCTGACCGAAGCGACCGAGCGAAACCTCGATGACTTCCTGGCGAACCCACAAAATCTCATCATGCTGCGGCGCGCCGTCCAGACCGGAAGCTGGCCCGCAACGCGCAAAGAACTTTTCGAGCTGTCGACCGAGCTCATGCTGCAGGAGTTCGACAAGGAGCGCGCGCGTTCCGGCAGCGGCTCGTTCTCGGTAGCCGATTTGCGGCCCGCGGCTGGCGGTGTCTGCGCCGCCCGCCTGATCAGCGATGTGGATGCCGTCAGTCTCACCGATCAGGAAGGCACCGAACAAATTCCGGGCTATCGCACGGTGACGTTTTTTCCGCCGGAACGGGTGCAGGCCGCACTTGGCCGGCGGATCTTCGATGCCGGGTCCGAACCTGAGACCGTCGATTACGCGCACCGCACCACCGCCGAATTTCTTGCCGCCGAATTCCTCGCCGGACGCGTTCGCCAGGGGCTCCCGTTCGGCCGGGTCACGGCGCTCATGGGCGTCGATGGAAATCCGGCATCCGAACTGCGCGGTCTTCATGCATGGCTCGCAATTCATTTGCCCGAACGCGCAAACGACCTGATCGAGACGGACCCCTATGGTATTTTGACGTACGGCGATGCAGCTTCCTTATCGCCTTCCGCCTGCGCGTGCCTCATCCGGGCGCTCGACCGGCTGTCGAACGAAAATCCATGGTTTCGGTCGGGCAACTGGCAGGCCAAAGCCATCGGCGGACTCGCGCGGAAAGACATGGTGGGCGAGTTCCAAGCCATTCTCAAGAATCCTGCTTCGAGCTTTGGAATTCGCTCCGTGGTGCTGGATGCGCTCGCGCTGGGAACGCCGCTGCCGGAGATGCTGCCCGATCTCGAAGCCGTGGTGGGGCGGCAAGCATCACCTTACGCCGAGCGGACACACGCGCTCGCCGCGCTGGTACGCCTGGGGCCCGCAGGCAAGACGGCTCTGCGCAATGCCTATGGGCAGCTTGGCAAGAGCGTGAACGATATCCGTCTTCGGGTCGAAGCGCTGCTTGCGCTTTACGGCGATCCGTATGGTGCTACTGACGTCATCGCCCTGGTCAATGACTGCTTTGAAAGTGGCGATATAGCCGGCACGGGAACGCTCTGGGCTCTGCACGATCATCTGCCGCTCACCGACCTGCCAACCATCCTGGACGGAATTGACTTCCCCGACCGCGAGAGTGGCGGGTTTGATCGCCGCCGCTGGGAAGTTGCCTCGCTCTATGCCCATCTTCTTGTTCGCGCTTGGGAGGCCCCCGGCACTGTCAATCCCGAACGCGCGCTCCGCTGGTTGAGAAAGCGCGCCGCGTTCAAGGATGGCGAAGGCCGCGCGCGCGGATTACGCGCCGCGATGCAAACCACGCCCGAGCGACTAGCCGAGATCGCGCGCCATTTCTTCCGCACCGTGCCGGTCGATGAACAGCGCTGGTACGCGTTCAACACATTCCGTGAAGCCATCTTGTTTGAGATCGGCACCGACGCCCTGCTCGATCTGCTGATGGAGGAACTCGGCGCGGCTGATGCAGGCAGTGACCGCCAGCTTCTCCTTTTCGAGTTCGCGCTTGCCCTTTGCATTCACGCGACGCAGCCGCATGCCGAGGATGTATTTACGCGCCTCTGGTCGCTTGCCGACACCGAGGCGCGCCTGGCGGACGCCCGCGCCAAGGCCATCGTCACAAGCCTTCCGGACAAATATCTTTCACGGCTCCCAAAGCGCAATCGCGACCCAAGCGCCGCGCGGGACAAGCAGCGGCAGGACTTCGATCAAGATGCGGCCCTGATACGGAGCGGCGCTCATGCGGGCTGGCTTGCACACCTCGGCAGGATCTATTTCGCGCTGTACAACGATACCGAGCGAAACGCCACACCACACGCGCGACTTGCAGCGTGGTTCGGCGAGGAGCGGCGCGAAGCGGCGCTTGAGGCCCTGATAGCATCCTTATCGCGCAACGACCTTCCGAGTTTTGCGGATGTGATGGCGCTCACTGCGGACCACAAGCGTTCCGATTGGTGGTACGCCTTGACCGCCGGGCTCAACGAGCGCTGCTCCACCGGCCAAGGGCTTGCCGGACTTTCGGATGATTTTCTGAAGGGCATGCTGGTCTTCGACCTCACCAGTCCCGTGCCCAAGAATGAGGAGGACGCAAGCCGGTCAAGCGCTCAGCCTTGGCGCAGGGCGGTGACGGAGCACCGGCCTGATCTCGCGAAGGAAGCCTACCTTGCCGCGGCGCGCCTCCGGCTTTCGCGCAACGAGCAGATTGCGGACGGCGTCCACGAGTTGTTGACCGATGCCGCTTTCGAGCCCAATCGCATCGATATCGTGCTCGATCTTTTGCGCGAATTTCCCAACGCGGATCCGTATCGTGTCGATGAATTGCTAAACGCCGCGGCTAAAAGGCCGGCGGCCCATGCCCGCATGCTTGCCTTAGCCCGGAGCCTCCTTGCGGGCACGGCGTTGAGCGAACGCCAGCGCGATCTTTGGCTCGCCACCGCGTATGTTCTTTCTCCTTCCGAATTCGAAATCGCCGTCACGCAGCGCGCCAGTGTTCAACCGGGGTTCATCTTCGATCTCCGCGATAAATCAGGATTTGCCGACGACGCGCAATCGTCGCACACGTCATTGGCCATATTGGAATTTCTCACGGCCCTCGCCGGAAGTCTTTATCCGGAAGCCCCATTCCCTTCGGACGGCTGGAGCGGCGATCATAATCCCTGGGACGCCGCGCAATGGATCCGCAATCTCAGCAGCACCCTTTCTGCTTCTCCCAGCCGCGCGGCAACTGAGGCCCTGGAACGCCTGACCGCCAATAGCGCGCTTGCTTCCTATCGGCCTCATCTCCTCCACGCGCTCGCCAACCAGCGCCAGCGCCGCAGAGACGCCGAATACGACCGGCCCGACTGGCGCGAAACCATCGCAGCGCTGGAGAAGGGGCGCCCGGCCACCGCCGCCGATCTGCATGCGCTTCTGTTCGCGCATCTCCATGACCTAAAACATCGCATCGCACGCACCAACACCGATATCTTCAAGGGCTTCTGGAATCTAGATAAGCATGCACGCCCGTCGGCCCCGCGACCCGAGGAAGCTTGCCGGGATCACCTCGTTGATCTCATGCGCCCATCGCTGCAGCCGCTCGGGATCACCGTTGAGCCGGAAGGGCATATGGTCGCCGAAAAACGGGCGGACATCTCCGTCACGGTTCCGTCGGTCAAAATTCTCTGCGAGCTGAAGCGCGATTATCATGCGGAGGTCTGGACGGCGATCGAGGGGCAGCTCGAGCGGTTTTATACGCCCGATCCGGAGGCCAAGGGCTTTGGCGTTTACGGGGTCTTCTGGTTCGGGGACAAGAGACCGAGCCCGATACCCGCGCCACCCGGCGGCCGAAACCGCCCCCAAACGGCAGCGGAAATGGAGCAGATGCTGATCGATCTCATCCCGCAAGATATGCGCAAGCGCATTGCTGTGATCGTCATCGACGTGTCGGGTAAAGTATGAAGAGGCACATCGGGATTCATGTTGCCCACGCACGCGCTTGCGCGCCGAACGCCGAATTGATCGACCATGACCGCACAAGACTCCTCCCCGAACGATAAGCCGATCACGCTGCCGGATGAAGACCGGTTTGGCATGGATCCGTTCGCGCAAGCGCTCGCCGCAGCCATCCGCAAGATCAAAGCACCGGAAGGCACGGTCATCGCACTCAACGGGCCGTGGGGCTCCGGCAAAAGTAGCGCTGTCAATCTCATCGAGCACCACCTTAAGGAGCCGGTCGCGGCCGACGAGATCAAAATTCTCAATTTTGCCTGCTGGTGGTTTCGAGGTGAGGAAGCGCTGGCCCTGGCGTTTTTCCGCGAGCTTTATGCCGGTCTCGGTCCATCGCTTGGTGAACGTTTCAAGAAAGCGCTGCCGAAGATCGGCGCACATCTGCTGGGTGCGGGCTCGATCGTCGGTGCCGCCGCAGACCTCGCCGGTTACAAGGGCGCGGGCAAAGCCGCCGAAGCGTCGTTCAGCTGGATGGCCGATCTCATTCACACTGAAGACACGGTCGAGAAGCTGCACGCTGAACTCGCCGCCGCCCTTGCCGCGCAGAAGACACGCTTTCTGATCGTGATCGATGACATCGACCGGCTCGCGCCCGATGAAGCTTTGCTGATCTTTCGGCTGGTCAAGTCCGTGGGACGCTTGCCCAACGTCGTCTACCTTCTGGTCTTCGACTCGCCGAAGCCATCGTTGCCAAACGCTTTCCCTCGGAAGGCCCGCATTATCTTGAAAAGATCATTCAAGCCGGTTTCGATCTGTCCCAACCGCAGGCCTTCGATCTGAACCAGGAATTGCTCCGCCAGGTTGACGCGCTCTGCGGCACGCCGCCGGAAGACAAGCTCAAGCGCTTCATGAACATTTTCTACGAAGTGATCGCTCCCGAGATACGGACCCCGCGCGACCTTGTCCGATTGATGAACGCGCTGAATGTCACCTGGCCTGCCATCGGGGCCGAAGTCGATTGCGCGGATTTCGTGGCGCTCGAAGTTCTACGCTTGCTTCGCGGCGATGTGTACCGGGCGCTTCGCGGGCATAAGGACGAACTCTGCGGCACCGGCGACCGCATGGGCGGCTCCGGGCGGGAGGAAGCCGCTCCGATGGAAAAACTCCTGCTGGGGAGCATCAGGGAAAGAGATCGAGAGCGGCTCCGCCGTGCCTTGATGCGGCTCTTTCCGCGTCTGGAGAGCGTCTGGGGCAATCTTCACTACGGCGAGCACTCAGCCACTGAGTGGGCGCGGGAACGGCGCGTGTGTGCGCAAGATCACTTCGATGCTTACTTCCGGTTTTCCCTCGGCGATGGCGTCTTACCCCGCGAAAAAATCCGAAGCGTCATCGCCCTTGCGAGCGATCAGGCATTTGTTCAGAACCGGCTTCGCAGCGCGCTTGCGACCGAGCGGAAGGATGGAAAAACCAAGGCCGCCCTCCTCTTGGAAGCGCTTCAGCTGCATGCGGCCGAAGTCGCCGATCGAGACGTCGGTCCACTCCTTTCTGCCGTGTTCGCCCTCGCGGATGAACTTGACGTTAAGACTGATGAAGCGGGTGGGTTTAGTATCGGCGATAATCAGCTGCGCATCCATTGGCTGCTGCGCGTGCTGACGCTGGAGCGCTTTGACCTTGCCACACGGTCAGCGCTGTTCGTCGCAGCCTGCGCGGGTGCCAGCCTTAACTGGCTTGCGGACTTCGCGGGATCCGCCTATCGCGATTATCATCCATACGACAACAAACCGCGCGAGGCCGAGGAACGCTGCCTCACGACCGAGGCCGACGCCGAAGTGCTCCAAGCGCTCACCTTCCAGCACATCCAAGCCGCCGCTCAGTCGGGCGAACTGCTGAAGAGCCGGCGGTTAGCGCATATGCTCTTTGTCTGGCGCGATGTCGCAAAGGATGATGGGGCCGAAGTCAAAGCCTGGACCGCGCAGCAATTCAAGTCGGATACCGCCATCATTGTTTTCGCGCGCGCATTTACGACCTACTCGTGGAGCCAGGGTATGGGCATGGCCGGCTTAGGCGACGTCGTCGCCAAGCGCCATACGCGCGCGGGCGTCCGCTCGCTCGACCTTGTGCTCGACCTCGCGGCGTTTCGCAGTCGCGTCGAAGAACTCGACGCACGCAACGGGAGCGATGAAGATGCCGTCGCACTCCGCCAATTTCTGGAAGCCTGGCGCCGACACGACGTCAATCCGAACGACTAGGCGGCCCTCACCAATTCGGTCATGTTCGAGCGGCTCACCCGCCCAACCTTGAAGTCACCAATGAACTTGTTCTCAATAACAAGCATCAGCGTTACTCACCAAGCGACGATTGTCAGTTAGATTCTTTGGCTGCCGAATTACCGTCTGCAATATGCTTGAGTTCTGACCGGTAGGTTGAGCCCAGCGCACTTCCGACGGCATCCGACAGCGTGATGAGAAGCGCGGCTACAAATGCCTCGTCATCCTGTTTGTTTGCCAGCACAGCTTCTAATTCTGGAATAGCCTGCCTCGGGCGCGTGAGGCGAAAGCTTTCCTCATCAATAATGCGCTGTGTGGCAGCGCGCAGCCATCCCGCGATCTTGGGAACCAAGTGCTTCTTGAAATTTGATTGCCTCGCCTTCTCGAAAAACCGGAGACCTATTCCCCACACATCTTGAGGCTCGATATGTGCCCGCCCCTTTATTTCGCGCAAGAGACCAGCTACGGCTTCGTCCAGTTCGATTGGCGCACCGGAGTCAGTGAGACACTTCTCTAGCGTGGCTTTTCCTGCATAGCGTAAGCCCAGTTTGGACAGAAGTGCTTTTTCCAAGGCCGTGATGGCATCTCCATGACCGGACAATGCGGCTAGCATTCCAAACGCAAGAATGCAGTCACTGGCAACAGTATCCGCCCAAGCCAGTGTAGTCTCATCCTGCGGCAAGGCGGGCAGTTCGCCACGCGGAGGCGCGAAGACATCCCAACTAGTCCGCAAGGCCTCTCCGCCGGCCTTCGTAAATGCTAACCCCTCAAGGAAACCCACGAGATGATCGGCAAGTCCGGCCGCATCCTGTCTTTCAACATCCCTCGTCATCAGATGGTTGCGAACACCGACCTCAAGCACGGGTATCGGGCCGTCCTTCAGCCGATTGCGCAACGACGCATAGATGCCAACATCCACGTCCGACACGATTTCCGCCTGGGCCAACAGGTACCACGCCATATCGATGGGGCCGAGCGGCAAGGCCGTCGCATCCGGCGGCTCTGGATTGCTGCAGGTACCCGGCATCATCTGGATCGGCTCACCGTCAATGAGGGCCTCACGCCTTTCAATCTGCGTTTGCAGCCAGAGGACCGCGTGGCGCACCACCCGATGACAATAGGCTGCCTTCAGCGACCGGTTCGGGTCCAGATGGCCCAAGCTCTGAAGCGCTCTTGCCAGACTGGTAAGAGCGCGCGCAGGCGAGCCCGCGTGGAAGGCCGCCACCCCCGCATCGGCGGCGAGTCCAATCGACATGGACTCCATCCCGTCCAGTTCACTTGCCGCGGCACTGCTTTCCGCCTCCAGAAACCACTGTTCAGATTGCTCCCAATCGCCGGCCTTCGCGGCGTTGATCGCCGCCTCCCGCAGGGAAAACGCTCGCTCAACCGCGCTCTCCTTCGGAAGCCGATCGGCGATACGCCGCCAGATCTCGAGCGCATCGGCGAACTTATCGTCGCGCCAATAGATTTTCGCGCGAGCCCGATCGAGAGCAATATCGGGGCCCAACGCGGCCTCGGCTTCGTCCAGAGCCGCTAAGGCTGCCTGCTTGGCACGGCCGTACTCATCCAGCATCACCGCGCGCGCGACGTGAAATTGCACCGTGAGAGCTCGAAGCCCCCAATCTCTTGACGCCGCAGCCATCCGCCGGAAACGCTCCGCCGCATCTTGGGCATTCACCGCGTCTCGCTTGTGCTCAGCCGCCCACGGACCGTTGACGAACGTGCTAAAGCCGAGCTGTTCCTGTTCGTAACCCGCCAGCCACATCCGCCGCTCGTTATCATCGACCCTCATGAGGCCATTGACGACCTCTTCGAGCCTTTCCACGCTCGATAGGCCGGTGGCACCTACGGAGAAGAGCGCGCCATAGAAGTTGACGGGCTTTCCGTCCGTGTCGCCTTCCATCCTATTCTTCAGGTGCTGCATCTCGGCATCGTTTTCGACGGCAGCACGGAATTGCCTTAACAACTCGAACCAGTTTGGAAGATGGTTTGCGATCCCCATCGTATTGAGAACCATCGAGTACATCAGCGACACGAATCGCGTTCCGCCCTCAATATTCGCTGCAGCCTTCACCTCTTCAAGCATCGCTCCGACCGTGGATCGGATCTCATCACCATCACCTGACGCCGCGGCCAACCGGAATTGCGCCATCCGCAAGAGGATCGAGAGCGTGGGATTCCTGGGATAAATCGGCCGATCGGTTCGTATGACACGTAAGGCGAAGAAATGTTCGGCCAAGAGGGCGCGCGGCGCATCTCTCGACGTGATGACATTTCGGCTTAATGCGCTGAGGCCCGGCTCGAATTGTCCAGCTAGCGCGTGAAGGAAGGCGGCATTTGCATCCGATACATTCAATTGGCCCTGTTGCAACATGTGCGATGCAATCGCCGCGTGGATCTCCTGCTGTTCGTTGCCAGTCAACGAATTGTGCCCGGACTGACCTGCCAAGGGCGAAACGCGATAACGATGATCACCAGCCGCTTCGATCCAGGGACCAACCAGCATATCAAGATGATCGCCAGCGCTTGGCACCGGAGGCGGCAGCGAGGCAATACGGAGGGCAAGTGGGCGGTCGAAGCGATTGGTTACAAGGCTGAGGCGATAGAGAAGGCGGCGCGCGGGCTCCGGCAGCTGCGCAGCCAACTGCCGCCGCGCGGCCTCCCTGGCGGCCTCGATATCGTCGGAAGAAAGACCACGGGAAACGAGTTCCCGAAGGTCGCTTGCGGGCCAGTTGCGCACCGCCATGCCGACAGCAAACGCATGCACCAACTGCGGATGCCCAAAGCCTCCGGCAGCATGAGCGACATTACCCCATACGTTCGGATCGCCGCCGTTCTCGCGGACCACCTGCCTCGTTTCCTCTTCCGAGAAGTAAGGAACATCTGCGATCGCAGCCGGATCGAGCCCGACTTTGCTCAGTGAGCTGACGGTCGGCTTCCGATAGCAAGTGACAACTGCCGTGCGGTCACGGCGCCCCAATGCCGCCATAACCCGCCCGAAGGAGAGCGAAACACCGGGGTCTTCGAGGTGATTGAGATCTTCGAAGATTGTGACTTGTGATAACGACGCCCCGATTCGCCCGAAAAAATAATCAAGGCGTTTTCGCATCTCGTCGGCTTCGAGATCACGGAGATCAATCAAGGTGAAGTCAACGTCGCGAGCGTGCGCAACATTCCGTGCAATAAGCGATTTTCCTAAACCACTGGCACCAACAAGCACCAATGCCCCACAGCTGGTCAGCGTATCAAGCGCCTTTTGCTGCAACGCATGGCGCGCGATCACCCCACGCGGCGCAGCGAGATCCTGGCCTGATACGATCCAGCCAACCTGATCAACGGCGAAAGCTGAACCAGTGCCGGCAAAAGCACTCGACAGGCTTGATGCCAGTCGCGCCATCGCGTCCACGCTACTACGCGGCATCGAAACGCGTGTTGCTTCATCGATCACCGCGTAAAGCTCTGCGCGCGTCAGGACACGATCATCGCTTTTCTTGAGGACGCTTTTCCTCAGCACATGAACCATAACGATATCGGCCAGCCGACGTGCCTCAGGAGCCGCCAATTGAAAGCGATCTCGGCCAAGAACGACCAGTCGTTCCAGCAGCTCCATGGTTACGGCAGCGAGATCCGGCTTGCCGCAATCCCAATGAATTTTTTGCAACAGATCTCGTCTTAGCGCCGTGTCGTCGCGCGCTCCAACAAACTTATGGACAACTTCAGAGTAGTTGTCCGAAAGCAATATCGCTTTCAAAGGCGCGATATCGGCGCCCGCGGCGGCTTTACGCCAATATACCAGGCCGGGCTGGCCGCCGGGACGGTCTTCAATCTTACGCTCCGTTCCGATCGCCGACGTAGTGAAATAGCGAAACAGAACTTGCCGTCCCGGATTGCTGGCCACCAGACCCACAAACGCATTCACCGCGTCGCGCACGTTCTCTGAATTGAGGGTGACGGACCCGCTGCCGGCGGTGTCTTTTACCTGCACTGCGCTAAGCACTTGTTCCGCAAGCGTTGCGTAATCTTCGGCTACTTCCAGATAAAGGCGAGCGCCATCGGGAAGGTCGAGCCAAGCAAGCGCCGCCGCCGCGACCTGATAGGTGTACCCACCTAGAGATGCGATCGCCTCGCGCTCGGCATCCCCAACGGGCGTACCGTCGCTGGGTCCGCCGGGGGTAAATATCGCGTTTCTGCCTAAGTCTGGGGGCACCGATTACCCGTCTTGCTCCTCGCTCTCTGATGGCGAGTCAGAACGCGATAATACCGTTTTCGCTCAAAGAGCTCAATTTGCTGATTTGGCGACCATACCTGGCATCGACCATTCGTCCATTGGGAGCCCGCGGCGCTCCAATGGAAGGGGAAGGCGCATCGTCTCGCGGTGTGAGCCTGCGCACCCCGCACGCCTCTGGAACGAGAGAGACCGGTAACAGACTTACGTCGCCGTCACGCGCAAGTATTTTTACTCCGCTTTGTTTGGCAAAGGTGCTCCCGGCCACGCGCCTCTTCGCCAAGAAGGCCCTCTCGGGCGCTTGGATACCTGAAAAGTTTCATTTTCATTCGACACTGCCGAAGTCAGCATGAGCGCTGCGAGCAATCACTACGGCCTGGGCCGTAGCGCAGTGCAGAAGTTTACGTTAGTCTCTGCTGGCGAGTTTGCAAATGCGTACCCGCATCCGATCGTCCCGACGACAATGGGCGATCATTCGACCGCTTGACGCCTTCCACCCTCAGAGCTGGGATAATCCCGACAATGAGGAAATCTGGTATGAGCTCGCGCGCGCCATCGGACGTCAGATCGCGCGGGATGAAAATGACGGCTCGGGACAGCCGATAGAGGACCCGCATGACGACAGCGTCATCCAAGAAAACGGCCGTACTATCCGCCCGTTATTCCAGCGACATGCAAAAGGCGACCTCGATTGACGGCCAGCTATTGCTGTGCCGAAAGGTCGCGTTGCGCAACAACCTCGATGTCATCGGGGAGTTTGTGGACGCCGCAAAATCTGGCCTTACGGAAGATACACGGGAAGGCTCCTGCTCAAGGGTGTGCGAAACCATGACTTCGACGTGGTCGTCGTCGAGCATTTCGATCGCTTGTCGCGTGATCCCGCAACCATCCAGCGTCTCAAGCAGGTTTTCAAATTCAATGGCGTTGAGCTGATGGATCAGAAGGGCGTCTACGCGACTGCCACCGACATCAGTATCGCAAGTCTCTACAATACGATCTACAAGCCGCAGCTCGCCGAGAAGGTTCGGCGCGGCCATGACAACGCTGTTGCCACCGGAAGAATTCCAGGCTCATACGCCTATGGTTATCGGCCGCCCGGCGCGTCGGGCGAGCGCACGATCGATGAGAACGAAGCGAAGATTGTGCGCCGCATCTTCACCGAATATGCGGCGGGCCGCTCGACCCGAAGTATCGCTACTGCTTTAACCCGCGAAGGCATTCCCTCACCAGGGGCAACCCGTCACAAGAATAAGGCGGGGCGCACGACCTGAAATCATCAGTGCATCACAGGCGGTCGGCATGGTCGCGGCATTATCGGCAACGATCTATAATATTGGTGAGATACATTGGAACGTTCGCTCGAGAGTTCTCAACCCGGAGCCGCAGAAGAAACAGAGGCGGCGCAATCCAGAAGAACGTCATATCTTAGTCAAAAAGCCCGAGCTGCGGATCATTCAGCAAGCGCTCTGGGATCGATCGCACAAGCTTCGCAGCGCGCGAGCCATGCATATGTTCGGGCCGACTGGCAAGCCGCGGCGTCGCGCCGTGATCCCGCGCAATAATGAGCATCCACTTGCCGGCGTGCTCAGGTGCGGGGTCTGTAATGGCCATATGCGAATCGCTCAGTCTTCGCGTAGCGGTGCACCTCGCGCTGCATGCGCGAACGCACATCAGCGGGCACCTGCGAGCATACCCGTACCTTTGACCTGGACGTTCTGCTCGAAGATGCGTCCGCCAAGATCGAAGTGAAATTGCTTTCGCCGAAAGCCGTTGAAGAGGCGATGCATGCGTGGAAGGAGGAACGCAAAGGCGATCGGAACAAGGGCAGCGAATACGCGTTGGCGGCGCAATCGGCTTCGTAGGCCCAGCCGAACAACTCTTCCGCATCGACATCGTCGATCAGGAACTGGATCGCCGCCGCGCTGAGAGCGCATGCGATGGCCGGGCGGTGGCAGCGAAAATGTGGCGAGCGGCACAGCCATGGCGACGGAAACCAAGAGGGACCATTCTTCGGTCACCGCGTGGCGCATTGCACGGGCAACACATCCAAGGGCTATTTCCTGTTCGACACCGACGCGGATCGCCAGATTTTCTGGTACGCGCCCGGCAGCGCGCCGTGCGGCTGCTCGAAAGCGCACATGCTCTGTCACCGCGCGGGCGGCACGCGGCTGTATCTGCTCATCACCGACGGCGTGCCCTGCGTGGACGCGGCATAAGACAAGCCAAGGTGCGGCACGCTCGCCTTCAAGCGGATTGCAAATCGCGAACGATCTCGAAACGGCAATTGCTGGTGTTTAATCGCACCGTCACTTCATCGGCGACTCCTGAGTCGCCATACGCGCGCACTTGAGCGACGTAGATGCCGTGCTCTAGGTGAATTTCCAGATCATCGGCACTCACCACTTTGAATGCACCATCATCATCACACGACTGATCGATATTGAACAGGGGAACGTACTTCTCGGCGCCTTGATCTAGGTTGAACCGGCCCTGCGTGGATTTGTTGGCTTGGTTGCGAGTGCGGAGGCCAACATGATTGCAAATGATCTCACCATCAGCGTGTCGCAGTTCGATGATCTCACACCGGCAGTTATTCAGTTTCTTGGTCGGGCTGGTGTTCCGAACCTTCAAATAGGCGGTGTAATGGCCGAAGTCGCCGTCAGGTGTCTCCAACTGCTTCACGATGACAAGGTCAGCCCTGTCAAAGTCGTTTCTAATGTAGTGGTAGAGGCTCCAAACGATAATGCCGCCCCCGGTCACGGCTGGCGCGATCTCGGTGAGGCCGCTCAGCAGTGAAGCAGCTTGCGAACCGACGCCCCATTGTGTGAGTTTTGCGAGCACATATGCCTTCGCCGCATCCTCATAAACACTCTTGATCAGACCAGCGATGGCGAGTGCGCCCGCCGCGAGAACGAGAGGGAAACTGTCTGAGTGTCGGCGCACGTTGTGCCTTCAGGAATCTGATATTGTTGCGGGCCTTAGAACATCTTTTTCGCAGGGGTGCAGTTCAGATTGATTGTTATGGACATCTTGCCCGACATGCCATTGTTCAGCTTGGCGCGCTCCTCTGGCCGCATCGCCATGATGCTGATCGTGCCCGCAGTGCGGTCCACCGTTCCGAAGAACATCATCTCCGAAGACGAGCCGGACAGCACCAGTTCGTTTTCCTTGATTGAGGTGATCTCATAGGTCCCGCCCAACACGCGAGCCGTCTTTCCTTCGAGATCGATGGTGACCGATGTCGGTGCAACATTGCCCTCAATTCGCTGCGGAGCGAATTGAACCAAGGTGCCCGTACAGGTCAGCAAAATCGGTTGTGCGCAGGAAACGCTGGGCGCCCATCCGAGCACCGTCGCCGCAATCAATCTTTTCAGCATCTGCCCAATTCTGCCCCGACTTCCTCTCGCGTGTATTTCGGGCAAATGCCACCAATTGGTCAATAAGGTCGCAACTGTACGCTCACCGATCTTCCTCGCTCGGGTTCACCCATTTATACAGTGGTCTCATCACCGCCAGCACGATCTCATCCTCTATCGCAGCTTGGGCACGAACTGCACATCACAGCGCGCGGCGAATCGATCATTGTCGCAGCACCTCAGCGTGTTGCGAACTCCGGCGTGCCCCCCATTGACTACCCCCGCACGGCGACCGCAACCGCTGGGACCAGCACCTACGTCACTACCAGCACCTCTCATCCATGCACGTTGACGTGCAAAGACCCCGACGTATACAGTTAGTTTAGTCAATCCGGATGACCCTGACGACATAAAGAGGGTTCACGCGCTGCAAGACGCTATCCAGATCAAGCAAGCGGGCTCTGGAAAGCTTGAAATTGCGAACTGGGACTCAGAAAGTCAGAAAAGGGTTCGCGACGCCCTACTGCAACTCGCTCAGACGATTCCCGACAGCAAACGAATGTTTGGTTCGCGAGAGCAGGTTGATCCTGTGCGCCATCTTGTTGGCGCTGCAACGGGCTGGGGCGGCAACCCGGAGAAAGATGCCATATACCTCACAGTTGCCCCTCCAAAGAATGACGGCAACGCCGTCTACCGCCTCAAGGTCAAGGACGTGCCGGTTGATGGCTTCTGGTCCATCACGATGTACAATGCAAAAGGATACATGGAGCCGAATCCGTACAACGCTTACTCACTGAACAACACCACGGCAAAGAAAGACGCCGATGGTGCCGTCACGGTTCAGATGGGAGGTTGCGACGGCAAGGTTCCGAACTGTCTTCCGACCACACCCGGTTGGAATTATTGGGTGCGGCTCTATCGACCTCGCGCCGAAATACTGGACGGCAACTGGAAATTCCCCGACCCGCAGCCGGTCCAATGATCCGGTCGTCGCTCACCGATCTTGTTCGTTGGGGTGCACCCACTTATAGGCCGTGATCGACCGCTCTTCGGTGAGCCTAATCATGTGCACTGGCGGGGCATATGGGCCATGGCGGCAGTTGCGGCATTTTAGCGAGGCTTCGAGCTTCCATAGCGGCGTGTCGCGCGGGCGGCGGATGGCGTCCAGCGGCAGACTCGCCCTTGGTGTCGCAGCGATGGCACCGCACTTCCAGCCAGCTTAACCCGCCGTTGATGCATTGCCGGATCGTGGGCGAGGGCTGCGCCGGGCCGCCATAGCCTTCCATCCGGATCGCGATTTACACGGATGCTCTAACCTCGACCGCTACCCGCGTGACATCATAAGCAGCGACGACACCCGGAACAGCTTTGCTAGGATCGAACAGAGCCAAGTTAATACCGTCACTGACGGAACTGCGGTATATGACGCCGTCGTAGCCGCTCTTCTTGATGAACTCGCAAAGATATTGGCTGGGAATGTAATCGATCGCCGCACCCTGGGGGAGCACCGGTCGCGTCAACTCGTCACCCAAGCGCTCCAAAAAGGGAATGTCGGCTCTCAGTTGACCGATCGCGCCAGCTTCTGCAAGCAAGAACGGCGAAACCAATTTGCGCGGATTTCTTAAATCGATCGCGTTCAGTTTACCCGAAACTATGAAATCCGCGACGCACGCGACCTCTCCGGTGTGCGGGCGTATCTCGGCCACGGCGGTCTCTGGCAGAGAACCAAGATAAAGATAGGGAATGCCGGGCGGATTTGCGCGCCCGTGTGTGGCCAAACGCTTAGGTGGCGCCCCCATCTGGTCTATTGTGTACATCGTATCAGAAGTGCGGATGCGCGCGCGGTGCCACTGTATCGGCAAGTCATCTGCTGGCAAGTGAACAAGAAGATTTTCCAGCCGATCCGTATCGATCACCTGATCCAAGAACCATCGGTTCTTGTACATCATCTCATCGCGAAGGGCTTCCCAGCCGATGAGCGCCTCACTGTGGTAGGTCGCGGAAGGCGAGAAGAGCTTTCTGACGATCTCTCCGTCGTCGAGAATTTCCCCCAACAATTCCTTCGAGTGCGCAATGTCCATGCGTGGAAATAGCTGCCAGTCATCCTTCATCCACTCGACCAGCAGCCTTCCCCCGTCGTCGGGTTCGTAGATGCTCGTCAAAAGTTCGAAATATGGCGCGAGTTGCCGTGGCTCAACCAAGTCAACGTCGATGGCGTAACAAAACTGGCAATTCCCACGGGAGGGTCGAAGCGATGGAATGATATCCTTTCGCAGTCCACGGTCGTCAAAACAATGCGCGCAGCACCGATCCGGCATGGCAGCATCACTCAAAGAAGTCGCCGAGCGTTTCGATATGATGCTTCAGCGAAAGCTTCTTCACATACCCGAGGCCGGGGAAGTGGCCGAGGGTATGGAGTTCGCGAAACTCCGCGATTGCGCTGGACTCGTGCAGCTTCGATTGACCGGAATCGAGCATCTGGATCAATTTGTCGAGTGCTTCGGCAAACTTGCCGGCCGGGTCCGTCGGCGTGTCCTTCCTCTTCGAAACAAAATGATAAATAAACATCACGTCGTCCTGCTTAGGATCGATGAATGTCAGATGGATCGCGACGGCATAAGCGGGGCCGCCGCTCTCGGTGTAGTCGTCGCCTACAATTTGAAAATCCCCGAACCCGTCCATGCCTTCTTCTTGGAACGTCACGTGCAGATCGGAGAACAACTCCAATCGAGGCTGATCTGCGTTGCGACGACGAATAAAGCCGTCTCTTAAGAGAATTCGGGCTGCACTACCCTGAAAGTGCTTTCGATAGAGCCGCCCACAATGCGCCTCGAAGAAAACGTTGCGAGTTCGCGAGAGATTTCTGCCCAATCTCTCCGCAAGCCCCTTCGCGTCCGTAAAGCCCGCGTGCACGAACGTTGTGTTCTGATGTTCATGCTCGAAATAAATTTCCAACGCTTGCTCGACGGGCATGTCCTTCTTGAGCAATATGCCCGCAGAAATCCTATCCCGTTGCCCACGAAACTCATTGCGAAGCAGTTCTGAGATGTCGATACCATCTTCGCTGTGATCGCCGTGGTGCGGATTCACAATCACGATCGCGCGCCCATCGGCATCGCAGATTGCCTTGAGGGTACGCTCAAGATTGCCCAAGGACTCCTTCACGGGCTCAATGATCGGAACGAAGCTCCGAGAGGCGAGCAGAGGCGCCGTCTCTCGAATGGCAATCAACTCAAATTGCTTGCCTCGAAAGTAAGGATGATACATCGCGGTTAGGCCCACGCCATTGCAGCACGAAGCGGCGTTTGGACGGCCTGAACCAATCGCTCATGATCTCCACGCCTCACACTGGTGGACAACGCTGCAGCATGTAGCGACGCTGGCAGTCTTTCCACAAGATCGCTGAGAGGCGCCAAATCGCGCGAGCGCTTTAGGACTTTAACCATCGAGGTATGAACCTTTTGCGGGTCGAGCCCGCTGAAAAATTGGCGCATTACGCTATGCAACTTCGTGTTGGGGAGATCGGGGACTGTAACACCAAGATCGGCGAGTACAGATCGCGCTTCGACTGATCGAAGAGATTCGAAGACGGCCACCGGGTCAACCCGTCGAGAACGATCTGACGCTTCACGCACGGTCGATATCTGATAGCGCCGGGACAAGCTCAATACGCCAACGTCCTTGGGCACGGTTTGAAGGACTTTCTGCACGTGCCCTTCGGCGGCAATCACATAAATCTTCGCGAAGACCTTTTTGTAGTTGCCGATCTGGTTCGCAAGACGATCCAGCGAGTCCCGCTCGGATTTGATTTCGTACACCGTGGCGGTCCCATTCAGGATCACCAAATCAGCCTTACAAGACGCCGCGCGAAATTCGTTGAGCATGCACGCTGTCTTCAGCGAGTGCTTCCCCATGAGGACCTTCTGAGTCAGGGCTGCCCTGTAGATGTACTCGTCGCGCAGGCCGATCGTCTTTAGGACACGGAATGCGGAATCAAAGGCGTCGCCGACGGTGACTTCCCCCTCACTCGGCCATTGCTCGATCTGCCCCAACAAGCGGGCGAACAGTGCCGAGCGGCCCCGCTTCGCCATCTCACGGAACACGGCCGAAGAGAACAGCCTCGTCATGGCCGCAACCTGAGAATCGCTCAATTCTGCTGCCCCTCCAGCGCTGGGAATGCGCCTTTTCCGAGAATCTTTTATCATACACTACCAGAGGGGGGAACACCGTCAGACGTGAGCGTTGGCACATACTTAAGACCTAGTCCCTCACAGGTCCATCCAGAACTCATTCGGTGTGAAGCTCAGCCGAGCACGACGGCCCGGTTGTACACGGGGGCAAACGCTCATCCGACGGTCGCAACGCAGCATTTGCGCCCACCGGTCGCGGCTCGCCTTCAAGGCGCGAGATCACGACCTCGCGCCCGGCCATGTCGCGCCGCTGACTTCGTCCGCCACTCAGCCGGTCGCGTGACAAACTGGACACGGCAGCATCGACGGAAATTCATCCGACAATGGGGTGATTACGTCCTTGTCGTTTTTCAGCGGCGGGCGCTCAATCGTTCCCTTGCCGTAGCAGTAGGGGCAGCGATGACGATGGCCAGTCGCCTCTTCCAGGATCATTCGCGCTTTTGCGCTAAGCTTAGCGACGTGATCGCGTTGACCATCCGTCAGGTTGGGGTCAGCCAGCAGGCTGTCGGCCTCGCTGATCGCATCTTCAAGACCCTCGATGTCTGGCAGAGGCTGTAGGTTAGTCACCGCCTCCTTCCTTTCATGTTGGCTGCCTTTTCGCCTGCTAGCCCACATAACGGACTCGATATCTGCGTTATACGAATATAATTTATCTTGGGAGAGGCCGAAATGCAAATTCAAAGTCTGGCGTTCGACTCTTGAGCGTGTTCGATACCGACAGCAATGCGTGGACCCAGCGCGCATGGCGCGACGAGGTGGCGCTGGCGTTTGGATTGTCCAAGCCTCTGTTGCACAATCAATACGGCGAACTCGACATGTTCGCCGTCGCGCTGACTGTTCTTATTTCGAATTACATCAAGATCGACATGAAGCGCTCGGCTGCACTGGTTCGCGAGCATTGGCGCGGCTGGTTGGACGGTCTAGCGCGAGCGGAGCGGGCCCGAGGGCGCACTGTCTATAGCGAGGGCATTTGCTTCGTGATCGCCACCAACCCCGACAAAACCTTAATCAAGGCCGCAGTCGGACCATGCGAAGATGTCATCAACGAGATGGGTGGAGGCGAGATGGTGCCTTTCCCATTTCCGCTCGATCTAGTCGAGCGACAGCTTAGGGCCGCCGCGAGGAAGGCGGGCGTCAGCCTGCCGAAGTCATTGACGCCCGGTCCGCCGGATACGGAAGCCTACAGAAAATGGATCACCGACATCGAGACTTACCGCCAGATCGCAGCCACGCGTCGCACCGGTAGGAAGACGAAGGAACGGGCGTAGGTCCCGAGGAATCATTCGGCGGGTTGGGGGGAGAGATGATGCGAGGATGCCGCGCGCGCAGAGCACGTACAGACTCCTCACCCGCGCTCTGCGCGCAGCCAAGGATGCCGGTGTGATCGTCAAGATCGAGATCGAGCCGGACCGGATGACGATCACAACGGTCGGGGAGAGTCGGAACAGCAGCGCAACACCGACGCGCACCGACAATGAATGGGATGAAGTTTTCGACGATGATCGAAGATATAAACTACCGAAGTTTGTGAACGGGTTTCGCAACAAGAAGCGTCCGGGCAGCAAGGTCCGATACTACTTCCGCGCGCCCGGAATGAAGGCGAACCGCTCCCGGGGGCATTGTACTCGGAGAGTTTATGTCCGCGTACCAAATGGCGCTGGCGGAGTTGCCCGATCGAAAGGGCGTTGAGATTGGCGAAAAGCGCACGACGCCGGGCACGATCGACGCGTTGGTCGTTTCGTATTATCGATCGACGGACTGGACGGCTCTGGCTGAAGACACGCGCGACGCGCGAAAGCGGATCATAGAAAAATTCAGGCTGAAGCACGGTGCCAAGCGCGTACGAATGCTGGGTGAGCCTCATCTGATCAAGATCATGGGCGAAATCAGCTCGCTGTCGTCACGCCGGTCGTGGCTGAAAGCCATCAAACACCTGCTCGCCCATGCCGTCCCACCATGATCAGGAAGAATCCGGCCGAAAGCATCGCCCCGGTGAAGCTGCCAAAGTCGAAAGGCCATTGGACTTGGACCGACGATCAGATTTCGACTTACCGGAAGCATTGGAAGCTTGGTACGCAACAGCGTCTCGTCCTTGAATTCGCGCTGGAGACGGTGAGCCGTCGCGGCGAGGTAGTGCGGCTCGGGCCGCAGCATTGCTATGTAGACCGCGAGGGCAATCGCCGCGTTCGCATCGAACGTACGCACGGCAGCGCCGACGTGGACATTTCCGATATCCAATGAGTTAGCAGCGGCGATTGACGCGATGCCGAGGCTGCAAGCCGTCAATGGATTGCTGCCCCTGACCTACCTCTGCACTGAATATGGCAGGCCCCGCTCGAAGAAAGGGCTCGGGAACGACTTTGCCGGATGGGTGAAAGCCGCCGGACTACCGGACAACTGCCGCCTGCACGGTCTAAAGAAGAGTGGTTTGCGGCGTCGCGCCGAGGCCCGGAACACCACGCACGAATTGATGGCGTTCAGTGGACATAGGACGCTCGCCGAAGTGCAGCGCTACACTGAAGAGGCAAACAAAAAGCTACTTGCGGACTCCGGCGCGGCGAAGATGCGGGAGGCGCAGGTAGCCGCGCCTAAGCGCATTGCCGATCAGCGGACGGATGCAGAACGCACCACTTACAAACGCGCGCGTTCGAAACTTACAAACGCGGAATAAGCTATTGAAATGATTGGAGGCGGAACATGATATGGCGCTCCCTAGGGGAATCGAACCCCTGTTTCAGCCTTGAGAGGGTAAATTCGATCCGCTTGAACGCCGCATGATAGCTCGCCAGTAGATGGGCTTCTTTTCTGCTCAGCGTTCCAGGCTGTTCCTCTAGTCAACCGCCAACTGCGGTTGCTCAGCTGAAGCCATAATGAGCACTCGACAACTTAAGCAACAAGAACGCAGATGATTTGCAGCAGCGTCCTGGTCGAGAACACTCTATTGAAGAGCGTCATAGAGCCGCCTCTAGCGCTGGTGACCGAGCCGGATTCCAAGCTTGAGCGCCTTTTGGCGGAGTGAGCCTTCGGAGCGCTTTGTGAGCTTCGCGATTTTTGCAACGGGCGTCTTCGCTTTCGAATGAGCGCGCAGCTCTTTCACGTCAGCCTTTGTGTATTCGCGACGCAGAGTTTCTTCTTCGTAGCCATCTTCTTTGCCTTCTTCGCCACTTTTAGCTCCTCGATTCGACAGGATCGGCTCTCCTCTACGACCGCATGGCGGCCTATTGGCCGGACAACATGAGGGTGCACGTCGACTTCAAGCACTATTTCGATGCCAGCGTGGCGCAGCTGCCCCAATGCGTCGTCGATGACATCGAACAGAAGTGGGACATTGGGCGGCTCTGACCCGGATACACATTGAGGAACCGGTTCTGTCTGGCCGCCTTCGACTCGGCTTCGCGTCCGCTGGGAGGAGTAAACAAGATCGCAATGCCGAGAGTGGACTCGCCGACCGACCGCCAAGAACACCGTTTGTTTTAGTTCGGCCTTCTCAAACGGTTTCTCTCGCTAAGGTCTTATTTGTATGGTGGGCGCACCAGGGCTCGAACCTGGGACCGGCAGATTAAGAGTTCAGGACCATCGCGATCTTCGGGGCTTGGAGCTGCTGCTCTGCCTCGTCGCTTCTATGGACTACGCCTGGATTCGGCCCCCCTCCTTCGACGGAGGCCACGCGTCCGCAGGATTAGGAGGCATTAGCTCGCGCCCGTTCTCGAGCTTCACGACGCCGCTCGCGACGTTCGCGTCGTCGCCTAGCGCGCTCGGCTGGCTGCGGAAGCGGTGGTATGGGCGCATCCCTGTTCTCAGATAGCACTGTCCCCGTTGGTGGCTCGACGGCGGGCACGCCTCCATGAACTCCAGCACTGTCCGTCCCTTGACGGTGATCTTCCAGCCGCCGTTTTCGCGCTCGACGAGACCTTGCCAAAAGATGTCGAGGTCCGGTACACGCGCAGCCGGGCGCTTTGTGCGCTCGACCCAGTCCCGGCCGCTAGTCGCCAGGATCGCCACGTCGCGCTTGAGATCGGCCATCGCGGCAAATCCATCCGGATAGCTCACCAGGACCTTTAGCACCGTGACCTGGAAATTCCCCCCGCCTCCGGTCATCGCCACATCGTCGGCGCCTGCGAGAGAGCGTGGCGCCCGATCTGCTTGAGGTGATCCGGAGAGATGTCCCCTTTGGTCGCGGCTTCCAGGATTTTCGAGGCCACATGGGTACGGGCGCCGGTCTCGCTCCGGGAAACGCTTTCGCAAACCTCATCTAGGACGGCGCGCAATAGCGCGGTGGTCGCGGGATCGAACATGTGAACCCCCATAAAAAAATTACGATACCGCAATAGCGGCGGCGTCAAATTTAAGCGTGTTGAAAATCGCTAGAACTCTACACCTCTGCTTGGATTTGGCAATATCTGCGCAAATGGCAGATAAACCAAAGGAACTAGCAAAGCGACAGGTGGCGTGTATCGCCTCCTTCTGTCTTGTTCGCCGCAGGTTTGCGAGTTGCGCCAGTGAATACGTCCAGGTTTTCTGGGCGGACTGCCTCCGCGCGTAGGACTCCGGCCCACTGCCCTCTTTACCAATTTCTCCGAGCTCCGTGTCGGCCCCCTCCCGCCTCACTCTCTGCTACGTCGGCAGGTCACTTCCTGCCCCCGGCCTTCCCACGGCGCGCTCTAGCATCGGAGGCACGTAGGTCCGAGGTGTCCTTTTCAGGCGCGGCACTACGCTCCTCTTCGATCCGGTTGCCGTCGCAGTTTCAATCCTACTGGCGATCATCATGATGGGCAGCACCAGCAAAGAACCGATTTCAGCAGCTCACGCCATCATCCGATGACACGTCCTGCCATAATTCCAGCGGGTTCTTGGCCGCGCCGTATGTCTGCTGCAATCGCAGCAGGGTACTGCGGAGAATTGACTGTCGAGGCCTTTCTCAAACGAGTCGGTAAGGAGTATCCTCAACCACGTGTGAAAGAAGGGAGGCGTCAGCTGTGGTTGAGAGACGATCTGGACCGAGCTATTGCGCCGGACATCGTGCCGGGCGACCTCGCCGAGGATTTGTGACGTTGGAGCGCCCACTTCCACGCTTCGTGGAGATACGGCGGCTTGCCCGCGGATCGACCGCATTCTACTTCCGCATCCCCACACATTACAGGAAGCTCGGCTGCGAGATGGCGAATGAGCCACTTGGGACAAGCTACGAAACCGCATGCGGCGGCGATGGCAAAGGCGGACGCGCTGCCACCCTCAATGCCTTGTTCGATGAATGGAACAACCACCGCAGAGGGCAGCCGGGCGACCAGGGGAAGATCGCGCGCTATGGCACGATCGATTGGCTATTCCGACAATACAAGACGGAGAAGGCGTATACTGAGAAGGTCTCAGCTCGGTCGCGCCCAGACTACGAACGGATCATGCAAATGATCTGCGACACGGTCGGTAAAAGCGGACGGCGGATCGGCGAACGACAGATCATGGAAGTTACGCCACGAGCCGCCGATAAAATCTACGACAAAATCATCAACGGCCCGAACGGCATCAGACTGCGGCAGGGAGAAAAGGTCGTCGGCCTCTGCCGAAAGGTGTGGCGAATCATGCGTCGGCTGCACCCAGAGTTGTTCGATAAGAAGCACCCGAACCCCTGGGACGATTTCACCCTCAAGAGCCGTACCAAGACCAAGAAGCACGCGATCACTCGAGAGGAGGTCTATAAATTTGCATGGGGCTGCATCAAAGAAGGGCGGCCTGAACCCGCGGCCGTCGCGGTGATTTGCTTTGAATGGCTGCAACGGCCTGAGAACGTGGTAGCCGGGTTTTTGACTTGGCCCGACTATCGCAGCAAGAACTGGCCACACGCGGTGCGCATCGAGCATCACAAGAACAAGGCGTTGGTCTGGCATCCGCTCGAAGAGACTCTCGATGGAGAGACCGTCAAGTTTTACGCCGAGGCGGAGGATATTTTGGGCCATCTGCCCAAGCTTGGCGTCCCGATGATCATGCGCCGGATCCAAAAGGGTGAACGCAAAGGCGATGCCAAGGTGTGGTCCTACCCTGGCATGGAAAAAGTGGTGCAGCAGATGCGCAAGAAGATCGACGGCGTGTCAAAGCTGTTCACGCTTGATGCCTGTCGACACGGCGGCATGACCGAACTCGAGGAAGCCGAACTGACGGAGGGCCAGGGTCGCGCACTCTCGGGCCACAAGACCGCACAGGCCTATCGCGGTTATGCCAAGGAAACGATGATGCGAGCGTTGGCTGCGACCCGTAAGCGGCATGCACATCTCTTGGCGCAGAAGGAACTCGATCAGCATGCTGATGGAGCAGCATCACCTCGAGACGAAACGCAGACCTCCGCAATTTCTAAGACCAGCGTCCGATCTCAAGGATAGACTTCGCGCTTCGTTGGAAGCTGCAAAAGGCGGCGGCGTGTGCAACCGTCGATCCGGACGCGATGTCAACGGCTGCGATCGGAACTTTACAACCCGCAGACAGGGTTCATCCGCTCAATATTTTTATAAATTGAGCGACGTTCAACGCGCGACGACCTTCATCTGCCTTCGACCAAAAACGAAACCAGCACAGAATTTCCAAATGGGAGGCAAACGGAATTTCCAAATGCGCGAGAAATTCCGCCTTGGGCAAGGCAATTTTCGCAACAAAATCAGCGCGTTACCTCTGGCTGGGGCGGGAGGGATCGAACCTCCGAATGGCGGAATCAAAATCCGCTGCCTTACCGCTTGGCTACGCCCCAACGCGCCGATCGAAGGCCACGTCGGTCTATAGGGTGAGTCCCGCCATTTCAACAGGGCGGCGATCGAAAAGGCACGAAAGCCGCAGGATGATGACGGTACTCTTATTATAAGGCGACGCCGCGGTGGCCGAAACAGACCGTGCGATGTCCGTTCGGACTGTTGAGAGGGCGCCGGTTTCATGGGATGACAATTTGCAAACGCCTCGTCGGGAGTAACGCCATGACCTACCGTGCGCCGATCAACGATATCTTGCTGTCCCTCAATCACGGTGCGGGGCTCGCTGCCGCCGTGGAGGCCGGCCATTACGGCGATTTCGACGGCGACATCACCGCTGCGGTGCTAGAAGAAGCCGGCAAGTTCGCCTCCGACGTGCTGGCGCCGCTGAATCGTGTCGGCGACGAGCATGGCATCAAGCTCGACAACGGCAAGGTGACGACGGCGCCGGGCTGGCCCGACGCCTACCAGCGCTGGACCGCCGCGGGCTGGAACGCGGTGTCGGGGCCGGAGGCGTTCGGCGGCCAGGGCCTGCCGCTCGCGGTCAACGCCGCCTGCACCGAGATCTGGAGCGCGTCGAACGTCGCCTTCGGCCTCTGCCCGCTGCTGACGCTGTCGGCAATCGAGGCGCTCGATGCCCATGGCAGCGCCGAGCTGAAGAAGACCTATCTCGAGAAGCTGGTCACCGGCGAGTGGACCGGCACGATGCAGCTCACCGAGCCCAATGCCGGCTCCGACGTCGGCGCGCTGCGCACCCGCGCCGAACGCGCCCCCGACGGCACCTACCGCATCAAGGGCACCAAGATCTTCATCACCTATGGCGAGCACGACATGACCGACAACATCGTGCATTTCGTGCTTGCGCGATTGCCCGATGCCCCCTCGGGCACCAAGGGAATCTCGCTATTCCTGGTTCCGAAATTCCTGGTCAATGCCGACGGCTCGCTCGGCGAGCGCAACGACATCCATGCCAGCGGCGTCGAGCACAAGCTCGGCATGCACGCCTCGCCGACCTGCACCATGACGATGGGCGATAAGGGCGGCGCGATCGGTTATCTGATCGGCGAGGAAAACCAGGGCATGCGCTGCATGTTCACGATGATGAACCAGGCCCGCCTCGGCGTCGGCCTCGAAGGCGTCGGCATTGCCGACCGCGCCTATCAGCAGGCGCTGGCCTATGCGCAGGAGCGAAGGCAAGGCAAGGCGATCGGCCACAAGGGCGACGGGATGGATCCGATCATCGTGCATCCCGACGTCAAGCGCATGCTGATGCAGATGCGCAGCATGACGGCGGCGGCGCGCACGATCTGCTACGCCACCGCGGTCGCGCTCGACGTTTCGGTGCGCGCCAGGGACGCCAAGGTGCGCGCCGAGGCCGCGGCCCGCGGCGCGCTGCTGACCCCGATCGCCAAGGCCTTCTCCACCGACATCGGCAACGAGGTCGCCTATCTCGGCGTGCAGATCCACGGCGGCATGGGCTTCATCGAGGAGACCGGCGCCGCGCAGCATTATCGCGACGCCCGCATCACCTCGATCTACGAGGGCACCAACGGCATCCAGTCGATCGACCTCGTCACCCGCAAGCTCGGCGCCAATGGCGGCGCCTCGGTCTGGGCGCTGCTGGACGAGCTCGCTGCCGTCATCAAGCAGGTCGAGACCTCCAACGATCCGGCGTTCGGCACCACGGGCGCCAAGCTGCGCGACGCGCACGCCGCGCTGGAGCGCACCAGCAAATGGCTGCTCGAGCGCCTCGCCTCGGCGCCGAACGAGGCACTGGCCGGCGCAACGCCCTATCTGCGGCTGTTCGCCGCAACGCTCGGCGGCTGCATGCTCGCCGGCGAAGCGCTGGCCGCCAAGGCGAACGGCGAAGCCGAGCCGCAGCGCTATGTCGCGCTGGCGCGCTTCTTCGCCGAGAACATCGCCGTGCAGGCGCCGTCGCTGGAAAAGACCGTGACCGAAAGCGCCGAGGCGGTGACCGGCGCGGATGCGGTGCTGGCGGGATAAGATACCTTCCACCGTCATTGCGAGGTCAGAGGGCCCAAAGCGCTGTGCTCGCCAAAGGCCCTCCTCGCTCGTTTGATGCACATGACGTGCCGCATCACAACTGTCGTCCCTGCGAAAGCAGGGACCCATAACCACAGCCTTCCGTTTTGAAACGAGCTGTGGCTCCAGCGTTGCAAACCAATCGGCACTTGTGGTTATGGGTCCCGGGTCGCGCTTCGCTTGCCCGGGACGGCATCGAGTTTTGCGCCTACCGCCGAATCATACGTTTCGTCAGCGATCCGCGCGAAACGCGCGAAATTCCTCCGGGCCGTCGAGCAAGTCACGCTTGCGCGCGGCCTGATCGAACTGGCTGGCGGAATGATCTGCCATTGCGTTGATGGCCGTGCCGGCCAAGTTCTGCGCACGTCGCCGTTGATCGTCGTGCCTCGACCGAATATCCCGATCCACGGCTCGCCGACGACAGATCTCATCGGAGAGACGTTCCTGGAGGCATCCGTTGCCTCGATAAGATCGCTGCGTCATCTTGCACGATCCTTCCAGCAGGATCGGTACGGGCTAGGTCTCCCGTGTGCTGCCTGCTTGCTGTGGCGATTGTGGTGATTGCCTTGGCGCCGAAGGTTTGGACGCCGGGAATTTGGGTTTCCGCGGAGGCGCCGCGATCAATCCATCCCGTATCGCTTGCTTGCGGGCAAGCTTGCGGGCTCGCCGCACGGCCTCGGATTTCTCTCGAGCCCTTTTTTCCGATGGCTTTTCGAACGATCTGCGGCGCTTCATCTCTCTAAAGACGCCCTCGCGCTGCAACCTCTTCTTTAGAACTCGAAGCGCCTGGTCGATGTTGTTGTCCCTGACAAGAACTTGCAACGGATCACCTCTCTCGCGGTACAACGCACTTTGAATGAACAAGACCAGAGCCCGCTCTATCAATGACAGAGCGGGCCGCACTGCCATTCCAGTACATCCGTGGAACGGCAGCCGACCGACAACGTCGCGGAAGCTTCAGCCGCGGTGCTACAAGCACGCGTCCTCGCTTTCATCCGACGATGTCTTTGGAAAAAGGTCCTGGGACCGATCTACAAGGCTCAAGGCCAGTCGATCTAGTACAGTTATGCACTCATCTCAGCTATGCAAGACACAATCGCAGACCGTGAGAATTATATCCGACGGTTCAGCCACGGCGAGATCATGGCTGAACGGCGATGGCGGCTTGACCGCGAACGCGAAAAGCGGTTCCCCAAAAATCTCCATCGTTGCCGAGTAGCAAATTCGCTCCAACAGGCGCAGAGTACGGCGCTGCCGGACGACTGTTGAGCGCCGGCACCTGAGAGCCTGGGCAGCTCCCGCCACCAAAGGGAGCCGAAGATGGCAACCCGCTTCTATTTCGATATCCGCAACGGCGAGCAACTCTATGCCGACAAACAGGGCATCGAGCTACGCGACGAGGAAACTGCCGCGCACGAAGCGATGCAGTCATTGCTCAGCATAGCCAAGGAGAACCTGCCTTTGGATAAACACAGGCTGCTGGCGTTTGAGGTCCGGACGGACGAAGGGCCGCTGTTTCAGGTCAGTCTCAGTCTGGGTATCACAAGGTGCTAACTGCCGCGCTGCGCAGCCAAACTCAAGAATCCAGCCGGCAACTGCGCCAAGCGATAGCCACCTCAAGCACGGGCCCGTCGCCGTCCCGGACCTCGATGGCAATCTGATGGAAATTGTGACCGCGAAAGGAATCCCGAATGACGTCGGCCAAGGCGCGCGCAGCCTCCTCCTGAACCGCACCGAAGTTGGACATCTCCATGCCCTCTTCGTCGATCGCCAGGCCGCCGCCGTCACGAAGATCGAAATAATAGCGCGTCATCGGCATGGTAATTTACCCCGGCTCTCGATTGTTCCTGCGAAGACCGGGGAATGTGGCCGGTGAGGACAGTGGCGCGCGAGCCGTCCGGGTGAGTCATGACCGCAAAAGCGAGAGAGTTCCTTGATTTCTGGATTGAAAACAGCGTCCACGCTGCCGAGCAATATGGAACGCCGGGTGCCTCGCAGGACGTTGCCGAGTTGGCGCGCCGGTGCATCGAGATGGCGGGACAGCAAGGCCTGACGGAACAGGATCTGCGTGATGCGGCCGGCGATATCACTGACTACATCAGGATCAGACTGAAGGCGGCGAACAGGAAGGAAGCCGATCGTCCCAAATAGTTCGGGCCACGGCCTGGCTTCGCGGCCTGAACTGGCGGCCGAGGCCGCGAAACAACAGGTCCGCTTCAGCAACGTATCAGCGACGGACTCGACATGCGTGATTGCGCGGCTTAACGCACGATGCGCTTGACCCGTTTGGTTCTCTTGGCAGCCACAGATGCCGTGCCAGCGGGTGCAGAGCCAGCCTGCGCGGCGGCCGCCTCGGCGTCACGCGCTTCACGGAGAGCCCGCAGACGCACCATGTTCTTGCGCACGGCGATCGCATCGCGCTCGACTTCAGCGATTGCCTGCGCACCGGCCTCGGCGGCAAGCCGCTGACGTTGGGCCTTGGCCAGGCGCTCGGCAGAGAGTTCTTCCGGCTTCTTGGCCATGAGCGAATGAGCCCTTTGAAAAGCAGCGAGACCCGCTCAACCCATCAGAGGATCGAGCGGGCCGCGGCTGTCATCCCAGTACATCCGTGGAATAACAGATCGATTCAAGCCAGCCGAAGATCTTCGGCGCTGGTCTTGCCACGCATCTTGTCGACCTTGAGTTCGAACGACAGCTTCTGGCCCTCGGCGAGACCGCCAAGTCCGGCCCGCTCGACAGCGCTGATGTGAACGAACACGTCATTCGTGCCATCATCGGGCTGAATGAAACCGAAGCCCTTCTGGCCGTTGAACCACTTCACAGTACCTGTAGGCATTTGTCTTCTCCAAAGCGGACGCACGTGAATTCGCGCTTGGTTCCGCATCATCCTTCAACCGACGATGTTCTTTGGAAAAGGGCCGCTTTGACCATTCAACAAGGCACAACGGCAAATCGAACGCTGCAAGCATACACACTTAATCCGCTAGGGCAAGCTCGGAAGCGCCGTCGATCGGGGCGAGCGGAGCTTCACCGAGCTGCCGTTCCGATAAACCGAACCATGTTTCACGTAAGGGCTTGCGCCGCCGCGCAACTCGGTGATCGGTGACGCGGACGCAAATCGCGATATTCAACCGCCCGAACTTTTCGCCTTGCGTGGAACTCGCTTGGCGCGCGTCTGAACACTTGCTTTTGCCGCTGCCGGTTCCGTCGGGCGCGTGATCGGAAACGTCTCCCGCATATGCGCTGCCAGCATTGCACAGTAATCGGTCGCGAAACGAGGCAACGGACGCCGCTTGTCCCATGAGATGGTCAGAGGCTCCTGCAACACGCGGCGCCTGTGCGTGAGACCAACAATCCTTAATTCGTAGCGCCAGCACTGAAGCTGGGAGGGAACGATCGCGACGCCGTGCCCCGCCTCGGCCAGTGCCAGCAAGGTGTGCGGACTGCGACTCTCGAACGTGATCTTCGGTTTCAGCCCCGCCATACGGCTTGCCGCATCGAAAGCACGCCGAAATCCGAACCCGCTGTCCAGCAGCAGCAACGGAAGTTCGGCGAGGTCAGCGATCTCGATTGTGCAACGGGGACCAAGCGGCATCGACGGATGACAAGCAGCCAGTAACTGTACGGATCCAAGCGGAAGGCTGCCGAAGTGCTGCTCGTTCAGTCTGACGGCGTGCAGCAAATTTTGGCCGAGGTGAACTTCCCCGCGTTCCAGCATCGCCAATATCTCGCTGCCCGTCCCCTCCCTGATCCTGATCTCGACCCCGGGATATCGCTCCGCGTACCGGTGGAGAAAATCTGACAGCACGCTCTCGATGTGTTGCGGCGAGCCGGCGATCCTCAAGACCCCGGTATCTCCTTGGCGAAGCAGCTGAGCCTGCTCTTTCAGCGAATTGACGCTGTTGAGCAGCAGACGGCAGCCCGCAATCAACTGCTCGCCTTCGCCAGTCAATAGAAGCCGGCGCCCGACGCGGTCGAAGAGCTGCAAGCCGAGCTCCCGTTCGAGACCGATGATTTGCCTGGACAGGGCGGGTTGCGCGACACGCAACCGCAATGCGGCCTTTGAGACGGTGCCGAGCTCGGCCACCGTCAAGAACGTGAGGGCCTGTTGAAGGTTCATGCCCGCTTATACCATTCGAGCATAAGGTTCGAGAAAATATATGTATTGGACGTATTTCGAAGCCTCGTGAAGAGTCCTGTCAGGCTGCGGCTTGCCGCACAGGCACGGCACCGGAGGAGGCTCCCATGAATTCTGGAGGCAAGATGGCTCTGGTCATGTTGAGTTGTACCGCTATCGGCGCTCTTGGCAGCGAAGCGCTGCATGGCGAAGCCAGGCCGCCCGCCTATTTGATCGGCCAAATCGAGGTCACCGATCCCGATGGCTATGCCAGGGAATATCTCCCGAAGGCGAAGGAGATCATCAGGGCACATGGCGGCAAGTTGATTGCGGCTGCCGGCGCGGCGGCAACCGGGTCGCAGGTCGTTGCCGTCGATGGAGATCCACCCAAGCGCGTCGTCGTCTACATGTATCCGAGCATGGAGGCGCTTTGGGCCTGGCGACACGATCCGGCCTACGTGCAGGTTCGGGCCGTCGGCGAGAAATACGCGAGGTACCACACATTTGCAGTTGAGGGCTCTGTCGCCAATTAGCGCTGACCACGCCGTCGATCGCTGCGACCTGCAACGTGTGCCACCTAGTTGCGAAACACCAGGCAGCGACCGCCGACTGCCTCCAACCGGGCGCACAGCTGGTTAGCTCGCTCACGGGTCGTCTCGGCGACCCGGAGCAGATACCAGGTGGCCGAGCCTGGCCCGGCCATGCGCGATCTCAGAACGAGCGGTGCGCGATCGCCGAGCACGGATGCAAATCGTTTCTGAAGTTGCTGGTAGTCGGCGAGTACGCGCGATTGCGACGGGCCGCCGGCCAATTGAAGTCCCCAGGGCCCCCACGCAGCTTGCTGCGCGATTGTCACGGACTCTCTTGGGTCCGCGGGAAGCGCCCGAACGAGCATGCCGCGCACGATGTCACCGCAGGCCATGGGCGCGTCGGTGTGGACCCGATCCTCAAGCGAACCCTGCGCCCATTCCTCGGCGGACTTGCCGGTGATGATCCTGACATAGGCGCGCGTTTCGCCCGGCAGGTTTCCACGCCCCGCCAACCAATCCTGAACGCGCCGCGGGCCACCATTATAGGCGGCCGCCGCAAGGCCGAGATTGCCGAACTGCGCGCGCAGTTCGCGGAGCCAGCGCGCGGATTCCTGCAAGGCAGGCAATGGCTCGAACGGGTCGGCCAGACCGCGCCACCGCGCAGTACCGGGCATGAACTGGGCGATCCCCTGGGCACCGGCCGAACTGACCGAGTTGGGATCGAAATTGCTTTCCTGCCAGATCAGCCGGACGAAGAAATCCGGCGGCAAGCCGTTCTCTAAAGCAGCCTCCTCCAACGCCTTGCAGTACTGCTGCGGCCCATCGAGCTTTGGACGCAAAGGTGTCGGCGCCGGCGACGGAACAGATGACGATTGCTGATCGGACGCCGATCGATCGGCGGCCTCAGCGTTGCGCACTGCGGCGTTGGTATCCGGACGAGACGTTTCCGTTTGCGATGTTTGTGCCTGCGCCAGCTCTGCGCGCTGCGCGGAGGGCGTTACCGCTGGATTGCCGGGAGGTTGGGCGTTTGCGACGGGGACGAACAGCAGCAGGCAAGCCGAGCCGATAGCCGTTGGCAAAATCGATCGATGAACCCGCCGCGGCCCGAAAATCGACTGCATAAAGCGATCATCAAATTGGATGCATTCGCAGAATCATATCATCGGTGCCGACCGGGCGGCCAGAAAATTTGCTGCCTAGCGGTTGGACAGGCTTCCAACGATCGATGCGCGGCGGGACAGTTCGATCCAGTTGCCATCGGGATCGAGGATCATGGAGATCCGCGCGACCTCGCCGAGCGTCACCGGCGCAAGGCCTTCCCGCACGCCCTTGGCGCGCAACTCGTCATGCACGGCGTCGATGTCGGCGACCTGCAGCGTGATGTAGCGCCAGCCGCGCGCACCCCGAACCGGATCGATGGTTGCGGCGCGATCTTCCCTGAGCAGGATCAGACTGTCGCCGAGGCGAAACGCCGGACCATCAGACCATGACTGCTCGGTGAAGCCGAGGATGTCGCCGTAGAACCTGCGATGCGCGGCAAGGTCGCGCACCGCCATCGTGACGGCGATCTGGGTGATGCCGTCATGTCCGGGCGCAACCAGGCAAACGCTGTTGCCGTCGGGGTCGGCCATGCGTTGCGGTGCGTCGACGCCCGCGCGCGCAATGATCAGTTCGCGATAGCCGCTCGGCGCCGCATCCGGCAGCGGCTCGACATGATGGTTGAGCTTGATGACCGAACCTTGCGCGTCGTGCCGGTACTGCTTCTGCCCGCGGCGGATCGGCTGCACATGATCGAAGCGAAGTCCGGCCTCCTGCTGCCAGAACCGCAGCATCGGTTCGAGATCGTTGAAGGAAAGGCCGACGTCGATCACGTTCTTTGCCAGTTGCATCTGCTCCCGCCTTCGGATGAAGTGCACCACGATGGATTAGCTATGCGAGGATCAAGTCACCAACGCAAGCACCACGATCACTGTCGCGGGTCGGCCGGTGCACCTGCCTGAAACAGTCAATCCAGTGAGGACCGATATGCAAGCAGGCCTCGTTCAGACCTTTCGCGCTTTTGCGTACAATAATGCCTGGGCCAATCACCGCCTGCTCACGGCCTGCGCCGGTCTCAGCCAGGCGGAGTTCGCCGCCGCGCGGACCGGGTTCTTCCCGAGCCTGCAGGCGACGCTCAACCACATTCATGTCATCGATCTCTTCTACATTGATGCGCTCGAGGGCGGCTGGCTCGGGCCGAAGGCGTGGGCCAACGAGGTGCCCTACCCGTCAGTCGCCGCGCTGAAAGACGCCCAGCGCGCGATCGATCAGCAGCTGATCGTGCACTGCGATGCGCTGACGGCTGAGCGGCTCGATGATGTGGTGAAGATCAATCGCGACACGAGCGTGCAGACCGAGCGGCGCGACCGCCTCTTGATGCATCTGTTCCAGCACCAGATTCATCATCGCGGCCAGGCCCATGCGATGCTCTCGGAGACCACGGTGAAGCCGCCGCAGCTCGACGAATTCTTCGCCGCCGGCGAAGCCCCGCTCCGGGCAGCCGAGTTCAGGGATCTCGGCTGGAGCGAAGCCACCGTGTGGGGCGGCTGATGGTTCCGCCCGCCATCGGCGATGCGATTCCTGATCCGGAACGAGGTCTTGAAACCCGGCGCCTCCACGCTCACCTCTGGTAAAACGTGGGGAACTCTATCCGATGCCATTCGCCAATCACCGGGGCCAGCGTATCCATTACACCGTCGAGGGATCCGGGCCGCTGATCGTGCTGCAGCACGGTCTCTTGCTCGACGCCGCGAGCTGGAAACAATGCGGCGTGGTCGACGCGCTTGCCGATCGCTTTCGCGTCGTCTGCGTCGATTCGCTCGGACATGGCCTGAGCGACAAGCCCGCCGATCCGGCGCTCTATAATCAGGCGCAGCGTGCCGGCGACATCGTCGCCGTGATCGACGATCTCGGCGACGAGCGCGCCCACGTGGTGGGACATTCGATGGGCGGCTGGGTCGCGGTCGGTGTCGCCCGGTTTTTCCCGGCACGGCTGGCGTCGCTGGCGATCGGCGGCTGGGACTTTCTCACCGGACTGCCGCGCGGCAACGCCGGCCCGCTGACCTATGGTGCCTTCATTACCTTTGCCCGCCGCACGGTGCCGGAGCTCGCCGAATGGGTGACGCCGGATCTCGAAGGCGGCGTGCGCGCCTGCTTCAATGCGCTCGGACAGGTCGATGGCGCCAAGGACGCGGTGCTGTCCTCGCGCGTGCCGGTGCTGCTTTGGAACGGACAGGACGACGGGCCGCATGCGCCGATGCAGCGCTTCGCCGCGGAGAACGGCCTCGATGCGATGTCGGTGCCCGGCGATCACCTCGGCGCGCTGTTTCAGCACGGCGCCGCGATCGGCCGGGGCATCGGCTCGTTCGTCGGTCGCGGTTAGAGCGTTTAGGTAGAACAGCGCCCCCGACTCCGCTGTGCTCCCTCTCCCCGTTCTTCACCCGCTTGCGGGGCGAGGTGAAGCGTCCCGCGCTACGCCGGCTCCGGCATCCCTGCCAGCAACTTGTCGAGCGTGATCGGATAGTCGCGCACCCGCACGCCGGTCGCATTGTGGACCGCATTGGCGACCGCGGCGGCGACGCCGCAGATGCCGAGTTCGGCGACGCCCTTGGCCTTCATCGGCGATGAGATCGGATCGATCTCGTCGAGGAAGATCATCTCCTGATGCGGGATGTCGGCATGGACCGGCACCTCATAGGCAGCAAGGTCGTGATTGATGAACAGGCCATGACGCCTGTCGACGACGAGATCTTCCATCAGCGCCGCGCCGACACCCATGGTCATCGCGCCGATCACTTGGCTGCGCGCCGCCTTCGGATTGAGGATGCGGCCCGCCGCGCAGACCGCAAGCATCCGCCGCACCCGGATTTCAGCCGTGTCGGCGTCGACGCCGACCTCGACGAAATGCGCGCCGAAGGTCGACTGCTGGTAGGTTTTCGCGAGATCGCCGTATTCGATGGCATCCTCCGCCACGAGGTCGCCGCCGCCGGCGGCCTGCGCCAGCGGCACGCTGCGATTGCCGGAGCGGACCACGCCGTCGGCAAAAACCGCCTCCTCGGAATTGAAGCCGAGCTTCTGCGTAATGGCCTCGCGCAGCTTGGTGCAGGCGGCATAGACGCCGGCGGTGGAATTGTTGCCGCCCCACTGCCCGCCCGAGCCGCAGGACACCGGGAAGTCGGAATCGCCGAGCCGCACCGCGACCTTCTCGAGCGGCACGCCCATCATCTCGGCCGCGGTCTGCGCGATGATGGTGTAGGAGCCGGTGCCGATGTCGGTCATGTCGGTCTCGACGGTCACGATGCCGTTCTGGTCGAGACGAACGCGTGCCGCCGACTTGGTCACGAGATTGTTGCGGAACGCCGCGGCGACGCCCATTCCCACCAGCCAGCGCCCGTCACGGACGGCGCCGGGTTTCGGATTGCGCTTGTCCCAACCGAACCGCGCCGCGCCATCGCTCAGGCACTGCACCAGTTGCCGCTGCGAAAAGTGCCGCTCCGGATGCTCGGGGTCGACCTGGGTGTCGTTGCTGATGCGCAGCACGACCGGGTCGATGCCGAGCTTCTCGGCGAGTTCGTCGATCGCGATCTCGAGCGCCATCATGCCGGAGGCTTCTCCGGGCGCGCGCATCGCATTGCCCTCCGGCAGATCGAGCGCCGCAAGCCGCGTCGCCGTCATCCGGCTGGCGCCGGCATAAAGCAGCCGCGTCTGGCTCACCGCCATCTCGGGCTCGCCGTCCTTGACGTTGCCAGACCAGCTTTCGTGGCCGATCGCCGTGATCTTGCCGTCGCGCTCGGCGCCGATGCGGATGCGCTGGATCGTCGCCGGACGGTGTGTCGTGTTGTTGAACATCAGCGGACGTTGCAGCGCGATCTTGACCGGCCGGCCGGCCGCGCGGGCGCCGAGCGCGGCGAGCAGCACCTCGGCGCGCAGGAACAGCTTGCCGCCGAAGCCGCCGCCGATATAGGGCGACACCAGACGGACATTCTCCTTGGCGATGCCAAGCGTCTTCGCCATATCCTCAGCGCCCCAGGCGATCATCTGGTTGGAAGTCCAAACCGTGAGCTTGTCGCCGTCCCAGGCCGCGATCGAAGCATGCGGCTCCATCATCGCGTGGCCCTGATCGGGCGTGGTGTAGGTGGCATCGAGCTGCACGGGCGCACCAGCGAAGGCGGCGGCGAAATCGCCGACGGCGGTATCGGCCGGGCCGCCGAATGATGGGTGCGGCGTGACGCCCTTGTCCCGCTCCGCGGCGAGATCGAACTTGCCGTCGCCCTTGACGTAGTCGATCCGGACCAGTTGCGCCGCGGCCCGCGCCTGCTCGAAGGTCCCGGCGACGACGACGGCGACGGCCTGGTGATAATGTGCGATCTCCGGCCCGCCGAGCAGCGGCGCCGCATTGCGCTCTCCTTTGCCAAGCTTGCCGGCATTGTCCGCTGTGACGATGGCGAGCACGCCCGGCGCAGCCTTGGCCGCCTCGAGATCGATCGAACCGATCCGCCCCTTGCCGATCGCCGAACCGACCACGTAGCCATAGGCCTGGTTGGCCACGACGTCGTGCCGCTCATAGGCGTAAGGCGCGGTGCCGGTGGTCTTCAGCGGCCCGTCGATCCGGCTGGTCGGGTGGCCGATCACCTTGAGCTGGTCGATCGGACTGAAGGTAGCAGGATGTTCAAATCGCATGATGTCAGGCCCTCTTCTTAAGCCCTGGATCTCAAGCCCTGGCCTCGCGCAGCACCGCCGCCAGCGTTCGCTCGGCGAGCGGCAGCTTGTACGCATTGTCCTTGGTCGGCTTGGCATCGGCGAACAGGCGCGCGGCGACGGCCTTGGCGCCGTCGGGCAATTCCGCCTCCGCCGCCTCGACGCGCCACGGCTTGTGCGCCACGCCGCCAAGCGCGACGCGGCCGGTGCCGTCGCGCTGCACGATCGCAGCAACCGAGACCAGCGCAAAGGCATAAGAGGCGCGGTCGCGCACCTTGCGATAGGCCTGCGCGCCGCCGACCGGTTTCGGCAGCACCACCGCGGTGATCAGCTCGCCCGGCTCCAGGCTGGTTTCGATCTCGGGGCTGTCGCCGGGCAGACGATGCAGCTCGGCGATCGGGATGCTGCGCGTGGTGCCGTCGGGCCGCACCGTCTCGACGACGGCGTCGAGCGCGCGCATCGCCACCGCCATGTCGCTCGGATGGGTCGCGATGCAGGCGTCGCTCACACCGACCACCGCATGCTGGCGGCTGAAGCCGCCGATCGCGGCGCAGCCGCTGCCGGGCTTGCGCTTATTGCAGGGCAGATTGGTGTCGTAAAAATAGGGACAGCGCGTCCGCTGCAGCAGATTGCCGGCGGTTGTCGCCTTGTTGCGCAACTGGCCGGAAGCGCCGGCGAGCAGCGCGCGCGACAACACGCCGTAGTCGCGCCGCACGCGGATATCGGCGGCGAGATCGGTGTTGCGCACCAGCGCGCCGATCCGCAAGCCGCCGTCCGCGGTCTCCTCGATGCGGTCGAGCGCCAGATCGTTGACGTCGATCAGATGCGCCGGCGTCTCGATCTCGAGCTTCATCAGGTCGAGCAGATTGGTGCCGCCAGCGATGAACTTGGCGTTCGCGGTCCCGGCGGCGGCTGCGGCCGCCGCGCCCGGCGAGGCGGCCCGCTCATAGCTGAATGATCTCATGCGCTCCTCCCGGCGACCTCGCTGATCGCCTCGGCGATGTTGGAATAGGCGCCACAGCGGCAGATGTTGCCGCTCATGCGCTCGCGGAGCTCGGCATTGGTCAGTCGCAGCGGCGCATTCAGATCCGCCGTGACATGGCTCGGGATGCCGGCCTTGACCTCGGCAAGCACGGCGACCGCCGAGCAGATCTGGCCGGGCGTGCAATAGCCGCACTGATAGCCATCATGCTCGACGAATGCCGCCTGCAGCGGATGCAGCCCGTCCGGCGTGCCGAGCCCCTCGATCGTCGTGATCTCGTCGCCCTGATGCATCACGGCGAGCGTCAGGCAGGAATTGATCCGCCGGCCGTCGACAATCACCGTGCAGGCGCCGCATTGGCCGTGGTCGCAGCCCTTCTTGGTGCCGGTCAGATGCAGGTGCTCGCGCAGGGCATCGAGCAGCGTGGTCCTGGTGTCGAGCTCGAGCTGGTGGGTTTCGCCGTTCACGTCAAAGGATACTCTCGTCATCACGGGCGCTCCGGTCGGGGCAGATTGGGCGGCCGCAGGCGGAGGCGTCGCGATCGACGACGCCGCAAGCGAGGCGGCTCCAACAATCAACAGATGGCGCCGCGATAGTTCCAAACGTCCGGAGATCTGCATGCCGCTGCTCTCCTCAAGTCAGCCGGACGCGGAACCACGACAACGACGTGTCGAGGTCTGCTCGGCCTGTCAGCAAAGGGGGAATGCTGCGAACAGCGGAATGTTTCTCGCGGGGAAGTTAAACTCGTCGCGAGCGCTACGGGCGCGGCGGGCGGGCAGCATCGGCGCCATCGTGGCGCGGGCGGAAGGCAGCATCGCCGTGCGCCTCCGCGCCTACGACCAACGTCCCCTGCCCGGAATCGCAAGATTTATCTGCATTGCGCCGTTCTCATGCTCGCCCACAGGGAAAAGCGGCCCGGAACACGCTGGAGCTCTTGGGGCTTGCACCGGATCATGTAGGATAACGGGTACGACCTCCGCCGGCGACGATGCCGGCCGACCCTGGGACCGCTCGATGACCGCGCATGTCATAGTGACCGACGAAGCCGCCACGCGCGTGATCCGGCTGCGCAGGCCCGAGAAGAAGAACGCGATCACCCAGGAGATGTTTCGCGCGATCAGCGACGCGATCGACAAGGCGCAGAACAATCCGAAGATCCGCTGCCTGATCATCACCGGCGGCTCCGGCGTGTTCACCGCGGGCAACGACATCGAGGACCTGCTCGCGCAGGGCACCTCGACCGGTGAGACGCCGCCGGCCTCTGACCTCGTCAAATTCCTGTATTCGCTGGCCCACAATGTGAAGCCGATCATCGCCGCCGTCGACGGCGTCGCGATGGGCATCGGCACCACCATGCTGTTTCACTGCGACTATGTGCTCGCCAGCAAGACCGCGCTGTTCTCGACGCCGTTCTCGAATTTCGGCCTCGTGCCGGAAGGCGCCTCGAGCCTGTTGATGCCGCGCATGATGGGTCACCAGCGTGCCTTCGCGATGCTGGTGATGGGCCGCACCATGTCGGCCGACGACGCCCGCGTCGCCGGCTTCGTCAATACCGTGGTGGCGCCGGGACATGCCGAGGTGGAGGCGCACAAGGTGGCGCGCGAGATCTGCGCGCTGCCGGCCGAGGCGGTGGCGATCTCGCGGCGCCTGATCCGGCTGCCGCCGGAGGACGTCACCCGCCGCATCGAGCAGGAGAACCATCTGTTCAGCGAACGGATGCGCTCCGAGGAAGCAGTCGAGGCGTTCAAGGCATTCATGGCTCGCCCGAAGGATTGAAACGAAGCGTCGCAAAATTGTAGTGGCGCGGCGCCATGATCCCGTGCTCCATGGACAGGTCATGAGACAGTCCCGCCTTTCCCCTCTCGCCGCGCTTTGCGCGTTCGGACTGGCCGCAGCAAGCCCCTGTCCGGCGCAGGCCGCGGAGCCGGTGAGCCTGCGCATTCTCGCGATCAACGATTTCCACGGCTATCTGCGGCCGCCGCCGGGCGGCATCCGCATCACCGACGCCGCTGACGCGACCAAAAAGATCATGGAGCCCGCCGGCGGCGCCGAGCGGATGGCCACCGTCGTCAAGCAGCTGCGCGAGGGCCACAAGAACAACATCTTCGTCGCGGCCGGCGACCTGATCGGCGCGAGCCCGTTCCTGTCGGCGATGTTTCATGACGAGCCGACCATCGAGTCGCTCTCGCTGATGGGGCTTGCGATCTCCTCGGTCGGCAATCACGAATTCGACGAGGGCAAGGACGAGCTGCTGCGGATGCAGAATGGCGGCTGCCATCCGATCGACAAATGCCAGGGGCCGCACCCGTTCACAGGAGCCAAATTCCGCTATCTCGCCGCCTCCACGATCGAGAAGGCGACCGGCAAGCCGGTATTTCCGCCCTACGAGATCAAGCAATTCGACGGCATTGCAGTGGCCTTCATCGGGCTGACGCTGAAGAACACCCCGAACCTGGTGTCGCCGGCCGGCGTCGCGAGCCTCGATTTCCGCGACGAGGCCGAGACCGTCAATGCGCTGGTCCCCGAGCTGAAGGCGAAGGGCGTCGAGGCGATCGTGGTGCTGATCCACGAAGGCGGCTTTCCGACCGGCGACTATAATGAATGTCCAGGGATCTCCGGGCCGATCGTCGACATCGTCAAGAAGTTCGATCGCGCGGTCGACGTCGTGGTCTCCGGCCACACCCACCAGGCCTATGTCTGCGAGATCGACGGACGGCTCGTCACCTCCGGCGACAAATACGGCACCCTGGTCACCGCGATCGATCTTCAGCTTGATCCGAACAGCCATGACGTGATCAGCGCCAGGGCCGCCAACACCATCGTGCGGATCGCCGGCACGGCCAAAGATCCCGAGCAGAGCGCGCTGCTGGAATCCTACGACCGGCTGGCCGCGCCGATCGCGAGCCGCGCGGCAGGCTCGGTCACCGAAACGCTGTCGCGTACACCTGCCGAAACCGGCGAGAGCCCGCTCGGCGACATCGTCGCCGATGCACAGCTGCTTGCGACCAGCGCTGAACCGAATGGCGGCGCGGTGATCGCCTTCACCAATCCCGGCGGCGTGCGCACCGACATCGTCAAGCGCGAGGACGGCGCGGTGACCTATGCCGATATCTTTGCAAGCCAGCCGTTCCGCAACCAGCTGGTGACGATGACGCTGACCGGCAAGCAGCTCAAGGACGCACTGGAGCAGCAATGGGCCGATCCGAAGCGGCCGCGCGCCCTCCAGGTCTCGAAGGGGTTCTCCTATGCGTGGGATGCGAGCAAGCCCGATGGCGCGCGCATCATTGCCGCACGGATGTCGCTGGACGGCAAGCCGATCGACCCGGACGCGAGCTACCGCGTCACCGTGAACAATTATCTCGCCGAGGGCGGCGACGGCTTCACGGTATTCAAGCAAGGAACCGCGCAGCAGTTCGGCATCTACGACGTCGATGCGCTCTATGCCTACTTCAAGGCCAACAGCCCGGTAGGCCCAACGGCAGGCAAGCGGATCGAGCGGATCAATTGAGCGAGGTCTAGGGGTGGCGTACGCAGCTCCTCACGTCATTACGAACGGAGCGAACCAATCCATTGTCTCCGAGCATGCGACGGCATGGATTGCTTCGCTCCGCTGGCAATGACGCGGAAAACACCCCGGCTTTGGAAGGACGCGAACAGGGATGATGTCGGCCCTTTCCGGAACGCCGCTAACGGCCTAGATTAGGGCCTGCTCTTGCATGATCTTGGTCGGAAAACCGCCGCGCACTTTTCCGGATCATGCGTCCTCGCACGCGCATCGATTGCGCCGGGAATCTGCATGACACTGCTTCTGACGCATTCCGCCTGTCTCGACCACCTGACCCCTCCCGGACATCCCGAACGCCCCGACCGGCTGCGGGCGGTCGCCGAGGTGCTCGGCGAGGATCGCTTCAAGGCGCTGGTGCGCGATTCCGCGCCGGAAGGCGACCTCGACACCGTGCTGCTCTGTCACGGTGAGCACTATGTCGGCGAACTCCGCCACATCGCGCCGACCTCCGGCATGATCTATATCGACGGCGACACCTCGATGTCGCCGGGCACCTGGGAAGCGGTGATGCGCGGCGTCGGCGGCGCGGTGGCCGCCGCCGATGCGGTGATGGAGGGCAAGCATCAAAACGCGTTCGTCGCGGTGCGCCCGCCCGGTCACCACGCCGAGAAATCGACGCCGATGGGCTTCTGCTTCTTCGACAATGCCGCGATCGCTGCCCGCCACGCGCAGCGCAAATACGGCATCAAGCGCGCCGCAATCATCGATTTCGACGTCCATCACGGCAACGGCACGCAGGATATCTTCTGGGCCGACCCGACCGTGATGTATTGCTCGACGCACCAGATGCCGCTGTTCCCCGGCACTGGGGCCGCCGGCGAGCGTGGCGAGCACGACACTGTCGTCAACGCGCCGCTGGCGCCCGGCGACGGCGGCGCCAAGTTCCGCTCCGCTTTCGAGAACCTGATCCTGCCGCAGCTGGAGAAGTTCTCCCCCGAACTTATCGTCATTTCGGCGGGCTTCGACGCGCATCACCGCGATCCCTTGGCCTCGATCAACCTGACGGGCGAGGATTTCGGCTGGGTCACGCGCAAGCTGATGGATCTCGCCGACAAGAGCGCCGGCGGCCGCGTCGTCTCCGTCCTGGAAGGCGGCTACGACCTGCAGGGCCTGAAAGAGTCGGTGGCATCTCACGTCACCGCATTGATGGACGGGTAAATCCCCGCCACAATACGCCCGCAAAAATTCGATTGATTCTGCGCCGGGGCGAGCATGGCCTGCGACAGGTCATGTTTGGACGACAAGATCAGGTTGCGATCTGATCCACGCAATCGGGAACGCAAGAATGGCCGAGAATACCCAAGCCGACGTGAAGAAGCTCTCCTTTGAACGCGCGATCGAGGAACTCGAATCGATCGTCAAGCGGCTCGAGGACGGCAAGGTCCCGCTTGAGGAATCGGTCGCGATCTACGAGCGCGGCGAGGCGCTGAAGCGGCGCTGCGAGGAATTGCTGCGTCAGGCCGAAGCCCGCGTCGACAAGATCACCACCGACGCCTCGGGCCAGCCGACCGGCACCGAGCCGCTCGACGTGCAGTAGCGCTACCGACCACGTCGATCGTGCGGCGCGATGTCCGCCACGGCGGGCAATTGTTGCTGTGCATTTCCAGCCACCCGTAAACCTCCGGGGCTACCCGCGGGGTCGGGTACGGCTGCGAATCAGGCCGAGCCGGCCCGGCCGGCTGCCGCCAAATTAGGCGAATTGGAACCCAGCTCCCACCCGACTATTGAAAAGACTAGGTTTTTCGGCGCGCCGCATAGGAACCTTGCGGCCCCTATCGGGTTGGCTTTGGCGGCGGCTTTGGTGTAATGCTTCCAGTTCTATGGGCATTTGAGAGTGGCGGGCAGCCCGACTTTTCGGGCGGCATGCATCTCAAATGGTTCGACAAAACTGAACCGGGACGGGTGAAGAGCGACCAAGGTGATGCATATCACGTGGTCCAATCCGGAGTGAATCTAGGCTTACAACCAGGCACCGGCCTGCCGGGGCGGCACCCAGTGTCTGGCATTCGCTGCGCGGTGTGCGCGCCATCCCATCTCGCGTCGGGCGGTTCGTTCCGACAGGCAAAAATTGGAAATTCGCTGTGACCACATTTAGTAAGACGCCGCTTCTTGACACTATTCACACGCCGGATGACCTGCGCAAGCTGAAGGTCGAGCAGGTGCAGCAGGTTGCCGACGAGCTGCGCCAGGAAACCATCGACGCGGTGTCGGTGACCGGCGGCCATTTCGGCGCCGGCCTCGGCGTGGTCGAACTGACCACCGCCATCCACTACATCTTCGACACCCCCCGCGACCGCCTGATCTGGGACGTCGGCCACCAGGCCTACCCGCACAAGATCCTGACCGGACGCCGCGACCGCATCCGCACGCTACGCACCGGCGGCGGCCTCTCCGGCTTCACCAAGCGCACCGAGAGCGACTACGATCCGTTCGGCGCCGCGCACTCCTCGACCTCGATTTCGGCCGGCCTCGGCATGGCCGTGGCGCGCGATCTCTCCGGCGGCAAGAACAACGTTATCGCCGTGATCGGTGACGGCGCGATGTCGGCGGGCATGGCCTATGAGGCGATGAACAACGCCGGCGCGATGAACTCGCGCCTGATCGTGATCCTTAACGACAACGACATGTCGATCGCGCCGCCCGTCGGCGCGATGAGCGCCTATCTGTCGCGCCTCTACTCCGGCAAGACCTACCGCTCGCTGCGCGAGGCCGCCAAGCAGATCAACAAGCGCCTGCCGAAGATCCTCGCCAACCGCGCCAACCGCGTCGAGGAATATTCCCGCGGCTTCATGATGGACGGCGGCACGCTGTTCGAGGAACTCGGCTTCTACTATGTCGGCCCGATCGACGGTCACAATCTCGACCATCTGCTGCCGGTGCTGAAGAACGTCCGCGACATGGAGACCGGCCCGATCCTGGTTCACGTCGTGACCCAGAAGGGCAAGGGCTACGGCCCGGCCGAAGCCTCCGCCGACAAGTACCACGCCGTGGTCAAGTTCGACGTCGCGACCGGCACCCAGGCCAAGGCCAAGCCGAATGCGCCGGCCTACCAGAACGTGTTCGGCCAGAGCCTCGTCAAGGAAGCCGAGAAGGACGACAAGATCGTCGCCATCACCGCGGCGATGCCGTCAGGCACCGGCGTTGACATCTTCAATAAGGCGTTCCCGGACCGCACCTTCGACGTCGGCATTGCCGAGCAGCACGCGGTGACCTTCGCCGCCGGCCTCGCCACCGAAGGCTACAAGCCGTTCTGCGCGATCTACTCGACCTTCCTGCAGCGCGGCTATGACCAAGTGGTCCATGACGTCGCGATCCAGAGCCTTCCGGTCCGCTTCGCGATCGACCGCGCCGGCCTGGTCGGCGCCGACGGCGCGACGCACGCGGGTTCGTTCGACAATGCTTATCTCGGCTGTCTGCCGAACATGGTGATCATGGCCGCCGCCGATGAGGCGGAACTGGTCCACATGGTGGCGACGCAGGTTGCGATCAACGATCGTCCGAGCGCGCTGCGCTATCCGCGCGGCGAAGGCCGCGGCATCGAGATGCCGGAAGTCGGCGTTGCCCTCGAAGTCGGCAAGGGCCGCATCATCCGCGAGGGCAAGAAGGTCGCGCTGCTGTCGTTCGGCACCCGTCTCGCCGAGTGCGAGAAGGCGGCCGACGAGCTCGCCGCCCACGGCCTTTCCGCCACGATCGCCGACGCGCGCTTCATGAAGCCGCTCGACGAAGAGATGATCATGAAGCTCGCCCGCGACCACGAGATCCTGATCACGATCGAGGAAGGCTCGATCGGCGGCTTCGGCTCGCATGTCATGCAGTTCCTGTCGGACAACGCCATGCTCGACAGCGGCATGCTCAAGTTCCGCTCGATGATCCTGCCCGACGTGTTCCTCGACCACGACACGCCGGCGGCGATGTATGCCCGCGCCGGTCTCGACGCCAAGAGCATCGTTGCCAAGGTGTTCGAAACCCTCGGCAAGGACTACAAGGCCGAGACCGTCAAGCTCGCCTGATCGTGACGGGCGGCGCTCACTGGAGCATTTTCGGTTCTGATTGAAATCAGAACCGAAGCTCCAGGTTGTCGCTCGAAAACGCACCAGCCCCGGCAAGTCCATGAAGATCTATCTGGCAGGTCCTGACGTGTTCCTGCCGGATGCCGTGGAGATCGGCCGCCGCAAGGCGGAGGTTTGCGCCTATCACGGGCTGACCGGGCTGTATCCGCTCGACAACAGCATCGATCCCACCGCCGCCGGCGTCTCGCTCACCATCTTCAAGAGCAACGAGGCGATGATGGAGTCTGCCGATGCCATCATCGCCAACTTGACGCCGTTTCGCGGCCCCAGTGCCGACGCAGGCACGGTTTACGAACTCGGCTACATGGCGGGACGCGGCAAATTGTGCCTCGCCTATTCCAACGATCCCACGTCCTACGCCAATCGCGTGGCGCGGCTCAGCCAGGTCGTGCCGGCATCCGACGGACGCCTGATCGATGCGGAGGGGCTGACGGTGGAAGAGTTTGGATTGCCGGACAATCTGATGATGATGCACGCGCTCGACCTGCACGGCAGCCCGCTGGTGACCCCGCGCGAGCCGTCGGCCGACCTATGGCACGACCTCACCTCCTTCGAGGCCTGCGTGCGGCTCGCTGCCGCGCAGCGCCGGCAGGCGGCGAAGTGACCAGAGCGGGCGACAACGACAACGACGCATCCGCCGGCAAACGCATCGACGTGCTGCTGGTGGAACGCGGCCTGTTCGAAAGCCGGGCGCGAGCGCGCGCCGCCATCGACGCCGGCCTCGTCACCGCCGACGGCAGGCAGATCGCGAAGGCGTCCGAGATCGTCGCACCGGGCGCGGCCCTCTCGGCCGAGCCGGCGCATCCCTATGTCTCGCGCGGCGGCGTCAAGCTCGCCGGCGCGCTCGAGCACTATCCGATCGACGTCGAGGGCCATGTCTGCCTCGATGTCGGCGCCTCGACCGGCGGCTTCACCGAAGTGCTGCTCGCCAATGGCGCGAGCCTCGTGTTCGCCATCGATGTCGGCCACGGCCAGCTGCATCCCTCGCTGCAGGGGCATCCGAAAATCGTCTCCATGGAGGCGACCGACATCAGGAGTTTCGAGGGCAAGCGCCTGCCGGCGCGGCCCGACATCGTGGTGATCGACGTCAGCTTCATCTCGCTGAAGCTGGTGCTGCCGGTTGCGCTGTCGCTGGCGGCCGCCCCGATGCATCTCTTGGCGCTGATCAAGCCGCAATTCGAGGCGGCGCGCAAACACTCCAAGCGCGGCGTGATCCGCAACGCGATGGTGCACCAGGAGATCTGCGACGATATCGCCGCCTTTGCCGCCTCGCAGGGCTGCACCGACATTCAGGTGTTCCCGTCATCGATCTCGGGCGGCGACGGCAATATCGAATTCTTCCTCGGCGCGCGCCGTGGCTGAGCTTCTTACCATCGACCATGTCGGCCACCGCGGCGACGGCGTCGCGATCGAGGGATCGCAATCGATCTTTGTGCCTTATGCGCTGGCCGGCGAAACGGTCGAGGTCGACGACGTCCCGGGCAACCATCCCGACCGGCGGCGGTTGCTGCGGGTCGCGCAGGAAAGCCCCGAGCGCATCGCGCCGTTCTGTCCGCATTTCGGCGTCTGCGGCGGCTGCGCGATCCAGCACTGGAACGATGCGCCCTACCACGCCTGGAAGCGCAACATCGTGGTCGAGACGCTGGCGCAGGCGAAGATTGCGGCGGACGTCGCAGCGCTGATCGATGCCCATGGCGCGGGCCGTCGCCGCATCACGCTGCACGGGCGCATGGGCACCCATGACGTCCTCAAGGTCGGCTACGCCGCGGCAGGTTCGCACGACATCATCCCTGTCGATCGCTGCCCGATCCTCGATCCTGCGCTCGACGGCGCGCTCGAGGCGGCCTGGGCCACCGCCGAGCCGCTGATCGCGATCGGCAAGCCGCTCGACATCCAGGTGACCGCAACCGTCAACGGACTCGACATCGACGTGCGCGGCTCCGGCGCGCTGCCGACCAGCCTGATCACCACTTTGTCGCGCGTCGCGGAGAAGCACCGGCTAGCGCGGCTGACACGCCACGGAGAGCTGGTGCTGCAGCGTGCCTCTCCCGAGATCGCGATCGGAAAGGCGAAGGTCGTGCTGCCGCCCGGCTCGTTCCTGCAGGCGACCGTCCAGGGCGAGGAGACACTGGCCGCGCTGGTTCGCGAGCACTGCGGACGCGCCAAGCATATCGCCGACCTGTTTTGCGGCGTCGGTCCGTTCGCGATGCGCCTCGCGGAGAAGGCGCGGATCGCAGCCTTCGATAGCGATGCCGGCGCCATCACGGCGCTGCAGAAGGCCGCGCAATCGACGCCGGGGCTGAAGCCACTCAAGGCCGAGGCGCGCGACCTGTTCCGCCGTCCCCTGATGCCGCAGGAGTTGCGCGACTATGACGCCGTCGTGTTCGACCCGCCCCGCCAGGGCGCGCAGGCGCAGGTCACCCAGCTGGCGGCGAGCAAGGTGCCGGTGATCGTCGCGGTGTCCTGCAACGCCGCGACGTTTGCGCGCGACGCGAAAATCCTGATCGACGGCGGCTACAAGATCGCAGCCGTCACACCGGTCGATCAGTTCCGCCACACGGCGCATGTCGAGCTGGTGGCGCGGTTCGCGCGCTGACAGGACGGAGCGGCTATCGCTGAGCGCGGGCAGTCTCGCTATAGTCTGCGCTCCATGTCCGACGATCCGCTGCTCGCACGCATCATCCCCGTTATCGCCGCCGTATCGGGCGTCGCCGCCATCGTACTCGGCGGCTCGCGGGCGCGCGGCACGGCGCATGACACCTCCGACACCGATATCGGCCTCTACTATCGGGATGGCGCCGCGCCGGATATCGATCGGCTGCGCGAAGCTGTAACGGGTCTGGTCGACGACCCCGCCGCTGCGCATGTCACGCCGGTCGGCGAATGGGGACCGTGGATCGTCGGCGGTGCCTGGCTCACGATCGGCGGCCGCAAGGTCGACCTGCTCTACCGCAGCACCGATCAGGTCTCTGCTGTCATCGATGCTTGCCGGAACGGCGAGATCAGCATGCACTACCAGCCGGGCCATCCGCACGGCTTCTGCTCGGCGATCTGGATGGGCGAGGTCGCGCTGTGCCGTGCGCTGCACGATCCCGACGGCCTCGTCGCGGCGCTGAAGGCGAGGACTGTGCCCTACCCGCCGGCCCTGCGCGATGCGCTGATCCGGCGCTTTCAATGGGAAGTCCTGTTCAGCATCGAGAATGCAGAGCTTGCTCTGCCGCGCGGCGACGGCACGCATGTCGCCGGCTGCGCCTATCGCGCGCTGGCCTGCCTCGCACAGGTGCTGTTTGCGCTGAACGGGCAATATCTGATCAACGAAAAGAGCGCACTGGCGCAGGCCGCGAATTTTCCGGTGACGGTTCGCGGCCTTGCTGGCCGCGCCGCAGAGGTCTGGCGGCAGATCGGTGCGACCGAGCATGCCGCCGCGTTGCAGATGCTGCGCGCGATAGAGAGTGAGCTCCAGAAGATCTGTAGGGCGAGTTAGAACCGTAGGATGGGTAGAGCGCAGCGAAACCCATCATTCGCGCCACAGACATGAATTGATGGGTTTCGCTGCGCTCTACCCATCCTACGAGGTCCACATGATCGCTACCGCCCCCAGCGGTCCTGCCAGATCTTCTCGCCGATCAGGCAATTGACCCGCGGCTCCTTCTCGGCGGTCCGCATGATGGGGCGCTCGGGGGTGCGGCCGGCAACTTCGAGCAGCAGCTTGGTGCGGATCGCCTCCTTGAACTTCTCACGATCCTTGATCGTCACCACGAAGGAGCCCGGTCCGCCGATCACGCAGTCCTCGTAGTAATAGTCGAGATTCTCGATATCCATCGTCGAGTAGGACGGTTCCTTCACCATGATCGGCAGACCGTTGATGACGATGCCCTTGTCGAGCGCCGCATCGCGCGCGGGCGTGATCGGCGTGCCGTTGTTGTTGGGCCCGTCGCCGGAAATATCGATCACGCGGCGCAGCCCGCGATGCGGATTCTCGTCGAACATCGGGATCGCGAAATAGATCGCGCCGGAGATCGAGGTGCGCGAGGCGCGGCGCACCGGCGTCTTCATGATCTCGGCGGCGACCGCATCGGCGGATTCAGGGCCGTCGATCACCCGCCAGGGGATGATGATCTTCTGATCGTTGGAGGCGGCCCATTCGAAATAGGTGATCGAGATCTTGCCGTTCGGACCGGCCTTCAGCGCCTGCAGGAAATCCTTGGAGACGATCGCCTGCGCATAGCCCTCGCGCTGGATCGCGAGCTCGTCCATGTCCATCGAATAGGAAACGTCGACCGCGATGATCAACTCGATGTCGACGCTCGGTGTGGATTCCTTTTCAGCCAGGCGATGGCCGGGTTGGGTTCCCGGGCCGGGCGCGGCAACACCGGCCACATCGCCGCAGGCCAACATGCCCGCGACAAGCACCGCTCCGATCGAGACATACCAGCGCATTGCGGCCCTCCCGTCGTATGAGTGTCATGGTGACACGCAATTCAGGCGGCGAAAAGCGCAGATATCAGCTGTCCTTCACATTCAGGTTAGACGTCCACACTCAAGTCAAACTTCGTTTGTCTCGAATGCGGCAACGCGCGCCGTGCCGTTGCCGCAATGACGCCGTGCAAATCGAACGGTTCCAAGGCGCGCCTGAAGACGGTATTCTTACGGGGCAATCGCGAGGGAGTGCGATGCCAGATACCGTCGTCAAGCCGAAAACCAGGACGAAGACCAAGGTCGAGCGGCCGCGCCTGCACAAGGTGATCCTGGTCAACGACGACTACACGCCGCGCGAATTCGTCGTCACCGTGCTGAAGGGTGAATTCCGCATGACCGACGACCAAGCCTACAAGGTGATGCTGACGGCGCACCAGCGCGGCGTCTGCGTCGTCGCTGTCTTCACCAGGGACGTCGCCGAGACCAAGGCGACGCGCGCCACCGACGCCGGCCGCGCCAAGGGCTATCCGCTGCTGTTCACCACCGAGCCCGAGGAATAGCGCGCCAGCGCCAGATTGCCACAGGCCTTGCCGCGAATTTTAGCGATCGCGGCGACCGGTGCTTTAGGGATCGCATGGCATGAACGCGGCATGTCCGTCGCACTGCGCCAACAGCTCTCACTGCGGAAGACCCGCCCAGAAACCTCGTTCGGGCCGTTTCGCCCCCTGCCCGCTCTGCCCTGGCTCGTCATGGCGGCGGCGCTGCGGATCGTCGGTTTCGGCAGGCCCGGCCTGACGCTGCCCGCGCTGGTGCTGGCCGACATCTGCGTGCTGCTCGCCTTCTTCGCGACAGCGCGGGACTCGATCCAGGCTGCCGGAGGCCAATCGTCGCTCGGCGAATGGACCCTGGCCGAGCAGACCAGACTGTCGGCGTCGATCCTGTGGCGGATCATGCTCGTGATGATCGTGGCATCAGTCGGCACCGCCGCGGTCGGCTTCACGTCGTTTGCTCCGCATTTGATGTGGGGCCTCGACGGCATGGCCTTCGATCAGGACTCCGATCTCGGCCGGTTCTGGAGTGCGGCGATCGCAGCGCTAGTGCTCTTGATCATCGTCAATGCGGAAGGCAATGGCGGCCGTGTCGCACTGTTTGCCGCCGTCAAGGATCTGGGCCGGCATGCGCTGTGGCTCGGCGCCGCGGTGCTGGTGCTCGGTGCGATCAACGTCGCGCTGGGCTACGGTCAGGAGCTTGTCCGCACCGCGATCTGGCACTTCTGGCAGACCGCGACGGTGGGCCAGCCGCTCAAGAACCTGGTCTACGTCGTCTTCATCTTCGGCTTCGCCATGCTGCGGCTGTGGATCACGCTGTCGATCCTGACCTTCGGCCTGAAGCAGTCTTACGCCCGCGGCGGCTAAGGCGCGATGAGATTAGGTTGAATCGTCATCGCGCCTTAGCTCTTTGTTTGAGCATGAGCTTTTCGGAAAACCGCTTCGCACTTTTCCGGATCATGCTTTAGCTCGCAGCAGCGACCGGCGCCTCGTCGTACAGGCCGTAGACCCGTTCGGCCTTGGCAAATCCAGCGATAGGAAACTCACCGAGATCGCTCCAGCCGCCGTCGCTGATGCCGGCGAAGCGCTCCGAGGCCACCACGGTGCGGCCAAGACGGCCGGCGATCTTCTCCAGCCGCGCGGCGAGATTGACCGCCGGACCGATGCAGGTGAAGTCGAGCCGGTTGCCACCGCCAATATTGCCGTAGAGCACGCGCCCGAGATGCAGCGCGAGGCCGAAACGGAAGCGTTCGACGGCATCGCCATTGGCGAATTGCAGCGCCTCGACGCCGGCGCGGGACGCGCGCGCAGCTTCCAGCACCCGTGAGCAGACCTGCACCTCGTCGCCGAGATATTCGTCGACCGGGAACACCGCGAGCAGGCCGTCGCCCATGAATTTGAGCACCTCGCCGCCATGGTCGCGGATCGCGGTGACCTGGCAATCGAAGTAGAGGTTGAGGATTTCCACCACCGTCTCGGCCGGCAAGCGGTCCGACAGCGCGGTGAAGCCGCGCAGGTCCGACAGCCAGATCGCGGCATCCATCGTATCGGCATGGCCGCGCCGGATCTGGCCGCCCATGATGCGCTCGCCGGCACGGTTGCCGACATAGGTGTCGAGCAAGAGCGAGGCGGTGCGGCGCAGGGTGATGATCTCGATATAGCGCGCCAATGGCACGGTGATCGACCGGATCGCATCGAGCTGCTCCTCGGTGAAGCCACCCGGCTGCCTAGTGGTCCAGCTCGAGGCATTGACGAAGCCGTCGGTATAGACCAGCGGCACGGCGATGTAGTCGGTGACGCCTTCGGCCTGCAGGTCCACGACGATCGGAAACCGGGCGCTTGCGGGATCGTCGAGCCGCGCGCGTACTTCAACACCCTGCCTGAACACGGTCGACAGCGGGCTGACGGCAAATTCCGGGGAGTCCAGGATGTTGTGATCGACGGTGCCGGTTTCGACCTCGGCGCCGGGCTTCCAGAAGAAATGGCGGCCATAGATCTCCGGATGCAGCGTGCGCACGAAGACGCCGATGCGCCACAGCGGCAGGCCGGCCCGCACCAGGCGCTCGCAGCATTCCGCCATCATCTGCGGCGGGGTCGGCGCCGACCGCGCGCCGCCGATCATCCATTCGATGATGTCCCGAAGCTCCGACGCGTTCATGGCATTCCCCCAGGGCGGTCTGGCGACCGCCACTATATAAGGGATCAGCGCCCGGTCTGCCCGCGGTCGCGCAGAAAATGATCGGCCAGCACGCAGGCCATCATGGCCTCGCCGACCGGTACCGCCCGGATGCCGACGCAGGGGTCGTGGCGGCCCTTGGTCAGGATGTCGGTATCCGCGCCCTTGCGGTCCACGGTCCGGCGCGTGGTCAGGATCGAGGACGTCGGCTTGACCGCAAAGCGCACCACCACCGGCTGCCCGGTCGAGATGCCGCCGAGGACGCCGCCGGCATGGTTGGACAGGAAACGCGTTCCGTTGTTGCCGGTCCGCATCTCGTCGGCGTTCTCCTCGCCCGACAATTCGGCGGCGCCGAAGCCGGCGCCGATCTCGACGCCCTTGACCGCGTTGATGCTCATCATCGCCGCCGCCAGGTCGCTGTCGAGTTTGGCGTAAATCGGCGCGCCGAGCCCGGCCGGCACGCCCTCGGCGACGACCTCGATGACGGCGCCGATCGAGGAGCCGCTTTTCCTGATGCCGTCGAGATAGCTTTCGAAGAACGCCGCCTTGTCCTTGTCGGGACAGAAGAACGGGTTGTTCGCAATCTCGTCCCAGTCCCACTTCTCGCGATCGATCTTGTGCGGTCCCATCTGCACCAGCGCGCCGCGCACCTTCACCTCGGGCAGCACCTTGCGCGCGATCGCACCGGCCGCGACGCGGGTCGCGGTCTCGCGCGCGGAGGAGCGGCCGCCGCCGCGATAGTCGCGCAGGCCATATTTCGCTTCATAGGTGAAGTCGGCATGGCCGGGCCGGAACTTGTCCTTGATCTCGGAATAATCCTTCGAACGCTGATCGGTGTTCTCGATCAGCAGCGCGATCGGCGTACCGGTCGTCACCTGCGCGCCGCTCTCCGGATGCGCCATCACGCCGGACAGGATCTTCACCGCATCCGGCTCCTGGCGCTGGGTAGTGAAGCGCGACTGGCCCGGGCGGCGGCGGTCGAGGTCGTGCTGGATCTCCTCCGCGGTCAGGGGGATCAGCGGCGGGCAGCCGTCCACGACGCAGCCGATCGCGACCCCATGGCTCTCGCCGAAGGTCGTGACGCGGAACATATGACCGAAAGTATTGAAGGACATGGCGTGTCGTAACGCGCAGAGGCAGCGGGGTCAAACAGCCAAGCTGTCATTCCGGGGCGATGCGGAGCATCGAACCCGGAATCTCGAGATTCCACGGGGCGCAATTGCGCCCCTGAGGTTCGCTTCGTGCCCCGGAATGACAGTGCGAGTTAACTATGCTTCCGCAGCCCCTGCTCACCGAATACGTAGACCGCCCCCTGCTCGATATAGAGTTCGGCGGCCGAGGCCGGCGTCTCGAAGCCGAGCGCCACCATCAGCGCCCGCGCCGTACCGCCATGGGCGACCGCGACCGTGTCCGACGTCACCGAGCGGTACCAGTCGGTCATCCGCACCTGCACGTCGACATAGCTCTCGCCGCCGGACGGCGACACCGTCCACTTCTCGGCCAGGCGGCGGGCATACAGCGCGGGGTCCGCAGCCTGCGCCTGCGCCAAGGTCGAGCCCTCCCACGTCCCGTAGCCGATCTCGCGCAGCCGCGCGTCGAGCGCGTAGTCGCCCGGCGGCAGGCCGAGCTCGGCGCGCACCAGCTCCATGGTGGCACGCGCCCGGATCAGCGGGCTTGCGACGAACGGCAGCGTCGCCTTGTCACGGCGGTCGCGCGCGAGGAGATCGCCGAGGATGCGCCCGGCATGCGCGGCCTGGGCGCGACCGCGCTCATTGAGGGCGATGTCCTGCACGCCCTGGAGCCGCCCTTCGGCGTTCCACGCGGTCTCGCCGTGGCGGATGTAATAGATCGTCGGTACCGGCATTCCCGTAACGGCTGGTCCCTGCTGCGCGAGAGGTCGGCCGCCTCAAGGCTTCCACGCTTCGAATTTTTTCGGCTCGGAGGTACACCAGCACTTCGGCTGGCGACAAGCCCAAATCGGCCGCAGCTTGGGCGGTATGCGCGCAGATCGGCGCAGACGGAATAGCCACGCCGCCAGGGTGTTATGTTGGACAAGGCGGCTATCGCCGAGACCATCGAAGACTGGGATGCATGACCGCGTTTCGTCAAAGTGTCGAAGCCATGATACCGGCGCTGCGTCGCTATGCGCGCGCGCTGGCGCGTGACACGGATATCGCCGACGATCTGGTGCAGGACACGCTGGTGCGGGCGCTGCGCTCGGAGCGGCTGTTTCTCGGCGGCGACGTCAGGAGCTGGCTCTACACGATCCTGACCAATCTGAACAAGAACCGCCGGCGCTCGCTGGCGCGGCGGCCGGCGTTCGTGCCGCTGCTCGATAACAATGCCGACGCCAGCGGCACCGAGGCCGAGGGACGCGACATCGAACGCGCGCTGTCGACGCTGGTCGAGGAACAACGCTCGGTGCTGCTGCTCGTCATGCTGGAGGGCATGAGCTACCGCGAGGTCGCCGATATCCAGGGCGTGCCGATCGGCACGGTGATGTCCCGCCTCGCCCGCGCCCGCGCCCATGTCCGGGCCTCGATCGAGGGCCAGCGCCCGGCGCTCCGGCGCGTGAAATGATAATGTGCGCGATGGCCGGCGTTATGCATGAACGATTTTCGAACAAGATTTGGCAGAGACGACTGATATGACCGACCCGAACATTCCCGTCACCGAAGACGAGTTGCACGCTTACGTCGACAACGAGCTGCCAGCCGAACGCCGCGGCGATGTCGAGGCGTGGCTTGCCGCGCATCCCGACGACGCGGCGCGGGTGCAGTCATGGCGTGCGATGGCCGAGACACTGCATGCACGCTACGACACCGTGCTGGACGAGGCGGTGCCGAAACGGCTCGAACTCGAGCGGCTGGTGCGCCAGCCGCGCCGCTGGGTCTATGGCGCGGTGGCGGCGACGGTCATGGCCTTCGTCGCCGGTGGCGGCGCCGGCTGGATCGCGCGCGGAGCGGCGGCGACGCCGTCGGCATTCCAGAGCTTCACGGTCGATGCACTCGATGCGCATCGGCTCTACGTGGTCGAGGTCCGGCATCCCGTCGAGGTGCCCGGCAGCGAGCGCGACCACCTGCAGCAATGGCTGACCAAGCGCTGCGGCTGGGACGTCCGCGCGCCGGAGCTGACCGGGCTGAAGCTGGTCGGCGGCCGCCTGCTGCCCGGACCGAGCGGCCCGGCGTCGTTCCTGATGTATGAGAGCACGTCGGGTGAGCGGTTCACGGTCTACACCGCCAAGGTGAAGACCGAGGCGACCCAGATGCGCTACGCCGTGCAGGGCAGCGACGGCGCGCTGTTCTGGGCCGATCGGGGCGTCGCCTATGTCGTCAGCGGCGGCACCGATCGCACGCGCCTGACCCAGGTCGCGCAGGCCGTCTACGATCAGATGGAGAAGAGCGGCGGGTGATCTTCCGTAATTTTACGGAAGATCAGGCCGTCGAAATTGCGTCATTTCGAGCAAGTGAATCCAGCCTCACTCAGCGTCCCAATTCCGACATCGAAAACTTCGATTCGCGTCATCGACGCGTCTCATTATCGCACCGGATGCTCACGCGAAGATGATCCGCGCCCGATCCGCCGATCGGCGCACGCGGCCTCGATTGGGGTTTTGTGTACCGCGCTGGTCCCCCTCTCGAGGCCGCACTCCTTTCCGTCATCCGATCTGCACGCCGCAGACCTCGGACGGCCCGTCATCCTTTGTGACGCGCTCACGATGCCCGCGTCTACCCCGATAGAGCCCGGGGTAGTGCAGTTTCGCGTCTTCGCGTCTTTTGGGGCGCATTATCGGCGGTCAGCCGAGATCGCTACGCGGATTGTAGGGTTTTTGATCCCGCCATGTCTGCATCAATGCCTCAAGCTCGGCATCGTTCCCGTCGGGAAGGATGATGCGGGTCGTGACATAGAGGTCGCCGGTCGCGCCCGCCTTCGACAGCCCCTTGGCCTTGAGGCGGAAGGTACGGCCGCTCGAGGTGTTCTTCGGGATCGACAGTTCGACCGCGCTGCCGAGCGTCGGCACGCGGACCTTGCCGCCCAGCACCGCCTCGTAGAGGGTGATGGGCAGGTCGATCCTGAGGTCGTTGCCGTCGACCTTGAAGAACGGGTGCGGCGCGACCGAGATCGTGATCAGGAGATCGCCGGGCGGATGGCCTTGCGCGGTCTCGCCCTGCCCCTTCAGCCGGATCTGCTGACCCGCAGCAACCCCGGGCGGAATCTTGACGTTGAGCTCGCGGCCGGTCGGCAGGCGGACGCGCTTGTCGCCGCCCCTGACCGATTCCTCCAGCGACACCGTCATAGCGACCGAAAGATCGAGGTCGACGCCGACCCCGCCGCCGTCAAACTCGAACGGACTGGCCCGGCCCGCGCGGCCGCCGCCTCCGCGAGCCGCATTGCCAAACATGCTGTTGAGGATGTCCTCGAAGCTGCCGCCGCCCATGCCGCCGCCGGGCCCGGAGCGGAAACTGTACTCGAAGCCGCCCGGACCGGCACGGCCGCCGGCACCGCTGCCGCCAGGGAAACCCTGGAAGCGCGGCTTGCCTTCGGCATCGATCTCGCCGCGGTCGAACTGCTTGCGCTTGTCCTCGTCGCCGACGATCTCGTTGGCCGTGTTGATCTCCGCAAAGCGGGCCGCCGCCTTCGGGTCGTTCTTGTTGTTATCAGGGTGATGCTTCTTGGCGAGCTTGCGATAGGCGCTCTTGATCGTCGCAGCGCTGGCGCTCCGCTGCACCCCCAAGACCTCATAGGGGTCGCGCATCCGTCACGTCTCCTTCACGGGAAAAATCAGTCCTGGCCGGGAACCCGTCCGGGCCCACTTTACCTTGATGTGGGGGCTCAGTGGCATTTTTGCAACTAGTCCGGCTTCGCCGGAATTCTCAGGATTTTCTCCAGGGCTTCAGGCTATGGATTTCCCACCGCCCTTGTCCAGCCTTGCATGCGGCGCCCTGCAGCCAGCTCTCGGTGGCTCCGTTGACGTAGCTGGCAAGGAAATCCCGGCACGTCTTGCCGTCCTCGCCCGAATAGGCCTGGGCCAGCGGCGTCACCGAGCCACGCGCGCCGGTTTCAGGATTTTCCCAGGGCTGGCTGGAATCCTTGTCGCCCTTGGTCAGCACGTCGGAGGCGGCATTGCGGGCGAAGGCGAGATCGCTGTCGGTCGGCATCACCGCATTGATCTGGGTCGGCCTGATCGAGCCCGTCACATCCTTGTCGTCGAGCTTGGCGAAGGCGTCGCTGCGCGACAAGCTGCAACCGCTTGCGCCGACGCCGATCAGGATCAATGTCACCACCGCGCCTGCGGGGTGGATCGCCGATAGGCCAACGCGCCCCCATGCCCTATATAGGGCTAGTAACGCGCTTTCAGACGCGGGCGGATGCAAATCGGGACTCCTGACATGACCGACACGACCTCCATCAAACACCCGACACCGTTAACATCGGGTGATTTCACCGCGGCGGAGGAGCCGTTCGCCCTGTTCGCCGAATGGTTTGCGGAGGCGATCAAGTCCGAGCCGAACGATCCGAACGCGATGGCGCTTGCGACCGTCGATCCCGACGGCCTGCCCGACGTGCGGATGGTGCTGATGAAGGGCTTCGATGCCGACGGCTTCGTGTTCTACAGCCACATTGCGAGCGCCAAGGGCCGCGAATTGGCCGCAAATCCCAAGGCAGCTTTACTCTTCCACTGGAAATCGCTGCGCCGCCAGGTGCGCATCCGCGGGCCGGTCACGCCGGTGACCGATGCCGAGGCCGACGCCTATTTCGCCACCAGGCCGAAGCAGGCGCAGATCGGCGCCTGGGCCAGCAAGCAGTCGCAGCCGCTGGAGAGCCGCTTCGCATTCGAGCAGGCGATCGCCAAGACCGGTGCGAAATACGTCATCGGCGAGGTGCCGCGGCCGCCGGGCTGGAGCGGCTGGCGGATCACGCCGCAGCGCTTCGAGTTCTGGCACGACCGCCCGTACCGCCTGCACGACCGCATCGAATTCCGCCGCGACGGCGCCGGCAGCGCCTGGTCGAAGGTGCGGCTCTATCCCTGAAAGCTGCGACCGTCATGGCCGGGCGAAAGCGCGAAGCGCATCTTCGTGTAAGATGACCCGGCCAGCGACGTCTTGATCCCAAGTCATCCCAAGTCGTTCGAAGGCGTGGATGCCCGGCACGCCGCCGCGCATGACGAAAACGAAAGAAACCGTCGATGCCCCACCCATCCAATGCGCCGCGGCGCACGCTGCTTCTGACCGGCGCAAGCCGCGGCATCGGCCATGCCACCGCGATCCGGTTCTCGTCCGCCGGCTGGCGCGTCATCACCCTGTCGCGGCATGCGTTTCCCGAGGTCTGCCCCTGGGGCGCCGGGCCGGAAGACCACATCGAGGTCGACCTCGGCAGCCATGACGACACCGTGCGCGCGATCTCCGAGATCCGCAGGCGGCTCGAGAACGATGAACTGCACGCGCTGGTCAACAACGCCGCGATCTCGCCGAAGGCTGCGGGCGGCGGCCGGCTCGGCACCATGGACACCGACATCGAGACCTGGACCCACGTTTTCCACGTCAACTTCTTCGCACCGATCATGATCGCGCGCGGGCTGATCGAGGAGTTGAAGCACGCCAAGGGCGCGGTGGTGAACGTCACCTCGATCGCCGGCTCGCGCGTGCATCCGTTTGCCGGCGCGGCCTACGCGACGTCGAAGGCCGCGCTCGCGGCGCTGACGCGCGAGATGGCATCGGACTTCGGCCGCGTCGGCGTCCGCGTCAACGCGATCGCGCCGGGCGAGATCGATACCTCGATCCTGTCGCCGGGCACCGAGAAGATCGTCGACCAGCAGATCCCGATGCACCGCCTCGGCACGCCGGACGAGGTCGCCAAGATCATCTACGTTCTCTGCACGGAGACCAGCTCTTACGTGAACGGTGCGGAGATCCACATCAACGGTGGTCAGCACGTCTGACGCTGGGAAGAGCCGTATTTCGGGGAAGGAAGTTTTGAGGCGATCCCGGCCGCCGCCGCGGCCGTCATTGGGATTGCTTCACTTGCAGGCGTAACAACGCAAGCGAGGCTTCTGCCTCCGAGGCTTCGGCCTCTAGTCTGCGTAGAACCGACGCGACTTCTTCTCGGGCTGCCGCAGCGCGACGTCGTTCAGCGCGCTGGAGCATTCGTCTTCGTCCTCGCCATCCAGCAACGCAGCGCCACAGTAACGGCAAAGTCTCGGCGAGATCGCCTGCACCTTGCCTGCTGCGCGGTCCTGTTGATAGCGCGCAAAGTCGATGACGTTACGCCGTGGCGTTATGATCTTCTCAACCATTGCTGTCCTCCGGCTTCGAGGCGGGCGTTATCGCAGACAAGTTTCGCCCAAACGTTCAGCGCAACGCTCAAATTTTAGCAGAGGAAATAAGGCAGGAAGCGCGTCCCAAAACGCGACGCGTGGAACCGGACAGCAGCTCTCAGCATGGAACTCAATCGCTTCGTGACGCTAACTAGGTTGGAATGCTCACAAGGTCCGAAAACGAGCCATTGCCACCGTTGAAGTACACCTCAACTGTACCCGTCGGCCCATTTCGCCGCTTCGCGATCTCTAGCTCAGCTTTACCAAATGCTTGGTCCACTAGCTGCCAAAAAAATCCGTGCCCAAAGGTCCCAAAACATAGTGCTGTACCCACAACGGGGGACGACCAATCATTTCGCTTTGCGGCAGATGTCCAGATCGAGAGGCGTCCCGACGAAACACCAACCTCGGAACGACGTCGACGGTCCCAGCAATGCTGTTGTCGAATACATACGATTGATCTGAGGACCGGATCGCCTGCTGGAGCAATAGCATCGTTCGCTGCCAGCGGTTGACTATTTTCTCATTAGGAACGTTGTGCCCGCCCTGGGAAACACGGAGCGCAACACGATCAATATTCGTCCGCGGATCGTCGGTGCCTATAAAGTAAAGCAATACACGATAACCAGCCTCTTTTGCTCTCACCAAGACTTCTATTTTGGAGGGGTGAGACATGACTGTCTCAAAACTAAAGCTAAGGCGTCCCTTTATGCACTCATCTCTACGTTGATCCGCAATTGCTTGAGCGCTTCGGGTGCGCTCATCAGGCGAGCCCTGTAGCTCGGCCGCAATATCATCAGGGTTGATGTACTCACCTAGGTCAATGCCTTTTCGGAGGAGGTGCCGAATCAATGTCGTTTTGCCCGAGCCATTCGGCCCAGCAATCATCAGCAAAAAGGGCTCGTCCAAATGCCACCCCGCAAGAACCTCTATGCCACCGACCGCCCGGACTTGCTGGGAGTTGAAATGCCATCTTCCCGTGGAAGCTCGGCGACTGGTCCCAAATCCTCGATATGTCCATCCGGATAGTATCGGATTCGACGACCATCTCTGGAGCCGGTTACGGGCAAACCCGAGGCCAGCGCTTGCTGCGCTGCCACTTTCCAAGCTTCTTCGGCTAAGCTGCCTAAGTCAGCCGCAGATAAGTCAGTGACCTTCTTTTTCATCACTCGACACTACCACAAAGGTGGGTGGAAAATCACACATTTGGAAGAGAAATATGGTCCACCGTTAACTCTTTTCCCTAACGTGTTCGGTACCCTACAGCCACTTCTTCCACTTGAAGATCCAGTACGGCACGATCGCCGCGATCAGCATCAGCACCAGTGCATACGGATAGCCGTGCGCCCATTCGAGTTCCGGCATCACCTTGAAATTCATGCCGTAGATCGAGGCGATCAGCGTCGGCGGCATCAAGACCACCGCCATCACCGAGAACAGCTTGATGATGTTGTTCTGTTCCAGATTGACCACGCCGAGCATGGCGTCGAGCACGAAGGTGATCTTGTTGGAGAGATAGGAGGCGTGGTCGGTCAGTGAGGCCACGTCACGCTGCATGGTCTTGAGCTGCTCGCGCATGTCCTTGGACCATTTCACGCCCTCGACCACCGCGGAGAGGAAGGTGACGAGGCGGCCGATCGAGACCAGGCTTTCGCGAACCTTCGAGGTCAGGTCGCCCTTGCGGCCGATCGCGATCAGAATCTGCGAATATTGCTTGGCGTGGCCGTGGCGCTCGCTCTCCGGCTCGAAGATGTCGTGGGACACCTGGTCGATATCGGCCCCGCAGCGCTCCAGAATGTCGGCGCAACGGTCGATCACCGCGTCCAGCAGTTCCATCAGCACCTGCTCCCCGGTGATGCTGGGGGAACAGGCGCGCGCCAGCTTGTTCTCGACCAGCGCGAACGGCTTCGGCAGGTCGTAGCGCACCGTCACCAGCCGATGACCGGTGAGGATGAAGGTCACCGCCGTGGTGCGCGGCATGTCGGTGTCGGACTGGCACATCAGCGTCGCGGTCATGTAGCGCGCGCTGTTCTCGATATAGAGGCGGCTGGAGATCTCGATCTCCTGCATGTCTTCCCGGGTCGGCACCGCGATCCCCGCGAGCTTCTCGACCGCCCGGTCCTCCTCAACGGTCGGATTCACCAGATCGACCCAGACCGCTCCCTCGGGCAGCGCGCCGAGGTCGGTCGCCGTGGCCTTCTTGAGCGAAAACTCGGACGGAACGAACACCGACAGCATCACGAACTCCACGAAACAAGGCTGGCAGGACCCGCCGACTTAGCGCGATTCTGGGGGGCGCTTCATGACCGGGGTATTAACCGGGCATCCATACTTGTGGCGGCCAGGCGGCAGCGACGTGACGCCGACTCGTCGACCGTTGCCTGTTTGCACAAAAACCAACCCGGCACCAGAACAGTTGCGGCAAAAAAGCCACAGACAGCGTCCCGCGATGCGGGAAAGGCATCTAGACTCTGGGAATAATGGCACGTTTCGGCAATAATGCCGCTAATGGAATCGTGGCGTTTGGGGCGTAATAGTGGCGCTTTCGTGCGCGGATTTTCGATTGGAATGTAATCATGTCGTCGCTCAAAGTTACCCTCGGGATCCTGGCCGCGGGCCTGATGTTGTCGGGCTGCATGCAGGCCACAACCTATGAGGCAACCAACACCGCGAACTTCAAGCCGCGTGACAAGGAACTCCTGGCCAAGACCACCTACGTCAAGACGCCGGTCGCTGAACCGTTCCGCCGCGCCATCGTCGAGTACCACCGCAAGGAAGCCCCCGGCTCGATCGTGGTCGATTCCGACAACCATTACCTCTATTACGTGCTGAACGACGGCAAGGCGATCCGCTACGGCATCACCGTCGGCGAGGAAGCCATGGCATGGTCCGGCATCGCCAAGGTCGGCAGCATGACCGAATGGCCGGCCTGGCACCCGACCCCCGGCGAAATCTCGCGCCTTGGCGTCCCGACCTTCGTGGCCCCGGGCCCCGACAATCCGATGGGCTCGCGCGCGATGTATCTCTATTCGGGCGGCAAGGACACGCTGTTCCGCATCCACGGCACCAACCAGCCGGAATATATCGGCGCATCGATCTCCTCGGGCTGCATCCGCATGACCAACGAGGACGTCATCGACCTCTACAACCGCGTCAAGCTCGGTACCATCGTCGTGGTGCTGGAGCCGAAGCACGGCGACTCGCCCTACAAGCCGCAGATGGCGCTGCAGGGCGGCGGCGGCACGACCTACTGATCCAATCGCAATCGCGATCAAAAGCGCCGGCTTTGCCGGCGCTTTTTTGTTGGCTGCGGTTTGGTCTCGGCGCTGCGGTCGGGCGCGGCCGCATCATCTGATTTTGTGGCGTCCGGCTTGCCGGTGCCAGACTTGCCGTGGTCAGCTTTGGATGTGTCCGCTTTCGGCGCGTCGGATTTGGCGGCGACCTCGCGCGGCGGTGCCTCTTCGGGGCGCTCGGCCGGCAACAGCGGCGCGACCTGCGGCAGCGGGTCGTCCACGTTCCACTGGCAGATCCGGTAATTGTTACGACGCTCGATCAGGTCGAGATGGATGTGATCCTCGTGGTACCAGTCCGAGCCCGGGCCGAGCACTGTGGAGAAGCGGGCGCAGACCGAATGCCGCACGGTCTCGCGCAAGGTCCGCGGCACGCTGCGGTCGGTCAGCGAGATCGACTTGCCGTTGGCGAGACCGAGCGCGCGGACGTCGAGCGCATTGGCGCGGCCATGCTCGGAGAGCTGCGCTCCGGCGACCCGATTGCGGCCGCGGCATTCGAACGAGTCGAAATTGTCGAGATTGCTGATCCCGCCCCCGAGGTTCTGCGCGAGCGGCGCGATATCGGTGCGGACCCAGTCGGCGACCGCAGCAGCCATCTTGCAGCGGAGGATCGCGGCGGGCTTGACCGCGACCTTGCGCTTGTCCGCCAGCACGATCGCCTCGAGCCGCACCAGATCCTCGCCGCCGCAGCCCCCGGCGCCGTGGATATCCGGAATGCTCGGGGCGATCGCGATCTCCTCGGTCAGCGCCTGCCGGCAGGCCGAAAGCTGCGGCGCGGCGGGCTCGGCCGGCTTGGCGGCATCAGCGGGCTTGGCCGTCTCGCTGGGCCTGGCCGCTTCGGCAGGTGCGGCCGGAGACTGCGTCCCGGCCGCGGGCGGCTCGGGCTCGTTCGCCGCCGGCGCGTGAGCTGCCGCCGGCGCCTCAGCCGGGCGTGGCTTCGGCAGCGGCACCGCTGAGCGGCGGGCTGCCTTGTGCGGCCTTTGCGGCCGGGTGCCGAACAGATCGTCCCACGGAAAGCTGGGCGCGCGGCGGGCGGCCTCGGCGGGGCCTGCTTGCATGCCAAGGCAAAGCAGCACGGCGGCGGCGGTAACCATTGCCGCGCCCCCGCGACGAAACGCGCCAACAGGCCATTTTCGGCTTGCTTTCTCCGCGCTAAAGTTCATGTCAGTTCCATGATTTTACTGCCGGCCGTCCAAGATGCCGGCGGATCATGTGTGAGGATCGAGGAGGGATTCGCGTATGCTTGGTTTGATGCAAGATTGGCCCTTGCTGTGTCACAAGATTATTGAGCACGCCGCCAAATATCACGGCACACAGGAAGTCGTGACGCGGTCGGTCGAAGGCCCGATTCATCGCACCACCTACGCCCAGATCCATGCCCGCGCACTGAAGGTCTCGCAGAGCCTGGAACGTGACGGCATCAAGCTCGGCGACCGCGTCGCCACCATCGCCTGGAACACCTGGCGCCACCTCGAGGTCTGGTACGGCATCATGGGGATCGGCGCGATCTGCCATACGGTCAATCCGCGCCTGTTTCCGGAACAGATCGCCTGGATCGTCAACCACGCCCAGGACCGCATCGTCATCACCGACCTCACCTTCGTTCCGGTGCTGGAGAAGATCGCAGGCCAGCTGCCGAGCGTCGAGCGCTACGTGGTGCTGACCGACAAGGCGCACATGCCGCAGACCACGCTGAAGAGCGCGGTCGCCTATGAGGATTGGATCGCGGCATCCGACGGCAAGTTCGAGTGGAAAACCTTCGACGAGAACACCGCGGCGGCGATGTGCTACACCTCCGGCACGACGGGCGATCCCAAGGGTGTACTTTATTCGCACCGCTCCAACGTGTTGCACGCGCTAATGGCCAACTCGAAGGACGCGCTCGGCACCTCCGCGTCGGACACAATGCTTCCGGTGGTCCCCTTGTTCCATGCCAACAGCTGGGGCATCGCCTTCTCCGCGCCGTCGATGGGCACCAAGCTCGTGATGCCGGGCCCGAAGCTCGACGGCGCCTCGGTGTACGAGTTGCTGTCGACCGAGAAGGTCACCCACACCGCCGGCGTGCCGACGGTGTGGCTGATGCTGCTGCAATACATGGCCGCCAACAACCTCAAGCTGCCGGATCTGCAGATGGTGATCTGCGGCGGGTCGGCGATGCCACGCTCGATGATCCAGGCGTTCCTCGACATGGGCAGCCAGGTGCGCCACGCCTGGGGCATGACCGAGATGAGCCCGCTCGGCACGCTGGCGACGCTGAAGCCACCGTTTACCGAGCGCACCGGCGAGGAGCGGCTCGACATCCTGCAGACCCAGGGCTATCCGCCGTTCGGCGTCGAGATGAAGATCACCGACGATGCCGGCAAGGAGCTGCCGTGGGACGGCAAGACCTTCGGCCGTCTCAAGGTTTCGGGCCCGGCGATCGCCAAGGCCTATTTCCGGGTCGACAGCAACATCCTCGACGATGCCGGCTATTTCGACACCGGCGACGTCTCGACGATGGACGAGCACGGCTACATGCGGATCACCGACCGCTCCAAGGACGTGATCAAGTCCGGCGGCGAATGGATCTCCTCGATCGATCTCGAGAACCTCGCGGTCGGCCATCCGGCGGTCGCGGAAGCCGCCGTGATCGGTGTCCATCACCCCAAATGGGATGAGCGGCCGCTGCTGATCGTGCAACTCAAGCAGGGCCAGAGTGCCACGCGCGAGGACATCCTGAAGTTCATGGACGGCAAGATCGCCAAATGGTGGATGCCCGACGACGTCGCCTTCGTCGACGGCATTCCCCACACCGCGACCGGCAAGATCCTGAAGACGGCGCTGCGCGACCAATTCAAGGATTACACGTTCCCGACCGCCGCGGCGTGAAAACAAACGCTCGTCATGCCCGGGCTTGACCCGGGCATCCACGACTTCGTCGTGCGGCAAGACATGGATGGCCGGGTCATAGGCGAGCGGAAGCGACGCCGTCCTTCGGACGGCTATGCGCGGCCATGACGATTCGGGGTAAAGCCCAAATCCCTTGAATTCGCCGCAGGTCCGTGGTCTCACACGACTGATCGCGGCGGCCGAGGTCGCCTGAGGACATCTCAACCGGCAGATTTTTCGACGATGGCGCGCAGGTTTTCCGCTCCCTACCAGCAGGAGCCCGTGTCCGGTCTCGCCACCTGGTCGCGCAACCTCGCCATCTTCTCCGTCGTCGCGGTGGTCGTTTCGATCCTGATCGTCCGCTTCGGGTTCCTGGAGGTCAAGCCGGCGCTGGCGACCTTCTTCGGCGCGCTGGGCCTGGCCGGCCTGTCGATCCTGCTCGGGCTGGCCGCCTTTGCCGCGATCTGGCAGAACGGCACCCGCGGCATGGGCCGGATCCTGCTCGCGCTGCTGATCGACGCGGCGATCCTCGCCTACCCGGCCTACCTCATCTATCAGTACCGCAAGCTGCCGCGGATTTACGACGTCACCACCGACGCGATCGACCCGCCGAAATTCGAGGCGCTGGCGCGGCTGCGCACCGGGGAAGGCACCAATCCTGCCGCCTATGCCGGCCTCTATTCGGCCGAGCGGCAGCGCGCGGCCTATCCCGATATCGAAACCGTCGAGCTCGAAACCCCGGTCGACCGCGCCTATGAGCTGACGCTGCGGCTGGTGAACCGCCGCAAATGGCTCGTCATCGACGCGCGCGCGCCGCAGCCGCCGCGCCGCATCGGCCGCATCGAGGCGGTAGCGCGGACGCCGATCATGGGTTTCCGCGAGGACGTCTCGATCCGGGTCACGCCTGACGACGAGGACTCCCGCGTCGATATCCGCTCGGCGTCGCGCTATTTCGACACCGATCTCGGCAGCAACGCCGCCCGCGTCAAGAAGCTGATCGAAGACCTCAACAGCGCGGCCGAGAACGACAATGCCAAGCCGGCGAAGAAGGCGGCTCCTGTCGCGCCAAAGGCGCCACCGGCGAAGACGGTGAAGAAGTGACGCGGTAGCGTCATTCCGGGGCATCGCGCAGCGATGAACCCGGAATCTCGAGATTCCGGGTCTGGTGCTTGGCACCATCCCGGAATGACGAACTAGGCCAATCGGTACGTCCCGCCGATCACGGGATCGCCGTCCGTCGCCACGACGCCGCGTGCGACCAGGTCCTCCAGATGCGCCAGCACCGAATAGCCGGCGGCATTGGCGAGCCGCGGATCGAGCCCGATATAGATCGCCCGCACCATGGTTGGAATGTCGGCCTCGCCCTTGCCGAGACGATGCAGGATCGACGCCTCGCGCGCCCGGCGATGCCGCGCCAGGAAGCGGACGTAGCGCGGGCCCTCCGGAATCTCCGGGCCGTGGCCGGAGAAATACAGCTGCTCGGGCCGCTGTTCCAGCCGCTCCAGCGAGGCCATGTAATCGATCATCGAGCCGTCCGGCGGCGCCACGATCGAGGTCGACCAGCCCATCACATGATCGCCGACGAAATTGATGCTGCGCTCGGCCCAGGCGAACGCCAGATGGTTGGCGGTGTGGCCGGGGGTCGCGACCGCCTCCAGCGCAAAGCCAGCGCCCTCGATGACGTCGCCATGCTTGACCTGCACGTCGGGTCGGAAATCGCGGTCGGCGCCGGATTCCGGATTATGCTTTTCGCTCTCGAAGCGCGGCCGCGAGGCGCGGTGCGGCCCCTCGGCATAGACCGGCGCGCCGGTCGCGGCCTTGATCCGCGGCGTGTTCGGCGAATGGTCGCGATGGGTATGGGTGACCAGGATATGCGTCACGGTCTCGCCCTTGACCGCATCGAGCAGCGCCTTGGCATGCGCCTCGTCGTCGGGACCGGGATCGATGATCGCGACCTTGCCCTCGCCCACGATGTAGCTGACCGTGCCGGTGAAGGTGAACGGGCTCGGATTGTTGCAGAGGACACGGCGAACGCCGGGGCGAACCTGTTCGACCACGCCGGGCTTCAGCGGAAAGTCGCGGTTGAACGGGATGTCGTCGTTGTCGGCCATGGGGATTTTCTCTGCATCGTCATTCCGGGATGGCCCGCAGGGCCAGACCCGGAATCTCGAAAGAAGGGAAAGGAACGCGGCGCGAGATTCCGGGTTCGCGCCGTCCAAATCGGCTGTTGCCGACTTAGACATTTAAGATCTGCCGAACTCGGGTAAACCTGAGTTCGGTTGGCGCGCCCCGGAATGACGAGCAAGCGCCCTTACGAGAACGCCTGGATGCCGGTGATTGCGCGGCCGAGGATCAGCGCATGGACGTCGTGCGTGCCCTCATAGGTGTTGACCGTCTCGAGGTTCGCGGCGTGACGCATCACGTGATACTCGATCTGGATGCCGTTGCCGCCGTGCATGTCGCGCGCCATGCGGGCGATGTCGAGCGACTTGCCGCAATTGTTGCGCTTGACGATCGAGATCATCTCAGGGGCCATCTTGCCCTCGTCCATCAGGCGGCCGACGCGCAACGAGGCCTGCAGGCCGAGCGCGATCTCGGTCTCCATGTCGGCGAGCTTCTTCTGCACCAGCTGGGTGGCGGCGAGCGGCCGGCCAAACTGCTTGCGGTCGAGCGTGTATTGCCGCGCGCGGTGCATGCAGTCCTCGGCAGCGCCCAATGCGCCCCAGGAGATGCCGTAGCGGGCGCGATTGAGGCAGCCGAACGGGCCCTTGAGGCCGGAGACGTTAGGCAGCAGCGCGCTTTCCGGCACCACCACATTGTCGACCACGATCTCGCCGGTGATCGAGGCGCGCAGCGACAGCTTGCCGCCGACCTTCGGCGCCGACAGGCCCTTCATGCCCTTCTCGAGGATGAAGCCGCGGATCTGGTTGTCGTGCGCAGCCGACTTGGCCCACACCACGAACACGTCAGCGATCGGCGCGTTCGAGATCCACATCTTGGCGCCGTTGAGCTTGTAGCCGTCGGCGACCTTCTCGGCGCGGGTCTTCATGCCGCCGGGATCGGAACCGGCATCCGGCTCGGTCAGGCCGAAGCAGCCGACCCATTCCCCGGTCGCAAGCTTGGGCAGATATTTCTTGCGCTGGTTTTCGTCGCCATAGGCGTAGATCGGATACATCACCAGCGACGACTGCACCGAGTTCATCGAGCGATAGCCGCTATCGACGCGCTCGATCTCGCGCGCCACGAGGCCATAGGCCACGTAGCTCGCATTGGCGCAGCCATACTCCTCGGGCAGCGTCACGCCGATCAGGCCGAGCTCGCCCATTTCGTTGAAGATCTCGCGGTCGGTTTTCTCTTCCAGATAGGCCTTGGTGACCCGCGGCAGCAGCTTGTCCTGCGCATAGGCCCGCGCAGTGTCGCGGATCAGGCGCTCGTCTTCGGTAAGCTGGTCGTCGAGCAGGAACGGATCATCCCACTGGAAGCTGGCGGCAGCCGGCTTGTCCTTGGCCTGGGGGCGCACGCTCATGAAACATCCTTTCGCATCGTCTATCGGAAATTGGCGGATAAATTAAAGCGCTATGCTGCGAAGCGCAATTGAATTGGGACCTTCGTCATTCCGGGGCGATGCGTCAGCATCGAACCCGGAATCTCGAGCTTCCGGGTTCGCGCTATCGCGCGCCCCGGAATGACAGTGCTAGGTCTCCAGCTTCTCGTTCGACACGATCTCGATGCCGAAACCTGACAATCCCTTGTAGTCATGCACCGACGAAGTCAGGTGCCGGATCGAGGTGACGCCGAGATCACGCAGGATCTGTGCGCCGACGCCGACCTCGCGCCACTGCCTGTGGCGATCGGCCTCCGCCGTCTTCTGCTCGCCAACCGGCTCGACCGGAACACCGGCGGCACCATCGCGCAGATATACCAGCACGCCGCGGCCGGCATCCTTGAAATGCCGCAGCACGGCTTCCATTCGCGCCGGCCCGGTGAACAGGTCTTTCACGATGTTCGGCTTGTGCAGCCGCGTCAGCACGTCCCGGCCGTCGCCGATGCCGTTATAGACGAAGGCGGCATGCATGATCTCATCGAACGGCGAGCGATAGGCGTAGCCCTGCAGCGGGCCGATCGGGCTTTCGGTGGTGAAGGTCGCGACCCGTTCGATCAGCTTCTCGCGCGCCTGGCGATAGGCGATCATGTCCGCGATCGTGACATGCTTGAGCTTGTGGGCGGCGGCGAATTTGGCGACCTGCTCGCCCTTCATCACGGTTCCATCGTCGTTCATCAGCTCGCTGATGACGCCTACCGGCGGCAGGCCGGAGAGCCGGCACAGATCGACCGCCGCCTCGGTGTGGCCGGAGCGCAGCAGCACGCCGCCGTCGCGCGCGATCAGCGGGAAGATGTGGCCGGGACGCGCGAAATCATTGGCGCCGGCATTGGGATTGGCGAGCGCGCGGCAGCAGGAGGCGCGTTCCTCGGCCGAGATGCCGGTGCCACCATCGGGCTTGTAGTCGATCGAGACCGTGAAGGCAGTGGTGTGGTTGGACTCGTTGTGCGCCACCATCGGGTCGAGCCGCAGCCGGCGGGCATCCTCGGTGGTGATCGGCGCGCAGACGATGCCGGAGGTGTGGCGGATGATGAAAGCCATCTTCTCCGCCGTACAGAACGACGCCGCGACGATCAAATCGCCCTCGCCTTCCCGGTCGTCATCGTCGGTGACGACAACGAGTTCACCCTTCGCAAAGGCTTGCAGCACTTCCTGGATCGTATCGGCCATTGTCCTGACATCTCGCTATATGCAGGCAGTGGATTAGCCGGGTTCCGATGTCAGCGCCAGTATCATTATGCAACCCGCCATGCATCCGGCAGGGATACCAGGAGGGGAGATTTCACCTCTCCCAAAGGGAGAGGTCGGATCGCATCGCTCGATGCGATCCGGGTGAGGGGTTCAGCCCTCTCGTGGGACTCGAGCCCCCTCACCCGCTGCGCAAATCGACTCTCCCCGATGGGGAGAGGTGATGGACAGCCTTGAGACCGGCGTTACGGCAGCACCTCGCGCCGGTCGCTGAGCTGGGCGTCCAGTTCGGCGCGCTTGTCGTCGAGCAGACCGGCGTCGGCCGCCTCGATCACGGAATAGAGCTCGCCGGCGTCGCTGAGCCGGGTCACCGTCACGTAGTCGGCGCCGGCGCTGTAGAGGTCGTCGACGCCGGTCAACAGGTCCGCGGTGGCAACGATCCGCGCGGTCGGATTGAGGGCGCGGACGTGGCGCACCAGCTTCTCATTGTCGGCGCCGACCAAGAGGAAATCCGGCACGCTCAGGATGATGATCTCGGCCTTGCCGATGCCGGCATGAACCAGGGTGTCGACATTGCTGATGTCGCCATAGATCACATGCATGCCGCGGTCGGACAGCGTGCGGAACACCAGCGGGTTGAAATCGATGACGCTGATCTGCTCGAGCAGCGACTGGTTCTGCCGCTCGATCTGGCTGATCAGCGCGCTCGCCGCGCGGAAAAAGCCGAGGATGACGATGCGCCGGATCTCGCCATGTCCGCCCTCGTGCCCGGCCTCGCGGCCCTGGCCTTCCTGATCGAGGTCGCGCAGCCCGATCCGCTTCAACGGACCAATCAGGCCGCGCACGATCTGGTCGCTGCGTCCCATCGCGAAGGTCGAGAGCACCGCCAACACCACGAAGGCGAACGAGGCCGCACTCGCGGTTTCGGTTCCGATGTGGTTGGCGGCGACGCCGGTCTGGATCACCACCAGCGAGAACTCGGAGATCTGCGCCAGGTTGATCGCTGGCAGCAGGCTGGCGCGCAGGCCCTGCTTCATCAGATAGAGCGGCGTGAACGTCGTGATCAGGCGGCTCGCCACCGTGAAGGCCGCGATGACGAGCGCAAGCCAGATCACCGAGAGGCCCGGAATCGGGATCGTCATGCCGAGCGCGACAAAGAACAGCGTGATGAAGAAATCCCGCAGCGTCGTGACCTTGGCGGTGACGTCGAGCGCATAGGGAAAGGTCGAGATCGAGACGCCGGCGACCAGCGAGCCCATCTCGCGCGACAGATGCAGCCGCTCGGCGATCTCGCCGATCAGGAAGCACCAGGCGAGCGCGCCGAGCAGCACGAGCTCGGGCCGCCGCGCGATCTGGTGGAACAGCCGCGGCAGCACGTAGCGGCTCAGCACCAGCGCGGTCGCGACCAGCACCGCGACGCGGGCAATCGACAACAGCACGACGCTGATCTGCAGATTGTCGAGGCTCGGCTGCACCGCCAGGAACAGGATCGCGAAGATGTCCTGCAGCACCAACACGCCGAGCGTGATGCGGCCCGGCAGCGTATCCAGCTCGCGCTTCTCGTAGAGCACCTTGACGATGATCACGGTCGACGACAACGAGCAGGCGACGCAGAGATAGATCGCGTCGAACTTGCCGCCGCCGACCGCAAGCCCGATAGCGGCAAAGAACGCCACGCCGATCAGGCAGCCGCCGATCAGCTCGCCGGCTCCCGCGAACAGGATGACCTTGCCGGCACGGATGATCTTCTTGAGGTCGATTTCCAGCCCGATCATGAACAGCATGAAGATCAGGCCGAGCTCGGAGATGACGCTGATCGATTCCTGGGACTTGACCCAGCCCATGCCGAATGGACCAATGAAAAAGCCGGCGATAAGGTAGGCCAGTATCAGCGGTTGCCGGGAGAAGTGGGCGAGCAGCCCAATCCCCCAGGCAAACAGGATACAGAGCGTGATATCGGGAATCAGTTCATGCATGCGTCAAAGACTTCCTGTTGCCGCAACCTAGAGGGCCGGGCGTGAGGATCAACCGAGCAATGTGTCACATCCGCGCAGGCGGCATTTTTCTCGCAGTTTTGCTCTGCCTGCTCACCGTGCGCATGTCAGAGGCGCTAGCACAATCCTCGGCAAGTATTGAACAAAATTTCGCGAACTCGTTGACGACGGTGCCATCGGAGGGCCTCACCGCCTCCGGTGCATTCTACGTGCCGGTGTATTCCAGCGTGTCGATGAGCCAGGGCAAGCTCAGGGCCGATTTTTCGGTGACGCTCAGCGTGCACAACGCCTCCGAGACGAAGCCGCTGGTGCTGAAGCGGATCGCCTATTTCGACACATCAGGCAAGATGGTGGAGAGCTACCTTAAATCGCCGGTCGCGCTAAAACCGTTTGCGACCGTCGAGGTCGCGATCGCCACGACCGATACCCGCGGCGGCACCGGCGCGAATTTCGTGGTCGATTGGGCGGCCGCCGGCGAGATCGCGGAACCGGCGGTCGAGGCCTTGATGGTCGGCAGTGTCGGCGCAGGGCACTACGCCTTCATCAGCCAGGGCCGGCCGATCCGGCCGGTCGGCAAGAACTAACCTCATGGAAGGCCGCTTGCCGCGGCCTTCTCAACGATAACAACACGGAGCGAAACGTCCATGTCCACCTCAGCCCAGTTCGACTTTACACCGCTACTCGCGGCCGGCCTGCCTGCCCCGGCCGCACGCTGGACCGGGCTCGCCAAATACAGCTTCGTCGGCGGCAACAACGATCCCGACCAGGTCCCGGTCGACGGGCTGCTGGAGGCGGTCAACGCCGTGTTGAAGCGCGAGGGCAGGAATCTGGCGACCTACAATCTCGCGCACGGGCCGCAGGGCTATCTTCCGCTGCGCCAGTTCCTGACCGAGAAGCTGAAGCGCGACGCCGGGATTGCCTGCACGCCGGACGAGATCATGATCGTCTCCGGCTCGCTGCAGGCGCTCGATCTTGTCAATCACACCTTGCTCGCCAAGGGCGATACCGTGCTGATCGAGCAGGAAACCTATCAGGGCTCACTGAACCGGCTGACACGGCTCGGCGTCAATGCGGTCGGCATTCCCCTCGATGGCGAGGGCATCAGGATCGATGCGCTGGCTGCGGCACTCGCCGATCACAAGCGGCGCGGCATCACGCCGAAATACATCTACACCATCCCGACAGTGCAGAACCCGACCGGCTCGATCCTTCCGGAGAGCCGCCGCGCCGGGATGCTGAAGCTGTCAAGGGAATACGGCGTGCCGATCTTCGAGGACGATTGCTATGCCGATTTGATCTGGAACGGCGAACGGCCGCCCGCGATCTATGCGATGAGCAAGCATGGCGGCGTGATCCATATCGGCTCGTTCTCCAAATCGATCGCGCCTGCGCTACGGGTCGGCTTCATCGTCGCGCCCTGGGGGATCATGTCGCGAATGCTGCCGCTGAAGACCGACGCCGGCTCCGGCGCACTGGAGCAGATGGTGCTCGCGGAATATTGCGCACCGCATTTTTCGACCCATGTGCCGCGCCTGACCAAGGGCCTGCGCGCCAAGCTCGATACGCTGATGGAGGCGTTGAACGAGCAGTTCGGCACCGCGGCCGAATTCGAGGCGCCCAAGGGCGGCATCTTCCTCTGGGTCAAGCTGCCCGACAATGTCGACACGCTGAAGCTCTATCAGGCGGCGCTTGCCGCCGGCGTCTCGATCAATCCGGGACCGGAATGGTCGACCAGCAAGGCCCATTCCGGCAGCCGGCTCCGCCTCTGCTTCGCCAGCCCCTCGCACGAGCAGATCCGCGAGGGCGTTGCCGCGCTGGCCGAGGTGTGCCGCAAGGAGTTCGGCGTGCCGGCGCGCAGCAGCAATGTGGAGAAGCGCGGCTAGATCATGATGACTTTGCGCTGAAGCGAGTTGCGGACTCCGATTCACCTCGCCCCTGCGGGGAGAGGTCGGAACGCATCGTCAGATGCGTTCCGGGTGAGGGGGAGCCTCCGCAACCTCAGCTATCACCGGATTTGCGGAGACAGCCCCTCACCCCAACCCTCTCCCCGTAAGAACGGGGCGAGGGAGCGCAGCGCGCTTGCGGTCGCCATTCGATCTGAATCTCATCATGCTCTACGGATCTGCGCGCCTACCTCACCGAGAACGGCGCCTGATAGGGCCGGCCGAACGGCACGCCGTTGACCACGGTCTGCACCGGCTTTAGCAGCAGATTGCCGTCGCGCTTGTTGTTGCGGGTATCGACGAAGGAGACCGGGCCTTCGACGAGATCCATGATCGCGACGTCGCCGGGCGCGCCACGCTGCAGGGTGCCGACCTTCGGGGTCCGGTTGATGATCCGCGCCGGCGCCGAGGTCGCCATCGCCACCACCTGATCCAGCGACGAGCCCATCGCCAGGAACTTGCTCATCACGTTCGGCAGGAACGGAATGCCGGGCGAGTTGCCCGAGAAGACGTGGATGTCGGAGGAGATCGTATCGGGCGCGCAGCCGGCGGGGATCGCGACTTCGGCCACCGTGAAATCGAAGCTGCCGCCGCCATGGCCGACGTCGAACAGCACGCCGCGCTGCTTGGCCGCGAGCGCCGCCGGCAACAGCTTGCCCTCCTGGACGATATTGGTGAAAGCGCCGGACATGTTCGGCGCGCCGGAATAGGCGTGGGTCAGGATATCGCCCGGCCGCAGCAGATCGAGGATGTCGGACATCAGTTCCCTGGTCTCGACGCCGCCGATATGTACCATCATCCGCGCCGGCCAGCCGCACATCTCGCAGGCCTGGATGCCGCGCTTCAGCGGCTCGAGGCCGTGCTTGAAGATGACGTTTTCCGACATCCGCACCTTGACCCCGATCAGGAAGTCGGGGTTCTCGGCCAGCGCCATCGCGCAGGCTTCGACCTGGGCGTTGTCGATGTTGTAGAGCTCGGCCACCGGGAATGCCGACAGGCCGTTGTTGGCGATGTGGACGAAGGCGTAGATCCGCGCCCGCGATTGCGCGACGATGAAGCGCCGCAGCGCCGCGAGGTTGTTGACGCCGGCGTCGCCCGCCGAGACCACCGTCGTGGTGCCCTGGAATTGCACCAGCTCGTCGGCGGGAATGCCGATCGCCGATCCGTACGGGTAGACGTGGCAGTGCAGATCGACCAGACCCGGCATCACGAGCTTGCCCGACGCGTCAATGGTCCTGGCGGCGCGAGCAGCCGGGATATCGTCTTCGATCGCCTCGATGATGCCCCAGCGGATGCCGATGTCGCGCTTGCCGCGCAGCGACTGGCTGGGATCGATGACATCGCCGTTCTTGATCACGAGGTCGAACTTGTCGTCCGGCCCCATCGCCGCAGCGGCCGGCCTCGCGATGGCTGCGGCAGCGGCCGATCCCGTCACTTTCAAAAAATCCCGGCGTGAAAATTCGCTCATGGCAACGTCCCCCCGAACATTGATTTTTATGGCGCGATGATGCGTCGGACGCAGCGGTTAGGCAAGGCCGGGAAAGCCGCCCGTGCGCTCGCTCATCGGTTGTGCGCACCAACACGCGACGGCAGCAGCGTTCGAGGCAGTTGCTGAACAAGTGTTCAGAAAACTCCTCTGGTTCCTGAGGAACGTTTCAATCTCCGCACGGTTTTCTCTTCACTTATTTGAGGAGGATGAGATGAAAAAGATTGGCTTTGTTCTCGCGGCGGTTGGTGCGCTTGCGGTGGCCGTTCCGTCGATCGCGAGCGCCGAGACGGTCGTGATCAGACACGGCGGTCATCATCACTGGGACCGCGGCTGGGGCGCACGCGCCGAAATGCGCCATGACCGTGGCTGGCATCGCGGTTGGCATCATGGCTGGCATCACGGCCATGACCGGACGGTGATCATCAAGCGTCATCACTACTAAGGACCGACACAACGGAAAATGGCTCCTCACGGAGCCATTTTCTTTTCTGCTTCCTCAGGGCCAGCGGCCTCAATCCCACGCCGGCGCAAACCCCGGATTGACGCAGCGCATGTCCTTGGGCAGCGCCGCAATCGCCTTGCGGTCCGCGTCGTCGAGCTTGACCTTCAGTGCGTCGAGATTGGCCTTTTGGCTTTCGGCGCGCGAGGCTTTCGGAATAGCCGCCACTCCATCCTGATCGAGCAGCCATTTCAGCGCCACCTGCGCCGCGGTCGCATCATGCTTGCTGCCGATTTTCGCCAGCGTCTCGTCGGTGGCGAAGCGGCCCTGGGCGAGCGGACAATAGGCCACCAGCGGGATCGATTTCGCGGCGAGATATTTGCGCACCGGCGTCTGGTCCAGCATCGCGTGATATTCGATCTGGTTGCAGGCGATCGGCGCCTTGATGTCCTCGACCACGGTCTTGAGCAGCGCGGTGGTGAAATTGGCGACGCCGATCGCGCGGGTGCGGCCTTCCTCCCTCAGCTTCATCAGCGTCTCGAAGACGGCAGGCAGCTTCATACTCCGCGACGGCCAGTGCACCAGATAGAGATCGACGTGATCGAGCCGCAGCTTCTTCAGGCTGGCGTCGAACGCTGTCCGGATCGCATCCGGCGCCAGGTTCTCGTGCCAGACCTTGGTGGTCACGTGCAGGTCCCTGCGCGCGACATTCGAGGCAGCGATCGCCGCCCCGATCGCCTCTTCATTGCCGTACATCTCGGCGGTGTCGATATGCCGATAGCCGAGCCCAAGCGCGCTCTCGACCGCCGCGCGGCAGGTATCGCCCTGCATGCGGAAGGTGCCGAGCCCGAGCTGCGGCAGGCTGATGCCCTGTGTCTGCAGATTTTCCATGGATAGCTCCTGACGCGTGGGACGCCGATGCCATCGACGACGTCACGCCAGCAAATCGTTTCGTGGGAATGAAATTGGCAGGACTGCCGACACGCAGTCTGCCCGCAAACCGGGCCCTCGGGCAAGACGCCGGCAATCAAGATGTCGCGACGGATCAGAGACGGCGCTAGATGTGCTGCGCCATGATCTGGCCGGGCCGCGCGTCCGGCCGCGGCTCGATATCGACCGACCAGAGGTCGTGGTTGTCGACGTCCTTCAGCGTCACCGTCATCACGCCGGTCTTGCCGTCGATGTCGACGCGGCCGAAGAATTGCAGCTCGAAGCACGGCGCGAGATTGTCGCCCTGCTCGGCCGAGCAGCCCTTCTGGTACATCGCCTTCGGGCCAAAGGTGTTGTCGAGCTCGCCCGGCGACCAGGTGCCGGCATGCAGCGGACCGGAGACGAACTCCCAGAACGGCTCGAACTCCTGGAAAACCGCGCGGTTCGGATCATAGTGATGCGCGGCGGTGTAGTGCATGTCGGCGGTGAGCCACACCGTGTTGCGGACCCCGGCGCGCTTCATGAAGGACAACAGATCGGCGATCTCGTGCTCGCGCCGCGCGGGCGGCCCGTCGCCGAGCGCGACCGCATCGAGGCTGACGAGGCCGATCGGCAGATCCGCCGCGATCACCTTCCAGACAGCATCCGACGCCACCAGCTCCCGCTTCAGCCAGGCGAGCTGGCTCTGGCCGAGGATGCAGGCGTGGTCCGGATCGCCCTGCTTGTTCCAGCTGGAATCGCGATAGGAGCGCATGTCGATGATGAAGACGTCGAGCAGCGGCCCGTAGGGAATCTTGCGGTAGACGCGGCCATCGCGCTCCGGCATCAGCCGCATGGGCATGAATTCGTGGAAGGCGCGGCGTGCCCGTGCCACCAGGCGCGAGCTGCCGTCCGCCTCATAGCCGGTCGCATCGGTGGTGCCGAGTGGCGACCAGTCGTCGGCCACCTCGTGGTCGTCCCACTGCGCGAACATCGGCACCTCGGCGTGGAAGGCGCGGAAACTCTCGTCGAGCCAGTTGTATTTGTAGTTGCCGCGAAACTGATCGAGGCTCTGCGCGACGACGGATTTCTCCTCGGTGACGATGTTGCGCCAGATCTCACCGTTTGGGAGTTTCTGCTCCGACGGCACCGTGCAATCGGCGTAGATGTGATCGCCGGAATGGATGAAGAAGTCCGGACGCTCGTCCAGCATGGTGCGGTAGCTGCGCAAGCCGCCGCGCGCGGGGTCGATGCCCCAGCCCTGCCCGACGACGTCGCCGGACCAGACGAACGAGACGGGACGCCGGTCGGCCGGCGCGGTTCGGAAATGGCCGACCCGGCTTTCGCCTGATGTGCCCTCGCGGTCCTCGAAGCGCACGCGATAGAACAGGTCCTGGCCCGGCGGCAGGCCGTCGAGCAGCAGCTTGGCGGTGAAGTCGCGCTCGGGCAGCGCATCGGCGGACACGGTGCGCAGGATGCTGGCGAAGCTTTCGACCGCGGCGCATTCGATGTGCATCCGCGCGGCGCGATCGGCGCGCGCCCAGATGACAGCGGAATCGCTTGCCACGTCGCCGGACTGGATGCCCGCAATCGCGGGCCGATCCGCGGCGCGGCTCAGATACGGTCTTGCCAGCGCGCCGAATCCCGCCAGCGCCGCGGTCGACGCCGAGCGCACCAGAAGCTGGCGCCGGGTGAGGCCTCGCCGCCTCGCGGAGTTCGCTGTCGGCATCGAATAACCTTCGTCGAATCGCAACGAAGGTTTTGCCTGCGCTCCTTGACTCCGGCCTTACGGTTTCTTGACTCTCCGCCGACGGTTTTGCGACGGCGGGATGACTCGGGGGCGGCTGCTGGGACGGCGGCCCCGGATATCGAGCGCTCAAGCACCAAACCCGTCATCCTGAGGAGGTCGCGAAGCGGCCGTCTCGAAGGATGAACGGCCCGTCCGTGGCCGATCCATCCTTCGAGGCTCGCTTCGCTCGCACCTCAGGATGACGGGTCAAGGATTGACGCACTTCGAGAAAGCAGAGGCGCGAGAGCGCCGCCTCACCGATGCCAGTTGCAGATGCCGCCGGTGCGGCACGGCCAGGTCTGGATCCGTGTGTCACGGGCCTCCGCATCGAGCGGGTTCGAGTGGCGGCGCGCGAGCTTGGCACGGGCGGGCACGCGCGCTTCCGCGCGCTTCTTCTCGTGCGGCGCGGTCACCCTGGTGGTCCGCACGGCTTTCTTCGGCGCGACTTTCGGCTCCTCGACCTGCGGCTCGACATTCGCATGCTGATCGGGGCCATGGTCGGTCTTCGCCTCGACCGGAACGGGCTCGAACTGCGCCGGCGGGCCAAGCGGCTTCGGCGACAACACTGCGCGTGAAAGATCGAGGCTGAAGAACTCGCTGGGGCGATACTCGTCAGCCAACGCCACGCCGCCCAAAGCCAGGCACGCGGTACAAACGGTTGCAACAAAAGCGTTTTTCAGGACCATCAAACGGCCTCCTGAAATCACTCGAACAGACAGCCATCATGTAGGGGCTCGGGCGTACGAATCCAGCCACCGCTTGCAGGCAGGGTTGCCGGTCAACCAGGGCGGCTGTGGAAAGTTCCCCGGCCTTACTCCGCCGCCTGCGCCAGCGGCTGGCTGATCGCGCGCTCCAGCCGAGCGCATTCGGTGCGGTAGCGGGCGACGTTGCCCTCCTTGATGTGGCCATAACCACGCACGAGCTCCGCAGCCTTCGCCAGCGCCACGAGGCGCGGCAAGTCGAGCGGCTTCTTGCCGTCGAGGTGACGCAGGACCATCGCCGAATACTCGACCGGCAATGCGCGCTCCATCTTGCGCTCGGCGGTATAGCCGAAGATGTCGAAGGCGGTGCCGCGCAGGCCCTTCAGCCTTGCGAGCATGCCGAACGCCGTGAAGATCCACGGACCGAATTCACGCTTCTGCAGCCGCCCGGTGACGAGATCGCGCTGGGCCAGCAGCGGCGGCGCCAGCAAGACCTTCAAGCCGGAATTGCCTTGGAATTGTTCCCTCAAGGCCTTGCTGAACTCGCCGTCGGAATAGAGCCGCGCGACTTCGTATTCATCCTTGTAGGCCATCAGCTTGAACAGGCCCTTTGCGAAGGCCTCCGTCAGGTCCTGCGAGCCCGGCGCGGCCGCCGCCTCGGCGGTGCGGACGCGCGCTACATCGTCGAGATAGCGCCTGGCGTAGGCCGCGTCCTGATAGTCGGTGAGGAATTTGGCGCGGAACGCGATCGCCTCATCAAGCGTCTTCTTGGCCGGCGCGGCGCCGGCGCTCTTGAAGCGTGCGGCGCTGACCACGCGTTGCAGATCATGCGCGGCGAGCCGGCCCCACAAGAACGCGGTCTTGTTCATCTCGATGGCGGCGCCGTTGAGCTCGATCGCCTTCAGGATCGCTTCCAGCGACAGCGGGATCGCGCCGCGCTGAAAGGCAAAGCCGAGCATGAAGGCGTTGGTGGCGATGCTGTCGCCCATCAGCGCGGTGGCAAGCCCGGTGGCGTCGAGGATATCGAGGTCGCCAGGCGTCACCGCGCCGTTTAGCGCATCGCGCATCGAGCTGGCTTCGAAGTCGATATCGGGATCGATCACGAAGCTCGCGGTCGGCAAGAGATCGGCGTTGACCACGGCGCGGGTGACGCCGCGCTCGGCGCGGCTCAGCGCCGGCACGCTGGTGGCGACGACGAGGTCGCAGCCGAGGATCAGGTTGGCATTGCCCGGTGCGATGCGCACCGTGGTCAGCATGTCGGAGGCGGGCGCGAGCCGGACATGGCTCATCACGGCGCCGTTCTTCTGCGACAGGCCGGTGAAGTCGAGCGTCGAACAGGCGAGCCCCTCGACATGCGCGGCCATGCCGAGCAACGCGCCGATGGTGATCACACCGGTGCCGCCGATGCCGGTGATCAGGATGTTGTAGGGATTGCTCAACGCGGCCACAGGCGGCGTCGGCAAGTCGGCGAACAACGCCTTGGGATCGGCGGCAGCGCGGTCCGCCTTGCGCAGCTTGGGGTCCTGCACCATCACAAAGCTCGGGCAAAAGCCCTCGATGCAGGAGAAATCCTTGTTGCAGTTCGACTGGTCGATGCGGCGCTTGCGGCCGAGTTCGGTCTCCAGCGGCTGCACCGAGACGCAGTTCGACGCCACCGAGCAGTCGCCGCAACCCTCGCAGACGCGCTCATTGATGAAGACGCGCTTGGCCGGATCGGGGAACAGCCCGCGCTTGCGGCGACGGCGCTTCTCGGCGGCGCAGGTCTGGTCGTAGATCAGGACGGTGAGGCCCTCGATCTCGCGCAGGATGCGCTGCACGGCATCGAGCTCGCGGCGATGATGAATGGTAGCGCCGGCCGGGAAATAATTGGCGGGATATTTGTCTGGATCGTCGGAGACGATCGCGAGCCGCTTGGTGCCCTCCGCCCAGACCTGGTGTGCGATCTGCGACACCGTAAAGCCGCCCTCGGCCGGCTGGCCGCCGGTCATCGCAACCGCATCGTTGTAGAGGATCTTGTAGGTGATGTTGACGCCGGCCGCGGCCGCTGCGCGCAGCGCCAGCAAGCCGGAATGGGTGTAGGTGCCATCGCCGAGGTTCTGGAACACATGCTGTTCGCTGGTGAACGGCGCCTGCCCGATCCAGCTCACGCCCTCCGCGCCCATATGCGAGATGGTCTGGGTGTTGCGGTTCGGCACCGACAGCGCCATGCCGTGGCAGCCGATGCCAGCCATGGCGCGGCTGCCCTCGGGGATCTTGGTCGACGAGTTGTGTGGGCAGCCCGAGCAGAAATACGGCGTGCGCTGCAGCTTCGCGGTGCCCGTGCCCTCGGCGGGGCGATCGAACGCCTCGAGTTTTGCCAAACGCTGCTCCAGCAGCGGGCTGCGGTGACCGAGCCGGCGCAGCCGCGCCACCACGGCGGCGGCGACCATGGTCGGCGTCAGCTCGCCCTCGCTCGGCAGCAAGGGAGCGCCGCTCTCGTCGCGCTTGCCGACCACCGAGGGACGCTTGGAGGCGTCCATGTTGTAGAGGATGCGGACCAGCTGGTCCTCGATGAAGCCGCGCTTCTCCTCGACGACCAGCACATCCTGCAGGCCCTCGGCGAAGGCGCGCGCGCCGCGCGCTTCGAGCGGCCAGGTCAGCGCCACCTTGTAGATGCGCAGCCCGAGCGCCTGCGCATCGGCATCGGTGATGCCGAGATCGGCGAGCGCCTGGCGCAGATCGAGATAGGCCTTGCCGGTCGCCATGATGCCGAGCCGCGCCGGCTTCGAATCCAGCACGATGCGATCGAAGCGGTTGACGCGGGCGAAGGCCGCGACCGCCTCCATCTTGGGCCCGTGCAGCCTGCGCTCGGCTTCGAGCGGCGGATCCGGCCAGCGGATCGAGAGCCCGTCCGGCGGCATCTCGAAATCGTCGGGCATGATGATCTTGATGCGATCGGGATCGCTGACGATCGAGGCCGAGCTTTCCACCGTCTCCGAGATCGCCTTGAAGCCGACCCAGCAGCCGGAATAGCGCGACAGCGCGAAGCCGAGGATGCCGAGGTCGAGATAATCCTGCAGCGTCGCCGGATTGACCACCGGCATCAGCGCCGAGGCGAACACCTGCTCGCTCTGATGCGCCAGGGTGGAGGATTGGCAGCCATGGTCGTCGCCGGCCAGCGCGATCACGCCGCCGTTCGGCGAGGTGCCGGCGGAATTGGCGTGCTTGAGCGCATCGAGCGAGCGGTCGACGCCTGGGCCCTTGCCGTACCAGATGCCGAACACGCCATCGACCTTGGCGCCGGGGAACATGCCGACCTGCTGGCTGCCCCACACCGCGGTCGCCGCCAGATCCTCGTTGAGGCCGGGGACGAAGGCGATGTCATGTTCCCTGAGGAAGGACTTCGCCCGCCACAGCGCGTGGTCGTACATGCCGAGCGGCGAGCCGCGGTAACCGGAGATGAAACCGGCGGTGTTCAGCCCCTGCGCGCGGTCGCGTTCGCGCTGCAACATGGGCAATCGGACCAGCGCCTGGGTACCGGAGAGGAAGATTCGTTTCGTATCCAACCGGTACTTGTCGTCCAGTCCAACTTCCATCAACGCCATCAGTTTCCCCGTCAGTCAGCCACGCCGGTCCGGACCGGTCTGATTATCTTCCGAAATGATCATGCATCAGCATGCACTGATTTTGTTATGCATGAACAGCCCCGTTCCATGGCCGCAGCACATATCTCATGTTGCCCAAGCGAGGCCTTGCCGTTCTGCAAGGCCTTGCCGAACCCCGGCATCTTTGAAACGGTGGCGCGCAAAGGGAGACCAAGGATGATTACAGTCGAATCCGCATTCACGACGGAAATCGTGGAGAACGGCAATCTGCTGGTGGGTCCCTGGCGCAGCCCGAAGCAGATGCTGCAGGCCCAGACCTACGACTCCCACGCCTCGATTCACGACGATGCAACCGCGCAGAAGCTCGGCTTTCGCGGCGGCACGATCGAGGGACCGACCCATTTCAGCCAGTTCGCGCCGCTGTGCGAGCGGATCTGGGGCCGCGCCTGGTTCATCACTGGCTGCCTATCCGCGCATTACCGCAACCCGGTGTTCGAAGGCGAAGAGGTGCAGGCCCAGATCGAGAAGCCGAAGCCGGGCCAGACCGTTTGCACGATCGGGATGGTCAAGCGTGACGGCACCGAGATCCTGCGCGGCACCGCCTCGATCGATGGCGACGGCAACGAGACGGCGCTCAGCCGCCGGCTCGGCGAATTGAAGCCGCTGACCGATCCCGTGATCCTCGCCGACATCAAGGTCGGCATGAAGACGCCGCGGCAGGCGATCAAGATGGATTTCGACCAGAACATGGGCGATCTCTATCCATTTTCGCTTGCCGACAAGCTCAGGGTGATCACCGAGCCGTCGGATTATTATTCGCTGGAGCACAATCCCTGGGGCCGCGCCATCATCCCGATGGAGATGCTGAGCGTGCTGTTCCAGTACCGCGCGCGCGAGGACCGGCTGCCGGTCCGCGGCCCCGCCGTCGGGCTGTTCGCCGACCAGGAGATCCGTCTTCTGCGCGGGCCGCTCTTCCCCGGCGAGACCTATTGGGTCGAGCGCGAGGTCGTGGCGCTTTCCGGCAGCAAGCGCACCGAGAGCATGTGGGTGCGCTCGACCGTGTTCGATGCCGACAACGCGGTGGTCGGAACGATGCTGCTCAACGGCGCCAGCATGAAGGATTCCTACGCCAACTACGAAAGCGAGCACAAAGCCCTCTACGGCTGAAACAACAGCCGCCTCTTCCGCAAGCCGCCGAAACAAGGACAACAACAATGGCCCGCCTGCCCTATCTCGAAGCCGATCAGGTCGCCCCCGAATATCGCGACATGCTCAAGCGCAACACCAATCTGCACAAGCTGCTGGTGAACTCGCCGGACATGGCGCGCGCCTTCAACGGCGTCGGCGGCTATATCCGCTTCAAGAGCAAGCTCGATCCGCGCTTACGCGAACTCGCGATCCTGCAGGTCGGCTGGCTCGAGCAGTCGGAATACGAATTCACCCACCATGTGAAGATCGGCAAGGAGTTTGGCGTCACCGACGAGGATATAAAGGGCCTGATCGCGGAGACCAGTGGCAAGCCGTCGAAGCTCGAGCCGCTGGCGAAAGCGATCCTCAAGGGCGCTCGCGAGATGGTCCACGAGCTCGCGATGTCGGATGCGACCTTCGCCGAGATCAAGCAACATCTCTCCGACGAGCACATGACTGACCTCGTGCTGACGATCGCGTTCTACTGCGCCGTGGTGCGGGTGCTCGCCACCATGCAGATCGACAACGAACCTTACTACAAGGAGGTACTGCAGCAGTACCCGCTACAGGGAGTGAAGTGAGATGCGCCTGCAAGATCGCGTCGCCATCGTCGTCGGTGCAGGCCAAAGCCCCGGCGAGGGCATCGGCAACGGCCGCGCCACCGCGCTGACCTTCGCGCGCGAAGGCGCCAGGGTGCTGTGCGTCGATTACAATCTGGCTTCGGCGCAGGAGACGGTCGACCTGATCGCGGCCAAGGGCGGGACTTCAGTCGCCTTCAAGGCCGACGTCACCAAAAATGCTGACATCAAGGCGATGGTGGCGGACGCACATGGCCGCTGGGGCAGTGTCGACATCCTGCACAACAATGTCGGCGTCAGCCTCTCCGGCGGCGATGCCGAACTGCTTGATATCACCGAGGAGGCGTTCGACCGCTGCGTGGCGATCAATCTGAAGAGCTGCATCCTCGCCGCCAAGCATGTGATCCCGATCATGCGCGCGCAGCAGCGCGGCTCGATCATCAACATCTCGTCGATGGCCGCGATCACGACCTATCCCTACGTCGCCTACAAGGCGACCAAGTCGGCGATGATCGCCTTCACCGAACAGCTCGCCTACCAGAATGCGCAATATGGCATTCGCGCAAACGTGATCCTGCCGGGATTGATGAACACGCCGATGGCGGTGGACACCCGCGCCCGCGAATTCAAGAAGAGCCGCGCCGAGGTCGAGGCCGAGCGCGACAGCAAGGTGCCGCTGCGTCACAAGATGGGCACCGGCTGGGACGTCGCCAATGCCGCGCTGTTTCTCGCCTCCGATGAAGCAAACTTCGTGACCGGCGTCACGTTGCCGGTCGATGGCGGCGCAAGTGTGCGGCGCGGTTAATCGAGACGATTAACCTGTGTGACAATTTGGGATTAATCACTGTGACGAAATCACGCGTTATTGCGCCGCAATGATTCGAAAAAATTGAAGTATTCCAATGACACGGCGATGTGACGACGCGTCCACATAAATCGAAATCCTGACTCGTTGTGGTCGCACGAAATTCATCTGCGCTCTGTATCTCGCACGCCAAGAACTTCTGGAGTGCCTGGACCGATGAGCGAAGAATTCGAACTCAGACCCGATCAATGGGATGCGCTGAAAGCGCTGCGGGCTCCCGCAGCAAACCCTACCCGGCTGAACCGGTTTGCCGTCGAGAGCCTGATCACGCTCGGCTATGTTGCGGTGCGCGGCGATTCGTTTGAACTGACGCCCGCGGGCCGCAAGGTGCTGGTCCGCGGTTCGTCACAATTGCTGCTCGATATCGCAGCCTGATTCTGTTCGAAGCTGACACGAACGAGAGCTTCAGTTTTGATTGAATCAAAGCTGAAGCTCTCGTTTTTTTGTCTTGCCGCGTTTTCTTCACGCGAACCGGTATCCACTTCGCTCGAAAACGCTCTGCACACGCGGCATCATGCCGCGTGTGCTTTTCCGGGGATGGTCGTCTCGCCGTGCTGCGTCAGCGGCTTCATCCCGGTGAGGCTGCGCAGCAGCACGTAGAACACCGGCGTCAGGAACAGGCCGAACACCGTGACGCCGATCATGCCGGAGAACACCGCAACGCCCATCGCGCGCCGCATCTCCGAGCCCGCGCCGGTCGACAGCACCAGCGGCAGCACGCCCATGATGAAGGCCATCGACGTCATCAGAATCGGTCGCAGCCTTAAGCGACTCGCCTCGATCGCGGCGCGGATCGGTGACCGCCCGGCGAATTCGAGCTCGCGCGCGAATTCGACGATCAGGATGGCGTTCTTGGCCGACAATCCGACCAGCACGATCAGGCCGATCTGGGTGAAGACGTTGTTGTCGCCCTTCGACAGCCAGACCCCGAACATCGCGGCCAAGAGCCCCATCGGCACGATCATGATGATCGAGAGCGGCAGCGCCAGGCTCTCATAGAGCGCGGCGAGCACCAGGAACACCAGGAGGATCGCCAGCGGAAACACCCAGATTCCGGAGTTGCCGGCGATGAACTCCTGATAGGTCAGGTCGGTCCATTCGAAAGCGAATCCGGGCGGCAGCACTTCGGCCGCGATCCGCGTCGCCGCCTCCTGGGCCTGGCCGGAGGAATAGCCCGGCGCGGCAGCCGCGTTGATGTCCGACGACAGGAAGCCGTTGTAGCGGATCGCGCGTTCCGGACCCGCGCTCTGGCGGACCTTCAGCAACGCCGACAGCGGCACCATGTCGCCCGACGACGAGCGCACCTTCAACTGCCTGATGTCGTCGGCACGCGCGCGGAACGGCGCGTCGGCCTGCACATAGACCGAGTAGGTGCGGCCGAATTTGTTGAAGTCGTTCACATAGTAGGAGCCGAGATAGATCTGCAGCGTGTTGAAGACCTCCGTGACGGGCACGCCGAGTTGCAACGCCTTGGTACGGTCGATATCGGCGAACAGCTGCGGCACGTTGACCTGGAAGCTCGAGAACACGCCGGCAATCTCCGGCGCCTTCTGCATCGCCGCCATGAACGCCTTGGTCGCGTCGTTCAGCGCTTCATAGCCGAGGCCGGCGCGGTCCTCGATCTGCAGCTTGAAGCCGCCGATGGTGCCGAGGCCGTTGACCGGCGGCGGCGGGAACATGGCGATGAAGGCATCCTGGATGCCGGCATATTTCTTGTTGAGCGCCGCCGCGATCGCCGGACCGCTGAGCGAGGGATCCTTTCGCTCGTCGAATGGCTTCAAGGTCGAGAACACGATGCCGGCGTTGGAGGAGTTGGTGAAGCCGGAGATCGACAGGCCGGGGAACGCCACCGAGCTTTCGACGCCGGGCTGGGTCAGCGCGATGTCGCTCATCTTGCGGATCACTTCCTCGGTGCGGTCGAGCGTCGCGCCATCGGGCAGGCGGGCAAAGCCGACCAGATACTGCTTGTCCTGGCCCGGCACGAATCCGCTCGGCACCTGCTTGAACAGAACGCCGGTCAGGCCGATCAGCAGCACATAGAGGCCGATCACCACGGCCTTGCCGTAGATCACCTTGGTGACGGTGCGGCCGTAGTTCTCGGAGGACTTGGTGAAGACCTTGTTGAAGCCGCGGAAGAACCAGCCAAGCGACCTTTCCATGATCCGGGTCAGCCAGTCCTTCGGCTCGTGATGTCCCTTCAGCAGCAGAGCCGACAGCGCCGGCGACAGCGTCAACGAATTGATCGCTGATATCACGGTCGAGATCGCAATCGTCAGCGCGAACTGCTTGTAGAACTGTCCGGTGAGGCCGGAGATGAAGGCGAGCGGCACGAACACCGCGATCAGGACCAGCGCGATCGCGATGATCGGGCCGGACACTTCGCGCATCGCCTGGTTGGTGGCATCGCGCGGCGACAGGCCGGATTCGATGTTGCGCTCGACGTTCTCCACCACGACGATGGCATCGTCGACCACGATGCCGATCGCCAGCACCAGGCCGAACAGGCTGAGCGCGTTGATTGAGAAGCCGAACACATGCATCACCGCGAAGGTGCCGACGATCGACACCGGGACCGCGATCAGCGGAATGATCGAGGCACGCCAGGTCTGCAGGAACAGGATCACCACCAGCACGACAAGCGCGATCGCCTCGAGCAGCGTATGGATGACAGCCTCGATCGACGAACGCACGAATTGCGTCGGATCGTAGACGATCTGGTAGGATACGCCTTCCGGCATGTTCTTCTTGATCTCGGCCATCGTGGCGCGGACATGGTCGGAGATCTCCAGCGCATTCGACCCCGGCGCCTGGAAGATCGGGATCGCGACCGCCTGCTTGTTGTCAAGCAGCGAGCGCAGGCCGTATTCGGAGGCGCCGAGCTCGACCCGCGCGACGTCGCGCAGCCGCACCACCTCGCCAGCCGAACCTGTCTTCACCACGATGTCGCCGAACTGCTCCTCGGTCGAGAGCCGTCCCTCGGCGTTGACGGAGAGCTGGAGGTCGATGCCCTTGACGCTGGGCGAGGAGCCGACCACGCCGGCGGCAGCCTCGACGTTCTGGGCCTGGATCGCGCGTACGACGTCGCTCGCGGTCAGCGAATGCTCGGCGGCTTTCTGCGGATCGACCCAGACCCGCATCGAATAGTCGCCGGCGCCATAGAGCTGGACGTCGCCGACGCCGTCGATCCGCGCCAGCCGGTCCTTGACGTTGAGTACCGCGTAGTTGCGCAGATACGTCATGTCATAGCGGTTGTTCGGCGACAGCAGATGCACGACCATGGTGAGGTCGGGCGAGCTCTTCTTGGTGATGATGCCGAGCTGGCGCACCACAGCCGGCAGGCGCGGCTCGGCCTGCTGCACGCGATTCTGCACCAGTTGGGTCGCCTTGTCGGGGTCGGTGCCGAGCCGGAACGTCACCGTCAGCGTCATCGCGCCGTCGGTGGTCGCCTGGCTCGACATGTAGAGCATGCCTTCGACGCCGTTGATCTGCTCCTCGATCGGGGTCGCGACCGTCTCGGCGATCACCTTCGGATTGGCGCCGGGATAGGTCGCGCGCACCACGACCGACGGCGGCACCACGTCGGGATATTCCGAGATCGGCATCGCCAGCAGCGAGATCAGCCCGGCCAGGAAGATCAGGATCGAAAGCACGCCGGCGAAGATCGGCCGGTCGATAAAGAATTTTGAGAGATTCATGGCTCCGCCCCCGCGTGCAGCGCCTAGCGCTGCACGACGTGCTGGTTGGTTTCAGTGGATGCCTGCTTCATGCCGCGCGCGCCCATTTCGGCGACTTCCATCTTCAGGAGCGCGCCGGGACGCACGCGCTGCAGGCCGTTGACGACGATGCGGTCGCCGGATTTCAGGCCGGCGGTGACGATCCGCAGGCCATCGACCGAGCCGCCAAGCGTGATGGAACGATAGACGGCGCGGCTGTCGTCGCCGACAAGCATCACGAACTTCTTGTCCTGGTCGGTGCCGACGGCGCGCTCGTCGATCAGCACTAGCGTCTGCTGCTTGGGCTGGCCCATGCGCACACGGGCGAATTGCCCCGGGATCAATCGGCCGTCATCGTTCTTGAACACGGCGCGGACTCGGATGGTGCCGCTCTGCCCGTTGACCTGGTTGTCGATGAGCTGGATGTGCCCCTTGGCGCTGAGGCCGCCCGACGTCACCATGTCGACCGGAATCTGGTCGAGATTGCCGCGCTTGCCGGAGGCATCCGCGATCGAGTTCAGCGCGCGCAGCACCGCTTCCTCATCGGCATCGAAGCTCGCATAGATCGGATTGACCGAGACCAGCGAGGTCAGGACCGGTGACGAGGTGCCGGCGGCGACGAGATTGCCGACGGTGACCTCGATCCTGCCGACCCGGCCGTCGACCGGCGCCCGCACCTCGGTGTAGTCGAGATTGAGTTTGGCCGTCTGCAGCGCGGCCTCGGCGGCCTTGACGTTGGCGACTGCCTCGCGATTGGCATTGTCGCGCTGGTCGAAATCGCGCCTGGTCACGATGTTGTTGCCAACCAGCTGCGCGCCGCGCTCGACTTCGCTCGTGGTGAACACGACGCGGGCCTTGGCGGCCTCGAGCTGCGCCTGGGCGCGATCGACCTCGGCGGCGTAGGGCGCGGGGTCGATCTTGAACAGGATGTCGCCGGACTTCACCAGCGCGCCCTCGGTGAAGTTGGTCGAAAGGATCGCGCCCGCCACCCGCGGCCGGAGCTGAACCCGGTCGACGGCTTCGAGCCGGCCCGAGAAGTCATCGAACAGCGTGGTCGGCCGCGGCTGGATCACGGCAACGGTGACCGGGACCGCCGGCTCGGGGGCCGCGGCAGTCGCGGTCGCCTGTGCGGCATGGAAATAGTGGCCGGTCGCGATCGAACCGGCCACCGCGAGGGCGCCAAGGATCACGATACCGCCGACGACACGTCGGAAGCGGCCGGAACGGGGATTTTGGATTGACGAGGGCATTCACGCGCTCCAGATATCTGTAGTGTTCGCTACAGATGTGGAGCTGGACGCCGGTTCGCAAGATACTTATGTATCAAGCACTATGAATTTCTTATCTCATTCATGGGGAAATGGGAAGTCGCGGAAAAACATCACGTGCAACAAGAGGATAAGCCAGGGACAATCCGTCATAGAAACGGCACCCGGCTTACGGAGCAACGAAAAATGGGAATGGGACGCCCCCGCGCTTTCGACGCGGACGCCGCTTTGGACCAGGCCATGGACGTGTTCTGGCGCCACGGTTACGAGGGCGCGACGATCGCCCAGCTCACCGAGGCGATGAATATCAATCCGCCCAGCCTCTACGCCGCCTTTGGCAGCAAGGAGGGCCTGCTGAAGGCCGCGCTCGACCGCTACACCGAGAAGCGCGACGCCTGGATGGAAAAGGTTTTGGGCGCCGCCACCGCCCGAGAGGTGGCCGAACGATTTCTCATGGAGCACGCGGACGCCCAGACCGATCCCGCCAACCCGCCCGGCTGCCTGCTGGTGCAGGGCGGCCTTGCCTGCGGTACCGGCTCGGAGAATGTTCCATTTGAACTGGCAGCGCGCCGCACCCGAACCGAGGACCAGTTGCACGAACGTTTTGTCCGCGCGAAGGCCGAACGCGACCTGGGCGAAAGCGCCGATCCGGCCACCCTTGCCCGCTATCTCTCCGCGGTGACATCAGGCATGTGCGTGATGGCTTCCTCGGGCGCCGACCGCAACGCGCTGCGCGAGATTGCAGCGGTGTCGCTGAAGGCGTTTGATGAGCAGGCGAAGGGTTAAAGCGGTTGAAGGGGTAGAGCGGTTCACGTCAAGCGCCTGCGGCCCCAACGACGTTGGGAGTGACCGGCGATGAAGCATTGGACCGGCTGGCTGCCGGGTCTCACCACGCTGCGTCGATATCAAGCGGCGTGGCTCCCACACGACATCGTCGCCGGGCTGGTGCTCGCGACCATGCTGGTCCCGGTCGGCATCGCCTATGCGGAGGCGTCCGGCCTGCCCGGCATCTACGGGCTCTATGCGACGATCATCCCGCTGCTCGTCTACGCGCTGTTCGGGCCGAGCCGCATCCTTGTCCTTGGGCCGGACTCGGCGCTTGCGGCCATCATCCTCGGCGTCGTCGCTCCGCTGTCTGGCGGCGATCCGATGCGTGCGGCAACCCTGGCCGCCATGATGGCGGTGGTCTCCGGGACGATATGCATCGTCGCGGGTATCGCGCGGCTGGGATTCCTGACCGAGCTTCTCTCCAAGCCGATCCGCTACGGCTACATGAACGGCATTGCCCTGACCGTGCTGATCAGCCAGCTGCCAAAGCTGTTCGGCTTTTCCATTGAAGGCGATGGACCTCTGCGCAGCCTCTGGGCGGTCATCGGAGCAATCGTCGACGGAAAGACGAATTGGGCGACCCTCGGGATCGGCCTTGCGACGCTGGCGGTGATCCTGCTGCTAGCCCGGAACAAGCGGTTGCCCGGCATTCTCATTGCCGTCGTCGCCGCGACGGTCGTCACCGGGGTTCTCGATCTCGGGGCCCGCTTCGGCGTGACGGTCCTGGGTTCGCTTCCCCAGGGCTTGCCGGGATTTGCCATTCCCCGGATCGGCTATGGCGACATCGTGCAGGTGCTGATCGGCGGCTGCGCCGTCGCGCTGGTGTCGTTCGCCGATACCAGCGTCCTGTCGCGCGCCTATGCAGGACGATTGGGCGATCGCGTTGATCCCAACCAGGAGATGGTGGGGCTCGGCGCGGCCAATCTGGCGGCCGGCTTCTTTCAGGGTTTTCCGATCAGCAGCAGCGGATCGCGAACGCCCGTTGCGGAAGCTGCCGGAGCGCGCACGCAATTGACCAGCGTCATCGGCGCGCTGGCCATCGCCTTCCTGCTGCTGATAGCGCCGAATTTGCTGCAGCACTTGCCCAACGCAGCATTGGCGGCCGTCGTCATCGCCGCTGCGCTCGGCCTGTTTGAGATCGGCGACCTCAGGCGAATCTACCGCATTCAGCAGTGGGAGTTTTGGCTATCGATGGTCTGCTTTGTCGGCGTGGCCGTGCTGGGCGTGATCCCCGGAATAGGCCTCGCCATCGTGCTCGCGATCGTCGAATTCCTGTGGGACGGCTGGCGGCCGCATTCCGCCGTGCTGGGCCGCGCCTCCGGCGTGAAGGGCTATCACGACATCACGCGATACCCGGACGCGCGCCAGATCCCCGGCTTGGTGCTGTTCCGGTGGGATGCGCCGCTGTTCTTTGCCAATGCCGAGTTCTTCAAGGAACGCGCGCTGGATGCCGTGGCGAAATCCCCGACGCCGGTGCGCTGGCTGGTGGTCACGGCCGAGCCGGTCACCAGCGTGGACGTGACCGCCGGCGACATTCTCGCCGAGCTCGACGAGGCATTGCATGCACAGAAGATCGAGCTGTGCTTTGCCGAGCTCAAGGATCCCGTCAAGGACAAGCTGAAGAAATTCGGCCTGCTGGCGCAACTTGGCGAAAACAACTTCTTCCCGACCATCGGCGTCGCCGTTGCGCGCTACCTCGAGATCAATGCTGACGTGACCTGGGAGGACTGGGAAGACCGCGCCGCCGAGGCCTAAAGCGCGATGGGTTCAATCGTCAGCGCGCTATAGCGCTTTTGTTTGAGCATGATCTCCGCGCAAACGCTTCGCGTTTGTCGCAGGGAAAACCGCTTCGCACTTTTCCGGATCATGCTTCCCAACCGTCCGGGCGCATCACCACATCGTCTGTCGCGCGCGCTCCGGCCATTCCCGATCGTATTTTTCGCCGCCGACCGTGTGCTCGCTCATCTCGGCGAGGATCTGGCCCGGCGTCGGCAAGACCTTCGGATCGACCCGCTTGTCCGGATTCCAGAGATCGGAGCGCACGATCGCGCGCGCACACTGGAAATAGATCTCCTCCACATGCATTACGATCACCGTGCGCGGTGCCTTGCCTTCCATCATGAAGGAGGCGAGCAGCTCCGGTTCGGCCGTGACATAAGCGCGGCCGTTGACGCGCAGCGTGCTGCCTGAGCCCGGAATCAGGAACAGCAAGCCGACGCGGGGATCGCGAACGATGTTGCGCAGCGAATCGCAGCGATTGTTGCCGCGGCGATCCGGCATCATCAGCGTCTTCGCATCATGGATGCGCACGAAGCCCGGCAGGTCGCCGCGCGGCGAGCAATCGAGCCCTTCGGGGCCTGCGGTCGCAAGCGACACGAACGGCGACTTCTCGATGAGCACACGATAGAGCGGCGTCACGTGATCGGCGACCTTCACGGTCGACGCGTCGTTCGGGAAGCCGTAGATCGCCTCAAGCTGCTCGACCGTTTCGATCACCGACATTCGTGCCGTTCTCCTATGGTTGCTAGTCGTCCCAGCGTTCGCCCTTGATGATGCGGACAAGCTGTCGCGCATGATAGTCGGCGGTGCCGGAATTGACGATGGTGAAATCGGGCGTCGACGTGCTCTCGTCGACGGTGCGGGCCAGCCGCCGCTCGAGAAGGCCGTCGCTGCTGCGCGCCCGCATCGCGAGCCGCGCGGCCAGCACATCCGGCGGCGCCGTGACCAGCACCACGACAGCATTGGCATAGTTGCGGCGCGCCGCGGCGATCACGGTGCGCGAGACGTTCGCGATCACGGTGCGCCCGGCGCCGATATCGTCGTTGATCGACCGCGACAGCGCGTAGCGATGGCCGTGCGCTTCCCAGTGCATGGCGTAGTCGCCGGCGGCTACCGCGCGCTGGAAGCTCTCCGCGCTGACCTCCTCATTGTCCTCCGACGCCGAGGCCTGGCGGGTGATCAGTCGACGGGGAAACACGACATCGCGATCATCGCCACAGGCCGCCTTGGCGAACCCCAGCAGCGTATCCTTGCCGGCGCCGCTCGGGCCGACCACCAGGATCAGCCGGCCGGGACCGATTCCGGCGCGCCGGTCGGCGACGACGGATGCATCGGTCATGCGACCCTCCCTCCCCCGCGCCAGACGCTGCGCACGACAGGCAGATCGCGCGCAACGTGCACGCGGATCAGGTCGGCGCGCCGGCCGACCGCGATCTCGCCGCGGTCGGTGAGCCCGACCGCTTCGGCCGGCGTCTTGGTCACGGTGCGCACGGCGGAAGCGAGATCGATCGCCGGCACATGCCGCGGCAGCTGCAGCGCCGCCATCAAAAGGCTGGACGGGATGTAGTCCGACGACAGGATATCGAGCATGCCCTCATTGGCGAGATCGACGGCCGCGATGTTGCCGGAGTGCGAGCCGCCGCGCACCACATTCGGCGCGCCCATCAGGATGTCGATGCCGGCGGCGTGCAAGCCTCGCGCGGCTTCCATCGTGGTCGGGAACTCTGCCACCGCGACCTTGTCGTTGACGGCGTCGACCACGTTCTCATCCGTGGTGTCGTCATGGCTCGCCAGCGGGATCCGGTATTCATGCGCCAGCGCGACGATCGCGCGGGTGTTCGCCACCGCATATTCCTTCTGATAGGCGAAGCGCCGTGCGAACAGCACGTCGAGCTGGGCGTCGGTCATACCGCCGCCCTTGCCGCGATAGTAGTCGCGCAGCTTGACCTCGTCGCGGAACTGGCGCTGGCCCGGCGTGTGGTCCATCAGCGACATCAGCCGCACGTCCGGCCGGTCGATCAGCTCCTTGGCCTCGGCGACCACGTCCGGCATCGGGACCTCGCAGCGCAGATGTAGGAAGTGATCGGCGCGCAGCAGATTCTCCTCGCGCGCCGCCGCGATCGCCGCCGCCAGCACGCCGGCGCGGCCGTCGACATCCTCGGCGCCGTCCTCGCGCCAGACCCGCAGCGAATCCAGCACCGTGGTGATGCCTGAGGTCGCGAGCTGCCCGTCATAGGAGATCACGGCCGCGACCGGATTCCAGAACACCTTCGGCCGCGGCACATAGTGCATCTCGAGATGGTCGGTGTGCAGCTCGATCAGCCCGGGCATCAGGAGATCGCCGCCGGCATCCTCGGCGGCCTCGGGCGCCCTGCCCTCGTCGAACTCGGCGATCTTGCCATCAGCAATCGCGACCCAGCCCTGCTCGATCACGCGATCGGCGAGGACCAGCCGGGCGTTGCCGATGATAGTGTCTTGCTTGGCGGTCATTTCAAACGGTCCTTCAGGCAGCAGCCGCGAACGAGGTCACATCGACGATGCGGTCGGCAATCAGATGACGGATTTCGTCGTCATGGACAATGGCGACCATCGCGACGCCCTTGGTTTTCTTCTCCGCGATCAGCTCGACCACCACGGCGCGATTCGCCGCATCGAGCGAAGCGGTCGGCTCGTCCAGCAGCAGGATCGGCAGGTCCGAGATGAAGCCGCGCGCGATGTTGACGCGCTGCTGCTCGCCGCCGGAGAAGGTGGAGGGCGGCAAGGTCCACAGCCGCTCCGGAATGTTGAGCCGGCGCAGCAGCTGGCCGGCGCGCGCGCGGGCCTCCTCGCGCGCCACGCCGTTGACGATCAAAGGCTCGGCGACGACGTCGATCGTCGCCACCCGCGGCACAGCGCGCAGGAACTGGCTGACATAGCCGATGGTCGAGCGGCGGATGCTCAGCACCTGGCGCGGCTCGGCGGTGGCAAGGTCGACAACCATGCCGTGATGGCGGATGCCGATCCGGCCGCTGTCGCAGCGATAGTTGCCGAAGATCATCTTCAGGATGGAGGATTTGCCGGCGCCCGACGGGCCCGACAGCACCACGCACTCACCCGGATCGGCGTGGAACGAGACGCCGCGCACCACGGGCAGTTCGACGCCGCCCTGCAGATGCATGGTGAAGGTCTTCTCGGCGTTGGCAAGTTCGATCATCGCGGTCATTGGCACGCTCATGGCGGAAGAATCGAGGAAACGAGCAGCTGCGTATAGGGCTCACGCGGATCGTCGAGCACCTGGTCGGTGAGGCCGGTCTCGATGACGCGGCCGCCCTTCATCACCATCACGCGATGCGAAAGCAACCGCGCCACGGCGAGATCGTGGGTCACGACGATCGCGGCGAGCCCGAGCTCGCTGACGAGGTTGCGCATCAGGTCGAGCAGGCGGGCCTGCACCGAGACGTCGAGGCCGCCGGTCGGCTCGTCCATGAACACCAGCCGCGGCTCGGTGACGAGGTTGCGGGCGATCTGCAGCCGCTGCCGCATGCCGCCGGAATAGGTCTTCGGCGCATCGTCGATGCGGCCGGTATCGATCTCGACCCGCTCCAGCCAGGTCGACGCGGTGTCACGGATGCGGCCGTAATGATTCCAGCCGACCGCCATCAGCCGCTCGCCGACATTGGCGCCGGCCGAGACGCCCATGCGCAGCCCCTGCGCCGGGTCCTGGTGCACGAAGCCCCAGTCGGTGCGGAACAGGAAGCGCCGCTCGGCCTCGCCGAGTTCAGCGAGATCGCGCAGCACGCCGTCGCGCATCCGGTAGCACACCCGGCCCGCGCTCGGCGCGAGCTGCGCCGAGAGCAGCTGCAGCAGCGTCGACTTGCCCGAGCCGGACTCGCCGACGATCGCCAGCACCTCGCCGGGATAGAGCGCGAACGAGACGTCGCGGCAGGCGGTAAGCCGGCCGTAATTCTTGGCAAGCCCCTCGGCCACCAGCAACGGCTCGTCGTTGTCGAGGCTCGAGAGCTCAGACATGCGCCTTCTCCTTGTGCGGCGCTGCGCTCTCGGTGCCGTGATGGCCGGCGGCCTGGCGCTGCTCGCAGAAGTCCGTGTCGGAGCAGACGAACATCCGCCCGCCCTTGTCGTCGGTGATGATCTCGTCGAGATAGGAATTGTCGGCGCCGCACAGCGCGCAGGGCGCGTTGAAGCGGTAGCGCGTGAACGGGTGATCCTCGAAGTCCAGCGACATCACGGTGGTGTAGGGCGGGATCGCGTAGATGCGCTTCTCGCGGCCGGCGCCGAACAGTTGCAGCGCCGCGCAATTGTCCATCTTCGGATTGTCGAATTTCGGCGTCGGCGACGGGTCCATCACGTAGCGTGCGTTCACCTTCACCGGATAGGCGTAGGCGGTCGCGATATGGCCGAAGCGCGCGATGTCCTCGTAGAGCTTGACGTGCATCAGCCCGTATTCGGCGAGCGCGTGCATGCGCCGCGTCTCGGTCTCGCGCGGCTCGAGGAAGCGCAGCGGCTCGGGGATCGGCACCTGATAGACCAGCACCTGTCGGGCATGCAGCGACGCCTCGGGAATGCGGTGCCGGGTCTGGATCACGGTCGCGTCCGTGGTCGAGGTCGTGGTCGCGACACCCGCGGTCTTGCCGAAGAATTTGCGGATCGAGATCGCGTTGGTGGTATCGTCCGAGCCCTGGTCGATCACCTTCAGCACGTCGTCGGGACCGAGGATCGCGGCGGTCACCTGCACGCCGCCGGTGCCCCAGCCATAGGGCATCGGCATCTCGCGGCTCGCAAACGGCACCTGATAGCCGGGGATCGCGATCGCCTTGAGGATCGCGCGGCGGATCATCCGCTTGGTCTGCTCGTCGAGATAGGCGAAATTGTACGTCGGCGCGTTCATTCCGCGGCCTCCTGCATTTCCACGGCCTCGTTGGCTTCCGCGAACTCCTGCCGCAGCTTGCGCAACAGGCCGAGCTCGGACTGGAAGTCGACATAGTGCGGCAGCTTGAGATGCTCGACAAAGCCGGTCGACTGGACATTGTCGGAGTGCGACATCACGAACTCCTCGTCCTGCGCCGGCGCCGCCGCCTCCTCGCCGAGCTCGCGCGCACGCAGCGCGCGATCGACCAGCGCCATCGACATGGTCTTGCGTTCGCTCTGCCCGAAGGCGAGGCCATAGCCGCGGGTGAAGCACGGCGCCTCGGTCGTCGAGCCCTTGAACTGGTTGACCATCTGGCACTCGGTCAATTCGATCGAGCCGAGCGGCACGGCAAAGCCCGCGTCCTCGGCGAAGAACTCGACCTCGACCTCGCCGAAGCGGATCTCGCCGGCGAACGGGTGATTGCGACCGTAGCCGCGCTGCGTCGAGTAGCCGAGCGCGAGCAGGAAGCCCTCATCGCCGCGCGCCAGGTTCTGCAGCCGCAAATCGCGGTCGGCCGGAAAGCTCAACGGCTCGCGCGTGAGGTCGCCGACCGGCGTGTCGCAATCTGCCTGCGGCGAGGATTCGATCAGACCGTCACGGCCGAGAATGTCGGTCACCCGCGGCGTGGCGGCCTGCGAGGCCTCCGCGGTCGCCGGCTGCTCCGGCACAAAGCCTTCCGCGAGCTGCGGATCGAGCAGGCGATGGGTGTAGTCGAAAGTCGGCCCCAGGATCTGGCCGCCCGGAACGTCCTTGAAGGTCGAGGAGATCCGCCGCCGCACCTGCATCTCGCCGGTGTTGACCGGCTCGGTGGCGCCAAAGCGCGGCAGCGTGGCACGGAAGGCGCGGACCAGGAAGATCGCCTCGATCATGTCGCCGCGCGCCTGCTTGATCGCGAGCGCCGCGAGCTCGCGGTCGTAGAGCGAACCTTCGGTCATCACGCGATCGACGCCGAGCGCGAGTTGCTCGGAAATCTGTGCCAGCGTCACCTCGGGCACCTCGCGGTCGCCGCGCCGCTCATGCGCGAGCAGACGATGGGCGTTCTCGATGGCGCGCTCGCCTCCCTTGACGGCTACATACATCGCTCACACTCCGCTTGCGATCAGCCGCGTGGTGCGCGGGATCGCCACAATGGCATCGTCATGGACCAGCACGACATCGATGCCGCGCGGGAACAGGGCTTCGTTGATCGCAAGCCGCTGGAACAGGTCGCGCGGCTTGAGCATCGCCTGCAGCACGGCGCTCCCGTCGATACCGGGCCCTTTCAGCTCGAAGGCCGGCCCCTGCGACAGGCTGTCGACCTGCAGGATCAGCGTGGTCGACCGGTCAGGATATTCGCTGCTGCCGAATGCGAAGCAATCGAGCGCCGGCAGGCTCGCGGCATCGCCGATCAAAGCGAAGCTCGCGATCGAGGAATCGGCCACCACCGGCGCGCTGGCATGGAACTTCAGCCAGCGGGCGACGTCAGGCGTCGCCGACATCGCGGCGTCGAGCCAGATCGGCGTGTCGTGATCGAACAGCGTCAGCGCGATCGCGGCCGAGCCGCGCATCATGCCGGCCGGTGTTCCGACATCAGCGGCAACGCGCTGCACGCTGCCCGGGCGCGCCATCGCATCCATCACGGAACGGAAAGTCGACTGCGCCGACAGCACCTTGTCGGCAAAGCCCGCGGGCATTTCGGCAATCGTCGTCATTGCATCATCCCTCACCGCGCACCATCGTGTAGAAATCGACCCGCGTCGCCGCGGTTTCCGCTGCCTTGCGGCCGCGTTCGGCGTTCATGGCGACGCGCAGCGGCGCGATCACCTTGGCCTCCACCTCGCCGGACAACTCCGCCGACTGCACCATGGCGTCGCACAGCGCGATCATCTGCGCCTTCCGCGCGTCGCGGCCGAGCGTGTAGCCGAAGCCGACCTCGCCGGTCGCAAGCCGCACCGCCGCGCGCGACACCGTCGCCTCGCCGAGATTGAATGGCGCACCGTCGCCGCCGATCCGCCCGCGCAGCATCACAAGGCCGTTTTCCGGCTGGCGCAGGTTCTCATGCGCGGGCACCGCGATCGCGGCCAGCCTGCCTGCGATGTCCGTAGCGGCGGCGTGCGCCAGCACCGTCATCGCGGCCTTGCGCTGGGCCTGTTTGCTGTTTGGTCCGGTCGAACTCATGGTCGAACTCATGGGCAAACCTTTGGGCAACCTTGCTTGCATCAAGTTGTCTATGATACTAGACAACTTGATAGCGGAGCGCCATGACTGTTTCGTGACAAACCAAAGATTTCTGGTATCACCGCGCCATGAGCATGCAGGAAAGTTCCGGCGTCGCCTTGTGGCGGCAGGTCGCCGACGGCATCGAGCGCGGCATCGCTGACGGCCGCTTCGCCGCCGGCGAAAAGCTGCCCGGCGAGATGGAGATCGCCGAGACGTACCGGGTCAACCGGCACACCGTGCGGCGGGCACTCGCCGCATTGGCCGAGCGCGGCCTGGTGCGCGCGGAGCGCGGCAGCGGCACCTATGTCGAAGCCCAGCGCCTCGCCTATCCCTTGCGCTCACGCACGCGGTTCTCCGAGATCGTCGGCGCCGGCGGTCACGAGCCGCGCGGCCAGCTGATCGATGCGAGCAGCGACACCGCCAATCGCGAGCTTGCGCGCGAGCTCGGCCTGAAGATCGGTGCGCCGCTGATCCGGATCGAAGCGGTGCGGCTCGCCGACCGGACGCCGATCTGCGTCTCCACCACCTGGCTGTCGGCCGAGCGGTTTCCCGATGCCGGCAGCGTGTTCGCCAACGTCCGCTCGATGACGAAGCTGCTCGGGCATTACGGCGTCAAGGACTACCACCGCGCCTCAACCCGGATCACCGCGGCGATCGTCGATGCGACCGACGCCGCGCGACTCGACCTGCCGCTGGGACGGCCGGTGCTGGTGGTCGACGCCACCGACGTCGACATGCTGGACCAGCCGCTGGTGACCAAGCGCTCGCGCTTCGCCGCCGAGCGCGTGGAGTTTCTGGTCGAGAACGGCTGACAATCCCCTTTGTAATCCGAACTAAACGGTCGAGCCCTGCAAGGCCCGATGTCTTGTTACACACGCCCACGGCCAGTATGAACGTTGGTCGTCGTCAGGTGCCCGATATTGCCTCGCTGCGCAACCACGGCTCATCCATGAGCCGATCGAGCACCCCCCAGGTAAAAGCGCGGTACGATCCACTGCCCTCCAGCGCGAGATCGACCAGCACGGTATCGCGCACTTGGCCCGCGCGTGTTTGCGGCTCCTTCAAGGACATGGCGGGGCTCCGACTGGCGTGCGGCCACGTCGCGGCCGGCGAACGATAGACAAAGCAGCCATCAGCTCCTGCCGGGAAGCGGTTGCGGGAGTGGTTGCGGACGCTGGATTCCTGGCCGCCCAGGTCTCGGAGGCCGAGTGACCGGGCGGTGGCCTGGCCGGCGCCATCCGTGCCATCCCGCCGGACCACCCCAACCCATGCCGCGCCTTGAACCAAAACCACACCGATACCAACCGCCGCCGCGCCATCCCCTGCTGTACCAACAGTAGCGGTGGCCCCTCCAGGTGAATTGGACAGTTTCCGCGAGACGAAGCTCGTCGGCGGCCTGGCGCAGACCCAGCGGCGCAATGAGGCCGGCCTGCGAACGACCGCTGGTCGCCGTGATCGCCACCGAAGCAATCCCAAGTGCTAGGCCCCATAGAAACAATTTGCGCATGATTTTCTCCCGGCTCCTGGCTGCGCGGAAGGGAAGCGACCGCGGAGCCGAACGCCGCAGCCAACCTCATCGCTGGCGATCCGCCCAAGGACCGATGCTGTTGCGCACTGATCCCCACGCAAGTCCGCAGCGTATTAGGCCGCCACAAGATCGGCGACTAGGCAGCCTTGGCCTGAGTTGCGGCTGCGAGCGCGTCGCGAAGGTGCTGCTCCTTCTTTTCATCGAGCGAGGTCGTCAGGACGATCCCTCCCGCATCCTTGATCGCATTGAGAACCTTGTCTGAGGTCATGGACTTGATCAGCAGGAACAGAACGGCATCTCCCGATTTCACCTTCGACGCGAGATCCTTCATGAACTGGTCTCTGATCCCGAAATCGGTCAGCGCACCGCTCAAAGCGCCTGCGCCGGCTCCGAGCGCCACGCCGAGAAGGGGATTCAGGAATACCATCCCCAAGAGCAGTCCCCAGAAGCTGCCACTGGCGGCGCCGGTCATGGTGGTGTTCACGAGCTGATTGAGCTTTACAGCGTCCCCGGTTTTGACTGCGATCACGGCATCGCTGATCGTGATCAGGTACTCGCTCTGAAGCTTGAGTATTTTTTGCCGAACTTCCTCTGCTTTGACTTCGGATGGGTACACGATCGCAACGAGATCTGACATTGAACACTCCCTGATGGCTCGAAGTGCTGCCCCTATTCCGCGCGTGATGCACGGCCGAAACTTAGCACAGACCCGAAAGTCTCTTGCCGCGCAATCATGCACGCAGCTTCACAATCCCGAGATGTTTTTAGCGCTCGGTGCAATTGAGTAAGCGACATTGTCGCATGTGTCTTGAACAAGGACTCGCCGCAAGCCTGTGTGCCGCGCCCTTCTGAGTTCGACCCGTGCGACCAAAAAGCCGTCGCTTGATCCGCCGGATGGCGAATCCTCGTCTCCTGCTGACTTCAGGGCGCCGCTGCTTTAGGTTGATTGGTTCAATTGTCGGTGCACTGCGAAGAGAGCACGCATGTCGACGGCGATTTCGATCCTCGGTGGAGTTGGTTTTTTCCTGCTTGGCATGAGCGTCATGACCGCCGGCCTCAAGGGACTCGCCGGATCCAAATTGCGGACAGTCCTGAGCAAGGCAGCAGCAACCCCGCTATCCGGTGCGCTGTGGGGCGCCATCGTGACCTTGATCGTGCAATCGTCCAGCGCCACGACGATGACCACCATCGGTCTGGTAAGCGCGGGCGTGCTGACCTTTCCACAAGGGCTGGCCCTCGTGTTCGGTGCGAACGTCGGAACCACGGGAACCGGCTGGCTCGTTGCGCTGATCGGCGTTCGCGTCTCCCTCACGGCCGCGGCGCTCCCGATGATTTTTGTCGGCGCATTGATCAAGCTGTTGGGCGGTGGCCGTGTATCCGCAGCGGGAGCAGCCCTTGCGGGGTTCGCGCTGGTGCTGTTCGCGCTGACGACCCTGCAGCAGGGCATGGGAGGACTAGCCGAACGGTTGCACCCGGCGGACTTGCCGGCCGTTCTCGGCGCCACCTGGTGGGCCGGCTTGTACGGGGTGCTGGCGCTGGCCGTCGTCGGACTGGTGATGACCGCCGTGATGCAATCGTCGACCGCGGCTATCGCGGTGACGCTCTCGGCACACTATGCGGGAGCCATCGGCCTAGACCAGGCATGCGCACTGATCATTGGGCAGAACATCGGAACGGCGACCAGTTCCGCCATGGCGGCAATCGGCGCGAGCAGCACCGCCAAGCGATTGGCCTTGGCGTACATCCTGTTCAAGCTGATTGCGGCGGCTATTGCGCTGGTGCTCTTCCCCGTGACCATTCCCCTTCTGGTCCGCGCCTCAGACAGCATTGGTGGTGTAACGCTGCTTGCAGCTTATCACACCGCCTACAACGTCATCGGCGTCCTGGTGCTGCTGCCTGTGATCAATGGCTTTACCCGGTTCGTCGAGCGCATCCTGCCCGAACGAGGCTCACCGCTGACCAGGTGCCTGGATCCGGCAGCGCTCGCGACCCCGATCGCAACCGTCGAGGCAGTGCGACGCACGGTCGCGCGCGCGCTTGAAGCGATGTGCGGATCATTGGCGACAGCACTGTCAACAGCGAGTCAGGACGCCCCCGTCCCGGCGAGACAGAACACAGTGCCAGCGGGGGAAGCTGCCTCTGCCCTGCGCCAGGCGCAGGAGTTCATATCAGAAGTAAGTGGACCTCCTGAATCGCAGAATGAGCAGCGGCGGCTCGCCAGCACGGTACATGCACTTGACCACGCGTCTCGCCTGGCCGAAACCTTCGGCGAGGAAATCGAACTCGGTCGGCTCCCCAGCGGCTCCCAGGACATGCGCGCGGTGGAACTCTGCGTGGAGGCCATGCGTAGCGCGGCATCGCTCGCCGCTGAAGTCGCCGTCGTGCCCGACGCTTCCGATTCCGCCAGAAAGATCAAGCCGAGAACTGCGCCGACGCGGTCGCTCCACCCAGAAAAGGCACTCGCCACAGCCAGGACATCGACCGAGCAGGCCCTTGCGCATCTGGAACACTGCGCGAAAGCACTCGGCGAAGTGCGGAGAGACCACCGCAAGGCCACGCTCGACTCAGTGGCGAATGGAACGACGATCGCGGACGACGCAATCGCTCGCGTCGATACCGTACGGCGCCTTGAAACGCTCACGCATCACGCCTGGCGCTCCGTCGCGCATCTTCACGATCGCAGCGCATAGTGCGGTACAAAACTCGAGGCCCCCCGCAAGAGCAGGGCGAGGCAGGGTCCTACACCACGGCGCGCTGGCCGATGATCGCAAAGCGCAGCTTGCTCGAGATGAAGTCGATCGCGGCAACCGCGATCAGGATCATCAGGATCAGGAACGATACCTTCTGCCATTCCAGCACACGGATCTGCTCGGCGAGCTGCAACCCAATGCCGCCGGCGCCGACGATGCCGATGATGGTGGCCGAACGGGTATTCGACTCGATGAAGTAGAGCACCTGCCCGGCGATCACGGGCAGCACCTGCGGCAGCAGGCCGAAGCGGATCTCGTGCAGCGCGTTGCCGCCGGACGCGCGGATGCCCTCGACCTGCTTGCGATCCGCGGCCTCGATCGCCTCCGAGAACAGCTTTCCGAACGCACCGAAGTCCGACACCATGATCGCGAGCACGCCCGCGAACGGGCCGAGGCCGACGACGTTGATCCAGACCAGCGCCCAGATCAGCGTATCGACGCCGCGGATCGAATCGAGGAAGCGGCGCACCGGAAAGCGGATCAGGTTCGAGGGGATGATGTTGCGCGCCGCCAGCAGGCTGACCGGCAGCGCCAGCAGCGCGGCAAGCGTGGTGCCGAGCACCGCGATCGACAGCGTCTCGCCGAGCGCCTGCATGTAGAGCGGGAACGACGAGCCCGGATTCGGCGGGAGCATCAGCATCGTGATCCAGCCGAGCTGGCCGAGGCCCGCGATCAGCCTGGACGGCGAGAAATCGAGATCGACCAGTCCGAACACGAAGATCGCGAGCGCCGCCGCGATCATGGCCGGCATCGCCAACCGTGCCGATGCGGGACGTTCGAAGACGTCGGGGTACTTCGCGCGCAGTTCCGTGGTGTCCGGCCTCGGCATCTGGCTCATCGACGGGTCTCCTTGCCGAACAGCCGGCCGCGCAGCCAGCCGGTCGAGATGTCGATGATGAAGACCGTGACGATGATGGTGATGAGGATGGCGCTGACGTCGGAATAGTAGAACTTGCGGATCGCGACCACCAGCTCCTGGCCGATGCCGCCGGCGCCGACGAAGCCCATCACCGACGCCTCGCGGACGTTGATCTCGAAGCGCAGCAGCGCATAGCTGGCATAGCCGGCCGAGACCTGCGGCAGCACGGCAAAGCGCATGCAGGACAGCCAGCTCGCGCCGGTGGAGCGGATGCCCTCGACCGGCTTCATGTCGGCATTCTCGACGATCTCGGCAAACAGCTTGCCGAGCGCCCCGGTGGTGTGGATCGCGATCGCCAGCACGCCAGCCATCGGCCCGAGGCCGAACGCGATCACGAAGATCAGCGCGAACACGATGCCGGGGACGGTGCGGGCGAATTCCAGCAGGCGGCGGATCGTGAAACGTACCCACGGGCCCGGCGACGTATTCTGGGCCGCGAAGAAATTGAGCGCGAAGGCGAGCACGGCACCCGTCAGCGTGCCGACATAGCTGATCAGGATCGTCTCGCCGAGCATCTTCAGCCACTTATGCCAACCCCAGAACCATTCGGCGGGATCGGTCCAGACCCGCGCGCCGGAATCCAGCGTCAGGATGCGATCGAAATAGCTGACGAAATTGCCGAAATAGGTGAACAGCGTGCGCAGGTTCACTTCCGCGCCGAACGCCGCGATCACCAGCACCGCACAGAATGCCGCCGTTGCCAGCGCGGCCTTCAACCGCTTGCGTGCGACGGACTTGCGGTAGGCGTCCCCCAGCGTCGCCAGTTGCTGCGCTGGAAGAATGGATACGGCGGTCGCCATCGACGCGTGCCAGTCCGGTTCGGAGTTGAGTGGAGAGAAAGGGCCGGGCTATACGCCCGACCCTCGTGACGTCAGGCGTGCGATCAGCTCGCCTTCTTTCGCAAACCGTCGACGAACTTGATCAGCTCGATGGTGCCGTCCCAATCCTTGGTGGTGGCGGGATGGAAGCCCTTCTTCTGACCGTCGGACAGACGGTCGAAGGCGGCCTTGTCCTTGGTCGGGGCGTCGAAGAAGGCCTTTGCGATCGCGGCCTTCAGGTCCTCCGGAAGATCGGTGTTGTACGCATAGGGGCCGTTGATGATCAGCGCCGACTTGTGGATGATGCGGAAATCATCCTTCTTCATCGCCGAGCCGTCGGCATTCTTCAGCATGCCCTTGGTCAGCATCTGGGCGAGCGTGGAATCGTCCTCGTTGGTCCACTGGTTAGCGGCCACATCAACGGTTCCCTGCGACAGCGCCAGGACGGCGTTCTCGTGGCTGCCGGTGAACACGACCTTGCCGAAAAAGCCTTCGGCGTTCGCGATGCCCATCTTGTTCAGTTCGAAGCGCGGCACGTTGTTGCCGGACGTCGAATTCGGATCGACCAGGCCGAGATTCTTGCCCTTCAGGTCCTCGACGGTCTTGTACGGGCTCGACGCCTTGACGAAGAACACCGAGTAATAGCCGGTCGAACCGTCGGCGTTCATATCGTTGGCGAACGCGTCGGTCTTGACGCCGGTCAAGCGCGCGCGAGAGAACGAGGCCGAGCCGTAGCTGGCGATCTGGATGTTGCCGGCGCGCTGGCCTTCGATGACGGCCGCGTAGTCGTTGGCGATGCGCAGTGTGACCTTCACGCCGAGTTCCTTCGACAGATACGCCACGAACGGCGTCCAGCGCTCGGTGACGCCGGAGGCGTTCTCGGCCGGCACCACCGCGAAGGTGAGCTCCGGATACTTTGCCTTCCAGTCCTGCGCGGAGGCCGAACCGGCAAATGCCAGCGCGGCGGCGCCAGCCAGAATGATGCGACGAGTGAACATGACTACCCCTCTTTTGTTGTAGTTGCACCTGTTGGCCGGGCAAAATGCCCGGCCTCCCAGATTGAAAAATGCGCGACGCTCAGGCCGCGGCTGCGGTGCCGAGTGCCGGCGCAGTTGCACCGTCGGGCGCGGGCAGCGGTGCTGCGCCGATGACGTCATTGGCCTCGAGGTCATAGAGCTCGCGGGCGATATGGTCGGTGAGCGCCGCGGGGGCGCCATCGAACACCACGCGACCTGCGGCCATGCCGACCAGGCGGTCGCAATAGGTCCGCGCCAGGTCGAGCGAGTGCAGATTGCAAAGCACTGTGATGCCGAAATGCTTGTTGATGCGCAGCAGCGCGTCCATCACGATCTTGGTGTTGCGCGGATCGAGCGAGGCGATCGGCTCGTCGGCGAGAATGATGTCGGGCTCCTGCACCAGCGCGCGGGCGATCGCGACGCGTTGCTGCTGGCCGCCGGAGAGCTGGTCGGCGCGCTGTGCCGCCAGCTGGGCGATGTCGAATTGCTCGAGCGCCGACAGTGCGAGCGCCCTGTCCTGCTCCGGCCAGACCTGCGCCAGCGAGCGCCATGACGGAATCTGGGCCAGTCGGCCCATCAGCACGTTGGTCAGCACATCAAGGCGGCCGACCAGATTGAACTGCTGGAAGATCATCGCCGAGCGCGCGCGCCACCGCCGCAGTTCCTTGCCGCGCAACGCGGTGACGTCGGTGCCCTCGAACAGGATACGGCCGGAGGTCGGATCGGCGAGACGGTTGATCATCCGCAGCAGCGTCGACTTGCCGGCGCCGGAGCGGCCGATCACGCCGACAAAGCTGCCCGGCGCGATCGAAAAGGACGCGTTGTCGACTGCGGCTTTCGTGCCGAAACGGCACGTCAAACCTTCCACGACCAGCATGTAATGCTCCAACCGCGCCTCGTTGGGCCATCGCTATCCCCGGCGTTTTACAGTTATGTGACGACAGCGCTGCGGTGCGGCGATCGTCCACACTCCTCCCTTGTCGCTCCCTTGCCGTCATCGCAACGTCATGATGTTGTCATCAAGCATCCCGATGACGAGCGCGCATCCCCCGGAAGCCCAAGATCCTTGAAGATTTGCGGAGGCCCTGATGGCCGGAAAAACACTCTCGGTTGTGCCGACCGTCGACCCGACCGCGTCGGTCCGTGAGAGCAAGCTCGGCAAATATACCGAGGTCGGCGCGCGCACGATCCTGCTTGAAGTGAGCATGGATGACTATTCCTACGTCGTGAACGACAGCCAGATCACCTACACCTCGATCGGCAAGTTCTGCTCGATCGCGGCGATGACCCGCATCAACCCCGGCAACCACCCGATGCATCGCGCGACTCAAGCGCATTTCACGTACCGCGCCAGCGCGTATTTCCCCGGAGAGAGCGACGACACCGACTTCTTCAACTGGCGACGTGCGCATCACGTGCATATCGGCCATGACGTCTGGATCGGGCACGGTGCGATCCTGTTACCAGGACGGAACATCGGAACCGGCGCTGTCGTCGCTGCCGGCGCGATCGTGACCAAGGACGTTCCCGCATACACCATCGTTGCCGGTAATCCGGCGCGGCCCGTGAAGCGGCGCTTCTCCGAGACGATCGCCGACCGCCTCGCCGCGCTCGCATGGTGGGACTGGGATCACGAGACGCTCCGCCGCGTCCTGCCCGACTTTCGCAAGCTCGCGGTCGAGGAATTCCTCGACAAGTACGAGGCCGAGGCCGTATCCAAATCGCAAGCCAAACAACGGAGCGCCGCATCGTGACGGACATTTTCATCGAGGGCGGGCGCACGCTGGTTGACGGCGCCCTGGTCGAGACCTCGCTGCGGACCGCAGGCCGCGACATCGGCGCGCTCGACGCCGAGCAGGGTCGCGCCGCGCTTCACATCGATGCTAGTGGCCTCCTGGTGCTGCCCGGCATCATCGACCTGCATGGCGATGCGTTCGAGCGGCAGATGATGCCGCGCCCCGGCGTCGACTTCCCGACCGACGTGGCGCTGATCGACAGCGACCGGCAGGCGATCGCCAACGGCATCACCACCGTGTTCCATGGCGCGACCTGGTCGTGGGAGCCCGGCCTGCGCGGCGCGGAGAATGCGCGCAAGCTGCTCGATGCGATCGAGGCGCTGCGGCCGCAGCTCGCCGCCGACACCCGCTTCCATCTGCGCCACGAGACCCACAATCTCGAGGCCGAGGCCGAGATCATTCAATGGCTCAGTGAAGGCCGCATCGACCTGTTCGCCTTCAACGACCACAGCAACGTCAAGCCGAAGAAGCGCAACCAGCTGGCCGAGCGCACCGGGCTCTCCGTCGAGGCCGTCAACGACATGCTCGACCGGATCGTGGCGCGCCGCCCCGAGGTGCCCGCCTCGATCGCGCGACTCGCCGCCGCCGCGCGCGCGGCCGATATCCGCATGCTCTCGCATGACGACAACAGCCCGGCGATGCGCCAGGAGTTTCGCGCGCTGGGCGCCACGATCGCCGAATTCCCTGTCAACGAGGAGACCGCGCGCGACGCTGCGGCGGCGGACGACTTCATCGTGTTCGGCGCGCCCAATGTGGTGCGCGGCGGCAGCCATACCGGCTGGACCAAGGCATCCGACATGATCGCGCAGGGCCTCTGCTCGGTGCTGGCGTCGGACTATTACTATCCGGCGCAGTTGCTCGCGGCGTTCCGCCTCGTCGCCGATGGCATCCTGCCGCTCGCCAGGGCCTGGGACCTGATCTCGTCGGCGCCGGCCCGCGCGGCCGGGCTCGCCGATCGCGGCGTGCTCGCCGCGGGCCGCCGTGCCGACATCATCGTCGTCGACGACAAGGCGCCGCTGCGGCCGCGCATCATCGCCGTAATAGCGGCCGGACGGCTGGTGCATCTGGCGGACGCGAGCTGCCTCGTTCATTTACTCGCGCCGCGCAAGACGGTTGCGGCGGCGTAGCCCAGTCCCATGGCCAGCACTCCGCGCTACGCGATCTATTATGCGCCGTCACCCGACAGCGTCCTGCACCGCTTCGGTTCGACACTGCTCGGCTACGATGCGGTGTCGGGCGACGACCTGCCGTTTCCCGAAGGCGTCACGCCGGACTGGCGCGAGATCACCGAAGATCCGCGCAAGTATGGATTCCACGCCACGCTGAAAGCGCCCACCGCGCTCGCCGACGGTCGAAGCGAGGCCGAGCTTCTCGATGCCTGTGCCGCCTTCGCCGGCCGCGCGCGGCGCATTCCGGTGATCGAACCGGTGGTCGATGCGATCAGCGGCTTCATCGCGGTGATCCCGGCCAGCCGCTCGGATGATCTGCAGCAGCTTGCCGCCGATTGCGTCACCGAATTCGACGCGTTCCGCGCGCCGCTGACGCCGGAAGATCGCGCGCGCCGCAGGCCAGAGAAACTCACCGCGCGGCAGTGCGACTATCTCGACCGCTGGGGCTATCCCTACGTCATGGAGGAGTTCCGCTTCCACATGACGCTGACAGGGCGGCTGAGCGACGAGCGGCGCGGCCCGATCGTGGCGCAGCTGCGCTCACGGTTCGCGGCGGTCGACCTCGCGCGGCTCGCAATCGACCGCATCGCGCTGTTCAAGCAGACCGACAGCGCATCGCGCTTCCGCATCATCGGCAGCTGGCCGTTGCGGGCGTAGCGCGCTATTCCTCCGCCCGGGTGCGGGCGATGATCTCGGCGGCGCCCTTCTCCAGCAGCTCCATGCCCACGGCGCGGCCGAGTTCGCGCGGCCGGTCCGCGGGTCCGCGCCGCGTCACCTCGATGAAGCCGGCGCCGGCCTCGTCAAGCACGGAGGCGCGCAGCGTCATCTCGCTGCCCGCGAGCGTGGCGTGGCCGGCGATCGGTGAATTGCAATGACCGTTGAGCACCCACAGCACCTCGCGCTCGGCCTCGGCGGCGAGCCGCGACGGCACGTTGTCGATCCCGGCAAGCCGCGCACGCGTCGCCCAGTCGGTCTCGACGCATTCCACCGCGACGATGCCCTGGCCGACCGCCGGCAGCATCTCGCCGACCGAGAAATCATGCGCGATGCGCGCGGTCATGCCGATGCGCTCCAGGCCCGAGCGCGCCATCACCAGCGCATCCGCCGGCCCCACGTCGCCGCCGCCGGGCAGCCGCTGCTTGTCGCCGCGATCGAGCTTGGCCACGCGCGTGTCGGCGGCGCCGCGATAATGGATCACGGTCGCTTCCGGAAACAGCCGGCGCAGATAGGCGGCGCGGCGCACGGCGTTGGTGCCAATCATGAAGCCCTTGCCGCGCGCGGCGCGCAGCGTTTCCAGCGACAGGCCGGGACGCAGCACGAGGCTGTCATTGGCGGCATCGCGCGCCAGCATCGCGGCGATGACAAGACCCGGCGTCTCCTCGTTGCCCGGCACGTCCTTCAGCGAATGCATCGCCGCCTGCAAGGTGCCGGCACGCATGGCTTCGCGGATCTCGGCGACGAAGGCGCCGCCCTTGCCGCCATGACGCAACAGCTTGCTGGTCTGGTCCTGGTCGCCGCGGGTCTCGAACTTGACGATGTCGACGGCAAGGTCCGGCGCCGAAGCGCGCAGCAGGCGTGCGACCTCATCCGTCTGCGCGAGCGCCATCGCGCTCTTGCGCGTCCCAATCCGCAAAACCTGTCCCGACACGAAAGCTCCGCTACGCGTGATCATCAACGGTGGGGGATTAGAACAAAAAGCCAGTCAAAACAACGGTTTTTGCCCCTCTTTGGCGACGCTCAGACGAGCTCCTCGACAAGCTCCACCCCGGCCGCGCGCATCGCCGCGGTGGCGACGGCAAGCGAACCGCCGAGATCGATGGCGCGGCAGCCTGCCAGCACGACAATAGTCTCGAAACCGAGCCGGCGCGCATCGAGCGCCGAATACTGCACGCAATAGTCCGTGGCGAGCCCCGCCATCACAATGCGCTTGAGGCCGCGCTCGCGCAGATAGCCGGCGAGCCCAGTCGGCGTCTTGCGGTCGTTCTCGAAGAACGCCGAATAGGAATCGATCGCGGCCCGGAACCCCTTGCGGATCACGAGCTCGGCCCGCTCGGTGGCGAGGTCAGGATGAAACGCGGCGCCCGCGCTGCCCTGGATGCAATGATCCGGCCACAGCGTCTGCGGCCCATACGGCATGGCGATCTCGGAGAACGGCGCCGCGCCCGGATGCGAGGTCGCAAACGAGCTGTGGCCCGCCGGGTGCCAGTCCTGGGTCAGCACGACATGGTCGAACCGGCCGGCCAACCGGTTGACGACCGGCACGACGGCATCGCCGTCCGCGACCGCCAGCGCGCCGCCGGGGCAGAAATCGTTCTGCACGTCGATGACCAGCAACAGATCGTCGGGCGCAATCTTCATCAGGTGCCTATCCGCAACGATGCGCGCAGCTTGCGCAGGCAGGCGATCACCGACAGCGCGGTGATGCGGCCGGTCTTCGGGTTCTCCGAGGGAATGTTCTCGATCATCATCGAGAACCGCGCGGAATCTGAATCGACCTCGATCCGGTGGGTGTTGCGGGTCACGGTCGGATCCGCCCAGATCTCGACCCTCGTGCGGTCGGGGCCGATGCCGGCCAGCGACAGCGCCACCGCGACGTTGAGGTTGGCCGGAAAACCCTTTGCGGCGTCGCGCGCACTGCCCTCGAAGATGCGCAGCGGCTCGGTGATGCCTTCGATCCGGATGTTGTTCTCGACCAGATGCGGCGCGCCGACGAGGCCCGCGACCGGCTTGCGCGTCACCAGCCTCGCCGAATGGATGGTCCCGATCGCCGCGGCGGTCACCGCATCGAGCCCGATCAGCGCGCCGGTCGGCACGATGATCTGGCCGCCATGGGCCTTCGCGAGATCGACGAGGTCCTCGTTCTGCAGCAGCGCGCCGACGCTGAGCACGACCGCGGTCTTGCCGCGCTCGACCACCGGCGCCACGATTGCGCGGACCAGCTTGCTCGGCGCGCACTCGACCACGATGTCGGCAATCTCGGCCAGCTGCTCGATCGGCACCAGCTTCGGCGCAGACTTGAGCTCCGCCACCCAGCCGCGATGCTTGTCCGGGCTGTTCGCCGACACCGCGACCAGCGTCAGGCCCTCGATGCCCTGATCGAGCGCCTTGACGACGTCGGTGCCGATCGCACCGAGGCCGGCGACCGCAACCCGTGTCCTTGTCTTGCTGTCAGCCATCATTTCCCGCCGGCGAGCATCTTGACCAGGCGATAGAGATACTCCTCGCCCTCGTAGAACGACTTGACGAGCACGCGCTCGTCCTTGCCATGGATACGGTTGTCGTCGACATCGGCGGCCAGCCCGGAGTGGCCATAGGTCGGAATCCCCGCGTTACGCAGATAGCTGCCGTCGGTCGCGCCGGTGCTCATGACCGGAACGATCGACGCATCCGGCCAGAACTCCTTCGACAGCTTCTCGATCGAACCCATGATCTCCTCGTTGAGGGGCGACGGCGGGCTCAGCACGGCCTTGCCGGTCGGAGCCACCGCGATCTCCTTGTCGGCGAGCACGCGCTCGATCGTCGCCTGCACGCCCTCGACCGGCTCGCCGGGCAGGATCCGGCAGTTCACCTTGGCGGTCGCCAGCTGCGGCAGCGCGTTGATGGCGTGGCCGCCCTCCAGCATGGTCGCAACGCAGGTAGTGCGGAGCTGCGCATTATAACCCGGATTCTCCGACAATCGCGCCAGCGCCGCCGGGTCGGGCTGCGGCGCCAAAATGGCCTTGATATCGTCGGCATGCGACGTGTCGACCTCGGCGGTCTTGGTGAAATAGATCCGGGTGGTCTCGTTGAGGTTCATCGGGAAGCTGTAATTGGAGAGCCGCACGAGGCCTTCGGCGAGATGATAGATCGCGTTGTCCTTGCGCGGCAGCGACGAGTGGCCGCCGCGATCCTTCACCGTGAGCTGGTAGCCGATCGAGACCTTCTCGCTGGTCTGCACGCTGTTGCGGATCGCCTTGCCGTTCTTGAGGCCGACGCCGCCGCCTTCATTGAGCGCGAACTCGGCATCGATCAGGTCGCGGTGGTTCTTGATCAGCCACTGCATGCCGAGGCCGTTGGCATCGAGGATCTCCTCGTCGGTCTCGAGCGCCACGATGATGTCGCGATCGGGCTTGTAGCCCTCCTTCTTGTAGCGGATCAGATTGGTGATGAAGGCGGACGCCATGTATTTGTCGTCGCTGGAGCCGCGGCCGTAAAAATAGCCGTCCTGCTCGGTGAGCTTGAACGGATCGACCGACCAGTCCTCGCGGTTGGCGGGGACGACGTCGATATGGGCGACCAGGAGGATCGGCTTGCGCGCGCCGGAACCGCGCAGCCGCGCCACCAGATTGCCCTTGTGCGGCGCCGGCGAGAACACGTGCACGTCGGCCTCGGGGAAGCCAGCCGCGCGGAGCCGCGCGCCCATCGCCTCCGCTGCCTTCTGGGTATCGCCGGTCGCGGTGGTGGTGTTGATCTCGACCAGCTCCTGGTAGATGCCGCGGGCGAATTGCTGCTGCTCGGTCAGCCCCTGCGCCGCGGCGCCGGTTGCCAGCAGCGCCGGACCAAGCGCTGCCGCGAGCCGCAGCGATCGAACCGTGTCTCTAGCCTTGTGCGACATCGTACTCTCCCAGAATTCCGCCGCCTGATCGGAGACGAATTCAGACAGGCGACACGCGCTTTGGCAAGACGGCGAGCCCTTCAATTTCCGCGCGCATGCTCCGCGGTTTCGCGCACACTATTTGCAGTCCTTATTTCGAATCCTTGGCCGCGATCACCTCGATCTCGACCAGGAATCCGGGATTGGCGAGCGCGGCGACGCCGACCACCGAGCGCGCCGGCAGGTTCGGCTGGCTGCCGCCGAAGAACTGGGTGTAGCCCTCCATGAAGGCCTTGAAGTCCATCGGCGCGGATGCGTTGTGTACCAGGAATACCTGCATCTTGACGACGTCGCCCATGCCAAGGCCCTGGCCTTCCAGAATGGTCTTGATGCGGTTGAGCACGCCGACGGTCTGCGTCTTGGTATCGCCATAGGCCTGCGGGCTTGACGGATCGGCGTCCTTGTTGATCGCCGGCGGCACCTGGCCGCTGACATAGACGGTCGTGGTGTTGCCGGTGACGGTCACGGCCTGCGCGATCGGGAATGTCGAGTTGGGAATCGGATGCCTGACCACATCCGCGCAGGCGACCGTCGCCACCGCGGATAGCGCCGCGCCCAGTGTGATAGTTGCTAATCTCATGATTTCTCCATTACTCGATAGAAGTTCGTGCGGCACACATCGTTCATTTCGTCATTCCGGGGCGCGCGCAGCGCGAACCCGGAATCTCGAAGTTGCGGAACTCCGAGTACATCACCTCTGGATTCCGGGTTCGCGGGCCTTGCCCACGCCCCGGAATGACGGAACGGCGCCTCTAGCGGCGGGCGTCCTGGACATCCTTGGTCGTCACCGCGTCCTCATAGTTGTTGCTGAAGTGCGTCCGCAGATAATTCACAACGGCGGCGATCTGACCATCGGTCATCATGTCGCCGAACGCCGGCATGCCGCGGCGGCCGTTGATGACCAGGAAGACCGGATAGCTGCCGGCCTCGAGATTCTTGTTGCCGGCCAGCGACGGGTAGCTGCCCGCCCCGCTGGCGCCCGTCGCATCCGGCATGTGGCAGCCCTGGCACACATTGGCGAACAGCTCCTCGCCGGTCATCTCGACGAAGCGGTAGCCCGAAGAGAAGGTGCGCTTACCCGCGCCGCTGTCCTGCCCAAGGGCTGCCGTCGCCCACAGCAGCGCCAGTCCAGCGACGACGGATGTTGCGGTCCGCATCATCATGTCTTCACCACGCGTTCGTGCAGCCGGGAGATGACGTCGAGCGCGGACAGGATGGCGCCCTCCTGCCAGGCCGGCAGCTGCGAGGCGTGCTCGCCCGCCAGCACGATACGGCCGTCGATCTGGCAGAGATTGCGGTAGTGCTGCGCGCGGGTGGCCTCGGTCCATTCGCCGGCGCAGCCGAGCGTGAACGGCACGCGATGCCAGGCCACCGCGACGCCGTTCTCGAATTCGTTTCTGTACTGCGGATGGATCGCGGCGCCGAACTCGACCGCGCTGGCGACCCGCTCGGCCGGCGTCATCGCGGTGAATTCGAACGAATTGGCACCGCCATACATGTAGGCGCCGAGCAGGATGCCGCGGCCGCCGCGGTTGAAGCCATAGTTCGGATAGGCGATCTGCCGGATCGGCAGGTCGGTGTAGCTGATGCCGCCGTAGATCGCGTCATCCTCCTCCCAGAACCGCCGCTTGAACTGCAGGCCGATCTTCACCGAGGCGGCATAGGGCACGGAGTCGATCGCACTCTTCATCGGCGCGCTGACATCGACCGGCAACTGGCTCAGGATCGGCAACGGGATGGTGCAGATGCACCAGTCGGCGGTCGCCTGCTGCACCGTCGATGGATTGGCGGTATCGACATAGCTCACGGTGACGCCGGAGCCGTTCTGCTGGATCTGCGTCACCTTGGCGCCATAGCGGATGAGATCGCCGACCTCGCGCGCGAACGCCTTGCCGATCATGTCCATGCCGCCGACCGGCTGGAACATGGTGGTCTGGAAATCGTAGCGCGCAAAGGTCTGCAGATAGCGCCACATCCGCGACCGCAGCAGCTCCTGCAGCGGGATCGGCTCGCTGGGCAGCGGATCGCCCATCAGGCCGCCGCCGGGATCGCGCGCATAACCGCGGAACTCGGCCGACACGAGGTTGGCATTGTACTTGTAGTCGCGATCCAGCGCGCCCCAGTCGCGCAGCGACTGCAGCAGGATCTCCTGATCTTCCTTGCCGATGGTCTCGTCGAGCCGGCCCTGCTGGGTGATCTTTGCGAGCAGCTCCGAGACCCCGCCCTGGAAATCCGCCTTGATACCGCGAAAGCGCTGCGGCTTGCCGCCGAATGCACGCGTCGCGTGCAGATAGGCGTTGTGATTGAGCTGGATGAAGGGTTCCAGCGTCACATTGAGCCGGCGGCAATAGTCGAGCAGCGCACGGTGATGATAGGGAATCCGCCACGGGCCGGGATTGAGATAGAGCCCCTGCTCGAACTGGCTGGTCTGCCTGAAGCCGCCGAGCTCGACAAAACTGTCGCCGCCGCGGATCGACCAGTTGCGGCCGCCGGCGCGGCTGTTGAATTCGAGGATCTGGACCTTGTAGCCGGCCTTGCGCAGCTCCAGCGCCGCCGTCATCCCGGCAAGCCCCGCGCCGAGAATCAGCACCGAGGCGCCCTTCACATCGCCTGCGAGCTTCAGCGGCCCCTTGTAGGCGGATTCGGACGCGAAGCCGAGGCTCGTCATCGCGTGATACATCGCCGAACTGCCGGCAACGGTGCCAATCAGCGCCAGCAGATCACGCCGCCTGATCACAGATTCGTTCTGCACCCGCGCTCACCCAGCCGCTGACGTCGATGGCGAAGGGAAACGGTTGACGCGATCCGTGTCAAGAAAGGGCGCACGCTTCCACATCCACCCACACGCGCTTTTGATGCATCACGCGACCGCCACGTCACACCACGCGCTCGCGATGCACGCGCCGGCAATCCATTTCGAAGTCGAGGCCAACCACCGGCGGCCGGTCGAAATGCCAGGTCAAGCCGTTGCGCAGCACGCCGCGGCGGCCGAGCTCGCTTTCGAGCACCGGATAGGCGTCGTGCACAGTGTAGAGCTGCACCGCGGTGGTGTCCTGCCAACGGCCGCCGAACGCGCTCATCCGGCGTTCCATCTCGTCGGCCACGAATTTCGCCTTCGCCAGGAGGCCGGCCGGGCTGGTGTCGCCGAGGGCTACGGTATGATCGCGATAATTGGCCTTGCCCTCGACCGACTCGCCGCTGCCGGCGACGACAAAGCTGGCTGGTTCGTCCATGGCGGCCGGCACCGTGTAGCAGAAGGCGTGGAAGCTCGGCTCACCGGGCGGATCGAGCTTCGGACAGACATTGCTGCGCGCCACCGGATTGACGCCGTCCCGCATCGCACCCCAGGCCACGAGCGTCTTGATGTAGATCTCGTTGAAGGCCCTGAACCCGTCCTCGGTGAACGGCGCCGGGGAACGCAGTTCGCAGGCGCCAAATGACGTCAGCGGACGACCCGCCGCTTTGATGATGTCGGCAATCCTTGCAAAACCCGCGCCCAACGGCACCGGTTCAGAGAACCTGACGCGCTCGATGGCAAAGCTGGGCAGCGCAGCGATGCCGCAGGAATACTGGCTGACGCCGGGCATGAAGCGGTAGCCGCCGTCGGAAGCCTCGATGGTGTTGGTCATGGTGCCTCGTGAACACGGTGATGGGGCCGTCGCGATGACGCCTCACTTGATTTCACCACAGCTGTCGTCCCTGCGAAAGCACTAGCGTGTCTACACGGTTTTGGGGCGCGACAGATTGACTCGGTGCAGCAAGAAGTGGCGTCTCTGCAGCATGTTGTATGATTCTCTCACTGGCGCTTTGATTCGAAGGAGCGCCAGCGATGCAGCCGGATTTGTCTTTGGGTGAGTTCGGGGACGTTCGTCTCGACAAAAGGGGGCGACGCTTCTCCGGGCTATGCTTTGCACGCGCAGCGTCTGCTTGCGCCAGATGGCCCGGGGCGATTGGGCTGCCAATATGGCGTTCTGGCGGTTTGTGAACAACCCCCAAGTCACGATCGATAAATTGATTGAGGGCTGGAGCACGCAGACGCGGACTGCGGTCAGCGGGCGTCATGTGCTGGCGATCCAGGATACGAGCGAGGTCAAGTTCCAGACCCAGGCGGGACGGCGGCGCGGGCTGGGCAAAGTCGGCAAGGGCAATGCTCGCGGCGTGCTGTTGCATGCGATGATGGCGGTGGATGCCGACAGCGGGGTCTGTCTTGGCCTTACTGGCGGCAACGTTTGGACGCGCAAAGGCAAGGTAAAAATCCCGCATGAGCGGCGCGCCTTGGCCGACAAGGAGTCGGCGCGCTGGGTGACGGCCGCCGAGCAAGGCCGCGACGTCCTGGCAGATGCCCGCATGATCACCGTCGTCAACGACCGCGAGGGGGATTTCTTTGCTCACTGGGCGCTGACGCCAGCTGAGAATGTCCATCTTCTGTCGCGTGCCATGCACGACCATGCGCTGGTCGATGGCGACACACTTTATCAGGCGGTCGAGCGGAGCCGCTTCTGCGACAACGCGGTGATCGATCTGCCGCAGCGAATGGATCGGCGCGGCCGGCAGGCCCATCTCTCGATGCGCTTCGGAACCGTCGTGCTCAAGCGGCCGCAGAGGCCCGGCGTCACCGACTTGGCGGAGGGCATCAAACTCAGCTTCGTAGAAGTGGTCGAGTTGCATCCGCCGAGAGGTGCGGAGCCCATTCGCTGGCTGCTCCTGACCACTCATCCGGTCGCCACCGCTAAAGACGCCTGGCAGATCGTCTCCTGGTACCGCCAGCGCTGGATCATTGAGCAACTCTTTCGCTCGCTGAAGAGCCAGGGTTTGCGCATCGAGGATAGTCAGATCGAGAGCGCCGAAGGCCTGATCAAGCTCGTGGCGGTCGCCACCAGAGCGGCATGTATCGTCATTCAACTCGTTCAGGCCCGCAACAGTGGCGAAGAATTGCCGGCTGAATTTGTCTTCACCGCAGAAGAGATCGAGACGCTCAGGGCCATCAACAAAACCATGAAAGGTCGCACCGAGCTTCAGAAAAACCACCATCGCCCCAACACCCTTGCTTGGGCGGCATGGATCATCGCAAAACTCGGCGGATGGACCGGCTACGCCTCCCACCGTCCACCTGGACCAATCACCTTCCACACCGGAATGGCCCGCTTCCAAATCCTCGCAAATGGCCCGACAAACGTGTAGATGCACTAGTGCGAAAGCAGAGACCCATACTCCGCGGCCGAGGTTGTTAAAGGGACTCGTCATTTCGGCGTCGTGAAACAATGACGATCGGTGGTTATGGGTCCGTGCTCCGTGCGCAATTGCGCACTAGGCAGGGACGACACTGAACTTGTTGCACAACCACCGGTGGAAGGGCTCCCTTCCCTCTCACCGTCGTCCCGCGACGAGCCGGGCGGTCGTCGGCCGACAGCGATCGTCAGTCGGCAGGGATGAAGTGGAGTGTGCCTGCCCGGCGCGTCGGCTTGCCGGTGTCGTTCGTATGATTGACGCCGTCCATCACAGGCACCTCGGGGAAGTCGAACGGGCTTACACCATCCAGGCAGGCCACGTTGACGGCATACAGGTTCTGGTTCGATCGCCGTTGATGATGGGTGTAGATCCCGCAGCGCGAACAGAAGAAGTGCTGCACCGATCCGGTATGGAAGCGGTAGCTTGTTAGCGCATCCTCGCCGTGCAGGATCTTGATCCCGCCCATTTCGGCCATGGCAACGACGGCGCCCCGCATCCGGCAGTAAGAGCAGGTGCAGCGGCGGATCGAATTGAAGCCGTCGCTGAGCGTCACCTCGAAACGCACCGCGCCGCAATGGCACTGGCCAGCCCGAACACCCATGTCGCCCGTCATGTTGCTGCGTCTCCTGTCCAGATCGCCTCTGCGCCCGGTCTAGCCGGGCGGACGAGAAGGTCTCAGCGACGTCAACGCGCAGCAAGCCCGCAGTTCGCGCGGAACCGCGCAGGAGCATGATCTGCCAACTAAGACTGATCTCAATCCGAACGTATCGTCAGGATCGGCGCCGGACAACCGATCAAAACTCGCGCATGATAGGAGAAAAACTCACGCGAGGGCTCGATGCAAATTTCTGACAGGGCTAGTGCGACTTGGCAACGTAGGGGCAGCCGCCCTCATCGAGCGGACGGAAGGCCTGGTCGCCCGGCACCGTCGCGAGATACTCGTAGAGGTCCCATTTGCTCTTGGACTCTTCCGGCTTCTTGATGCGCATCAGATACATGTCGTGCACCATCCGGCCGTCCTCGCGCACGAGGCCGTTCTGGGCAAAGAAATCATTGACCGGGATCTTGCGCATCTGCGCGATCACGGTCTCCGAATCGACCGAGTTGGTCGCGGCGACCGCCTTGAAATAGTGCCGGAGCGCCGAGTTGACGCCGGCCTGGTAAGCGGTCGGCATCGCCCCGTGCCGCTTGAAGAACTCCTGGGCGAACACGCGCGTCTCCGGCGTGCGATCCCAATAGAAGGAATCGGTGAACAGCAGATCGTGCGCATGCGCGAGGCCAAGCGCGGGCACGTCGGTGAGCGTCACCTGCAGCGCGACGACCTGCATGCTGGCGCGGATATTGAACTCGTCGGCCTGCGACACCGCGTTGCGGAAGTCGGAACCGGCATTGGCAAGCGCCAGGATCTTGGCGCCGGAGGACTGGGCCTGCAGCAGGAACGACGAGAAATCGGCGGTATCGAAGGGATGGCGGACCGCGCCCAGCACCTTGCCGCCGGCCGATGTCACGGCCTTGCTGGCATCGCGCTCCAGCGCCTGGCCGAACGCATAATCCGCCGTCAGGAAGAACCAGGGCGTGCCGCCGCGCGCAACCACGGCCTTCGCCGTCGCGTTCGAGGAGGCATAGGTGTCGTAAGTCCACTGCACGCTCGTCGGCGAGCATTGCTTGCCGGTGAGATCGGACGAGCCCGAGCCCGAGCCCGAGATCAGAAACAGCTTCTTGCGTTCGCGCGTCACGGTCTGGATCGCGAGCGCCACCGCGGAATTGACGCCTTCGGCGATCACGTCGACACCCTTGTTGTCGATCCAGTTGCGCACGATGCCGGTCGCCACATCAGGCTTGTTCTGGTGATCCGCCGAAATGATCTCGATCTTGCGTCCGGCGACCGTGCCACCGATTTCCTCCGCGGCCATCTGCGCCGCGATCACCGATCCCGGGCCATTGCCGTCGGAATATTGCCCGCTCATGTCGGTGATGATGCCGACCCGCAGCACGCCATCCTCCGCTCGGGCAGCGCCGGCCGCAAATGAGAGACACACGGCAATTGCGACCAGGACATGCGAGCGTTTCGTGATGGACATTTCGTTCCCAGGCGTTTCGACGTTTCGGACGATCTCCTGAAGCAATCAGGGATCGCCGACAACCCCGTCGCCGGCATGGCGCTCTGCGATTCCGCTCAGAAATTCCGGGAGAAGGAACACAGCTCGACTGCCAGCACGCTCGCGTTTCCGATCGTACGAACGCCGCGACGAAATTTCGCCGCGGCGTGCGCTGAATCATGCGAATGGATAATGCGTGGTGGCGTCGGGATCGCCTCAGCGCTGCTGCCACAATTGCCGTGCCAGAACGCCGGCCTTGCGTTCGATCGCCTCGGCGGCGTCGAGACACATGTCCTCGCGATAGCGCGAGCCGACGATCTGGACGCCGACCGGCAATCCCTCATCGAGACCCACCGGCACCACGGCCGCCGGCAGCCCCAGAACGTTCATCGACGAAATGAAGCGCAGGTCGTTCCAGAACAAATCCTTGACGCGCTGATCGCCGCCGAGATCGGCGTTGACCTCCGGCGTCTTGCGCACGGTGGTCGGCATCAGCACCAGCGGATACTGCTCGAGGAACGTCATCCAGTTCCGGATATGGCGCGAGCGCTCGGCGATCGCCTTCATGTAGCCGGCCTGGTCGAGCGGGTTGGCCAGCGCCATGAAGCCGCGGAACGTCTTCTGGAAGTCGGCGCTGGTGGTCGCCAGCATCTGGTCCTGCTGCAACACGCGAACCTCAGTCATGATCAGGTCGCACCAGAGCTGCCAGACCTTGTTGAGGTCGGGGACCTCGACCTCGCTGACCGCATAGCCGGCATCGGCGAGATGATCCGCCGCCTTGCGCTGAAGCGCAATCACGCTGCGATCGGTCGCCATGTCCTCGGGGATCTTTGCGAGCGCGACCTTGATCGGCCCGGCCGGCTTCGGCCCCGTCAGCGGCGCCGGCACGTACCAGGGATCGCGTGGGTCGCGCTTCGCCATCACCTCGAGGCCGAGGCGCACGTCGGCGACGTGGCGCGCCAGCGGCCCTTGCGACGACATGAACTGCGCCATCAGCGGCCGCTCCGCGGTCGCGCTCGGATTGAACGCCGGGATGCGGCCCTGGGTCGGCTTGATGGTGGCGATTCCGTTGCAATGCGCCGGCCAGCGCAGCGAGCCGCCGATGTCGTTGCCATGCGCGATGGTGCCGATGCCGGCCGCGATCGACGCGCCGGCGCCGCCCGACGATCCGCCGCAGGTCACGTCGGCATTCCAGGGATTGCGCGTCAGGCCATGCAGCGGGTTGTCGGTGAAGCCGCGCAGCGAGAATTCCGGCGTGTTGGTGAGGCCGATGATGACGGCGCCGGCCTTCTTGAGATTGGCCGTCACCGGCGAGTCGCCCGGCGCGATGTTGTCCTTGAATGCCACCACGCCGTTCGAATTGGCCTGGCCCTCGACGTCGATGTTGATCTTGATCGTGACCGGCACGCCGTGCAGCGGCCCGACGGCGCCGCCTCCGCGCTTGCTCGCGGCCAGCGCCTCGTCCGCGGCCTTCGCCGCCTGCATCGCAGACGCGCCGAGATCGACCACGACGGCGTTGAGCGCCGGATTGGCGTCCTGCATGCGGTCGAGATGGGCGCGAACCACCTCCTCCGACGTCACTTGGTTGTTTCGGATCGCCGCGGCCGTGTCGACGGCGGACCAGTGCCAGATCGGTGCATTCGTCACGTGATGTTCTCCCATGATGGTCAGCGCTTGTTGTTGGTTCAGTCTCGCGGGTCGATCGGCGTCAGCTTTGATGCACGCGCCTCGATCAGCTCGGCCACTGCGAGACAGACGTCTTCCCGGAAGCGGCCGGCGATCACCTGCACGCCGACCGGCACGCCCTCGGCGGTCCCGGTCGGTACGACGACCGACGGAAAGCCGAGCGCGGGCACCGCAAGCAGCGGCCGCTGCGCGTCGAGCAGCGCGCGGACCACCGCCGCGTCTTCCTGATCCTGATCGAAACGGAACGGCAGTTGCGCCGAGACCGGCAGGATGATGACGGGATAGCGCTCCTGGAACAGCTGCCAGGCCCGCACGATCGCCAGCCGCTGCTCGAAGCAGGCGAGCACCTGATCGCCGTCGAGCTCGGGCGCGTAGGCGATATGGCACTCGAGATTGTAGCGGCTCCGATCGTCGCCGAACTTGCGGATCATCGGCGCCAGCACGCGCCGCTCCTCATTGATGACGAGGCGATGCCAGAGATCGGCCGCCTCCGCGAGCCGCGGCGGCACGGTCTCCTCCACGGCAAAGCCGGCCTCCGCGAGCCAGCGCCCGGCAGCGCGCACCGCCGCGCTCACCTCCGGCGCCTCGTCGCCGAACGGCGCGGGCGCGACCGCGACACCGATCGGACGCTTGAGCGGCGCACCTTGCAGGGGCACCGGCAGCCATGTGCCGTCGCGCGCGTCCGCCTGGGCCATCGCGGCAAGGCCGAGCCCGAGATCGGCGACCGAGCGGGCCAGCGGCCCCTGCACCGACATCATCTGCGCGGTGATCGGACGATCGCTGGTTGCCGACGGATTGAACGCCGGAATCCGCCCCGGCGTCGGACGCAGACCGGCGACGCCGCAGGCGTAAGCCGGATAGCGGATCGAGCCGCCGAAATCATTGCCATGCGCGATCGCGCCCATCCCGGAGGCGACGGCCGATGCGGCGCCGCCGCTGGAGCCGCCCGGCGTCAGCCGATGGCTCCACGGATTGTAGGTCGCGCCGTGCAGATCGTTGTTGGTGAACCAGCGGTGCGAAAAGGCCGGCGTGTTGGTGCGCCCGACAATGACCGCGCCCGCCTTGCGAAGATTCGCGACCACCGGGCTGTCCTCGGTGGCGATCACGTCGCGGAAGGCCACGACGCCATTGGTGGTGGCGCAGCCGCGCTGGTCGACATTGACCTTGATCGTGACCGGCACGCCGTGCAGCACGCCGAGCTCCGCGCCTGACTTCACCGCTTCGTCCGCCGCGTCCGCGGCGGCCAGCGCTTCATCGGCGAGCACAGCGACAATGGCGTTCAATGCCGGATTGACCTCGGCGATGCGATCGAGGCTGGATCGCACGGCTTCCCGGCTGGAAATCGCGCGCGTCGCGATCGCACGCGCCAGATCGACGGCCGACCAGCTCCACAACTCATTCTCGCGCCGCGTGTCCATTGTCGTTTTCTCCAGGGCGTGATGCAGCAGTCCGCCGATGCGGTTCAATCGAGCCGCAACGGCTGATGAAACACGGGCAGATCGATGCGCCGGTCTTCCGCGGGAACGACCACCGCTTCGGCGCTCAGCACATGATCGAGCATCACGCGCCGGGCGCGCGCGGCATTGCCGGAGCGGAACGCGGCCATCAGACGCTTGTGAAACTCGATATTCTCGCAGGTGAAGCTGGATGCGAATTCCTGCACGCCGAGCTTGCCGATCAGATGCCTGATGGCCTCGTTGACGAACCGGCACACCAGGCCGAGCAGCGGGTTGGGACAGGCCTCGATCAGGATGTCGTGGAAATCGATCTCGGCGTGACGATGATGTTCCCAATCGGCATCGCCACGGGGATGATGCTCCTGGACCGCGATCGCCTTTTCCAGTGCGGCGAAATGCTCCGCCGTGAGGTGGCCGACCACGCTGAAGGCGAGCTCCGGCTCGATCAGCCGGCGGATCTGGTAGATTTGCGCGGTAGAGACCGACTGGAAGTAGAAGTAGTTGCTGAGCAGGCCGACGATCCGGTTGATCGACACCGGCGCCACCCGCGCGCCGCCGCCGGGACCGGTGGTGTTCTGCACCAGCCCCTGCACCTCCAGGGACTTGAGCGCCTCGCGGATGGTCGAGCGGCTGCAGCCGAACATCTCGATCAGCTCGCCCTCCTGCGGCAGCCGGTCGCTCGGCTGCAAGCCGGCCTGGAAGATGTGGCAGCGGATCAGGTCGGCGACCGCGTCCGAGCGCTTGCGCTTGATCGAGGCGCGGCGCGAAGGGTCGAGGGACGGGAGAGCCGATTTATCCATTTTATAATCATAAATAGGTCGGGCACGGTATGGCAAGACGTTTCCGCCGGCCGCCCGGGCTACATCGGTCAATAGTCCCGTTCCAGAAACGCAGAAATCGACGCTGCGGACTCGGGATCGATCAACATCTGATGCCTAGAATGCCACGGCAAATTCCAATGAGGCCGGTATGACAGGCGACGAAGTTCGAGATCAGGCTCAATCCGGTGGCGGCGTGGGACTGTCCGACGAAAACCTTGCGCTCCACCGAAGCGCCATCCAGAGCCGCATTACGTTTCAAGGCCTTGCGACCCGGCCATTCGAGGGGCTGTCGTGGGACTACTTCCTCGCGGATGTCGAGCTGGAAGCGCGCGCTGCGCGCATCGGGATGCGCGACACGACCATCGGGTCGTACTGCGACACCATACAGTTGCTGCCTGCGGCCGCGATCGTCCGCCTGGATGCAGCGCTTTCCGTCTACTTCCTGCCTCCCGAGCCCGAGAGCGAGGCTCACGTCGATTACCTCTTGCGACCGCTGGACGCCGCGACGGCAAAGCGGATGCGGCAGCGTCGGCATGCCGTTCACGCCATGCAGGCCGTGGCGCAACAGCAGGAAGAGGCCAGAAAAAAGCGGCTGCGCCGGACGAAGAACTCAAGTCGCAATATTGGCCGTGTCCGCATGCGGCGCTGAGTACCGAGCCCGACGACGTCCTGCTCTGGATCAAGGATCAGACGCCCGACACCTGGCACGTCATCGTCGACAGCTGGGATCACAACAGCGACGATCGGGATAGCGTGATCGAATGGATCTTCGAGCAGCCGAACTGCGGACCTCGGCACGGCCGCGCAATACTTTTCATCGCGGCATTGGGGCTCGCCAACGAGGAGCCGGCGCAACTCAGTTCCGGCTATCGGCGCAAATGGCATCTCATGAAGCGCGTGGCCGACAACTGGCAACGCGGGCATTATCTGCGCAATGAATTGCAGCCCTCAGTTCAGCCGTCCGACGTCCAATACTACGACGAGTTGGTGGCGCGCCGGGAGGCCAGTGGTCGTCCGCTGCCGTGGACAGTGCCGGGACCGAAACTGCGCCGGTTTGGCGGACGGCAGGCGAATTCAGCGTATTTCTACGAGGACTGCCATTTGAGGCTGGGCTTTACGGCTTGGAAACAGCAGCGCGAGCAACTCGGGTGCGGCAGGGACTTTCCGCGCTGTTGCCAAGAATGATCACGCCTCCTCAATTCGACAGGCGCTGCGCCTCGAGGCCGCGGCTGTAACGCGACATCGCAAAGCAGAACACGAAGTAGATCACGCCGACGAACAGCGTACCCCCCGGTCGCTTGGCATCGCCCCGAGGCAAAGCGCCTACGCGGTCAAAGGGCGACCGGACGCTGGACGATGGTGATGACGAGGAGCCCGCGGAACCGAGGCGGCGTCTCGCTTAAAGCGGACTATGGCTCACGGTGTGGCGCATCTGGCGACAAAAGCCCTCCACGAACTGCGCGAGCGCCTCGAAATTGACCAGCAGCCTTTCGGCCTGCTCCCGGTCAACCGATCCAGGGGCAAACGATTCCGCCAGACGCCGCTGGCGATCTGCGCGATCCCGGCACGCTGCGGCCCTGCTTTCGGCAAACTCCAGTTGCTCGTGTCGGCGGCCGAGCTTGTCTTCCTCAAGCAGCCGCTTGTTGAGCATCGATCTCGTGTTGGTTGGAACGTCCGGGCGCTTCAGCAGATCCAGATAGTGGTCGATGTTTGCGCGCGCGGTATACTCGTTCACGTATGTGCCTCCCGCCAGTCGCAGTCTCGGTCGGCGAGGCTTGGCTTCAACATTCAGGAGTTGTTCGATCTCCGCCAGGAGTTGGCGAAGCTCATCGGTCGAAAACCCTTGCAGGGCATCGTGGACCTGGTTTCGGGTACTCTCGGGATAGGAGGCGTTGTCTTCGGCCATTGGCGTACGGCAAAAATCAAGGTAACGCCCTGTCCGGGCCGAACCAAATCAACAAATCAACGGCAGCATTTGCGTTCAGTCCAGATCGAACGATGCCCGCGCGAACAATGATTTCTGTCATCGCGCGCGCTCGCGAATCCAATGGCGCTCAAGATAAGTTACGGGCGGAACATCGCCTAGTGCACTCTGTGCCAGCCGCGCCTTTGCGCCAACCATCGGCCAAGTCTTGGTTGCCGCATCGTTAAAGCCAGAACAGGCCGCTCCAGAAATCAAAGCACACGGCTGCGGATGCGAACAGGCCGGCACCGAAAAATGCAGCATGTGAGGGAGGCAGCGACGGAGAATCCGGATCGCTCAGCCGTGCGCGCGCTGCGCCTCGAGGCCGCGGCTGTAGCGCGACATCGCAAAGCAGAACACGAAGTAGATCACGCCGACGAACACATAGACCTCGACGCTGAAGGCCTGCCAGGCCGGATCGACGATCGCGGTCTTGGCGGTGGTCAAGAGATCGAAGATGCCGATGATCAGGACCAGGCTGGTGTCCTTGAAGAAGGCGATGAAGGTGTTGACCAGCGGCGGGATGACGTGGCGGATCGCCTGCGGCAGCACGATCAGCGCGTTCTTCTCCCAGTAGGACAGCCCGAGCGCGTCGGCGGCCTCATATTGTCCGCGCGGCACCGCCTGCAGACCGCCGCGCACCACTTCCGCAAGATAGGCGCCGGCATAGAGGATGAAAGCGATCTGGGCGCGCAGCAGTTTGTCGATGTTGACGCCGTCGGGCATGAACAGCGGAAACATGACGCTCGCCATGAACAACAGGCTGATCAGCGGCACGCCGCGGATCAGCTCGACATAGAGCACGCAGAGCGAGCGGATCGCCGGCAGCTTGGAGCGGCGGCCGAGCGCGACCAGGATTCCGAGCGGGAAGCCGAACGCCAATCCAAAAGTCGCCAGGATCAGCGTCACCGGCAGCCCGCCCCAGCGGTCCTGCGTGACAAAGGACATGCCGAGAAAGCCGCCCCACATCAGGCACCCGATCGCGATCAAGGCCGCAGCCCACAGCAGGAACAGCTCCTTGCGCCAGAAGCTGCGGCGGCTCGAGACCACGAACAGCGCAATGAAGATCACGACCGCGAGCGCCGGCCGCCACTGCTCGCTGAACGGATAGGTGCCGAACAGGATGAAGCGGTACTTCTCGGGGATCACCGCCCAGCAGGCACCGACGCCGCGCAGCGCGCGGCAGGCGCTGGTGTCGTTGCCCGAGACGATCCAGACCGCGTTGGCGATGCCCCATTGCCAGAGGCCGATGCACGCCTTGCCGAGCACGAACAGCAGCAGCAGCGTCATGATGCTCGACGTCACGGACGCGAACAGGTTGGCGCGCAGCCAGGCCACGATCTGGCCGCCGAGCGTGCGCTGCGCGCGGCGCCGGCCGATCGGCAGCGGATCCTGCGGGAGATGTGCGACCGAGCTCATGTCAGCGCTCCACCAGCGCGATCCGCGCGTTGTACCAGTTCATGAACAGGCTGATGCCGAGGCTGATGGTGAGGAACACCATCATGATCAGCGCGATCGACTCGATCGCCTGCCCGGTCTGGTTCAGCGTGGTGTTGGCGATCGAGACGATGTCCTGGTAGCCGACCGCGACCGCAAGCGACGAATTCTTGGTCAGGTTCAGATACTGGCTGGTCATCGGCGGGATGATGACGCGCAGCGCCTGCGGCAGCACGATGTGTTGCAGCACGAAGCTGCGCTTCAGCCCGAGCGCCTTGGCGGCGTCCGACTGGCCGCGCGGCACCGCCTGGATGCCGCTGCGCACGATCTCGGCGATGAACGCCGAAGTATACGTGACCAGCGCGATCAGCAGCGCGAAATATTCCGGCGCCAGGGTCAGCCCGCCGACGAAGTTGAAGCCGCGCAACTCGGGCAGCATGACGCTCCAGCTCGCACCCAGAAGCCACGACACCAGCGCCGGCAGCGCGATGATGAGGCCGAGCGCGTAGGGCCAGGCCGGCCGCGCCTTGCCATCGAGCATCTGCTGCGCGATCAGGCGGCGCCTGACGATGAGGAAGACGATCACGCCGGCGACCAGCGCAGCGAGCGTCCAGCCATTGGCCTCATGCAGCGGCACCGACGGCAGCACCAGGCCGCGGTTGGACAGATAGACCCCGTCGACCGGCTTCCACGCCTGGCGCGCCGCCGGCAGGCCCTGCATCAGCACGTACCAGAACAGGAGTTGCAACAGCAGCGGCAGGTCGCGCAGCACCTCGACATAGACGGCGGCGAGCCGCGCCAGCAGCCAGTTCGACGACAGCCGCGCGATACCGACCAGCGTGCCGATCACGGTCGCCAGCACGATGCCGATGACCGCGACGCGCAGCGTGTTGACGACGCCGACGATGAAGGCGCGCAGGTAAGTGTTCTTTGGCGTGTAGTCGATCCAGCTGTCGGCGATCGGCATGCCGGCTTCACGGCCGAGGAAGGCAAAGCCGGTCGAGATGCGCCGCACCGAGAGGTTATGGACCGCGTTGGACCACAGCCAGGCGACGACGGCGACCGCGATGGCGACCACCAGGACCTGCCAGAACAGGCCTGCGACGCGGGGATCGCTGAGCGAAAGCCGCCAGGGCCGGGCGGGAGGGCGTTTCGGCGTCGATGTCGTCACAGCACAAGGACCCCAGTGAGAAGCGATCTTCTGCCATGCGCAAGAGCGTTTTCGAGCGAAGCCTGTCCCGGACTTGATCCGGGATGGATACCCGGTTCGCGTGAAGAAGACGCGTCAACCTCAAATCCTGCGCGCGTCATATGTTGCACCAATTTAATATTTGTGCAACATATGTTTCATGGCCCAGGCCCAGCCGAAACCATCGCCCCTGAACGAATTGTGCAGCGCACTGCCGTCGCTGCCGATGCGCTTGCAGGAGGTCGGCCGGTTCGTCGCCGCCAATGATTACGACGCCACCACCCGCTCGATGCGCGAGCTCGCTTCCGTCGCCGGCGCCGATCCTGCCTCATTCACCCGTCTTGCCAAGGCGCTCGGCTATTCCGGCTGGGACGAATTGCGCGCCGCACTCACCGAGGCGCGCCGGCCGGCGCAGGGCTCGCCGTTCTCCGGCCGCGCCAGGAGCCGCCGCGCCGGGCCGAATGCCGATGTCAAACTGGTGCACGACAAATTGGAGGCCGAGGCCGCGGGCCTTGCGCGGATTTCAGCGAGCGCGATCGCGGAAGCCGCGCGTGCGCTGCACTCCGCTGACAGGATCTGGATATCGGGGTTTCGCAGTTGCCGAAGCGTCGCGGAACTGCTGACCTATCAGCTTCGCCTGTTCCGCCCCGATGCCGTGCAATTGGTCGGCGGCTCCGGCCCGTTCGATCTCGACCACGGCGCCTTCCGCTCAGGCGACGCCGTGGTCGTGATCGGCTTTGCGCCCTACACCCTGGTCAGCGTCGAGACGGCGCGCGCGGCGCATCAGGCGCGCGCCGCGCTGATCGCGATCGCCGACACCATCACAGCTCCGATGGCCGAAGGCGCCGATCATCTGCTGCTGTTCGAGGCCGCCTCCTCCCCCGGCTTCTTCCCGAGCCTGACCGGCGCGATCGCAGTCGCCCAGTCGCTGGCGGCCGTCGCTTTCACGCTGGGCGGCGCGAGCGCAAAACGCAAGCTGGAGGAGACCGAGGGCCGGCTTGCCGAGATGTCGCAATATTTTGTCGAGAAAGGATGAGTGTCATGGCAGCCAACAAGAGCCGCGTGATGCATCGCGGCCTGCGCGAGACCCCGCCGAAAGCGGTCGGCGGCGACGGCGTCTGGCTGATCGCGGAGGATGGCCACCGCATTCTCGATTCCTCCGGCGGCGCCGCGGTGTCCTGCCTCGGCCATCAGCATCCGCGCATCCTGGCCGCGATCGCCAAGCAGGCTTCGAAGATCGCCTATGCCCATACCGGCTTCTTCTCCTCCGAGCCCGCGGAAGAGCTCGCCGAGCGGCTGGTCGGCCACGAGCCCGGCGGCCTCGGCTATGTCTATTTCGTCAGCGGCGGATCGGAGGCGATCGAGGCCTCGATCAAGCTGGCGCGGCAATATTTCATCGAGCGCGGCGAGCCGAAGCGTGCCCGCTTCATCGCGCGCCGCCAGAGCTATCACGGCAATACGCTCGGCGCGCTGTCGGCCGGCGGCAATGCCTGGCGTCGCGAGCCCTACGCGCCGCTGCTGTCGCCCTCGTTCAGCCATGTCACGCCGGCCTTCGCCTATCACGAGAAGCGCGACGATGAATCGGAGGCGGCATTCGTGGCGCGCCTTGCCGCCGAGCTCGAAGCCGAATTCCAGCGGCTCGGCCCCGATACAGTCGCGGCGTTCATCGCCGAGCCCGTGGTCGGCGCCACCGCCGGCTGCGTGCCAGCGCCGGAGGGTTACTTCAAGGCAGTGCGCGAGATCTGCAACCGCCACGGCGCGCTGTTGATCCTCGACGAGGTGATGTGCGGCATGGGCCGCACCGGCACGCTGCACGCCTGGGAGCAGGAAGGCATCTCGCCCGACATCCAGGCGATCGCCAAGGGGCTCGGCGGCGGCTATCAGCCGATCGGCGCGATGCTTGCCAGCGGCACGATCGTCGACACGGTGCGCGACGGCTCCGGCGCGTTCCAGCACGGCCACACCTATCTGGCGCATCCGCTCGCCTGCGCCGCCGCGCTCGAAGTGCAGAAGGTGATCGCTGAGGAGAAGCTGCTCGACCAGGTCAAGGAGCGCGGCCGCCAGTTCGAGCAGCGGCTCACCGAACGGTTCGGCAATCATCGCCATGTCGGCGACATCAGGGGCCGCGGCCTGTTCTGGGGTATCGAGCTGGTCGCCGACCGTGCCACGCGGCAGCCGTTCGATCCCAAGCTGAAGCTGCATCAGCGGATCAAGTCCGCGGCCTTCGCCGGCGGGCTCGGCTGCTATCCGTCGGGCGGCACCGCCGACGGCCAGCGCGGCGATCACGTGCTGCTCGCCCCGCCCTATATCGCTACTTCCGGCGACATCGACATGATCGTCGAACGGCTAGGCGCTGCGGTAGACAGCGCGCTGAAGGATATCGGTCACGGAGCATGATCCGGAAAAACGGGCACCGGTTTTCCCGCGACAAACGCGAAGCGTTCGCGCAGGGATCATGCTCAAACGTTAGGAGGAGGAAAGCATGCTGAGGGTTATCATCACTCTAACCGTTCTCGCCGCGGGCATCGCGGGCGCGAGCGCGGCGACGCTCGACACCGTCAAGCAGCGCGGCACGTTGGTGTGCGGCGTCTCGACCGGCTTTGCCGGATTCTCGGCGCCGGATTCGCAAGGCAACTTCAAGGGCCTCGACGTCGACTATTGCCGTGCGCTTGCCGCCGGCGTGCTCGGCGATCCCGCCAAGGTGCGCTACGTCGCGCTGACCGCGCAGAACCGCTTCACCGCGCTGCAGTCGGGCGAGATCGACGTGCTCTACCGCAACTCGACGCAGACTTTTCTGCGCGGCACTACGCTTGGGCTGCGGCAGGGACCGGTCAATTTCTACGACGGTCAGGGCTTTGTCGTGAAGAAGGACCTCGGCGTGAAGGAGCTGAAGGACCTCAAGGGCGCAACCGTGTGCGTCGCCCAGGGCACCACGCATGAAGTGACGCTCGGCGACTACGGCCGCGCCAACGGCATCGACTGGAAGCCGCTGGTGTTCGACCGCGTCGACACCATGTACCAGACCTTCTTCGGCGGCCGCTGCGATGCCATGACCCAGGATGCTTCCGCGCTCGCCGGCGCGGTCGCGACCGCAGCCCCGAAGGCCGATGACTACGTCGTGCTGCCGCAGACCATCAGCAAGGAGCCGCTCGGCCCGTTCACCCGCAACGGCGACGAGGTCTGGAGCGACATCATCACCTGGCTGCATTACGGCCTGATCGAGGCCGAAGAGCTCGGCGTCACCCAGGCCAATACCGACGAGATGGCGAAGTCGCAAATCCCGGCGATCCAGCGCCTGCTCGGCGCGTCTGGCGATCTCGGCTCGCGCCTCGGCCTCGACAACAAATGGCTGCTCGCCGCGATCAAGGCCGGCGGCAATTACGGCGAAATCTTCGAGCGCAATGTCGGCAAGGCCAGCCCCTTGAAGCTCGAGCGCGGTCTCAACGCCACCTGGAGCAAGGGCGGGTTGATGTACGCGATTCCGTTCAAGTGACCGAAGTTACCTCGCCCCGCCTGCGAGGTCGGATTGCGAAGCAATCCGGGTGAGGGGGCGCCTCCGCATACCGTCCTCTCACCTGTTACGACGATAGAGCCCCTCACCCCAACCCTCTCCCCGCGAAAGAGCGGGGAGAGGGAGAGCAAGAAACATCGATGCGCATCACCCTGATTCACGCCCTGAAACACTCGATCGTGCCGATCGAAGCATCGTTCGCACGGCATTGGCCGGAGGCGCGGCTGATGAACCTGCTCGACGATAGCCTGTCGGCGGACCTCGCGCGCGACGGCAAGCTTGACGAGCGCATGACCGAGCGATTTCTGACCATGGGCCGCTATGCGGCAAGCACCGGCGCCAATGGCATCCTGTTCACCTGCTCGGCGTTCGGGCCGTGCATCGAGGCGGTGGCGCGCGCGCACGCGCCGATGCCGGTGCTGAAGCCGAACGAGGCGATGATCGAGCAGGCGGTGGCGAAGGGCAAGCGGATCGGCCTGCTCTCGACCTTCCCGCCGACGCTGGTGTCGATGCCGCCGGAATTTCCGCCACAGGTCACGCTGGTGCCGAAACTTGCCGATGGCGCGCTGGCAGCGCTCGACCGCGGCGACCGCGCCGAGCATGACCGCATCGTCGTCGAGGCGTCCAAGGAGCTGCGCAACTGCGACCTGATCGCGCTCGCGCAGTACAGCATGGCGCCGGCGGCCGAGCGCGTCGCCGAAGTCACCGGCCGCGAGGTGCTGACGACACCTGATAGCGCGGTGCTGAAGCTAAAGGCGATGCTGGGGGTTTGATCTCCGTCATTGCGAGCCACCCGGTCGGCGCGAAGCGCCGCCGGATGACAGGCTCCGCGAAGCAATCCATTTCACCGCATACGCGGATCGATGGATTGCTTCGTCGCTTCAGCGCAAAATTGCTTCGCAGTTTTGTCGCGAGCTCCTCGCAATGACACAAGGTCGCGGCTCACGCCCCCGCGTCGTGCACGTTCAGATCGACGCCTTGCGGATCCCTAATCGTCGACACCGTGATGAGCGAGATCAGCGACAGCACCGCGATGTAGACGCCGACGCGCCAGGACTGGCCGTAGGTGCCGATGATCCATTGCGCGATCATCGGCGCGAAGGCGCCGCCGAAGATGGCGCCGAGCGCATAGCCGATCGAGACGCCGGAATAGCGCACCTTGGCCGGAAACAGCTCGGCATAGAGCGCCGCCTGCGGGCCATAGGACAGGCCGAGCGCGATGGTGAGCCCGACCGCGCTGACGAAGAACAGCAAGAGGTTCTTGCTGTCGATCAGGAACCACATCGGCACCGCCCACAGCACCATCAGGGTGTAGCCGATCTGGAAGCAGCGCACGCGGCCCATTTTGTCGCCGAGGATACCGCCGAGCAGCGTGAAGATGAACCAGCTCACCGCCGCGAGCGTGCCGATCAGCAGCAGCTGCTCCGACGGCATCTTCAGCGTGTTGGCGCCGTAGCTGATGATGAACGCGATCAGGATGTAGCCGGCTGCATTGTTGGCCATGAAGATCAACGCGGTGCGCAGGATCTCCTTGCTGTGATTGCGCATCAGGTCGCGCAGCGGTGCAGAGGATTCCTTGTGCCGCCGCTGCATCGCCTGGAACACCGGAGACTCTTCGACCGTGCGGCGGATCACGATGCCGACGACGATCAGCACGATCGACAGCAGGAACGGAATTCGCCAGCCCCATTCGATCATCGCCTGCTTGCCAAGCGTCGCGGTGAGCACCCACAGCACGCCTGTCGCCAGGATCATGCCGAGCGGCGTGCCGATCTGCGGGAACGAGCCGAAGAAGCTGCGCTTGTCGACGGGCGCCGATTCCACCGCCATCAGCGCCGCGCCGCCCCACTCGCCGCCGGCCGAGAAGCCTTGCAGGATGCGCAGGAGAATAAGGAGTGCCGGCGCCCAGGCACCGATCTGCGCGTAGGTCGGCAGCAGGCCGACCAGCGCGGTCGCCGCCCCCATCAACAGCAGCGTGACGACCAGCATGTTCTTGCGCCCGAAGCGGTCGCCGAGATGGCCGCAGACGATGGCGCCTAACGGGCGGAACAGGAATGAGAGGCCGAGCGTCGCGAACGAGACGATCTGCGCCAGCAGCGGATTGTTCGCGTTCATCGGCGCGAAGAACAGCGCGCCGAACACCAGGCCCGCCGCCTGGGCGTAGACGAAGAAGTCGTACCACTCGATAGTGGTGCCGACGAGCGTTGCAGTGAGGACCTTGCGCTCCTCATCCGACAGTTCAGCGCCGCGCGAGCGCGCGGACAGTTCGATGGACATGTCGCCTCCCCAAAACCCGTTCTTGAACCTGTTCTTGGCCGCGCGGGCGTGGTCGGCGGCGATGCGCCTGCCCCGCACGGATGCTGGGCCCGGGATTAGCAGAGGTTTCCGCACCACACGAGCAAAATAGTTGCAGGCGCAACGATATTCGGCGAATTGTGCTTTTGGCCCCGGTTCCCGACCCCGCTACCTCGACCGCGATCGGCGGGCAGCTATCCCGAAACGCCGATTGTGCATCGCAACACGATCGCTACGATGCGAGGATTGCCAAGAGGTTGCTAAGTGTCTGACATTAATGCCGATGCCTGGGTTTCCTCAGGCCACCGCCCGATGGGCTTTCCGGAATTCGTCGTCGTCATCGCCTCGATCATGGCGCTGAACCCGTTGGCGATGGACATGATGCTGCCGGCGCTGCCGAACATCCGCTCCGCGTTCCAGATCGCCGATGCCAACCGTCCGCAGATGGTGCTGTCGATCTTCCTGGTCGGCTTCGGCGTCGGCCAGTTCGTGATGGGCCCGCTATCGGACCGCTTCGGCCGCCGCCCGGTGCTGCTCGGCGGCATGACCGTCTACACCATCGCCGGCCTGCTCGCGATCATGGCGCCCTCGTTTGAGACGCTGCTGTTGGCGCGCGCGCTGCAAGGGCTCGGCACTGCGGCGACCCGCGTGATCGCGACCTCGATCGTGCGCGACTGCTACGCTGGACGCCAGATGGCGAGCGTGATGTCGCTGGCGATGATGGTGTTCATCGCAGTCCCCGTGATCGCGCCGTCATTCGGCCAGGCGGTGATGCTGCTGACGCACTGGCGCGGCATCTTCGTGCTGCTGATGATCTACGGCGTGATCGCGCTGGCCTGGAGCGCGATGCGGATGCCGGAGACGCTGCCGCTGGAATTGCGCAAGTCGCTGGCGATCCCGGAAGTGCTATCCGCGTTTCGCCAGACCGTCACCAATCGCCAGACGCTCGGCTACGCGCTCGCCGCCGGCGGCGTGCAGGGCTCGCTGTTTGCCTTCGTGTTCTCCTCGCAGCAGATCTTCACCGAGATCTTCAAGCTCGGGCATTACTTCCCGGTCGCCTTTGCGGCCTGCGCGGTCGGCGTCGCGATCGCCGGCTTCCTCAATTCGCGTATCGTCGGCCGCATCGGAATGCGCGTGATCTCGCACGCCGCGCTGACCGGCTTTGCCGTCGTCGCAGGCGCCCTGCTGCTGGCGGTGAAGACCGACACGCTGTCGCTGCCGCTGTTCATGGTGCTGTCGGGCCTGATGATGTTCGCGTTCGGGCTGATGATGGCGAATTTCACCGCGCTCGCGATGGAGCCGCAGGGCAAGATCGCCGGCACCGCCTCCTCGCTGTACGGCACGATCACGACGCTCCTCGGGATCGGCGTCGGCACCACGATCGGCCAGGATTACGACGGCACGCTGGCGCCGTTCGCGACCGGCTTCTTCCTCTGCACGCTGGCCGCGCTCGCCGTCGTCTTGGTGACGGAGAAGGGCCGGATGTTCCGGCCGCATCATCATCCGATTTGATCTTCGTAGCCCGGATGAAGCGCAGCGAAATCCGGGACGCTTTTACCTGCGGCACGAACCCCGGATTACGCTGACCCTGTCATCGGGCGCGCGTTCGCGCGACCCGTTGGCTCCATCCGGGGTACAATTCTGACTGGTTACATCACTGTAGCCCGCATGAGCACAGCGATATGCGGGGCTGCTGTTCCCGGATGTCGCTTCGCTCATCCGGGCTACAATTCTGATTGGTTACATCATCACTGTAGCCCGCATGAGCGGAGCGATATGCGGGACCACTGCTCCCGGATATCGCTTCGCTTATCCGGGCTACGATTCTGAGATCGCGTCAGGCTTCGCGAGTCCGTCCGACGCTGCTTTGCGCCCGGGCGGGCGCCACCGCACGCCGCGTCGCCGCGAATCCCTCCATCCCCAGTTGCCACTGCAGGCCCACGATCGCGCCCTTGGTCGGCTGCAGCAGCGCGAGCGCGCTGAACAGCGTGAAGGGCAGCCAGATCGCCAGTTGCAGCCAGGCCGGCGGCGCGTAGTTCATCTCGAGCCACAGCAGCGCCGGCACCACGACGTGGCCGACCACGACGATCACGAGATAGGCCGGGAAATCGTCCGCGCGCTGCGGGGTGAAGTCCTCGCTGCAGACTTCACAGTGATCGGCGACCTTGAGGAAGCGGCCGAACAGATGGCCACGCCCGCAGTTCGGGCACTTCATGGTGAAGCCGCGCCACATCGCCTTTGGCAGGGAAACCGTCTCGGTCATCGTCGTTTTCCTTTCGCCGTCGTCCTTGACCTGATCTGGATGATCCATACAATATGCATTCTAGCACCTACAATCAAAGACAAAGCGTCGAATTGCATGGATTGGATCCCTACAGTTTCGGAATGGCACGGCCCGATGTTTCTGCGCATCGTCGATGCGCTGGCCGCCGACATCGCGAGCGGCCGGCTGGTGCGCGGCCAGCGGCTGCCGACCCATCGCGCGCTGGCGTCAGCGCTCGATATCGATCTGACCACGGTGACTCGCGCCTATGGCGAGGCGCGGCGGCGCGGACTGCTCGACGCCCGTGTCGGCCAGGGTACGTTCGTCTCGGAGACCACCGCGCGCGCCACCTCCGACCTGCCCGCGCCCGTCAACATCGACCTGTCGATGAACCTGCCGCCGCAGCCGGTCGAGGCCAATCTCGACCTGCGCATTGCGCAGGGACTTGCGACCATTCGCTCCGAGGCCGGGTTCTCCGCCTATCTCGGCTACACGCGTCCGGGCGGCACCAATGAAGAGCGCGAGGCCGGCGCCGCGTGGCTCGCGCCGCGGGTGCCGCAGGCCTCGGCCGACCGCATCGTGATCTATCCGGGTTCGCAAGCGATCATCTTCAACACGCTGTTGGCGCTGACATCGCCGGGCGATGTCGTGGTGACGGAGGCGTTGACCTTTCCCGGCATCAAGGCCGCGGCGGCGCGGCTCGACGTCCGCCTGGTCGGGGTTGCGATGGACGCCGAGGGCGCGCGGCCCGAGGCGCTCGACGAGGCCTGCCGCAAGCACAAGCCGAAGGCGGTCTATCTGGTGCCGACGCAGCAAAACCCGACCACGGCGACGATGAGCGCGATCAGACGCAAGGCGATCGCCGATATCATCAGCAAGCGCGGCTGCGTCCTGATCGAAGACGACGTCTACGGGCCGCTCGAACCGCAAATGGCGCCGATCGCTACGCTCATTCCGGAGCGCACCTACTACGGCGCGAGCATCGCAAAATGCATCGCGCCCGCCCTGCGCGTCGCCTATCTCCTGGCGCCCGATGCCGCCGCCGAGCAGCGCATGCGCGCCGGCATGCAGGCCACCATGCAGATGCCGCCGTCGCTGATGGTCGCGCTGGTCACGCAATGGCTGCGTTCCGGCGTCGCCGCCGACATCATCCGCGCCATCCGCAACGAGGCCGCGGCGCGCCAACAGCTCGCGGCCCGCTTCCTCAAAGGCGTCAGCTATGCGGCGCGGCCGGCGAGCCACCATCTCTGGATGCCGCTGCCGAAACATTTCGACGGCACCGACCTGTTGTCGCATCTGATGCGCAACGGTCTCGCCGTGGTCGGCGAAGACGCCTTTGCGGCAGGCGATGCCGCGCCGCGCGGCCTGCGCGTGTCGCTGGGTGCGGCACGCAACCGCGCCGAACTGAGCCAGGCGCTGCAGGTGTTGTCGAATGCGGTGCGCACGCCCGTCGGCGCTACCCAAATCGTATAATTCCGGCGATCGCCGGGAATAAACTCGCCCCAAAATGATTATGGTGCGCGGGAGCGCGCGCCGCTAAAACTCTGCGCTCAGGGCATCAGGCAGGGGCAGGCTTTTCAATGTCGTGCGGGTATGATCGGGCAGTCCACCGTGCTGTGCTGTCGCTTCGCGGAGCAGTGACCGCGATCGGTTGTCTTGCAGTTGTCATATCAGGCGCGGCGCGCGCCTCCGATGCCCCTGCCCCGGTGCCGGAAAAACTCGAACGCATCACCGCATTCTTTGATAACGAGGTTGCGACAGGAAAGATTCCGGGCGCGGTCATCCTGATCCAGCAGCACGGCAAGCCGGTCTACCTGAAGACCTTCGGCTATCGCGACGTCACGACCAAATCGCCGATGCGGCCCGACACGATGTTCGCGCTGCATTCGATGACCAAGCCGATCACCAACACCGCCGCGATGATGCTGGTCGACGAGGGCAAGTTGTCGCCGCAGGATCCGCTGTCGAAATACATCCCGGCCTTCGCCGACGTGAAGGTCGCCATCGAACCGGACGGTGGAAACGATCCGGCCAAGGTTGAGCTGGTGCCGCCGATCCGGCCGGTGACCATTGAAGATGTCATGCGGCACACTTCGGGCATCACCTACGAATATATCGGTGCCGACTGGATCCAGAAGATCTACCGCGCAGGACATCTGTTCGACGGCAAGTTCGACAACGAGGAATTCGTGGCGCGGCTGGCCAAGCTGCCGCTGTCGCGACAGCCCGGCACGCTGTGGCGCTACGGCCATTCCACCGACGTGCTCGGCCGGGTGATCGAGATCGTCTCGGGCAAGACGCTCTATCAGTTCGAGAAGGAGCGCCTGTTCGATCCCCTGAAGATGAACGACACCAGATACGTGCTCGATGCGGAGACCGAACGGACAAGGCTCGCCGAGCCGCTGCCCTCGGACACCATCCTGATCGAGGGCGAGAACGACCGGCGCGCGCATCCGGAATGGGAATCCGGCGGCGGCGGCCTGGTATCGACCATCCTCGATTATGCGCGCTTCGCGCAGATGCTGCTCAACGGCGGCGAGCTGGACGGCAAGCGCTATCTCAACCCCGCAGCCTTCAAGACCATGACGACGGACCATATCGGGCCGGGCTCCGGTGTCGGCCGCGACTACTGGTACTTTCCCGGCGACGGCTTCGGCTATGGCTACGGCATCGCCGTGCGCACCGATCCCGGCATTGCCAAGCCACCACCGCCCGGCTCGATCGGCGAGTTGAAATGGGACAGCGGCAGCGGCACCTATTTCGGCGTCGATCCGAAGCTCGACATGATCTACATCATGCTCGAGCAGACCCAGAACGAGCGCCAGCGCATTACGCCCGCGTTCCGCAAGCTGGTCTACGACGCGTTCAGCCCGGATTGAGTTCCCACCGTCATTGCGAGCGCAGCGAAGAATCCATGTCTCCGCATGGGATAGATGGATTGCTTCGTCGCTTACGCTCCTCGCAATGACGCGGAAACCTTCCCGCCTTACGACTTGCGCCGAACCGGTTCCTGCCTGCGCCGTGCTGCGGCCGCGATCAGGCTCGCGGTGCATTCGTCGCAGACGAACGCACACCCGTCCGTAAACAGGCCGACCCGTGCATTGAGGCCGATCGCATCGTCGTCGACGATCCATCGATAATGCCACCGCAGCACACGCATTGATGGCGCAACGCCAATTCCCGTTCCATGACGCGCTCTCCAGCCGTCGCAGCTTCCTCTCCGCTGCTTCCCTCACGCTATATACTATCGTATATATCGCGACGACAAGGCAGGCGGGTGAACAATCCGGTCGGGAACCCTGCAGACAACAACCATCGACCGGAGACGATCGCCAAGAAAATCCTGCCTGGTCCAACCAGGTTCATCGAGGAAACGCGATCATGATAAAGAACAAGGGCGCCGCGGGACGTCCGCGCGCAACGGGGAAAACTGCTCGAGATCCGCCGCGCATCGCTAGCGGCCATCATCCTTGCGCTCGGTGCGGCCGGCGCAGTGCGCGCCGAAACAGCTGCGGTCGGCGTTCCCGACAAGAGTTTTCCGGAGAGCGTGACCTCGACTTCCGACGGGACGCTCTACGTCGGCAGCTTCAACCATGGCGGCGTGACGAAGATCTCGGGCGGCAAGGCCGAGCAGCTGGTCAAGCCGGGCGCCGCCGACAGCCGCTCGACGCTGGGCGTGCTCGCCGACGAGAAGAGCGGCACGCTCTATGTTTGCTCCAACGACATCAGCGCTATGGGCGTGGCGGGGCCGAGCGACACCAAGGGCGCCTGGCTGAAAACCTTCGATCTCAAGAGCGGCGCGCCGAAGGGCAGCTTTGCCTTGAGCGATCCGAAATCGTTCTGCAACGACATCGTGGTCGGTGCCGACGGCACCGCCTATGTGAGCGATTCCTTTGCGCCGTTCGTCTACAGCCTGAAGGCGGGCGGCACGGCGCTGGCGACGTTCGCGACCGATCCGCAGCTCGCGCCCGCCAAGGACGGCGTCGGGCTCGACGGCATCGCGATCGGCGCCGACGGCAATCTTTATGTCACGACCTTCATTCCGGCAAAACTGTTCAAGATCGAGATGAAGGACGGCAACGCCGGCGCCGTGACCGAGCTGAAGCCGTCGCGGCCGCTCGACCACGCCGACGCGTTGCGGGCGCATGGCGGCGGCTTCCTGCTGATCGAGGGCAACGGCAAGCTCGACAAGGTCACGGTGAAGGGCAGCGAGGCTACCATCGACACCATCAAGGATGGCCTCGCCGAGCCGGTCTCGGTGACGCAGGTCGGCGATGTCGGCTGGGTCGCCGAGGGCAAGCTGTCCTACGTGATCGGCGACAACAAGGGCAAGGACCCCGGTCCGTTCAAGCTGACGCCGATCGCGCTGCCGAAGTAGCGACGGGCTTGGTTACGCTTCGCAGCAAACTCGGTGTATCTCCCCGGCTTGCGGGGTCGAGACGAGCGAAGCTCGCTGTTAGGTCGGGTCGCATCGATAGATGCGATCCGACTCCTCACGGCGTTCGTGCTTAAAGGCCGCGCCGTACTGGATGCCTGTGCGGGGTATGGCACCGGAGAGATGAGAGCCCGCGGCTCCCTCCAACACGTCGTCCCTGCCTAGTGCGCAATTGCGCACGGGAGCAGGGACCCATACTCCGCGGCGGACCTTGTTGAAGGAATTCGTCGTTCCAGCATCGCCCAGCAATTGGCATTTGTGGTTATGGGTCCCTGCTTTAGCAGGGACGACCATGCCGGCACGATTTCTGAATAATGGAAAAGTACCACTGATTTGCCCGACGAGTCAAGTTGCCGTGTCCGCCGGCAGCCACCGGCTCCTTTGCATGGGGTTGTTTTCGATATTTTGGCAGTGCGCCCCTGCGTCTCGGCACCGATGCGGTCGCCCCGCCGTCACCACGTCATCCGCTAGATCACATAGAACCCGTGCGTGCCGTCGCGGCGCAGCTGCTCGACGAGGCCGTACTCCCAATCGAGATAGGCCTGCATCGCCTGCTCCGCGACGCCGGTGCCCTCATAGGGTCGCCGGTAGCAGTGCGCGGGATCGGGCCGCGGCACGATGCGCGGCGGGCCGACTTCGAGCCGGCCGTCATAGCCGCCGTCGAGCACATAGACCTCCCAGCCCATCTGCGCGAGCCAGGACGCCGTCATGTCGGCGCGGATGCTTTTGTCGTCGCTCAGCACGATGCGCGCGCCGCGCACGGGAGCGGCCATGTCGATTTCCTGCACCAGTTGGCCGCCGGCATAGTGACGGAAGCCGGCAAGGTGACCGGCCGCGTAATCCTCGGCATCGCGCACGTCGAAGCGATACAGCGTACGGTGCGCGTCCTCGTCCAGCGCGGCGAGTTCATCGATCCCGATGTGACGGACGCCGGCGCGATAGGCGACGTCGCGCGCATTGTCGCCAGCGCCCTCGAACGGACCGATGCCGCCGCGCTTGCTGGCGCCGTGCTCGAGATCGTGCTTCGCCAGCGTCCAGCCGATCGTGCCGTTGCGCAGCGCCCGCACCTTGTTGGGCAGTCCGGCATTGATCAGCGACTGCGTGCCGATGATCGAGCGGGTGCGGCCGGCGCAGTTGACGATGATGGTGGTGTCGGGATCCGGCGCCGCGCCGCTTGCGCGCAGCACCAGCTCGGCGCCGGGCACGCTGATCGAGCCCGGGATGTTCATGGTGGCATATTCGTCGAAGCGACGGACATCGAGGATCGCGATGTTGGCCTTGTCCGAAATCAACGCGGCGACCTCGTCGGCACTCAGCGACGGCGTGTGCCTGCGCGACTCGACCAACTCGCCGAACGCCTTGGCGTAGGAATTGACATCCTCGAACACCTCGTAACCGGCCGCCTTCCAGCCTCCTAAGCCGCCGGCGAGCGCGGCGACATTGCCGTAGCCCAGCGCCATCAACTGCTCCACGGCGGCAGCGACCAGCCCCTCGCCATTGTCATAAAGAACGATCGGCACGTCCTTGCGCGGCAATCGCAGCTCGGCTTCGAGCGCGATCCGGCCGGCCGCCATGTTGGCGGCAAACAGCGGATGGCCGGTGGCGAATTCCGCCTCATGCCTGACGTCGAGCAACGCGATCTCCCGGCGCAGCAGCAGCGTTGCGCGGATGTCCTGGGGCGTGACGGAAGCAAGTGTCATGGAATGCTGGCCTGACAGAAGAAAACGGCAGGCTTGCTCTAGGCCGAAATCACGTCTCGTCAATAGCTTTAACCGGCCCGCAACCCCGATCTTCACGAGCGGGGGTCCGGGGAACGAAAGCCCGCCATCCCGCTTTGCTCAACCGGGATGCACTTGCTACGTTCCCAATCGCCCCGTTGGCGCCCGATCAGGCCTTCCGGACAAGAGAAGGTAGCGGGGCCAGCCTGAAGTTCTGGGAGGATGACCATGAGATCCGTCGGAAATGAACCCTTGTCGCGTCACGCCCTCGCCTTCGTGCTGGCCGGCGGACGCGGCAGCAGACTTCAGGAGCTCACCGACAAACGCGCCAAGCCCGCGGTCTATTTCGGCGGCAAGTCACGCATCATCGATTTCGCGCTATCCAATGCGGTGAATTCGGGCATCCGCCGCATCGCGGTGGCGACCCAGTACAAGGCGCACAGCCTGATCCGGCATCTGCAAGGCGGCTGGAACTTCTTCCGGCCGGAGCGAAACGAGAGTTTCGACATCCTGCCCGCAAGCCAGCGCGTCTCCGAAACGATGTGGTATGTCGGCACGGCCGACGCGGTCTACCAGAACATCGACATCCTCGAAGCGCACGGCACCAAGTACATCCTGGTGCTCGCCGGCGACCACGTCTACAAGATGGATTATGAGATCATGCTGAAGCAGCATGTCGAAAGCGGCGCCGATGTCACGGTCGGCTGCCTTGAAATGCCGCGGGCTGAATCCAGCGCCTTCGGCATCATGCATATCGACGAGACCGGCCTGATCCAGTCCTTCCTCGAGAAACCCGCCGATCCGCCACCGATGCCCGGCAAGCCCGACAAGTCGCTGGCCAGCATGGGCATCTATGTCTTCAATTCGGAATTCCTGTTCGACGAGTTGCGCCGCGATGCCGTTGACCCGAACTCGGCTCACGATTTCGGCAAGGACATCATCCCCTATATCGTGAAGCACGGCCGGGCGATCGCGCATCAGTTCAACGATTCCTGCGTCCGCTCCGGCGACGATCCCCGCTCCTACTGGCGCGATGCCGGCACCGTCGATGCCTATTGGGGCGCCAATATCGATCTCACCGACGTGGTGCCCGAGCTCGACCTCTACGATCGATCATGGCCGATCTGGACCTATGCCGAGATCACCCCGCCTGCCAAGTTCGTGCATGACGAGGACGGACGACGCGGCCAAGCGGTGACCTCACTGGTCTCGGGTGCCTGCATCATCTCGGGCGCGTCGCTGCGCCGCTCCCTACTGTTCACCGGCGTGCACGTCAATTCCTACGCCAATATCGAGAATGCGGTGATCATGCCCTATGTCAATGTCGGCCGCGGAGCACGGCTCCGAAACGTCGTGATCGATCGCGGGGTGAGGATTCCGGAAGGGCTCGTGGTCGGCGAGGATCCCGAATTCGACGGCAAGCGCTTCCGCACCACCGAGAGCGGCATCACGCTGATCACGCAGTCGATGATCGACAGGCTGGGGACATGACGCCCATCCGCGTCCTCGCAGTCGCCTCTGAAGTCTACCCGATCGTCAAGACCGGCGGCCTTGCCGACGTGGTCGGCGCGCTGCCGGCTGCGCTGAAGCAACACGGCGTCACGACGCGGACGCTGGTGCCCGGCTATCCCGACGTGCTCAAGGCGCTGGCCGCGGCGGAGACGCTGCTGCACTGGCCGGAATTCTACGGCGGGCCGATCCGCGTGCTGGGCGGCACGCATGATGGCCTCGATCTGTTCGCGCTCGACGCGCCGCATCTCTATGCGCGGCCCGGCAATCCCTATGTCGGCCCGGACGGACGCGACTGGCCGGACAACGGCATCCGCTTTGCCGCGCTGTCGCGGATGGCGGCGGAGATCGGCCAGGGCGCGATCACCTCCTTCGTCCCCGACATCGTGCATGCGCATGACTGGCAGGCGGGCCTCGCACCCGCCCTCCTGCATTATGCCGGGCAACCGCGGCCCGGCACGGTGATGACCGTGCACAACCTCGCCTATCAGGGCCAGTTCTCGCCGGACATGCTTGCCGCGTTCGGCCTGCCGGGCGAATCCTACGCGCTCCATGGCGTCGAATATTACGGCACCATCAGCCTGTTGAAGGCCGGCCTGCAATTCGCCGACCGCATCACCACGGTGTCGCCGACCTATGCGCGGGAGATTCAAAGCGACGAGGGCGGCATGGGGCTCGGCGGCCTCCTGCGCGAACGCGCCGATGTGCTGAGCGGCATCCTCAACGGCATCGACATATCGGTGTGGAATCCGGCCACCGATCCCGACATCGCGGCACGCTTCAGCGCCGAGCAGCCGGCGGAGCGCGCGGTGAACAAGGCGGCGCTGCAGCGGCGCTTCGGGCTTGATCCCACGCCGGATGCGATGCTGCTCGGCGTCATCAGCCGGCTGTCATGGCAGAAGGGCCTCGACCTGCTGCTCGAGAACATTCCGACGCTGCTCGGCGAAGGCATTCAGCTTGCGCTGCTCGGCAGCGGCGATCGCGACCTGCAGGATCGCTACGCCGCGCTGGCGCGCGACAATCCCGGACGGATCGCGGTCGTGATCGGCTACGACGAGGCGCTGGCGCATCTGATCCAGGCCGGCGCGGACGCGCTCGCGGTGCCGTCGCGCTTCGAGCCGTGCGGCCTCACCCAGCTGTGCGCGCTGCGCTACGGCGCGGTCCCTGTTGTCGCCAATGTCGGCGGCCTTGCCGACACCGTGCTCGACTTCGACGAAGTCGCGATCACCGGCGATGCGCCGACCGGCGTCAAGTTCGCACCCGTCACCTCGGATGCGCTCGCCCACGGCTTGCGCAAGGCAAACCTGCTGTTCAACGACAAGGTGACATGGCGCCGGCTGCAGCAGGCCGGCATGGCCAGCGATGTCTCCTGGCACAATCGCGCCGGCCGCTACGCCGCGCTCTATCGCGAGCTCGCGACGACGCGGCGCTAGAGCACGATCCGGAAAAGTGCCAACCGGTTTTTCCGCGACAAAACGCGAAGCGTCTTGCGCTGAGATCAGTTCAGCAGATCGCAGGACGCGATGCGGTTGATGTCGGCGAGGCGCCGGTCGGGATTTCCCTTGAGATCAAGGCTTGCGACGAGATCGAGCAGCCGGCCATAGGCGCGGTCGGCGACCGCGACCGGCAGCGGCTCCTCGTCGAAGGTTTCGACGTAGTTGCCGACGAGTCCGCTCAGCAGCCGGCAAACGCCGCGTTGCTCCGGGTCGTCCTTGCTCAGAATCTCGAGTTTTTGCTGGAAGGTCCTGAAGGTTCGCAACCCATGGGGCTGTTGCGAAAGCCAACTGTGCAAATCAGGATACAGATCGGTCATATCAGCCTCTTCAAAATGGAGAAGAAGCTACCGGCTTATACAGCTCATCACGGTTCCGCGCCATCGCGATTTTTGCATGCATCCTCTGCCCTGCCGCGCAGGCCGTGTCATTGGACTGGCACGTCCTGCGATTAAAGTCGCGCGAGGGCCGGCAAGATCCTGTAGCGCGCGATCTCGTGCGGATAGTCGCCGCGATTGGCGAGCAGCACGATGCCGAGCCTGCGCGCCGGCACCAGGCCGACATAGGCTGAGGCGTTATTGAGACCGCCCGGCTTGTCGATCACGGTGATGCCGTCCAGCCGCACATGCTCCCATGCCATCGCCTGGCCGAACTTTTCGTCGACGCGAAAACTCTCCCGCTCGGTCATCTGCAACGCTGCGCGCAATTCGGGATCGATCACCGCGCCGTCGAGGCAGGCGCCCAGCAATATGCCGAGATCGCGCGCCGATGAGAACATCTGGCCGGTGCCTGGAAAATCGTAATAGCGCTGCTGATTGCCCGGCGGACCGATCGCCGTGCCGTCGTGGGAGTAGCCCTGAACCACGCGCTGCATCAGCTCGGGCGCCATCCTCGCGCGGTTGTCCTCGCTGCGGTCCGGAACGAAGGTCGACGTCATTCCGAGCGGATTGAGGATGCGGCTCCCGATCAACGTCGCGATCGGCATCTCATAGCGCCGCTCCAGCACCAGCTGCAGCAGGACATAGCCGGCATGGCTGTAGATGCGCTGCTTGCCCGGCTGCTCTCCTGCCGGCGGCGTCCACGCGTTGAGCATCGCGATGAACTGATCACGGCTGAAGGTCCCGACCGGCCATGGCGGATGATCGGTCGGCAGCAGCAGCCCCGACGTATGATTGACGAGTTCGCCGATGGTGACGCGGCTGACGTAGTCGCCGTTGAGCTCGGGCAGATACTTGCCGACCGGATCGTCCAGCCGCAATTCGCCGCGCTCGGTGCCGAGCGCGACCAGCGTCGCCTCGAACAGCTTGCGCAACGAGGCAAGGTTGAACAGCGTGTCCGGGGTGACCGGCCGCTTCGCTGAGTCATCAGCGAAACCGTAGTTGAAGAACGCGACCCGGCCCCCGGCATAGACCGCCGCGGCGAGGCCGCCCGGGTCGGTCGCGGTCGCGGTCGGCGCGAGTTCCGTCGTGACGATGTCCCTGATCTGCGCGTCCATGTCGGAATCCGCGCGCGCTCCCCCAAGCACGCTACCAGCGACCACGAACAGGACGGCCGCGATCCGGACGGTGAGCCATTGTCTCATGAAGAACGAAATCGGCACGATGTTGCGATGCGACCTGCAGACAATCTGTTCACCATCGATAGATGGCGACATCACGATCCTAGCGGTGGAACCCAAGCGTCCGAATTCACGATTGCGCGTCTTGCGCCGTTACCCGCCCGGCTGGGGACGGGGCGGCCCGATCGCTGTTCCGGTGGTCACTTCCGGAAGCCGCGATCGCGACCGCCCTCCCACTCCAGCCACGGTGCGGGAACTGCAATCGAACTAAAAAATGCGGGACGTTTGAAAATGACGGGAGTGGGCTTCGACGAAACGGCAAGATCGGCGCTTGCCGATCGGGCCAAGGATATTTCTGACTTCGTCACATTCCGCTCCCAACCGGGGACGTTTCTTCCTAGCAACAATTCGTCAATCGAAGGTTGCATAAGCCGATCGGATTCGATTTTCAAGACACGGTCGTCCGCGACGTTTTGTCCTGTTCCAGATGCCGGATGCGCGCGATGACTGTTTAACCATTGGTCAACCATCGATGCGCGGCGCGACACCTATTTGGCGCGCGAGCGGACGATCGACCGCGGCAACGACGCCAATAGCAGCACGAGGCAGACGCACAGAAGCACGATGTCCTTGAACAGGAACTCGCCGGCCAGGTTCCAGGCCATCGGATCGGTCGACAGGCTCCATTTGACCACCCCCGGCGTCGTGAAGAAGAACGACCACGTCACCGCGAAGGTGAAGACGCCCATCAACGAGCCGATCGCCGAGAGAAGCGGGCTGAACGCGCCCGCGACGAGCAGCGCCGCAATGCCGAACTCGGCCACCCCGAGCACATAGGCCTCGCCCCGGAGACCGAACACCGACAGCCACGAGATGAACGGGCTGTTGCTGATGAACTGCGCGATGCCTTGCGCCGACTGCAGCGTGAATTTCTGCATGCCGAACGACACGAAGATCACGACCATGACCCAGCGCAGGATCGCGAGCGCTCCATAAGACCCCTCGCCTTGTTCGGCGATGTTGAACGACAGATTCATGTGGTTGTTTCTTCCCTCGCTGCGGAGCCACCATCGGCCGCTGTTGCGGCGTTCGTGGCAAAACTACGCGGCGCGCCGCGCGTGCGTTACGCGCGGGACAACGTCTCGGCCTTCACGATGATGTGCAGACGAGATGAGGAATAATCGCTGCGAGAGATGTCTTCGGCGTGAAGCCGCAGTGCGCGCCGCGTCGGCCTCACGCGCGCTGGCGCAGCGGCCGCGCGGCGTTCTTTGCCGGCACCGGCATGGTGAAGCCGTACAGGAACAGATCCACCACCATGTCGGCGAACTCCCCTGGATCGATCCCGCCCTTCGGATCGTACCAGGTGTGGCTGAAGTTCAGGATGCCGAACAGCATCATGCTGTAGATCTTCTTGGTCCGCTTGACGATCTTGCCTTCCTTGTCGAGCTTGACCAGAAGATCCGAGACCGTGTCGACGAGTTGGCGCTCCAGCGCCTTGATCGCATCCTGCTCGGTCTCGCCGAGGAACGAGAGGTCGTTGAGGATCACGCGCTGCTCGTCGCTCGAACGCGCATTCAGCGCGACGATGGCCTGGATCGCGGCGCGGAACTGCTCCAGCGTCGTCGCCTTTTCGGCCATCGCGGCTTCGACGTCCGCGATCATCTCGCGGATATGGGCGTCGAGGATCGCGAACAGGATCGCTTCCTTGGAATCGAAATAATGGTACAGCGCGCCGCGCGACAGCTTGCAGGCATCCGCAAGGTCGGCGATCGAGGCACGCATGTAGCCCTGCCGCGCGAACAGGCCGCAGGCAGTGGTGAGAATGTTCCGCTGAATCTCGTCGTAATTCTCTGAGCGCGTCCGCGCCATTGCCGTCTCTCTCATGCACCATCGGCGCCGCCGGAATCGGGCGACTGCCTCTCTCTATACTACCGCCGCCCCACGCTCTCCTCCCCTTTGCGGGCACCATCCACCAGACTCTTCCATCGCCCGTGCGACGAGCGACCTGCGTCAAAAAATAATTTGAACGACCGGTCGGATTATATTAGACTGCCTTCCATCAAGCAAGCGGATTGCGCACGCCGGGAGCAACCCGGCGGCATCGCGGGAGGTTGCGCGTGGATTCTCAGAGGATCGATGCTGTCGTGATCGGAGCCGGCGCCGGCGGGCTGTGCGCCGCGGCGCGCCTCGCCCATGGCGGGCTGCATACGCTCGTCGTCGACGACAAGGACCGGCTCGGCGGACGCGCCTCGACCGAGGAGATCGACGGCTTCAAGGTCAATATCGGCGCGATCGCGATCGAGTTCGGTGGCGTGTTCGAGGAAACCTTCCACACCGTCGGCGCCCCGCTCGACATCCGCGCGCCGGAGCCCGCGAGCTCGTTCTTCATCGACGGCAAGGTGATCGATGTCGGCCGCGGCGGCTGGTCTCTGCTGCTCGGGCAACTGACCAAGCAGGCCTCGCGCATCCTGGAGAAATTCGCCGACGCCCGCTCCGGCAACCTGCCCGACGGGCGACAATCGACCGAGGACTGGCTGAAGGGCTACACCAGCAACGCCACCGTGCACGCGCTGTTCCGCAATCTTTGCGCGGCGATCTTCGCCTGCAACGCCGCCGAGCTGCCGGCCCGCGCCTTCCTCACCTATTTCACCAGCAAGGGCGCCTTCAAGAAATTCGGCTTCTGCCCGCAGGGCACGATCGGCGTCTGGAACAGTCTAGGCAATGCCGTCAGGCGCAATGGCGACATCTGGCTCGAAACACCGGCGACCACGATCCACACCGCGAACGGCAAGGTCGAAGGCGTCACCGTGCTCAGGAACGGCGAGCGGGTGCGGATCGACACCGATCTCGTGATCAGCAATGCGGGACCGAAGGCCACCGTCGCGCTCGCCGGCAGCGAGGCGTTCCCGGCGGATTATATCACCAGGGTGAAGAACGACCTTCGCCCGGCCGCCAACATCGTCATCAATGTCGCGAGCCGCGAGCCGCTGATCGGTCATCCCGGCATCGTCACCTTAGGCAAGACGCGCCGGCTCTGCAACATGGCCAACCTCTCCGCTACCTGTCCGGAATTGGCGCCGCCCGGCTGGCACCTCTATGTCGCCTATGCCGTGCCGGTACCCGCGCTCGGTGACTTTGACTCCGATGCAGAAGTCCAGCTCGCGCTCGAGGATCTGCGCGAGCAGTTCGCGAATTTCGACCAGGCAAAAATCCTGTCGATCCGGGTGATGCGCGACGACTGGCCGGCACAACGGAGTTGCGCCGGCTACGATTTGCCGCGCGAGACCGGTATCGAGGGCCTGTGGTGCGTCGGCGACGCGGTGAAGCAATATGGCAATGGCGGCACGCAAGCCTGCGCCGAGACCGCCAAGCTCGTCACCGATGCGATCCTCGCCGCGCGCCCTCGCCGGTCAGCAGGCGGGGTCTGAACGCGATGCCGACGACCATCCCGCATCCGATGCCGCAAGCAGCGCCGCAGGCCGCACCGGCGCAGGATGGCTTGCTTGAATTCCGCAACATCCGGATCGTCTACGACAATGCGATCGAGGCGATCCGCGACGTCTCGATCGCGGTGCCCGAGGGCAACATCGTCGCCCTGCTCGGCTCCAACGGCGCCGGCAAATCGACGCTGCTGAAGGCGATGTCCGGCATCCTCTATACCGAGGAAGGCGTGATCGAGAACGGCAGCATCCGCTTCCGCAATGACGAGGTGCATCGCCTTGCGCCGGACGAACTGGTCCGCCGCGGCATCGTGCAGGTGCCGGAGGGCCGCCGCGTGTTCGCGGCACTCACCATCGACGAGAACCTGCAAATGGGCGGCTACACCAGGACCAGCGCCGAGGCGCGCGAGCGCCGCGACAAGGTGTTTACGCTGTTTCCACGACTATATGAGCGGCGCGACCAGATCGCCGGCTACATGTCCGGCGGCGAGCAACAGATGCTCGCGATCGGCCGCGCGTTGATGACCGATCCCGTGCTGCTGGCGCTCGACGAGCCGTCGCTCGGCCTCGCGCCGCTGATCATCGACCGCATCTATGAGGTGATCGTCCGGCTGCGCGACGAACTGAAGATGACGGTGCTGCTGGTCGAGCAGAACGCGCAGCGCGCACTCGACATCGCCGATTACGGCTACATCCTGGAGACCGGCCGCGTCGTGCTCGACGGCACGGCGGCGAAGCTCACCGCCAATGAGGACGTCCAGGAATTCTATCTCGGCGTCTCCACCGCCGGCCGCAAGAGCCTGCGCGACGTCAAGCATTACAAGCGTCGCAAGCGGTGGCTGTCGTGACCGCGCTGCTCACGGTCGAGAAGCTGTCAAAACGCTTCGGCGGCCTGCAGGCGGTCGCCGATGTCAGCCTGCGCGTCGCGCCGGGCGAGATCTGCAGCGTGATCGGTCCGAACGGCGCCGGCAAGACCACGCTGTTCAACATGATCTCGGGCGTGCTGCGGCCGAGCGGTGGCCGCATCACGTTCGACGGCATCGACCTCTCGACGATCTCGCCGTGGAAATTTGCCGCCGTCGGTATCGGCCGCACCTTCCAGAATCTGGCGCTGTTCAAGCACGGCACCGTGGTCGAGAACATCCTGACCGGCCGCCACACCCATCTGCGCTCGACCGTGCTTGATGCGGTGTGGTTCTACGGGCGTACCCGCAAGGAGGAAATCGCGGCACGGCAGCGCGTCGAGCACATCATCGAATTCCTCGAGATCGAGCATATCAGGGACGCCGTGGTCGGCACACTGTCCTATGGCCAACAAAAGCGCGTCGAGCTCGCCCGCGCGCTCGCCTGCGAGCCGAAGCTGTTGCTGCTCGACGAGATGGTCTCCGGCATGAACCAGGAGGAGACCGAGGACATCGCGCGCTTCGTGCTCGACATCCGCGACGAGCTCGGCATCACCGTCGTGATGATCGAGCACGAGATGCGCATCGTGATGGACATCTCTGACCGGGTCCATGTGCTGAATTTCGGCCGCAAGATCGCCGAAGGCGCACCTGGTGCGATCAGGCGCGATCCGGCAGTCGCGGAGGCCTATCTCGGCGGTCAGCGCACTGACGCGATGACAAAGGCAGGCGCGTGATGTCGACGCTGGACAGCCTGCGCACCGCTCATCCGCCGCTGCCAGCCAGCGCCGCACGCAGTGTGCCCGCAGCCGGCATCGACGCGTTGCAGGCTACGCTTGCGGACGCCGCCATCACCATCCCGCAATTGCTACGGCAGCGCGCCGCCATGCACGGCGAGGCGCTGGCGCTGCGCGAGAAGGATTACGGCATCTGGAATCCCTATTCCTGGCGGCACTATTACGACACCGCGCGCGCGGTGGCGCTCGGCCTGCTCTCGCTCGGCATCAAGCCGGGCGACCGGATCGCCATCGCCGGCGAGAACACGCCGGAATGGTTTTACGCCGATCTTGGTGCGCAGATGATCGGCGCGGTGGCGGTCGGCATCTATCCGACCAATCCCTGGGTCGAGCTGCAATATATCGTCAAGCATTCGGGCGCCCGCATCGTCGTCACCGGCGACCAGGAGCAGACCGACAAGGTGCTCGACGCGATGGCCAATAATGGCGGCCTGCCGGACCTCGAGGCCATCGTCTGCGTCGACATGAAGGGCCTGCGGCATTACCGGCAAACGGAACTGACGTCGTTCGCCGCATTGTGCGAGCGCGGCAAGGCCTACGCCCAGCAGAATCCGGAGGCCGACGCGACGCTCGACCGCCTGATCAGTCAGGGCGCGCCCGACGACGTCTGCATCCTCGTCTACACCTCGGGCACGACAGGTCCGCCCAAGGGCGCGATGCTGACCCATCGCAATCTCGTCTACGCCGCCTATGCCTACGCCAGGACCGTCGGCATTGCCGACAAGCCGTTCGAGGCGGTAAGCTATTTGCCGCTGTGCCATGTCGCAGAGCGCTGCTACGGCACGGTGACCCATCTCGTGCTCGGCGGCACCGTCTCCTTTGCCGAATCGATCGACACCGTCGCGATCAACATCCGCGAGATCGCACCGACCTTCTTCGTCGGCGTTCCCCGCATCTACGAGAAGCTGCAGCAGGGCTTTCTGTTCCGCCTCGGCGAGAGCGGTCGCCTGCGCCAGAGCTTCACCAGGGCCTGCCTCGCCTGGGGCCGCACGCTGTCCGACCGTCGACAGGCCGGCAAGGCCAATGTGCTCGACCGCGCCGCCTACGGGCTGCTCTATCTCCTGATGTTCCGCAATTTGCAGCGCCATCTCGGCTTCGCCTACAGCCGGCACCGGCTGTGCGCCGGCGCCTCGATCTCGCCGGAGACGCTGCGCTTCTTCGACATCATCGGCCGTCCGGTGTCGCAGGGCTATGGCCTCACCGAAAGTGGCGGCGTCGCCTTCATCCAGACCGCAAGCCATCACCGGATCGGCGGCTGCGGCGTGCCGCTGCCGCAGACCGAATGGAAGTGCGACACCGACGGCGAGATCCTGCTGCGCAACCCCGGCGTCTTCAAGGGCTACTTCCTCGACGAGAAGGCCTCGACCGCCTCGCTGGAGCCCGGCGGCTGGCTGCGCACCGGCGACATCATCGATGTCCTCGACAATGGCGAGATCGCCGTGGTCGACCGCAAGAAGGCGATCATCATCACCGCTGGCGGCAAGAACATCGCGCCGTCCGAGATCGAGAACGCGCTGAAGGATTCCGAATTCATCAAGGAAGCGATCGTGGTCGGCGAGGCCAGGAAGTATCTCGGCGCCATCATCCAGGTCGATTACGACAATGTCGGCCGCTGGGCGCGCGAACGGGCGCTCGCCTACACCAACTACAAATCGCTGTCGCAGCTTCCCGAAGTGAATGAGCTGGTCGGGCGCGTCGTCAACGAGACCAATAAGCGGTTCGCCCGGGTCGAGAACATCAGGCGGTTCGCCGTCCTGGAAAAGGAGCTCGACCATGACGACGGCGAGCTGACCGCCACCCAGAAGGTACGCCGCGCCATGATCGAGAAGAAGTTCGCCCGCGAGCTCGCCATCATCTACCGGGCGGAGGGCTGAATGCAGTATCTCGTCCAGCTGCTGATCTCGGGGCTCGCGATCGGCGCGATCTACGGGCTGATCGCGATGGGCTTTGCGGTGATCTACAAATCCACCGGACTGGTCAATTTCGCACAGGGCGAGATGACGATGATCACCGCCTATATCGCCTGGACGATCTCGACCACGGTCAGCGGCAATGTATTGGTCGTCGCGGTGGGCGCGATTCTCGCCGCTGTCCTGCTCGGCCTGATCATCGAGCGCCTCGTGATGCGGCCGATGCTGGGCGAGCCGGTATTCGCGACCGTGATGGTCACGATCGGGCTCGCCGTGATCCTGCGCTCCGCCATCAACTTCATCTGGGACGCCTACCCGCACGGCCTCGACATCGGCATGGGCCGCGGCATCGTGCATCTCGGCGGCATCGGCGTGCGTACCGGGCAGATTGCGGTCATCGCGACGCTGCTTCTTCTGCTCGCCGCGATCTGGGCGTTCTTCCGTTACAGCAAGGTCGGGGTTGCGATGCGCGCGGTCGCAGCCGACGATCGCACGGCGCTGTTGATGGGCATCAGCGCAACAAGAGTTCATGCGCTGGCCTGGGCCGCGTCTTCGGTGATCGCCGGCATCGGCGGCGTGTTCTTCGCGCTGTCTTATGATCTATCGCCGGCGATGTTCCAGCTCGGGCTGAAGGCGTTTCCGGCCACCATCCTCGGCGGCCTCGACGCCGTGCTCGGCTCCGGCCTCGGCGGCCTCCTGATCGGCATCACCGAAAACCTGGCCGGCGGCTATATCGGCTCCGGCATGAAGGAGGTCGCGGGCTTTGCCATGATCATCATCGTGCTGATGATCCGCCCGTTCGGCATCTTCGGCGAACGCGACATCGAGAGGGTGTGATGCGCACCGGCGATTACAAGCAGAGCTACGGCGAACTGGTTGCGCTGATCGATTCCCCGCCGGTGTGGCTATGGTCGGCCGTGCTGCTGCTGGCGCTGATCACCGCTCCTTTTGTGCTGAACTCCTACGCGCTATCGTTCCTGATGATCATCCTGATCACGGTCACCGGTGCGCTCGGACTCAACATCCTGACCGGCTACACCGGCCTGATCTCGCTCGGCCATGTCGGTTTCCTCGTCACCGGTGCCTATGCCTATGCGGTGCTGGTCTCGAAGTACCACATGCCGCCGCTGGTCGGCTTCTTCGGCGCCGGCGTGGTGCCGGCGCTGGCGAGCCTGATCGTCGGTGCGCCGTCGCTTCGGCTCAAGGGACTTTACCTCGCCATCACCACGCTCGCCTTCTCCTTCATCATCAACACCGTGATCCTGGAGATGCGCTGGCTCACCAACGGCGCACGCGGCATTCAGGTGCAGCGGCCCGAGATCCTCGGCATCAGCTTCGACGGCGACGCGGCCTTCACCTATCTCTGCCTCGGCATCGCGGCACTGACGCTGTTCGCCACCCTCAACATCCGCCGCAGCCGGGTCGGCCGCGCCTTCGTCGCGATCAGGGACAACGACACGGCGGCGCGCGTCATGGGCATCAACCTGCATGCCTACAAGCTGTTCGCCTTCGTCACCTCGGCGTTCATCACCGGCATCGCCGGCGCGCTGTACGGCATCTATCTCTCCTTCGTCAGCGTCGAGGGCTTTCCGTTCCTGCTCTCGATCGAGGCGCTGGCGATCCTGATCGTCGGTGGACTCGGCTCGGCGCTCGGCGCGGTGCTCGGCACCATCCTGATCGTGCTGCTGCCGGAGGCGACGCGGCTCGTCTTCAGCCTGTTCAGCGCGCAGATGGACGCGACCTTCACGACCGGCGCGCAGGAGCTGAAGAGCATGCTCTACGGCCTCGTCATCATCCTGTTCCTGCGCTTCCAGCCGCGGGGGCTGGTCGGCGCCTGGCACGACATCAGGCGGGCCTGGGTGCACTGGCCGCTGCGCTACTAATCAAAAAAAGACGCAACACCATGAGGAGGAGACAATGATCAGACACCTGGCAGCAGTTGCGCTGCTGCTCACCACGGCCTGTCTCACGACCGGCCCGGCTACTGCCGCCGATCCCGGCATCACCGACAGCGAGATCCTGATCGGCGACGTGGAGCCGCTGACCGGCCCGCCGGCGCTGCTGGGCGTCGCCGCCTCGATCGGCCACAAGATCGCGATCGCCGAAGCCAACGCCGCCGGCGGCATCAACGGCCGCAAGATCAAATATGTGCTGGAGGACGACGGCTACGTTACCGCGCGAACCATCCAGGGCGTCAAGAAGGTGATCGACGTCGACAAGGTCTTCGCGATGCTGGGCATCTCCGGTTCGGGCCAGTCGATCGCCGTGATGCCGGTGCTGGAGAAGTCCGGTATCCCGACCGTGATCGACGTCGCGCCGGTCAAATTCCTGTGGGAGCCGGCGCGCAAGAACGTGTTCGTGGTCGGGCAATCCTACGAGGAGGGCATCATCCACCTCGTCAACTTCCTCGCCGACAGGAACCCCGGCAAGAAATGGGGCCTGATCACCCAGGACGACGATTACGGCATCACCGTGCGCGACGGCTTCGATTCCGTGGTCAAGGCCAAGAAGCTGAACGTCGTCTACAGCGGCAACTACAAGAAGGGCCAGCAGGACTTCTCGTCCGACATGCTGCAGCTGAAAGATGCCGGCGCCGAGGTGTTTTTGGCCGGCGGCATCATCGCCGAGAACATCGCGATGACAAAGGAGCTCGAGAAATTGAACATCAAGCCGGTGACCGGCATCTTCTGGCCCGGCCGCATCGAGCCGGTACTGAAGCTGATGGGCCCGGCCGGCGACGGCATCTACGCCGTTGATTATGTCGAGCCGTTCGCCGGCGCGGCGGGCAAGGCGTTTCTCGAGAAGGCCAAGCCGCTGGTGTCGGAGGCCGAGTTCAAGGGCATCAACCGCTACACCATGACCGGCTATGCCGCCGCGAAGGTCTTGATCGCGGCGATCGAGCGCTGTGGCAAGCAGCCGACCTGGGCCTGCACCATCTCGGAACTGGAGAAGACCAGGAATGTCGAGACCGGCGTGATGGCGCCGATCAGCTTCGGTCCCGGCGTCCGCTTCTCCAACCAGAAGCTGCAGATCATGCAGGCCGATGCCGCGACGCTCAGCTTCAAGCCGGTGAACTAGAGAGATGAAGGTCCTGATCGTCTTTGCCCATCAGGAGACGCAGTCGTTCAACGCTGCACTGCTGGCGCGGTCGGTGGCGGAACTGACCGCGCTCGGGCATACGGTCAGGATCTCCGATCTCTACGCCATGCGGTTCAACCCGGTAGCGACCGCCGAAGACTTTGGCGCGCGGCGGTTTCCCGACCGGCTGCAATATGACCGCGAGCAGAAATACAATCTGCAGCACGGGGCGCTCAGCGGCGACATCGCCGCCGAGATCGAGAAGCTGCTGTGGTGCGACCTCCTGATCTTGCAGTTTCCGCTGTGGTGGTTCTCGGTCCCCGCCATCATGAAAGGCTGGATCGACCGCGTGTTCGTCAACGGCGCAATTTACGGCAGCGGCCGCCGCTACGACACCGGCGGCCTTGCCGGCCGCCGCGCCATGGTCGTGACCTCGACCGCCGCCTATCCCGGCATGTGCGCGCCCGACGGGCTGGTCGGTGCGCTCGATGTGGTGCTGTGGCCGATCCAGAACGGCATGCTGGCCTATGCGGGCTGCAAGGTGCTGCCGCCGTTCGTGTCGTATTCAGTGAACTTCGTCGACGAGGCCACGCGGCACCGCTATCTCAACGACTATGCCGAACGGCTGCGGCGGCTCGAGACCACCGAGCCGCTGTTCTTCCACCCGCTCGCGGATTTTGGCGAGGACTGGCGGCTGAAGCCGGGCATTGCGGCGCAGACTGTCGGCCAGGGCGCTCGTGCCCAGAAATGACATGACCCGGACGTAGGTCTGCTCCCTCGCCCCGTTCTTACGGGGAGAGGGTTGGGGTGAGGGGCCGCATCCGCAGACGCGCTGCCAGAAACGCTCGTGGAGACTCCCCCTCACCCGGATCGCATCTCACGATGCGATCCGACCTCTCCCCGCAAGCGGGGCGAGGTAAGAAAGAGCGCCGGCGTCACATCCTTTTCGCCACTTCCTCCAGCATCACCTCGGTGGCGCCGCCGCCGATCGTCAGCACCCGCGCGTCGCGCACCATGCGCTCGATCGGGGTGCCGCGCATGAAGCCTGAGCCGCCGTGCAGTTGCAGGCAGCCATGCACGACCTCGTGCAGCACCTCGGGCGACAGCGCCTTCACCATCGAGACCTCACGCAGGCAATCCTGCCCGGCCGTCGCGAGTTCGGCGGCCTGATAGGCCAGCGCCCGCGCCGCCGCCGCCTTCGCGGCAAGCTGGGCGAGCTTCAGCCGCACGCCCTGCTGATTCCAGAGCGGGCCGCCGAATGCCTGCCGCGTCTTCACGTAATTCGTCGTCAGCTCGATCGCCTTGGCGGATTCGCCCGCGCAGATGCCGCCGATGCAGATGCGCTCGTTCTGGAAGGTCTCCATGATGCCATAGAAGCCCTTGTTCTCCTCGCCGAGCAGGTTTTCCGCCGGCACGCGCACGTCCTGGAACGCGATCTCGGCGGTGTCCGAGCAGAGCCAGCCATGCTTGTCGAGCTTGGTCGCCGTGATGCCCGGCGTGTTGCGCTCGACGATGAACAGCGAGATGCCGCGGCTGCCCTTGGCATGCGGGTCGGTCCGCGCGGCGACGATCAGGATGTCGCCATAGACCGCGTTGGTGATGAACATCTTTGCGCCGTTGATCACCCAGCTGTCGCCGTCGCGCCGCGCCCGCGTCTTGAGGCCTGCGACGTCGGAGCCCGCATCGGGCTCGGTCACCGCGATCGAGCAGACCGTCTCGCCGCGGATAATCGCCGGCAAATACTTCTGCTTCTGTTCCGGCGTACCGCGCAAGGAGATGTGCACCGCCGACATGTCGGTATGCACGAGGATCGACGAGGTGAAACCGCCGAAGCTGGAGCGCCCCAACTCCTCGGCGAATACCATCGAGGCCAGCGGCCCCATGTCGGTGCCGCCATGGTCGACCGCGTGGCGCATGCCGAGAAAGCCGAGCGCGCCCATGCGGCGATAGATCTCGCGCGGGATCTTGCCGTCGCGCTCCCACGCCTCGGCATGCGGCACTACTTCCTTCTCGACGAAGCGGCGCACCTGCTCGCGCAGCATGCGCAGCTCCTCGGGCAGATTGGGCTGCTCCGAAAAGTGGAACTCGGCCTCAGTGAGCTGGCGCGGATCCGACGTCATGACGTTCATTGTGGCGCCCTCTCATGGCCGATGTGAAGATGGTTGCGCAAAAAAGCTGCCAGCGATGCGATCGCCTCGCGCGCCTGCGAAATCTCCGGGAACATCTGGAAGACGTGGATCATGCCGTCCCACACCTGGAGCTTGACGTCGACACCGGCAGCCTGCGCCCGGGCGGCCAGTTCCGTCGCATCGTCGCGCACGGTCTCGCGGTCGCCGACCTGCACCAGCAGCGGCGGCAGACGGGTGAGATCGGCATAAAGCGGCGAGGCCAGCGGATCGCGGACATTGCCGTCCTTGCCAAGGTAGTTCTTCGCCAGCGCCAGGATCATCGCGCGCTGGTGGATCGGATCGGCCTCGGCCCTGCTCTGATAGCTCGCGCCGCTCGCGGTAAGATCGGTCCAGGGCGACATCAGCGCGGCGGCGGCGGGCAGCGGCAAGCCACGGTCGCGCGCCGCCAGCATCGCGCACAGCACGAGATTGCCGCCGGCCGAATCCCCGGCGAAGGCGATATCCGCCGGATGCAGCCCCTGATCGCGCAGATATCGATAGGCAATCAGCGCATCCTCGAGTGCCGCGGGGAAACGATGCTCCGGGGCAAGCCGGTAATTGATCGAGAGCACGCGGCAGCCGGATGCATCGGCGATCCGTGCGGCCAGGTCGCGATGCGACGCGACCGAGCCGATACGGAAACCGCCGCCGTGAAAATAGAGGATCACCTTGTCGCGCGATGCGCCCGTCGGCACGAGCCATTCGCCGTCGACCCCGCCGGCGGCGACCGGTTGGCGCGTCACCGGCACCGAGCAGCCGGCAAAGGCGGCGTCCCAGTCGTCGCGCATCTGCGCCGCCGATGTATCGCGGGTCCAGCCGCGATAGATCGCGCGCAAACGCTCGATCGCGCGATCGACCGGCGTGATTGCGATATCGTCGTCCGCGCTGCCCATTTCAGCCGCCGATGCCCATGCCGCCGGAAACGCCGAGCGTCTCTCCGGTGATATAGGCGGCCTGGTCGGAAGCCAGGAACAGCGCGGCAGCCGCGACCTCCTCCGGCTCGCCGAGGCGGCCGAGCAGCGTTGCGCCGGTCATTGCCTGCAGGATTCTGTCGCCGCCCTTTGCCACCGCCTGCTCCAGCATCGGCGTGCGGATCGGTCCCGGCGCGATCGCGTTCGCAGTGATGCCATAGCGTGCATTCTCCCGCGCGATGCTCCGGGTGAACGAGATCACGCCGCCCTTGGCCGCGGAGTAGACCGCGCCGCCCTTTGAGCCGAGCCGCGCCGCTTCCGAGGTAACGTTGATGATGCGGCCAAAGCCCGCCGCCTGCATCGCCGGCAACGCGGCGTGGGTGCAGGCCAAGACCGAGGTGAGATTGACCGCGATCAGCCGCGCCCAATCCTCCGCCGTGGTATCGGTGAAGAAGGCATGCTGATCGATGCCGGCATTGTTGACGACAATGTCGAATGGGCCGTCCTGCGCCATCACAGCCTGCACTGCCGTGGCATCGCTGACGTCTAATCCTGCAACGCCGGCGCCGGTCTCGCGCGCCAGCTCCGAGGCCGCGGCGACATCGAGATCGGCGATCACAACCCTGGCGCCCGCGCCGGCAAAGCTGCGCGCGATCGCAGCACCGATGCCCCGCGCGCCGCCGGAGACGAAGGCGCGGCGGCCATCGAGACGTCCGAATGGCAAGCTCGCCACCTCAGCGCCCCGTGAATACAGGCTGGCGCCGCTCGATCACCGCGGCGAGGCCTTCGCGTGCATCGGCCATCCCCGAGAGTTCGGCGACGGTGCGCGCCTCTTCCGACAGGCACTGCTCGATGCTGGTGCCGGTGCCGGCCCAGATCAGCCGCTTGGTCGCCGCCAGCGCCTTCGGCGCGCCGGCCGCAAGCTCGCGGGCCAGCGCGAGCGATGCATCGGCGAGCTCGGCATCGGGCACGACCCTGGTGACGATGCCGATCTGCAACGCTTCGGCAGCCGGGATCACCGGGTTAGTCAACAGGATCGACATCGCCCGCCGCAGGCCGACCAGCCGCGACAGCGTAACGGAGACGCCGGCATCCGGCGCCATCGCCACCCGCGTCGCGCCGGCGAGGAACTTTGCCGATTCCGCCGCGATCACGATATCGGAAGCGCAGACCAGGCCGAAGCCGCCGCCGCCCGCCGCAAAGCCCTGCACCGATGATATGACCGGCGCCTCCAGCCGCAGCAATCCAGTCACCGCATTCTGCAGATACGCCGTCGCCTGACGGATATAGTCCGGCAGCTTCTCGCCCTTGGAGGCAAAGGCGCGGACGTCGCCACCGGCGCAGAAATTGGTACCCTCGCCGCTCAGCAGCACGACGCGCAGATCGGAATGACCATGACAGACCATGATGGCGTCACACAGCGCGCGGAGCAGCTCGACGCTCATGCCGTTGGCCGCATCGGGGCGGTTGAGCCGCAGCCGCGCGATGCCGTCGGTGATATCGAGCAGAACGGGGCCCTTGTCGATCATGGCGCGTTTTCCTCTAGACCAGGAACGAGAGCGTGTAGATCGCCTTGTCGTTGTTGACGAGGATGACCTTCTTGGCGGCCATCCGCAATTCGCCATCGACATGGCGCAGCCGGTATTCATTGCGCGCCGCCCACAGCGTGTCGTCACGCAGGCTCGATTCGAAGATGAGGCTGTTGCTGGCGACCGCGATGTCGCCATCATCAGGCTGGTCATCCATCAATTCGATATTGGAGATCAGCCGGCGCAAATTCGACTGCGGCGTCTGGGTGAAGTGCTTGCCGGTCATCAGCTGCCGGACGCGCAGCGCGATCCGCGAGCGGTTGTCGTAGATGATCGACATCTGCCGTTCCGGGTCGATGTCGGCGCCGTTGGCCGGCACCCAATAGACGCCGTCGTCGGTCCAGAGCTTTTCCCAGGCCTCGTATTGATGCTCGTCCTGCAGCCGCGCCTCGCGATAAAGGAAGGCGGTGATGGCGCTCATCAACGTGGCGCTGCTCTCGCGCGACAGCATCAGCTAGGCTCCATCAACTTGCGATAATGGGTCCAGATGCCGCGCGACGGCACCTCGTCGGTGACGTGGCCGACCGTGAAGCCGAGTTCGTCCTGCCGCTCGCGCTTCTCGCCGCGGCCGAGGAAGATCCACTCGGGATTGCGCGCCAGCACGCCGCGATGGCAGCGCTCGTACATTTCGGAATCGTCCGCCAGCAGGAAGCCGGCTGGGCCGACCGAGCCCATGGTCTGCTGGCGCAGCCTTCGGTTCAGATCGGGCGCGCCCTTGAACTGCAACGCGGTGACGTGCTGCACGCTGTCGTCGACGCCGAGCGGCTGGATCACGAACATCTGGATCTCGGCGATGAACAGGTTCGGGAAGATCATCACATGCGGCGTGCCGTCGATCATGATCTCCCGCGCGGCGGTGTCGCCATGGGCGGCCTTCATGCGCGCCGTGTAGTCCGGCAACCGGTCCTCGCTGGTGCCGAACCAGCTCATCGGCGCGTCGCGCTTGCGGAACTCGGGCCGCAGGTCGATCTCGGTATGGCCGTTGCCGTAGTCGCGCGTCAGCGCGGTCGAGGCTCCGCCATAGAGTTTGCCGATCATGCTGTCGGCGACGCCGAAGATCGAGGTGTGCACGAAGGCCGGGTGATAGCCGTCGCACTCGTTCTCCAGGATGAACTTCCAGTTCGCCTTGACGCGATGCTTGAGGAAGCCCGCCGTGATCTCGACCTCGTTCTCCGGCGAGGTGCGCACCAGGCGATCGATGGTCTCGGCGGCGCCGCCGAGATGCTCCTTCAACGTCGGGCCATCGGCCGCGAACGAGCCGAACACGAAGCCGCGGTAAGACTCGACGCGCGTCACCCGCCCGAGCGCAAGCTGCGACTTGTCCTGCCCCTCATAGCCGTCGGGGAAGGCATAACCGACCAGGCGGCCGTCATTGGCAAAAGTCCAGGAGTGGAACGGACAGGTGAACGAGCGGGCATTGCCGCGCTCATAGGAGCAGATCTGGTTGCCGCGATGCGAGCAGCGATTGAGCAGCAGATTGACCTTGCCCTGCTCGTCGCGCGTCATGATCACGGATTGCGGGCCGATCGACTTGACGACGTAGTCGTTGGCGTTCGGCACCTCGCTCTCATGCCCGACATAGACCCAGGTGCGGTACCAGATGTTCTTGAGCTCGGCCTCGAAGATGTCAGGGTCGGTGTAGAGCGATCCGTGCACCCGGTCGGGCCGGATCAGCCGTTCCCATGGCGGGACGCCGGTCATCATGTTCATCGCTCCGTCTCCCTCGCCGGCCGCTTGCCGCGGATGTCTATCGGCCATTCAATAATAATCCGAACGACCGTTCGGTGAATTAATAGCATGAGCGCCATGGACCGGCAAGCTTCTTCGTGAGCGTCGCCGCTGGTCGCGGAAGGCGTGCAACGATGCATCCCGGCGGCGGTCGGCGACGAAACCACGCTAGCCCTGCGCCGCACCACCGTCGCGCTCGCGACCCGCGATCTGCTGCAGCATCGACTTCGGCGTCGTCGCAAGCTCGATCTTGAGCTGGTCGCAAATCGCCCGCCGCAGCAGGCGCTCGATCTCGGTCGCAGCATTGGGACTAGCCGCCCGTGCGTGCTCCCCGCTCGCCCAGAGCAGAAGTTGCCCCAGCCGCCGGTCGCCATCGTCGCGCAATGCCTCGATCGCGGCAACGTCGGACGGGCCGCCCTGGATGCGCGGCGTCGAAGGAACCTCCGGATGCGTCATGCTGCCGGCCAGTCGCTCGACCGTCGCGAAAGTATCGTCCTGCAGACGCACTTGCTCGAGCAGCGGCCCGGCCTTCCAGTCGGCTGCGAGCTTCAGCCCGTTCAGCGCGTAGACTGCAGAGAACACCTGCCCGCGAACGAAATCGTCATTGCTGTTCGGCACGACATGGCTTTGCAGTGCATCGATGATGCCGTCGATCAGCCGTTCGAATGACGCGCTCATGCCGCGGCCTCCAATGCGCGCTCGAAGGCCCGCACGATCGAGGGCATCTGGCTTGCCATCACGGCAAGCCGCATGTCGTTGAAGCGATCGACCTCGAAGGCGCGCACCGCGCACATCTGGATCGCGGCCGCCTGATACAGCGCATAGGCCTCGTAGAAGGCGAGGCTCTTGTCCGAGACCGGAATGCCGGAGGCGCGCTGATAGAGATCGATCACCTCCGTGCGCTCGAGCACGCCATAGAGCTTGCGGCTCCTGGCGTTGAAGGTCGGCAGCATCGCCCAGGCCAGATCTTCATGCGGATCGCCCAGGTGCGTGAGCTCCCAATCGAGGATGGCTGTGATCCGCCCGTTGTGCTCGATGAAGTTCCCGATCCGGTAGTCGCCGTGCACGATGGTCCGGCGCGGCGGCCGCGGACAGTTGTCCTGCAGCCAGCGTCCACCCCAGTCGAGCAGCGGATAGTAACGCGCCGTCGGCCGCGCCAGCGAGGCGCGCCAGCCGGCGATGGCGCGGACTTCGGCACGTTCTCCGCTGTGATGCCGCGATGCGAATGGCGTCGCATCCGCGTCGACCCGGTGCAGCGACGCGAGGATCTCGATGAACTGCCGGGCGACCGCGCGCTTGTGGTCCGGATCGAGTTCGCTCGCCGCCCAGGGCGCCGGCACGTCGCCCTCGACATGCACGCAGATGAAGAACGGAAAGCCGATCTCGGCGCCATCCTGTTCTGATGACACCAACGCCGGCACCGGTACGCCGCTGCCGGCCAGCGACTGCAGCGCATAAACCTGGGGCAGCACCGAGTAAGGCGCAAACAGCCCGCTCGGTGGACCGACGCGCAGGATCAGTTTGCGGTCGCCTTCAGCCGCAGTGCGGGCCACGAACGCATAGGTGATCCAGGAGAAACCCGATGATTTGCGGCCGAAGCCGACAATCTCCGTCCGGGTCCCGGATATCCGCGACAAATGCTGCGCCAGTGCGGCCCGCACTGTATCGTCATCCACCGCGACCGGGCGAACAGGCTCCGGCGCGGCCGGTGCATCATCGGATCGTTTCGCAGTCTCCTGCATCAATTGACCGACCTCGTATAGCCTTGCCACTTCTCCTCGCGCAGCGCCGACTTCATGATCTTGCCGGAGCCGGTCAGCGGCAATGGCTCGAGGCGGATATCGACAGAACGCGGGCACTTGTAACCGGCGATCAAGGTGCGGCAGTGCGCGATCACCATTTCGGAATCGAGACTCCTGCCGTCCTTCGGCACCACAATGGCGTGCACCGCTTCGCCCCATTGCGGATCGGGCACCGCGATTACGGCGCATTCCTTGACGTGCTCGTGCTGGAAGATGGCGTTCTCCACCTCGCCGGAATAGACGTTCTCGCCGCCCGAGACGATCATGTCCTTCAGTCGGTCGACGATATAGACAAACCCGTCCTCGTCCATCCAGGCGCCGTCGCCGGTGTGCAGCCATCCGTTGCGCAGCACGCGCGCGCTTTCCTCAGGCTTGCGCCAATAGCCGAGCATCACGCCGGCGCCGCGGATCGCGATCTCGCCCACCGTCCCGCGCGGCACCTCATTGCCCGCGGGATCGATGATGCGGATTTCAACGCCTGGCGCTGCCCGCCCCGCCGATTTGCGCTTGCCCGCCAGCGGCCCTTCCAGCGCGTGATACTCCCACGGCAGGATGGTCGCCAGCGCTGCGCTTTCGGTCATGCCGTAGCCCTGGTGAAAGCGCCAGCTCGGCAGCACGCGCATCAGCTTGACCAGCAGCGCGTCGGGCATCGGCGAGGCGCCATATTCGCAATCCTTGACGCTGCTCAGATCATATGTGCCGAAGGATGGATGGTTGAGCATCATGTTGAGCATGGTCGGCACAAACAGGCAGTAATCCACCTTGTGCTCGGCGATGGTCTTCATCGCGAGCTCGGGCTCGAATTTCGCGATGGTCACGTGCGTGCCACCGACCAGGGTCAGCGCGATCATCGGCGAGGTGCCGGCCAGATGGAACATGCCGGCCGAGTGCAGATACCGGGTATCTTCACGGAACCGGAGCGCATAGATCCAGACCAGCGATTCATAGATGATGTTGGCATGTGACAGCATCACGCCCTTGGGAAACCCGGTGGTACCGCCGGTGTAGAAGATGCCCGCGAGATCGTTGTAGGCGCCGGAGGCGTCCTCGATCGGCGCATGCGCTATGAGCTCGTCATAGCTTTGCATACCGTCGGGCACTTGCCCCTCATCGAGATAGACCATTGCGCTGAGTGATTTTGCGCCGCGCAGCGCGGACGCAATCTCGGCGAAGGCCTTGTCGACCAGCAACAGTTTTGGCGTGGAATCGTCAATCGCATAGGCGTTCTCGGCGACCGCCCAGCGCGTGTTGAGCGGCACCGCGACCGCACCGGCCCAGGCGATGGCATAGAGCGCCTCGATATAGAGGTCGCTGTTGTGCGCGAGGATGGCGACGCGATCGCCGGCATCGACGCCGAGCCGTCGCAGCCCGCCCGCGGCACAGGCGACGCGATGGCCGATCTCCTTCCAGCTCCGCGACCGTCCGGCGTGGATGGTGCCGGGTGCGTCCTTGCGCAATTGCACCGCCGCGATCAGCGCCTGCGTCAGCTTCATGTTTCCTCCACACCGTCATGCGGCCGCGCACGCCTGCGGATGTTTCCGTCACGCATGAGGCCGATACGCCGTCCGTAGATTCCAGTTGATAATCCGGACAGACGGTCTATTATTGCATAGCCGATGCGAGGGGTAAAGCCTTTCAAGGCTTCCATCGCCGGATCAACCAGCCCCGCAAAAGAGGGCGTCATGGGAGGGGAAGATGCGGAAGCCAATCGTCACGCTTGCGGTGTGGGCGTTCGCGCTCACCGGCGCGCTCGGAACGGCGAATGCCCAGAAGGCCTATGGCCCGGGGGTCAGTGACAGCGAGATCCTGCTCGGCGCCAACGCGCCCTACAGCGGACCGGCATCGATCTATGCGAGCTTCCCGAAAACCATGCTCGCCTATTTCACGATGCTGAACGAGAAAGGCGGCATCAATGGCCGCCACATCAACTTCCTGACCCGCGACGACGCCTATAGCCCGCCCAAGACCGTCGAAGTGACGCGCGCGCTGGTCGAGAACGACAAGGTGCTCGCGATCATGGCGCCGTTCGGCACGCCGACCAACGCCGCGATCCAGAAATATCTCAACAGCAACGGCGTTCCGCATCTGCTGGTGCAGAGCGGCGGTACGCGGTGGAACGATCCAAAGCAGTTTCCCTGGACAACGCCTTACTCGCCGACCTATGTCAACGAGTCGCGGATCATCGCGCGTTACGTCCTGCGCGAGAAGCCGGACGCCAGGATCGGCGTGCTGCTGCAGGCCGACGACATCGGCAAGGACTTTGTCCTTGGCCTGAAGGAAGGGCTCGGTGCCATGGCCGAGACGATGATCGTCAAGGAGGCGATGTATCAGTCGACCGAGCCCACCATCGACTCCCAGATCGTGAACCTGAAGGCATCGGGCGCCGACACCATCCTGATCGCCGCGCAGAACAAGTTCGCCTCGATGGCGATCCGCAAGATCCACGAGCTCGGCTGGAAACCGCTGATCTTCCTCGGCTCGACCGCGAATTCGATCGCCGGCGTGCTGGTGCCGGCAGGCATCGAGGCCTCCACCGGCATCCTGACCACGACTTCCTACAAGACGCCGAACGATCCGGCCTGGGCCAATGACAAGGGCATGACCGACTATCTCGCCTTCGCCGCGAAATATATGCCGGGGATGGACCCGAACGACGTGATCGCGGTGACCGGCTACACCACCGCCCAGCTCGGCGCCATCATCCTGCAGCGCTGCGGCGACAATCTCACGCGCGAGAACGTGCTGAAGCAGGCCACCAGTCTCAGCGGCATCGAGCTGCCGATGCTGCTCCCGGGCATCACGATCCAGACCACGCCGCAGGACTACGCAGCGATTACCGAGCGCCGTTTCGCCCGCTTCGACGGCAAGACCTGGGCGCTGTTCGGCGACATCGTGGGCGCCGGCCCGGCCAAGGACTGATCCCGCGCTACCCATCCGACCGAACCGGCTCAAACACAAGGACAAGAACAATGCTGACAGCCCAGGACGATCTCATCGGCCACCAGACGCCGCAGCCGTTTGCCAAGGCAGGCGGCGGCGATGCAAGGTTCACCGAACGCTACTGGTACACCGCGCATCCGATCGACGGCAGCGAACTGCTGATCGACATCGGGCTCGGCTATTACCCGAACCGCAACGTGATCGACGGCTTTGCCGGCATCACCATCGGCCGGCGTCAGCACAATTTCCGTGCCTCGCGCCGGCTCGGGACCCGTCCGCTGGAGACGGAAGTCGGCGGGCTCAGGATCGAGATCGTCGAGGGTAACAGCCTGCATAGGATCTCGCTCGCCGACAATCCGTCCGGCATCAGCTTCGCGCTCGAATTCAAGGCGAGCTTTCCGGCGGCGCAGGAGAAGCAGAATTTTCGCGAGCGCAACGGTGTCGTCGAGGAAGACCTCGCGCGCGTCTCGCAATTCGGCCGCTGGCGCGGCTGGATCGTCGCCGACGGCAAGCGTTACGAGATCGAGCCCGAGCTGTGGTGGGGGCAGCGCGACCGCTCCTGGGGCCTGCGATCCGAGATGCGCACCGACGAGACCAGGCCGCCGGTCGCGACCCATCGCAATTTCTTCTGGACCTGGTCGATGTTCCAGTTCCCGGAGTCGGCGCTATCGATCTTCATCAAGGAGCGCGCGCCGGGCAAGCCGCATTACCTCTCGGGCACCGAGTTCCACCGCGAAGCCGACGGATCGGTGTCGCATCGCGAGGTGACCTCGCTGGAGCACAAGATCGAGTGGGCTGACGATCCGCTCGGTCAGACCATCGCGTCGGCCGACTTCACCTTCACATTCGATCGCGGCGAGCCGCGCCGCGTCAGGATGCATGGACTGCCGACGCGATTCTATCTGAAGGCCGGCATGTATGGCGGCCTGCAAGGCTGGACCCATGGCGACGACCGCGGCGAGAGCCATGCCGGGCACGACATCTGGAACCTCGACGATGCGGCGACGCGCGCCATCGCACGGACGCTGTCGGATCATGTCGTCCGGCTCAAGAGCGGCAACGAGACCGGATTTGGCATCAGCGAATACGGTGTCGCCGCCGGCTATCCGCTCTATCCCGGACCACAGAAATTCCCAGCGATGTGATCGGAATGGACGGGCAACGCAAGCGCGTCGCGGAAGGCAGCGAATTCACTTGCGATCAATGGGACAATCAGGCAGCCGAGGCGCTGGTCTCGCTCGAGACGATCGCCCCGCTCCGCTATCGCAGCCGCTTCGGCGACGGCAATCTCAATGGCCGGTCCTATGGCGGCCAGATCCTTGGCCAGGCGATGATGGCCGCGACCCTCAGCGCGCCCGAAGATCGTCCCGCCGCGATGCTGCAGCTCCTGTTCCTGCGCGGTGCCGATCCCGGCCGCCGCATCACGTTCGACGCGCAGGTCCTGCAGGACGGTAAGCGGTTCTCCTCACGCCACGTCGTGGGCAGCCAGGGCAACGGGCGCACGGTCCTGAGCGCGCAGGCCACGTTCTGCGCAGCGCAATCGGGTCCGCGGCACGCAGCGCCATTCACCCCCTCAGAGGATCCGGAAAGCCTGCCAGATCTGACCATGATCCCCGACGGGCTGATGGCGCAGTTGCGACCGCTCGGTCCTTATTCCCAGCACATCAAGCCCAGCATGGATTTCCGCATCCCCGAGATCGAACGTCAGCTCTCGGCCGCGACGGCAGAGCCGCGCCTGCGCTTCTGGATCAGATCCAGGCAGCCGCTCACCACTGCTTCTCGCGCCCAGGCCGCGGTGTTCGCCTATCTCTCGGACTGGTGGCTCAACTTCTCCAGCGTCGGCGGCCATCTCGGCGATCTGCAGTCGCGCGCGCCACTCTATCTGTCGAGCCTCAACCATTGCATCTGGTTTCATCGCGTATTTTCGCCTGACGCCTGGATGCATGTCGAAACCGAGAGCCCATGCGCGGATGGCGGCCGCGGGCTGTCGATCGCGCGCGTCCACGACCGTGACGGCGCGATGCTCGCCACCGCGATCCAAGAGACGCTGATGGTCCATCCAGAGGGCGATGCGTAGACGCCACGACGGTTGAGCTGATGCCGCGATCGCGGCTTAGTTGCAGTGACGAGCTACAGCAAGTTCCACCCGGTGTTGAATCCTGGCAACACCGGCCAACAAAATGAACAAACGTTCAGCTTAGCTCGATCGCGACCACGACTGTGCCGCATCCCTGTCAAATCCTGCCTGCGGGTGGCGCAACAAAAACACTTTGGGGAAAACCTACATGCAGCAGGCACCGCTGGCCGCACGGAGTGCGGAATCGTCTGGATATGTTCTCTACTTCCAGCTCGCCAGCAACGGCACGAGGCGCGCGTGCAGTCTGACGATCCAGGCGGAAAGCGCCAACGAGGCGGCGCGGATCTTTCGCGAGAACTGGGGCACGATCGAATCCATGGCCCGCGACGGCGTGAGCACGGGAGTGGTCGGCAAGACGCCGGTCAGCCTGGCGTTGTCGTGAGGCGCATCGCGCGGCCTACGGCAAACCGTACACCTGAGATGTGACAGGACGACGGCTGCAGCCTTAGGCGACGATCGCACGGCCATTTGACGCGCAGACGCGACAAGCAGGTCACGAGGTTCAGGGCTCGCGCACACGCGCGAGCCCTGTCGTGTCTTAGAATGATTCAAATCCATTCCGGTTAGAGAGATTCAAGTCTGCTCCGGTTCTTTTCGCGCACGCCGACTGCTAGAGGCGCGCCGTGAACGAGTTCGCGTGAATCGGAAGTCCAAGAGTGCCTGTGAATGCTGATGGCCGGGTTGTCGGCGACCGTCGAAATGCCGCCGACAAGGGCCGCACCCATCTGCTGATCGGCGCAGCATTCCTGCTCGCCGATGTCGCCTCCGTGGCGACGCAGGCAAACGCCCAATCGAGCGTCCCGTTGCCGCCTGTTTCGGTCGACCAACCGACGCCGAAGCGCAAGCCGGCCGCCGCGGCAAAGCCGGCGCAGCGAACGCTGGCGGCCGCCGCGGCACGGCAGCGCAGCCGGAATGCCCAACCGGCGCCGCCGACACCGTCGGAGCGCGCGGCAGCTGCCGCCGCGGCGCTCAACGAAGCCAAGCTGCACTACCGCGCGATGCCAAGCCCAACCACGCTGCGCAGCGGCGCCTCGCCGCTGGACACCTCGCAGACGGTCAACGTTGTGCCCGAGCAGGTGCTGAAGGATCAGCTGCCGCGCAACCTCGACGATGCGCTCGCCAATGTCAGCGGCGTCACCCAGGCCAATACGCTGGCCGGCACCCAGGATGCGGTGATGCGCCGCGGCTTCGGCGACAACCGCGACGGCTCGATCATGCGCAACGGCATGCCGCTGGTGCAGGGCCGCAGCCTCAACGCAGCGGTCGAAAGCGTCGAGGTGCTGAAGGGCCCGGCGTCGCTGCTGTACGGCATCATGGATCCCGGCGGCATCGTCAACACGATCAGCAAGCGCCCCGAGCTCTACCAGCATGGTTCGGTGACCCTGCTCGGCTCGACCTATGCCAACTCCAGAACCGGAGCCGACGGCACCATCGACATCACCGGCCCGATCGGCGATGGCGGACTCGCCTATCGCTTTATCGGCTATGGCGTGAGCGAGGATTACTGGCGCAATTTCGGGCGCCATCGCGAAATGCTGGTCGCACCGTCGCTGGCCTGGTACGGCGAGAACACCACCGTCCAGCTCAACTACGAGCACCGCGAATTCATCACGCCGTTCGACCGCGGCACCGCATTCGATTCCGTGACCAAGGCGCCGCTGGCGATCCCGGCGACGCGCCGGCTCGACGAGCCCTTCAACAACATGTGGGGCACCTCCGACCTGATGCAGGCGTCGGTCGAGCACCGGCTGAACCAGGACTGGAAGCTGTTCGCGGCCTACAGCTACAACACCGAGACCTTCAGCGCCAACCAGCTCCGCATCACCGGCGTCAACGCCAAGACCGGCGTCGAGACCCGCAGCAATGACGGCACATGGGGCTCGCTCAGCAATGCCAGCTACGGCACCTCCTATCTGCAGGGCAATGTCTGGCTCGGCAACATTCGCAACGAGGTGCTGTTCGGCGGTGACGGCCAGTACCGCACGATCTACCGCGACGACCTGATCCGGCAGGCGACGCCGAGCTTCAACTTCTACAATCCGATCTATGGGCTGATCACGCCGGGGACGACGGTGTCCGCCGCCGATAGCGCGCAGACCGACAAGCTCGGCCAGTGGTCGCTGTTCTTCCAGGACACGCTGCATCTGACCGAGCGCTTCGCGCTGGTCGGCGGCGTACGATACATGGATTACGACCAGCTCGCCGGCAAGGGCCGCCCGTTCATCACCAATACCAATGTCTCGGCCGACAAGGTGCTGCCGCTCGGCGGCGCCATCTTCAAGCTCACCGACCAGGTCTCGCTTTATGCGAGCTACACGCAATCGCTGAAACCCACCTCGACCATCGCGCCGCTTACCGGCGGCGTCGTGATCGGGTCCAACATCGCGCCCGAAGAGGGCACCCAGTGGGAGACCGGCGTCAAGTTCGACTTCAACAAACAGATCTCCGGCACACTTGCGCTCTACGACATCGACAAGAAGAACGTGCTGGTTTCGCAGCTCAACGCCACGACTGGTATCGTCGAGTACCGTACGGCAGGCAAGGTTCGCTCGCGCGGCGTCGAACTCGACGTCACCGGCAGGCTGACTGACAATTGGAGCATGATCGGCAGCTATGGCTATACCGACGCACGCGTAACCGAGGACCCGACGCTCGCCGGCAAGGCCCTGCAGAACGTCGCGCTGAACACCGCATCGCTCTACCTCGTCTATGATTTCGGCACCACCCTGCCCGGCCGGCTTCGCCTCGGCGGCGGCGCGCGCTATGTCGGCGACCGGCCGGGCGATGCCGCGAACAGCTTCGTGCTGCCGGCCTACACGGTCGCTGACGTGTTTGCGACCTACGAGACCAAGGTCCAGTCGTTCCCGGTCATCTACCAGTTCAACGTCAAGAACCTGTTCGACACGGTCTACTACCCTTCGGCCAACAGCATCCTGACGGTCGCGATGGGCGACGCGCGGCGCTTCTCGCTCTCGGCGACGGTGAAATTCTGATGAGTGACGTTTGGCGCCCAATCAAGGCTGCACTGCTGCAGGTCCATTCCCTGGTTGGCCTCGTGCTGGCGCTGCTGTGGGCCGTGCTCGGCCTCACCGGCGCGACGATGGCCTTTGAGGATGAGATCGAGGCCAGCCTGAACAGTCGGATGATGCACGTCGAGGCCAGTGCAGCCCGGCGGCTCACGCCGGACGAGTTGATCGCGCGGCTGGCGGCGGCGGGCGATTTCGGCAAGGTCTCGGCCGTGACGATGTCGAGCGATCCATCGGCCGCGGCCCGCATCCGTTTTGCTCGCAGCGAAGGCGGCACGCGGCCGTCCTCGGTCTATGTCGACCCCTATGATGGGCACGTGCTCGGCTCGCCGCGCGGCGAGGACTTTTTCGCAACCGTCCGCAAGCTGCACCGCTGGCTGCTGTTGCCGGGCGACGGCAATGGCATCGGCCGCAAGATCACCGGCTCAGCCGCGATCTGCCTGATCGTGATGCTGATCACCGGCCTCGTGCTGCGCTGGCCGCGTCGTGCGCGCAGCGTCAAGATGTGGCTGAAGCCGAATTTGGGACTGCGCGGCCGCGGCCTGCATCGCTCGCTGCACGCCGTGATCGGGACCTGGGTGCTGCCGGTCTATCTGGTGATGACGCTGACCGGCCTGTGGTACTCGTTCGAGTGGTACAAGGCCGGCGCCAACTGGCTGTTCGCGCGGCCTCAGGCCACAGCCGCGGCGAACGCGATGCAGCCCAAACCGCCGCGCGGCGGCGCGGCTGCAGAGAGCAAGGGTGAAGCCAAGACCGAAACCAACGCCGAGGCAAAGCCGCTTGCCTTCGATCACGTCTGGTCGGCGTTCCTGCAGCAGGAGAACAACAGTTACGGAAGGGTCCTCCTGACCATGCCGGCCGGCGAGGGCACGGCCGTGCGCGTGCGGTCATGGCCGCGGGACTCGTCGCGCGAGGTCGTGCGTGACGAATTCCGTATCGATGCCCTCACCGGCCGCGTCGTCTCATCGGATCGCTACGCCGACAAGACGTTTGGCGAACGCGTCCTCGCCAGCGTGCTCGACATCCACCGCGGCGCCATCCTGGCATGGCCCGGCAAGCTCGCCTTCATGCTGGCCGCCGCCATGATGCCGCTATTCGCCGTGACCGGCCTGCTGCTTTATCTGTCCCGTCGCAGGCACCGGCGGCTCGCGCGGCAGCCGGTCGGCCACCTCGTTCCGGGCGAATGAAGCCGTTCTATCAATTTGTCGCTCAGCCGAAATCGCACGCCGCGAGCCGGACACGTAACTCGGCGTCCGTTTCGGCCGCGAGCTCAAGCAATCCACGATAGGGATCGCCCGATATCCCGAGCACGGTAGCGAACGCAGGCTCGGTCTTGAGACCGCCCGCCCTCAATTCCCTGACGGCTCGCCGCAGCCCTCCATCATCAAGCGCAAGCAGCCGCCGTTCGACCTCGAAATGGATCCAGCCTCGTTGTTGCTCCACCGGACGCAGATCACCGTACAGTTCGAACGGCCAGCCATCGCACACAAAGCGCGCAATCACCGGCCGCGTTCCCGAGGTCCACCGGAAGAGGACGAAATCATCGCACGCTTGATAGTGAGCCCAAACGATGTCCGCGAATGCGTTCGGGTCGGACGCATGGCAGACGATATCGATGTCGCTGCCGGGCACGGCGAGGCCGAGCGGCAGCGTTCCGACGATACGGGGATCGAACGGCTTCAGCAGTTCCATCACGGCGGAGCTGGTGACGGCGGATGCGTAGTGCCCGACAGTCATCGCGTGGCATGCCCTCAAGATCGCAGCGACGCATTACCACACGGGCGTGGAACGCGCGAACCTCTGCAAATGGCGGGCTCGAGGGGAAGCGGGCCTAAAAAAGTCGCGGGGCGATCTCGACCGCGTTACCGTGGTCGAAAATCGCCCCGCCAAGGCGGACAGGCAAGGCTGCTCGCGCGCCAGCCTGTCCAGCCGATGTCGGAATGATCCGTTCGATCGATCAGCCGAACTGGTTCATCGTGTTGTGGGCGCCACCCGCCTTGAGGGCAGCCTCACCGGCGAAGTACTCCTTGTGATCGTCGCCGATGTCGGAGCCCGCCATGTTCTGATGCTTGACGCAGGCGATGCCCTGACGGATCTCCGCGCGCTGCACGTTCTTGACGTATCCAAGCATGCCCTGCTCGCCGAAATACTCCCTCGCGAGATTGTCGGTCGACAGCGCAGCCGTGTGATAGGTCGGCAGCGTGATCAGATGATGGAAGATGCCGGCGCGCTTGGCCGAATCCGCCTGGAAGGTACGGATGCGCTCGTCGGCTTCCTTCGCCAGCGGCGTGTCGTCGTACTCCGCCTTCATCAGCTCGGCGCGGTTATACTTGCTGACGTCCTGGCCGGCTTCCTTCATCGCGTCATAGACCTGCCAACGGAAGTTGAGGGTCCAGTTGAACGACGGCGAGTTGTTGTAGGCCAGCTTCGCATTCGGAATGACCTTGCGGATGCGATCGACCATGCTGGCGATCTGCTCGATATGCGGCTTCTCGGTCTCGATCCACAAGAGGTCGGCGCCGTTCTGCAGCGAGGTGATGCAGTCGAGCACGCAGCGATCTGCACCGGTGCCGGGACGGAACTGGTAGAGGTTGCTGGGCAGACGCTTCGGACGCATCATCTTGCCGTTCTGGTTGATGATCACGTCGCCGTTGCGTGCGTTGGCGGCCGTCACTTCCTCGCAATCAAGGAAGCTGTTGTACTGGTCGCCGATGTCGCCGGGCTTGTGGCTCACGGCGATCTGCTGGGTCAGGCCGGCGCCGAGCGAGTCGGTGCGGGTCACGATGATGCCGTCTTCGACGCCGAGCTCGAGGAACGCATGGCGGCAGGCGCGGATCTTCGCGATGAACACCTCGTGCGGCACGGTCACCTTGCCGTCCTGGTGGCCGCACTGCTTCTCGTCGGAGACCTGGTTCTCGATCTGCAGGGCGCAGGCGCCCGCCTCGATCATCTTCTTGGCGAGCAGATAGGTCGCCTCGGCATTGCCGAAGCCGGCGTCGATGTCGGCGATGACCGGCACGACGTGGGTCTGGAAGTTGTCGATCTTCTCGATCAGCGCCTTTTCCTTGGCCTTGTCGCCTTCCTTGCGGGCCGCATCGAGCGCGCGGAAGATATCGTTCAACTCACGCGAATCCGCCTGACGCAGGAAGGTGTAGAGCTCTTCGATCAGGGCCGGCACCGAGGTCTTCTCGTGCATCGACTGATCCGGCAGCGGGCCGAACTCGGAGCGCAGCGCCGCGATCATCCAGCCGGAAAGATACAGATAGCGGCGGTCGGTATTGCCGAAGTGCTTCTTGACCGAGATCAGCTTCTGCTGGGCGATGAAGCCGTGCCAGCAGCCGAGCGACTGGGTGTACTTGGTGCTGTCGGCGTCATAGGCCGCCATGTCGGCGCGCATCAGCGCAGCCGTGTAACGGGCGACATCCAGACCGGTCTTGAAGCGGTTCTGCAGGCGCATCCGCGCCACGGCTTCGGCGGTGACGCCGTTCCAGGTGTCCTTGCCCTTGAGCAGCGCTTCGGCCGCCTCGATCTCGCTCTGATACGAAGCCGGTCCCTGGATGGCCCGGTCGCTGATCCCGCGCGGTTGGAAGTTCATGTCCGTGATCCCTTCGGTGACGAAATAACTGCACCATTTGTGACGCGCGGCGTCATCGGGAGCTAGACCTGGCGCGGAAAACTTGTCATAACTTACAAGAAACCGATGTATTGTTGTAAGAATCTTACAAACCTTGGATAAGGCGATGGTAACCTCAAGCGCCCGTTCCGTTTTCATGGGCCCGCGGCTACGCCGGCTGCGGCGCGACCTCGGGCTGACCCAGGCCGACATGGCCGCCGATCTCGAAATCTCGGCCCCCTATGTGGCGCTGCTGGAACGCAATCAGCGCCCGGTGACGGCCGACATGCTGCTGCGGCTTGCCCGCACCTACAAGATCGATCTGGCTGATCTCGCTGGCGATGGCGGTGCCGATCACACCGCCCGCATGCAGTCCGTCTTGAAGGAGCCGATGTTTGCCGACATCGACATCCCCGCGCTCGAGGTCAGCGACCTCGCGGTCAGCTATCCCGGAATGACCGAGGCGTTCCTGCGCCTCTACACCGCCTATCGCGAAGAGCAGCTGGCGCTTGCGGAGCGCAGGGCTCCGGACATGGCGATCGCTTCACCGGGCCAGGAGAACTTTGACGCCAACGATCCCGTTGCGGAGGTCCGACGTTTTCTCGCCGCGCGCCGCAACAATTTTGCCAGCCTCGACGATGCCGCCGAGCGGCTCGTCCACGAACCTGCCGGGCCCGCCGGATTTATCGAGCGGCTTCGGGAGCGACATAAACTCCAGGTCCGCTATCTGCCGCCGAACGTCATGCTGGGTTCGATCAGGCGACTGGACCTTCATCGCAGACAATTGCTGCTCGAGGACTCGCTCGATACCGCGGGGCTCAATTTTCAGCTGGCCAAGCAACTTGCCTATCTGGAACTGGAAAACGAGATCGGCGCCGCCGTCGAAGCCGGCAAGTTCACGACCAAAAGCGCCGAGCTGCTGGCGCGCCGTGCGCTTGCGGCCTACGCCGCCGCCGCACTCATCATGCCGTATTCGGTGTTCGCGAAAGCGGTCGAGGCCCGCCGCTACGATCTGGAGGCGCTGGCGCGTCAATTCGGCACCAGCTTCGAGCAGGTCGCGCACCGCGTCACGACCCTGCAACGGCCGGGTCTCGAAAAGGTCCCGTTCTTCCTGATCCGGGTCGATCCGGCCGGCAACATTTCCAAGCTGCTTGACGGCGCCGGCTTTCCCGTTTGCAAAGCACGGCGGTGCATGTCCGCTATGGTCAGTGCACGACATCTTCAAGACGCCGCGCCAGATCGTCACCCAATGGCTGGAACTGCCCGACGGACAGCGGTTCTTTTCGATCGCCCGCACCGTGACCGCCGGCGGCGGCGCGTTCGGCGCCATCCGCGTCGAGCGCGCGATCGCGATCGGCTGCGCCGCCGAACATGCGGGCCAGTTGATCTACACACGCGACGGACAGGGACCGAATGCCGACGAGCCGACGCCGATCGGCGTCGCATGCCGGGTCTGCCATCGGCCGAGATGCGCGGCGCGGTCGGCGCCGCCGATCGGACGCGAGATTCTTCCGGACGATTTCAGGACCTCGAGCGTGCCGTTCGGGTTCTCGGCGGATTGACGAAGTCGATCACCCCTGCGGCCGGTTCGCGTCATACAGCACCCGCACGCGGATCGTGCCGTCAATCGCTCTCAAATCGGCCAGCAATCCCTCGCCCTCGCCGCCGACAACGTCGGTCTCGAGCACGACATAGCCGACTTCCGGATCGGTCTGCAGATATTGCGCCAGGATGTTGATCCCGTGCCGGGAGACCGCGTCGTTGACCTGGCGCATGACGCCGGGAACGTTGCGATGAACATGGATGAAACGGGTGCCGGTCGGTCGCGCCGGCAATTGCACCTGCGGAAAATTGACCGCGCCGAAGGTCGACCCGACATCGGAATAATCGATCAGCTTGCGTGCAACTTCGCCGCCGATCCGATCCTGCGCCTCTTCCGTCGAACCGCCGACATGCGGCGTGAGGATGACGTTGGGAAGACCTTGCAGCGGCGAGACAAAGCGCGCCTCGTTCGACACCGGCTCGACCGGAAACACGTCGACCGCGGCACCCGCCAGCCGGCCCCCACGCAGTGCGCTCGCCAGCGCATCGAGATCGACCACGGTGCCGCGCGAGTTGTTGATCAGATAGGCCTCAGGCTTCATCAGCTGGAGCTGGGCGGCGCCGATCATGTTGGCGGTGGCCGGCGTCTCCGGCACATGCAGCGATACGACGTCGCTGGCTGCGAGCAACGCGTCGAGCGATTCGGCGGGCTCGGTATTGCCATGGCGGAGCTTGTCGGTCTGATCAAAATAGATCACGCGCATGCCCATGGCTTCGGCGAGGTTCGACAGCTGCGAGCCGATGTTGCCGTAGCCGACGATGCCGAGCGTCTTGCCGCGCACCTCGCGGCTGCCTTCGGCGGACTTGTCCCAGCCGCCGGCATGTGCGGAGACCGAACGCGGAAAGATCCGGCGGAACAGCATCACGATCTCGGCGATGGTCAGCTCCGCCACACTGCGGGTGTTGGAGTATGGCGCGTTGAAGACGGGGATTCCCAGCTTCCGCGCGGCGTCGAGATCCACCTGATTGGTGCCGACCGAAAAGCAGCCGACAACGAGCAATCGGTCGGCGGCCTCCAGGATGTCCGCGGTCAACTGGGTCCGCGAGCGAATTCCCAGCATGTGGATGCCCGACAGCGCCTGCCTGAGTTCTTTTGGTCCCAGCGCCTTGGGCAGACGCTGCAGCTCGGTATAGCCGTTCGCCTCAAACATCCGGGCCGCGGATTCGTTCACGCCCTCCAGCAGCAGCGCGCGTATTTTGGTCTTGGGAAGCGACAGCATCATCGAGATCCGGATTCGTAAGGTTCGGGCAGATCCTGCCACGAGCGCAGTTTCGACGGATCGCGTGATAGCATAGAAAACGGTCGCGTCAGAAGCCGCCGTGGGCTGCCCGCTCTGCGATTCCCGATGAAGCCTCTCGATCCGCGCATCCAGGCGCGGAGCGGGAACCCGTTCAGTCAAAGATCCTGGCCAATTCGCCGGCAGAAGCCGCGTTTGCGGCTCCTGGGGCGCTCGAACGCCTGCTCCGGCTCACGGGCCGGAGCTCCATTCGTGCTCAGCGTGGCGCCGAGGGCTATTGTCTGGAGCGGCGGGTTCGCTTCCTCCCCGTTCCGGCGCCGCAAGCCTGCGGCAGTCTCACTGGCAGGGATACCGCCGGCCGTCCTTTGCCTGGAACGTATTCGACGCCGCATCGTACGAGCGATAGCGCTGGGCGCAGGACGCCGCGTGCTGCTGGGCGGCGGCAGCTTCCTGCTGCGCGGCGGCGTTGGCTGCGCCGGCCGCGATGACGCCGCCGATGAGGCCACCGACCAGTCCGCCGACGGCAGCGCCGCCGCCATTGTCATAGCACTGCCCGTAACGGCACCAAACCTTCTCGGTCAACGACGGCACTGCCGCCGCAACGCCGGTACCGTGCTGCAACGGAGCCGAAATGGCGGAGGCCGAAAACACCACGGCACCGGTGGTCGCCATCAAAACAACTTTCACAAAGCGAGCCCTGCGCATCATATCTCCTGCTTCATTGCTGTGGGCGCAGGCCGGCACCTGCGTCCCGATTCCCTCGACTTGGATGAACTCGTCTGGTTCCGGACCGGACGACACCCGGACACGCGCGGCCGGTTACAATTCGCGCGTCAGCCCGCTTCACAGATGGGCGAAGTTCATTGGCCGGCCGCGTTCACGACGCGGCAGAGGTTATCGCCGACACCTGGAGCCAACTGTCCCGGCGGCAAGCTGAAGATCGCATCGACGCGGCTGCCTTTGCCGTCCTTGCGGACGACGACTTGCAGCGTTTGTGGGCGGCCGGATCCGGTGGTGTCCTGCTGGGTGGTCAGCGTGCCGAGTTTCTTGTCGACGTTCACACCGACAAAGCCCTCCGCCAGAACGGCGCGGGACACCTTGTCGAGGGCGGCACCGGGATTGACCGACGGGAAGATCATCCAGGTCTTGTGCGTCATGCCCGTTACCATGGGAACGCCGGTGCTCTGGACGTGATCTGCGCAACCATCGGCCAGCGCAGGCATGGACGAAAGAACTGTAAGCGCGAGTACGCAAGTAATCCTTGTAAGCATGCTTTCATAACCCGTTTGAGTTGGTCGTGACGATTTAGGCCAAATGGGCTACGAGTCCATGGACGACGTCGCATTCCGGATGCAGGCGTTCGGATTGTGGCTAGAGCAGTCGATCGCGAATGCTGTGCATCCGCTGGTGCTCTCGAACGTTGGCGCGGCGGATTGAATCGGAACGTTCGCGCGATGCCGGCGAGCGGATGAGATCAAATGTCAGCTTTCGCGGCTCGATTGCGCGACCTGGATATTCTGTTCGCTATTCGGATATTGAAGAAATTGTGAGAAAGGGCACGCGACCCGAAATCACCAAAGCTGTGCTAGTGTGGTGATGCGGTCTATGCGTGTGGCGGACGCCCTGAACAGCGGAAAACCGGTCTGATGGATCGGGCAATCCGCGAAACAGCAATCATCCGATGGTTGGGATTTGATGGTCGAAGACGTACTCGCTGCACCTCCCACGCGATCGGGATCTTCGTTCGAAGAACTCCTTGAAATGCTCCACCCCCACGGGATCAATGCGCATTCCTCGCCGCGGCCTGACGAATCGTTTCGCTGGCATGCGGACATAGCCATCGGCGCGGAACTTGACGTCGTGCGGGCCGATCTGTCGGCCGGTTGGGATTGGCGCTATTCTTACGAGAAATCTGCCGGAGAGCTTGCAATAAGCCTGCTGAATGCCGGCCAGGCCGAAATGCTCATCGCAGGAAAGAGTATCCAGCGGACCCCCTCCGAGATCGCCATCGTGCCCCTTCCGACGATGCAAGCGCAGCGGGTCGAAGCGGTCGATGGACGATACTCAAGCGTCACGCTCACCTTGCATACGAGCGCAGTTACCAAGGTGCTGTCGGCGACGTTCGGGAGCACAGCGCTGGAAGATCTCAATCTGACGCCGATCGTCGACTTGTCGACCGGCGTTGGACAGACCCTTCTTCAGCTTGTCCGCACGAGCACCACCGGTCTGTATGACGGGATCCTGGTACGCTCTCCGAAAGCCAGCGCGCTGCTATCGGAAGCAGCCATACAGCTCATCCTTGAGAACGTTCCTCATCGGTTGACGGACCGGTTGAGCCGCCACCCGCGGGATGCGCCGCCGCGCTACATCAGGCGTGCGGTCGAGTATATGCGGGCCAATCCGCATCTGCCGCTGACGATCTCGGATATTGCCGCAACGGTTGGGGTCAGCAGCCGGTTGCTGCAATTGGGCTTCCGCAAAATTCACGGCACGACGCCGGTCGCCTATTTGCGGCAAATTCGGCTGGAGGCCATCCACGACGAACTGTCGCGACCGGAGAACATGCTCCCGGTCAGCGAAGTTGCCCTGAAGTGGGGCATTACGCATATGGGCCGTTTCGCTGCGGTGTACCGCTCGGCCTTCGGCCTGTATCCGTCCGATACGGTCCGGCGCGCGCGAGGTTTCTTAAGCTAGGCAGGCGGTTGTCGAGCCAGGCTGCGGCGGATCAGCAAATAGCCGTCCCAGACACCTTGTCGAACAAGTGCGTTCGCTCAAGATCGAGCGCGACGTCGATGACATGATCCGGCTCCGCGGCGACGCCGACCGGCATTTGCGCCGTGAATGCGAATGGGCCGACCGTCCCGATCACCAGCGTGTGCGGCCCGAGCGGCTCCACGTCTTTCACAAGGATCCGGATCGAAGAGCCCGCCGGCGCGTCTTGCCGCAACACATGATCGGGCCGGACGCCGAGCACCACGGGCTTGCCGACGCTGCCGGCATAGGCCGCCTCGCGTGACTTCGGCACTCTCAACGCCGTGCCCGACGGCTCGGTGAAAATGAGCGCGCCGTCGCGGGCGGCGAGCTCGCCATGGATGAAATTCATGCTGGGCGCGCCCATGAAACCGGCGACGAAGAGATTGCTGGGCTTCTCGTAGATCGTGATCGGATCGGCCGCCTGCTCGATGCGGCCGCGGTTCATCACCACGACGCGGTCGGCCATGGTCATGGCTTCGACCTGGTCGTGCGTGACATAGACGATCGTCTTGGCGAGACGGCGGTGCAGCGCCTTGATCTCGGTCCGCATCTCGATGCGGAGCTTGGCGTCGAGATTGGACAATGGCTCGTCGAACAGAAACACATCCGGGCTGCGCACGATGGCGCGGCCGATCGCCACGCGCTGGCGCTGCCCGCCCGAGAGCTGTTTGGGCCGGCGCTGCAGATATTGTTCGAGGTCAAGCACGCGTGCCACGTCATTGACGGCCTTCTCGATGCTGGCGCGCGATTCGCCCCGCACCTTCATGCCGTAGCCGATGTTCTCTCCGACCGTCATATGCGGGTAGAGCGCGTAGTTCTGGAACACCATCGCGCAATTGCGCAGGCCGGGACGCAATTGCGTCACGTCGCGATTGCCGATGCGGATGGTTCCGCTCGTCACCGCCTCCAGTCCTGCGATCATGCGCAACGTCGTCGTCTTGCCGCAGCCGGACGGGCCGACAAGCACGACAAACTCCTCGTCGGCCACGTTGAGGTCGAGCCCTTCAATGATCTTGTAGGGTCCGTATGCCTTGCTGACGTTCTCGATCTCGACGTGCGCCATGGAATCCCTTTCCGTCCCTTCGTCGACGGCAAGTAAAGTCCCGGACGACGCTCGCGCATCATCCGGGACGTCTCGCTGGAAAGCTAGTTCTTCGGCGGAAGACCCATCGCCGCGCGATAGGCCGCGAGCTGCTTGGCCCGGCCGAACTCGTCGGTCAGCCGATTCCACTCCTTGGCCATCGCGTCGAGCGCCGCCTGCGGCGTGGTCTGGCCGGCCAGCGCCTTGCCGAGCTCGATCTCGACCACCTCGGTGTAAGAGAAGTAGCCGGGCAGACGCATGTCGAGCGCGACGTTCTTGGCATTGATGGAGTCGGATTGCGCGCCGAGATATTCCTTGGCCTCTTCCGGCGAGAAGATCTTGCTCCACAGTTGCAGATTGGCCGTGTGCGATTTGCGATAGGGATTGACGCCGCTGCCGCCGGTGATCGCCGCCTGGCCCGACACTTCAGGACTTGTCAGTGTCTTGACGAAATCCCACGCCGCCTTCTGGTTCTTGCCGGCCTTCGGCACCGCGATCTGCCAGCCGCCGAATGCCATGAACGGGCCCGGAAGCACGCTCGGGAACTTGTCCCACTTCTTGGTCTTGGCGTTCCAGATCTCGTCCGAACCGGGTAGCATCGCCGAACCGACCTTGCCCGAGATCTTCGACTGCTTCGGGTCGGCGGCGATGACGCCGGTGTCGCCCCAGCCGATCGATTCCGCTACCTGGCCGCCGGCCACGGCAGCGTTCACCTCGCCGAACGAGAAATTCAGCGCGTTGGGCGGCCCGAGCTTCGATGCCCTGATGTATTCCTCGAGCCCCTTCACCCAGCCCGGATTGTTGATCTGCGCGTCCATCGTCTCGGGATCGAAGAACATCGCGCCCGGATAGTTCGGATTGTTGGTGTAGGCCGCCGCATGGCTGAAGAAGAACCAGAACTGCTGACCGCCGCGGCGGAAGGCTTCCGCCGTTCCCCACAGCCCCTTGTCTGGCCGCTGGAAGAACTCGGCAATGTCGAGATACTGCTTCCAGGTCTTCGGCGGCGCGAGGTCGTAGCCGTATTTGGCCTTGAAGGCGTCCTTCTCCTTGGGATCGCTGAACAGGTCGGTGCGGTAGGTATAGGTGTGGACGTCGCCATCCATCGACTGCGAGTAGATCTTGCCTTCCCACACCATCAGCCGTTCGCGATAGGCCGGCTCGATATCGTCCCAGTCCTTGCCGGACTGCATCTCCTTCGGCATCTCGCTGAGATAGGGCACGAAATCCGGCAGCCAGGCCGGCGCGAAGCTGACGAGGTCGAACGTCGCGTCCGATGCGGTGAGCGACGTCGCGATCTTCGGATAGAGCTCGGACCATGGAAACTCCACGACATTGACCTTGCCGCAGGTCTTCTTCGCCCATTCGTCCGCGCCGAGCTTGAGCGCGGAGGCGATATACGGCCCGGTCTGCGACGCCACCGTCAGGGTGACGCCGGTATAGTCCGGGCTGCAGGCAGCATTCGCCTGGCTCGCGGCACAGGCCATCGCGAGCGAGGTGGTCAGCATCAGGAACGTCCGTCGCAACATCGTCTAGTCCTCCCTACAAGGTTTTTTGCTATTTGATGGCCCCGAGCAGCAGGCCCGACCGCATCATCCGGCTGAGCAGGCCCGCCATGATCATCATGGGAACGATGGCGACGAGCGCCGCAGCCGATATCGCCCACCATTCGTCGCCGCGCTGGCTGTTCTGTCCCGCCACCAGGATCGGCAGCGTCTGCCATCTGGAATTGGTCAGGAACAGCGCGAACAGAAACTCGTTCCAGACGAAGGCCAGCGTGATCATGAACGTCGCCAGCAGCCCGTTCATCGACATCGGCACCACGATGCCGAAGAAGATGCGCCAGCTCGGCACATTGTCGACCACCGCCGCCTCCTCGACCTCGATCGGCACAGCCTCGAAGAAGTCGCGCATCAGCCAGACGACGATCGGCAGCGAGAAGGCGACGTAGCACAGCGTCAAGCCGACAAAGCTGTCGATCAGCTGGAAGCCCAGCCGCCCGATCTCGCTGTAGAGCAGATACAGCGCGAAGGCGGTGACGATGGGCGGGAACATGCGCTGGCTGACGAACCAGAACAGGATGTCCTCATTGCCGAGGATCGGTCCGGGCAGCGGCAGGCGGTTGGCGGCGACGGCCACGATCAGCGCGATCGGAAAGGCCAGCAACAGGGCCTGCGGGCGGGTGAACCCGAACGTCGTGTTGAACAGCAGGTAGCCGCCGAGCGCGAGCAGGAAGAACGCGAGGCCCGCGCCGAAGCGGACCTTGAATTCGAAGCGCACCAGCGCATAGGCCGCCATCGCGCCAATCGCCGTGGCGATCGCTGCCGCGGATAGGCCAACGATGGTCGAGTTCAGGAAGGTCCGGAAGAACTCGCCGCGGATGCCCTGATAGAGATCGATGAAGGGCTGCAAGGTCGGCGTGAAGTCGATGAACGGCAGATAGGTCGGCCCGCCGACGACGCCGGGCGGCGTCTTGAATGCGGTCACCACCACCCAATAGAGCGGAAACACCGTGATCAGGCACCAGATGAGAACGCCGGCCGCGACCAGGCGGCGGCGCCATGGCGACAGTCCCGTCAAGCCCTGGCCGCTCATCGGCGCTTCCCCAGATGCGGCCGCAGCAGCGCCAGATAAGTCACGCCGATGATCGTGATCGCGATCAGGAACAGGAAGCTGAGCGCCGATGTGTAGCCGAGATTGAACTTCTTGAAACCTTCCTGATAGGCGAACAGCGTCAGCGTCTCGGTGTCGACGCCCGGCCCGCCGCCGGTCATCACGAACACCGTGTCCATGATCTTATAGCTCTCGATCAGGCGGATGAAGACGACGGCGGCCGAGATCGGCAGCATCATCGGAAAGGTGATGCCCCAGAACTGCTGCCAGGCGCTGGCATTCTCGAGCTCGGCGGCCTCGTAGACATCTTCGGGAAGCGTTTGCAGCCCGGCCAGCATCATCAGGATGACGAACGGGGTCCACTGCCAGACCTCGACCGCGATGATGCAGGCGAGTGCCCAATGTCCATTGGTAAGGAACGGCAGGTTGACCAGGCCGAACTTCGACAGGAACTGATTGAGCGGTCCCATCGTCGGATTGAAGATCATGCGCGCCACCAGCGCGACCGCGACGGGCGCCAGCAGCATCGGCAGCAGCAGGGCGACGCGGAACAGCCGCTCGCCCGGCACCCGCGCATTCAGCGCCAGCGCGACGCCGAACCCGATCGCGTATTGCAACCCGACCGCGATCAGCGCAATCAGCGTCGTGGTGAAGAGCGCATCCCAGAACCGCGGCTCCTGCAACAACGCCGCATAATTGCCAAGCCAGACGACGCGCGGCGGGATCGGCGGAATCAGGCGGTAGCTGAGGAAGCTCGTGGTCAGCGAATAGATCAGCGGAAAGATCGAGATCGCCAGCACGACGAGCACCGCCGGCCAGATGAAGACATGCTTGATCGGATCATTCCGCATCATCGCAGCATCATCCCCTCAGCAGCGCTTCGATCTCCACGCGCCGCGGCATCGCGGGCGCGGTGCCCGGCCGGGTCACCGAGATTCCCGCCGTGGCCGAACCGAACCGCGCGGCCTCGAGCGGATCGACGCCGTCCGCGAGCGCCGCCGCGAAGCCGCCGACGAATGCATCGCCCGCCCCGGTGGTTTCGACGACCTTGCCGGCCGCGAAGGGCGGCACGTGCAGCGAGCGATCCCGCGCATGGAATAGCGCGCCGCGCTCGCCGAGGGTGATCAGCGCCGTCCCGGCGCCTTTGGCCAACAGGGCGTCGCCAGCGCGGCGGGCGCCGGCGAGGTCGCCCACCGCGATCCCGGTGAGCGCTTCGGCCTCGGTCTCGTTGGGAACGACATAATCGCACAGCGCAAACAGACCATCGTCAAATTGGATGGCCGGCGCCGGATTGAACACGGTGATGCTGCCGGCGGTGCGCGCGATCTCGAGCCCGCGCCGCGCTGCATCGACCGGCTGCTCGAGCTGCGTCACGAACACACGGCTGTCGCGGATCGCGTCCGCCACCGCGTCGACATCGGCCGAGCCGATACCGCCCGCTGCACCCGGCACCACGATGATGGCGTTGTCGCCGCGCGTCTCATGGACATAGATAAACGCCGCGCCGGTCGGCGCATCCGCGGTCCTCGCCACGCGCGGCCGGATTCCCTCGGCCTCCCAGGTCCTGATCGCAAGCTCGCCGAAGGCGTCGCTGCCGATCCGCGAGATGAAGCTCACGCCGGCGCCGGCCCGCGCGGCCGCGACAGCCTGGTTGGATCCCTTGCCGCCAGGCCCCATCGCGAATCCCGATCCGGCGATCGTCTCGCCGATCGCCGGCATGTTGTCGGCGCGGAACGCCAAGTCGACGACGAAGACGCCGAGGACGGCGACGCCACTCTTGCTCATCTCGTCACTCCCCGTCCGGCCCGATCACGCCCTTGCTGAACAGGAAGCAGCCATAGAAGCGCCGCTCGCCCGTCGCGATCACGCAATAGGCCGTCTTGGCCTTCTCATAGAAAGCGTGGCGCTCGACGCCGACCAGCGGCCAGGACCGTCCCTCCGCGCGATCGATCGCGGTCTGCACCTCGCGCTGCACGGGTGGCACTTCCTGAGCCTGGCCGACAATCTCCATGCGGCTGGCCGCATCGTCGACGAAGGTGTCGAGCGGCATCACCGAGAGGATCGCCTCAACCGCCCTGGCCGCGTTGACATTGTCGATGCGCAGCAACCGGCCGAGAACCGTCTGGCGCGCGATCGAGTCGGCCGGAAAATTGGTGTCGCACACCACCAGACGATCACCATGCCCCATCGCCCGCAGGGCATAGAGCACGTCGGCATTGAGCAGTGGATCGATGCCCTTGAGCATGTTGCGTCCCTCCCTCGTGTTCAAACTCGCCGAAGTCTGACGGTTCGGATCCCCATCCGTATCACCGTAGCGTGACGCCTTTAGTCACCGTACGGAATCCAGATGTTCTTCACCTGCACGGCATGGCGGAGCAGGATCGGGCCCTCGCTCGCGGCCTTGTCGTACCAATCGAGCGCGAGGCCATGATCGACCAGAGTCCGCTTGAGATTGCCGGTCGACAGCCGCTCGGCGGCCGCTGAGGCGTCCTGCGATCCGAATGCCCAGAGCGCGTCGACATCGTCGTGCTCGGCAAGCACCTTGACCAGTTCGCTGTGATCGCCGGTGACGATGTTGACCACGCCGCCCGGCACGTCCGAGGTCTCGAGCACCTGGTAGAAGTCGGTCGCGGCGAGCGGATGCCGCTCGCTCGGCACGGCGACGACCCGGTTGCCCATCGCAACCAGCGGCGCCACCAGGCTGATGAAGGCGAGCAGCGGCGCCTCGTCGGGACAGGCGACGCCGACCACCCCGATCGGCTCATGCATCGCGAGCGCCACGCCGCGCAGCGGCGGCGCGTGGACGGATCCTTCGAATTTGTCGGCCCAGGCGCCATAGCTGAACAACCGCTCGATGCTCGCATCGACTTCCGTGCGCGCCTTCGCAGCCGACACGCCGGTCATCTCGGCGATGCGCCGGGCGAATTCGTCGCCGCGCGCGGAAAGATTCTCGGCAAGGTAATAGAGGATCTGGGCGCGATTATGCGCCGTCGCCCGCGCCCAGGACTCGGCGGAGCGCGCCGCGGCCACCGCATTGCGGATATCCTTGCGATTGCCCTCGCCTGCTTCGCCCAGGCGCCGGCCCTTCGGCGACAGCACCGGACGCGAATAATTGCCGTCCGGGCGCACCTGCTTGCCGCCGACGAACAGTTTTGCCGTCCGATCGATCGGCGGCACATCGAATCCTGCGCTGGCGCCAAAAGCCGTCGGCAGCGGCGATGCCTTGGCCCGCGCCTTGCGCCCGCTCCAGGCCTTCGGCTTGAGATACTCATACATGCCTTCACGGCCGCCCTCGCGGCCGAAGCCGGACTCGCGATAGCCGCCGAAACCGACGCTGGCGTCGAACAGATTGGTGGCGTTGACCCAGACCACGCCGGCCAAGAGCTTCGGCGCGATATCGAGCGCCAGACCGATCGTCTCGCTCCACACGCTGGCGGCAAGGCCGTAGCGCGTGTTGTTGGCGAGCATCACGGCCTCGTCAGGGGTGCGGAACGTCATCGCCACCAGAACAGGGCCGAAGATTTCTTCGGTCGCAACCGTCGAGGATGGATGCACGTTCCAGAGCAAGGTCGGCGGATAGAAACATCCTTCCGCCGGGATCGCACCGGAAGCCTGATATTTCTCGGCACCCTCCTTCACTCCGGTCTCGACCAGCGACTTGATCCGTTCGAGTTGTACCGGTGCGACCACCGCGCCCATGTCGATCGCCTTGTCAAGCGGCATGCCGACGCGAAGCGTCTCCATGCGGCGGATCAGGCGCCGGCGGAGAGTCTCCGCGATCCCCTCCTGCAGCAGCAGCCGCGAACCGGCGCAGCAGACCTGGCCCTGGTTGAACCAGATGGCATCCACCACGCCTTCCACCGCGCCGTCGATATCGGCATCGTCGAACACGATGAACGGCGACTTGCCGCCGAGCTCGAGCGTCAGCGATTTGCCGGTGCCCGCGGTCGACTGGCGGATCAGCCGTCCGACCTCGGTCGAGCCGGTGAACGCGATCTTGTCGACGCCGGGACTTTCGACCAGCAGCGCGCCGGTGGCACCGTCGCCGGTCACGACGTTCAGCACGCCCGGCGGCAGGCCGGCTTCGGCCGAAAGTTCGGCGAACAGCAGCGCGGTGAGCGAGGTGAACTCCGCCGGCTTCAGCACCACCGTATTGCCCGCGGCCAGCGCCGGCGCGATCTTCCACGCCAGCATCAGCAGCGGAAAATTCCACGGAACGATCTGCCCGATCACGCCAACCGGCACCTGATCGGTGAATTCGCGCTCCTGCAGCTGCGCCCAGCCGGCGTGATAGAGGAAATGGCGCGCAGCGAGCGGCACGTCGAGATCGCGGGTTTCCCGGATCGGCTTGCCGTTGTCGATCGCCTCCAGCACGGCGAACAGCCGGGCGTGACGCTGCAGCATGCGCGCCAACGCATAGAGATGACGGGCGCGGCCGTGGCCGCCAAGCTTCGCCCACGCTGTCTGCGCGGTGCGCGCGGCGCTGACCGCCGCCTCGATATCGGCGGCGGCGCCCTGCGCGATGCGCGCCAGCGTCTTGCCGGTGGCGGGCTCGGTCGTCGTGAGGCGTTTGCCGGCATGCGGCGCCGTGAACTTGCCGGCGATGAAATGCCCGAAGGTGGCGCCATGCCGCGCCAGCCAGGCGCGTGCCTCGCCGTCCGCCTCCGGCGCGGGGCCATACTCCATGGTCTCGAAATAGCTTGCGACGCTCATCGCTGGAGTCTCATCCCACGGGGTGGCGGTTGAAAGCCGAGTAGTGGCCGGTCACGTGATGCTCGAGCTGCCGCTCGATATCGGCGAGCAGGCTGGAGGCGCCGATACGGAACAGGTCCGGCTCGAGCCAGTCGCGGCCCAGTTCCTCCTTCATCAGGAACTGATAGTTGAGCACGTCCTTTGCCGTCGAGATTCCGCCGGCCGGCTTGAAGCCGATCTGGTAGCCGGTACGCTCCTGATAGACGCGGATCATCCGCAGCATCGCGAGCGTCACCGGCAGCGTCGCGTTGACGCCTTCCTTGCCGGTGGAGGTCTTGATGAAATCGGCGCCGGCCATCATGCAGACCATCGACGCCTTGGCGACATTGCGCAGCGTCTTGAGATCGCCGGTGGCCAGGATCGTCTTCAGATGCGCGTCGCCGCAGGCGGCGCGGAAATCCTGCACCTCGGCGTAAAGCGCCCGCCAATCGCCGGTCAGCACATGCTCGCGCGTGATGACGATGTCGATCTCCTGTGCGCCGTCGCGGACCGACGCTTCGATCTCCTTCAGCTTCAGATCGTGCGGCACGAGGCCTGCGGGAAATCCGGTCGAGACCGCGGCGACCGGGATGTCCGATCCGCTGAGCGCTTCGACGGCCGTCGCCACGAACCGATGGTAGACACAGACCGCGCCGGTATGCAGCTCACGGCCGGCAAAGCCGAGCCGCTCGAGAAGGTCGCCGCGCACCGGCGCTTTGGCCTTGGCGCAGAGGCGCTTCACCCGTTCGGTCGTATCGTCGCCATTGAGCGTCGTCAGGTCGATGCAGGTGATCGCCTTGAGAAGCCACGCCGCCTGCGCGTCCTTCTTGACCGTGCGCCGGCCCGGCAGGCTCGCAACGCGGCGTTCGGCGGCCGACAGATTGATCCTGATCTCGTCGACCCAATCCATCTCGAGCGTGCGGCCGCCGTTGCGCGGCAGCGGATGCTCGCCGCCCGGGGAAGGCGGCTGCGCGGCCAGTGGGGACGGATTCTGCATGAAGACGCTCTGCGTCATGGAGGCGCCGTGCGTCCTAGCGAATCGACGAGATCGCCAGATAGACTGAATGTGTCGATCGCAACATGTGATCCTCCCCTGACCTTGCCGCGGGGTTTGCCGACTGCCTGAGGAACATCGTCCCCGACCCTCGATCAGCCCGCCGGACTGGATGTTATTATTGTAACAAATCGACGTTGATAAACTCACAACATTGTAAGATCATTGTCAATCGGATAAGCAAGCCCGGCGATCAAAATGGCTGAAACATCGAACGCACGACCAAGCGAGACGCGCGTGCAGCGCCTGCAGAGGCTGCGCCGCGCCGTCGAATCGAGCGGCACGCTGCATCTGAAGGACGCCGCCGAGCTCCTCAAGGTTTCCGAAATGACGGTCCGGCGCGATCTCGCCGGACCGGACGCCGCGCTGGCGCTGCTCGGCGGGTACGTCGTCAATGCGGCGTCGCCGACCGGGGTCAAGTACACGTTCGAGCAGGAGATCGATCAGCACACCCAGGACAAGCGCCTGGCCTGCCGGTCTGCCGCGGCCTCGATCAAGGAAGGCGATACGATCTTCATCGATTGCGGCACGACGATGCAGTCGCTGGCGGACTGCCTACCGGAGGACCTGCCGCTTTCGGTGATCTGCTATTCGATGAACGTGGCGTCGATCGTCACGCGACGGCCGGCCACGCAGGTGATGCTGATGGGCGGCCTCTACCATCCGTCGTCGCAGTCCTTTGCGTCGGACGACGGCCTATCCTATCTGCGGCGGCTCGGCATCAACAAGGCCTTCATCTCCGCGGGCGGCGTGCACTGGACCCGCGGCGCGAGCTGCTCGAATTTTCACGAGGTCGCCGTCAAGCAGGCCGTCATCGAGACCGCGATGGAAAGCATCCTGGTGATCGACGCCAGCAAGCTGGGCAGCCTCAAGTCGGCGTTCTTCTCCGATATCGGCGCGTTCTCGCGCATCATCGTCGGCGGCGCGGCGTCAGCGGACATGCGCAAGCACTTCCGTAGCCTTCCCGTCGAGTACGTGACCAGCGCAACCTGATCCGAGCGGGGGCTGGCACGCCCGGATCAGGCTGCTCACGATGCGCGGGCTCGCGGGACCACGCATCGCACTCCTGCGGCTCAGTTGCAGGCAGGCTTCGCCTTGTTGCAGGCGTCGGTCAGCTCCGGCGGCGGCTCCTTCTTGAACACCGTCTTGTAGGATTCCAACACGTTGGACTGCGTCACCGGCAGCGACTGCACACCGATCCAGCCCGGCGTTTCCTTGCCGAGCAGCGCGTTCATCATGGCCATCGCTTCGGCGACACCCTGGTCATAGGGGCGCTGCGATCCGGTCGCCTTCAGCGGGCCACCCTTGGCGATCTCGATCGCCGATTGCAGGCCGAGATCGACGGTGGCGACCGGAATGTCGATGCCCTGCGCGCGCATCGAGCTCAGCGTATCGAGCGCCGGCTGGTCCCAGACCGCGAACAGGCCCTTGATATCCGGATTGCCGGTGAGGAAGTCGCCCGCGATCTGCGACACCTTCGGCGGGTCGGTGAAGTCGACCTGCTTCATCTTGATGTCGGGACGATTCTTCTGCATCCACTCACGGACGCCCTTGGTGCGCTCGTTGGTGCTGAAATAATCGACGCCGAAATTGACGAGGCCGATGGTGCCGCCCTGCGCGACGCAGGACGCCAGGATCTGGGCCGCGATCAGGCCGTTGCCCTGGCTGTCCGCCGAGATCATGGAGGCATATTCCTCCGGATGCTTCAGGCCGGTCGGGATGCTGTCCATCAGCACGAGCTTGATGCCGGCCTTGGCGATCTTCTTGTAGGTCGGTGCGGTCGCCGTGAAATCGACCGGGATCGAGATGATGCCATCCGGATGCTGCTGGATGGTGTTCTCGATATCGGCGATCTGCTTGTCGACCTGATATTCGGCGGACGCGACGCCGGTGACGGTCACACCGTACTTCTTCAGCGTATCGGTGATGCCCTGGATCTGCAGTTGCGCCCAGTCGAGATTGACGGTCTGCATGGAGATGCCGACCTTGAAATGCTTCTCCCTGATCTTGGCGGCATCGGCGTCCGACAGCGCCAGCACTTCGGGCGAGGCGGCCTTCTCGCCGTGCGGCCCCTGACCGACGATCGATTTCGGTCCAAGCGTCGCGAGATCGACGCCCTTGACGCAGGTTGCAGGCACTTCGGCGCGAGCCGAGGCGGCGATCGAAATGGCCGTCGCCGCGATCAACGCGGTCAGCGGCAGGGTTTGTCGCAAGATCGGCTTCATTGTTTCCTCCCGTTTTGGTCGCCGATTGACCGGAGGCCGGCGACCTTGCCCCTACCCTTGCAACGCCTGACCTTGCGGCCCATGCGCTGCACCGTCGTGCTCTAGCGTTTCGTGAAGGCGACCGCGGCCACGATGATCGCTCCCTTGATGACGAGCTGCAGCGGCGAGCTGACGCCGAGCAGCACGAGGCCGTTGTTGAGTGTGCCGATGATGAGGCTGCCGAACAGCGTCCCCAGGATGTAGCCGCGCCCGCCGAACAGGCTGCAACCACCGAGGATCACGGCGGCGATGACGTCGAGCTCCATGCCCTGCACGACGTCGGGCCGCGCGGCGTGCGAGCGCGCGGACAGCACCAGCGCCGCAAGCCCGGCGAGCGCGCCGGTCAGCACAAAGGCCGCGGTCGTTACCCATTTGGTGTTGATACCGGAATACAGCGCCGCGGTCGGATTGCCGCCGACCGCATAGATGCGGCGGCCGAACACGTTATAGTGCAGCAGCAGGATGCCGACGATCATCGCCACCAGCGTCCAGGCGATCGGAACCGGTATGCCCAGGAACGAGCCTTCGCCGAAGATCGCAAAGTACGTCTCGTTGGTGATGATGACAGGCTTGGTATTGGTTACCATCATCGCCAAACCGCGCGCCATGCTCAGTGAACCCAGCGTCACCAGGAACGACGGGATCGAGAGCTGCGTGGTCAGGATGCCGTTGAGCAGCCCGACCAGCGCGCCGGTGCCGAGCCCGGCAACAGCGCCTACGATCCAGCTATTGTTGATCTGACTCATCGCGAGCGCCGCGGCCATGCCCGACAGCGCCAATGTCGATGCGACCGACAGATCGATCTGGCGCGCGATGATTACAAAGGTCATGCCGACCGGGATGATCGAGACCAGCGTGGTCTGGCGTCCGATGTTCAGGAAATTGTCGACCGACAGGAACCAGGGCGAGGACAGGCTGAACACGACCAGCAGCACCACGAAGGCGATGTACAGCATGTAGGGCCGCTCACCCCGCAGCAGATTCTGCAGCAGCTTGCGGCGTCGATCGGATCGGGTCGACGAGGCGACGAGGTTGGGCGCGGTCAGTTCGGTCATGCGGGCAGCTCTTGCAATACGCCTTGTTCGGAAGCCTGGTAGATCTGCAGCAGATGATGGAGCTCTTCGGCATCATCGATCTCCCCGCGCAGCAGCGTTCGCGCCACGCGTCCATCGACGATCACGGAGATGCGGTCGCAGAGCTCGATCAGTTCGACGAGGTCCGACGAGACCACCAGGACGCCGGTGCCGTCGCGAGCGGCATTGCGGATCACGCCGTAGATCTCCTCGCGCGCGCCGACGTCGACGCCGACCGTCGGCTCGTCGAGCAGCAGAACGCGCGGCCGCGGATCATTCCATTTTCCGAACACGACCTTCTGCTGGTTGCCGCCGGACAATGTCCTGACCAGGCTCGAAGCGCCTTGCGCCTTCACCGACAGCCTCGCCACCGCAGCGTCGGCACGCCGGGCGGCGGCGCGCTGCTGCATGAAGCCCCAGCGCGAGAAATGCGGAATCCGCGGCAAGGTGATGTTGCGCTCGATCGAATGATCCAGCACCAGGCCCTGCAGATGCCGGTCTTCCGGCACCAGCGCGACGCCATGGTCGATCGGCATCGGCCGGGCTCCTCGGCAGCCATGGCCGACCGTCGATCTGGCATGTGCCGCTGTCGACCGGCCGAAGGCCGAAGATGGTCTCCAGAATCTCGGTGCGTCCGCTGCCGATCAATCCGGCAAGGCCGTGGATCTCACCCTTCATCACGGACAGTTCGACGGCCGACAGGCGATCGTTCGACACGCGCGACAGCGACAGAACCGGCGACGGATCGAATGAACGCGCAACTGCAGGTTCAGCGCGCGACGCCGCGGGCGCCAATCGATCGGTGCCGATGATGGAGTTCACCAGCCGCTTCATGTCGGTCTCGGCGGTGACGAACGTGCCGGCATTGGCGCCGTCGCGGAGCACCGTGACACGCTGCGAGATCTCGAACACCTCGTTGAGCCGATGCGTCACATAGATCACGCCGACGCCGCGGCGCGTCGCCTTGCCGATCGCGTCGAACAGGATACGAACTTCATCCGAAGTCAGGGACGATGTCGGTTCATCGAGGATCAACAGGCGCACCTCGCCCATCAGTGCCTTGGCGATCTCGGTCATCTGGCGGTAGGCGAACGGCAGCGAGCCGACTGCTGCCTTGGTATCGAGGGGAATGCCGAGCTCGCTCAGGAACGCCCCGGCCCTGGCCATCAGTTCGCGCTTGCGGACAAAGCCGAACCGCGTACGCGGCTCGCGGCCGAGCAACAGATTGTCGGCGACGCTCAGCGACTCGACGAGACTGAGGTCCTGATAGACGACGGCGATGCCTGCCTCGCGCGATCTAGCCGGACTGTCGAACGTAGCTGGTTTGCCGGCGATCTCGATCGTGCCGCTGTCGGCCGCGTGGACACCACTAAGGATCTTGATCAGCGTGGACTTGCCGGCCCCGTTCTCGCCCAGCAGCGCGTGCACCTCGCCGGCCCGGACCTCGAGGTTGACGTCGCGCAACGCCCGCACGCCGCCGAAGCGTCTGTTGATGCCACCGACCATCAACAGCGCCGTCGACGGCCGAGGCTCGGCTGCGATCGAACCGGACAATTCCAAATTTTCCTCCCGTCGACCGCGCGCGGCGCTGGTACGATGGTGACATATTGTTATTTTTGCAACTTATCTTGTTATAATTCTATCACATCGGCCGACCTGTCAATGGGAGATCGCGCCAGCGGGCGCTCGAATTGAAGGCGGCGATCGGATCCTGCACCGCCATACGTGCGGCCGGCCTCCGCCAAGCACGATGGCAGCCGGAAGGTTGTGCTAAGCTGCAATTGCTCTCTTCATCAAAAACCAACTCCGGTGAATCACGATGAAACTGAGTGCTGCGATTGCCATCGCCCTGATCTCGTCTTGCCTGCCCGCCGCGGCGCAGCAAGCCGGTGCCGATCTCTACGCGCAACGCTGTGCGCAATGTCACGACAGCAGCAACGCGGCTGTTCGCGCGCCGAGCCGCACCGCGCTGCAATCCAGATCGTTCGACGAGGTGCTTGGTGCGATCACCACGGGCCCGATGGCATCCTTCGCGCAGGGACTGACCAGCGACGAGCGGGCGGCGATCGCCTCACTCGTCACCGGAAAGGCCGCGTCGCTCGTGCCAACCGAGAGCGCAGGCCAATGCGCGCAGAACGAGACCGGCTTTCCGCAGCCGATCGATGGGCCGCGGTGGAACGGTTGGGGCACGGATATCAACAACAGCCGGTTTCAGCCGGCGGCAATGGCCGGCCTCGCGCAAGACCAGGTCCCGCGGCTGCGTCTGAAATGGGCGTTCGGATTTCCTGACACGTCGAACGCCAACGCGCAGCCGGCCGTCGTCGGCGGCTTGCTGTTCGTCGGTGGCGGCGACCGCAAGGTCCACGCCCTCGACGCCAAAAGCGGCTGCACGCGCTGGGCGTTTCCGACCGAGGCGCCGGTGCGGACGGCCATCAGCTTTGCCCCGCTGGACAACGGCCAGCCTGCCATCTTCTTTGGTGATGTGCGCGCCAACGTCTACGCCCTGAATGCCGCGACCGGCAAGCTGATCTGGAAGAGCAAGGTCGACGATCATGTGGCGGCCCGGATAACCGGTGCGCCAGTGTTCTATTCCGGCGCCGTCTATGTCGGGGTTTCATCGATCGAGGAGGCCATCGGATCTCGCCCCACCTACCAGTGCTGTACGTTTCGCGGCAGCGTCGTTGCGCTGAAGGCCGAGACCGGCGCGCAGATCTGGAAGGCCTACACGATCCCCGAGGCACCGCATCCGACGCGGGCGAACGCCCTCGGGACCCAGCTGTTCGGTCCGGCCGGCGCGTCGGTCTGGTCCGCTCCGACGATCGATGTGCAGCGCCAGTCGCTCTATATCGCGACCTCGAACAGCTATGCCGACCCGGCAACCGACACCAGCGATGCCATCCTCGCGTTCGATCTCACGACCGGCCGAATGCTGTGGCATCAGCAGGCCACCCCGAAGGACAGCTTCGTCGTTGCGTGCTTCGGCACCGATCAGAGCAATTGTCCGGAAGACCGCGGCCCCGACCATGACTTCGGCCAATCGCCGATCCTGGTGAGCCTGCGTAACGGACAGCGCGTGCTGGTGATCGGCCAGAAATCCGGCGTGGTCCACGCGCTCGATCCCGACCATGAGGGCAAGATCCTGTGGCAGACGCGGATCGGCAAGGGCGGCGCGTTGGGCGGAACCGAGTGGGGTTCCGCCGCCGACCAGGACCGAATCTATGTCGCCAATTCGGACGTACGATTTCTAAGGGACGGCACGCGACGTCTGAATTCAAGCGAAGGTGGCGGCCTGTTCGGGCTCGATCTTGCGACCGGGAAGATCGCGATGCAGGTCGCGCCGGTGGCCTGTGGCGACCGCCCGCAGTGCAGTCCCGCGCTCTCCGCGGCGGTCACCGCCATTCCCGGCGTCGTCTTCTCGGGCGGCGTGAGCGGCTTCCTGCGCGCCTACGCGACCGATGACGCACGGCTGCTGTGGGAGATCGACACCGCCCGCGACTACACCACGGTCAACGGAGTTGCGGCCCATGGCGGCGCCATGGACGGACCCGGCCCGGTCGTCGTCGACGGCATGCTGTACGTCAATTCCGGCTACGCGCAATGGAGCGGCCTGCCCGGCAACGTTCTGCTGGCCTTTGAGGTCGGCAACCCCTGACAGGTAGCTGCGCCGGCAAGCTGAGCACTACTCGCGGCGGCCTATTCGTGCTTTGATGTCGGACAGGATCAGCCGAGAGATCCGAAGGGAGACCGTGTGGTGCTTGGTGACGTGCTACGCAATTTCACGTCAGGGGCCGCTTCCCTCGCGCGCTCCAATGATCCCGAATCGCCGATAGGAGGGACCAGCGTCCCGAAATCGACCGACATGGCAGCCGCGCTTCAAATCGATGCGCATGTCGTTGCGCACGAAAAACACAGAAACTATAAGTGCTTGAAAGAATGGTCGGAGTGGCAGGATTCGAACCTGCGACCCCTGCGTCCCGAACGTAATCAGCGACCGAAAAAATCAACAAAAACAACGAAGCTCGATCCGGATTGACCACTTTTATCGCTGTTCGTTCACGGTATTTCGGTGGTCAATCGGTGGTTGGCGAAGTTTACTTCCGAACAACGAGTAGCGGATTTCTATTCCGCGGGTTCCAGGTTCGAATCCTGCCGGAATCGCCAGTTCACTTTACCGCTCCAGTCTTCTCAATAGGTCGAGATTGATTCTGGCTCACCGGGTCAGAAGGTGTGCCAGTGCCTGTTCCTGAAATGAGCTTCGCCCCCTCACGCGCCATCTTCTTTCGGTTTGCCGCTCGCGTGTAGACTTGTGCCTGCGATATCGACGACCAGCCGAACCACGCCATCAATTGATGGTCGCTAAAGCCGAGCTCGGCCAGATAGGTCGCTGCGGCCTTTCGGAGACCATGTGACGTGCACCGCTCCGGCAATGCCTCGTGACAGGTATCGCGGAAGTAGTTCCCGAAACCGGCAGCGGTAAACGGCTTGTCCTGGGCCGTGACCAGGAAGGTCAGATGGTCACTCGCCGGCATTGCGTCGATCGCCGCCTGAAGGCGTGGCACGACTTCGACGTTGAACGGCACCCCCAGTCTTCTTGCGGCCCATCGCCATCATCCCGCCGCGGATATACTGCCGCCTCATCCGGACCAGGTCACAGCGTGGCTGGCCGGTCTGCAGGAGCAGCTCATAGGCCAGCCTTGCCCTGGTGCCGACGGCATGACACTTCTCGAACTGATCGCACTCGGCCGTCTTCCATGGATGGTGACCGCCGGTCCTCAGGGAAGGCTCTTCGTACCGGTTCACGTACTCCAGAACCGGCAACAGCCGATCACCTCCAATCTAAGGTATTGAAATAACAATCTTTAGTTTTCGCCCCCTCGAGCAGCTCACCAGTCAGCCCACAAATGAGAACCACTCCAGCGCGGGCGGCGCGCCGAGGTCACGCCGCTCCGGGTTGACCCAGGAGAAAAGAAGTCCGTCTGTCAAACCAATGGCTTAGAGCCTTATTCTGGGCAAACTTCGGCGGAAGTCTCTGGTTCGCTGGGTTGGTCGAGGATCAATCAGGTGTGGATTAGGGTCGTAGCCGTCGGAGTAATTGGCCTGGTAGGAATGGGCGCTGTTGCAGCCTTGGGGAGAAATCCCGCGCCAGCACATCCAATTGCCTACCCGGTGGCGGAGACCTCGAGTAAGAGCGACCGTCTACCGCTGAAGCCCGCACCCGCGACAGATGTGGCTGCCGTCGAGAACGAAGTCGTGCCAGCAAACGAGGTTGCTGCGGTCACAACGGGTGCTTCAGCTTCGGCAACGATCGCTGCCCCAGCAGCACCCCCAATAGCTGTCGCGCCCCGTCCGACCGATCGATTGAAGGCGCCGGCCAAGATCATTTCTCGACATTGGCATGATCCTGCGGACACCAAGTACAAATCAAAGCCGAATGCGAGTAGCGGAAGCAGTTCGCCAGTTACCCGCCCCGAAGCGGAGAAACAGCTTGGCGAAGTTAAGAACTGCAGCCAGAGCGGGCTGGACACTTTCCTGCGGTCGGTCAATCTGAAGCCGCGCTGCGCTTCCTAGAGAGTCATGAAGAACGGCCTCCCCGCGGGGGGCTCACCGGCGGCGTCTTTTCCTGGGACTTGCGGCAGATCAATAGGAGCTTTTGCACAAGTTGTAAGTTGACGCGCAGCACCGGGGCAGATCCGAGACCGAGGTGGAGGCATGAGTACTGTCCCTCTGGACGTTGAAAGAAAATGCGAACAGCGGTGGGCAGCCAGGCGTAAGCAGCCGGTTCTAACGGGAGCACCTGAAAGGCACTGGTCCGAAAGCCCGATTGAACCGCCCGCTGGGCATACAAAGGCTGAGCAAGAAGCTGCTGATTTAACCCTTCAGCCCACGAAGCAGCGACTATCGGGGCCAGCTGAAATCCCACCGCCGCGACAAAACATTTCGAGCCCGGCGGCGTCACCCCAGCCGGATTCTGATTAATGGAACAGCAACGTCGCTTGCATAAGATGTAGTCCACTCGCTGCAGGACGCTCGAAAATGACCGAGTACGTCATCAGGGAAGTTGGCCTTCGTCAGTGGCTCGTGTTTGCCGATCGGCGAAGCATCGCCTTTTGCGCCGACGAAGATGAGGCGGTGAAAGCCATGGCCGAACATAGCGCGCGCCACCGTCGACCACCCGAAGCAATGGAAATTGCGCCAGGAGAAAACCCGCCGGCGTGAACCGGCGGGCACCTCGCCTTCACGCTAGGCTAAGTTGACGGCTGCAGCGGCCATCGTCTGCCGTAGCTGATAATGCCGGCCCTCCCTGCCGATGCAGTCACTGTTGGGCCACTCCTCGCCCTTGTCTTCGCACTGGTTCACGACCGCAGCAACGCCGGCCAATGTCGTCGGAATTGTCCTGGCCAGATCCCAAGCTGCATCGGCCTCCGCATGGCAACATGCTCCTTGATGGTCGTCGGCCTGCCAATAGGCCTCAGAGCGATATTCGGTGGCTTCGGTCGCCGTGATGGCTGCATTGTGGTCCGCGTCCGCCTGCTGGTGTTTTGCGATGGCTTCCAAAGCCGGATCAGTGGCCTGCGGTGATCGCCCTCCTCGATTCAGCGCTGAGGCGGCGACCGGGTTACCAGCAAGCAATATGAGATCGAACGCAACGGACCATGCGACGATCTGCTTCTCGTCGCTCAGGTGATACTGCGCCTTGGCGTCGCCCAAGACCGCCCCTTCAAAAGCCATCGAGGCCATCGATTTCGGCGTTCTATGAACTGACGTTCAACCCAGCCACTCGAATGGATGTCAATTCGACGGAATCTCGCTATCCTAATCCAGCCATGGAATGGATCATGAAAAAGCTAGGCGGCCCCTCAACTGAAAAGGACGCCGCCACTTGACCAATCGCTAGCGATAACTGCGCATCGCGGTCGCGAACTCTAGCGGCTTCACTCGGCGCGAGATATTCGCGATCATTGGCGCATGCCCTGGCGCCGCAAGCCCGCTCGTCATCTCCGCTACTGTCCGGCCCCGTCGATCGCAACGGCGGAAGACGGTGCTCATGTTCTGCGTCGGGTGCCAGCACAACGGCCGGCTGAAGCTCGCCGATCTGCCTGGATTGGGACTGGGCTGAAAACTCGGCGCACCTCAAGTGCAGCGCTTGCGGTCGTTCCCGCTATCGCAAGGCTCATTAGGAACTTGAAACGTTGTTGAGCCGTTTGGAGATTGCAAGACAAACGAGCATGACACACGGTTCAGCCATCGCATCGAGATGTACAAAGAGCCGATCATTGACGAGTTAAGGCAGATTGAATTCGCGACAGTCGAAGGAGAAAGGCGGCTGGCGGAAAAAGAAGCGCAGCTCATCGAATGTAGGCGGCTGAATGAGGACACGAGCAAGATTGAAGCCGAGCTTGCGGTAATGCGCGAAGTACAGCTTGATCGCGAGAGGCTTCGCCAGCGCCTGCTTTTTCTTCTGCACCCCTAGATCCAGATGCCTTTTATGATCTAACAGGACAAGGCGACGTCGGCTGAGTATTGGGCTGAACGTGGAGTACGCCGCAGGCCGGCAAAGACCTGTTCGCGTGATCGGGGTCAGAGAAACCCCAGCGCGCCGGTCGCGTCGCTGGGGTTCGTGGCTCCATGGTGTCCGATGCCTCGGGGGGAAAGCATGCGGACCTGCCGATAACCGCCCTCGCGCTTGCCTGTTCCTAATCATCCCGGAAGGATGGGTTGTTAGCCTCATCAGCGACAGCTCGCCGCAGAACACGTCCTAGCGCTCAACATGGAGCCCGGAGAAGTGCGCCGGCATTTGGTGTCCTGAAGTGAAGAGACGGCCCCAGCGCTTGGGAGCACGCTGGGGCCATCGGCTTTCCACGCACACTGTCCGAATGCGGTTTGGTCGGGGGATGGTGAGAGCAGCATTCGGATGAAAGACGAACAAGCTTCGGCTACGTTCGTTCCTAGCAGCCATAGAAAAGGCCCCAGCACCTTTGGGGGCCTTAAGGCCGGCGCTGAGGCCAGTGGGATGGTCGGGTGCGGACCCAACGAACCAACGTTAGCACGCCCTTATGCAATTGCCACTTTCTCCAAGATACTGTCGGCCGGAACCGTGATAACATCTCGGCATCGGGAGCCCAAAATGAAGGACATGCAGGCGCACTTAGAGAAGCTTCGCGTCGAAGCGGAGGAGTGCGAGCTGATCAGCAAGCTGGCGACCAATCCGACAAGGAAAGACCTGTTTGCCAAGCTGGCGGCACACCACCGGAGCTAGCTGATGAGGTCGAGCGGACCATGAAGGCCTCGGCCTAGGAAGTCCGCTAACCAGCGACGCGGGAGATTAAGGCCACCTCCGCAAGTGGCCTTGCATGGCTCCATTCCTACACCGGGACAATTTCCCGTAGCATTCCGGTACAAGGACCGCACATCGATTTGCTATCCCCTGCATATGCCAAGCACCTTCACCCACAGGGGCGTCACGTTCGAGGTAAAACGCCTATATGATGATCAGTCCGAGATCATCATTGAGATCGGCGGAGAAACGACCCACCACACCGTGCGCACACGATTGGCAGAACTGGCAAAGCGCCGGGCCGAGATGCTGATCGATCGTAAGCTGAAAACGAAAATTAGGCCTGTGTAGGCTGTCCCAGTTGGTGGCCTCTAACAGAAAACGGCCCCAGCAAGTGTCCTATCTGGACGGCGTAATAAGAAAGGGCCCCAGCGGTGAAGCTGGGGCCAGTGTGCAGCTGGGCGTCTCAGTGCCTGTAGCGGTGAGGCGCTGAACGGGGCGACCCAATGCTTGCGCTTCGTTCCTACTCATAAAAGAGACCCAGCATCCGGATCATGCTGGGGCCAAGCTGGATCGCCGAGCCGCTGTTCGCCAAGAAGCAACGGTCGTCGTTCTAGGGCTGAAAAAATACGAAATGAAAATTAGCTGCCCTGTTGCTCGGATCATCCCAAACGACGCTCCGGTCCGAAAATAAACCATGTGAATCCCGGCGAGACAATTTCCGCGTTTTCCCGAGACTTGACGCCGTCGTCGATGGGAGTTTGTATTAACTCCTCGGTCCTCTCCAGGCCGAGAACCCCTACCGCACAAGGCGAGGCCCCGGAGAAGCGCCACATCGGGGCCTCTGCTGCGGATTCGCAAAAACAGCATCACATACCCATGTGCCGGTCATGCCCACATTCGAGTTCTGCCTGCCGACCGTTGGAAAGTTGTGGCCCGGGGTGGTTCCACGAGATCAAGTACGATGGCTACCGTCTGCGCGTCGAGCGCGACGGAGCGTATTGCGAGGGACACGAGTTATAACGAGGCTCGGGAATTGCTCGAAATGTTCGAGCAAACGCAGGCGTTATTCGAGAGCGCCTTGAAGCGGCTCTTGGCCTGCGAAATTCAAGCTGAGACACCGCTACTTCTCAGTTCGAGCGCGCGAGCAACTCACTGACAAAGAATGGTCCCAGCGAGGGGGCACACGCTGAGGCCAGCTGCGACGGTCCGTCCAGGATAGCGCTAGTGCGCGCGTGGAGATCAAGGCTCATCGAGACAGCAGAGAGTAAGGCCGCCTCAGTCGTCGCGCCTCTACTCGACCAAAAGAAACGGCCCCAGCGTCAAACTGGGGCCGAGCGGCCGTTTCCCTCAAAACCACCGGACCAAGGGTCCAGCCAGTCGCCCAATAAACTTAGACTCTCCTAATTTGTTCCCGCGAGGGTCCCCAAACGGCACCCAGTCGCATGACCCAGGCCGGCGAGAACGTCTCGACTAAAGTCGATGGAGCCGATTCACATGGTTCAATGCTGGCGATGCTATCCTGTAAGTCTATTGCTCGATTGGAATTCGCAGATGGTGGTTGCAGATGGAATTTATTGGACGCCCGATGCGAGGTCGCTTCCTCGTTCGGCAAGGTGGCAATGGTTGGATGGTCTACGACAGCGAGCTCAAAGGACCAGCCCAGATAGAAAAGGACGGGGCATTCGCCGAGAATCTGACAAAAGAACAAGCTGAGATTCTGGCGGAGCGACTGGCGACTCGCAAACCCGGCCTCTGATCGATCATAAGATAAATCTCGACTCCGAGGTGTCGCGCCTGCGAGGTGACGGACTGCATTACGTTTTGCTGGAAGAGCAGGGGACGCGACCGCGCACGACCTATCTGGCACGCTGGAAACCCCCTGAAGGCCAGGGATGACCGATCGCACCGCCGATATCCTGCCGCAACAAGCGCAAGGAATTGGCGCTCGCAGGCTGCTACGGCATCCTCGCGCCCTTCGGGATCGCGGAATTGTTGAAGCCGCAGGGCGCCCGAGGTGCGCACGAGGCAGACCTCGTCGGCGCAGCAAAGGGAGCGCGAGATGGCTGAGTTCATGGCTCTGTCGACGTGGGCTGACGACGAGCACGCGTTCGCCGTCGACGAGACCCCACGTGGCAGTACGTGCAAGCTCGATCTTGACCCGAAGCTTGGCGTCTTCACCCTGGCCAAGCCCCTGATGGCAGGCCTGAGCTATCCCTATGACTGGGGCTTCATTCCTTCGACGAAGGCGCCGCACGGCGACCCATTGGACGTGCTGATCATCCATGATACCAGGACCTATCCGGGTGTAGTGCTCAATGCAGGCCTGTTGGAGTCTTGGAGCTCGAACAGAAATCTGGTGGCAACAAGGAACGAAACGACCAGGTCTTCGCCGGGCCGGACCACCTTGCCGCCGGAAGCAGACCTCGAGGACATTCGGGATCTTCCTTCTCGCGCACGCGACGATCTCGAGGAGTTCTTTCGCGCCATCAACGCGCTTGAGAACAAGGAGGTCAAGTTCCTCGGCTGGCGCGGACCGAAGCACGCCGCCAAGATCATCCGACGCCTGGCCAGATAAAGGATCGGTTCAATGCCAAAGGCAGACGCGCGGACGGTCGCCGGGCTCCTGCGGGAATATGCGCACCGCACAGCGCTGCGAAACGGCCATCCCCATCGCGCCAGAGCATATTCACGGGCTGCGGATAGCTTGGCTGCACTCACGGAGCCTTTGGATAGCCTCGTCGCGCAGCAGCGGCTCACCGAAATCCCGGGGTCGGCGATGCGATCGCGGACATTATTACCAAGCTGCATCGGACCGCCACGCATCCGAGTCTAGAAAAGCTTCGAAAAGACAGTCCCGGACAGCGTACTCGAGCTTCTTTCAGTCCCGGGTATTCGGCCCGATAAGGCGATGCGATCCATAAGGAACTTGGCATTTCGTTTCTTGCAGAGGTCGAGGCCGCGGCCAAGGCCGACCGCATTAAGAAGGCCAAAGGTCTATGGCGCCGCGCTGCAGACGAAGATCCTGCAGCATCCAGCAATCGCGAAGAATTGGGCCGGCAAGCTGCATATGCATCGCGCCGCCGCGCTGCTGGAATGCTACCGCGTCCCTGCAGGCGGCGCGACCCAAGCTCAAACGATCACCGCCGCAGGTGATCTTCGGCGCGGCTGCGAGCTCGCCGGCAACATGTCGATCGTGGCGGGGGCCCTGGCTCCGGTGGCGCGTGGGGCGCATCAGCAGATGGGGGCCTGCAAGTTCAGATTGCCGACGCCAAGCATTTCGGCGCCGCCCTGCTCTTCGCCACCGGCTCCGCGGCTCACATCAAAAGGCTACAGGCCCTGGCTGCCGAAAACGGAATGCGGCTCGATCCGGACGGCCTGCATAAAGGTCGGACCGTCGTCGCCGCGGCCATCCACCGGCTCGTCGAGTTCGGGCTAGCTGTATCGCCCGCGCGTTACGCGCCGAACGGACACAGCCCGGGGCAGCGCGTAACGCGAATCGCCGATGCAATCGACCCCGCAGCCAGCCCTGACGATCCGGCCAACCGCAAGCGCATCTAAGGGAGTTTCAGAAGGTGCGCCGCGACAGAAACCGAAAATGATCGCAGCCTCAAGTTCGTTGAAGGATCGAAGACTAGCTCCGCGCGTTGATTAGTCAGCCCAAATGGGAGGTCAACCGTGATTAAAGACCGAGACCGACGGGCGCCGACGGCTGCGGAGCGCGAAGCAAACAAAGCATTCAAAACTGTCAGGCCGACGGAAGCCATGACGGATTACGCCAAAGCGCAAAAAGCGATCCACGATAATCGAGAGCGCCTAAAAGCCGAACGGCTGGCGCGGGAGGCCGAAGCGGCCAACTGCACAAAAGCAGGTTGAGCGTCCATGTCGACGATCACGGAAGGACCAAATTTGTGAAGGGTGATATGGCCCTGCACTTTCGCCGAGTCGATACTGAACTGGAGATATGGATCGCAAGCAGCGGCGACTATTCATTCGTCATCAGCAACGAGAGCCGGAGCGGACCTGGATTGCACGAAGAGCCGGGCTTTGTTGCGTCATATCGCCCTGACTTTCTGAATATGTCGGCGGCTCAAGTGTTCGGATCTCCCTTCAGCTCGTTCGCTGAAGCCGAGCGGGCTTGCAATGCGTTCCTGGATCGCCTCATCATTGAGGGATGACTACCGCCACCCGCCCTCTGCGCGGCGGCAAGGGCGACGCGATCGGTGGGCTAGGAACATGGCCGCGTCTCCGGAGTTGCCATTGGCGTGAATAAACAAGGGAGGGAAGCGAGATGGGACGAGGCGTTTTGCTTTGGCTTTTGGGCGTGCCAATTCCTGTGATCATCCTGCTGTGGTTGTTCTTTGGGCACTGACTACGGCGTAATTGCCGGGCGACGTACACCAGCGCAGTCTGCCGGCGCAGCTAATTAGGATCCATTTCGGGCGGCACGTCGAGCGATCGAATGATCGAGCCCTGCCTTTCAAGGCCGTGCAATTGAACCGCGGCTCGAGATCGGATAGACGCATCCCGTCGTGCTATCATGCGTCTAGCGGGACATTGTGAGAGCGCCGAAACTCTTGGCAGTAACGATGATGCGAGTTGCGTCGGTTTCTCGCATTTTTCCGAGCGTGATTTTGGTCGGATAGTTCTTCATATGCGCGATTACACCGCTCGCTGCAGCGCCCCGCGATCCCGCGAGCGTTAGCGCATGGGTGGCAGCCTGGCGCGCAAGACGTCGGTCAAACCTATCCTTGCACTCGCCCCGGCGATGCGGACCAATAAGATTTCAGCCATTGCCCATCTGTCAACATGGCGGCTGGAAGAGCGGTAGCTTCTGCATGCCTCCGCCGCAGTAATCCGTTTGGAAGATGAACCATAGCATCTACGCCGGCTGCGGGTATTTTAAGCTTGGCAGTGTTGTTGTAGTTTCATGCCAATGCCTGCCGATCAACCGAAAGCTCCTGGAAATCCCGCCCGAGGTCGCCCACCGGTTTGCCGCGGACATGAAGACTTATCACGCAGAGCAGGACGACATCTGACCCGATCGGGTCGCGGTCGGCACGAGGCATATGCTGCTGGGACAGATGCCGGCGGACACCAAGCTGCGGTTGACCGAGGTCAAGGAATGTTTGAGTTGATGCGATGAAAGCTGTCTGGATCTACACGGACACGGCCAAGAAAATCGGCGACGAGGACCATATCAAGGTCTTCGCCTCGATCGAGGCCGCCGAGAAATGGTTCGAGGAAAACTCCCCCGAGGGCGTGGCATTTGAGTACGCTGTCCTGGAGTGAAAATGGCAAAGGCCTTGCTGCTCTCATTGCAATTGCCGCATTGGCTGATAATCGCAGGGACCGCGCTGATATCGGTCGGCTTGATTGGCCTTGTGATTAGCCGCCGGCGCCGGACCAATGTCCAGGGCGAAGCAACCACAGAGCCAAGTTCCGAACCGCGACCCCAATTGTCACCGCTGCCGGATCTTCTTGACTCACGACCACGAAAGGATCGGCGTGAGAACTAAGGGTCGCAGAGCAAAAAAGATGGAGGTGTGGCAGGATCACTGGCTTGTAGCTAGCCACCGTCGGCGCATAGTCAACGAATGATCGAGCAGCGACCAGCTTTCATGGCTTGCAAAAATCCCGGCCCCGGCTGGAGGATCGACATTCTGTGGCCCGATGGCGAAACGGAAGTCATCAAGGGTTTTACTACTGAGCGCGACGCCGCGAAGTGGATTTCAGAGCACTCGAAGACGTGGCAAGAAATCCCTGACCAACCGCGCTAGAGCGGTTCGCTGGCGCCCACTCATCGCGACTTCTAGCGGCTTCTCAGCGTACGACGGCCCGATTGATCGAGGCACGCCCTGGCGTCCGTCATTTCGCGTCGCGGCTTTGGTTTCAAAAGAGCGGACCCTGCTTTTGCGTTGGAATTAAGCCTCGTCCGCGTCGGTCGAGGTTTCTCGCTCGGGCCTCCCTCCCTTATTGAGCAAGCCGGCGTTCGCGGGCTCGGCGGCGCATCCGTCCACGGGTCGCGACCTTAACGTTAAGCCGAAAAACGATGAGCGCGCCCGGCGTGGCAGTCTCTGAGATATTTAATTCTCTCTTCGTCAAAAGCCAATTTCAACGTTCAGCGATTTGAATCGATGATCCTGGAATTCGGTATCGTGACCACGATCTTTGGATCTATGCTCGCCTTGTATGCAAGTCTGCGTCGTTCTATCATCCTGGAGGCGTGCGCAGGCGTGCTGCTGATTGCTGGCCTTAGCTGCATTGGCGCGGGGCTCCCGCGAGTTTGACCGCTTCGCAGACTGGAGTGCGCCGCGCTCCAACCGTCGGATATGCTTTCGTGGCCTGGGCCCGAGAGCTAGATCCTCTGGGAATTCCGATGGAGCTATTTCTTTGACGCAGGACCATATTTCGCAATCCGAACAACTGGCGAGCGTCGCAACTCTGACGCCGAAGGCGGTTGACTTGCTAAATCTTCAAAAAGAGGATTTCCGCTGTCCGGTTCGGTTAGGATCGCGGTGTCACTCGATGGCTGCCAGGCGGATACCTTCGACGAGAAGCACATAACCGTCAGGCCGCATCCACGGTCGCTTTTCCGGCCAACGCTCAAGCTGCTCCAGCGACTGGGCGCGCCTCGTCAAACGCCCAAGATAAGCGGCGCGGCAATGAATTGGAAGGTAACTACATAACCCGGATGCAGGCGAGCAACTTGGCGCATTGCCTGCAGCGCAGGCCCGTGGAAGGAACTGCAAGAGCCCACGCCAGATCAACCAAAGCCACATCAGCAGATCGTGCGGGCTGGCACGCATCGCCTGCTACAATTTTTCGAGTGCTCTCTCTCGATATCCGCCGCCCCTCAGCAACCTCTATTACTTTCCGCGCGTGGAACAAAAACATCGGCAGGAGAAACGGGCCTCAGCGAGGATGCCGAGCTTGCCGCTTTCCCCGGATTCCTACGGACGCGTTAACCACTTGCTGTTCGCAGCCTAAGCAACTCGTTAACAGGAAGGTGCGATTATGCGGTCTTTGAGCGGAGAAATAGTGAAATGCCCAAGGGCATGGTCAAGCTGTTTAAGGAAGACAAAGGCTTCGGATTCATAAAGCCGGATACCGGTGGGGAAGATATCTTCTTCCATGTCACGTCCCTTCTGCCTGGAGTAACACCTAGGCCAGGTGATCGTGTTACTTTCGAACTCGGGGTTGATCGAAGAACCGGACGTAGCCGGGCCGACAAGGTTATGATGGGCTAAGACCCTCACTCCAATGCGAACAACCGATCTGCGCAGAAATCGGAAGCCTCTACTAAAAGTTGCCGTACCCATTTCACGACTCGGGGATGCGCACCCTTCTCTCCCATTAGTGCGCATGGGCAGCCCCGCCCGCACAAGACATTGATTTCATTTCGGATAACACGCCCCTAAAACGCAAAATTTGGCAGTTCGGACCACATCAAGCTGACGATCGGCTGTCCTCCGAACGCGCAATGAGGCCGCGCCAGCGAAGTCGCGCGGTGAGCCCGTCAAGAGGGACGGGTTTGAAGTTCGGTCACTCAGCGTCGCTCGAATCGTGACTGATCACGAGTTCATAACCCGGCAGGGTCTGCCGGCTGACGAGATGGCGCAGGTCGTACGCAAACTGTTTGAGCAGCGAGAGCAGCCATTCTTCGTCGGCGACTGCTATTCCTAGCGGCTGGGTGGACCGGTCGTGGCCGAGACATTTCCGCAGTTCGCGCGAAAGCCGGTCGAGGTGAAGCAGAGTTCGTGAGCCGCTAGCGCTCGCGCCAAGCGCGCATCAGCTGATCGGAGAACGGCTTGAAGAGGTAAGACATCACTGTGCGCTGCCCGGTCTGAATAAAGGCTTCGACTGGCATGCCCGCGATCAGCTTCACGTCGCCGAGGCGGGCCATCTCCGCCTCCGTCACCGCAATGCGGGTGACATAGAAGCTGGTTCCAGTCTTTTGGTCGTTCGTGACATCAGCAGACACGTGGTTCACTTCACCGTTGAGCTGCGGCGTGGTCCGCTGGTTGAAGGCGGTGAAGCGCAGCAGCACCGGCTGGCCGACCGATACGCGATCGATCTCATGCGGGGCGATGCGCACTTCGACGACCAGCAGGTCGTGGGCGGGGACGATCAGCATGATCGGCTCGCCGGCGGTGACGACGCCGCCTATCGTGTGCAGCGCGAGCTGCTGCACGGTGCCGTCCTGCGGCGCCCGGATATCGATGCGCTTGAGCTGATCCTCGGCGGCCACCCGCTTCTCGACCAGTTCCGAGGTCTTCGCGCGAATCTCGGCAAGCTCCTTTCCCACCTCGGTGCGGAGATCCTGATCGACCTGAATGATTTGCAGCGCGGTCTCGGTGATCCGGCCCCTCGCTTCGGCGATGGAGGCGACCAGAGCGCCGCGTTCGCCGTGCAGGCGCACCGCATCGCGCTCAAGTGTGGTCACGCGCGTGATCTGGACCAGGTTCTTGCGCCACAGATCGCCCACGCCGACGAGCTCCTGGTCGACAAACCTCGTCTCGCCGTCTTTCGCGGCGATCTGCTCTTCCAAACCACCGATCTGCTCTCGCAATTGGCCGATGCGCTCGTTGAGCTGGGCCTTCTTGCCTGCTCGGGCGGTGCCGCGCAGCTCGAACAGCTTGTGCTCGCCGACGAGCACGCGCGCCACATCCGTGTCGGAGATACGCGCGATAAGGTCCGCCGGAAAGTCGACGCGCTTTTGGTCGTCGCGCTCCGCCTCGAGCCGGGCCTGGCGCGCCGCTAGCTCGTCGAGGCTCTTGAGAATGACCAGAAGGTTGGCCCGCGTCACCGTCTCGTCGAGGCGCAGCAGCACGTCTCCAGCCTTCACCCTCGAGCCCTCTCGGACATTGAGTTCGCCCACCACGCCGCCGGTCGGGTGCTGCACCTTCTTGCTGTAGCTGTCGACCACCAGCGTACCTGCGCCGATGACGGCGCCCGCGAGTTCCGTCGTGGCAGCCCAGCCGCCGACGGCGCCGGCGAGAAGGATGACACCCACCAGTCCCGCGCCGAGGTGCCGGCGGATCGAGAGCGGCACGACGTTGACCGGGTCGCGGTTCATGGGCTCGTTCATGGGCTCGCTCCCTCGCTCACGACCTTGAGCGGTACCGGAGCCGGCCGCGGCTGCATCATCTTGGCCAGCAGCGCATCCTTCGGCCCGAGCGCCTGCACACGTCCCTGCGACATCACCATCAACTGGTCGACGCCGGAAAGCGCGCTGGTTCGGTGCGCGACGACGATGACAATGCCGCCGCGTGCGCGCACGCCCATGATGGCTTGCGTCAGGGCCTGGTCGCCCTCCATGTCCAGGTTGGAGTTGGGCTCATCGAGAACCACCAGGAACGGATCGCGGTATAGCGCACGGGCGAGCGCGATGCGCTGGCGCTGCCCGGCCGAGAGCGCCGCTCCAGCCTCGCCGATCTGCGTGTCGTAGCCATCAGGCAGTTGCAGGATTGTCTCATGCACACCGGCCGCTGTCGCGGCGGCGATGGTCGCCGGCACGTCGGGTTCGGGATCAAATCGGGCGATGTTCTGGGCCACCGTGCCGGCAAACAGCTCGACATCCTGTGGCAGATAACCGATGTGCCTGCCGAGTGCTTCCGAATTCCATTGTTCGAGGGCGGCACCGTCGAGCCGCACCTTGCCGCTTGCCGGTGTCCACACACCGACGATGGCGCGCACCAGCGATGATTTACCCGACGCACTCGGGCCGACAATCCCTAGCCCTTGTCCGGGCTTTAGCGTGAAGGAAACCTCGAGCACCACCGCGCGCCGATCGCCTGGCGGCGCCACGGAGATGGTCTCGACCGCGAGGCCCTTGCACGGCGGCGGCAGCGGAGTCTTCTCCGACTCGTCCGGGAGCTGCGCCCAGTATTGCTGCAGACGTTTCCAGCTCTGCCGGGCGGCGACCAGGCTTTTCCAGTGCGCGATGGCGAGCTCGACCGGAGCGAGCGCGCGCGACGTGAGGATGGCGCCGGCAATGATGATCCCGCCACTCGCCTCCTGTCGGATGACCAGATAGCCACCGACGCCGAGCACCGCCGATTGCAAGGCCATGCGCAGCACCTTGGAGGCGGAGCCGAAGCCGCCGGCGATGTCGGCGGCGCGCCTCTGGCTGGCCATGTAACCGTCGTTGGCCGCCGCCCAACGCGCGGCGAGGCGCCCACGCATGCCCATGGCGTGCAACACCTCGGCATTGCGGCGGCTGGCCTCGGCCAGGGCATTGCGCTGTGCTACCCGCCCGGTGATGTCCCTGGCGTGCGCACGCGTCAGCCGATCGGTGACCAGCGTCAGCAAAACGAGCAGCAGCGCGCCGATCAACGCGGTGAGCCCCAGCAGCGGGTGGAACAGGTAACAGATTGTGAGATAGAACGGGATCCACGGCAGGTCGAACAACGCGGTCGGCCCGAGCCCCGAGAGATAGCTGCGGACCTGATCGAGGTCGCGCATCGGCTGCAGCCCGTCGCCGCTGATGCGCGCCCGCAGCGGCCAGCGGGCAACAATGTCATAAGCCCGCTCCGAGAATGCGCGATCGAGCCAGTCGCCGATGCGGATCAGGATGCGCCCGCGCAAGATGTCAAGGAATGCATGGAAGAGGTAGAGGCCGCAGGCCAGGACGACGAGGCCGACGAGCGTCGGCACGCTGTGGCTCGGCACCACGCGGTCATAGACTTCCAGCATGAAGAATGAACTGGTGAGATATAGCACGTTCAGCATGGCCGTGATCAAGCCGATGCCGATCAGCACGCCCCGGCAGGCCCGGAGCAGCGACGGAAGATCGTGTGCGGTCGGTGACCCGTCGTGATCGCCGGCGGGAGCAGGCCGCGCGCGCCCCCGCCGCCTTCGCGCCAGCCGGAGAAGGATGATTGCCGCCACGATAGGCAGCGCCGCGCGGAGCATGAAATCGCGCGGCCCGTCGAGAGCCGGGCCGAACCAGGCTTGCGCGTTGGCGGCGACTTGAGACCAGCACTCCGAGAGAATGTCCAACACGCGTATCGATTCCTAGGGGCTCTCGACCTCAAGAGACTTTGGCGCGGAGGCGCATCCATGTCGGATGCGTCTCCGCGCGACGTAACTAGGCCAACGGCCAGTGGCTCACGGTCGTCGAGTCCGGGTTGTCCACCAGCACGTTGAAGGTGGCCTTGGCCGTATCGCCATCGGCGTCGGTGTTGACGATCCGGAACTGGATGTCCTGATCGTTCACCGGGGCGGCCACCTGGGTGGTGAAGTTGATGATGCGGACACCCGCATTGGTGTCGACCGGCGTGAAGAAGAACCGGATGTAGCCGGTCGAGAATGTTTCTCCGGCGGCATCGTGATTGCTGCCGGGCACGATAGTATTGCCCAAGTCCGCAACGGTGACGTGGACGTTGCCTTGCTTGAGACCGCTGATGGTTGGGTTCTCGTAGTCGATCAAATCGCCGGCGGAGTTGAACAGCCAATACTCCGCCTTGATGCTGGTGACGTTGCCGATTCCCGCCACGTCGAAGGCCAGATTCTTGAGGTTGAGGCCGCTGCCTTCATTGAAGAAGAAGCCCTCGTTCATGTTGATCTGCGACGCCTGCCCGTTCTTCACTCCGAATCCGATATTGTCGGGGTTGAGGTCGTCGGCCGGGTTCGAGGTGCCGAGATCCGCGGTCAGCAACTGGGCCTGGGTTTGCAGTCCGAGGGCACCTGTATCGGCGGCGGGGAACAGCAGTCCGTTGAAGACGATGTTGTGGCCGCCGCTCGTGCTGACATTGAGCGTCTCGACCGGGCTCCCCGACTTGATGGCGCTGAAGTTGAGCGTCTCCGGCGGGTTGGCGATCGTCTGCAGCACCGTGAAGGTGTAACCTGTGTCGGTTACGCTCAGCTGGTAGACACCGTTGCCGCCGGAATCCTTGTAGGTCAGGACTGTATGATCGGTGTTGTATGACTGCGTGAGCCCGGTGATGGCAGCGGCGGCATCGATCGTGACCTTGGCCCCGTCGGCGCCGTCGGGTGACGTGAACGAGTCCGATCCCGAGGAGCCGGCAGTGAAGCCGACGGCCGGATGCTGGGCGTCCTGCCCGGAGAGGCTCTGCACCCCGCTGAGGCTTGGACCATCGTCGAGCAGCTGGAACTTGTTTCCGATGTTAGCCGCCGCGGCGGCGCTCGTGTCACCGTCCTTGTCGGTGGCAGTGGCCGAGAGCGTGATCAGGTCCGCGGCCATGCTGGCGCTGGCTTCGGAACTGTCGCCGACCGCCCCATCAGTGCTGGTGGTGTCGGCGGTCGCTTCCTTGACGGCCCGAAACTCCGAGAACGTGACGATTCCTGCCGAATCGACGTGAACACCGAAAACGAGATCACCACCTGAGCTCGTCTTGCCGATAACGTCCCCGGTGACGATGTTGTGGCTGGGGTCGTTGGCACTCGCAATACTGAGCAGAACAGCCTGTCCCGACACCGAATCGACCAGCCCGGAATCGACGTTGGCGGACTTGACGCCGAGCGTGTAGCCGCCGACGGCTCCAGCCCCGTCGGCGCCGTAATTGGGTGTGAACAGGCCGCTGAAGCTGCCGGACGTGGTGGTGTTCGCTGCATTGGGGGCGGAGCCGGCCGCGAGATAACTCTCGTCGAGTTGCAACGCCGTGGCGGTGCCGTTCGCCAGCAGGGTCGGACCGTCGTCCTCGAACAACAGGTTGCCGCCGACGCCGGTATGCGCAGTGTCGCTCGTCGAGTTCGAGACGCTGAACGCGAAATTTCCAACGTCGAAGGTGACATTGGATCCATTGCCGCTGGTCGGCTGGGCGTTGCCGACGACGAAGCGGTCCATGTGGCTGGATTGCGCGACCTGAAAGTCGACGGTGTAGTTCGTCTTCAGGCCATCGATGAAGTACGATCCATCGCCCGCAGCCGTAATGGTGATGCCTGATGTGACTAGCTGGGTCTTCGCAAGGTCGGAATACACCTTGATCGTACTGCCGAGGATCGGGACCAGCGTCTGGTCGCTGCCGGTCAGGCCGCCGATGCCCACGCTGGCAGTCGAGACCAGATTGGCGCCCTGAAGGTCACTCGTTTCGTTGAACGCATATATGTGCACCTTAACAGTGGTGTTCGCGTTCCCGGGGTTCACCTGGGTCAGCGAAAAGCTCGCCTCCGTCACCGAGCCGACATGTCCCGGGTTGCTCCCCGTGGTGCTGTAACTGATCTTCGACAGATCGTGCACGTCCGGATTGGTCAAGGGGAAGTCGGGATAGGTCATGTGATTGACGACGTCGACACGCACCCCTCCTCCGGGGCCGACTGCCTGCGGACCATTGCCCAGGCCTGTCGTGCTGACATTGACGGTTGTGCCCGGCGCCAGCCCGGTGACGATCATGTCGGGATCGCTGGTGTCCGCCGCCGCGGTGGCAGTCTGCTCGATTGCCGCCCAGTCGTCCTGTCCGGAGGGCACGTGGCTGAAATCGCCGAAGCCGACCGTCGTCGTCGTGGTGAAGAAGGCCTTCACATCGACGAGGCCGGAAAGATTAAGCGTATCGGCGTCGTCGATCCCGCTGGTATTGGTGTGCTTCAGCGCCTCGTACTGGATGGTCCAGACGTTGCCGCCTGTCACGTTGCCGGAGGTGATGGTCTCGTCCAGCACGATAGCGAAGGCGACGGTGCCGTTCGAGTTGGAAATCCAGGTCGTGCCGTTGAACTGGCCCTCGCGCCCGAGCAGGATGTGGCTGTTGGAATCGGTGTAGAGGAAGATCTGCGCTCCGTCGCCGGTGGCGAAAATCTGGGTCAGCGTGCCGTTGGTGAGCGTCCCCCCCGTGGAGTTCGAGAATTGCAGGTCGGTGACGGTGGTCGTGCCGAGCTGGATGAAATCGGTACCGGCACTGCCGATCGTCCGTGCCGCAGCTTGCGGAAACACCGCGCTCGTATCACCCGACTCTTCGCCGGCGGAGCCAGCCGCAATGCCCAGACTGCTCTTGAGAGCCGCGCTCATGTTCGTAAGCAGGAAAGACCAGGCAACTTCGTTGTCGGGCCCCGCCTGAACACCCGTGTCATTGTCAGTGCCGCTGGTCTGCAAGCTCGCGGCTTCGTCGATGATGAGATTGCCATTGATGGTCAATACTGGTGCCATGATTTCCTCCCTTCGAAAGGCGGCGCTCATTCGTACCTTCTTCGGAACAGGCGGTCGCCGCCCGGGCTCGCAATCGCCCAACGGTTTCGCTGCAAAACAATGCGCAATCCAAGCGTCAGCTCTTCGGCGATCTGTGGCGCTCGCCGGGAGGGGACGTCAGTTTCTGGAAGTCCGTTAAGATGGGGCGCAGCGGAAGCTTTGTCGCTATTTCGCGTACGCCCCTCCGATGCTGCCTGAATAATCAGTCGCGGAGAGAAGTACCTGCAATCGAATGATCGGATGCTTTTGCATGCTATTCTCCCTCGATCTGCTGCAAACTGCTGCGAACGCAAGTGGAGAAGCAAACACCGTCCAACAAATTTCGAGGCCATGCCTCCGAATGGAACTTTGCCAGTAAAGGAGTGAGAAAATTCAAGGTAAAGGGTGAAGAAGCAGTACCACCTATGGGGTAACGCGCATCCCGCACACCTATTTTGATAGGACAATGACAATATCGCCCTTTACGTGTGGACACGGCGGGGATGCTGCCAACAGCGCGCGATAAGCCGGCACGATGATCATGCAAGAAGTGCTCTGGAAGCTGGGCCGGAAGGTCAGCTCCTAACGCTGGACGGCTCCTCCACAGGCACGAGAGTGCCAAGGAGTGGGCGCCGTTTGAGGTTCCCACGATTCGGACTAGCAGCCTATGCAGTCAATTTCGACGATCGGTCTGGATATCGCGAAGTCGGTCTTCCAAGTGCACGGCGTTGATGCAGCCGGCCAGGTGGTCATACGCCGACAGTTGAAGCGCCGGCACGTCCTGGCATTTTTCCAGAAGCTGCCGCCATGACTGGTGGGGATCGAGGCTTGCGCGTCATTGCACCATTGGTCACGCGAGCTGCAGACGATGGGGCATGCGGTGCGGTTGATGGCTCAGGCCTATGTGAAGCCCTACGTCAAGCGGCAGAGCCTTTCGCTCCATCCGTGACCGGGTAGTAAGACGGCATGTGATCGAAGCCGTCGAGGCGATGACGGATCGCCGCGAGGCTCCCGACGACAATGCCGACACGGTGAACATCGCGGACAACCAAGATCGCGCCACCATCCGGCCAGAACGCGGCCATGAAGGCGAACAATGATCGCGATGTCAGCAGCGGCGAGGCAGCGCGATCTCGGCCTGGTTGACCCCTATCCCCAAGGTCGAGATCGCACCTTCGTAATGCCCGGATCAGTCGTCGTACCATTCGCTGGAACTCCCCGCGTGTTCTTTGCGTCGCTCGAGGCTGAAACGGCGGTGGCGGCATGAGTATGTTTCTTGTTTTCGGACATGCCTTCAGCGCGTCCATTGAGCCGAAGATCGTGCATCTTCTGCACGATCGCGAGGCCTTTAAGAAGGCATTCGTGGCTGGGTTTGAGGAGGCAGCTGCTGCCGGATTTGATGCCGTGGATAAATTGCCGGTCGTGCTCGATGACACGCTGATCAGAACAACCTTCCAAGTGCTGGAAGATAAGTTCAATCGATCAAACGACACATCGGAGCGGCGTAAAATCGTCGCCGAAATACTAAATCTGGCAGAGTTGGCAAAATGATCGCCCCTCGACATCGAATTGCGCGCCCTCTTGCTGCCCGAATCGGAACCGCTCATGGTGCGGCCGGAAACTCACACTTCGGCATGTCCTGACGGCCCGGCCCACCCCAGAGCTACCCCAAGGCCGGGCCGCTTTTTTCTAATTTTCAGCAGGAATATTACAGCGCATTGGGGCGCACGACTTCGCCCACCGATCATATCCCATCTCAAAGCTAATGTTGCCGCGGAGCGCAGCCGACCAACAGTGGTGTCGGGCTGGACCATTTCCGCTATTCACGACAGGGAATACGCCAGCGCGGAGCGCAAGTCCCTGATGCTTCTCCGCCAACTCCGAATATCAGGGACCGCGTAGTTTGCGCCGGTTTGCGGGAACGGCTTGGTATGATCCAAACGATTTAGCAATCTACGGCTTCAGAGCACTGCTCATGCTCTCTCTGCTTGAGGGATGAGTTGGATTTTCCGAGCGACGACTGAGCATTGTTGCTGCGTCCGGCATGACCTTTGTCAGTACCGCTGTTTCTCACACTATCGGCGTCTATCAGGCGGGACCACGGGCCACGGCTGGGACCTTGGTTAGAAAAAACGAGTTGGGCTTCAAGAGGGGTCTAAGAAAAATTCTGGGTTCGATGCAGAAATTTCTGCGTCGGGCGCTTACCAAGCACCTAGAAGAGGGAGCCCCACCACGGTGCGCCCCGAATCCCTATTTTTGAAATGCGTGGGAGCGCTTCAGGCGGCGTCGCGAATCTCCGTGTCTTCGGCGAACGAGCTGGCGTCAGCACACGCGTCTTCTGATGCCTTTGTAGTTAATGACGTTGAACGCAGGCGAGCAGTTTCAAATGCGGAGATATGTCGTGCCGCGCAGTTGGCTCCTGCCGCGGCCATGCTGTTCGCGCCATCAGACAAAGAATGAATGGCGTTAGCATCGTACAGTCAAGCGCCTGAGCCGAAAGTGTGCTTACCGTTCCTTCGAATGTTGTCTGGACTTTTCAGACAGGCTGCCAGCATCGCGGACTGTACCTTTTCAAATGACCGTTGCTCGATTTGGCGGACACGCTCGCGCGATATTTCGTACTCCAAGGCGAGCGCTTCGAGCTTCGGGGGATCTTCACTCAAATAGCGTGCTGTGAAGATATGCCTTTCACGGGGGCTTAGCTTCTCAATGGCTGCTGTCAATGCTTGGCGCCGTTGAGCCAGTTCCTGGTGCTCGGCCAACGTCACGTCATGAGTAGGCGACGGATCTACCAGTCGTTCGAGGGCATCGCCGACGTCGCCGGCATCGTTGTGTCGTAAATTCAGGGACAGGTCGCCACGCAGGCGACGGTCCATATTCACGACTTCACGTTCGGGTACCTTGAGGTGAGTGGCGATCGTCTTGACCCGTTCTGGCCTCAGATCCCCGTCCTCCAAGGCAGCGATCGCACTCTTCGATTGCCTCAGTTTGAAGAATAACTTCTTCTGGGCAGCGTCCGCCGTGATCTTCACCAGCGACCAGGAGCGAAGAACAAAATCCTGGATCGTTGCCTTGATCCACCACATGGCATAGGTGGACAGGCGGATGCCCCGCTCCGGATCGAATCGCCGCACGGCCTGCATCAGGCCGACATTGCCCTCTGAAATGATATCGGCAACAGGTAGCCCATAACCTCGATATCGCATGGCGATTTTCGCAACGAGACGCAGGTGGCTTGTCACCAGGCGATAAGCTGCTTCACGATCGCCGTGGTTTCGCCATCGCCGACCAAGGGTGTTCTCTTCCTCCTGAGTGAGGATCGGAAATTGTCTAATTTCCGTTAAATACTTCGTCAGCCCGGTGCCGAGCGACGGCAATTTCTGAGAGACAGTTTGAGACATTTCCCCCTCGCAGCGCTCAACAAATTCTCGCCTCTGCCGCGCTCATCAGAGTCGCGGCAGAACAACAAAAGCATCGGTCTACAGGGCGGGACTATCGTCCGCCTCATGGCTGCCAAAACGTCGGCCTTTTCGGTTGGAACCATCGGTCCTTCGATCCGAATCGGACTCCAGAAGGCACAGGGCATCCACGATGTCGTCGAAGCTCACGGCTCCATCGATTGTCTGGTTCAATTCTGGATCGTCTTTCACGGCGCAAGCATCCGCGGCCCAAAGCGATAGAATGGCCCGTTTCTCGTACGATGTGAGGTCGAAATCTTCGACAACGTCCATTGGATGAGCGAACGCCTCGGCTGGATGCAGCAGCCCGGCCATCTCCAGGTTCGTTGTTCGTCGGCGATCCGTCTGCAGCGAGAGGCGATCGGGAAACGTCTCGTGCAAAAGAGCCTCCACGGAACGCTGCTCTTCGCTCATCCGGCGTGCGATATACGCTCGCTCCAGGTCCGACAGCCGCGTCTCGAGGAGCCTGCGGTAGCGCCGAATATTGGCGCAATGGGCACGCAGGCGTTCAAGATTTCCCTCGATCATCATTCGTCCCCTTCCGGCTCAGGCGGCCAAGGCACGCTCGGTTGAGCGCAACCGACAAGGCTTTCCACCCGGAGGATTCCGGGGTCCGCCGTCGAGTTCGCACAGGGCCTCGAGGATTTCGTCGATCGATACGGGCTTCTTCAGTCCGGCGGGCGAGCGGAGCGACGGGCATGATGTTATCGCCGATGCGTCGGACGCCCAGGATGCCAGAATTGCCCGCTTCTCGGCCGTCGTCAGGCCGGCGTGGCACACGACATCCCTGGGATGTTCGAAAGCGGTGCCGGGATGCAGGAGCGCGTTGAAGTCAAACACGTTGTCGTCAGCGGTCGTCGGCCGCATGGTATCCTCCTTTGCATTGACGACGAGCGGCAGCCGCGCGAAGCCTCGCGCGGCGCCGGTCGGAGCCTGCTTAGGCTGCCTTCGCTTCCAATTTCTGGACATTGTCGGCCGATACGCCGTTGATTGCGATACGGCGCGGCTTCATGGCTTCCGGAATTTCCCGGACCAGCTCGATCTTGAGTAAGCCGTTGTCGAATGCGGCGCTCTTGACCTGAACGTAATCCGCCAGGTTGAACTGCCGCTTGAAGCTGCGGGTGGAGATGCCGCGATAGAGATAATCGCGCTCAGCCTTCTCCGACTTGCTGCCCTCAATGGTGATCACGTTCTGTTCGGCCGTGATCGCGATCTCGTTGGGCGCAAAACCTGCAACCGCCAACGAAATCTGGTAGCGGTCCTCAGACAGCCGTTCGATATTGTAGGGCGGATAGTTGTCCTCGCCGGCCCGCTGGGCCATTTCCGCGAGGTCAAAAAGGCGATCGAAGCCAATGGTCGAACGCCAAAGGGGCGAGAAATCATAAGTGCGCATAGCCAAATCCTCCAAAGAGCAAGATGGTTACGAGCGGCACCGGACACGACCGGTGCCCGTCTCAACGGCCGGACCCCTGAGGCGCCCGGACACCACCGTTCGGTGGCGACAAAAAAATTAGCAAAGTCGCTTTTGGTTTCAAGAGGGGGCCAAAAATTTTTTAGGGCTTTTGGTCCCCAGTAACCTGACCTGACGTACGTTTCGTTAACAAGCGAGTTATGCACCCGGGCCCGCAATTCGGACAGCGCGGTTGAGGCGCAGGTTCGCCGTCCTCGAGCGCCAGGGAAGCTGCGTGACCCATAGACGGGCCGCGCGTGGAGCATTAGCTCACCTGGGGTGCAGTCCCTTCCAGGTCGGACGGAAGACGAAGGACATTGGGTTCATTGCTGTCTGGCAATAGCAGCGTGTCCATCTTGAACAGCGGCGGGCTCGGTTTCCAGCTCATCCACTGCATCGAATCCAGATAGGGGATGGGCGGAAGCGGCAGAAGGTGGTTCGCGCGCTCGGGGATCTGCCTTGGGGGACCGTCCAGGCCCCAGGCACCCGCCGGGAGCAGCATTGCCGCATAAGCGAACGCGCCCGCAATCATCATTCGGGCCCGGCGGGCTGAAGTCTCAGCACGAGCGGAAAGGGTATCATTTCCTGTCATCTCATCCTCCTAATTTCGGCAAGCCGATCCAAGCGATGGTGAGAAGGCTGAGGGCGAACATGAGCCAATGCATTGCAGCCGCCCCGCCGTTGGGTGGTGGAGATTGCATGCGCCTGCTCATCTGAAGCTCCTTGGTGCTACCGTTGCTTTCTCGTGGTGGATCGGATGAGCCCGGCCGTCGCCGACCGGGCTCAGGGTTGATCAGAAGTCCATGGACGGCGCGGCAGGCGCCGTCTCCGCCTTCTTCGGCTTGTCGGCCACCAGGGCCTCCGTCGTGATGAGCAAGGCGGCGACTGAAGCCGCGTCCTGCAGCGCGGTGCGGACGACCTTGGCAGGATCGATCACGCCCGCTTTGACCATGTCCTGGTACTCTCCCGTGGCTGCGTTGAAGCCCCAATTGTAGTCGGCGTTCTCGAGCAGCTTGCCGACGACGAGCGAGCCGTCTTCACCGGCGTTCTGGACGATCTGCCGGGCAGGAACCTGGATGGCGCGACGCACGATATCGATGCCGGCCTTCTGATCTGCATTAGAAGCTTTGAGACCATCGAGCGCCTTCAACGCGCGCAGGAGCGCCACGCCGCCTCCGGGCAGGATACCCTCCTCGACCGCGGCGCGCGTTGCGTGCATTGCATCGTCGACGCGATCCTTTTTCTCCTTGACTTCGACCTCGGTGGCACCGCCGACGCGGATCACGGCGACGCCGCCAGCGAGTTTCGCCAAACGCTCCTGGAGTTTCTCGCGATCGTAGTCGGAGGTAGTCTCCTCGATCTGCGCCTTGATCTGGGTGACGCGGGCCTCGATGTCCTTCTTGGCGCCTGCGCCGTTGACGATGGTCGTGTTCTCCTTGTCGATGACGACCTTCGTGGCGCGCCCGAGCATGTTGAGGGTTACGTTCTCGAGCTTGATTCCGAGATCCTCCGATATCGCCGTTCCGCCGCTGAGGATCGCAATGTCCTCGAGCATGGCCTTGCGGCGGTCGCCGAACCCGGGCGCCTTGACGGCTGCCACTTTCAAGCCACCGCGGAGCCGATTGACGACAAGAGTCGCGAGTGCTTCGCCCTCGACGTCCTCGGCGACGATGAGCAGTGGCTTGCCCGACTGCACCACCGCCTCCAGCAGCGGCAGCATGGTCTGGAGCCCGGAGAGCTTTTTCTCGTGGATCAAGATGTAGGGATCCTCGAGCTCGACCCGCATCTTCTCTGCGTTGGTCACGAAGTAGGGCGAGACATAACCGCGATCGAACTGCATGCCTTCGACCACTTCGAGCTCGGTATCGAGGCTCTTGGCTTCCTCGACGGTGATCACGCCCTCATTGCCGACCTTCTGCATGGCATCGGCAAGGAAACGGCCGATCTCGGTGTCGCCGTTGGCGGAAATGGTGCCGATCTGCGCGATTTCCTCGTTGGAGGTGACCTTCTTGGCATGCACCTGTAGGTCCTTGACGATGACTTCAACCGCTAGATCGATACCGCGCTTGAGGTCCATCGGGTTCATGCCGGCGGCGACCGATTTTGCGCCTTCCTTGACGATGGCTTGGGCTAGCACGGTCGCCGTCGTGGTACCGTCACCGGCGAGGTCGTTTGTCTTCGAGGCGACTTCGCGCACCATCTGTGCGCCCATGTTCTCGAACTTGTCTTCGAGCTCGATTTCCTTGGCAACAGTGACGCCATCCTTGGTGATGCGCGGGGCGCCGAAGGATTTTTCGATGACGACGTTGCGTCCCTTGGGACCAAGCGTCACCTTGACCGCATTGGCGAGCGTATCGACGCCGCGCAGCATCCGCTCGCGGGCCTCAGTTGAGAATTTCACGTCTTTGGCAGCCATATTATCTGCTCCTTTCTCGAATGACTGTCAGCTTCCAGCTTGCTCAAGCGGCCTTCTTGAGCGAGCCGGCTTTGTCGACCACGCCCAGAAGATCGCTTTCCTTCATGATGAGGTAGTCCTGGCCGTCGATTTTCACTTCGGTGCCAGACCACTTGCCGAAAAGCACGCGGTCGCCGGGACCAACGTCGAGCGGCACCAATTGTCCTTGCTCATTCCGACCGCCAGGGCCCGCGGCCACGATTTCGCCTTCCTGCGGTTTCTCCTTTGCGGTGTCGGGAATGATGATGCCGCCAGCGGTCTTTTCTTCGGCATCAATGCGGCGCACGAGCACGCGGTCGTGCAATGGACGGAAATGCATGCACATCCTCCTGATTAGGTCAGCGATGTCAAAAATCCGGGTCCGGAAACCGGCCCCCGGGCGGAAGCGACTTAGGTAACGGACAAAATCCGTTCAAGAGCTTCTACGAAAATTTTGGCGGCTCATCCGAACGATGCACTGAGGGCTCTTGAACAGTCGACTTGAGCCAACCAGTTAATCGCCGCCACCGCCCCCGGAGGACGGGGGATAAACGCGTGTGCTACCGGAGAGAAATGATGCGATACTTGCGTGGGCTTGCGCGACTCGGGCTCGGCTCGACGCTGGCATTAACCCTTTCCGGACCGCCAGTTCTCGCCCAAATTCCAGACGTTAACACCGGCCGCGTGCCAACCCTTGCGCCGTTGGTCAAGGAGGTGACGCCGAGCGTCGTCAACATCTCGGTGCAGGGACGCGTGCGCGAGGACAATCCGCTGTACCAGGATCCGCTTTTCCGGGAGTTCTTCGACGTTCCGAAGCAGCTGGAGAAGGAAATCAACGCCACCGGATCGGGCGTGATTGTCGACGCCCAGCGCGGCTATGTATTGACGGCAAACCACGTTGTTGCCAACGCGACCGCGGTGCAGATCAGAACCAAGGATGGCCGAAAGTTTGCCGGTCGCGTGGTCGGCCGCGATGCGCCGACCGATATCGCGCTACTACAGGTCAAGGGGCCCGTCGGGTTGAAAGCCATCGCGCTGGGCGACAGCGACGCGCTTCAGGTCGGCGACTTCGTCATTGCGGTGGGCAATCCCTTCGGCCTGGGCCAGACCGTCACGTCAGGCCTTGTCAGCGCGCTCGGGCGCACCGGCCTTGGTAAGCACGGCTATGAAGATTTCATCCAGACTGATGCTGCGATCAACCCCGGCAACTCCGGTGGCGGCTTGATCAATCTGCGCGGCGAACTCGTTGGCATCAACACGGCGATCATCTCTCCGGGAGGCGGCAATGTGGGAATTGGCTTTGCGGTACCCATCAACATGGCCCGCAAGGTGATGGAGCAGCTCGCGCAGACAGGGCGGGTCGAGCGTGGCCGCATCGGCGTTGCGCTGGAGGATCTCGAGGCGCCCGCTGCGGGTGTGACGCAGGGTGCCCGTGTCAAGGAGGTCAGCCCCGGCTCGCCCGCAGAGCGCGCGGGCCTTCGCCGCGGCGACATCATTCTGAAGGCCAACGAAATCCCGATCCGCAGCGCCACGCAAATGCGCAACCTCATCGGGCTGACCGCGGTCGGTCAGCAAGTGCGGCTGACTATTGAGCGAGAGCGCGCCACAGAGAGCGCCACGGTCGAGGTCGCACCGTTGGCCGAGCCCAAGCCGAGAGGGCGCGGGCCGGGGTGACGAATGTCTGCATATGGTCGATTCCGTTGAAAAAGGCTGGCAGTATTTCGTTTTAGTAGCTCCGCCGCGACGTGGCCGAACTGCTCTACCGACCCTATGCGAGCCTCCGGGTGGGCATCGGGATCAGCTTGGCCATCTTTCGAAGGTTTGTGGGCGGTGGCTGCTAGGATGAACTCGTCGCGCGCGCCGTTTGGACCTCGTAAACGCAAACGGTCGAGCTTGAGAATGCGCTTGAGGTGCGCGAACAACATCTCGATTTTCTTGCGGAGCCGGCGCGAGGCGCCTCCCTCCCACGATCTCGCGATCTGGCGCGCCATGTCGCGAGCGCCCTCGTAGATCGAGCGCGGCACTCTCCGTGAAGCCTGCTTGGGGCAACACCGAGCCTTCAATGCGCATCGATCACAATCGCGCTTGCTGGCGAGGTAAAGCATGGTGGCACCATCATTCACCAACGTTCCCGTCGTGGTAAGAACTTTGCCACCAGGGCAACGATAGATGTCCCCAGCATGGTCATAGGTGAAGTCGTCGAGCGAGAAGATCCCATCTGTGCGGGCCGACTTGTCGAAGACTGTAACGTGCGGCTCGATGCCGTGCTCATAGACCAGCCAGGCGAGCATCTCGGCCGAGCCATAGCCGCTGTCGCCGAGGAGCCGGCTCGGATAGAGATCAAACCGCTCCAGCGAGCGCTCAATCATGCGCTTAGCGGCCAATACCTCCGCCTGCCGGATTGCCGTCGTTGCCTCAACATCGACGATGATCGCATTCTCGATGTCGATCAGGTAGTTCGTCGAATAGGCGAAAAACGCTTGGCCGCCGTGCGCCCCCGTCCAGCGCGCCGCCGGGTCGGAGGGCGATACGAACTTCGGGGTAACCTCGGTCGCGGCTCCGAAAGCGGCATAGCCAGACGCTCATCGATTGCTCGACCGGCAGCATCCGGCAGAAGTCCCTTATCGCCTTCGATCCCCTTCTGCCGATTGGCATCGGCCTTGATCAGGCTCGCATCAACTGCAAATCCTTCACCGCCGACCAGTCGCTCCTCGATGCAGCGGCACAAGACGCTCTCGAACACGTGACGGAAGAGGTCGCTCTCCCGGAAGCGGCCATGCCTGTTCTTGGAGAATGTCGAGTGATCCGGCACCGCCCCATCCAGACCGAGCCGGCAGAACCACCGATAGGCCAGATTGAGGTGGACCTCATCGCACAGCCGCCGCTCCGATCGGATCCCGAAGCAGTAACCGATCAAGAGTATCCGGATCATCAGCTCGGGATCGATCGAAGGTCGGCCGATGCTGCTGTAGAAAGGCGCCAGCTCCTGCCTGACCCGTTCAAGGTTGACAAACCTGTCGATCGACCGGAGCAAGTGGTCGGCGAGGATATGTCTTTCGAGCGAGAACTCATAGAACAACGCAGCCTGGTCGAGTTGCCGATGTCCCATCATGATCTTCAGTCCTGCCAATTAGACAGACTGAATCACTGATACCTCTGCGTCGCAACAGCCGCCATTTTTCAACGGAATCGGCCATAAGCAAAAGTTGTGGCGGCGAGAGCAGCGAAGCTCGATTGGCATCTCACGTCGGAACGGCGATTTCGCAAACCAGCCCTTCCGCGCGCCAGTCAAACAGCACCTTCCCGCCAAGTGGATTGATCGTCCCTTCGATGAGCCGACTACCAAATCCCTTGCGTTGGGGCGCCTTTACCCTCGGTCCGCCCAGTTCGGTCCAGCGGAGCACCAGCTGTCCATCCTCGGCGCGCGACCAGGCCAATTCTATCCGGCCTCTTGTGTTGGATAGCGCTCCATACTTGATAGCATTGGTTGCTAACTCATGCAGGACAACAGCAATCGCCTGCGCAGCGATGGGTTCTAACACCGTCTGCAGCCCCTCCATCACAATCCGCTTCTGGTGACTCTCTTCGAGGTAAGGGGCAAACTCCTGCTTGGCGATCGCCGAGACTTCGGCTCCTATCCACCGCGTTTCAACAAACAGCGAGTGAACATTTGCCATCGCTTGGATGCGCCCGCTGATCACTTCCTTGAGGCCCTCGGAGGTGTCGGACTGAGAAAGGTTGATAATTGCCTGTACGTTAGAAAGGATGTTCTTGCTTCGATGCTCCGCCTCGCGAGCCAGAATGCTAATCTGCTCCTGAGTTCGCTTCTGCTGGGTAATATCTCTAGCAATTTTTGATGCGCCGACGATGTTGCCGTGGGCGTCTTTGACAGGAGAAACAGTTAGCGAAACGATGATTGAGCTACCATCCCGACGTCGCCGGACAGTCTCGAAATGGTCGATGCGCTCACCTCGTCGGATGCGGGTTAAAATCTCCCGTTCTTCGCTGAGCCGGTCTTGCGGAATCACGAGTGTAATGGGCTGACCAATAGCCTCCGTGGCCGAGTAACCGAAAATGCGCTCGGCCGCCTTGTTCCAACTTGTAATAATGCCATCTAGATTCTTGCTCACAATTCCATCGTCGCTGGACTCGACGATGGAGGCCAGAAGATTGGCCAATCGCTCAGCGCGCTCCAGAGCCCGCTCGCTGGCCAACGGCTTGAGTTGAAATCCCGACTCGTTTTTAGGCCCCAATGGCCGCTCCCCGAAACCCAGATGCTGCACCGCCGTTGGTGCCCAATCATAACACCAAATGCAAAGAGCTGCGACGTTTCCGCTGGGTCAAAAGCCGCCCTTGGCGGTCAGACCGGGCGACTTCCGCTTTATGACCGCAAGCCAACGTTTATGAGTACACGCCTCAGATCGAGCACTTTGCGATGTTCACGTGCGCTAAAGGGCCGCGACTGCTGTCCCCCTCGATGTGCTAGCTTCACACGGAAGCGAGCGGGGGACGTGGCTATCAAGGATAGGCCATGCTTGACCAAGGACAATGGCAAGTAGCTGGAAATGCCGCTGAGACATACGAGGACGCCCTTGTTCCGGCTGTCTTCGCACCTTGGGCACCGCTCGTAGTTGCACTCGCAGACCCGCGAGCAGGTGAGCGCGTATTGGACGTCGCATGCGGTACCGGCGTGGTGGCGCGGCTCGCCGCACAGCGAGTAGGCCCCGCCGGGAGCGTGACCGGTCTCGACCTGAATCCCGGTATGCTGGCGGTCGCCGCCTCAATCGCAGCTGCCCGCCCGACCACAAGCGCACCGATCACGTGGCAAGAGGCCAGCGCGACGAACATGCCTCTGCCTGCGGGGACATTCGATGTCGTGTACTGCCAATTGGGACTCCAGTTCTTTCCAGATCGACCCGCCGCACTGCGCGAGATGTATCGCGTGCTGGTACCTGGCGGCCGCCTCGGCTTTATGGTGTGGCAGGACATCCAATACAGTCCTGGGTTCAGCGCCTTAGCCGGTGCGCTTTCGCGGCACGTCAGCACTGAGGCGGCGAGCATAATGCGCGCTCCTTTTGCGCTCGCCGATGCCAAACAGCTACGCGCGCTTGTGGCTGCGGAAGGTTTCAGCGACATAACGATTGAGTCGGCTGCAGGAACCGTTCGTTTTCCGTCAGTTTCGCGGTTCGTGCAGGACTATGTGCGCGGATCGCCGCTCTCAGGCCATGTGGCCAAAGTCTCGGATGAAACCCGTAGGGTCTTGGTCAGCGAGGTAGAAGACGCGCTGGCGTCTCATGTCGCCGATGATGGGTTAAAGTTTCCGATAAAGGCACACCTCGGCAGTGCGGTGAAGGGAGCATAGTGGTCGGACATAGCCGATGTTCAAATGAAGGTTTCGCTGGCGCTTGCGGGTTGGGGCCGACGTCCGGGATGGTCAAAAGCCGACCACGACGCCCCGCTCGACTTTGGTCGGCTTCCCTCCCGGCTGCGGACATTGGGGCATTCTAAGAAAGGTCGGTAGCGTCCACTGCCCACGATCCGCCTGCTTCACGAAGCGCCTCATCAGCTTCCCCCCACACAATGACCAGGGAATCTTAGAAAAGCATCGACGTTTTCACACGGCCAGGGCCACAAGACGAGCCCATTCGGTCAGGGCTGCGAGTCTGCTCTGCCTCAAGGGCGGAGATCCCGGATTTATGAGTGCGTGCGTAGAGCGCGATGCGATCAGGTTGAAAGGTCATAGCGAAGTCGGTGGGCTCCCGTCGCAAGGAGTGCAGCGCGGCGGTCGAGAGACCGATTCAACCCGACCTCATCATGCTCCAGCAGGCCGTCGTCACGCCCGCGGTTCGCCGAGCGCGTGCATCAGCCGGTTGGTCTAGCCAAACCGCGCCGCCGACAACACCAGATCGAGCTATTCCAGCGTTTGAACGGCCTTGCCGAAATCAGTGCGAACATTACCCTGCCTACTAGCGCTCCCGCAAAGTTTCCTGCCGATAGCGGCGGAGCGGCGACAACAGATAGCTCAGGATGGTCCGCGATCCCGTCTTGATCTCCACCGTGACGGCCATGCCGGGCGACAGATTGACCATTCTGTCGTCGATCTGCATTTGGGTAGAATCGAGCGAGATTCGCGCGCTGTAGTTCAGTTCCTGGCCTTTCGGCTCGCTGCTCTCGCGTGCCGTACCCAGCGCCCGATCGCCGGCGCGATCCTGCGGGCGGTCGCGGATCACGGCGTCCTGTGACACCGACAGCACCTCGCCATGCAACAGGCCGTAGCGGGTGAAATTGAAAGTATCGACCTTGATTTCGGCTTGTTGTCCGGCATGGATGAAGCCGATATCGCCGTTCGACACCATGGCCTCGATCTCGAGCCGGCTCTCGCTCGGCACCACCACAAGCAGCTGCTGCGCCGGCGTCACTACGCCGCCAACGGTGTGAACCGCAAGCTGCTGCACCACGCCGTCCACCGGCGCCGTCAACTGCTGCAGCTTCGTTCTTTGCTCGGCCTTGATCAGGTCCTGGGTGAGCCCGCTCGCTTTCTGTTCGACCTTGGCGAGGTCGTCGGAGATCGTGTGCCGATACTCCGCTGCCACTTGGCTGCGCGTCTCGCGAATCGCTGCGATGGCCGCTTCCGTCTCGTGCAAGCGACTGGTCTGAACCACAAGTTCCTCCTGCTGCTCGACCAGGAGCTGGAACACCTCGAAATAGGTCAGCTTCGAGCCCAGTTCCTTCTCCACAAGCATCTTGCGGATATCGACGCGTGATTGAATGACCGGAATGATGGTCTCCAGCTTGTGGATCGTCGCCCCTGTCGTGGCCAGTTCGGCTTCCTTCTGAGCTTGCTGTCGCGCGAGCGCGGCGATCTTGGCGCGATGCTCCGTCACCTGATTGAGCAGCAGCTGCCGCTGCGTGTTGATCAGCTCCGGATCTACGCCGGCCGACGGCATGAAATCGGCCGCTGGATTCTCCGAAAGCGCCGCGCGCAAACGTTCGATATTGAGCCGCTCGGCAAGGAGGTCGTTGCGCAGATGATCTCGCTCCGCCTCGTTCGCGGTCGGATCGAGCTCGATCAGGACATCGCCGGCCCTGACCACCTGGCCGTCCTGTACCCGAATGGAGCGCACGACGGCGGTCTCGAACGGCTGGATGATCTTGACGCGACTGCTGGGAAGGACTTTTCCCGTGGCCGACGCGACGATATCGATCGTGCCCCACCAGGCCCAAGCCAGAGCCAGGCAGAACAAGACGACGATCGTACTGCCGATCGTGCGACCGAGCGGCGATGGCGGCGTCTCCACGATTTCAAGCGCGGCGGGGAGAAACGCCAGCTCTTCGCGGCGCCTCCCTCGCGGACTGCGGAACGCGATCACGTGTTGCGTTGACGGTTTAGGCGCCGCGAGTTCAGCCGACCTCATGGAATCCTCCCTGCAGCCGATGCAGCGACGCATAGCGGCCGCCGGTCTTGATCAATGTGTCGTGGCTGCCATCCTCGACCAGGCGGCCGCGATCGAGCGTCACGATGCGGTCCGCCGTCCGCACGGTCGACAGCCGGTGCGCGATCACCAGCACGGTCCGCCCGTTGGCGATATCCTTCATGTTCTGTTGAATGATTCGTTCGCTCTCATAGTCCAGCGCGCTGGTCGCTTCGTCGAAGATCAGGATGCGCGGGTCGGTGACGAGGGCCCGCGCAATGGCGATCCGCTGGCGCTGGCCGCCGGATAGAGTCGAACCGCGTTCGCCCACCATGGTGTCATAGCCTTCTGCGAGTTCGAGGATGAATTCATGCGCGCCTGCAAGCCGCGCCGCCGCGATCACGCGCTCCATCGGCATCGCCGGATCGGCAAGCGCGATGTTGTCGCGCACCGAGCGGTTGAACAGCATGTTTTCCTGCAGCACGACGCCGATCTGGCGGCGCAGCCAGGTGGGCTCGGCCATCGCGAGATCCATTCCGTCGACCAGCACGCGTCCGCGTTCCGGAACGTAAAGCCGCTGGACCAGCTTGGCGAACGTGCTCTTGCCGGACCCGGAAGGTCCGACAACGCCGACGATCTGGCCTGCCGGCACCTCGAACGAGACGTCGCGCAGGACTTCCTGCCCGTCCACGCGATAGCGGAACGAGACGTGGTCGAACTTGATGTCCCCCCGAATCGCCGGCAGCCGCGCCCGCGCCGCCGAATAGGTCGGCTCGGCGGCGGTGTTAAGAATATCACCGAGCCGTGCGATCGACAGGCGCGTCTGGTGGAAATCCTGCCAGAGCTGAGCAAGACGCAGCACCGGCGTACTCACCCTGCCGGCGAGGATATTGAAGGCGACCAGCTCGCCCACGGAAAGGCTACCGTCGATCACGAGCCTTGCGCCACAGTAGAGGATACTTGCGGTGACGAGTTTGCTGACGAGCTGCACCGTCTGGCTTACACTGTTGCCGAGGCTCAGGACCCGGAAACTCGCAGCCACATAGCCCGCCAGCTGCTCTTCCCAGCGCCGCTGCATCTGCGGCTCGACCGCCATGGCCTTGACCGTCTCGATCCCGGTGACGCTCTCGACCAGGAAGGCCTGGTTCTCGGCGCCGCGGCGGAATTTCTCGTCCAGCCGCTGCCGGAACAGCGGCGTCGCTCCGGCGGAGATCGCGATATAGAATGGGAACGAGCCCAGCACGATCCAGCTGAGCAGCGGCGAGTAGAAGAACATCACGCCGACGAAGACGAAGGTGAAGAATAGGTCGATGAGCAGCGTCAGCGCCGAACTGGTGAGGAAGCTCCGGATGTTTTCCAGCTCGCGAACTCTGGCGACCGAATCGCCGACGCGACGCGCCTGAAAATAGGCCATCGGCAAAGCCAGCAATTGCCGAAACAGCCGTGCGCCGAGTTCGACGTCGATGCGGTTGGTGGTGTGCGCGAACAAATAGGTCCTCAGAATTCCCAGCACGGTCTCGAAAGCCGAGATCGTCACCAGCCCGAGCACGAGGACATCGAGCGTGCTCAGCGATCGATGCACCAGCACCTTGTCGATGACCACCTGGAAGAACAGCGGCGAAGCCAGGCCGAGCAGTTGCAGGAAGAATGAGGCAACCAGCACTTCACCCAGCAGATGCCGGTATTTCTGGATCGCGGCGACGAACCAGCTGATGTCGAATCGCCGCGCCATGTCGGACAATCCGGCACGTCGGGTCATCAGGATCAGCTGCCCATCCCAGATGGCGAGGAGTTCGTCCCGTGACATCAATGCTGGCCGAGGCGCAAGCGGCGACTGCACCAGCACCCGGTCCGCATCTGCCTTGGCAAGGAGAAGGAATCCGCCATCGCGCAGGGACGCGATGGCGGGCAAGGGCGTGCTGCCGAGCCGTGACCAATCGGTTCGGTAGGCACGGGCCTTGAGGCCGAGATCCCTGGCGCAGCGGAGCATATCCGCTGCGCCGATCCTGTCCGTTCCCAGCCGATGCCCGATCTGTCCGGCATCGGCCGCAATGCCCTGGAGATGCAGCAGCGTTACGAGGATTTCGAGACCCGGGTCGGTCGGTCTCGCACCATTGGTTTCGATGCTCATGGTTGTTCTCCAGGACGACGCCGTCGGCCTCAGGCGGCGTGCGGCTGAGCGAGCTGCGGCTGCTGGCTCAACGGCGGCTCGGCGACGGGCATCGCGCCGTGATCCGCTCCCGCCGAGACGAAGCTCGACGCCATGAACTGGCCGAGCAGGCTCGCGCTTGCCGCCGCCGTATGCGCGAGGCCTGGCGCCGCGCCCGGGATCACGACGTTGTGTCCCGCACCGCCATCGAGGACATTCTGCGGGCTGCCGCCGAGCAGAATGTCATCGTCCGCGCCGCCACTGAGGATCTCGCTGCCGTTCCCGCCGATCAGGACATCGTCGCCGCCGCCGCCATTGGCAGTGAGCAGGATGCCGTTGCGCAGTCCGGAAGCCGAGATCACATCGTCGCCGCCGAGGCCGTTGATGACGAGACGGTCGCCGGCGCCGACATTGGAGATGGTCACGTCCGTCGCAAGTCCCGTCACCGTGATGACGCCGTTGCTTTCCGTGACATTGATCGCGTCGTCACCGTTGGTCGCATTGAGCACAACCGTGTCCGGCTGCGCGTCATTACCGCCGAGGTCGATGTTGACCTGACTGACGCTGGTGCCGGTCAGGTCGTTGACGGTGATGGTGTCCGCACCAGCTAGCGCATTGACATCGATGGTCTCGATGCCGGCGAGGTTCATCGAGACCGTGCCGACGTCGCGGGTTAGGGTGGCGCCGCTGCCCTTGGCCGAGACGGTCATGTTCTCGGTCACATTGGCGCCGTTGAACACCAGGGTGTCGTTGCCGTCACCGCCGTCGACTTTGTCGCTGCCGTCACCCGGATTCCAGACGAAGGTGTCGTCGCCCGCGCCGCCGAACAGCTGATCGTTGCCGCGGCCGCCGATGATGGTGTCGTTGCCGTCACCGCCGAGCAGCGTGTCGTTGCCGTCGCCACCGGTGATGGAGTCGTTGCCCGCACCGCCGTCTACGGTTAGCTTGATCAAGCTGGAAAGGCCGTTTCCGGCGGTGAAGACGTCGTCGCCGCCATTCATGTTGAGCACGATGTTCTCGGTGGTGCCGATATCGAGCGAGAACGGCGCCGGGCTGATGCGATCGAATCGTACGCGGGAGCCGTTGGCGGTGAGGATGAAGTTTTCGGCGCCGTTGCCGCCGTTGACCTGGGCGGTGTCGATGCCGTCGCCACCTTCCATCAGGTCGGTGCCATCGCCCGGATTCCAAACCATGAGATCGTTGCCGGCGCCGCCGAACATCTGGTCGTCGCCCGCGCCGCCAACCAGCGTGTCGCTGCCTCCGCCGCCGAACAGCAGGTCGTTGCCGCCCTTGCCGATCAGGGTGTCGTCGCCCGCGCCGCCGAACAGCCGATCGTTGCCGGAGCCGCCGGTGATGACGTCGTTGCCGGCGCCGCCGAACAGCTGAGCTGCCGGGAGTGCACCGTTGGCCTCGTCCAGCGCGATTGTGTCGTTGCCGCCGGTGCCGAACACCTGGATCAAGGAGGTGTTAGCGACCGTCGAGGTGCCCCCCGTGACCGGGACCGCGCCGCCATTCACGAGGATCGTTCCGGCCGCGGAGCGACTCACGGTGATCGAGTTGTTGAGATTGTCGTCGAACACCGACAGCAGGCCGGTGGTCGGAGAAAAGCCAGCTTTGATAGCCATGGTCGTCATCCTTCCAGAGGTTTCATGCCCCTTGACCGATACTTAGCCGCGAAGAGGATGACAGGCTTGAAGCCGGTCTTGAGAACGCCGTGATTTGCCTGAAGAAGCCCTGCTGATTTCCTGATTGTGCTATTGTGATCGGGCCGTGATCGCCTGAGCCCCCAGCCGGACGCGGCAAACACGCGCCGCGGCGCACCAAAGACGGTTGCAACCACGGTCGATGCGGTCCAAATCGCGACAGGCCGTTGCGGCAGTCCGGTCCAGGATACGAGCATGCAGTTTCATTTCGCCGATTACGTGCTTGATACCAGCGCCCGCGAGCTGCGGCTCAGGTCTGAACTGATTGCAGTCGAGCCCCAGGTCTACGACCTTCTGCTCTACCTGATCGAGAATCGCGATCGCGTCGTCACCAAGGACGATCTGGTTGCTTCGGTGTGGGGCGGCCGCGTCACCTCGGATGCGACGCTGACCAGCCGCGTCTATGCCGTGCGCAAGGCGGTCGGCGACAGCGGCCAGCAGCAGAAGCTGATCCGCACCATTTCGCGCAAGGGTCTGCGCTTCGTCGGCGAAGTGCGCACGCCGCCGATGGACGACGAGCTCGGAGAGCTTTGCGCGGAGCCGGACTTGAACGAATCCAGCGAGCGAATTGCGGCATTACCTCTGCCTGACCGTCCCGCCATCGCCGTGCTGCCTTTTGCCAACATGAGCGACGATCCGGACCAGGATTATTTCTCCGACGGCATCAGCGAGGACCTCATTACCGCGCTCTCGAAGCTGCGCTGGTTCTTCGTGATCGCGCGCAACTCGTCGTTTGCCTACAAGGGCAAGTCCGTCAACATCAAAGAGGTCGGGGCGACCCTCGGCGTCGGTTATGTCATCGAAGGCAGCGTGCGCAAGGAAGGCGATCGCGTGCGCATCACCGCGCAGCTCAACGACGTCGCCACCGGCAGCCACCTGTGGGCGGAGCGTTACGATCGCAGCCTCGCCGATGTGTTTGCCGTGCAGGACGAGATCACCGAGGCGATCGTTGCGTCGATCGAGCCGCAGCTCTATGCGGCGGAGCATTTTCACTCCAAACGCAAGACCCCGGACAGCATGGACGCCTGGGGTCTGGTGATGCGGGCGATGTCGCATTTCTGGCGGATCACGCCAGCCGACTATGTCAAAGCCCAGGAGCTGCTGGAGAAGGCTATTGCGATCGATCCGTACTACGGACAAGCGCTTGCCGTTCTGTCCGCCAGCCACACCTTTTGCGCCTACAATGGCTGGAGCGAGATGGCGACGTCGGTGCCGATTGCCGAACGCGCGGCGCTGGCGGCAGTCCGCGCCGACAGCGAGGATCCCTGGGCGCATCATGCGCTGGGTTGCGTTCATGTGCTGCTGCGACGTTTCGATGAAGCGCTTGGCGAGTTTGAGCTGGCGCTGAAGCTCAATCCAAGCTTTGCGCTGGCACTTAGCGTGTACGGCCTGGCGCTGACGTTCAGCGGCCACTGGGAGGAAGCCGGCGTCGCCACCACGAAGGCGTTGCGCCTCAGCCCGCGCGATCCATTTGCGGCGATCTACAACGGCATCGCCGCCCATGCCCAGTTGGTCGGACGAAATTACGAGGAGGCGATGCGCCTGGCCGGAGCCAGCATTCGGCTTCGCACCGATCATGTCTCCGGCTACCGCATGCTGACTGCGGCGGCTGCGATGGCCGGACGAGGCGAAATCGCCACGGCTGCATTGCAGGAACTGCTCCGCAGACAGCCCGATTTCTCCCTAGCCTGGATCGGGAAGAACTTGCCGTTCAAATACGAGGCCGACCGCGAGCACTATCTGGAAGCCTTCCGCCGGGCCGGCTTGAGTTAGCTTGTGCTCTTCCTGGGCTCAAGTACCACAAATCAGGATGACCGACCAAACCCCTCCCCGCCAGCCGCAATGTCTCAGATGGGTCAAAAGCGCCGTTTCGACCACCGCCCGGGTGCTTCCGGTTTACCCACGGCACCGGACATCTCCTTGCGACGCGCCAACGGAAGCGATGGGCCACGACACAAAGTCGCTGCGCTCCAGCCCGCTGCGCGGGAGCAAGAGCCGAGAGGCCGGTAGCCGGTTGAGAGGATAGTCATAGCGCTGGAGAGCCCCGTCCTGATGTTCTAGTTTGAAGTAATCGCCGGCCACAAATCGGATGAGCCTATGGAGATCCCAACACCTGCTGAGCGCGACGCGCTGTTTGAAGAGTTTGCTCGCGCGTTGTTCAAACACGATATGGAGGCGCTTTACAGAGCCGGAGTTCGTCTGGCGATATCACGATGGGGTTTCGCCGGAAGTTGTACTCGTGGGGCGTGAGGCCATCCTCAAGCACCTCGAGGAGAAGAAGACCTTTTTCGCGACAAGCCGCTTCCATGAGATCGTCTATCATCCCGTCGTTTCCTTCATGACATTCGGCGTTGGCGAGATTGTACGCTCAACCGGCGAGCGCCGGGAGCAACACGGTATCGAGCACTACACGTTCGAAGGTGGCAAAATCGCTACGAAGGACGTGTATCGCAAGCCGATCATACGCTGACCGATGGGCAAAGCCGCGTTTAGGCCATCCACTGTGCCGAAGATCCAGCCACGGAGGCCAACGAGTCCGCTCCGAGTCAAAAGCCGCCCGCGGCGACCAAGCCGTGTGACTTCCGGTTCACCACGAAGAGCCGACGGTCCCGATAGTCATACAGGCGGTCAGCTGTGGTCCCAGGCTGTGTGAGAACCTCTTTTGGGCAGGTCGGAAGTCCGGCATCGGCTCGATTTGGGCGGTCCGATGGCGACGCGAGGCTTCTGAACCTGAAGGTCGCCGATCTGGCGTACAATATCCCTTACGTCTGCATCACCTCCAGCAGTGTTCGGCAACCCAGAATCGCTATGACACGTTTCATATTGTAGGCGAGTACATTCAGCGCCATCTCGGTCGCAACCTTGTGTCGTCTTTGCATCAGGAAGTGCGTCGCACCCATCCAGGCCTTTATGGTCCCGAACGGATGCTCGGCCGTTTGACGGCGTAAGGTCATCTTGTTGGGGTCTTGGTCGAGCCGCCGCTGAACCTTCTCCAGCACCGCCTCGTGCTCCCAACGCGCGATGCGCCGCTCGGGGCCAGTCGTGCACTGAGCTTTGAGCGCGCAGCCTTGGCAAGCCGTCGTCCAATAACGGCGCAGCATCTTACCATCCTCTTGGCCGGCAAAGCGGTAGGTGGGCCGTTCTCCAGCAGGGCAGCGATAGATGTCCTCGGCCGCAACATAGACGAAGTCCTGCTTGCCAAAACGGCCGGCGGCTTTCGCCCCTGAGGTCAGCGGTTTCGGCAATGTGACCGTGACGCCCAGCCTGCTCACAGGCGCGAAGTTCTTCGCCGTCGTAGTAGCCGCGATCCGCAACAACCTCGAGCGTCTCGACCGCCATCTCGGCACGAGCCTGCCCGGCCATGTTAGAGAGTTGGTGACGGTCGCTGCCCACGTTGATCACATCGTGAGCCACAATGAGATGATGCTGCGTATCAACGGCAATCTGCACATTGTAGCCAACGATGCCGGTGTCCTTGCCGCTTGTCGCCATCGAGCGTGCGTCAGGATCGGACAGTGAGATCTGCTTGTCCTCGCTCTTCATCATCTCGGCGTTGATCGCGTTGAGTCGGACGATCTCTTCCTTGAGCTTCTCGCTCTTGCCCTTCAACCGCTCAACCTTCGCCTCCGGCACCGCGTCGCCATGCCGATCGGCGGTTTCAAGCTGCGAGAGATAGCGGGCCAGCTCTCATCGATCCGCTCGAGACGCCTCTTCGTCTTGGCTTCGGTGAAGTTCTTGTCCCGTGCATTGACAGCCTTGAACTTTGATCCGTCGATGGCAACGCTCGCTTCACTGAACAGATCAGCGTCTCACCGAAAGAGACTCAGCACCACACAGCGTCGCCGACAAGGACGAAACTCAGCGTCACATCGTAGGCGTGTTCAGGGCGTTGTAACCCGCTGCCTTCAAGTCATCTATTGAGAGTCGACCGTTTGCTGCGGCTTCGAGGATCTTGGAAGCAACGTGCGTCCTAGCGCCGGTTTCAAAGACGGAAATATTCTCGCAAACTTCCTCTAGCACCGCTCTTAGCAGCGTGGTCGTTTCGGCGTCGAACATGCGTTTCCCTCCAATTGGAGATTGATGCTGAACTCCGCGCGAGCGGAGTATGTTCGCTCGCGCGGCGATCGCCACGCATTCCAGTCTGGGCCATGAAATCCCAGCTCCGGGAGCTTGGCACTTGTCCGCCAAGGTTTTGTGACACGCGCGTTCATCGTTGCGCTCCCAAGGCCGCTTCAATGCCCTTGAAAAAACTACGCCGTCGGGCTCGAAATATCGTGTCCCGGCGGCGCCTGTCACTGGGCCCCTTAAATCCCCCAGCGAAACACGATCTAGCAGCCATTCACCCGCGCATTTGTGAACCAGGTCACAATCGCCCCCCGTAAGAACCCGGCCCTTTACACTGGCCAAGAGGTCAAGAAGATATGGGGGTAGGTGTCAGCTAGCTTTTAGCCACGAGCGCTTGGGTACATGCGAAGAACCGATTCAGCACTGTGTTTGATGATCGGAGCCGTTATATGGCTTCTTCTAATGCTGCAGTCTGCGAAATCCGCTGAGAATGAAACCAACAATACGCTCCGTACGACACATTCGACCTACACAATTTCAGAAACACCCGAACATGAATACACGCAGTGCCTGTTCCGCAACGGCGAGCGCCTCTTCTGTTCGACTGCAGGGGGTGTTCTCTATTTCGGCGAGCCGGTCAAAACTAGAAGCTACACTCTCTTGCCAATTTCCGATTCCTGCGGCGGTAACGGTTGCCCTTCGCGGGACGTTCGACTCGTTGTCGAACGGGGTTCAAAAATAACGGTCAAAAATGTTGTAGAAGATTGTTATTGGTGTGAGCTAACGGTCCTCCATACAAACGCTCGAACCGACACGGCGACCTTCAAGATCGGCAATAAGCAGGGTTATCGGCTAGCTGGGAGTTTTCGAAGAGGCACTCTGTCAGTTCATCGCTCGAAGATCACCTCGAAAATCGACGCCAGAACATGTAGCGATTTGCATGAGACGATAAAAGCATGCGCGTCTAGTGAAACGCGACCTTGCTTCAATCCATACAACTCGTCCGCCAGCGGCAACCGCATGATGCTTTCTATTGAAAATGACCATCCCAGTTTTTCGAGAAGCGCTTTCAACGAAACGTGCGACAACATTTGCGGTAGCGGAAAGGAAATTACGTACCGGCAATTTTCAAGCAAGTTCTGCCGTGGGTGAAGGCGCGCGCGCCGCCACAGTGGGAGCGAACAGCCCCCAGCACTTCTGCGGGCTATGGCCAGTGTTGGAGCCGCTGCCGCGCAACCGCCCCTGCCCCGCCAGTTCCATTCGCGAAGCCGACGCAGGCGCGGCGTGCGCCTTGCCCATGGAAGCAAAAGGAAGTTTGATCCCGGGCGGTCTTCCCGGTCTTCCGCGCTGTTTTCACTCTGCCGACGTTGGACGGAATAGCCGACGCTTGTGCAGACCCGCTTCTGCCAAAAGCAAGTGATCCTTCGTCCACGCGCGCCTATTAAGGTTGCGTACGGGGGTTCCCACGAAGCTCTGCCGAGAGCTCCGCTGCGATCTGATGCACGGTCGCGCCCATCTCCGGCAAGCGATCATCCGTCAGCCGATCCGCCATCCCCGAGACCGAGACCGCGGCAAATGGTTCGCTGTAAATGTTGAAGACGACCGCGGCCACGCAGCGCAGGCCAAGCCGCGCCTCTTCATCATCCACTGCATAACCCTGGTTACGTACGATCTCCAACTCCCTGAACAGCTCGCCAGGTCGAACGATCGACTTTTCCGTCAAGCGCGGCATGCCACGACGGCGGATGATCGCGTTGACGTCGGCATCGGAATACGCGGCCAGCACCGCCTTCCCCACGCCCGAAGCAATCAGCGCGACACGTCCGCCGACCTTGGTCAGCGAGCGCATGATCTCCCGGCTTTCGATCCGGGATACGATGATGATCGATTCATCGTTGACCACCGCAAGATTGGCCGTTTCCCTAGTCTGGTCGCGCAGCTTGCGGAGATAAGGTAGTGCCCGGGCAGAAAAATTCCGCCAGCGCGTGAAGGTCGAGCCGACCACGAAGCTTTGCGCGCCGATGTGCCATTTGGACTCCTCGCGGTCGAACTGCACGAACCTGCGGTTCTCCAGCGTCGTCAGCAGTCGATGCGCCGTTGACGGCGGCAAGCCGATGCGGATCGCAAGATCGGTCAGACGATAAGCTCCATCGTTTCATCCCCTTGTTGAATGCTGCTGATGCGAAATTGGCTCATTCAAAGAGCCTTAGCGCGGGCATCGGGTGCCGAACTTGGGCTGTGCCGCTTGCTCGAAAACCTACCTCCCGATTGACTATATTGAAATAGCGTGGCTAAATATATCAGACATAACACGATGATATGTATGCCATGATTACGCTTGATGTCGACGCGGTGCACGCGTTCGTTCTGGTCGCGGACTTGCAAAGCTTTACTCGGGCTGCAGAGGCGCTCGACACGTCGCAGGCGGCCATCAGCGTAAAGCTCAAACGGCTCGAGAATCGTTTGGGAGAAAAGCTGATCGAGCGGACACCTCGGCTCGTCCGTCTCTCTGCTCGCGGCGCCGCGTTTCTTGGGGTTGCGCGCGATTTCCTAGCCGCTCATCAGCGAGCGATCGCTGGGCTCACGACGATGTCTCGCCGCTTCACGCTGGGTATCGCCGATCAGGTCGCTGGGCCAGAGCTGCCGGTGCTTTTGGCACGGCTTCACGCCTATGATCCCGCATTGCTGATCGAGGTACAGATCGATGCATCACGAAATCTGCTGGATGCGTTCGAGCGCGGCACTCTCGATGCCGCAATCGTCCGTCGTGAGAACGAGCGACGCGATGGAGAAGTCCTGTCTCAAGAGCGCTTTGGTTGGTTTGCCACACCAACCTTTGCGCACAAGGAGGGGGACGCGCTTCGCTTGGCCTCATTGGCAGCATCATGCGGTGTTCGAAATATCGCCACGCGAGCCTTGGATTCCGCTGGCGTGAGTTGGGTTGAAGTATTTCTGGGTGGCGGTACAGCTGCAGTCACAGCGGCAGCCTCTGCCGGATTAGCTGTCGCCGCGTTGGCCCATCGGGTCGCGCCGATCGGCCTAGTCGAGGTTGGTGAAAAGTTGCAACTACCGTCGCTCCCATCAACCGCAATTGTCTTACATTCGGCTTTGACAGATCCGCAATCGCGGGGAGCTTTGCGAACGATTACGGCGACGTTCCGCGAGCATCGAGCGCCAACGTTTTGACCTCGGTCGACCTCCAAGCGCGCTGACCGGAAGCGCACGGAGTAGTCAACAATATTGAGAAACGCGAAGAAAATCGACCGGCAGTTCTGGACGTGGAGTACGCCGCCCGCTCAGCTCGAACATAGATTAAAGCGCTGACCGGAAATCAACTATCGGCGCTTCCGGCGTGATACCGCGTCGACTAGCGACTCCCCAGTCACCGTCATAATAATGGGTCAGAATATGATCGAACCGTACCGTCTTTTCGACACCGGGGAGTTGATAGATCCGCTTAGTTAACGCGGCGAGGGCACGATAGTCTACGAGCCGCCGACGACTGGCACGGAAAAGCGGGTTGTATACGCAGTCAAAGCGGACCAAAGGAGTAAAGATCAAGACATCGGACAGCGTCGGCTGATCTGCAAGCAGAAACGGCCGACCACCGCCAACGAGCTCTTCCATCTCGTCGAGAAATCCGAACAGCCGATCCATTGCAGTTTCATAGGCGGCTTGGTTCTCCGCTTGCCCGACGGCGTACACTCCTTTTGAGAGATTGTTGCCTATTCTTGCATTCAGTTCATCAATTTGTGGCCTCAGCGACCGAGGATACAGGTCGAATTTACAATCAGCACCAAGAGGGTCGAACGCCTCGCACAGCATCTTCGCAATTTCGATCGACTCGTTGTTGACTATAGTTCGCGTTCTCGTATCCCATAGTACCGGGACGGTCACCTTGCCGGTGTAGCCCGGGTCAGTCGCACTGTAGGCTTCGTGTAGGAATTGGAGGTCGCTGGCGACCGCATTGCCTCCCACTAAGCTGGCGTCAAACGTCCAACCTTCTGGTCGATCCCAGATCGGGTGTAGTAACGAAATTGGCACCAGACCCTGGAGTCTTTTTAAGGCATGCACCACTAGTGCGCGATGGGCAAAAGGACATGCATAAGAGACATACAGACGGTATCTCCCAGGCTCGACCGGATAATCTAACGATGGTCCTTTAGAAAGGGATCGGCGAAACCTTCCATCGTGTACCATGCCCGCACTTACCATCTTTGGCGGAGCCGCTATATCGCCTTTCCACTCGCCATCCATCATCAACTTCATCGATGTAGCTTTGAGTTTGTATCAACGACCGGGCTGAGCTCCTTCATAGCCAGCAATGATGAGGAAATCGGCGTCGCACCCATTCTTCAGATATGGCAGAGCGTCCTGATATTCGGGCGATAGATAGCAGGCGAGCGCGGCTTCGTGACTAGGAAATTCTATGACCACGTTGTGCTGGCGCCCCACCCCCATCACGCGTTCGAAGGACCCACCCCTGACGACAAATTTGGCGCCGAACTTGGCGAATGCCACGAGGTTCCGCCGGCGATACTCATCGTAGGCAGTTTCATCCTTCACCTGAAGCTGCGCTATCCAGTAACCCTTAGGCATCGCCTGCTCCTTGTAACCAGCTAACAATTGAAAACGCGCGACTACTGCGATCGGCGCGCAGCCTCGATGTCAACGATATCTACAAGCGTATCGCCACGGACGAAGTGATAGACCGAGTACCGGTCGACCGTCGGATCGCAATGGGGTGGGGTGAGCTCGATCCGCTCTCCGAGCTCGATCCCATTTCCTCCGACAGGACGCATTACTCCACCGTGTTCGTCTCCATAGTAGAAATAGCCATCATTCGCGAAACGCTGATCAGCGACACGGGGAACCGGGCCATCGGTCGCAAAGGCCTTGAGGCCGGCATCGACGGTGACCCACTTCTCCGCATTGATGCTGACGACACGCCCTTGTACGAACAGGCTCTGCTTGAATCCGCCATCGTCATCCTGGCCGAGCGCGTCGCGATACTGATTGTCCATAAAGATATATGACCCCGGCTGGACATCGTTCAGTACTTTTAACGCGGCGTCGGCCGCAAACGTCCCCGTGCCACCACCAGTTACGAGCGGGACGCGATACCCCAATTCCCGCAGCTCGTAGACAATCGCACTGAGACGATCCATACCGGTCGCCACGGCTTTTCGCCGCTCCCCTTCGCCAACGATATGCTGCCAGATGCCGCCGTATCCTTGCACGCCCACCAACCGAAGCGATGGGTAGCTAGCGATCTTCCCCGCGAGCGCTATAGCCGCAGGGGGCGTCGCGACCCCTGTGCGCGCCATCGCAACGTCGACGTCGATCAGCACGGACAAGGTTCGGTCGGCCTTGGCTGCGGCCGACCCCAGAGCTTCAACCTGCTGCTCGTGATCGACCACGAGCATGAGGTCCGCATCTGTCCCTGCGAGCGCAATGGCACGATCGGTCGTATCGGCACCCACCACTGGCGATGTGACGAGCAATTTGCGAAGACCCGCATTCGCCAATGCTTCGGCCTCACCCAGCTTTGCACAGCAGACGCCCATCGCGCCGGCAGCGATTTGGAGTCGCGCGATCGCTGCCGACTTGTGGGTTTTCGAATGCGGCCTGAGCGCCAGCCCCGCTTTCTTGGCCCGCTGTGCCATGCGCTCAATGTTATGTTCGAGCGCCTCGACGTCAACGATGAGAGCGGGCGTCGGCAATTGATAGCGCGAGCCAACGCGACCAATTAGGGCTTTCGCCTGATCCATGGCCGTCGAGCCGTTCGTCATGACTAAGCTCCCTCGATCATGCTGACCAGATGCTCGAATTTGGTGATCGATACGTTGTCAGGCAAGCGGAGGATCTTGCCGTTCTGCGCCCACTGCCCTTCCGTCACCTCGTGAATAACCGCCGATGTGAAGACGGGATAAGGTCTGTCCTTGCCCAGAGCTATATCCACCGCGTCGTTGAGAGCTTGAGCGAATTTCGTCTTCCGTGCCCCGTCGAGCACGCCGGCAGGAAGCTGGTAGTTGATGAAGACGCCTCCAAGCTTTCCATCGGCCGGCTCGCTGTTTGAGTAGAACTGTCCCGCTGGCAGCTCCTGCAACAGGATCATGCCCCTGGCACGAGAAGCAGGTAGGTCGGGCACCGACTCGGCGATGAAAGCCGCCTCGGTCAGGGCCTTGACCAGTTTCTGCTTAGCAGCGGCGTTGAAAACACCCGGCGTAAGCGTGACATACAGAAGAGGCATATGGATCTCCCATTAGTAGCTGATGGTTGATCTTGCAAAACGCGGCGTTCGTTTTACAGTGGCACATCTGACAATAATCATGCAGGTTTTGCCAAATGGTCAGAATTGATATCCTGATCCTGGAAGGCTCCAGTCCGGCGGCACTCGGGGTCACGCTCGACGTACTGGATACGGTCAATCGGCTAGCTGACGAGCCGGTCTTTGAGTGGCGTGCGGTTGTCAGCGATGGCTCGGTTGCCAAGCTACGGGGTGGCGTGAGCTTGCCCGCACAATCCCTACGCAGGTCAAAACCCAGAGACCTCGTTATCGTGCTGGGCATCGGCGCCGGAACCGACGCCGCAGTGGATGAGAGGATTGCCGCGCCGGATGCCACCCATGCAGCAAATTGGCTGCGCGCTGCGTGGCGAGGCGGCACGACGGTTGCAGCATCTTGTACCGGGGTTTTTTCTGCTGGGCCAGGCAGGACTGCTCGACGGCAGGCGTTGCACGACGACCTGGTGGCTGACACCAAAGTTGAAATCGCTCTTTCCGAAAAGCCTTGCTGATTCCGACTCTATGCTGACGGAAGATACCCGGGTGTGGACGTCCGGCGCAGCTTTCGCTCACATCGACCTGATGTTTGGTCTCGTCTCGCGTTTCGCCGGCCCCGCTCTTGCGGAGGACGCGGCGCGGCATATCGTCGTCGATCAACGCGCATCACAGGCGCGCTACGTCATCCCGGCCTTTCTGGCCGCTCAGGATCCAATTGCGCGCAAGGTCGACGCCTATGTGCGTCGCCGCTTGGCGATGCCTTTCACACTCCAGGACCTGGCCCTGCAAACGGGCACCACGACCCGCACGCTGAACCGCCGGTTAGCTCTCGCAACGGGAATGTCGCCGATGAAGTTCGCGCAGAAAATCCGTGTCGATGCGGCGCTTCACCTGCTGCAGACGACGCGCTTATCGCTGGAAAGTGTTGCTGAGCGAGTTGGATTCGAGGATAGCTCGGCGCTCTATCGCCTGATCCGCCGCCACACGGGAAGATCGCCGAGCCTGTTTCGAGCATAACCGCTATTTCTCGTCGGCACTGCCGCTCAGGGTGTCGCCGAACAGGACCCATCTGTCGCCCTCGAACCGAATTATCTGCAGTTGCTTGATCGGGGCGAAATCGGTCGATGACGTGTTGATCTTGATTCCAGGCAACAGTGCGTCTGGGATAAAGTCTCGGAGGCTTGCGGCCTGCTTCATTACATTTTCCCGAGTAAGGTTGTTCCCACACATCTGCAACACTTTAACGAGCGTCTGTGCTACGGCGTAGCCATACACGACATTGTTGTCGAGCTTGTTTCCCGACGGATAGTAATCCTTCAAGAAGGCAACGAATCTGCTCATCCCCGGATCGTCACGCCATTGCGGATCGCTGCCATCCTTAAGATAGGCGGCGGAGAGAACCCCTTGCGCATTCTCAACACCTGCGGGCTGAATAACACCTCCGACCGAATTCGAAACGTTCGCGACGATATGAACTGGCTTCCAATTGATCTCGGCAAGTTTCTTGATCGCCTGCGCTGCAAACTTGGGCGTGGTGAATGACAAGAGCACATCGGCCCCGGATGCCTTCAGTTTGACGATATGGCTATCGATCGTAGGCTCTGTAATTTCGTAGCTTGATTCAGCGATAATCATCGATGACTTCGCTCCGAGTCCATCCTTCAGCCACCTTAGGAGGTCCTTGCCGAAATCATCGTTCTGATACAGTACGCCGATTTTGGCGTCGGGCTTGTTCTTCAGCAAATACTTCGCGTAAACGCGGGCTTCGCTCTGATAGGAGGGATGCCAGCCCATGGTCCAGGGGAAGCCCGCAGGGTCGTTCCACTTCGTTGCGCCGGTGGCGACGAACAGCTGCGGAACTTTCTTGGCGTTCATGAACTTCTGGATCGCCGAGTTCGATGCCGTACCTAGGGGATTGAAGATTAGGAGCACCTCATCGTTCTCGACGAGCTTCCTTGCCTGCTCCACAGCTTTGGGCGGGCTGTAGCCATCGTCATAGGAGATGAAATTGATCTTGCGACCATTGATTCCCCCCTCAGCATTGATCTTGTTGAAATAAGCCTCTTCAGTTTTGCCGATCACGCCAAAGGCCGATGCGGGCCCCGAATACGGCATGATGTTGCCGACCTTGATCTCTGTATCGGTTGCGCCGGCATCGTAGCTTTTTTGAGCTGACGCGTTAGATGCGCCTAGAGCGATGACAAGCCCGATCCAAATGCTCCGTTGAAACTTCAAATGCATGTTTTCTCCTCCAGTCTCATCATTTTTCCCCAACAGATCTTCGGATCATATTGAGCAAGTCGCGTGTGCCGTTCGGCGCCAGGAATACGAACAGGAACAGCAGCACGCCGAACACGGCGCCCGAAAGGCCCTTCGAAATACCTTCGGCGATGTTGGGCACGAAGATGATGAAGGCAGAGCCCACGATCGAGCCGGGCAGCCAGCCGACGCCACCGACCACCATGCCGAGGAACAGCGAGATCGCGAGCTGGATGGTGTAGCCGTCGGGCGCCACGAACTGCACCGCGATGGCACCGAGACCGCCGGCAACGCCGGTGATGCCGGCCGAGACGCCGAACGCCAGCGTCTTGTACAGCGCGACGTCGACGCCCATCGCGGAGGCCGCGATCTCGTTGTCGCGGATCGCCATGAAGGCGCGGCCGGAGCGCGAGCGCAGCAGGTTCACCGAAGCGATATAGATCGCGATCGTGACCACCAGCGTGAAGTAATACAGCCACATGTCCTGCCCCATCGGCAGGCCGAACGGCGCATCCGGCTTGGTGACCACGAGACCCTGCACGCCGCCGGTCCAGTGCTCGAAATAGCCCAGCTTCAGAAGCTGCGGCATCGCGGTGGCGAGCGCAAAGGTCGCGAGCGCCAGATAGACGCCGGAAAGCCGCAGCGCCGGCTGGCCGAACAGGAAGCCGAAGCCGAAGCAGACGATGCCGGCGATCGGCAGCGTGAGGGCATAGTTCATGCCCGCATGCTCCATCAGGATCGCCGAGGTGTAGGCGCCGACGGCGTAGAACGCGCTCTGGCCGAGCGAGAACTGGCCGGAGCCGCCGGTCAGGATGTTGAGCGCCAGCACCGCAAGGCCGTAGATCAGAAGCATCGTCATCTGGAAGATGATGAAGTTCTTGACGAACAGCGGGATCAGGATCAGCGCGGCGAGCACGACGAGCGAGGTGCCGTAGCCCAGCGTCATGGCGCGCTTGGGAACGGCCTCGACGGCCTGGCCTTCGGTGACGACTTCGACTTCTTCAGCGGCGCTCATGATCAAACTCGCTTCACGATGGCGCGGCCGAACAGGCCTGCCGGTTTCACGACCAGGACGACGATGATCAGCGCAAGCGCGATCGGAAGTTTCAGTTCATTGCCGACGCCGGGGATGTAGGTGCCGACGAGGTTCTCGAAGACGCCGACCAGGAAGCCACCCATGACGGCGCCGAACGGGCTCGACAGGCCGCCGAGCACGGCTGCGGCAAATCCATAGATCAGCACGCCGAGCATCATGTTAGGCTCGAGGAACACCACAGGTGCGATCATCATGCCGGCGATCGAGCCGATCGAGGCGGCCATGCCCCAGCCCAGCGCGATCATCCACGAGGTGTTGATGCCGACCAGCCGGGCCGATTCCGGCAGCGATGCGGCGGCGCGCATCGCAAGACCGACCCGGGTGAAGCGGAAGAAGAAGAACAGCAGGAGCAGCATCAACAGCGTGATGCCGATCATGCCGGCCTGATGGGTCGAGATCAGCTGGCTGCCGAGGAACGGTGAGGAACCGAACGGCGTCGGATACTGCTTGATGGTGAAGTCCCAGATCAGGCCGGCGACCGAGTTGATGATCGCGTAGAGCGCGATGAAGCCGGCGACGTTGGTCAGGATCGGCGCCTTCGCCAGCGGCTTGAACAGCAACCGCTCGATGACGATGCCGGCGGCGAACGAAAAGGCGACGGTGAGCACGAAGGCGCCCCAATACGGCACGCCCCATTGCATCAGCTGCCAGGACACGAAGGTCGAGAACATCGCCATTTCGCCCTGGGCGAAATTCAGATGGTCGATGGCCTGGTAGATCATGACCACCGCGAGCGCCATGCAGGCATAGATCGCGCCGGTGGCGATGCCGGCCAGGACCTGGTTGGCAAAAAGCTCCATTGTGCCAGCTCCCTCAGTAGCCGAGATAGGATTTGCGGACGTCTTCGTTGTTCGCGATGTCCTTGGCATTGCCCGACATCACGATCCGTCCGGTTTCGATCACGTAGGCCTGGTCGGCGAGCTCAAGCGCGAGCTGCGCATTCTGCTCGACCACCAGGATGGTCACCTTTTCCTCGCGATTGATCTTGCCGAGGATGCGGAACAGGTCGCGCACGATCAGCGGCGCGAGGCCGAACGACGGCTCGTCGAGCAGCATCAGGCGCGGCCGCAGCATCAGCGCGCGCGCCACCGCGAGCATCTGCTGCTCGCCGCCGGACAGCGTGCCGGCCTGCTGGGTGTAGCGCTGCTTCAGCACCGGGAAATGCTCGTACATCCGTTCGATGTCGGCGCCGATCGCCTTCTTGTCCGGGCGGCTGATGGCGCCGAGCTGCAGGTTTTCCTCCACCGTCATGTTGGTGAAGGTGCCGCGGCCCTGCGGCACGTGGGCGATGCCGAGGCGGACCACGTTTTCGGTCGAGCGCGTGCCGATCGGCTTGCCCTCGAACTCGATCGCGCCGGTGGAGCGCACCATGTTGCAGATCGCCCGCAGTGTGGTGGTCTTGCCGGCGCCGTTGGCGCCGAGCAGGGTGGTCAGCGAGCCCTCGTTGAGCGAAAAGGAGAGGCCGTGCAGGGCCTGAACCTGGCCGTAATAGGCGCGCAGGTCCTTGACGTTGAGCATCGTGGTCATTGGTCCTTGCTCCCCAGATAGGCCTTGATGACATCAGGGTCGGCCTGGACCTGGGCCGGCGTGCCTTCGGCAAGCTTGCGGCCGAAATTGAGCGCGACGACGTGGTCGGCGATCGACATCACGAGACCCATGTGATGCTCGACCAGCAGCACGGTGATCTTGCGGTCGTCGCGGATTTTGCGGATCAGGTCGCCGAGCACATAGACTTCTTCGTGATTGAGGCCGCCGGCCGGCTCGTCGAGCAGCAGGATCTTCGGATCCGCGGCCAGGGCGCGCGCCAGTTCGACGCGCTTCTGGGTGCCGAACGGAAGTCCCGAGACCACGGTGTGGGCGACGTCCTCGAGATCGAGATAGCCAAGGATGTCGTGCACCTTCTTGTTCATGTCGGTCTCGCCGCGGCGGACCCAGGCGAGGCGCAGCGAGTCGCTGACGATGTCGCTCGAGGTGCGCGCATGCGCGCCGACGCGCACATTGTCGATCACGGACAGGTTGGGGAACAGCGCGACGTTCTGGAAGGTGCGGCCGATGCCGATCTCGGCGATCCGGTGCGGCGGGCGCGACAGGATGCTCTTGCCTTCCATCAGGATGTCGCCCGACGACGGCTGATAGAGCCGCGACAGGCAATTGAACAGCGTCGTCTTGCCGGCGCCGTTCGGCCCGATCAGCCCGAGGATCTGTCCATGGCGCATGTCGAACGACACGCCGTTCAGTGCGATGATGCCGCCGAACACGACGCTGACGTCGCGAACCGCGAGAAATGAGGAGCGTGATTGGTCCGTTGATCGGGACACTTCTTCTTTCCCGACTTCAGCGATGGCATCTCGGCTATTCAACCCGAACACACGAATCCCCTATCGATCTCGATGCGACATATCATCAGCAGTTCCGTGAAACGGCGGCGAAGAGTCGCGTCAGCCTGGAAAGCGCTCGCCGAACTGAACCAAACGCTCTGCAGACATGCACCGCATTGCCCGGAGCAAACGAACCGGGCGTCCGCGACTGCCAAGTTGAAGCAGCATCACGGAGCAAGCGGGCAGACATCGCAAATTATGATCATTGACAGCCGCACACGACGTTTCAACCCTCTCAGTTCTGCAGGTCATTGAGCAGCCTGCTAGTTCACAATTCTTCGGGTCTATAACGAGGACCGGGATTCGCATCGAAGCCCGGACGAAATCAAACATCGTGCGCAACATCGCCGCCGCTTGACGTGTTGCTTCACCGATGAGAGGCTCGGCAAACTAAGTATTTGCCTACGGTGAACGCAAACGAACAGTATTCGACCAAGCGGTGAACCGTTTTCACGGACGACAGAACGGCGCGCCCTTGCTCGATCCAGGCGACTGCGATACAGCCCACTCGGCAGCTATTTTTCAATCATCAGTGTTTGGAGTTTTAGAGAAGTAACTAAGTCTATCTGACCACGGGAGAGGCCGGATACCCGGCGCCGAAGGAGCAACCGCCCCGGAAACTCTCAGGCAAAAGGACCGTGTCGGATCTACATCTGGAAAGTGATGCGGTCAGCATCCGCCGAAGGGATAACACTCTCAGGCCAAAAAGACAGATGGGGCGCTTCAACAGCTCGATCGATTTGATCGATGGCTAGAGGTGCTTCATGTCGGTATCTGCGTTAACAACAGCAATAACCACCCTGCTCGAGCGGGCTGCGCAACGCGGCGAGCAAATCATGTTGCCCATCGGGCTGGGTGACTTGTTCAAGGTTGGGGTCGGTCCGTCTTCCTCACATACGATCGGACCGATGAAGATCGCGTCCTCTTTCGTGAGAGGCCTAGGCGCAGAGCGGCAACAAAGGACCAGCAGAATAGCCGTTACCGCCTTCGGATCGCTGGCCTGGACTGGTAAAGGCCATCGAACGGACGCTGCGATTTTGCTCGGGCTCTCCGGACACTCGCCCGACCAGCTGGAGCCGGATGAGACCGACTCGATCTTGGCCGAGATACGATCGAGTGGCAGCGTTGTTCTTCCCAATGATACTGCAATCGAATTCATCGAAGCACGCGACATCGTCTTTGACAGGCAAACGGTCTACGACCGTCACCCCAATGCGCTGTTGCTGCAAGCCTTCGATATACGCCGCGAAATCATCGCCTCAGAGGTCTGGTACTCCGTTGGAGGGGGATTTGTCGAACGCGACGGAGACAGCGGCGCATCAAAGGTGCAGACCTTTGCATTCGGCTTCGATTTCCGGTCGGCGGATGAGCTCCTGGCAATATGCCGCGCCAATTTCTGCACCATAGCTGACGTTGCGTTCGTCAACGAGCTGGCACGCCGGGACGAGCCTTCCATCGTTGAACTTCTAGACACCCTTATCCGAGTGATGATGGCGTGTGTCGATCGCGGCCTCGATCGAGATGGGGACCTGCCCGGCAGTTTGAAAGTCCCGCGCCGAGCGAAGAAGCTGTTTCAGAGACTTCGGTCTGCTGCGCTGGCCAACCAACGCTCCCCAAGCGAAGCGTTCGAGTACGTGTCCGCCTTTGCCATTGCCGTGAATGAGGAGAACGCTTCCGGTGGTCGGGTCGTCACGGCACCGACGAATGGCGCCGCCGGCGTGTTACCCGCCGTTCTCAGATATTACCGTGACTTCTGCGACGGATCCGATGTGAATGGCATGCGCAGATTCCTTCTCACTGCGACCGCGATCGGCAGCATCATCAAACACAACGCTTCCATCTCCGGCGCGGAAGTTGGTTGTCAGGGTGAGGTCGGCTCGGCCGCCGCGATGGCGGCTGCAGGACTTGCCGCCGCCCTAGGTGGCACCAACGAACAAATCGAAAATGCTGCTGAGATTGCAATGGAGCATCATCTCGGCATGACCTGCGACCCGGTCGCAGGGCTCGTTCAGATCCCGTGCATCGAACGCAACGCATTCGGCGCAATCAAGTCGATCAATGCAGCGCTGCTGGCTCTCGCCGGCGATGGCACCCACAAGGTATCGCTTGATCATGTCATCGAGACGATGCGTCAGACCGGAGCCGACATGCACGACAAGTACAGAGAGACATCTCGAGGCGGCCTCGCCGTTAACGTCCCCGAGTGCTGAACAAAGGAAGTAGCCATGGATAATGTCGTGGAAATGACGCGACGAGGTTTCGATGATCCCGTGTTCGCGTCCATCGATCGAGAGCTGCGCCGCCAGCAGAGTCAGATCGAGCTGATTGCATCCGAAAACATCGTTTCAGAAGCGGTCCTCGCAGCTCAGGGGTCCGTGCTCACCAACAAGTATGCTGAAGGATATCCCGCACGCCGGTACTATGGAGGCTGCGAGTTTGTTGACGAAGTCGAGCTGCTTGCGATTGAACGGGCGAAGGCACTTTTCGGCGCAGGATTTGCCAACGTGCAACCTCACTCCGGAGCACAAGCAAACCTTGCTGCATTCCTGGCGCTTCTGGAGCCCGGCGACACCTTTATGGGCCTTTCTCTAGCGCATGGCGGTCATCTCACGCACGGTGCCGCCGTCACGATCTCAGGTAAGTGGTTTCGGGCGATCCCTTACGGAGTACGCGAGACGGACCACCTGATCGATATGGATGAAGTCCGCAGCCTGGCGCATCAACATCGGCCAAAGCTAATTGTTGCGGGCGGTTCGGCCTATCCTCGTGAGATTGACTTCACACAGTTTCGGACGATCGCCGATGAAATTGGCGCGAAACTGATGGTCGATATGGCTCACGTTGCTGGCCTTGTTGCTGCCAATGCCTACCCGAGCCCGGTTCCCCATGCACATGTCGTGACTTCGACGACGCACAAGACGTTGCGCGGACCACGCGGCGGGCTCATTCTGACCAACGACGAGGATCTCGCGAAGAAGCTAAATTCGGCAGTCTTTCCAGGATCCCAAGGCGGTCCACTGATGCACGTCATAGCCGCAAAAGCTGTGGCATTCGGAGAGGCGCTTCAGCCGTCGTTCACGACGTATGCGAAGCAAACGATTGCCAACGCGCGGGTCCTTGCCGCCTCGCTCGCCGAGGGCGGTCTTGCGATCGTTTCCGGCGGCACCGACAGCCATGTCGTTCTGGTCGACCTGCGCCCGCTTGGAGTGACGGGCAAGGCCGCCGAACTGGCGCTTGGCCATGTCGGCTTGACTTGCAACAAAAATGGAATCCCCTTTGATCCACAGAAGCCGGCTATCACCTCGGGGATCCGATTGGGCTCGCCCGCCGTCACCACACGGGGGTTCAAGGAAACGGAGTTCCGGGAAATCGGATCATTGATCCTGAAAACCCTGAACATTGCCGCGAGAGATCCGCTGATTTTGATTGGGGAGACATCGATTGCCAAACGTGTGCGCGAACTCAGTCAGGCATTTCCGATTTATCCGCACGCAATTTAACCGTCCGGTCGATTGAGGGAGACAGGTACAATGGAAGCGAAAACGCTATCAGCAGAGCTCCGCGACCAGGCGACAGCCCTTTACAAAGCTGCGCCGCAGGTCATGCAGACTTTCCAGAGTGTCATGCTTGCCGCCAACAAGAATGGCGCTCTGCCGGCCAAGATCAAGGAGCTCATTGCCGTCGCCATTTCGATCAGCGTAAAATGCGAAGGTTGCATCGTCTTCCACATGCAGAGCGCAATCAAGCACGGCGCGACTAGGGAAGAGCTTGTCGAAGCAATCGCCGTCTCGGTCGAAATGGGCGGCGGCCCTGCTACGGTTTATGCGGGCAAGGCGCTCGCGGCTTTCGACGAACTGACGTCATAGCGTCTCCGCTGCAAAAGCGGGACACGAGCAAGTGCGCTACTGCCTGGTCAACAGGAAGTTCGACGTAGCGACGGCCTCCACGGCTTGGCCATGAACGAACGTCCGGACCGATTGGACGCCAAAATACCAATTGCCGGGGCCGGGATGCCTGCGTAATCTTCAGCGAGAGCAAGAGCATACCGCAGGATCTGAAGTCATTGACAGGACGACCGGAGCCCGCATGACATCTTCGCACATACCGCCACTGCAGTTGCTGCGCGGGTTCGAAGCTGCGGCTCGTCATCTCAGCTTTACCCGCGCTGCGGCGGAGCTACACATTACCCACGGAGCGATCAGCCATCAGATCAGGGCGCTTGAAGCGCAACTGCGCACGAAGCTGTTTCAGCGACAAGGTAGGCAGATGGTGCTCACCGAGCGCGGGCAGATACTTGTTAACCAAATCCGCCAAGGACTCCGACTGCTAGAACGCGCGTTCGAAGGAAGCGCACAACGTGCCCGATCTGATGTTCTGACCATCAGCCTGCTACCGGCATTCGCATCGCGATGGCTGATCCCCCGAATTGGTTCGTTTCACACTCATCACCCTGGTGTTCAATTGGCACTTCGGACAACAACCGAACTTGCCAACCTCGCGTCAGACGGCGTCGATCTGGCGATCCGCTATGGTCCAGGAGGCTGGCCGGGCGTGCAGCAGGAGAGGTTGATCGGCGAGCTCATTTTTCCCGTCTGCAGCCCGAATTACCGTGACGGAAACTACCCCAGATCACTGCCCGAGCTAGCGCACGCAGACCTCTTGCTCAATCCACACCAACCCTGGGAAGCATGGTTCAACGCGGCGGGCGCGGATATGCGGGAGCCGCATCATGGTACATCGTACACCGACGCCGCTCTTTTGCTCGAGGCTGCAGCGGAAGGGCATGGCATTGCGCTCGCCAGGGGCACCCTTGTTGCCGACGATCTTCGCTCCGGACGCTTGGTCCGCCTCTTCGATTGCGCGATACCGGATGAGTACTCTTATTTTATGGTATGGCGTGCGGAAAGCCGAAAACTAAAGAGTATCGCGATCTTCCGTGACTGGATGCTGGGACAGCTCAGGCCCAGTGAAGAAGCTGACATCAAGAGCGGAGCCGCGTTCAGCAATGAATCTGCCCGTGATGCGTCGCGACAGCCAAAGCATCGCGCGCGCACAGCCAAGAGGGTTAATATCTCGCAGACGGCGACATCTCACCGCTAGAAATCGGCTCACGAAGCCACTGTAAGCATTTCCTCGCGCGCTTTTACATGCTTCGTCAGCAGCCCGAGGTGGATTACAGCTCAATTTCGAGGTCGGTAAGAGGAATGCATGAGCACAGGAGTTGCTCTTCGCTCGACGTTTCTGCATGGGTCTTGCGGATAGGCAGCACCTCGCCAGCAGCGATTTTCTGGGCACACGTACCGCACACACCCGTTCGACACGAGTACGGCACGTCCAGCCCGACCGTTTCCGCCAAGTCGAGCAAAGTGCCCTGCTCCTTCGTCCAGATTGCGGTTACCCCGGAAAGCGTGAACCGAACGTAGCAAGCTGTCGGTGTGTCAATGGCATTTTTTTCAGGTACAATCGGCCGCGGTTTACAGGCCTCTCCCAGCCATTGAATCTGTATCGAGTGTACGCCACGCATATTCGAAGCTAGCTCGGTTTCCGCCCAATTAACGAACTCCGTCGGCCCACAGACAAACACATCGCTCCCTTGGTCCGAAAGCGCGCCGGCGATGAGGGAAGCATTTATTGGTCCGCAAAGATCGAAATCCCGTCCTTGCCGATCGTCCGCGAGCGGTTCAACGAAGCAGCTCCGCCAATGGCTATTGCTAAGCTCTGACCTGAGCGACTCAACTTTGGTCTTCAGGCCGAACGTATTCGAATTGATGGTAGAGTAAAAAAAGCTGGCGCGGTGACGCGGCGCCCGGACGGCGAGCTCTTCGGCAACTGCCGCAACGAAGGATTCACCTACACCCGAAGCAACAACGACTATTGGACGATCCAAACGCTCAGGTAGCTGGAAGCTTCCTGTAGGTCCGTCAGCCCGCACCACGCCGCCGCGATCCACTTGGTGGTACCAGTAGTCCGGCGCGTATGCATCTGGCACGGTCGGCCGGCCATCATGAGCGATCGTAATGCGATAGCTCTTCGGCCTGGCCGAGAAGGCTGACAAAAGATATTCTCGCTCCCCGATTCCGGGGACGTCAAAGACAAGCCGCTGACCGCTGCGAAACGGCGCGAGCGCCGTGTCATCCTCGGCGGCGAGGTAAATCGAAAGAATGTTCGGAGTTTCCTCGACCTTACGAATTATTTTGTAGTTGCGTTTGGTCATACGCCAACGTGAGGTTTCCGGCGAAGACTTTCTGGGGCTTCCTTAGCGGCACCTTCGCTGCCCATGCAGCGAAAGCACCCTCCAGACTAATCGTTCCTGGCTCAGGTCGCTATTTCGCCTCAGTCTTGGCTTCGACACCAAATCCGGCTGTGTTACCGAACACGTTCGGCTTTCGGTACACCGCGAGCAGAATGCAGCCCTCATCGCTTCGCGTCTCGTGGTATGAGCCAGGCTGACGCCATACATACTCCCCGGCGCGGCAAATGCCGTCATGATCGTAGAATGACCCTTCGAGCACAAAACTTTGCTCGAGCTCGGGGTGCTGATGAAATGGTAACCGCGCGCCAGGCTCCCACTTGAGGAGACAGGTCAGCTCTCCGGCCTCAGGCCGCTCGTAAAGCACCTTGATCTGAATGCCTTCGAATTGAGACGGCTTCCAATCGATCGCCGCCGGCTTGACATACACTGATCCGCCAATCGTTGGTTCTTTGGTCTCGAATCGCGAGTTCATTTGGTTCTCCTTATCTTGTTTCCATTTCTCGGTCGCTGACGAGAAGAACGGCGGCGTGCCGTGCAGAAACCCTGATTGCGAACTACAACTCATCCCGCGGCATTGCCAACGAACAATACTGATCTTTGCGATGAAGCATTTTCACGTTTGAATGCGCAGAACTCGCAAGGTCACGATGGCTCGAGGTCAACCAAGTCGCTCAAGCCAACGTGATGTAACAACCGATTGGCCGACTTTAGCGCTCCGTGGTTTATCTGACAGAGTTGCCTTCGAGATCCGGGATACGTCGGGATGCACGCCTAGAATCCGTTGCGCGTAGATCCCTGCAATTCGACACTCCCGCTATAAGCAGAGCGCCCCAACAGCAGTCTTTGAGCGCTGGGCGCGTGCCTATCGATTCGTATCGCATCTAGCGTTCGGGAAAATGCTTACCGCAATTGAAATCCCATGCTTCGACGTGCACGACAATAGCACGCTCCGCCTTGGCGGCGTAGCCCGGCACTTCGACGCGAGCAAGTAGCATCCTGTCGTCCTCAACGACGACACCGCGCCCCCAGAGTTTCAGCCGACGGCGTTCTCGGTAGTCGATTATGAAAATGAAGAGCCGATCGTTTTCCGACAGATTGCCAACCGTTATGTACTGTCGATTACCCGAGTAATCCGCGAATGCTAGTGTCGTCGGCCCCAAAACTCGAAGGAAGCCTCTGGGGCCACCTCGATGCTGAACGTGAGGCCATCCATCTCGGTTCGCGGTCCCCAACAAAAAACTGTCGCATTCCGATATGAACGAGCCGCTGCGCTCATCGATAACCCTGTTCTCCGACTTTGCTTCCAGCGATGCGCAGAACTCCCGAGAGCCTCTCATTGACTGCGCGGCCTTCACAGACTCGGTGAACGTCAACATCGTAAAAGCGCGAACCATGCGTGATACCCACTGAGGCATTTCCATACGGGTGCGACAAGCTACTTCAACGGCAAACCTATCGCACACACAACAGCGCGCCAGCGAACACCCCTCGCCTTTTCTGTTACTGGCGCTAACAGTCCAGGCGCAGTGACTTCGACTGCAGGATCGTGTGAGCAGTTCTCGTTTGTTACTTATTGCCGAATGAGGCTATGACCGGACTACCCGCAATGATGATCGCTCATTGGATCGATCTGACTGAGGTGACGTGGGTGTTCTCTCCCTAGACTTCCCGGCGGCGGCAGTTGCCGCCGGGGCTCTTTTACGTCCGCCTCATCGGCAGGTCAGTGCAAATCGGTGGTCTGACCCAACCAGGCAAGACATAGGTTTCCGAGCAGGCACCCGTGAGCCTAGCGCGCCCCGCGGGCTATACGCTCAATAGAGGCTAATTCTCTCGCGCTGAAACACACGTTGAACTGCGGTACGCCTTTTGACTCTTTCGGCAAGCTCAGTCCATCCGGGAAAAGAATTGCGCATGTCGAGCCCTATTCGACTTCCCCATCGGTAAAACACCAGCAGATAAGCATCAGCGATGGAATACCCCCCGGGCACGGCCCAATCCCTTCCGTCAGTCAAGATAGACTCAATGTAGGAGTACTGGTCGCGGACACTGTCCACGCCCTTGGCTTTCAACGGCCCGAATGCCTGCTGGTCAGAAACGAAGCGCAACGGACGCCAGATCTGCGCATATGCTGTAGCGTGCACGCTACTGGACAGATAGTTCATCCATTCGAGGCAACGCGCCTCGCCCGCTGATGTCCGAGGCATCAGGCAGGCGTCCGGATCGGACCGCGCCAAATAGAACAATATCGCCGGCACTTCAGTGAGCACGTCAGGACTGCCCGCAATTTGTCCGGGGACCCCAGCAAGCACCGGAACCCGCGCTTTCGGATTTACAGCCCTCCACTTCGCTGTGGCTGTCATTTCCCCCTCGTGTTCTCCGGCTGCCGACACGAGTTCCAGCTCGTAGGGCTGACCAATCTCCTCGAGCACAATGTGAGCCGCGAGCGAACAGCTACCGGGCGAGTAGTAGAGTTTAAGCATGATAGGCTCTCCATGCTCTAAGCGGCGACCGTTGTTCGAAGGAGGTGCCATTGCCATCCGATGGCCTAAACGTGTTTCCGAGCACCAAATGACTGAGGAGGCTCCTCATACGCCTGGCCACAAGGGAGATTGCGACCAGATCAGCTGAGTGACTCCTGCCCATTGGTATCGTCGAGACGAGTCCACTGAGTAGCAGCGCACCACCGATCCGGTCGGTCAGGAAGCGGACGGTGAACGTTTCAACAAGGTCTTGAGTACCATCGAGAACACGAGGGCTTTGTCTTCATCGAACAGCTCACACCTCGGATAGAGTGTTCCCCGATCCGGCCGGCTTTTCGATGGTTCCAGTCTTTCGACAGTCAAGACGCCGCGCAGCCTCTGCCCCGCTCTGACTGGAGCGATCCATCGCAGGTCATCCACACCTGGAGAGCCTAGGCATGACGCTCGATTGAGAATGCGATCGACGTAGAGGCGCATGAACAGTCCAGCGGTATGCCAGCCACTTGTGATGATGCCCTTGTATGGGGAATGCCTGGCCCTTTCCTCATCAGTGTGAAAGGACTGAGGGTCGAATTGACTTGCGAAGTCTGCGATGTCTCTTTCGGACACCGATATCCAACCGAGCTCGATGACCTGCCCGACCCGAAAGCTCTCGTAGGTCAACAATTGGCCAACGGCCTGGTCTTCATCAGAAGATTGGAGATCGACCTGCATTTGCAATCTCGGTTTACGGCTAATGCGATGCTATCTGGCGCTGGGGGCGAGCAAACAGCTCGCCCCTCTTCAGCCCGATCTTACTGTACTGGAGGCAACGGCAGTCCGTTGACGATGGAAGTAGCCATCTGCCGAGGCCAGACAGTGTTCAATGAGCCCTTCTGCCACTGGTCAATTGAAACCGGGCACCTTTCATTTTGCCCGACCGCATCAAACTTGAGGCCCCAGCCATTGGGGTAAGTTCCGAGCGGAATATCCCGCGACATTGCTGCGTGACGAATGCTCTCGGCGGTCATCTCGCCTTGAATCTTTGGAATGACATCGTTCAGTAGCGAGTACGCAGCACAGAAAGACATTGCGTTGAATCCGGATGGCTGCCTTCCGGTCAACCCTTTTAGCCGGCTGACGTACTCAACCTGCAGACGCCGGCCAGTCTCATTCAGCGCGGCTGGCGCAACGAGCGCAGGAGCATTTGCCGACAAGATTCCTTCCGTCATTTCGCCGGCCAGATTTAGAGTGTACAGACCAAATCCTGCGGAGGAGGTCATAATAACGGGCGGACGATAGCCCGCCCTCTTCATCGCATCTAGAATTCCAACAGAGTCTCGAATGAACGAACTCGCAAACAGGACGTCCGGATTTTGTTCCTTGATCCGGCAGACGATATTGTCGAAATCGAGATCGGCCCCATCGTACCTTGCGTCGTACGTGTAGCGCTGTATTGGCTTGATGTTCTTCGCAGTCAGGGCCTTGACGGTCTCGTCGCCACAACTCACGCCATACGCGCTCCCTTCGTTGATTACCATGACCCGAAGGTCGCTCTTCTTTGCCAGGAGCGGAGTGACCTCGTGCAGAACGTAGTCGACAGCAGCTTCCTCGACTGGAGTAGCGTAGGTATTGGTACGAAACGTATATTTCGGCTTGTGGGCGAACAGAGATGCCGCCCACGCGGTTTGGGTCCATAATACCGCCCCGTATTTCTCGCATACTTTCGACACTTCGATGCTGTGGTTCGACCCATAGCAACCGACGATCGCTCGCACTCCCTCTTGAGTAATCATTCTTTCAGCATGCTGGGCAGCTTCTTCGGGTGATGATCCGTCGGCCTTCACCCATTCAAACTTTCGAGACGATACATCACGCGAATTGATGAAATGCATTGCGGCGTCCGCTCCGTCGAACGAGTCTTGGCCCAGTTCGGCGACGCCGCCAGAAAACATGAATATCGCACCGATCTTGGTTGGGGCTGCGCTTTTGTTGACAGGCATTTTGAATGGTCTCTCGCGATTGATAGAGGTTCGGGTCGGGGATGAGTGAGCCTTGAAACACTACAGGATTTGTTGCCGCTCTCGGCTCGATATCGGCTGACGCTTGACGTGAGCGGATCTAACGATGGGGAAACAAGGCTCACATGGAGACAAGCCGCATGATCCTTCAGACGGCCTGCCGAAAGCGGTTTCATGCGAACTTAGCGGCTCGTGCAGCGTGAGCATTCCGGCGAAGAACGTGTCTTCAGCGATCGGTTGAATGGCCAGGTACTTAGTGTGCTTGGATTGACAAGTCCGGCTTGGCTATGTTTCGTGAGCGCTTCAACTGGCAATCACGTCGGGAGAGACCGGCCTTATCGCCGGCGCCGAAGGAGCAACCGCCCCGGAAACTCTCAGGCAAAAGGACCGCGTGACGTCTGACATCTGGAAAGAGACGCTGGGGTTCGCCCCGATGCGTCCGCCGACGGGATAATACTCTCAGGCACAGCGACAGATGGGGCTTTCTGCAGGTTTCTCAAGGGGAAATAGGTCCCCGGCGGGAACCGCGAGGGCCCTGTGATGCTTGCGCGCGAAACCTCCCCGCTGAAACAGACCCCGCTGCACGCGCTGCATCTGGCGCGCGGCGCCAAGATGGTGCCGTTCGCCGGCTATGACATGCCGGTGCAATACGCGGCCGGCGTGCTGAAGGAGCATCTGCACACCCGCAAGGAAGCCGGTCTGTTCGATGTGTCGCACATGGGCCAGCTCGTGCTGAAGGCCAAATCCGGCAAGGTCGCGGATGCCGCGCTCGCGCTGGAAAAACTGGTGCCGCAGGACATCGTCGGTATCGCGCCGGGACGGCAGCGCTACGCGCAATTCACCAACAATGACGGTGGCCTGCTCGACGACCTGATGGTGGCGAATTTCGGCGATCACCTGTTCCTGGTGGTCAACGCCGCTTGCAAGGCCGAGGACGAGGCGCATCTGCGCGCGAATCTCTCCGACGCCTGCGAGATCGTCTCGCTGGCCGACCGCGCGCTGATCGCGCTGCAGGGCCCGAAAGCCGAATCGGTGCTGGCGAAACTTTGTGCAGATGTCGGTTCGATGAAATTCATGGACGCCGGTCCGCGCCGGCTCAGTGACGTCGACTGCTTCGTCTCGCGCTCCGGCTATACCGGCGAGGACGGCTTTGAGATTTCCGTGCCCGCAGACAAGGTGGAAGCCCTGGTCACCGCGCTGCTCGACAATCCCGACGTGTTGCCGATCGGGCTCGGCGCGCGCGACAGCCTGCGGCTCGAAGCCGGGCTGTGCCTCTATGGCCATGACATCGACACCACGACGACACCGGTCGAAGGCGCGCTGGAATGGTCGGTGCAGAAGGTTCGCCGCAGCGGCGGCGCCCGCGCCGGCGGCTTCCCCGGCGCCGACAAAATTCTCGCGCAATTCGCAGATGGCGCTGCGCGCCGACGGGTCGGCCTGAAGCCTGACGGCCGCGCACCGGTGCGCGAAGGCGCCGCGCTGTTCGCCGATGCCGGCTCGACCGAGCAGATCGGCAAGGTGACCTCGGGCGGCTTCGGCCCGAGCCTCAATGCGCCGGTTGCGATGGGCTACCTGCCCACGGCCCTTTCCGCCGTCGGCACCACCGTTTTCGCCGAAGTGCGCGGCCAGCGGCTGCCGCTGAAAGTCGCCGCTACGCCCTTCGTCCCCAATACCTACAAACGCTGAACGCCAAAGGATCGACCCCATGACGACGCTGTACACGTCCGACCACGAATGGCTCCGCATCGAGGGCGACGTCGCCACGATCGGGATCACCGACTATGCGCAGTCGCAGCTCGGCGACGTCGTGTTCGTCGAACTGCCCAAGGTCGGCCGCAGCCTGAAGAAGGCCGAGGCCGCCGCTGTCGTCGAATCCGTCAAGGCCGCCTCCGACGTTTACGCGCCGATCTCCGGCGAGGTGGTCGAGGTCAACGACGCGCTCGCCGCCGAGCCCGCGCTGGTCAATTCCGACGCCGGCGGCAAGGCCTGGTTCTTCAAGCTGAAGATTGCCGACAAGGGCGAGCTCGGCGGCCTGATGGACGAGGCCGCCTACGCCGCGCACACCGCCTAAAGGATCACTCCGAGGATCACGTCATGAACGCGCCCTTCAAGCCGATCAACGAAGCCGCCACCGATTTCGTCCGCCGCCACATCGGACCGTCGCCGCGCGACGTCAACGCGATGCTGGAGACGGTCGGCGCCGCGAGCCTGCAGGCGCTGATGAACGAGACGCTGCCGGCGTCGATCCGGCAGAAGGCGCCGCTCGATCTCGGCCGGGCGCTGAGCGAGACCGAGGCGCTCGCGCATATGAGCGAGCTCGCCGCGCAGAACCAGGTGTTCACCTCGCTGATCGGCCAGGGCTATTCGGGCACCATCCTGCCCGCGGTGATCCAGCGCAACATTCTGGAGAACCCGGCCTGGTACACCGCCTATACGCCGTACCAGCCGGAGATCAGCCAGGGCCGGCTCGAGGCCCTGTTCAATTTCCAGACCATGATCTGCGATCTCACCGGGCTCGACGTCGCCAACGCCTCGCTGCTCGACGAGGCGACCGCCGCGGCGGAAGCGATGGCGCTCGCCGAGCGCCACTCGCAGGTCAAGGCGAAGGTGTTCTTCGTCGACAAGGAGGTGCATCCGCAGACGGTGGCGGTGATGCGCACGCGCGCCGCGCCGCTGGGCTGGGCGCTGGTGGTCGGCGATCCCCTGACCGAGCTCGACAACGCCGATGTGCTCGGCGCGCTGCTGCAATATCCGGGAACGTCGGGCGCGGTACGCGACCTCAAGCCTGCCATCGCGTCGCTGCGCGCCAAGGGCGCGCTTGCGATCGTCGCGGCGGACCTGCTGTCGCTGACGCTGCTCGCCTCGCCCGGCGAGCTCGGCGCCGACATCGCGATCGGTTCGGCGCAGCGGTTCGGCGTGCCGATGGGGTATGGCGGACCGCACGCCGCCTATATGGCGGTGCGCGACACGCTGAAGCGCTCGCTGCCCGGCCGCATCGTCGGCCTCTCGGTGGATTCGCGTGGCCAGCCCGCCTATCGCCTCGCGCTGCAGACCCGCGAGCAGCATATCCGCCGCGAGAAGGCGACCTCGAACATCTGCACCGCGCAGGTGCTGCTCGCCGTGATCGCCTCGATGTATGCGGTCTATCACGGTCCCGAGGGCCTGACCCATATCGCACGCAGCGTGCATCGCCGCGCCACCGTGCTCGCGGCCGGCCTGCGCAAGCTCGGCTTTGCGCCGACCAGCGAAGCGTTCTTCGATACCGTGACCGTCGAGGCAGGTAGCAAGCAGATCGAGCTCGTCACCCGCGCGCAGGCGGAGCGGATCAATCTGCGCATCGGCGCGACCACGCTCGGCATCGCGCTCGACGAGACCTCGACGCCGGAGACGGTCGAGGCGGTGTGGCGCGTGTTCGGCGGCAAGCTCAGCTATGCCGAGATCGAGGCCGGTGCGCACGAGGCGCTGCCGAAGGAGCTGCGGCGCACCAGCGCCTTCCTCAGCCATCCGGTGTTCAATACGCATCGTTCCGAGACCGAGCTGCTGCGCTACATGCGCAAGCTCAGCGATCGTGACCTCGCGCTCGACCGCGCGATGATCCCGCTCGGCTCCTGCACGATGAAGCTCAACGCCACCACCGAAATGATCCCGCTGACCTGGCCGGCGTTCGGCAATCTGCATCCGTTCGCGCCGGCGGATCAGGCCAAGGGCTATCACGCGCTGTTCAAGCGGCTGGAGCAATGGCTGTGCGACGTCACCGGCTATGACGCGGTCTCGCTGCAGCCGAATTCCGGCGCGCAGGGCGAATATGCCGGGCTGCTGGCGATCCGCGGCTATCACCTCGCGCGCGGCGAGCCGCACCGCAAGGTGTGCCTGATCCCCTCCTCCGCGCACGGCACCAATCCGGCCTCGGCTGCGATGGTCGGCATGGAGGTCGTGGTCGTCGCGTGCGATGCGCGCGGCGACGTCGACGTTAATGATCTTCGCGCCAAGGCGGAGAAGCACTCCGCCAACCTTGCCGCGGTCATGATCACCTATCCGTCGACCCACGGCGTGTTCGAGGAGCATATCCGCGAGATCTGCGACATCGTGCATGCCCATGGCGGCCAGGTCTATCTCGACGGCGCCAACATGAACGCGCAGGTCGGACTGTCGCGGCCCGGCGATTACGGCGCCGATGTCAGCCATCTCAATTTGCACAAGACCTTCTGCATTCCGCATGGCGGCGGCGGCCCCGGCATGGGCCCGATCGGCGTGAAGGCGCATCTTGCGCCCTATCTGCCGGGCCATCCCGCAACCGATGGAGCGACGGCGCATGCGATCGGCGCGGTGTCGGCCGCGCCGTTTGGCTCGGCGTCGATCCTGACCATCTCCTACATCTACATCCTGATGATGGGGGGCGAAGGCCTGACGCGGGCGACCGAGATCGCGATCCTCAACGCCAACTACATCGCCGCACGGCTGCAGCCGCACTTCCCGGTGCTGTACCGCAACGAGCGCGGCCGCGTTGCGCATGAGTGCATCGTCGATCCGCGGCCGCTCAAGACGACCAGCGGCGTCACCGTCGACGACATCGCAAAACGCCTGATCGACTACGGCTTCCACGCGCCGACCATGAGCTTCCCGGTGGCGGGCACGCTGATGATCGAACCGACGGAATCGGAATCGAAGTTCGAGATCGACCGGTTCTGCGACGCCATGATCGCGATCCGGGGCGAGATCGCGGAGATCGAGAAGGGCCGCTGGGAGGTCGAGGCCTCCCCGCTGCGCCACGCGCCGCACACCGTGCACGACATCGCCGACGATGCTTGGCATCGGCCTTATACGCGTACCGAGGGCTGCTTCCCAGCGGGCAGCTCACGCGTGGACAAATACTGGAGCCCGGTTGGACGCGTTGACAATGCCTTTGGCGACCGTGTCTTAATCTGCTCGTGCCTACCGGTTGAGGATCTTGTCGAGCAATTGCCCGTGATTTGATTCTGAGCGAAGTGGCCCAGCACTTGCCCCTCCTCTCTCCTTCACTCGCAAATTGCTGTAAATGCGGTGGTTGGTCAATGCGCGGGCGAACAACAACCAATAACCAGGTGTTATGGGCAATATGCTAGGGGAAGTACATTGTTCGTTGACATGGAAAGATGCCTCAGACGCCTGTCCGCATAAGCTGTCGAAAACGTCCATTCACGTCGATGACGTATTCCATGAACGGACAGCGCGTTTCGGTCGGTTATCATACGAACCTCATGACTCAGGCCGGTTGGTGGGCTCCTCATATCATGAGGCATTTGCGACGTAGCCTTTTGGCCCGTACCTCCATGAAATCGGGCTCGAAAGCCGTCTTGTTCTATTCGATGTGACTAAGACCAGAGGAGGCTTCGATGTCGCCACCTGACTAGGGGAGACGAACTTAAAGCTGCGCCTAGAAATTGACTGAACTGCACTTAATCACTGAAACAATCGTCAGCCGTTTAGAGCCGAAAAACCCGTGTGCGCACTGTGCACACGCTGGATTTGCACGCCTTGCACACAGGAGATTGCGATGCCCAAGCCATTTATCAAGAACATTGCGACGATCCATGACGCGTCCGAGGACACTTCTTACCTGAGACTTCGGATCGCCATGGTTCGTGGCCCGCGAAAGATTATTGAGCTTCCAAGGACCGACACTTCGGACTTCAGGGCATTGGAACGACATCTACTCAAGATTGGTGCTGAGCTGCCGACGGGAGAGCAGCGCAGGACGTTCATCATGGATGCCGTTCAGGCTCGTAGTCCGCGTCAGATCCGACGGGTCACTCGGTCAGGCTGGCAGGGCAAAGGCTTCAGAACGTTTGCGACTCAAAAGAAAGTCTTCGGTCACAATTCGGATGCCCTAGAGGCACCGAAGCGGCTTACAGATCCAGTCGAAGCAGGTTCGTCAGGAATTGCCGGTAGCGTTAAACCTCGTTCGCAAGACCATCGATATGAAGACGAGGTTGCCTGATTGGGGCAGCATTGATCAAGATGCCCCCATCAGACTCTCAACTGCGGCAGCAATAGCATTTCCCGACGGTTCGATGACGGCTTCTGGGCTGCGCAGAGAGGGCGCCCGCGGAAGACTCGTAATTGAGAGAATTGCAGGGAAAGATTTTACAACACTTCGATACATAGAAAGGATGAGGAGTCTATGCCGCGTCCAGGTAAAGGAGCCCGGCTCTACAAGCGAAGAGCACGGTACCGCAACGGAAAAGTTGTCGCCCGAGCGGTCTGGATCATCAAGGACGGTGACCGCCATATCGCCACAGGATGCCTTGCGGGCACGTCTGGAACAAAGCCACCTCAGGAAGCAGAGCAAGCGCTAGCGAACTATATTGCGAAGAAGTATCAGCCCGAGCGCACGCGACGGGATATCGACGATATCGATTGTGCGGACGTGCTGTCGATTTATTTGACGGACATTGGCGAGCCAGGCGACCAGTTTGAAATTGAAGCGAGGATCGACCGGCTCAACGATTTTTGGGGCGGCAAGAAGCTGTCGGCGGTCAACGCGCAAACCTGCGCGGCTTACGTCAAACATCGCGGCAGCAAGGGCGGCGCGCGGCGTGACCTCGAGACCTTTCGTGCTGCGATCAACCATCATGCAAAAGAGGGCTTTCACCGGGGTACGGTTCGCGTATCCCTCCCGCCGAAAGGCGAGGCGCGCGACCGGTGGCTGACGCGCACGGAGGCGGCAGCCCTGATTTGGCAATGTTGGCGCTACCGCGAAAAGCAGACGGTCCACGCCGGCAGCTCAAAGGGCGATCCGGTATGGACGGACCGCCGGCCACTGCGACACGTTGCCAGATTTATCCTGATCGGCCTCTACACTGGCACCAGGGCCGGCGCGATCGCAGCGGCATCGCCATACCCCGAGCTTGGGCACTCGTACGTTGATCTGGAGCGTGGTATCTTCTATCGCAGGCCGATCGGGAAGCGAGCCACCAAGAAGCGTCAGACGCCAGCTCCCCTTCCACCCCGGCTGCTTGCTCATATGCGTCGTTGGAAAGACCGGAAGCTGATCAGCACCTGCTTCGTCGAGTTCAACGGCAAGCCGGTCGCTTCCGTCAAGAAAGGCTTCAAATCTGCCGTGGATCTGGCCAAGCTGCCCGGGAAAGTCACTCCGCACACGTTGCGCCACACGGCGGCGACCTGGCTGATGCAGCGCGGCGTGCCGATCTGGGAGGCAGCCGGGTTCCTCGGCATGTCGTCGGAGGTCTTGCAGGATACCTATGGCCATCACCATCCCGATCATTTGCACGGGGCGGCAGCAGCCATTGGCCAAAAAGCGCGGTATGTTTCGGTGGTCAAATCGGTGGTTGACTCGGGAACGGTCACCGATGAGAACAAAAAACCTAAGGAAATCTGGTCGGAGTGGCAGGATTCGAACCTGCGACCCCTGCGTCCCGAACGCAGTGCTCTACCGGGCTGAGCCACACTCCGACTGAGGGCCGGCTTATAGCGTCGGGTTTCGGGGACCGCAAGGGACCACAAGGCACCCAATTGAGGAATCTAGTCACAGTGGATACAGGTCTGAAAACGCACGTTTTGTCCGCCGGCGCCGCCGCCACGGCGACCGCCGCCGGGGTCCTGGCCGAGGGCGGCCTGGTGGCGTTTCCGACCGAGACGGTTTATGGCCTCGGCGCAGATGCTGGCAACGCCTCAGCGATCGCCCGGCTTTACGAGGCCAAGGGCCGGCCGGCCTTCAATCCCCTGATTGCCCATGTCGCCGATCTGGGCGCCGCCCGCCGGATTGCCCTGTTCAATGGGCAGGCCCTGCGATTGGCGGACGCGTTCTGGCCGGGTCCCCTGACCCTGGTGCTGCCGAAGGCGCTGTCCTGCCCAGTTGCGGAACTCGCGACCGCCGGGCTCGACACGGTCGCCATACGCATCCCGGCCCACAAGGTGGCGCGCGACATCATCAAGGCTTTCGGCGGTGCCGTGGTAGCGCCGTCGGCCAATCTCTCCGGCCATGTCTCGCCGACCACCGCCGAGCATGTGAACGGCGATCTGGCGGGCCGCATCGACCTGATCGTCGACGGCGGGCCGGTCGAGGTCGGCGTCGAATCCACCATCGTCGGCTGCTTCTCCGATCCGGTGCTGCTGCGACCGGGCGGGCTGACGCGCGCAGAGATCGAGCGCGTGCTCGGCCAGCCCTTGCAGTCGCCGCTGCAAGACGCGGAAAGCGACGCCCAGCCGGTTGCCCCCGGCATGCTCGCCTCGCACTACGCGCCGCGGACACCGGTCCGGCTCAATGCCAGCGACGTCCATGTCGGCGAAGCCTTGCTGTCGTTCGGGCCGGCGAAGGTCGCGCGGCGCGAATGCGCCTCGGTGGAGATGAACCTGTCCGAGCGCGGCGATCTTGCCGAGGCCGCCGCCAATCTGTTCGGCTACCTTCGCACTCTCGACAAGAGAAACGCGGATGCGATCGCGGTGACGCCGATTCCCGAGGAGGGATTGGGCGAAGCCATCAATGACCGGCTGCGCCGCGCAGCCGTTGGGCGGTAACAAGCATGACCCGGACCGGAACGGCCGCGTTGTCGCCAAGCGGGAACCGGTTTTCCCTCGCGACAAACGCGAAGCGTTTGCGCGAAGGGCATGCTTAGGCAAAGATCCCCGACTGAGTGAAAGACCAAGAAAAAATGAACATCGTCCAATCAGCGGTGCCGCCGCTTCCGCCCGAATTGCTTGAAAAATTCCGCGCCATCGTCGGCGCGAAATATGCGGTGACCGATGCTGCCGACATCAAGCCTTACGTCACCGAGGAACGCGACCTGTTCCACGGCCGCTCGCCGCTGGTGCTGCGCCCGGGTTCGACCGCCGAGGTCGCTGCGATCTGCAAGCTTGCGACCGAGCAGAGGATCGCGCTGGTGCCGCAGGGCGGCAATACCGGCCTGGTCGGCGGCCAGACGCCGCACAATGGCGAGGTCGTGGTCTCGCTGCGGCGTCTCGACAAGATCCGCGATATCGATGTCGAATCCAACACCATGACCTGCGAGGCCGGCGTGGTGCTGCAGATCGCGCAGCAAAAGGCAGCCGAGGTCGACCGGCTGTTTCCGCTGTCGCTCGGCGCAGAAGGCAGCTGCACGATCGGCGGCAACCTCTCGACCAATGCCGGCGGCACCGGAGCCCTTGCCTATGGCGTGGCGCGCGAAATGGCGCTCGGGGTCGAAGTCGTGCTGGCTGACGGCCGTGTGCTGAACGCGCTGTCGAAGCTGAAAAAGGACAACACCGGCTACGATTTGCGCAACCTCTTCATCGGCGCCGAAGGCACGCTCGGCATCATTACCGCGGCCACGCTCAAGCTGTTTCCGCGGCCGCGTGCGGTCGAGACCGCCTATGTCGGCTTGGCTTCACCGGCGGCCGCACTCAAGCTGCTGTCGATCTCGCGCGATCAAGCGGCCGGTGCGTTGACGAGCTTCGAGCTGCTCGCCGACGTCGCGGTCGACTTCTCGATCCGCCACGGCATCGATATCCGCGATCCGCTTGAGAGCAAGCACCCTTGGTACGTGCTGATGGAATTGTCGTCGTCGCGCGACGATGCACGCGACACGCTGGAGGCGATCCTGGCCCAGGGCATGGAGGACGGCATCGTCGATGACGCTGTCATCGCCGCCAATCTGAGCCAGCGCCAGGCGTTCTGGAAACTGCGCGACGAGATGTCGGCGGCGCAGAAGCCGGAAGGCGGCTCGATCAAGCACGACATCTCGGTGCCGGTCGCCGCCGTGCCCGCCTTCATCGAAGAGGCCAATGCGGCGGTGGTGAAGCTGATCCCCGGTTCGCGGCCGGTGCCGTTCGGCCATCTCGGCGACGGCAACATCCACTACAATGTCAGCCAACCGGTCGGCGCCAATGCGGCCGACTTCCTCGCGCGCTGGCACGACGTGAATGCCGTCGTGTTCGAGATCGTGCTGCGGATGGGCGGCTCGATCTCGGCCGAGCACGGCATCGGCGTGCTCAAGCGCGACGAATTGCCTGACGTCAAGGACAAGGTCGCGATCGAGCTGATGCGGCAGGTCAAGGCGATGCTCGATCCGCTCGGCATCATGAACCCGGGCAAGGTGCTGTGACCGCGCAGGCGACGATGCCCTCCTCCTCTGCCTCCCTCGCCATTGCAGAGATCACCGATAACGACATCGCCGATGTCGTCGCGCTGTGGCAGGCCTGCGGCCTGACGCGGCCATGGAACGATCCTGCTGCCGACATCGCGCTGGCGCGGCGCGGACCGAATTCAGCCGTGCTGGTAGGCCGCGACGCCAATGCGATCGTGGCGACCGCGATGGTCGGCCACGACGGTCATCGCGGCTGGGTCTATTACGTCGCGGTCGATCCCAACCGCCAGGGCAAGGGGCTTGGCCGCACCATCATGGCGGCGGCCGAGGACTGGCTGCGCGCCGCCGGCGTGCCGAAGCTGCAACTGCTGGTGCGGCGGGAGAACGCCAAGGCCGGCGCGTTCTACCAATCGCTCGGCTATGACGAGTCGACCTCGGTGATGCTGGCCAAATGGCTCGACGGGCGCGAAGCGACGCCGTGAGAGGGCTGAGGACCGACGCATGAGCATCGCCGACCGCGTTCGCGTCAAGCACGTCGAGCTGCTTTCGAAGCGCCGCTACGAGCTGAAGAGCGCGACGTTCGACTACCGGCGCGCCAACGGCGAATGGCAGACCCAGGTGCGCGAGGTCTACGATCGCGGCAACGGCGCGGCGCTGTTGCCCTACAATCTGACGACCCGCTGCGTCGTGCTGGTGCGCCAGTTCCGCTTCCCCGCTTTCGCCAACGGTTATGACGATCTGCTGATCGAGGTTGCCGCCGGCATGCTCGACGATGCCGAGCCGGAAGCACGCATCCGCGCCGAAGCGGAGGAAGAGATCGGCTACCGGCTCGCGCATGTGCGCAAGGTGTTCGAGGCTTTCACGTCTCCGGGCGCCGTGACCGAGAAGCTGCATTGCTTCGTCGCCGAATACGACGCCGCGATGCGCATCGGTGACGGCGGCGGGCTCGCCGACGAGGGCGAGGACATCGAGGTGCTCGAGCTTGCGATCGACGACGCGCTCGCCATGATCAGCGACGGCCGCATCGTCGACGCCAAGACCATCATGCTGCTGCAATACGCCGCGCTGCATCTGTTCAGGTGAACGCGGCTTCGCGCACTCAACGCTTTAGACTAGCTGTCCCCGTCATCCCCGCGCAATGGCTATGCCATTGTCGCTGGAGGTGCGAGCCACTTCGGCGAGCCTCGAAGGATGAATCGGCCACCAGCCGGGCCGTGCATCCTTCGAGACGCGCGAAGACGCGCTCCTCAGGATGACGGGGATAAACCGAACGAAATGCTCTACCGCATTGTGATCGCAAGCCCGCTCAGATCGGCGTTGGCCATCAGGCCGACCTGGTGGCCGGTCAACTCCAACACCGCGCCCTTCTGATTGGTCAGCACGATCGCACGCGCGCCGCGTCCGACGGCAAGCCCCGCGCCGGCCGCACCGTAGACGCCGGCAACGTCGGACGGACGGTTGATGTTGCTGACCCGGCCGCGTAGCACGGTCTTGGAGCCGCCGAACACCAGCCCGTAGTCGAGGCCGCCGGTGGAGAGCCGGTAGGAGCGGCCGCGGAAGGTCAACACGCCGCTGCCGCCGGAGCCACCGATGATCCATCCGGCCTTGTAGATCGTGAGCGTCACGAAGCCGCTGTCGGCGCGGGCCGCGGAAGAGAACGCAAGGCCGGTGAACGCCAGCAGCGCGACAAGCGCGGCACGCAGGGTGGATGAAGGTTTCATGTGTGGTCTCCCCAGGATTTACTCACGTCGATTTGCTCTCGTCGATTTGCTCGCGTCGTGACACGGCTGCGAATCGCGATGCTCCGACTGTAGCAAGCGCGTAAACAGGCGCAATTTGGCACAGCGATGGCCGATTTGTTGACGGGTGCTTTCGCACGACCGGTGTTGAACCTGTTCCCGGGGTTGCAATACTCACTGCATGTCCGGGGCGATCGGCCCCTGAGCTCCAGGATTGCCCCGCGGAGCATTCATTTTCAAACCGGAGATTTCCCATGCGTCGTCTTGCGATTGCCTGTGCCGCCATTGCCGCCACCGTGTCCGTGCTTGCTGCGGCAAGCCCGGCAAGCGCCACGCCCTATCATCTGATCCGCTGGCAGGACACCGGCTTCTGCCAGATCTGGGACCAGAGCATCCCGACCACGCCGTGGCCGGCGAACTTCTCCATCGTCAGCGAGGAGCTGCCGACCTTCGACGCTGCGTTCAGCTACAAGACCGGCCTCCTGAACAACGGCACCTGCGCGTTCTGAGCGAACGCCATTCGATCACGCACAGGGCGGACACGCGGCAACAGCGCGGCGTCCGTCCTTGTGCTGTCAGATATGACGCGATCCAGCGTCAGTGATGCTTGATCAGGGCGTCGCGCGCGGCGGCGAGTTCGAGGAATGCCGCGCCGTTGCCGCCGCCGTCGGGATGCACCGTCTTGGCCGCGCGTTTGAAAGCCTGCTGGACTTCGGTCGCAGCGAGGCGGCGGCCCAACGGCAGGCCGAGCAATTGCCGGTACTGCTCCTCCTGCGTCAGCGCCTTCGGCGCCAGGCCGCGCTGGCCAAACCGCGGTGCCGACAGCATGTGCAGTGCGTCGTTGACGATGCCGAGACGGCGCAGCGCCATCGCTTTGGTGCGGCGGTCGGCCGATTTCATCGCCGCCTGGCGCAGGCTCGGCAGCACCTGTGCGGCCGCATGCCGCAGCGTCTCGTCGATGTCGGTCGCGGCGATCTCCGCGACCATTTTGGCCATCTCGCGGTAGTCGGGATCCGGCGCCGCGCAAAAGCGCTCGATCGCAACTTTCCAGTGTCTGATATGCGGGTCCATGTCCGCGGTCCGTAACTGTCATCCGAATCCGGATAACAGCAACGCGCAAACGCGGCTTGGCGTTTCGGTTGGCGCAGTTTTGAATAGTGTTGTCGACAACGCTCACAAATCAGAACGAGGAAACGCCATGGCCCTTCTCGACAATCACATCGCCGTCATCACCGGTGCGGGCTCGGGCATCGGGCGCGCCATCGCACTGGGCTACGGCCGCGAGGGCGCGCGCGTGGTGCTGCTCGACATGAACGGCGATGCGGCGGCGGAAGCGGCCAGGGAGATCCGCAATGCCGGCGGCAAGGCGGAGAGCTTTGCGCTCGACGTGACCAATCGCGACGCCTGCGTCGCGATGGCAAAGCAAGTGGCCGACAAGGCCGGGCCGGTCTCGATCCTGGTCAACAATGCCGGCATCGCGCGCCGCAACGGCATGCTCGGCACCGACGAGGCCGTGATCAAGGATTGGGAAGACATCATCTCGATCAATCTCACCGGCGTGTTCAACGTGACGCATTCGTTCCTCGCGCCACTGCGCAAGAACAAGGGACGCATCGTCAACATCGGCTCGATCCAGTCCTTCGTGCATCTGCGCACGCCGAGTTCGCCGGCCTATACCGCCTCCAAGCACGGCGTGCTCGGCTTCACCAAGGCGCTGGCCGCCGAACTCGGCAAGGATGGTGTGCGCGTCAATGCAATCGGGCCGGGCTTCATCGAGACGCCGTTGAACGAGAAGGTGCGCGCCACCAATCCCGACCTCGTCAAGGTCTTCATGGACCACACCCCGCTCGGCCGCGCCGGCAAGCCGGAGGACATCGTCGGCCCCGCCATCTTCCTCGCCTCGGACCTGTCGGCCTATGTCTCGGGATCGATCGTGATGGTCGATGGCGGCTACCGCACATTGTGACGGATGGAACCGCAATCGTGGCGATTTCTGGGTATTTTGCTTACAGAGCAGGGAGTTAGGGGCGCGTTAAGGGCTTGTTAACCAAACCGGCACACCGTTGATCTACGGGGTAGTTGGTTCTCGATGTCTTCGCTTCACCGACGAAGCGGGCGTTGATCGGGAGGAGTTCATGTCTTACGCGTCCACCGTACCGTCGCCGGAAGCTCTGCTGCCGTCGCTGGCTCCAAATGAAATCGTCCCACTGCTGATCGGCGCGACCGTCGATGAAGTCGAGCGCGAGCTCGTGCTGCAAACGCTTGCGCGCTGCGACGGCAACCGCACCCGCGCCGCGCGCGTGCTCGGGCTGTCGGTTCGGACATTGCGGAACAAGATCCGCGAATATTCGGCCGACGGCATCGACGTGCCGCTGAGCGAGCACGCCACAGCCTAGAGCAAGATCCGGAAACGCGCGAAGCGGCTTTCCGGGAAGATCGTGCTTGGACAACGAGCTAAGCGTGATGACGATTCAACCGGATCGCATCACGCATGAGCGGCACGTCGACGCTAGATCGGCAGGTCGATCGAAAGCCGCCGCCAGCGCGACAACAGCTCGCTGCCGCCGGCATCAAGGCAGCGAGCGAGACGCACCTCGGTCGTCGCGGCCTGTTGCAGCGTCTGCGCGACCAGCGCCGTCGCATAGTCCCAATAGTCGCGCCGCCCCTTCGGATCGTCGTCGACCAGCGATTTTGCGAGGATCTCGACATAGATCGCAGCGACGGCTCTTTGCCAGAGCTCACCCGCGCGCTCGCCCTCCGCCGAGGACGCGCCGGTCCGCGACTGCCAGGCCAACCAATAATTTTCCTCCGCGCCGCCCCAAGCGGATGGCAATAGCGATGGATCGAGGCATGGCGAGCGACACTCAAGCGGCTGCATGCCGCGCGCGTCGCAGAAGAAGCAATAGCCAAGCTTGTCGTACCAGTTGACGCGCAGCAATCTGCGAATCTCGGTCTGTTGATCCGCTGCGAGCCGCCTCATGCCCGTCAGTTCGAGATCGCCGATGATCGCCGCCAGGCGATCGCGATCATACGGCTCGACCTCGAGCACCACGCCGATATTGCGCGGAAACAAGGCGTCGAGCATCTCGATCATCTCGCGATAGAACCGGCCCGCCAGGCCGCCGCCGCGCCACGCCTTCGCGACGCCGACATAGTTGCAGTAGATCAGCTCGCTTGCGTGATCGTAGGTGAAGAAGCCGAGGCCGATCGCGCGCCCTTCCGCGCGCAGGATGAAGCAGCGCGAGTCGAGGCAATATGACAGCTGCTGATCACCGACGCTGAACTCTCGTCGCTCGCCGACATCATCTGACAACACCCAACGCACAATGTCGTCGGGGGCGTCGCGCTCGTTCGGAGGAAACAGCTCGGCATACAGATCGAGGACGCCAGTGTTGCGAAACGCCGCTTCGTCGCGCAGATCGTGCCGCGTCACCACGATGTCGAACGTCAGCGTCCCTGTTGCGTCGCCTGCAACTGCCCCGCGCCTGTCGTTCAGAATCCGCAACGCGTCCTCCCGTCACGATCTTCGCATCGAATTATGATTGTTGATCGCTTGCATCAGCCGCGCCCGGCAGAATTGAAGCCGTCATCCAACCTCTGTTACAAGCGGCTTGAAATCGCGACGGAGCATATCAGTGGCTGACGAGACAATCTCCCGCCAGGGGTCACGAGGGGCGCAGGGGCCGCAGGGCCGTCAGGGCGAGCCGGGTCGGCCCGGTCCGCAAGGACATCCGGGGCGGCCGGGGCCGGAAGGTGCGCGCGGCAAGCCGGGTCCGCAGGGCAAGCCCGGACTGGTCGGGAAGGCGGGGCCCCAGGGCAAGCCGGGAGCGCAAGGCAAGGCGGGCGTGCAGGGTCCGCGCGGCGAAGCTGGCCCACAGGGACCGCAGGGACCGGCCGGCCCGCGCGGTGAAGCCGGCCCGCCCGGACAATTGCCGTCGATCGAACAGGTGATGCCGTGGCTGCACATGATCTTCGACGCCTGGGAAGACTACAAGCGCACCAAGGAGCGTGAAGCCGCCGAGTTCGCCGAGCGCGATGCCGCCGAGCGCGCGGCAGCGGAGGCGATCGCGCTTGACGTCGACGCCATCGACTTTGCGGAAGATGACGACGAGGACGACGATCACAAGAAAAAGAAGAAGCACCGCAAGAAGGACAAGAAGTAATCCTTCCTGTCCTCGCGCGGCGACACGGCCAGCTCTGTCCGTGTCGCCCCGATGCCTACTGCTCCGCGCCCGGATTGGCCGGAGGATCGGAGGGGCGAGCGAGGTGCATGAGCTGGAAGACCCAGCGCATGGCGTAATACCAGGCAACGCCCGCGAGCGCCCCGCAGGCCGACAGGATGATGACGTTGGCAAGGTCGATCGTCCCGCTCGACCACAGCATGCCGCAGGTCCAGAGCACGGCGAACGCAATCGAACAGGACGTGAGCAGGGCAGGCTTCATGGCGTCGCTCCGGGATCGGGTGAACGACACCGATGCCCGGACGCGCGGCGCCGCACCGTGACCTGCGTCACGGTACGCCCCGCCCTCAGCCAAACCGCAGGCGCGAACGCTCCCTCGCCTTCTCCGCCTCCACCTCGCGATCGCGCGCCGGTGCCGTGGTCTGCAACGAGATCAGGAGCCTGCGCGCGGCATTCGAGACCTCGGTCACGGCGAGGTTGAAGGCGGCCTCATTGGACTGCGACGGCTTGTTGAAGCCGGACAGTTTGCGCACGAACTGCAGCGCCGAGGCGTGAATCTCGTCCTCGGTGGCGGGCGGCTCGAAGTTGAACAGCGTCTTGATATTACGGCACATGTCGGTCTCCCTCGCCCGCGGCAACGGGGCGGCTCTCTCAAGGACGATCGGCTGCTGCAAAATACGACATCGTGGTCTATTCTGGCAGTGTCATCGTCCACGGTGGAGCGAGGTTCCGGATGAGCCACGTGATCTACAAGGTCGTCCAGCACGACGGCGGCTGGGCCTATACCGTCAACGGGGTGTTCTCGGAACCATTTCCTACCCACGCCGCGGCACTCGCCGCTGCCCGACGCGCCGCCAACGAGCAGCGCGTCCCCGGCCGCACCGAGGCGATCCAGTACGAGACGTCGGACGGCAAATGGTTGACCGAAACCGCATCCGGCAACGACCGCCCGGAGACCGAGGTCGAGGACGGCCGCTAGATCACCTCGTCGCCTTCAGAACGGAACCTGGACGCCAAGCCGGTCGAAGAACGCCCGCCCCCGGTCGGTGATCCGCAATGCGCGCGGAATCCGATGCGGCGCAACGCCGCGCATCTCGATCAGCCGCGCCAGCACGGCATTGGCAAACGGACCGGCGAGATGCGGCACGCGCTCGGTCCAGTCGTTGCAGAGCCGCAGATGCGGCTGCCGCGCCGGATCGAAATCGATTGCCTCGGCCCGGCACCAGGCCAACCCCTGCTCGGTCACCCGACCATCGCGGCCGTCGATCACGACCAGGCGGCGGCGGATCAGCGCATTCGACAACAGCACGCCGAGCTGACCCGCAAGGTGGTGGTAGCAGGTGCGCGATTGCCTGAGCTGCTCGGCCGGCATCGCACGCCGCCGCCCGACGGTGGCCTTGGCCGCAAGATCGACGAGGTTCTCGATCAGCGCCGCGACGTCGTCGTCCCTGATCCGGTAATATCTGAACCTGCCCTGTGCCCACACCGACAGCACGCGGGCGTCGACGAGCTTCTGCAAATGCGCGCTGGCGCCCTGCGGCGAAATGCCGGCAGCCGCAGCAAGCTCGCCCGCCGGCAGCGCCTTGCCGTCGGCCAGCGCACTGACCATCGCCTCGCGGACCGGATCGCCCAGTGCCTCGGCGATCCGCGAAAATCCTGTCTGCAAGGCCTCGGATGATCCCACCGCATCGTCCTCCGGATCGCGCCGAAACGTCCTACCCGCATGCGCCGTGCCGCGCAGCTCATTTCAGGTTTTCCTGAAACGTCGCGGCGGCCTCTTCCGTTCAAATGGGCGGCAGTCGACCAAACACAAGGGAAACGATCATGACAGCCGGCAGCAACGACGCGGAACGCATCTACAGGCTCTGGGATGAAGCGCTCGGCAACAAGGACCTCGAGGCGGCGCTCGCGCTCTACGCAGCCGACGCCTCGATCGAGAGCCAGCTGGTCCAGCATTTGATGCAGACCAACGACGGGATCGTCCGCGGCCGCGACGCGCTCCGCGAGTTCATCACGCGCGTGTTCCGTACCAACCCGCCGCAACGGCGGCGCTTCAAGCAGGGTTTCTTCAGCGACGGCCGCCTTCTCACCTGGGAGTATCCGCGGCAGTCTCCGGACGGCGATCAGATGGATCTGGTCGAGGTCATGGAGATCGATGACGGCCTGATCCAGCGTCACCGCGTCTATTGGGGATGGTATGCGCTGAACGTGCTGAAGGCGAGTTAACCGGACACTTCTGCGTCAGGGGCGCGGCGCCGCTATCGGACGACGCCTTCCGTCATGCTAGGCTTGCACGCAAGCGGCTGGACAAATGCGCAGCGCGTGGGAAGAAGCATAATGATCCGTTGGTGCGCGGCCTTTGTGGCCGCTGTTGTTGTCTCGATGTCGGTACCGGCCATGGCTGCAGACTATCCCACGCCGCAGGATGGCGAGTGGATCGCAAAGGACTTCAAGTTTCACAGCGGCGAGGTGATGCCGGAACTGCGGCTGCACTACACCACGGTCGGCGCGCCCACCGGACAGCCGGTGCTGGTGCTGCACGGCTCCGGCGGCTCGGCGGCCAGCATGCTGACGCCGACCTTTGCCGGCCAGCTGTTCGGCCCCGGCCAGCCGCTCGATGCGGCGAAATACTACATCATCATGCCCGACGGCATCGGCCACGGCAAATCGTCGAAGCCGTCGGACGCGATGCGCACGAGCTTTCCGAAATACGACTACAACGACATGGTGGACGCGCAGTATCGGCTCGTCACCGAAGGGCTCGGCATCAAGCACCTGCGGCTCGTAATCGGCAACTCGATGGGCGGCATGCACACCTGGATCTGGGGCGTGCGCTATCCGCGGATGATGGACGTGCTGGTGCCGATGGCCTCGCAGCCGACAGCGATGGGGGCACGCAACTGGATGCTGCGGCGGACGATGCTGGAAACGATCCGCAACGATCCCGACTACAATGGCGGCAACTACACCAGCCAGCCGCGGATGATGAAATACGCCGTCGCCGCCTATCGCTTCGCCAGTGCCGGCGGCACGCTCGGCTACCAGACGCTGGCGCCGACCGCGGCGCAGGCCGACAAGCTGGTCGACGACCAGCTGGCGCTGCCGGTCACATCAGATGCCAACGACTACATCTATCAATGGGAGGCCTCGCACGACTACGATCCCTCCGCCGGACTAGAGAAGATCGAGGCCACCCTGTGTGCCATCAATGCCGCCGACGATGAACGCAACCCGCCGGAGACCGGCGTCACTGAAGCTGCAGTGAAGCGGATCAAGAACGGCAGGGTTGATCTGATCCTGGCAAGCAGCGAGACACGCGGCCATCTCACCACCGGCGATGCGAAGTTCTATGCCAGGCAATTGCAGGAACTGTTGCAGACGGCGCCGACGATGTAGCGATCGAGGCCCGGGCAATGTCCACTGATCGCTTCCGCCGCATTGCGCTGAGCCTGCCCGAGGTCGTTGAAGGCGCGCATCACGGCACAACCGATTTCCGCGTCGGCAAGCGCATCTTCGCAACCCTCGGCTATCCCGACCAGGATTGGGGCATGGTGAAGCTGACACCTGAGCAGCAGGCGATGGTGATCGAGGCCGAGCCCGAGATCTTCCGGCCGGTGCCGGGCGGCTGGGGCAAGAGCGGCAGCACCAATGTCCGCCTCGCGAAAGCGGATCAGATCACGCTGCGCAGCGTGCTCGAAATGGCGCGTGACAATATCGCGGTGAAAGCCGCGAAGAAGGCGCGCACGAAGCAACCAACCTGAGCGCAACCATCCCGCACTGCATCAAGCAAGACACGCGGATTCGCTGATTCTTTGAGCATGCATCCCGCGCGCGGTTCGTGCCTAATCGCGCAAACCCCGGATTCGCGTGACGCTATGCGCGGGTCACGTAGAAGTTTTCGCCGGAGGAAGGTAATGCGAAGGCTCACGCATGTCGCGGTGCTTGCGTGGCTCGCCATGATGGTGGGCGCTGCACTGGCGTTCGACAACGGCCAATACGACAACGTGCCGCCCGATATCCGCGCCTGGTTCAAGAGCGTGATCGCGCCGAATGGCGTGCCGTGCTGCGACATCTCCGACGGCCATCGCACCAGCTACGACGTTCGGGGCGGCGCCTATTGGGTGCCGATCGAGGGCGAGTGGATGATGGTGCCGGAGCGCGCCGTGATCCGCGATCGCGGCAACCCGGTCGGCGAGGCCGTGGTGTGGTACGTGCACCACCGCGGCAGCATCATCATCAGCTGCTTCGTTCCGGCGGATGCGGTCTGAGCGGCGCCCGCCGCCTGCGCGGGAAGCCTGCGCGCGAGGTCGCGTCAATTTGAAACAGTTACTCCCTATTAACCTTACTTTTTAACCAATAATTAAGGATGAGTTTGCGGGCGCCATGAGGCGCGGCCTAGCGTCTGCAGAAATGCTCCGTAACCGCGAGTTGGTGCGTGCCATGGCTCTTCGAAGAATGGCGTATCGAACAACTGGGGCGCTGATGGCGTCCCTTGGCATTGCAGCGCTGCTGCTTGCTTCCCCGACCGAGACCTATGCGAGATCCGGATCCGCAGCGCGCGGCACGTTCTCCTCGCATCATCCAGCTTTCCGCCATCATGTGCGGGTGCCCGGCATCGTGTTGCCGGACGCGGGCGGATATTATGATGGCGCGGCGAGCGTTCCTTTCGCCGCCGAGGTCCCGGCGCCGGTCTCGAGCGACGTCCGCTACACCTACACGCAGGACGTGCCGTGGGATTGGGCGCACCGCTATCCGCCGGCCGTGGTGCCGTCGGATCGGCCCTATGTGTCGAGCTGCCCCACCGAGAGCGTCACAGTGCCCGGCCGCGGCGGCGACCGCACCATCAACATCACGCGGTGCTACTGACGAATAGCTCGTTTACAAAAACAAAAGAGGCCGCCCGCAAGGCCGGCCTCTCGTATTTTGGCAGACGCTCGGCGCGCGGCTGACAGCCGGTCAGGAATCCTCGCCCTTCAGATGACCGACGTGCTTCTGGGTGTAGAGCTCAAGGCCGATGCGCTTGATCAGGTCGAGCTGGGTCTCGAGGAAGTCGATGTGCTCTTCCTCGTCCTTCATCAGCTGCTCGAACAGGTCGCGGCTGACATAGTCCTTGACGCCATGGCAGTAGGTCGCCGCCTCCTGGTAGAGCGTGCGCGCGCCGATCTCGGCGGCGAGGTCACATTCGATGATCTCCTTGACGTCCTGGCCGATCTTCAGGGGATCGAGCACCTGCAGGTTCGGGAAGCCGTCGAGGAACAGGATGCGATCGACGAATTTGTCGGCGTGCTCCATCTCCTCGATGGACTCCTTGCGCCAGACCTTGGCCATCTCCAGGAGGCCCCAATTGTTGAGCATCCGGTAGTGCAGCCAGTACTGATTGATGGCGGTCAGTTCGCTGCGCAGCCCCTTGTTCAGATAATCGATGACCTTCGGGTCGCCTTGCATGATCCACTCCACCTGTCGCGGCCAACCTTGGCCGGCGCTAAACTTAGAACGCTTCTAAATCAGATTATCGGCAAGAGCAACTCTTCGCAGAAGCAGCGCGTGGATAACCGGATTCGAAGGATTAGCGCAGCGTCTTCCAGCGAAACGGAAGCCGGTTCGCCGTCAGGAAGCGCGTCGAAACGAGAAGCGTTAGCAGGCCGCGAGCGCGAATTCGGCCGGCTCGGCGTCCTCGTTGGCGGCGTGCGGGTGGCCGCTGTGGGGGCAGCCGGAGCAGCAGGCCTTGGCGCAGGGACCGAGCGCCTCGTCGATGATCGCCTTGATGGTGCGCGCGCAGCGGCCGCATTCGGCACTGCAGCCGAGGCAGCCGTACACCTGCTTGGCATTTCGAGTCACGGACCCACCGCCATTGACGGCATTGCGGACATCGTGGTCGCTAAGGACGTTACAGGAACAGACAATCATCGGAGAAAGGCGGGGTCCAACGGTGATGCTTGGCAATATGGATATTGCCGGCTCCCGCGTGATGCAAAAGGAAAAAGCGGTTTTTGTAGCAATTCCAAACTGATGCGGGATTCATATTGGAATGAGTCTAAATCGGTCGGAGGTCAGGAATCCGACACCCGCCGAGTGGCTGACGGGCCAAAAACCGCTTCCTTCGCTGCCGGCCCCCACCAGCGCACGCCTCGCCGCGGCGCTATCGGGCTTGTGCGTTGCAAGATACGCCAAAAGCTGCAAGCATTTGGTAGCGAATGCGGCGGCGTCGTTCATTGATCGTTCAAGCTGAATATGGAACCCTCCAGTGAGACAGATCGCCAACGCACGCTGTCCCGCTGCCGCGAGAAAGGTGAGGCCATGAAGAAGACATTGCTGGCGCTTTGCGCCGTTGCCGCTGTGGCGGCTTCGACTGTGGCGGTGCCCGCCCCCGCCCAGGCACAACGTGGTGTCGCCGCCGGCGTCGCTGCGGGATTGATCGGTGGCGCCATCGTCGGGGGCGCGATCGCTTCGCAGAACCGCTATTACGGTCCCGGCTATGGCTACTACGCGCCTGGCCCGGCCTATGTCGCCGAACCCGGTTACGGCCCCGACTGCTTCTGGCAGCGCCAGCGCTTCTGGGACGGCTACACTTGGCGCGTCCGTAGCGTCCGCGTTTGCGATTGATCGCCGTTCATCTCGATTAAATCGAACCAAATGTCCCGGAAACCGACTGTTTCTCCGGGACATCTGCTGCAGATGGCCAGAAAAAACCGCTTTTCTGCGCGATCAGCCTGCGGACGTTTACTTTCGGTTGACTGTTCTGCGCTGTTTAGCAAGACAGCAGTTCGAGATCAGCGTGCGAGTCACCTCAACCCGGCGCCGAACCACGACGCCACCACCTTCCAGGAGAGCCAAAGACATGAAGAAGACTTTAGCTGCCCTTGTCGCCGTTACCACGATTGCCGGTTCGCTGGCCGTTGCTCCGGCTGCCAAGGCTGGTGACGGCGGCGCCGTCGCAGCCGGAGTTGCCGGCGGCCTGATCGGCGGCGCCCTGCTGGGCGGCGCGATCGCAGGCGCTCGCCCCGCGCCGGTCTATGTCGCACCGGCGCCGGTTTACGTCGAAGAGGCCCCGTGCCGCATGGTTCGTGAGCGCTTCTGGGACGGCTACGGCTGGCGCTTCCGTCGCATCCAGGTTTGCGACTGATCGACCGACACGTTTTCAGCATCACATTCGAAAACCCGGCCTCGCGGCCGGGTTTTTGCTTTTACGCCAACAGGCGGCCTTGCGAGCCAACCCGATCAGCGCTGCCCGTTCATCGCGCGCAGCACCGCCTCGCTCGGCCAGCAATCAACCTTCAGCCCGGCCTGCTTCTGATAGGCGCCGAGCGCCGCGCGGGTCTGCATCCCGGCCTTGCCGTCGAGCTTGTCCTTGTAGAGACCGATCTTCGTCAGCTGCTGCTGCATCGCCTCGACATCGGCGGAGCGCAGCTGCTTCGACGCCGACCATGGCGTCGCGAATGGCTGCGGGCTCGTCATGCGGTCGGCGAGGTGGCCGACGAACAGCACGTAGAGATCGGAGAAATTGTATTCCTTGATCACGAAGTAGTTCGGCGTGGTCAGGAAGGCCGGACCGTAGCTGCCTTCCGGCTGCAGCAGCGACGCCGATTGCGCCTGCTCGGCGGCGCTGAGCTTCTGCCCGCGCACCGGCACGAAGCCGGCGCGCAGCCACTGGCTGATCGGCTTCGTCACTTCAGGCACGCCCATCGTGCAGTCGGCATTGGCCGGCGCCTGCACCTCATAGGCCCAGCGCACGCCGGGCTGCCAACCCTTGTTGACCAGCTGCTGCGCGGCGGAGGCGAGCGCGTCCGGCACCGAATGCCAGATGTCGACGCGGCCGTCGCCGTCGAGATCGACGCCGTGCTTGTAATATTCCGACGGCAGAAACTGGGTGTAGCCGGTCGCTCCCGCCCACGATGAGCGCATCTCCTTGCGCGTCACCGCGCCCTCGCCGAGGATCTTCAGCGCCAGGATGAACTCGGTGCGGTACTGATCCTTGCGACGGCCGACATAGGCCTGCGTCGCCACCACGCGCAGCGTGTCGTAGGGCAGCGAATAGCGCCCGTAATCGGTCTCGCGGCCCCAGATCGCCAGCACGACGGTGGCCGGGACGCCGAACCGCTTCTCGATCGCATCAAGCGAGGAGCGATACTTCTGCAACAGCCGCTGCCCCTCAGCGGCGAGCCGCGCGATCGAGGCTTCCCTGATGTAATCGGCCGGCACCTGCACGAACTCGGCCTGCGCCGGTGCGCCGGTCTTTGGACGTCCGGGCAGGATCAGGTCGGGCAGCTTGTAGTCGGGCTCGAGCGAGCGCGTCTCGCGATCGAAGGTCTCGCGCGACACGCCGGCGGCCTTGGCCTCCGGCCACAGCGAGGCGATGAACTGGGTGAACGCAGCATCGGCGGCGCGCGCGGGTGAGACGACGGATGCGAGCAGGAGCCCGAGGGCAAGCGCGCGGAGGAATGTCAAATCCAACAACCTGTTCACGCAGCGGTCCAATGGGCGCGGCATCAGGCCAACGCCCGCGATATCAGTGTCGTGAGCCTTACCACGACACCGGATTGCTGTGAACCTTGGCGGCCGCGCTCAATGCGCGGCCTGCTTGGCGCCCTCGATCGAGTCGTTCGACAGCTTGTCGACGATGGCGATGCCGATGGCCGACAGGATGAAGACGCAGTGGATGATGGTCTGCCACATCACGCCGGTCTCGGTGTAGTTGCCCTTGCCTGACGACAGCGCGCCGGCCTCGATGAAGGTGCGCAGCAAATGGATCGAGGAGATGCCGATGATGGCCATCGCCAGCTTGATCTTCAGCACGCTGGCATTGACGTGGCTCAGCCATTCCGGCTCGTCCGGATGGCCCTGCAGATTGAGGCGCGAGACGAAGGTCTCGTAGCCGCCAACGATCACCATCACCAACAGGTTCGAGATCATGACGACGTCGATCAGGCCGAGAACGGCCAGCATGATCTGCTGCTCGCTGAAATCGAAGGCATGGGCGAACAGGTGCCATAGTTCCTTGAGGAACAGCACGACATAGACGCCCTGGGCGATGATCAGGCCGACATAGAGTGGCAATTGCAGCCAGCGCGATCCGAAGATCAGCATGGGAACGGGACGCAGCGACCGGCCCTTCGCGGGGGCGCGCGCCTCAGAAAGTGCGGACATGGTGGAGTGCTCGCAGGATTGAAAATTGCGGAGCGCTCTATCTACGCAATCCCGCGCGCTTGAAAAGCGACAACTGGCCGCACATTGCGCCGCGATGCCGTCACGATCCTGCCAACGAAGAACGGTCGAGCGCGGCGAGATGCCGCGTTCGACCGTTCATACTGGTCAGCGCGTCAGCTTCTTGTACTTCACGCGATGCGGAATGATGCTGTCCTGGCCGAGCCGGCGCATTTTGTCCTTTTCGTAATCCTGGAAGTTGCCCTCGAACCATTCGACATGGCTGTCGCCCTCGAAGGCCAGGATGTGGGTCGCGATGCGGTCGAGGAACCAGCGGTCATGGCTGATGATGACGGCGCAACCGGCGAAATCCTCGAGCGCCTCTTCCAGCGCGCGCAGCGTGTCGACGTCGAGGTCGTTGGTCGGTTCGTCGAGCAGCAGCACGTTGGCGCCCGACTTCAGCATCTTGGCGAGATGCACGCGATTGCGCTCACCGCCTGACAACGCGCCGACCTTCTTCTGCTGGTCAGCGCCCTTGAAGTTGAACGCCGAGCAGTAGCCGCGCGAATTGACTTCCTTCTTTCCGAGCAGGATCAGCTCGTTGCCCCCGGAGATCTCCTCCCACACCGTCTTGTTGCCCTCGAGCGCGTCGCGCGACTGGTCGACATAGCCGAGATGCACGGTCTCGCCGACCGTGATGGTGCCCTTGTCCGGCGTCTCCTGCTCGGTGATCATCTTGAACAGCGTGGTCTTGCCGGCGCCGTTGGCACCGATCACGCCGACGATGCCGCCGGGCGGCAGCTTGAAGGTGAGATCGTCGATCAGCAGGCGATCGCCAAATCCCTTGCTGAGACCTTCGAAGTCGACGACGTTGGCGCCGAGCCGCTCGGCGACCGGAATGATGATCTGCGCGGTCTGGGTCTGCTTCTCGCTCGCCTTCTTGAGCAGATCCTCATAGCGCTGGTAGCGCGCCTTCGACTTGGCCTGGCGCGCCTTCGGCGAGGACGCCACCCATTCCTGCTCGCGGGCCAGCGTCTTCTGGTGCGCGGCGTCCTCGCGGCCTTCCTGCTCGAGTCGCTTCTGCTTCTGCACCAGCCAGGACGAGTAATTGCCCTCGTACGGGATGCCGCGGCCGCGGTCGAGTTCGAGGATCCAGCCCGTGACGTTGTCGAGGAAGTAGCGGTCGTGGGTCACGATCAGGATCGCGCCGGGATAGTTGCGCAGATGGCCTTCCAGCCACGACACCGATTCGGCGTCGAGATGGTTGGTCGGCTCGTCCAGCAGCAGCAATTCCGGCTGGTCGAGCAGCAGGCGGCACAGCGCCACGCGGCGGCGTTCACCGCCGGACAGTTTTGTGACATCGGCATCGTCGGGCGGGCAGCGCAGCGCGTCCATCGCCTGGTCGACCTTGCTGTCGAGATCCCACAGGCCCTGGGCCTCGATCTCGTCCTGCAGCTTGGTCATCTCGTCGGCGGTCTCGTCCGAATAGTTGACCGCAAGCTCGTTGTAGCGGTCGAGGATCGCCTTCTGCTTGGCGACGCCCTGCATGACGTTCTCACGAACGTTGAGTGCCGGATCGAGGTGCGGCTCCTGCTCGAGATAGCCGACGCGGGCGCCCTCGGCGACCCAGGCCTCGCCGTTATACTCCTTGTCGAGGCCGGCCATGATCTTGAGCAGCGTCGACTTGCCCGAGCCGTTGACGCCGAGCACGCCGATCTTGGCGTCCGGGTAGAAGCTCAGATGGATGTTATCGAGCACCTTGCGGGTCGGGTACGCCTTGGTCAGACCCTGCATGAAATAGATGAACTGGCGAGCCATCCGCTGTCCCTGGAATTGATCCGATTTGTGGAAATTTTGCTGCCGCCGATGTAACGGCCGGCCCCCGAAAGCGCAACCGCGGGACCTCTGTTTTCCGTCCGTTCACCACGTTTCGCGGCTTCACCACGGATGATTACGGGCTCGACGTCATGTGTGCGCCGAATCACGACAATTGAAACCATCTTTTAATAAATCAGGCCAAAACTCGTTCTCAACGTCGAAAAACGGCGATTTTCGCGGCAGAACCGCGGCCAAAACAGTTGAGGCCACGTCATGGCTACCATCATTTCAGCACCCCTTCCGCGCCCGACGACCAAAGGCGAGGCGACGCTGTTCGCCGAATTCCGCGCCTTTTGGCGCGCCTTCGTCGCCAAGGCTTTCAATCCCTACCGGCCGGAACTGCACTATATGCGCGGCCCGGGTCCGGCCTGCCGTGCCAAGCAGATGGCGCTGTCGCCGGCGGTCCGCTCGATGCTCGCCGATATCCGCGCCACGAAGAAGCCGTCGCCGCGCGTGTGACAATCGCCGCTTTTTGAAACCGCGGCCGCTTGCGCGCCTGCCGATTGCGCGCGACCATGACGGGTATCCCGACGGTTGATCTCCCGCCGTCGTCCTCACCCTGAATGGACCTCCCCGATGACGCGGCTCCGCTGTGCAATCCTCGACGACTATTTTGACATCGCGCTTTCGGTGGCCGACTGGCCGAAGGTCAAGGACCGGGTCGACGTCACCGTGTTCGACAAGCCGTTCGCGAGCGAGGCGGAAGCGGCGACGAAGCTGAAGGATTTCGAGATCATCTGCGCGATGCGCGAGCGCACCCCGTTCCCGAAGAGCCTGCTCGACGCGCTGCCCAGGCTGCAGCTCCTGATCACGTCAGGCATGCGCAACGCGGCGATCGACATGGAGGCCGCCAAGAACCGCAAGGTGGTGTTGTGCGGCACCCAATATAGCCGCGATCCCACCGCGCCGCTGACCATGGGCCTGATCCTGGAACTGACGCGCGGCATCGGCCGCGAGAATGCGCGCATGCACGCCGGCGAGGCCTGGCAGACCTTTGCCGGTACCGAGATCGAGGGCAAGACGCTCGGCATCATCGGCCTCGGCAAGCTCGGCAGCAAGGTCGCCGGCATGGCCAAGGTGTTCGGCATGAACGTCATCGCCTGGAGTCCCAATCTGACGCCCGAGAAGTGCAAGGAGGCCGGCGTCGGCTATGCCAGCAAGGACGAGCTGTTCGCGACATCAGACATCATCACCATCCATGTCGTGCTGAGCCCGCGCTCGCGCGGACTGGTCGGCGCCGCCGATCTCGCCCGCATGAAGCCATCGGCCTATCTCGTCAACACCGCGCGCGGGCCGATCGTCGATGAGGACGCCCTGTTCGCGGCGCTGCGCGACAAGACGATCGCCGGCGCCGGCATCGACGTGTTCTCGGTCGAGCCGCTGCCGTCGGATCATCCGCTGCGCAAGCTCGACAACGTCGTGATCACGCCGCATCTCGGCTATGCGACGCGCGAGAGCTTGCAGGCGCACTATCAGCAGATGGTCGAGTGCATCGATGCCTTCACCAAGGGCAACGAGTCGCCGCGGCGCCTGGCCTGACAGCAGCATACACTGCGGCTAGCCGAGCCAGCGGAACGCGCGTTCGAGCTCGGCGCGGCCGTCCCGGTCGTACCAGCGCCCGTGGGCGAGAATGATCCGCTCCGGATCCCATTCGATCATGCGGGCGACGGCGGCCTTCATCGCGTCCCTGTCCTGCAGGAAGGTCGAGCGCAGATCGGTTGGCGTGCTGCCGTCGGGATCGCGCACGCCGCCGAGCCAGACCAGGAACCGCATCAACGGCGAGCGGACTCGTCCGGCCTCAAAATTCTCGATCAGGTCCGTCAGCAGCAATGTCCGCGACGGCAGATGGAAGAACACGACCTCCGTCATGTAGCTGCCTGCCACCGGCAGCGTCGCGATCCACTCATCCCAGGGATAGCCGGATGATCGTTCCAGTGGCTCGCCTTCGAAGGTCAGCCGATTGTCCGCCTGTTGCTTGATCCCGGGCGCAAGGAAGATGCGCGCGTCGGGATAGGCAGCATTCCATTGCGGAATCCACCAGTAATGCAGACGGTTCGGACCGATGATCCAGCGCGGTACGCCCAGCTCAACGATTGCGGCCTTGAGCTCGGCCAGCAATGGTGTCGGCGAGTGAATGAACAGCCGCCCACCCGGCAGACGAACGATCGTCGCGCGCGTTGGAAACGGCATCTTGAACCAGCGCGGATCGAACCGGATGATCGGTCCATCGATCATCCATACGTCATCGGCGACAGGCTTTGGCGCATTCAGCGGCGGATAGGTCTCGCAGACGTCCTGCATCGCATTGCTTCCCAAGCTGCAACGTCGAAATGCGCGGCTTGTTGCAACAAAAAAAGGCGCGCTGTTCGCGCGCCTTTTTCAATGATGAACTTGCCGGTTGGCCTAGCGCACCGTCACCGGTGCGGGCAGCGGCTGCACCGTGGTCGGCTGCGTGCCGGGCAGCGGCGCGGCCGCCTGAGCCTGGGCCGCAGAGGGAGCCATCGGGTTCGCGGGCGCGGCAGAAGCCGTCGCCGTTCCCGGCGGCGGACCACCGGGCAGCACAACCACGCGGGTGCCGACCTTGGCACGCTCGAACAGGTCGGAGACGTCCTCGTTCAGCATGCCGATGCAGCCCGACGAGACGAACTTGCCGATGGTCGACGGCTGGTTGGTGCCGTGAATACGGTACACGGTCGAGCCGAGATACATCGCGCGGGCGCCGAGCGGGTTGCCGGGTCCGCCGGCCATGAAGCGCGGCAGATAGGGCTGACGCTCGATCATCTCGGTCGGCGGATGCCAATCCGGCCACTCGGCCTTACGGGTGATCTTCTGCACGCCGGTCCAGGTGAAGCCGTCGCGGCCGACACGGACGCCGTAACGGATCGCCCGGCCGTTGCCCAGGATGTAATAGAGGTAGGTGTTCGACGTATCGACAACGATCGTGCCTGCCGGCTCCTTGGTCGCGAACGACACTTCCTGGCGACGCAGTTTCGGCGGCAGTTGCGCCGGGGCGTCTTCTGGCTGCTCGTCCGGCGGCAGCGCCGCGATCTGCACCGGCTTGCCGTTGGCATCAACCGGCGCCTGCTGCTGCGGCACGGCTCCGGTAACGCCCTCGGGCGGACGCATGCCGCCGCGGTCGTCGCCGTAGGAAACACCGGCGGCCGGAACGCCATTGTCGCGATTGGCTTGTTGCGCACCCACACGATCGCCGTAGATCACCGGCGGCGGCCCCATCGGACGGCCATAGCGGGGATCATCGGGCGACATCACCGGCCCAGTCGGCGCGCCACGGTCGGAATAGACCGGAGGAGCATTCATCGGGCGGCCATAGCGCGGATCGTCCGGCGACATCACTGGGCCGGTCGGCGCGCCACGATCGGAATAGGCGGGCGCATTCGCCGGACGGCCATAGCGCGGGTCGTTCGGCGACAGCACCGGGCCGGGCGGCGGCAATGCAGCCGAATCCTGCCCGTCATCGTCATTGAGTGCGTCGAAATCCGGCATGCTGCCCTGGGGGTAGGGCTGGGGCGCCGTCGAATAGGCGGTGCCTTGGGGCGCCGGATAACCCTGCTGCGCATGCGCAAGCGAGGTTCCTGCCACGCCGAGAGCCGCGGCAGCGCAAATCGTCAGAATGCGGTTGATCATCATTGCTCTGTTATAGTCCCCAAGCCACACCGGACTGTTAACGGCCCAATGCAGGAAGATAGCGGCGCATTCAAGACAAATCCGCGAAACCCGGGCTATTCCGGGCCTTTTGTGATTTCGCGTCAACGCTGCGGCAAAGATGTCTCACGGGTCGGGAATGTTTGTCCACGTGGCCAAAGTCATCAATCACCCGCATTTTGTAACAAACAGTCCCGGGACGTTGCGATATCTTCGAATCGGCCTGATTCGCGCTCGCGACGCCGGCTTTCTTGTGTGGTCACCGCGTTCCCTCGACATCGAAGACCCTCCCGCAGAAGGGGGAACCCGCGCCCATGCTCCCCGGCCTTCGTTTTCTGTTCGCCGCGATCGTGCTGGCGACTTCGCTTCTGGTGTTCGGGTTAGGGGCAGCCGCGCTGTTTCGCGCGGCGCATGAAGAGTTCGCCAGCATTCCGGCCCGCCGGGCGCCGCCGCCCGAGCCGCAATTCGCGCAGCAGCCCGAGACCCCGCCGGTGCTTGCCATGGTGCGGGTCGATCCGCCCGCCGCCGACAAGGTGACGACCGATACGCCGGCAGCCCCGTCCGAGCCGGCCGCGTCCGAACAACCGGCCGCTCCCGCTGAGATCGCCGCCCCTGCAGCCGAGCCGGAGAAGGTCGCCGCCGTGACGGCGGATGATCCGGTGCCACCCGCTCCGCCGAAGCCGGAGGCCCAAGCCACGGAGACCCCGGCGCCGGCCCAATCCGCCGACACTGCGGCTCAGACTCCGACCGCAGATCCCTCGGCGGCATCGGAGCCGACGCCCGCTGCCGCCGAAGCCGCACCGGCAGCTACGGAGGCCAAGGTCGCCGCCGTCGCCGATCCGCCTACCCCCAGCGAGCCCGCGCTTCCGCCGCCGGCACCCGCAATGGCAGCGCCGGAGCCCGCCCCGCCGCCATCACCCGAGGCGATCGCGGCCGCGACCAAGATCGCAACGCTGGGCGGGCCCGAAGTTGTTGTCGAAGTGCCGGTAGCGCCGAAGGCCGCTGAGGCGAAGAAGCCGGAGCGCAGCGCGGTCAGCAAGCCGGCACATCGCAAGGAGCGGCGGCGGATTGTCCGCGCGCCGCCGGTTCGGCAGGTCGTTCAGCAGCAGCAGCTCGATCCGTTCGGCCAGCCGACCCTGGTGCCGCTCAACCGGCGCTAGCAAGCAGGAACGACCTGTCAGGCCGGCCCCGTTGCGATCGGCGGGCCGCTCGCCTGCCCCCATTCCGACCACGAGCCGTCATAGAGCGCGCTCTCGGTGACGCCGAGCCGGTAGAGCGCAAGCGTCAGCACGCCGGCCGAGACGCCGGACCCGCAGCTCGTGACGATGGGCGCATCGAGCTTCACGCCGGCGCCCGCGAACGACTTGCGCAGGTCATCGAGCGGCTTCATCTCGCCGGTCGCGGCATCGAACAATTGGTTGTAGGGCACGTTGCGGGCGCCTGGGATGTGGCCGGCGCGGATGCCCGGACGCGGCTCCGGCGCGCGGCCTTCGAAGCGGTCGGCGGCGCGCGCATCGATCACCTGCTCGGCACGGCTTTCGACATTGGCGATCATCTGCTCGATGCTGCGCACGCGCTGCGGATCGTAGCTCGCCTTGAAGGTCGCAGGCTTCGGCTTCACCTCGCCGCTCTCGACCGCCCTGCCCTCGGCGCGCCACTTCTTCAAACCGCCGTTGAGAATGCGCACGTTGCGATGGCCATAGGACAGGAACATCCACCAGGCGCGCGGTGCCGCGACCCAGCCGCCGGAATCGTAGATCACCACGGTGTCGGCATTGCCGATGCCAAGCGCACCGATGTCGCGGCCGAACTGCTCGGCGCTCGGAAACATGTGCGGCAGCGGATTGGCATGGTCGGACACCGCGTCGACATCGAAGAACACAGCACCCGGCAGATGCGCGGCGAGATAATCGTCCTTCGGCAATGGCAGCACGCCGGGCAGCTTGAAGGTCGCGTCGAGCACCTTGACGTTGGCATCGCCGAGATGCGCAGCCAGCCATTCGGTCGAAACGAGCGGATCGTCGGTCATCGTCATCTTGCGTGTTTCTCCATCGTCATTGCCGGACTTGATCCGGCAATCCATCTTGCCTTGAAGCGATGGACACGCGGGTCAAGCCCGCGTGTGACATCCTGCCTAGCCCTTCTTCTTCGGCTCCCACGCCTCGATCGGCCCGCCGGCCTCGCGCCAGGCGGCAAAGCCGCCGCCCATATGCGCGACCGGCTTCAGGCCCATGTCCTTTGCGGTCTTGGCGGCGAGCGCCGAGCGCAGGCCGCCGGCGCAGTGGAAGATGAACTTCTTGTCTTCCTGGAAGATCGGCTTGGCATAGGGGCTGTTCGGATCGATCCAGAACTCCAGCATGCCGCGGGTGCAGGAGAACGCGCCGGGGATCTTGCCGTCGCGCTCGATCTCGCGGGGATCGCGGATGTCGACGATGACGACGTCGTTCTTGCCGATCAGCGTGATCGCGTCGGCCGCGCTGATGGTCTCGATCTCGGCATTGGCCTCGTCGATCATCACCTTGATGCCGCGGTGGATGTTCTGGGGCATGGGGCTCTCCCTGGCTTTTCTTGATCGTCATTCTGGGGCGATGCGGCAGCATCGAACCCGGAATGACGATCGAATTTCATCAACTCGAGATTCCGGATCGATCCCATGGACCGTCCGGAATGACGGGATTGGTTACCGCACCAACTCCCGCATCGCGTTCTCCAGACCTTCGATCGTGATCGGATACATGCGTTCGGAGAACAGGCGGCGGATGATGGTGGTCGATTCCGAATAGTCCCAGTGCTTCTGCGCCACCGGATTGAGCCACACCGCGTGCGGATAGGTGCGGATGATTCGATCGAGCCAGACCGAGCCGGCCTCTTCATTGACATGCTCGACCGAGCCGCCGGGAACCATGATCTCGTAAGGCGACATCGAGGCGTCGCCCACGAACACCACCTTGTAGTCGTGCGGATATTTGTGCAGCACGTCCCAGGTCGGCGTGCGATCGGTGAAGCGCCGCTTGTTCTGCTTCCAGACGCCTTCATAGAGGCAGTTGTGGAAGTAGAAATACTCCATGTGCTTGAATTCGCTCTTGGCGGCCGAGAACAGTTCCTCGACCTGCTCGATATGCGAATCCATCGAGCCGCCGATATCGAAGAACACCAGCACCTTGACCGCGTTGCGCCGCTCGGGGCGCATGTGCACGTCGAGATAGCCGTGGTTGGCGGTCTCCTTGATCGTGGTGTCGAGGTCGAGCTCGTCTGGCGCGCCGGTGCGCGCGAACTTGCGCAGCCGCCGCAGCGCCACCTTGATGTTGCGGATGCCGAGCTCGACATTGCCGTCGAGATCCTTGAACTCGCGCTTGTCCCACACCTTCACGGCGCGGTTGTTGCGGTTCTTCTCCTGCCCGATCCGCACGCCCTCGGGATTATAGCCATGGGCGCCGAACGGCGAGGTGCCGGCGGTGCCGATCCACTTGCTGCCGCCCTGGTGGCGGCCCTTCTGTTCCTCGAGCCGCTTCTTCAGGGTCTCCATGAGCTTGTCCCAGCCCATGGCCTCGATCTGCTTCTTCTCTTCCTCGGTGAGATATTTCTCCGCGAGCTTCTTCAGCCACTCCTCGGGGATCTCCGCCTTGCCCATGGCGTCGAGCAGGCTCTCGAGCCCCTTGAACACGGTGCCGAACACGCGGTCGAACTTGTCGAGATTGCGTTCGTCCTTCACCAGCGCGGCGCGCGACAAATAGTAGAAGTTCTCGACCGTCTGCTCGGCGAGATCGGCGTCAAGCGCTTCCATCAAGGTCAGATATTCCCGTAGCGTCACGGGGACCTGGGCGTCGCGCAGCGATGTGAAAAACTGCAGGAACATACCCACCTAGATCGCCCGCTGGGCCGGTGGCGTCAAGGGCCCCCGGCCGTGCTTCATCCCGAGATCAGCCATCCACTTTCACCGGGTTACCTCCGCCGCCGTCGGTCCGTGGCGGCGCCCGCGCCATCGCGGCAAGGTCGCGCCACGCCGGCGATCATTCCGCAGAGCGGAAAGATGATGCATGACATTCCATGCGGAAGCCCACATCGGTACCGCTGCGCTGCGGAATCCGCGCTAGACCGCCCGGCTTTTTCAATTAGAATTGTACCGGACAAGATATCGGAGAGGACATGCGACCGCTGCGAGAGCGGTCGTTTCGTGTGGGGGCCCGGGCCGCCGACGAACGAAGCAAGGCAAACAGATAGATGAAATTCACGGGTACCAAGGACTACGTCGCCACCGATGACCTCAAGGTCGCCGTCAATGCCGCCATCGTGCTCGAGCGCCCGCTGCTGGTGAAGGGCGAGCCCGGCACAGGCAAGACCGTACTGGCCGAGGAAGTCGCCAAGGCGATCGACGCGCCGCTTTTGACCTGGCACATCAAGTCGACCACCAAGGCGCAGCAGGGCCTCTACGAATACGATGCCGTCTCGCGACTGCGCGACAGCCAGCTCGGCGACGCCCGCGTGTCCGACATCAAGAACTACATCAAGCGCGGCAAGCTGTGGGAGGCCTTCACCAACGAGAAGCGCCCGGTGCTGCTGATCGACGAGATCGACAAGGCCGACATCGAATTCCCCAACGATCTGCTGCTCGAACTCGACCGCATGGAATTCCACGTCTACGAGACCGGCGAGACCATCAAGGCGAAGCTGCGCCCGATCGTGATGATCACGTCGAACAATGAGAAGGAACTGCCGGACGCCTTCCTGCGCCGCTGCTTCTTCCACTACATCAAGTTCCCCGACAACGAGACGATGGGCAAGATCGTCGACGTGCATTTCCCCGGTATCAAGAAGCGCCTGGTGGAAGAGGCGCTGCGGATCTTCTTCGAAGTCCGCGAGGTGCCGGGCCTGAAGAAGAAGCCCTCGACCTCGGAACTGCTCGACTGGCTCAAGCTGCTGTTGAACGAGGACATCACCCCCGAGATGCTGCGCGAGCGCGATCCGCGCAAGCTGATCCCGCCGCTGCATGGCGCGCTGCTCAAGAACGAGCAGGACGTGCATCTGTTCGAGCGGCTCGCTTTCCTCAGCCGCCGCGAAGTCTAGTTCCGATATCGGCAAACGCCGGGGCGATGGCTCCGGCGTTTTGCTTCTGCAGCTCAACAAACAAGCCAACAAGCAAGAAGACCAGGGAAGATGAACGTCCAAACCCAGATCCGGGCCGCCGAGCCCGTCACGACAGAGCACTTCGACGTCCTGATCGCAGGCGCCGGCATCTCCGGCGTCGGCGCCGCCTACCACCTCACCACGCAATGCCCCGGCACCAGCTTCGTGGTGCTGGAGACGCAGAAGACTTTTGGCGGTACCTGGTCCACCCACCGCTATCCCGGCATCCGCTCCGACAGCGACCTGCACACCTTCGGCTATCGCTTCAAGCCGTGGACCAGCGCGCCGATCGCGACCGCGGCCGAGATCCTGAAGTACATGGGCGAGGTGATCGAGGAGAACGACATCGCCCGTCACATCCGCTATCGCCACACCATCACCGCGGCGAAGTGGTCGAACGAAACCAATCTCTGGACCATCGATGCGACGCGCATCGACACCGGCGAGCGGCTGCGCTTCACCACCAACTTCTTCTGGATGTGCCAGGGTTATTATCGCCACGACGCGGGCTATACGCCCGAATGGACCGACATGGCGAAGTTCAAGGGCACCGTCGTGCATCCGCAGACCTGGCCCGACGACCTCGACTACAAGGGCAAGCGCGTGGTCGTGATCGGCTCCGGCGCCACCGCCGCGACCCTGATCCCGGCGATGGCCAAGGATGCCGGCCATGTCACCATGCTGCAGCGTTCGCCGACCTATTTCCGCACCGGCCGCAACGCCATCGAGATCGCCGAGGAGCTGCGCAGGCTGCAGGTCGACGAGCACTGGATCCACGAGATCACCCGCCGCAAGATACTGTTCGAGCAGGACGCCTTCACCAGGCGGACCTTCGCCGAGCCCGAGGGCGCCAAGAAGGACCTGCTGGCGGCGGTCGAAGCCGTCCTCGGCAAGGACTACGACATTGCCACCCACTTCACGCCGAGCTACCGGCCGTGGCGGCAGCGCATCGCCTTCGTGCCGGATGCCGACCTGTTCCACGCCATCAAGGGCGGCAAGGCGTCGGTCGTCACCGACGAGATCGACCGCTTCACCGAGACGGGCATCCTGCTCAAGTCCGGCAAGCAGCTCGAGGCCGACATCATTATCACCGCGACCGGCTTCCACCTCTCCGCCAACGGCGGCATCGACTTCGAGATCGACGGCAAGCCGCTCGACTTCGCCGATACCGTGACCTATCGCGGCATGATGTTCACCGGCGTGCCGAACCTCGTCTGGGTGTTCGGCTATTTCCGCGCCAGCTGGACCTTGCGCGTCGATCTGGTCGGCGACTTCGTCTGCCGCCTGCTGCAGCACATGAAGGCGACCGGCGCGAACAAGGTGACGCCGGAACTGCGCCCCGAAGACCACAACATGCCGCTGCTGCCGTGGATCGATCCGGAGAACTTCAACCCCGGCTACATGATGCGCGGCATGCACCTCTTGCCGAAGCGCGGCGACAAGCCGGAGTGGCAGCACAACCAGGATTACTGGGCCGAGAAGGACGAATTCCCGGCGATCGACCTCAAGGACAAGGCGTTCGTCTACGGCTGAGCTCCTGATATTAGTCCCGTCATCCTGAGGAGCGCGTAGCGCGTCTCGAAGGATGCACGGCCCCACTCGGGCCGTCGTGCTTCGAGACGGCCGCTTCGCGGCCTCCTCAGCATGACGGTGTTAGACACAGCGCGCTGATCAAAAAGCAACATCGCGTACGCCTCTATTCCGTCACGCATACTCCGGCAGCTTCGCAGCCGCCTCGGGTGCCTTGCCGCGGATCATGTCGGAGGCCTTGTCGGCGATCATCAAGGTCGAGGCGTTGAGATTGGCTGAGATCATCCGCGGCATGATCGAGGCGTCGATCACGCGCAGGCCCTCCATGCCATGGACCCGAAGCTGGTCGTCGACCACCGCCCACGGCGCGTCCGCCGGTCCCATCCGGCAGGTGCAGCCGGGATGGAAGGTGGTGGTGCCGCGCTCGGTCGCGGCCGCGAGCAGTTCGTCGTCGCTCGTGACCTTCGGGCCCGGAAAGTCCTCATAGGCGTAATACGGACTGAGCGGCTCGGAGGCGAGCAGCCGGCGCGCCAGCTTCATGCCGGCGACGACGACGCGGCGGTCGATCTCCTCGGCGAGGTAGTTGGTCTGGATGATCGGCGGCGCGAACGGATCGGCGGAGCGGATCCGGACATAGCCGCGGCTCTCCGGCCGCTGCTGCCATGACGCCACCGTCATGCCGGGCTCGTCCTCGAGCTGGCCCTGCACGCCTTCCTTGTAGCTCGCCGGCGTGAAGGTGAGCTGCAGATCGGAGCTCTCGGTGGTCTCGCCGGAATGCCAGAAACAGTAGACCATGGTAGGCGACAGCGACAGCAGGCCGCGCCGCGTCGTCGCCCATTTGATCGCCTCGCCCCACAGGCTGAAGCCGCGGCGAAGCTCGTTGATGGTCCTGATGTTCTTGACCCGCGCCACCGAGCGCGGCGCGTAATGATCCTGCAAACCTTCGCCGACGCCCGGCAGCGCGTGGCGCACCTCGATGCCGTGCGCCTGCAACAGCTCAGGCGCGCCGACGCCGGAGAGCTGCAACAGCTGCGGCGAGTTGTAGGCGCCGCCGGAGAGGATGACCTCCTTGGTGACGCGGATCTCCAGGGGATCGCCGTGCTTGCCGCCGCGGTTGTAGCGCACGCCGACCGCGCGCTTGCCCTCGAAGATGATGCCGGTGACATGCGCATGCGTGCGCACATCGACATTGGGCCGCCGCCGCGCCGGATGCAGGAACGCGGTCGCGGCGCTGACCCGGCGGCCGTTTCGGATGGTGCGCTGGCAGTACGACACGCCTTCCTGTATCTGGCCGTTGTAATCAGGATTGCGCGGAATGCCGAGGCTGACCGCGCCTGCCATGAAGGCCTCGCAGAGTGGATCCTGCCAGTCCATGGTGGTGACGGTGAGGTTGCCGTCGCGGCCGCGATAGGTGTCGTCGCCCTCGCCGATCCGCCTCTCCATGCGCCGGAAATAGGGCAGCACGTCAGGATAGCCCCAGCCGCGATTGCCGAGCTGCGCCCAGGTGTCGAAATCCTGGCGCTGGCCGCGATTATAAATGTGGCCGTTGATCGAGGACGAGCCGCCGAGCGTCTTGCCGCGCGGCGCATAGATGCTGCGCCCGCCGGTGTAGGGACCCACCTCCTGCTGATAGGCCCAGTTCACGCTCTTCATATGGAAGGTCTTGATGAAGCCGGCCGGCAGATGGATGTAGGGATGCCAGTCGCTCGGCCCCGCCTCGAGCACGCACACCTTGGTGCCTGCGTCTTCACTCAAGCGGTTGGTCAGCACGCTCCCGGCGGAGCCTGCGCCGATGATCACATAATCGAACGTTTCCATCGTCTCGTTTCTGGCGCCGACTATCGTGTCAGCGCGGCTTTTCGTTGAGTTGATAGGTCAGATGCGCCTTCACCGTCGGCCATTCGCTGGCGATGATGCTGTAAACCACGGTGTCGCGCAACGTGCCGTTGGGCGCGATCTGATGGCTGCGCAGAATGCCGTCCTGCTTCGCACCCAGCCGCTCGATGCCACGCCGGCTCTGGTGATTGAAGAAATGCGTGCGGAACTCGACCGCGATGCAATCAAGCTTCTCGAAGGCATGGATCAGCAGTAGCAGTTTGCACTGCGTATTGACCGCGCTGCGCTGCACACGCTTGGCGTACCAGGTCGAGCCGATCTCAACGCGACGGTTCGACGTGTCGACGTTCATGTAGGTCGTCATGCCGGAAATCTTGCCGTCGGCGTCGAACACCGTGAACGGCAGCATCGATCCGGCCTTTTGCAGGCCGAGCCGGCGGTCGATCTCCTTGGCCATGTTCTCCGGCTGCGGGATCGCGGTGTACCAGAGCTTTGACAGCTCGCCGTCCTTCACCGCCTCGACCAGCCCGTCGCGATGATCGTGGGACAACGGCTCCAGCCGCGCATGCGCGCCGCGAAGGGTGACCGGTTCAAGCCAGGGCATTCGAGATCTCTCCATCTTTGTCATTCCGGGGCGATGCGCAGCATCGAATCTCAGATGCGCAATTGCGCATCGGGGAATCTCGAGATTCCGGGTCTGGCGCTTCGCACCATCCCGGAATGACGATTGCGCTTCGCGAACCGCAATCGTCATCTATTCAGAAAATTCAGCGGCAATCCCGGCCGCGGCCAGTCCATCGCGATCAGCTCGCCCTTGCCCGACAGCGTGATGTAGGCGGTCTTCAGCTCGGGGCCGCCGAAGGCGATGTTGGTGGTGACGCGGTCGCCGGTCGGCACCTGCTCGACCACGGTGCCGTCGGGCGCGATCACCGAGATGCAGCCCGACACCAGCGTCGCGACGCAGACATTGCCCGATGCCTCGACCGCGAGCGAGTCGAACATCTGGTAGCCGCCGAGGCCGGCGATCGGCTTGCCGCGCTCGCCGCGATAGATCACGTCGCGCGGCTTGACGGTGCCGGGCTCGGAAACTTCATACGCCCACAGCCGCGCGGTCGGCGTCTCCGCGATGTAGACGGTCTTCTCGTCCGGCGACAGGCCGATGCCGTTGGCTGGCAGGATGCCGTGCACGGCCTCGACGATCTCGTTCATGCCGGGCTTCAGATAATAGAACGCGCCGACATCCATGTCGCGGGCGCGGCGCTTGCCGAGGTCGGAGAACCACAGGCCACCCTGCCTGTCGAACACCAGGTCATTCGGCCCGCGCAGCGCGTGCTCGCCGCATTTAGTCACCACGGTCTCGACCTTGCCGGATTGCAGATCGACGCGCTGGATCGAGCCGCCGAGATAATCCTCGGGCTGCGGCCCCGGCATGATCATGTTGCGGGTCGGAATCCAGGAGAAGCCGCCATTGTTGCAGATGTACATCTTGCCGTCGGGACCGAGCGCCGCGCCGTTCGGGCCGCCCGGCACCTTGGCGACGATCTCCTTGCGCCCGTCGGGATAGACCCGCGTCAGCCGCTGGCCGCGGATTTCGACCAGCACGACCGAACCGTCGGGCATGACGACGGGACCTTCGGGAAACTCCAGATCGGTGGCGAGAACTCGGATATTGGCCATGGCATCCTCCCGGCTCTTTGGCTGCAGGCGGATTCCGAACGGCCCCGCACGCGCAACGTTGTTGTTTCGTCCTGTTATGGCAAACGGGGTTTGGCTTGCCAAGCAATGGCCCCGCAAGGCTGCCCGGCGTTGGGGCGGGATGGGCGCGCCGCAAATGCCCCTGTCGTCCCTGCCTAGTGCGCAATTGCGCACTAGGCAGGGACGACACCGAATAGGTGGCACGGTCAGTGAGTCAAACTTCCGCGTTCTCGCGACACTGTCCGAGCTTCGCGCTTCGGATAAAGCGAAATATTTTCGCGCGCGAGGATTGACAGGTTTTGCTGAGTTGCCCGTCGGGTTGTTTTGTCGCACCCTCTCCGTCGTCATTCCCCAGTGCGCAATTGCGCGCCTGAGGGCGCGCCTCCTGGCGCGAGCCTCGGAATGACGGAGAGAGAATGGGCGCGCGCTAGCTCAGCGTGCCCGCATGCACCCACCAGCCGGGGTGACCGGCGCGAAGTTGTTCGCCGGCCGCCTCGGCGTCGGCGTCGGTTCCGAACACGGCAAAGCAGGTCGCGCCCGAGCCCGACATGCGCACCAGACGAACGCCCCGGGTCTCACGCAGCGCGGACAGCACGTCACTGATGACGGGCTCAATACGCGCCGCGGGGGCTTCGAGATCGTTGGTGCCGCGCTCCAGCGCCGCGATCCAATCGTCGATCGCGCGGCCGGCTTCCGGCCATGACGGCGCCTGCATCACGACGTCGGTGGCGCCGATCAGGAGCTCGCCATTGCGCAGGCCGAGCGCATTGAAGACGTCCCTGGTCGCAACCGGCACGCGCGGATTGACCAGCACGCACGGCATTTTCGGCAGGTCGAGCGGCAGCAGGCCTTCGCCGACGCCGGTCATGTCGCAGGCCCGCGAGGCGACGCACACCGGCACGTCGGCGCCGGTCTGCAGCGCGACCTCCATGATCCGGCTATCGTCGAGCGAGAGCTCATTGAGCCGCGCCAACAGCCGCAGCGCCGCCGCGGCGTCCGCCGAGCCGCCGCCGATGCCGGCCGCAACCGGCAGCACCTTCTCCAGCGTGAAGTGGCCGACCTCGAGGTCCGCGACGCGCTCGCCGAGCAGCCGCGCGGCCTTCAGCACCAGATTGTCAGAGGTGTCGCCGCAGGCATCGGCCAGCGGCCCCGCCATCGAAAGCGACAGCTCGGGTCCCGGCTCGAGCATCAGGCGATCGGCGCAATCGGCAAACGCGACGACGCTCTCCAAGTCGTGAAACCCGTCGACGCGCCGCCCGACAACCTTCAGCGTCAGGTTGACCTTGGCACGCCCTTCTTCAATCAGCGCCGGCACGGCGATAAACCCCTAAAAAACAAACATCGTGATGCGATTAGCGTAAATCGCCGTACGATCCTATCCCTTTGTTTGGATGGAAATTCCGCCATGACTCGTCATGCCCGGGCATAGCCGTCTGAAGGACGGCGTCGCTTCCGCTCGCTTATGACCCGGGCATCTATCAACCAAGAACGAATTTCTCGAAGGGATGGATGGCCGGGTCAAGCCCGGCCATGACGGGCAAACGTCAATGCCCGGGACATCTTGCGCGAAGACGCGCTTCGCGCTTTTGCCCGGGCATCACGGTATTTTATGAAGATGCAGCGCGACGACCGCCGCTCAGCCACCCTTGCCGTCGTCGTCCTTCTTCTTCTCGGCAGCGGCGGCGTTGGAGGTGTCGTCCGGCAGGCCGTTGTCGATCTTGGCCTGGATCTTCGGCAGCTCTTCCGGCTCGGGCTTGAGGTCGCGGGCATGCGCCCACTGGAACTTGGCTTCCAGGGTGCGGCCGACGCGCCAGTAAGCGTCGCCGAGATGGTCGTTGATGGTCGGATCTTCCGGCTTCAGATCGATCGCGCGCTCGAGGTTCTTCACCGCCTCCTCGTAATTGCCGATCCGGTAATAGGCCCAGCCGAGCGAGTCCACGATGTAGCCGTCGTCGGGGCGCTGATCGACGGCACGCTTAATCATCTTCATGCCTTCGTCGAGGTTGATGCCCTGGTCGATCCAGGAATAACCGAGATAGTTCAGCACATGCGGCTGCTCGGGCTGCAGCTCGAGCGCCTTGCGCATGTCGGCCTCGGCCTTGTTCCACTGCTTGGAGCGCTCCTCGCAGATGCCGCGATAGTAATAGGTGACCCAGGCGTTCTTGTCGCCGCCGGCCGGCAGTGCGTCGATCGCCTGCGAATAGGTGGTGGCGCAGTCGGCGAACTTCTTGCGGCCGCGCTCGATATTGCCGAGCGCCAGGATCGCCTCGATGTCCTTCGGCTGATCCGATGTGACTTCCTTGAGGATCTTGATCGCCTCGTCGCTGCGGTCGGCGGCATCGAGATTGGTCGCGAGCTGGATCTGCGCGTTGCGCTTGAGCGGCGAGGACGCCGGCATCCGCTCATAGACCTTGATCGCCATCTGCGGCTTCTTCACCGATTCATAGAGATCGGCGAGCGACAGCAGCGCCAGCGGATGGTTGGGCTGCAGATAGAGCGCGAGCTGCAGATAGACCAGCGCGAGGTCCTCGCCGCCGCGGCGGGTCAGCGTCGCGCCGATGCCGTAGAGCGCCTCGGCCGCGCCGGCCTGCGGCGACTCGACCAGCGGCGGCAGCTTCTTGCCGGCCTTGGTCTCCTTGATGCCTTCCAGCACCAGCGGGTGACGCGGCAGCTTCTTGTCGAAGGCCTCGTACATCGCGGTCGCGGCGGCCGCGTCCTTGTTGCGCGAGGTCCAGCGCGCATATTCGTCGACCGTGCGCAGCATCGAATCGTCGAGCTTGTAGACGCGCTCGAAGCGGGCGCCGGCATCCTTCTCCTTGCCGGACAGCTCATAGATCATGCCGGCATGCAGGTCCTTGAAGATCGGGTACCACTCGGGGCCGGTCAGCTTGTCGATCGAGGCAACCGCGGCCTTGCTGTCGCCGGCGCCATAGGCGGCCCAGGCCGACAGCAGCGTCGCGACGAGATCGGTGATCGGGCCGCGCACCGACTGGTTGATGTTGGACTGCGCGGCGGCATATTTCTTCAGCTTGAGATCGCGCACGCCGACGACCAGGCGCGCGACGCGGTTGGCCTTGTCCTGGGTCAGGATGCGGTCGGCAAGCTTGACCGCCTCCTCGATGTCGCCGTCGGCGAGCGAGGAGATGAAGGCGCGGTCGAGCAGCTCGGAATTCTTCGGGTCGGTGCGCAGCGCCGAGCGGTAGAACGTCGCGGCCGAGGTCGCATCGCGCTCGACGCTGGCGTGGCGGGCGGCGAGATAGCTGCCGGCGGTGGTCAGCGACTTCAGGTCGTTCTTGGACGGGAATTGCGCGGTATTGTCGGTCGGATGGTCCGGCGTTTGCGCTGCAAGCTGCGCAGGCACGGCAAGGGCTGCGGCAGCGAAAACGGCAATCGTCAGGCGGTGGAATCGGGTGGACAGCATCACGGTCGCCTTGCTCCAGGGATTTACGCCAAGATGGATTTTATGGCCAAGATCTTGCGATCAGTCTCAAAATGCGAACCCAAGCGGCGGCATCACGGCGGGGGACAATGCCGCTTTTGGCGCTCATCCGCAAGGATCGCCCAAAGGCAACCCATGACGAATCAATTGGCAGATTAGGCCTTTAGGCCCGCCGATCCAGCCAGCCCCCGCAAGACGCTTCCACTATGGCGGTATCGTGACCGGGCCGGGCATATTCGCGCGCGGACGCAAAAAGGCGCGAGATAAGGGTGCCACGGCACCCCTTTTCGCGCCTTCTGTTGTAACCGGGGGTGCAATCCGGCCGCTCCACGCGCGGAGAGGCCAAGCGGAGGTTGCGGCAACTCGCGCAGCCGCCTCACGCAAATGTGGTCGGCCGCCTCGAGCTCACCCTGGCCTCACATTGCCTCGTAGTTCGGACCGCCGCCGCCCTCCGGCGGAACCCAGGTGATGTTGCCGTTGGGGTCCTTCACGTCGCAGGTTTTGCAGTGGACGCAGTTCTGGGCGTTGATCTGGAAGCGCGGACCCGTCGATTCCTCGACCCATTCATAAACGCCGGCCGGGCAATAGCGGTTGGACGGACCGGCGAACACGTCGTGTTCCGAGGTCTTCTGCAGATTGAGGTCGGCGACCTTGAGATGGACCGGCTGGTCCTCCTCATGGTTGGTGTTGGACAGGAACACCGACGACAGCTTGTCGAACGAGATCTTGCCGTCCGGCTTCGGATAGGCGATCGGCTGGTGCTGCTTGGACGGATCGAGCGTCTTGCGGTCCGGCTTGGCGTGCGACTGGGTGCCGAACAGCGAGAAGCCGAGCGTGTTGCACCACATGTCGAAGCCGGAGAGCACCGTTCCGAGCATGTTGCCGAACTTCGACAGCAACGGCTTGGCATTGCGGACCTTGAACAGGTCCTTGCCGATCGCCGACGAGCGCCAGGCGTTCTCGTACTCGACGAGCTCGTCATTGGCGCGTCCGGCGCCGAGCGCGGCCGCGACATGCTCGGCGGCGAGCATGCCGGAGCCCATCGCGTTGTGGACGCCCTTGATGCGCGGCACGTTGACGAAGCCCGCCGCGCAGCCAATCAACGCGCCGCCCGGGAACGAGAGCCGGGGCACCGACTGGTAGCCGCCCTCGGTGATGGCGCGCGCGCCATAGGCGAGCCGCTTGCCGCCCTCGAACAGCTCGCGGACATCGGGATGGGTCTTGAAGCGCTGGAATTCGTCGAACGGCGACAGATAGGGATCGTTGTAGTTCAGATGCACGACGAAGCCGACCGCGACGCGGTTGTCGTCGTAATGATAGAGGAACGAGCCGCCGCCGGTCCTGTCGTTCAGCGGCCAGCCGAGCGTGTGCTGCACCCGACCCTTCTTGTGCTTCGCCGGGTCGATCTGCCAGACCTCCTTGAGGCCGATGCCGAACTTCGGCGGCTCGGAGTTGGCATCGAGATTGAACTTCGCGATCAGCTGCTTGGACAGCGAGCCGCGTGCGCCTTCGGCGAACAGCGTATATTTGCCGAGCAGCTCCATGCCGCGGGTGTAGGAATCCTTGTGGCTGCCGTCCCTGGCAATGCCCATGTCGCCGGTGGCGATGCCGCGCACCGCGCCCTTGTCGTCATAAAGCACTTCGGCCGCGGCAAAGCCCGGATAGATCTCGACGCCGAGCGCTTCCGCCTTCGGTGCCAGCCAGCGGCAGACATTGCCGAGCGAGCCGATGTAGCAGTGATGATTGTTCATCAGCGGCGGCATGATGAAGTTCGGCAGGCGGAACCAGCCTTGCGACGTCGTCCAGTAGAAGCGGTCGTCCTTGACCTGCGTCTTCAGCGGACAATCGGCGTCGTCGCGCCAATCGGGCACGAGCTTGTCGAGCCCGGCCGGATCGATCACCGCACCCGAGAGGATGTGCGCGCCGACCTCGGAGCCCTTCTCCACCACGACGATCGATAGCTCCGGATTGAGCTGCTTCAGCCGGATCGCGGCCGACAGGCCCGACGGGCCGGCGCCGACGATGACGACGTCGAATTCCATAGACTCGCGCGGAGGAAGGTCTTCAGCATTCATGATCTTTGATCTCAGCCCATTGAGAACGCTTCTAAGCTTTTCACGGGTCGTTGTTTCCGATTTTTGGCGGAAGGACAACCATGGAATTGCGCTTCCATGGGTTTGCACGGCCCGGGTACCGCAAGAGAATAATCTTTTCCGAAAACCGCCCTCCACTTTTCTGGTCGATGCTCTAGATTGCGCCCATGATGGCCCTGCCGCCCGAGCCCACCCCTACACTGCAGCAATTGCTGGCCTTTTACCTCGAGGCCGGGGTCGATTGCGCGCTTGGCGATGCGCCGATCAACCGGCTCGATGAGCCGGAGCCAGTTCCCGCCCCAGCCGCGCCGCGCCCATCAGTTGCACTCAATCCGCTGCGTCCGCCGCCGATGCCGTCAGTTCCGCGCAGCGAAATCACCGTGGCGCCGGATGCCGCGATCGCTTCCGCGCGCGAGGCTGCGCGGACTGCGCCGACGCTTGAAGCCCTGCGCAGGCTGATGGAGAATTTCGACGGCTGCGCGCTCAAGCACACCGCGACCAGGCTGGTGTTCGCCGACGGTAACCCGCAGGCGCGCGTGATGTTCGTCGGCGAGGCACCGGGCCGCGACGAGGACATCGAGGGCCTGCCGTTCGTGGGCCGTTCCGGCAAGCTGCTCGACCGCATGATCGCGGCGATCGGGCTCGACCGCAGCAAGGCCTATATCGCCAACGTGATCCCGTGGCGGCCGCCCGGCAACCGTACGCCGACGCCGCAGGAGACGCAGGTGTGCCTGCCCTTCATCCAGCGCCATGTCGAACTCGTGAATCCCGACGTGCTGGTGACGCTCGGCAATCCCTCGACGCAGGCGCTGCTCGGAACGCGCGAGGGCATCATGCGCACGCGCGGCAAATGGATCGACTACGACACCGGCACCCGCACGATCCGCGCCGTCGCCACCTTCCATCCCGCCTATCTGCTGCGCTCGCCGTCGTACAAGCGGCTGTCGTGGCAGGATCTGCGCGCGATCGCGAAGGTGTTGCAGGTGGCGAGCGCGTAGCTTCGTAGATGGGGTAACGGGCCGGCCGCCCGCTCGCTACGGCGCAATTTGGAAGCGCGCTCGCGAGCGGCCTGTTGGTTGGAAGGCGGTCGTCCCTCAAACTGATGGTGTTCAACGGAGTCGGGCAAGCCCGCTCCAAGCATCATTAAGGGACGACCATGTACCACTATGCAGGAATTGACGTGTCTTTGGAATGCTCGAGCGTTTGCCTTGTCGATGGGACAGGCAAGATTTTGCGCGAGACGAAGGTTGCGAGCGAGCCGGCGGCGCTGATCGCCTGGTTCCGGTCGCTGGGTCTGGTACTGGAACGGATCGGGCTGGAGGCAGGCCCCTTGTCGCAATGGCTGTATGCGGGTCTGCGAGACGCAGGGCTTGCGGTCGAGCTGCTGGAAACGCGGCACGTTCGCGAAGCCTTCAAGTCGATGCCGGTGAAGACGGACCGCAACGATGCCCGCCGGATCGCGCAGTTGATGCGGCTCGGCTGGTTCCGGCCGGTGCACTGCAAGTCGGTCGCGGCGCAGGAGACCCGCGCCATCCTGACGGCGCGCAAGCTGCTGCAATCCAAGCTTCGCGATGTCGAGAACAGCCTGCGCGGCATACTTCGCGGTTTTGGCCTGAAGGTCGGTGCGACCACCGAGCGCACGTTCGCCGGGCGCATCCGCGAGCTCGTGACCGGCCATCCCGGACTGGAGTTGGTCGCGGCGGCGCTGCTCCAAGCCCATGCGGTGCTGCTGCGGGAGTTCAAGAGCCTGGACAAGCACACCCAGAAGCTCGCCAGGACGCATCCATCCGCCAAGCTCCTGATGACAACGCCGTCCGTTGGTCCGATCGTGGCGCTCACCTATGCCGCGGCGATCGACGACCCGAAGCGCTTCCGCTCCTCGAAGGCCACGGGAGCCCACTTTGGGCTCACCCCGAAGAAGTACCAGTCCGGTGAGACCGACTACACCGGCCGCATCAGCAAGATCGGGGATGCCTCCGTGCGCGAGGCGCTCTACCAGGCAGCTCACGTCATGCTGACCAAGCCGGTCAAGAATTGCTCGGCATTGAAGAGCTGGGCGATGCGGATCGCCCGGCGCGCAGGCATGCGCAAGGCCAAGGTAGCGCTGGCTCGCAAGCTCGCCGTGATCCTGCATCGCATGCTCGCCGACACCAAACCGTTCAACCCGATGACCAAGGCCATCTAGCCAGGAGCAGCAATCGGTTCCGGGCGGGCCACGACACCAGGCTCTCCCCGAGCGAAGTCCCTCCGCTGGGACGATGGATCCGGTCAGGCCGCCATCCGGGAAGTGGCTCACGACCACGCAATCCGTAGATTGGCCGGCCGGCTCCTCAATGCACCCCATCAGGCGACGGCCTTCGCGCCGATCCCGTACAGAAGCAAGTGCCCGGCGAGTGGATGACGCGAAAAGGGATTGACTAACCAAGGCCCGTTACAGAAGCCCGGATGGAGCCAACGGGTCGCGCGGACGCGCGCCCGATGACAGGCTCCGCGCAATCCGGGTGGATCAGGTGGCGTAAAAGAGCGGCCCCGGATTTCGCTCCGCTTCATCCGGGCTACGGCTCCACGTCACGTCAAATCACGTCCCTTTCGGCCGCACGATCGCCCAGCCGATCCGCAGCACCGGCTGCCGTCCGTTGACCAGCCGGTCGAACGAACGCGGCACTTCCGGCACGAGGCCGGGGAAGCGCTGCGCGATGTCGGGCGGCGGCGTGCCGGCGGTGTCCTGTGCGCGCCACACCACGACGCCGCCGGTTTCGTTGAATTTTGCGACCGACAGCCACGGCGTCCGCTGCGGCGTGGCGTCGAGCAAAAGATGCGGGCGGCGGCGGTTCATCGCAATCAGGCTGGCAAGTTCGGGATCGCCGGCCACCGCGCGCAGGCGCTGGTTGGTGCGGCGCTCATAGCTGTCATCGAAGAAGCGGCCCATCGCGGCTGCCGGCAGCGAGGTGGACGCCTCCGTGGTGCTGGTCCAGGGAAGGAACAGCGCCGCCGCCAGCGCGAGCGCTGCAGGCGCCGCGACCGCCAAGGCCCAGACCGAACGCAGCAGCCGCTGCCGCCTGAGCGGGATCAGTTCGCCGGTCGCGACCACGACGGCAAGCCCGGACATCAACAGCGCCACTCCGGCGCCGCCGAAGGCGCGATCGAGATTGAACAGCGCGGAGACGAAGCTGCTCGCGATCGCCGGCGCGAACGCGAAGAAATACACGAATTGCCGCGCCAGCGGACTGACCGGCGGGCGGTTGATGATCGGGGCATCCTCGGTCTTGCCGGCGAACCAGCGCGAATTGAGGATCGCCAGCAGCGCGATCGCGGCGGTCGCCACGATCAGCCCGCCGAGCACCACGCCCCAGCGCAGCGCGCGCGCCTTGAGATCGGCGAGTGCCGGCAAGGCCGGCAGCGCCAGGACGTCGGCGCGGAGCATCCAGATCAGGTAGGGCAGCGCCAGCACGATGATGACGAGCAGCGCGTAGATCGGATCGACCGATTTGAGCATGCGCCGCCCGCGCTCGGTTGCGAGCGCAAAGCCGGTCACGAGCAGGATCATGCCGATCGCCGCCGGCGTCGTCAGCAGCAGGAGGCCGCAATCGATCGACCAGGCGAACCAGGCGCTGCGCCGGTTCTGCCCGATCAGTTGCCAGGAATGCAGCAACAGCAGCGCCCAGAGCGGGCGCGCCAGGATCAGCGGACCGAACTCGACGCTTGGCGAGGAGAACACCACGACCGTCATCGACAGCAGCACTGCCAGCACGCCCTGCGGGCCACCGACGATGGAGCGCGCCAAGGCGTAGAAGGCGATGAAGGTGACGATCTCGCAGACCTGCGCCAGGAGATAGACGCCGAACACGTGATTCCCGACGGCGCGGAAGGCGATGTCGGCGAGCCAGAACGCGAGCGGCGGCCCCATGTCGGTGCCGACCTGATATTCGCGGCCGAAGGCGAGGATGGTGGCGAGGTTGCCGGGCGGACTGCCGTAGAAGATGGCCGGCAGGAACAGCCAGATCGCGGCCTGCGCCAGCACCACGATCCAGACCACGAGGCGCGGCCGGGCGCGGATCAGTTCGACAACCAGGGAGGTAAACCGCATGAAACGCCTGAAATGCCCCAGCCACCCGTATCAAGCGGCGCCATCTGATCCCGAGGTTTTTTGATAAACGGCGGCGGCGATGGAGGCAACCGGGCTGGATGTGTCCACGGTGCAAAGTCAAACATCGCTGTCATGCCCCGCGAAGGCGGTCATCCAGTACGCCGCGGCGGCCAGGCTTGAGCACGACGGTCTCTGGAATACTGGATCGCCCGGTCCCGTCTTCGCCAAGGCTTCGACGAGGCCAGGGCCCCCTGGCGCGCCGAAGCTTTAGCGGAGGCGGCGAGCCGGGCGATGACACCGAGAGTGCGGCGCCGCCGCGCTTTACGCCGCTTCGGATGCCGCGGCTTCGCTTTCGGCGTCCACCGTGAACAGGTCGGGCTCCGCCGGGACCGGGAAATGCTTCAGCCGCGCCGCGACGACGGGAGCGAAGAAGCTACGGTGATGGCTGCTGGGGCCGAGCCGGTCGAGCGCCTCGAGGTGCTCGGGGACGGCATAGCCCTTGTGCTGCTCGAAGCCGTAGCCGGGGCAATCCAGCGCCAGCGCGCACATCAGGCGGTCGCGCGTCACCTTGGCGATGATCGAGGCCGCCGCGATCGAGGCCACGATGCCGTCGCCGCCGATCACGGCGTCGCAGTCGCAGGGCGTGGCGAGCTTGTCGCGGCCGTCGACGAAGACATGCTTCGGCATTTCCGGCAGCGCATGCACCGCGCGCGCCAGCGCCCACAGCGAGGCGCGCAGGATGTTGTCGCGGTCGATCCGCGCCCGTGACGCCACCGCGACCGAGAACGCTGCTGTCGCGCAGATTTCCTCGAACAGTTCCTCGCGGCGCTCGACGGTCAGCCGCTTCGAATCATCGAGGCCCTTGGGTATCCGATTTGGGTCCAGCACCACGGCGGCTGCGACCACCGGGCCCGCCAGCGGCCCGCGCCCGGCCTCGTCGCAGCCGGCGACCGGCCAGACGCCGCGCTTGATCAGCGCGCGCTCGCGCCGAAAGCTCGGCCGCGTCACCACGATGACGCGCTTGTCCGGCTTGGCCGGCTCGGCCGGCTTCTTCTTCGACGCGGTCTTTGACGTGCGATTGGACTTGTCCCGAATCATGCGGGGATCGTGGTCAAGCCCGGCCCGCGGCGCAACCGGGAACCTGGCGCCCTTCCCCGTTATTCAATCCGCCACCCTCATCGGGATCGGCGCTCTAATCGGGGATTGACACCCGGCGGTCGTCGCGAACCTCAAAGCCCGGCGCGCGCACCACTTCCCAGGCGTGGCCGTCGGGATCGCCGAAATAACCGCAATAGCCGCCATAGCTGGTCGGCTGCGCGGGTTTCAGCAGCCTGGCGCCTTTCGACAGCGCGAACGCCATCACACGATCGACCTCGGCGTCGTCGTTGCAGTTCCAGGCGATCGCGACGCCGCGGAACGCTGAAGGCCGTGGCTGATCCGGCAGCCCGGCATCGGCAGCGAGCAGATGCCACGGGAACAGGCCGAGCACGGTGCCGCCGGTCTCAAAGAAGGCGACCTCCTCGCCGGTCGCGCGCATCTTCCTGGAGAAGCCGAGCGATTCATAAAAGCCGATGCTGGCGCGCATGTCGCTGACGCCCAGCGTGAGGACGGTGAAGCGTGCGGTCGGGGCGTTACTCATGTTTACCTTTCCCGTCGTTGCGAGCGAAGCGACGCAATCCATTGTTCCACATATTCGGATGCATGGATTGCTTCGTCGCTTCGCTCCTCGCAATGACGATCATCACTTGCTGGCACCTAAAACAAGCTCAGCTGTTGCCCGCTGCGCTTCGGCTTGGCGAAGTGATCGGTGGTCAGCTTGGTCCGCCGCTTGTTGAGGCCGAGCTTTTCGCAGGCGATCTCGAAGCGGCGGCCGATCATCCAGGCCATCGGGCCGGTGCCCTTCATCCGCGTGCCCCATTGCGAGTCGTAGTCGCGGCCACCGCGCATGTCGCGGATCAGCGTGAAGACGTGACGGTAGCGATCGGGATAGTTGGCCATCAGCCATTCGCGGAACAGATCGCGCACCTCGAGCGGCAGCCGCAGCAGCACATAGCTCGCCTCCCTGGCGCCGGCATGTGCGGCGGCATCGAGGATGCGCTCGATCTCGGAATCGTTCAGCGCCGGGATCACGGGTGCGACCATCACCGTGGTCGGGATGCCGGCATCCGTGAGCCGCTTGATCGCCTCGAGCCGCTTCGGCGGGGTCGAGGCGCGCGGCTCCATGGTGCGGGCGAGTTTCGGGTCGAGCGTCGTCACCGAGAGCGCGACCTTGGCGAGATTGCGCTTGGCCATACGTGCCAGGATGTCGATGTCGCGGGTGACCAGCGCCGACTTGGTGACGATGCCGACCGGATGGCCGGCGCGCTCCAGCACCTCGAGGATGCCGCGCATGATCTTCCGGTCGCGCTCGATCGGCTGATAGGGATCGGTGTTGGTGCCGATCGCGATCATCCGCGCCTCGTAGTCCGGTGCCGCCAGCTCCTTCTCGAGCAGCGCGGGTGCGTCCGGCTTGGCGAACAGCTTCGATTCGAAGTCCAGCCCCGGCGACAGGCCGAGATAGGCGTGGGTCGGCCGCGCGAAGCAATAGACGCAGCCATGCTCACAGCCACGATAGGGATTGATCGAACGGTCGAAGCCGATGTCGGGCGAGTCGTTGCGGGTGATCACCTTGCGCGAGGTGTCGAGCGCCACGCTGGTCGCAAATGGCGGCAGGTCCTCGAGGCTCTGCCAGCCGTCGTCGAAGGCAACGCGCGCCTCTGCCTCGTAGCGGCCGCTGGCGTTGGACTGCGCGCCGCGGCCGCGCCGCCGCTCGCGCTCGATCGCGACCGCAAGCTCGGGAAAAGGGGAAGGTGCACCCGCCGGGTTATCGGAGGGCGCCGTTACCGGCGGGTGCTTGAGGGCATGAGAGGATGCTCGGCTCATGCTTTGAAGCTAACACAGCACGAGAACAAATCAAGAACATGAACGGAGAAATTCCACAGAACCTTGCTACAAAATTCTGCAGGCGAACAGGCTGCTTTGAATATGACAAGGTGATAACACGGCCGGAGTTTCTCCACCGTTTGAGCCATCGAAGCCTCAAAATCATGCTGAGCGTGATCATTCCAACCGACGGCGTCGAGCGCACCGCGGTCGCAACCTTGGCGGCGCTGGTGCCGGGCGCGGCCGCGGGCGTCATCCGCGAAGTGCTGCTGGTCGACCGCAGCCACAGCGATGTGATGGAGCGCGTCGCCGACGTCGCCGGCTGCCGCTTCCTGCGCTTCGAGGGCACGCGCGCCGCCGCGCTTGCGGCAGGCGCGCGGCAGGCGCGGTCGCCCTGGCTGATGTTCCTGCATCCGGGCGCCGTGCTCGATGCCGGCTGGATCGAGGAAACCACCCAGTTCATCCAGATGGTGGCGGCCAGCGGCAAGGACCGCGCCGGCATCTTCCGCTACGCCCGCGCACCCTACACCGACCCGGGCCTGCGCGACGGCCTCAAATTCGTTGCCCGGATGATCACCGGGCCCTCGGCCGAACAGGGCCTTTTGATCGCGCGCGAGCATTACGAGCGGATCGGCGGCTACCGGCCCGATGCCCGCCGCTCCGAGGCGCGCCTGCTGCGCCGGCTCGGCCGTTCCTCCCGCACCATGCTGCGGAGCCGGATCATGGTGGCCTGAACAAAGCGCTTGCGGATTATTTGATTCCGTCAAATAATATGCTTGATGAAATCAAACTTCCATGACACCACGCTCGAGAGCCAGGTCGCCGCGGTCCGCGGCTTCAGCCGGTTCTATACCCGCAAGCTCGGCATCATCGAGCCGAAGCTGTTGCACTCACCATTCACGCTGCAGGAAGCGCGGATCATCTACGAGCTCGCGCACCGCGAAAATTGCACCGCAACCGATCTGGTGCGCGATCTCGACCTCGATGCCGGCTTCGTCAGCCGCACGCTGGCGGCGCTGCAAAGGCGCCAGATCGTGACGCGGAAGCCATCGAAGGCCGACAAGCGCGTCAACGAGGTGGCCCTCACCGCCAAGGGCCGCACTGCTGCCGCCGATCTCGACTGCCGCTCGCGCAGCGAGGTCGGGACGCTATTGAAGCAGATGGACGGCGACCGTCGCGCCGCGGTGGTGCGCGCCATGGGCACGATCGAGCAATCGCTGGAGCCGCCGGCCGAGAAACCGGTCGGCTTCCTGCTGCGCAGCCATCGCGTCGGCGACATGGGTTGGGTCGTCTCGCGGCAGGGACAAGCCTACGCGGAGGAGTATGGCTGGGACATTAGCTACGAGGCGTTGGTGGCCGAGATCTGCGCGCAGTTTCTGCGATCGTTCGATCCGGCGCGCGAGCATTGCTGGATCGCGGAGGTCGACGGCGAGCCGGTCGGCTCGGTCTTCCTGGTCGACGGCGGCGACGGGGTCGCCAAGCTGCGCCTGCTGCTGGTGGAAGAAAAGGCGCGCGGGCTCGGCGTCGGCCGCGCACTGGTCGAGCAATGCATCCGCGCCGCGCGCGAGAAGGGTTACAAGAAGATGACGCTGTGGACCCAGAGCATCCTGGTCGCCGCGCGCGGCATCTACGCCCGTGCCGGCTTCGAGCGGGTCAAGGAAGAAAAGCACCACAGCTTTGGCGTCGACCTAGTCGGCGAGACCTGGGAGCTGGAGTTGTAGGGCTCTTTACCCTCCGGCGTCATTCCGGGGCGATGCGCAGCATCGAACCCGGCATCTCGCGCCACAATCTCTGGATTCCGGGTTCGCGCTTCGCACGCCCCGGAATGAGGGAGGCTAAGCGCTCGCGCCTTTCGCCTTCGGGCGGCGCAGATGTTCATCCAGCCGCGGCATGATCTCGACGAAATTGCAGGGGCGCGTGCGGTAGTCGAGTTGCGCCGCCAAAATGCCGTCCCAGCCGTCGCGGCAGGCGCCGGGCGAGCCGGGCAGGCAGAAGATGAAGGTCGCGCCCGCAACGCCAGCGGTGGCGCGGCTCTGGACAGTCGACGCCCCGATCTTGGCGTGGCTCAGCATGTGGAAGACGATCGAAAAGCCGTCCATCCGCTTCTCGAACAATGGCTCGACCGCCTCCGGCGTCACGTCGCGGCCGGTGAAGCCGGTGCCGCCGGTGGTGATGACGGCATCGACAGCGGGATCGGCGATCCAGCGCCGGATCACGGCTCTGATCGCCTCGACATCGTCGGTGACGATCTCGCGCGCCGCGAGCTTGTGGCCGGCCGCGGTGAGACGGTCGGCCAGCGTGGTGCCCGACTTGTCATCCGCCAGCGAGCGGGTGTCGGAAATCGTCAGTACCGCGATATTGAGCGGGATGAATGATTTGGATTCGTCGAGTGAGGACATTTGCACCTCTTTCCATCCCGCTGACGACATCCTGAGGTGCTCGCCTCGCGGTGCACTTGCATCACTGGGCGAGCACCTCAGGATGGGCCACGGGCTCCGTCATCCTTCGGGGCTCGCCAACAGGCGAACATATCCCGAGTGAGCGCGTTCGCGCTCATCCGGGGATGACGCTACCGGCACACGGCTACAAGCTACCGCCGAACGTGTTGCAGGCCTGCACGGTGCCCTGCTGGTAGCCCCTCATGAACCACTCCTTGCGCTGCGCGGCGGAGCCGTGGGTGAAGGAATCAGGCACCACCCTGCCCGTCGCCTGCCGCTGCAGCGTGTCGTCGCCGATCGCGTTCGCGGTGGTCAGCGCGGCGTCGATGTCGCCGGCCTCGAGGAAGCCCGGCCGCTTCTTCTCCTCGCGGTTGACCCAGACGCCGGAAAGGCAATCGGCCTGCAGCTCGACCTTGACCTGCAGCGCGTTGGCCTCGGCCTTGCTGCCGGCCTGCTGCTGCAGCCGATTCACGCGCGGAATGATGCCGAGCAGGTTCTGGATGTGATGGCCGGCCTCATGCGCGATGATATAGGCCGCGGTGAACTTGCAGGCGTTGCCCGAGCAGCCGCGGAAGCGCGTTTCGACCTCGCGGAAGAAGCCGGTGTCGAGGAAGATGGTCTTGTCCGGCGGGCAGTAGAACGGTCCCATCGCCGACTGCGCCATGCCGCAGCGGCCGCCATTCGTGGCATTGCGGAACAGCACGATCTTCGGACCGGTGTAGGTCTGCCCGCTGGCCTTGAAGATCTCGCTCCAGCGATCGTCGATCTCACCCAGGATGCCGGCGATCATGCTGCCCATCTCGTCGGTCGGGGCGCCGCGCTTGGCCTGACCGCCTGACGACTGCCGGTCGGTCTGGTAGGTCGGCGCCTGGCCGCCGCCGGTGAGAATCTCGGCGCCGCCGATCAGGATGCGCGGGTCGATGCCGAAGGCATAGCCGAGCAAGCCGAGCACGATGATGGTGCCGATGCCGAGCCCGCCACCACCCATCGGAACGCCGAAGCCGCCACCGCCCCCTCCGCCCATCCCGCCTTCATCGCGACGATCTTCGATGTCGTCGCTGCGGCGGAAATCATCATAGCGCATGGTGGTTTCCCTTCATTCCAGTCGGCGACCCGACGCGGGACACTCCAACTTAAAATTTCCATTCTGTTAATCAATATCCTGCCCGGCAATAATTGCCTAGTCCGGAAGAGGCGCATCCCTTGCGGTGCAAACGGTTGCCAATGAGCGCAAATTTACCGCGCGAATCGTGCCGGTTTGATGATCCGCAAATTTTTTCGCCGAACGCGCTGATGTTGCAGCACAACGCCGGTGGCATCGCGACGTGCCGCGCAAAAGATGCTGCAATCTTTTGCATGAAGATTTCCAATTAAGTCGATTTTTACTTTGCCGGGTCAATGTGACGTCAGTCGGTTGTTTAGTCCCGCGTCGCCGACAGCGTCGCCTGAGTCAGAGTTCTTGAGTCATGGTAGTGTCGCGTCGCGGGGCGTCTGCAAGGGCGCCCCGCACTAAATTTGAGAGTGCCCCATCGAGCCACATCGTCATTGGCGATTGCGTGGCCGAATTGTCGAAGCTTCAGGCCGGCTCGGTCGACCTGGTCTTCGCGGATCCTCCCTACAATCTGCAGCTCAAGGGCGACCTCAAGCGCCCCGATGAGTCGCATGTCGATGCCGTCAACGACGACTGGGACAAGTTCTCGTCGTTCGCTGCCTACGACGATTTCACCCGCGCCTGGCTGCTGGCCTGCCGCCGCGTGATGAAGCCGTCGGCAACGCTGTGGGTGATCGGCTCCTATCACAACATCTTCCGCGTCGGCGCGATCATGCAGGACCTCGGCTTCTGGCTCCTGAACGACATCGTGTGGCGCAAGTCCAATCCGATGCCGAATTTCCGCGGCCGCCGCTTCACCAATGCGCACGAGACCATGATCTGGGCCGCGCGCGACGAGAAGGCCAAGGGCTACACCTTCAATTACGAAGCGCTGAAGGCGTCCAATGAGGACGTGCAGGCACGCTCCGACTGGCTGATCCCGCTGTGCACCGGCGAGGAGCGCCTCAAGGACGGCGACGGCAAGAAGGTGCATCCGACGCAGAAGCCCGAGCAGCTGCTCGCCCGCGTGTTGCTGTCGTCCTCGAAGCCCGGCGATCTCGTGATCGATCCGTTCAACGGCACCGGCACCACCGGCGCCGTCGCCAAGCGCCTCGGCCGCAGCTATATCGGCTTCGAGCGCGACAAGGCCTATGCCGCCGCCGCCGAGGCGCGCATCGCCGCGATCGAGCCGCTGCCGGAAGCAACGCTGGCGCCGTTCATGACCGCGCGCGAGGCACCGCGGGTGGCGTTCTCCGAACTGATCGAACGCGGCATGATCGTGCCGGGCGCCAGGCTGGTCGACGCCAAGAAGCGCCACGGCGCCCTGGTGCGCGCCGACGGCGCCATCATGCTCGGCGACAAGGTCGGCTCGATCCACCGCATCGGCGCGGTCGCGCAGGGCTCCGGCGCCTGCAACGGCTGGACCTTCTGGCACGTCGAGACCAAGAGCGGCCTGCGGCTGATCGACGAGCTGCGCGCCGAGATCCGCTCCGAGATGGCGGCGGGCTGAGGCAAGCCGACTAATCTTCCTCGTCATTCCGGGCTCGCCGCTTCCCGGCGCCCTCAGATGCGCAATTGCGCACCGGGGAATGACACGTTGGGAAAGATGACGCCGTCTTGAATGCGGCCCGCCTTGTTGCGCCGCGACGGCGGGACTAGACTCGGTCCCACCACTTGCCGCTTCGACTGGTCGCCCGATGCGCAGACAATCCGAGACACTGCTGCTGGTGCCGCTGCTGCCGGTCTTCCTGCTCGGCATGTTTCCGATGCTGCTGATCGGCCTGCTCGGATTCTTCGGCCTGATCATTTTCGGCATCCTGCTCGTCTGCGTCGGCCTGACGCTCGCCCTCGAGGCGCATGGCGAGTTCAATGAAGAGATCATCGTCCATGGCTACGCGCGGGGATCAGAACGCGCGGCGCAGGTCTCCCATTTGCGTGCTGCGACCCGCTCCGCCGCCGCGCTGGACGTCGCGGGCATCGCGCTGGTCGTCGCGGGTATCCTGGGCTTCTTCTGGGCCGGCTGACCAGCGCGCCACGCGACCCTGATTCACAAACTCGTCGCTTGCGCCGCGGCGTGAAATTTGCGCAAGAGGAGCCGGTCTGCGGCCTTCCCCGCCGCGTCGCGATCTCGCCGGCTACAAGAACCAAGGGAGTCCCTTCATGATCAAATTCTATTTCAATGGTGCGCCGAACCCGAACAAGGTCGCGCTGTTCCTCGAAGAGTCCGGCCTGCCGTTCGAGGCGATCCCGGTCGATACCCGCAAGGGCGAGCAGTTCGCGCCGGAATTCCTCAAGGTCAACCCGAACGGCAAGGTGCCGGCGATCGACGATGACGGCGTGCTGGTGTTCGATTCGAACGCGATCCTGCTCTACCTCGCCGAGGAGCACGGCAAGTTCCTGCCCGCCAATACGCCGGCCAATCGCGCCGCGACGCTGTCCTGGCTGATGTTCATCGCGACCGGCCTCGGCCCCTATTCCGGCCAGGCCGTGCACTTCAAGCACTTCGCGCCGAAGGATCTCGACTACGCCAACAACCGCTACCAGTACGAGGCGCACCGCCATTACAAGATCCTCGACGATCACCTGGCGAAACAGCGCTACATGGTCGGCGACAGCTACACGATCGTCGACATGGCGTTCTGGGGCTGGGCGCGGATGGCGGCGTTCATCCTCGGCGAGGAAGGCTACGCCAAATATCCGAACGTCAAGCGGCTGGTCGACGAGATCTCGGCGCGGCCGGCGGCGGCGCGCGCGATCGCGCTGAAGGACAAGCACACCTTCAAGGCCGAGATGGACGACGCGGCGCGCGACATCATGTTCGGCCACCTCAAGTCCAAGGTGGCGTAAGCCAATCCACACGACGGCAAGACGGGCGCCCGGATGGGCGCCGTCTTCGTTTGTGCCGCCCGTTAGCGGCGGACCGCTACGCCGGAAACGCGCCGAGCGCCTTCTCGGTCAGGACCGAGTCGCAATATTCCCGCACCTCCTTGATCCGACCACCGTCGAAACGGAACACCAGGCAATAGTCGTTGTCGTAGCGCTGACCTTGCTTGGTGAGGTTGTCGCCCTTGGCCTCGATCACGACGATGTCGCCGTCGGCGATGATGCGATGGGCGACGGTGCGGCCGCGCTCGACCAGTTTCGAGCGGACATGGCCGTGCAGATCGTTGATGATCGACTGCTTGCCGGTGAACGTACGCGACCAGGAATATTGCCCGGTCACGGTCCAGATCGCGTCGTCGGCAAGCGTTGCCATGAACAGCGAGTTCTCGCGCACCGCAGGATCGGGACTGCCTGCGATCACGAACATCTCCTGCACCAGTTTCTTGTTGTCGGCTGCGCTCATGGCGCGTCTCCTTGCGATTGATAGACCCTGATTTCAGGCGTTTCCTCACGCGATGCGGTCTTCGGCTCTCGTGAAAAACGCCTTGCCCGCAATCCTGCGGCGCCTGCGCGCATTCTTCCAATCGATAGGTAGTATGATATATATTCACTCGATGAATTTGAATTCGCTTGACCTCAATCTGCTGGTCGCGCTCGACGCCCTGCTGCGCGAAGCCAATGTCAGCCGCGCGGCGATGCGGCTCAATCTGTCGCAACCGGCGACCAGCCACGCGCTGCAGCGGCTGCGCGACCTGATCGGCGATCCGCTTTTGGTGCGCACCGGCGCGCGGATGGAGCTGACGCCGCGGGCGCAGGCATTGCGCTCGCCGCTGGCCCATGCGCTCGACCAGGTGCGCGCGCTGTTCGTCTCCGACGATTTCGACGCCGCGCGCAGCGACCGGCACTTTCGCCTGATGATGCCCGACCTCGCGGTCGAGCTCCTGATGCCGCCGCTGATGGAGAAGGTGACGCAGATCGCGCCGAACGTCACCATCGACGTGGTGCCGTGGCGGGGACCTGCGATCTTCACGCCCGAATTCGCCCGCACCATCGATCTCGTGATCTCGATCGGCGACTCCTTCAAGGGCTTTCACCGCCAGCGGCTCTACACCGACAGCGATGCACTCGCGGTGCGGCGCGGCCACGGCGTCGGCACGAAGCTGAAGAATTGCGAGGCCTTCCTCGCCGCGCGCCATGTCGCCGTGATCATCCGCGGCCAGAACGAGGACCTGATCGACAGCTGGCTGCGCGCCAAGGGCATCGAGCGGCGGATCGCGCTGGTGGTGCCGGGTTATATCGAGGCGCTGCACGTCACCGCGCGCACCGACCTCGTCGCCTTTGTGCCGCGCCGGCTGATCTCGGCGCTGTCGAAGCAATTGTCGTTGATGTCGGTGACGCCGCCGCTCGATCCAGGGATCGACGAGCAGCACATGTTCTATCCGACAAGGGCGCAGATGGATCCGGGCTCGCTCTGGCTGCGCAAGCTGATGCTGGAGACCGGACGCGAGTTGGAGACGGGGAAGGTGTAGCCCAGCTCTCTCCACACGTCGTCCCGGCGAAGGCCGGGACCCATAACCACAGGGTTGCGTTGTGAGAGTGAGCTGCGGCCCCAACGTCGCGTAACAACGATCCTTGGTGGTTATGGGTCCCGGGTCGCGCTGCGCTTGCCCGGGACGACACCGAATTTTTGGGCCTTACGCCCTCTGCTCCGCCAGCACCTTCTGCACCGCCGGGCGGCTCTCCATCGCCGCGCGATGCGCCTTCACCTTGGGCAGCGTTGCGATGTCGACGCCGTCGCCGTCGAGCCACAGGGTCAGCGTGTAGAGATAGGCGTCACTGACGGTGTAATTCTCGCCCATCACCCACGGGCCCTTCAGCATGTCGCGCTCGATCAGGTTGAAGCAGGCGCCCATGGTCTTCGGCACCATCGCCTTCATGTCGGCGAACGACGTCTCCTGTGTCGCCCAGCGCGGACCGCGCATCTTGTGGGCGTGGCAGATGTGCACCGTCGAGCACAGATAGGAGTTGAAGGCCTGCAGCCTGGCGAATTCGAAGGCGTCGTCGGGCGCGAGCTTCGCCTGCGGAAAGGTCTGCGCGATGTAGGCCAGCATCGCCGGCGTCTCGGTCAGCACGCCGCGATCGGTCACCAAAGTAGGCACGCGGCCCTTCGGATTGATCTTCAGGTATTCCGGGCTGTTCTGCTGGTTGGTCTTTGAAGTCGATCTTCTCGGTCGTGTAGGGCGCGCCGGCCTCGGCCAGCGCGATGTGGGACGCGAGCGCGCAGGTGCCGGGAGCAAAATAGAGCTTGAGCATGTTGCTGTCCTCTCCGAGCCTTGTCGGTTCGTTGCGAACGCGGCTCTGGTTCTTGTTCTGACGGCGCGGAGGTTAGCGGTAGCCCCCTTTGCCGTCCACCCCGCGCGCCGCGGACCTTGCCCGCGGCGGTGCCGTCGTGCGATGACCATGGCCAATCGAGGGGATTTTTCATGACTGTGCTCATTGCAGGTGGCGGAATTGGCGGGCTGACGCTGGCGCTCAGCCTGCACCAGATCGGCGTGCCGGCCCGCGTCTTCGAGAGCGTGCCCGAGCTGCGGCCGCTCGGCGTCGGCATCAACGTGCTGCCGCATGCGGTGCGCGAACTGATCGAGCTCGGCCTGCACGATGTGCTCGACGCTTCAGCGGTGCGCACCCGCGAGCTCGCCTATTTCTCAAAGCACGGCAAGCCGATCTGGAGCGAGCCGCGCGGGCTCGAGGCCGGCTACAAATGGCCGCAATTCTCGATCCATCGCGGCCGGCTGCAACAGCTGCTGCTCGATGCCGCGACCGAACGGCTGGGGGCTGCGAACATTCTCACCAGCCATCACCTCACCGGCTGGACCGAGACCGCCGACGGCGTCCGCGCCGATTTCATCGATCGCGCCACCGGCAAGCCCGCCGGCAGCTATGACGGCGTGGTGCTGATCGCCGCCGACGGCATCCATTCGGCGGTGCGCGAGAAGCTCTATCCGCAGGAGGGGCCGCCGATCTGGAACGGCCGCATCCTGTGGCGCGGCATCACCCGCGGCGATGCCTTCCTGACCGGCCGCACCATGATCATGGCCGGCCACGAGATCCTGAAATTCGTCTGCTACCCGATCTCGAAGGAGGCAGGCCCCGACGGCAAGTTCGACATCAACTGGGTCGCCGAGCGACACATGCCGCCGACCTATCAATGGCGCCGCGAGGACTACAACCGGACCGCAAAGCTCGACGAGTTCCTGCCGTGGTTCGAGAGCTGGAATTTCGACTGGCTCGATGTCCCCGGCCTGATCCGGAACTGTCCGCATGCCTACGAATATCCGCTGGTCGATCGCGATCCGATCCCGCAATGGACCTTTGGCCGCGTCACGCTGATGGGCGATGCCGCGCATCCGATGTATCCGATCGGCTCCAACGGCGCCTCGCAGGCGATCCTGGATGCGCGCGTGCTGACGCGCGAGATTCTGGCGCATGGCCCGACGCAGGCGGCACTCGCGGCCTATGAGGCCGAGCGGCGGCCTGCGACCACGGACCTCGTGATGCTGAATCGCCGCAACGGCCCGGAGCAGGTGATGCAGCTGGTCGAGGAGCGCGCGCCTGACGGCTTCAAGGTCGTCACCGACGTGCTGTCGCAGCAGGAACTGGAAGACATCGCCGCCAACTACAAGCGCGTCGCCGGTTTCCAGGTCGAGGGACTGAACGCCAAGCCGCCGATCGTGCAGCGGGCAGGCTGAGTTGTAGCGCGGCGCACTATATATCACCGTCACCCTGAGGAGCCGCGAAGCGGCGTCTCGAAGGGTGCACGGCCCGGCCGGTGGCCGTGCATGCTTCGAGACTCGCTCCGCTCGCACCTCAGCATGACGGACTTACCAATGCAGGCGCGGCTTCATCGCAGCGCGCGCCGCCTCCACCAGGCGGATGCTGCTGCTCGCGGTCGCGAGCAGTGCGCCGTCGGCGGCGCTCAGCTTTCCCTCGACGAAGGCGATGGTCTTGCCGAGTTGCGTCACCGTCGCCTCGCCGGTGATCGGCCCGGGTTTTGCCGGCGCCAGGAAATTCACGGTCATCGTGATGGTCGTGGTGAAGAGCCGGCCCTCGGTCATCACGAACACCGCCGGCCCCATCGTATCGTCGAGCATCGCCGAGAGCATGCCGCCCTGGATAAAGCCGGCCGGATTGCAAAACTCCGGCTTGCCGTCGAACACGATCCTGATCCAGCCCTCCTGCGGACGGGCGTCGACCACGTGCCAACCCAGTAGCTTTGCGACGGGCGGCATCGGAATGCGGTCGAGTGCGGTTACGATCATGGCGGCCTCCGGTTTCCGGAGGTGATAGCGAAGCCCTGCTGCCAGCATGGTGTCAGCAGGTCAGAGCATGATCCGGAAAAGTGGGAACCGGTTTTCCGAAAAAATCATGCTCAAAAAAATGAGCCGATGATGTGATTCATCGCATCGTCAGAGATCGAGCCCATGCGCGATGATCTTGCGCATCACGTTCGGAAACGCCTCGCCGTCCAGCGTCGCCACCGGCACCCAGCGCATGCCATCCGGCGCGCGGCTCCGCGGCGGCACGCTGGCAGTGTAGACGACGAGCTCCAGCGGGAAGTGCGTGAACACGTGGGTGACAACGCCCGCCTTGCGGTGCCAGCGCGTGACGCCCTTCAGGTCCGGCGCCTGCGCCAGCGCCGCCGCGTCCTCCTGCTCGGCCAGCCATTGCGATCCCGGCACCTCGGTCATGCCGCCGAGCAGGCCTTTCTCCGCGCGCGAGCGCACCAGAAGCTCGCCGCCGCGCGTCACCACGAAGGCCGCGCCGCGGCGCAAGATGCCGCTCTTCTTCGGTGCCTTGCGCGGGAACGTTTCCTGATCGCCGCGCGTGCGCGCCGCGCAGTCGTCATTCAGCGGACACAATGCGCAGGCCGGCTTCTTCGGCGTGCAGATCGTCGCGCCCAAATCCATCAGCGCCTGAGCACTGTCGCCGGCGCGGGACGGGCCGAGCAATGTCGCCGCCATCTCCTTGATCAGCGGCTTGGCCTGCGGCAGCGCCTCCTCGATGGCGTAGAGCCGACTGACCACGCGCTCGATGTTGCCGTCCACCGGCATGGTGCGGCGGTCGAAGGCGATGGCGGCGATCGCGGCCGCGGTGTACGGCCCGATGCCGGGCAGCGCGCGCAGGCCCTCCTCGGTGTCCGGAAACACCCCGCCGTGGTCGCCCATCACCGCGACCGCGCAGGCGTGCAAATTGCGCGCCCGCGAATAATAGCCGAGCCCGGCCCACATCCTCAGGACGTCGTCGAGCGAGGCACGCCCAAGCGCGGTCACGTCGGGCCAGCGCGACACGAATTTCTCGAAATAGGGCCCGACCGCCCGTACCGTGGTCTGCTGCAGCATGATCTCCGACAGCCAGACGCGATACGGATCGGCCCGCTCCCCCGCCACCGCGCGCCACGGCAGCGTCCGGCGATGCCGGTCATACCAGGCGAGCAGACGCGCCGGGCGGTCGGCCTGCTGATCGGTCGATTTGATTTTGGCGGCAGCGCGAGAACTCATGAACGCATCTTAAGCCACATCTCGCCATGTCATGCCCGCGCTTGACCCGGGCATCCACGTCTTTCTTCGCCCGGCACGGAAAACGCCGCCACAATGATGAACACGGTTTCAGCCACATCACCACCACTGCTATAACCCTCCCATGTCCAGACCCGGCCCGATCAGCGCCAAGCCCCTGTCGATCCTGCTCAGCGATGTCTTCACCGACGCCTATGCCAAGCAGGGCTTTGCCGCGCGCGAATTGGTGACGCGCTGGACCGAGATCGCGGGCGAGCGGATCGCGGCCTATTGCGAGCCGCTGAAGATGCAGTGGCCGCGGCCGGTGGAGGGACAGCCGCAGGAGCCGGCGACGCTGGTGCTGCGGGTCGAAGGGCCGATGGCGCTGGAGATCCAGCACTCCTCCGACGTCATCCTGGAACGGGTGAACCGCTTCTTCGGCTGGCATGCGGTCGGCCGCCTGACCATCCGACAGGCGCCGCTCTCGCGCCGCAGCCGCCCGGTACGGCCGCGCCCGCCGGACGCCAAAACCGTGGCCCGGGAGGCGGCCAACCTTGCGGCCGTCGAGGACGACGATCTGCGCGCGGCGCTGGCCCGTTTGGGTGCATCGATCAAGCGAAATTGACGCTTTTCGGCGGGCCAGCCGCGAGACCGCGGCATTGCCACAATGGCCGTTTCAAGCTAGCGAAGGCTTCTTTTCGGGACCCCTTCATTGTGGCGTGAATGCGCCAATCCGGGAGCTGACCTTGATCATCACGCGCCGCGCTTTCACCACCGCTCTCTCGCTGACCGGGCTCGCCGCCCTCGCCGGCCTGTCGCCGCTGCGCCTGATCACCGACGCGTTCGCGCAGACCGCCGCCGAGGTCGCCAAGCCGCAGTCGCTGCCGGACATGGGGCTCGGCCCGCAGGACGCCAAGGTAACCATCATCGAATACGCCTCGATGACCTGCCCGCACTGCGCCAATTTCAACGAGACCGTGTTCCCGAAGATCAAGTCGACCTACATCGACCCCGGCAAGGTCCGCTACGTGTTCCGCGAATTCCCGCTCGACATCAAGGCCGCCGCCGGCTCGATGCTGGCGCGCTGTATCGCCAAGGACGACGCGCCGAAGTATTTTGCCGTGATCGACCTGTTGTTCCGCCAGCAGAACGACTGGGTGGTGAAGAACACCACCGAGACACTGACCCGGATCGGCAAGCAGGCCGGCCTCACCCAGCAGCAGGTCGAGGACTGCCTGAAGGATCAGAAGCTGCTCGACAAGATCGCGGCCGACCAGAAATACGCCAACGAGGTGCTGAAGGTGAACTCGACGCCGACCTTCTTCGTCAACGGCGAGATGCTGAAGGGCGAGACCTCGTTCGAGGAATTCAGCAAGCACATCGATCCGCTGCTGAAGAGCTGATCGGGAGCCCGCGAACCTGACGTCTTCGTGGCTCGCTTTCGAGTCGAGGCACGATAATTGTGGATGATTTGCGATCACGGCACGCCGCCGTCGCATCATTTGGTTGTTGAAAACCTGATTCGCGCGATGCGAATCATCGAGGACATGCAAGGGCCATAAAACCCTGCAAATCCCTTGGGAAAAGCTTGCTCAAGCGGTTGCCCTGACGCGCTCGCATCGCCATTGTCGCCGCTCATGAGAGCTGCACGCAGCAACTCACCCACACACCGACATTGCCTTCCATGGTATTGTCACGGCAGGGAGATTCGCGCCCGGCCAAACGAGATTTGTGTACATGAAGCTCACGCGCCTCCGCCTGCACGGTTTCAAGTCGTTCGTTGAACCCACCGATTTCATGATCGAGCCGGGCCTGACCGGCGTCGTCGGACCGAACGGCTGCGGCAAATCCAATCTCGTCGAAGCGCTGCGCTGGGCGATGGGCGAGACCTCGCACAAGTCGCTGCGCGCCGCCGACATGGACGCGGTGATCTTCGCCGGTTCCGGCAACCGTCCGGCGCGCAACCACGCCGAAGTCGTGATGACGATCGACAATTCCGATCGCTCGGCGCCGGCCGCGGTGAACGACAGCCAGCTCCTGGAAATCTCCCGCCGCATCGAGCGCGAGGCCGGCTCGGTCTACCGCATCAACGGCCGCGATGTCCGTGCAAGAGATGTGCAGATTCTGTTCGCCGACGCCGCCACCGGCGCGCGCTCGCCGGCGCTGGTCCACCAGGGCAAGATCGGCGAGATCATCCAGGCCAAGCCCGAGCAGCGCCGTCGCGTGCTGGAAGACGCCGCTGGCGTTGCGGGTCTGCATGCCCGCCGCCACGAGGCGGAACTGCGGCTGAAGGCGGCCGAAACCAACCTCACCCGCGTCGAGGACGTGATCGGCCAGCTCACCGGTCAGATGGAAGGCCTGAAGAAGCAGGCGCGCCAGGCGATCCGCTACCGCGAGGTCGCGGCCAAGGTGCGCAAGTCCGAGGCGATGCTGTTCCATCTGCGCTGGATCGAGGCCAATGCCGACGTCAACGACGCCGCGCAGACCCATGATATCTCCGTGCGCGAGATGGCCGAGCGCACCCGCGAGCAGGCCGAATCCGCCCGCATCCAGGCGATCCGCGCCGCCGAATTGCCGGCGCTGCGCGATGCCGAAGCGCGCGCCGCCGCCGGCCTGCAGCGCCTGACCAACACGCGCGAGATGCTCGACCGCGAGGAGCAGCGCGCCAAGGAGCGCGTCGGCGAGCTCGATCGCCGTCTCACCCAATTCGCCCAGGACATCGCGCGCGAGCAGCAGCAGACCTCCGATGCCGACATCGCGCTGCAGCGGCTCGACACCGAAGACGCAGAGCTGAAGGAAGAGATCAAGTCGCGCGTCGAGAAGCGCTCCGGCGTCGACGAGCGCGTCGCTGAGGCCGAGGAGATCCTGGCCGCGACCGAGCGCCAGTTCTCCGAGCTGACTACGCAGCTCGCCGATCTCACCGCCAAGCGCAATCAGCTCGAAGCCGGCGTGCGCACGCATCGCGACCGCTTGGCGCGGCTCGATCAGGAGATCGCCAACGTCCAGGCCGAGGAATCCAGGCTCGCGCAGGAGACCGGCAATCTCGGCGACATCGACGCGCTGGCCGCCGCCATGGAGATGGCGCAGCAGACCCTTGCCGAGTCCGAGGCCGCCGTGCAGACCAGCGAGGCGCATCACGCCGCCGCGCGGCAGACGCTGGAAGCCTCGCGCAATCCGCTCACCGAAGCCGAGAAGCGCGTGCAGCGGCTCGAGACGGAAGCCCGCACCATCTCCAAGCTCGTCACCAGCGAGACCAAGAATCTGTGGCCGCCGATCATCGACGGCATCACCGTCGCCAAGGGCTATGAAAAGGCGATCGGCGCCGTGCTTGGCGACGACCTCGATGCGCCGGTGGATTCCTCGGCGCCGATGCGCTGGACCAATATAGGCGTGGCCGGCGAAGATCCGGCGCTGCCGGATGGCGTCGAGCGGCTGGCCGACCATGTCCAGGCGCCGCCGGAACTGGCGCGCCGCCTGGCCCAGATCGGCGTCGTCGCCAAGGAACGCGGCGCGGCGCTGGTGTCGCAGCTGAAGACCGGCCAGCGGCTGGTGTCGCTCGAAGGCGACGTCTGGCGCTGGGACGGCTTCGTCGCCGACGCGCATGCCCCGACCGGCGCCGCCCGCCGTCTTGCCGAGCGCGCCCGTCTTGTCGACATCGAGCACGAGCTGGAACAGGCCCGCATCGATGCCTCCACCAAGCGCCAGGCGCTGGAGACGGCTGAAGAGGAATTGCGCTCGGCGTCCGCCGCCGAGGGCGCCTCGCGCGAAGCCGTCCGCGCCGCCCGCCGCGAGGCCGACGCCGCGCGCGAACGTCATGCCGCCACCGAGCGCGAGATCAACCGCCACGCCGCACGCAAATCGGCGCTGACCGAGGCGCACAGCCGCGTCGCCGCCGACCGCGCCGAGGCCGAAGCCGCATATGAGAGCGCGGCTGCCGCGCTCGCCGAACTGCCGCCGGGTGTCGAGACCGAGGCCCAGCTCGCCGCGGTTCGCGCCGAGATCGACAACCAGCGCCGGGCCGCGGCACTAGTCCGCGCCGAGGCGCAGGCGCTGGCCCGCGAGGCCGAGCTCGCCGACCGCCGCGTGCAGGCGATCGTTGCCGAGCGCAACGAGTGGCAGAACCGCAAGACCAGCGCCGCTTCGCAGGTCGAGACCGTCGAGGCGCGCATCGCCGAAGTGTCGGCCGAGCGCGAGGAGCTCGCCAATGCGCCCGAAATCTTCGCCGAGAAGCGCAGCGCGCTGATCACGGAGATCGAGCACGCCGAGGGCGATCGCCGCATCGCCGCCGACGCGCTGGCGACCGCGGAAGCCGCGATGGCGGAAACCGATCGCCTCGCCAAGGCCTCGCTCGAAGCGCTGTCCTCATCCCGCGAAGCTACCGCGCGCGCCGAGGAGCGTATGGAAGGCACCCGCCGCCGCCTCGCCGACATCGAGCGCGAGATCCACGACATGCTCGAGGTCGAGCCCAGCGCGGTCGTCGGCATGGCCGAGATCGAACCCGGCCAGGAGCTGCCGCCGGTCACGCAGGTCGAGGAAGAGCTCGAAAAGCTGCGCCGCGACCGCGAGCGGCTCGGCGCCGTCAATTTGCGTGCCGAGGAAGAGCTCAAGGAAGTCGAGACCCAGCACACCGCGCTGACCACCGAACGCGACGATCTGGTCGAAGCGATCAAGCGGCTGCGCCAGGGCATCCAGAGCCTCAACCGCGAGGCGCGCGAGCGCCTGCTGACCTCGTTCGAGACCGTTAACAACCACTTCAAGCGGCTGTTCACCGAGCTGTTCGGCGGCGGCGAAGCCGCGCTGCATCTGATCGAGAGCGACGATCCGCTCGAGGCCGGCCTCGAGATCATCGCCAAGCCGCCCGGCAAGAAGCCGCAGACGCTCTCGCTGCTCTCGGGCGGTGAGCAGGCGCTGACGGCGCTCGCGCTGATCTTCGCGGTGTTTCTGACCAACCCGTCGCCGATCTGCGTGCTGGACGAGGTCGACGCGCCGCTCGACGACCACAACGTCGAACGGTTCTGCACCCTGCTGAACGAGATGACCGGCTCGACCGAGACACGCTTCATCATCATCACGCACAATCCGATCACGATGGCGCGGATGAACCGGCTGTTCGGTGTCACCATGGCCGAGCGCGGCGTGTCGCAGCTGGTGTCGGTCGACCTGCAGGGCGCGGTGGACATCCTCGACCAGAACGTGGCTTAGGCGTAGCACCTACGCGTCGACGTCATTTTCTGGATACCCGCGCCTCCGCATCGTCATTGCGAGGAGCGATAGCGACGAAGCAATCCATGCCTCAGCACGCGGCGCTATGGATTGCTTCGCTCCGCTCGCAATGACGTGGGATAGTCCGTCACATGACCTCACCCGATCTCCCCGCCGAACTGCGCGCAGCCCTCAACGCCAGGCTCGAAGGCCTGTCGCGCAGCGACGCCGCCGGCCGCGCGGCGGTGATCTCGCAGACCTATCGCGAGGGCGGCGGCTCCTCGACGATCAGGACCGAGACCGATGCGCTGGCCTATGCGCTGGCGCGGATGCCGGCGACCTATGCCGCCGTCGCAGCGAGCCTCAACGCCCTGACGGAGATCAGGCCGGACTTCGCGCCGGCGCGCCTGCTCGATGTCGGTGCCGGTCCGGGGACCGTGACCTGGGCCGCCGCGGAAGCGTTCACGTCGCTGCGGGACTTCACCCTACTTGATGCCAACGGCGCGTTGCGGACGCTCGCCGAGGAGCTGTTTCACGGCAGCATTCGCCTGCACGACGCCAGCTATCAACTCGGCGAGGCGCGCGCCCTGCTCGACAAGGCCGAGCCCGCCGACCTCGTCGTCGCCAGCTACATGATCGGCGAACTCGGCGATGCCGAGCGCGGGGCGCTGGCCGATGCGCTGTGGTCGAAGACCAGCGATACGCTACTGGTCGTCGAGCCCGGTACGCCCGCCGGCTACGCGCGGATCATCGCACTCCGCGCGCGATTGATCGCTGCCGGCGCGCATGTCGTGGCCCCCTGCCCGCATGACGGCGGCTGTCCGCTGGTCGCGCCCGATTGGTGCCACTTCTCGCAGCGCCTGCAGCGCTCCCGCGCGCACAAGCAGCTCAAGGGCGCCGACGTCCCGTTCGAGGACGAGCGCTTCGCCTATGTCGCGCTGAGCCGCGCGCGCGTTGAGAACAGGCCATCGCGCGTGCTGGCGCAGCCGGACGTCGGCAAGGTCGAGATCGCGGCGAAACTGTGCACGCCCGAGGGCGTATCGGTTGCGCGGATCCCGCGCCGCGCCAGAGCCGAATACGCAAGCGCCCGGCGCTGGCGCTGGGGCGATGCGGTATCTCGTCGTCCCGGCCTTCGCCGGGACCCATAACCACCGAAGTTTGTTGTGAGTGAAGCCGTCGCCGCTTGTGCCCCTACCGCGGGCCGCGGCGCATGGGTCCCGGCCTTCGCCGGGACGACGGAATATGTTGAACCGATGTCGGCCAACCTTCGACTAACGCTTGCCCACCTTTCCGCGGCGGGCTGCCCTGCGCCCCGATCTTGGGCTACGGTGCCGCCGTCTCGTCCATCAGGAGCTGCCCCGTCATGTCGACCAGCTGGATCGTTATCGGCGTCATCGTGCTTCTCGTGCTGTTTGCATTCGGCGCCTACAACCGCCTCGTAGCGCTCAGCCAGCGGGTCGGACAGGCCTTTGCCGACATCGACGTGCAGCTCAAGCAGCGTCACGACCTGATCCCAAACCTGGTCGAGACCGTGAAGGGCTATGCTGCGCATGAGCGCGGCACGCTCGACGACGTCATCAAGGCGCGCAATTCGGCGATGTCGGCGCAGGGCCCGGCCCAGGTCTCGGCGGCGGAAAACCAGCTCTCCGGCGCGCTCGGCCGGCTGATCGCGCTGTCGGAGGCCTATCCGGACCTCAAGGCCAACGCCAATTTCCAGCAGCTCGCCTCCGAGCTCTCCGATCTCGAGAACAAGATCGCCGCCAGCCGCCGCTTCTTCAACAACGCGGTCCAGGAATACAACACCGGCATCCAGCAGATGCCGGCCGCGCTGTTCGCCGGCATGTTCGGCTTCACCCGCAAGGATTTCTTCGACCTCGGCGCCAGCCGCACGGAGGTCGAGGCGGCGCCGAGCGTGAAGTTCTGATTACTTCCTTCGAGATGACGCCCCTTCGGTCATTCCGGGGCGATGCAACGCATCGAACCCGGAATCTCATCTCACTCACTAATCTCGAGATTCCACAAAGCGCAATTGCGCATTGGGGTTCGCGCGTGCCGCGCGCCCCGGAATGACAGTGAGAGCGGACGCGCACCATGGCCGCCTATGGTCTCTACACGCATATCGCATCGAACAAGTTTCGTTCGATGCTGCTGCTTGCCGGCCTGTTCCTGCTGATCTACGTGCTGGTCTATGCCGGCGCGCTGGTCGCGGAGGTGATGATCGATAGCGGCCGCACCGTCGACTACTACCTAACGCGGGCCTCGCGCGACCTGGTCTCGGCCTTCCCCTGGGCGACGATCGCGGCAGCGGCCTGGATCGTGATCGCCTATTTCTTCCACCAGAAGATGATCGATGCCGTCACCGGCGGCGAGAGCGTGACGCGGCAGCAAGAGCCGCGGCTCCACAATCTCCTGGAAAATCTCTGCATCTCGCGCGGCATCCCGATGCCGAAGCTGAAGGTGATGGACAGCCCGGCGCTGAATGCGTTCGCGACCGGACTGAACCGGAGTCAATACGCTATCACCGTCACCACCGGCCTGTTGAAGGCGCTGAACGATAAGGAGATCGAGGCCGTGCTCGGCCACGAGCTCACCCATATCAAAAACGGCGACGTGCAGCTGATGGTGATCGCGGTGATCATCGCCGGCGTGGTCGGCTTCTTCGGCGAGCTGTTCTTCCGCCTGTTCACGAACCTGTCGTGGAACTCGAGCGGCGGCGGAGGCGGCTGGTCGTCTTCATCCTCTCGCTCCTCGTCATCCTCCTCGGACCGCGACAGCAAGGGCTCGGGCGGCGGCGCGATCATCGTGATCATCATCGCGGTCGCGCTGATCTTGCTGGCCTGGCTGCTGTCGCAGGTGGTCAAGCTCGCACTGTCGCGCTCGCGCGAATTCCTCGCCGATGCCGGATCGGTTGAGCTGACCAAGAACCCCGACGCGATGATCTCGGCGCTGCGCAAGATCGAGAACCGCGGCGAGCTGCCGGACGCCACCTCGGCGGTGATGGAACTCTGCGTCGACAATCCGCGCGAGGGGTTTGCCGACCTGTTCGCCACCCATCCTTCGGTGAAGTCCCGGGTCGATGCCCTGGTGAAATACGCCGGCGGCCACGATCCCGGACCGCTGGCGCTGTCGGACGAGACGGAGCCGCAGGATCAGCCGCCCGCGGCAGGCGACCAGCCTCCGCCGGCGACCCATGGCCCATGGGGCGATGTGCCGCCGACACAGAAGAGCAATCCGCCGGCGCTGCCGGGCAACAACCCCACGCAGGGACCATTGGGTCCTCTCCAGGGCCCTTGGGGACGACACCGCTAATCGCGCCCTAGCCTACTCAGTCCATTAAGGAAATTCCCACCAAACCCATCGTGGCCGCCTTAAGGAATTGAATTCTCCCTCGTTTCTGCCATGTTCGCGCCCAAAGCAGTGTGGGGACTTGCCGATCGCCATCGCGATCGGGAGCGCGCTTTAAGGGACTTCCATGGCAAAGCCGGTTGTGATCGTGGTGGGCGCCGACAAGGGCGGGGTCGGCAAGACCACCGTCTCGCGGACGCTCCTGGACTATTTCAGTGCCAATAACGTGCAGACCCGGGCGTTCGACACCGAATCGCCGCGCGGCACGCTGAAGCGCTTCCATCCTGACATCACCGAGATCGTCGACATGACGACGACCGCGGACCAGATGAAGATCTTCGACACGCTGAACTCGGGGCCCTCGGTTACCGTGATCGACGTCCGCGCCGGCCTGTTGTCGCCCGCGCTGGCCTCGCTGCGCGATATCGGCTTCCTCGACGCGGCGCGTTCCGGCCAGATCACCTTCGCCGTGTTCCATATCCTCGGCCCGTCGATCGCTTCGCTGGACGAGATCGCCGAAACCGCCAACTTCATGAGCGGCGCGAAATATTTCCTGGTGAAGAACTTCATCAACGACACCCAGTTCTTCCAGTGGGACCAGGCGACCTACAATTCCTACTTCCACCGCATCAAGGATGCCGTGGACCTGACCATCCCGAAGCTCAACGAAATGGCCTATGAGCAGGTCGAGGTCTCCTCGGTTCCGTTCCTGAAATTCGTCGCCAACAAGGGCATCAACGACGACGCCGCCAACTACTCCTTCGTGCTGCGCGGCTACGTCCGGCACTGGCTCGCCAATGTCTGGAGCGAGTACGACCGGATCAAGCTGACCGATCTCGTCGGCGCCAAGTCGGCCAAAGGCGAAAAATAGTCGGACCTTCGACCTTGATGGGGCTGGATTAGGCGAAAATTTGGCCTGATATAGCGGGCGATGTCGTCCACGCCCGTTTACATCATCTGCTCGCCCCGCCCGCAGGTCGGCAAGACGCTGATCGCGCGGCTGCTCGGCGAATTCCTGCTGCTCAAGAACGGCGACGTGGTCTGCTACGACATCAATCTGAAGGAGCCGTCGCTGCTCGACTACCTGCCGCGAATCACCGAAACCGCGGACGTGATCGACACCTACGGCAAGATGCAGCTGATGGACCGCGTCATCGTCAATGACGGCATCGGCAAGGTGATCGACCTCGGCTACCACGCCTTCGACGAATTCTTCAAAATGTGCGACGAGATCGGGCTGATGAAGGAGGCGCTGCGCCGTCGCGTCGCGCCGGTCATCCTGTATGTCGCCGATACCGACCGCGCCTCGGTGCGTGGCTACCAGAAGCTGCTCGGCACGATCCCGCCGAACGCGCTGATCGTCATCGACAACGAATTCGTGGTGCGCGGCGAGCTGCCGCCGGTCATGACCGCCAGCCGGGTGTTGCGCTTCCGCGCGCTGCCTGTGTTCCTGAAGACCTATATCGACCGGCTGAACTTCTCCTTCACCGGCTATCTGCGCCAGGAAAAGGATTCATCGACCGAGCTGCATCAATGGATCCGGCGGAATTACACGACGTTCCGCGATCTCGAATTGAGCATGCTGCTGCAGCGGGGATGACTCTGCTCCCTCGCCCCGCTCTTGCGGGGAGAGGGTCGGGGTGAGGGGCTGGTTCCGCAAATTCGACCGAGATTGGAGTGCGCGGAGAGTCCCCTCACCCGGATCGCATCTTCGATGCGATCCGGCCTCTCCCCGCACGCGGGGCGAGGCTAAGAGATCAATGCCCCTCGAACGCCATCAGCGTGCGCACCGGAACGTCCATCGCGCGCAGCTTGGCCGCGCCGCCGAGGTCGGGCAGGTCGACGATGAAGCAGGCGGCGACCACATTGGCGCCGATCTGGCGCAGCAGCTTCACCGCGCCCTCCGCGGTGCCGCCGGTCGCGATCAGATCGTCGACCAGGATCACGCGCTCGCCGGGCTGCACGGCGTCGGCATGCATCTCCATCTCGTCGATGCCGTATTCAAGCGAATAGGCAATCCGCACCGTGGTGTGCGGCAGCTTGCCCTTCTTGCGGATCGGCACGAAGCCGGCGGAGAGCTGATGCGCCACCGCGCCGCCGAGGATGAAGCCGCGGGCCTCGATGCCCGCGACCTTGTCGACCTTCGCCCCCGCCCAGGGATGCACCAGCTCGTCGACGGCGCGGCGGAAGGCCCTCGCATCCGCCAGCAGCGTCGTGATGTCGCGAAACAGGATGCCCTTCTTCGGGTAGTCCGGGATGGTGCGAACAGTCGCCTTGATGTCGTGGTCGAAGGTCATTGGTCTCGCTCTGAGGGTCATTCCGGGGCGATGCGAAGCATCGAACCTGGAATCTCGAGATTCCGGGTCTGGTGCTAACGCACCATCCCGGAATGACGATGGTTAAACTTAGCCTTCACTTGCTACTCACATTAAGCCGGAATGCATTCTCGACAATGCGCAGGCCGACCTCGTTGCCGAGCGACATCAGCGATTCCGGGTGGAATTGCACGCCGCCGACCGGCAGGGTCTTGTGCTCGATCACCATCGCGACGCCGTCTTCGGTGGTCGCGGTCACCGCCAGCACCTCGGGCACGCTGTCGCGCTCGACATAGAGCGAGTGGTAGCGGCCGATCACGATCTCATTGGGCAGGTTCCGCATCAGCCGGCCGCCGCGCACCTGGACGCGCGAGGGACGGCCGTGTGCGGGCTGGCCGAGCTGGCCGAGCTGGCCGCCGAAATACTCGCCGATCGCCTGCACGCCGAGGCAGACGCCGAAGATCGGCAGCTGCTTCTCGAGCGCGGTGTCGATGGTTTTCGCGATGCCGAAATCCTCCGGCCGACCCGGCCCGGGCGACAGCACCAGGAGGTCCCAGCCCTTCTTCTTGAGCATGTCCTGGGCATGGACGTGCCTGACCACGGTGACGGTGGCGCCGACCTGGCGGAAGTAATCGGCCAGCATGTGCACGAAGCTGTCGTCGTGATCGATCAAGAGCACGTTCTTGCCGGAGCCGGTGGCGTCGGGCGCGAAATCCGACAGCGGCTTCGGCGGATCGCCGCGCAGCGCCTGGAACAGCGCCGCCGCCTTGACCTGGCACTCACGATCCTCGGCGGCGGGATCTGAATCGAACAGGCAGGTCGCGCCGACGCGCACCTCGGCAAGTCCATCCTTCATGCGGATGGTGCGGATGGTGAGCCCGGTGTTGATGCTGCCGTCGAAATTCACGCAGCCGATCGCGCCGGCGTACCAGCGCCGCGGCGACCGCTCGTGATCCTCGACGAATTGCATCGCCCACAGTTTCGGCGCGCCGGTCACGGTGACCGCCCAGGCGTGGGTCAGGAAGGCGTCGAGCGAATCGAAGCCCGGCCGCAGCATACCCTCGACGTGATCGACGGTGTGGAACAGCTTCGAGTAGGTTTCGATCTGACGCCGCGCCAGCACCTTGATGGTGCCGGGCACGCAGACGCGCGCCTTGTCGTTGCGGTCGACGTCGGTGCACATGTTGAGCTCGAACTCGTCCTTCTCCGAGTTCAGGAGCTTGCGGATCTGCTCGGCATCGCCGATCGAGTCCGAGCCGCGCGCGATGGTGCCCGAGATCGGGCAGGTCTCGACCCGGCGGCCGTCGGAGCGCACGAACATCTCCGGCGACGCGGAGACCAAGAATTCACCGTCGCCGAGATTCATCAGCGCGCCATAGGGTGACGGATTGATGCGGCAGAGCCGCTGGAACACTTCCGCCGGCGAGCGCTCGCAGGGCTCGGCGAACAGCTGCCCGGGCACCGCCTCGAACAGGTCGCCGCGGGCAAACGCCGCGCGCGCGACCTCGACAGTCGCCTGGTACTCGCCCGGGGCGTGATCGGCAAAGCCCTGCCGGCCGTTCCTGGCATAGAGGCTCGGCGCGGTCTCCTGCGGCAGGCCGGCGGTGGATTTGCCCTTCCACGCGAACTCGTAAGTGAGCGCCACGCCGCGGCCAGTGGCGCGGTCATAGGCCAAGAGACGGTCCGGCACGTAGAGCACGATGTCGCGCTGGTCGGCCTCGCGGGCGCGCTTCCGCACGAGGTCCTCGATCTGGAACACGAGGTCGTAGGCGAAGGCGCCGAACAGGCCGAGCAGCGGATCGGCATTGGAGGTGAACGCCGCCACCATGTCGCGCACCAGCGACATCACGCTGGCGCGACGCGTGCGCTGGTCTTCCTCGACCGGCGCGGCGCCGCGGATGATATGGCCGGCGAGCCGCGTTGGGGTCCGCTCCGAGATCACGACGCAGGGCTCGCGCAGCACGTCGCCGAGGAAGGCGATCAGGACCTCGCCGCGCGGGTTCAGCGCCTGCAACGAGAAGTTGGTGCCCGACGTCTCCAGCGCCAGCGGCGGATCGGCAAAGCCGAGGTCAAAGCTCTCGTAGCGGCCCGGTACCGTCGTGCCCGAGGACAGCACCACGCCGCGGCGGCGGTCCAGCAGCGCGATCAAATCGTCGAGACGGTTGGCGCCGCCGGTGAACTGCTCGACCACGCGCGCGACCGCAAGGCCGCCATTGGTCAGATATTCGCTTCGAGCCGGCAGGGAGAAGACTGTCCTGTTCATGTGATCCTCTTACGAGACTTGCCGAGAGAGCGCCACACAGGACAAACGAAGGGCAAATAAACTAACCATCGGTCGCACTGCGATGGCGACCTTCGACGTTTGTGAAAAAAGAAAACGCACCGGCCACCTATGAGAAGGTGGGCCACCAACGACGGGATGGGCAGGCAACGGTGCTCATGCCCGTTACTCACCACCCGGCGCGGGCCGTGTCAAGAGATGGCCCGGCACCCCTGCCCCAATCCTGGACGCCCTTTCGGGCGGCATTTTCGGGTTTGAAGGGGCAGGAATCCGCGTAGGATTTGCTGAAATGGCGGCTGGTCGGCCGCCCAAAAAACAGACAGATGGCGGAGGCGCAGATGGCGATTTTGGGTCTCGGATATGCCGGCTTCGGCTCCGACGCGCTCGACGACTGGCGGCGGTTCGGCACTGGCCTCGTCGGGCTGCAGGCGGTCGAACGCGGCAATTCGCTGCTCGCGTTCCGGATGGACGACCGCAAGCAGCGCATCGTGATCGACCGCGCGCAGGGCGAAGGCACCCGGTTCTTCGGCTGGGAGGTAGCTGACAGTGCGGCCCTCGATGCGCTGGCGGCACGGCTGGAGCGCGCCGGCGTCACCGTGACATCAGAGCCGCTGGCGCTCGCAGATAGCAGGCGGGTGCGCGGCCTGATCTCGTTTCGGGATCCCGCCGGCAACCGCCTCGAGGCGTTTCATGGCGCCGAGATCGACGACACGCCGTTCAGGCCGGGCCGCTCGATCTCCGGCTTCCGCACCGGGCCGCTCGGCCTCGGCCACGCCGTGCTGACGGTCGAGCACATCGCGCCGGTGATGAGCTTCTATGTCGACGTGCTTGGCTTCGGCCTCAGCGACTACATCGAAAAACCGTTCCGCGCCTATTTCTTCCACGTCAATGCCCGCCACCACTCGCTGGCGCTGATCGAGACCGGCACGAACGGCATGCATCATCTGATGGTCGAGCTGTTCTCGCTCGACGATGTCGGCCAAGCCTATGACGTCGCGCAGCAGGAAGACCGCGTCAACGTCACGCTCGGCCGCCACACCAACGACCTGATGACGTCGTTCTACGCCAAATCGCCGTCCGCCTTCATGGTCGAGTGCGGCTGGGGCGGCCGCGAGATCGATCCGGTGAACTGGACACCGTTCGAGATGCATGACGGCCCGAGCCTGTGGGGCCACGAGCGGGTCTGGCTGTCGCCGGAGGACCGCGCCGTCGCGCGCGAGATGCGGATGCGCGCCGCCGCCGAGGGCAAGCGCGCACCGGTGCAGGTGATGGAAGGTAATTTCAAGCTGATGTCGGGCACCTGCCCGTGGTGGGACGGGGTGAAGGCGGAGAGTTAGATCTCGCCGTCGTCCCTGCCTAGTGCGCAATTGCGCATGGGAGCAGGGACCCATAACCACAGGGCCTAGTTATTTGGCGAGATGACTGCCAGCGTGCCCATTGCAAAAGCCACGGCGTATGGGTCCCGGCCTTCGCCGGGACGACGCCGGTGGTTTTGGCAATCGCCTTACCCCAGGTGCTTCTTGAAGAAGTCCGTGGCGCGGCCCCAGGCGAGTTCGGCGGCCTCGCGGTCGTGCACCGACTGGCGCTGCTCGTTGACGAAGGCGTGCTCGGCGTCATAGCGGAACAGCTCGAGCGATTTGCCGGCGGCCTTCATCGCCTTCTCGAAATTGCTGACGAGCTCCGGCGTGCACCAATCGTCCTTGTTGGCGAAATGCGCCTGCAGCGGAATCCTGACGTCGGCGGGCTTGGCGGCCTGCTCCGGCGGAATGCCGTAGAACACGACGCCCGCAGTTAGTTCCGGCACATGCACCGAGCCGATGATGGTCACCGCGCCGCCGAGACAGAAGCCGGTCAGGCCGACCTTGGCGCCGTTCTTGGCGAGATACTGCGCGGCGCCGCGCACCGTCTGCGTGGTGGCGTCCATGAAGTCGAGCGAGTTCATCTCTTTGCCCGCGGCATCGGTGTCGTGATACGGCACCACCTTGCCCTTGTAGAGATCGGGCGCCAGCGCATCGAAGCCGGCCACCGCGAAGCGGTCGCACAGGCCCTTGATCTGGTCCGACAGGCCCCACCATTCCTGGATCACGACGACGCCGGGTGCGTTGCCGCGCGCCGCATTGGCGAGATAGCCCGACGCATCCTTGCCGTCCGGACGCTTGAAGCTGATGCTGGTACCCATGAGTTCCTCCGCAATGTTTGCCGGCTGATTGGCCGGCATCTTGTCCGCACTCGGCGGCCGACGCAATTGACGACACTGTCATTCCGGGTTCGATGCTACCCCGTCACCCCGGAATGACGGAGAGATTGCAAACAAAAAAGCCCCCGAAGGGGGGCTTTCTCAAACTCGCTATACCGTACCCGAGATCAGTGGGCGTTGGCCCAGACCTTGCGCTTGGTGAAGTACATCAGGAAGGCGAAGACGACCAGGAAGAAGAACACCTGCATGCCGATCCGCTTGCGCTCCTCCATGTGCGGCTCGGCCGCCCACATCAGGAACGTGGTGACGTCATGCGCGTACTGCTTGACCGTCGCCGGCGAACCGTCGTCGAAGGTCACCTGACCGTCGGACAGCGGCTTCGGCATCTTGATGGCGTGGCCGGGGAAGTACTTGTTGTAGTACGAGCCCTCCGGGATCGTGACGCCCGCCGGAGCCTTGTCCTCGAAGCCCTGCAGGATGGCGTCGACGTAGTCGGGTCCCTGCTCCTGGTACTGGGTGAAGAAGTCGATCGCGAACTGCGGGAAGCCGCGCTTGTAGGACCGCGCCTTGGTGATCAGCGAGAGGTCGGGCGGCGCCGCGCCGCCATTAGCCGCGCGCGCGGCCTGCTCGTTCGGGAACGGCGACGGGAAGTAATCCGCCGGGCGGCCCGGACGCTCGAACATCTCGCCCTGGTCGTTCGGACCGTCCTTGATCTTGTACTCGGACGCGAAGGCCGCCGCCTGCGCCGGCGAATAGCCGGGACCGCCGGGATCGGCGAGGTTGCGGAACGCGACATAGGACAGGCCGTGACAGGCCGCACAGACTTCCTTGTAGACCTTCAAGCCGCGCTGCAGCGAGCCACGGTCATAGGTGCCGAAAGGACCGGAGAACGACCACTTCTGGGCCGGCGGCGCGTTGCCACCCTCCTCGGCCTTGGCGTTCTGGGTGCCGCCGACGAGCAGGCTGCCGGCCACGACCATCGCGAGCATCACAGAGGCCGCGGTCGCGGCCCTTCCCTTGCTCTTCGCCAGCACGTCGTCGGCGATCGAGTTCGGCACCGGACGCGGCGTCTCGATGCGGGCGAGCAGCGGCAGCACAATCAGGAAGTAGGCGAAGTAGCAGACCGTCAGGATGCGGCCGGCGATCACATAGATGCCTTCCGGCGGCTGCGAGCCGAGGTAACCGAGCAGGATGCAGACCACCACGAAGATCCAGAAGAACTGCTTGGCCAGCGGGCGATACTTCGACGAACGGGTCCGTGCGCTGTCGAGCCAGGGCAGGAAGCACAGGATGATGATCGCCGAGAACATCGCCACGACGCCGGCGAGCTTGTTCGGGATCGAACGCAGGATCGCGTAGAATGGCAGGTAGTACCATTCAGGCACGATGTGCGCCGGCGTCACGCCCGGGTTCGCCGGGATGTAGTTGTCGGCGTCGCCGAGATAGTTCGGCATGTAGAAGATGAACCAGGCGAAGAAGATCAGGAAGCAGGACACGCCGAACATGTCCTTGATCGTCGCATACGGCGTGAACGCAACGGTGTCCTTCTCGGTCTTAGCCTCGACGCCGGCCGGGTTGTTCTGACCCGCGACGTGCAGCGCCCAGACGTGCAGCACGACCACGCCGGCGATCACGAACGGAAGCAGATAGTGCAGCGAGAAGAAGCGGTTCAGCGTCGGGTTGCCGACCGAATAGCCGCCCCACAGCAGGGTCACGATGCTCTCGCCGAAATAGGGCACGGCCGAGAACAGATTGGTGATGACGGTGGCGCCCCAGAAGCTCATCTGGCCCCACGGCAGCACGTAGCCCATGAAGCCCGTCGCCATCATCAGGAGATAGATGATGACGCCGAGAATCCACAGCACCTCACGCGGCTCCTTGTACGACCCGTAATAGAGGCCGCGGAACATATGGATGTAGACGGCGAAGAAGAACATCGACGCGCCGCACGCATGCATGTTGCGCAGCAGCCAGCCGTAATTGACGTCGCGGACGATCAGCTCGACCGACTTGAAGGCGAGGTCGGCGTGCGGCGTGTAGTGCATCGCCAGGATCACGCCGGTCAGGATCTGCAGCGCCAGCATCATCGAAAGGATGGCGCCGAAGGTCCACCAGTAGTTCAGGTTGCGCGGCGTCGGATAGGCCACGAACGAGGAGTGGATCAGGCCGAAGATCGGAAGGCGCCGTTCGATCCACTTCAAGGCGGGGTTGCTCGGTTGGAAATCAGATGGTCCGCTCATTGATGCGATCCTGAAGAAGAAAAACGACGCGATGGGTCCAAGTGGAAGCTGAAATCCCGAGGGGCCGGGACTTAGCCGATCTGGATTTTGGTGTCGGAAAGGAAGGCGTAAGGCGGCACCGCCAGGTTGGCGGGCGCCGGCCCCTGGCGGATACGACCGGAGGAGTCGTACTGCGAGCCGTGGCAGGGGCAGAAGAAGCCGTCGTAATTGCCTTCATGGGCGATCGGGATGCAGCCGAGATGGGTGCAGATACCGATCACAACCAGCCACTGGTCGTGGCCGGCCTTGACGCGGGCCGAGTCGGGCTGCGGATCGGGCAGGCTTGAGAGCGCCACGCTCTGGGCCTCCTGGATCTGCTTCTTGGTGCGATGGCTGATGTAGATCGGCTTGCCGCGCCAGAAGACCTTGATGTCCTGGCCCTCGGCGATCGGTGTCAGATCGACCTCGATCGGCGCGCCGGCCGCGATCGTCGCGGCATCCGGGTTCATCTGCGCAACCAGCGGCCAGACGGTGGCGGCTGCGCCGACCGCGGCGGCAGCTCCGGTTGCAACAAAGAGAAAATCACGGCGTGTCGGATGGTCCGCCGAAGACGCTGTCGTCACGATTCCTAGCCCTTTCTTTTCTGCAGCCGGTGGAACCGCCCTGGAGACGCAGGACGCGCCCCAAGAAAGGCTGCCGGCGCCCGCGGCCCCCGCGGCGGCAGAAAACCGCTATTCCCCACCCCAAATGGCGGAACAGCAGTCCAGAATCGTTCTATTGGCACCCTTGCCGGACGAGCGCAAGCCCGCTATCGGCTCGCACACGTGCAATGCACGAAATCCGCGCCGAGCGATGTTTTATTGAGACAATTTCATCCGGATTTCACAGGCCGCCCGCACCATGCAGATCGCGCTGTTCCAGCCCGACATCCCCCAGAATACAGGGACGATTCTGCGCCTCTGCGCTTGCCTGGACGTGTCAGCCCATATCATCGAACCGGCGGGATTCGACACCTCGGATCGGAATTTCCGCCGGGCGGGTATGGACTATCTCGACCATGTGCGGTTGAAGCGTCACGACTCATGGTCGAAATTCGAGGAATGGCGGGCCGAGGCCGGATGCCGGCTGGTGCTGTTCACGACCAAGGCGGCGAAATCCTATCTTGATTTCGCGTATACGGCCTCCGATGTCCTGCTGTTCGGGCGCGAGACGGCGGGGGTGACCGACGCGGTGGTGGCCGCCGCAGATGCGCGGCTGGTGATTCCGATCCGGCCGACCATGCGTTCGCTCAATGTGGCCGTCACGGCGGCCATGGCCGTCGGCGAGGCGCTGCGGCAGACCGGTTCAGGAAGCGCCGGTTCGGGAATTGCCGGTTCGGCAACTTAAGGGATTTTTGGTGAGCTACGCGGTCAAGGAGATCTTTCTCACCCTGCAGGGCGAAGGCGCCCATGCGGGCCGGGCCTCCGTGTTCTGCCGCTTCGCCGGCTGCAACCTCTGGAGCGGCCGCGAGCAGGACCGCGCCGGCGCGGTCTGCAAGTTCTGCGACACCGATTTCGTCGGCACCGACGGCACGCTGGGCGGCCGCTATGCGACCGCAGAAGAGCTTGCCGGCACCATTGCCGCGCAATGGACAGGAGGCGAGGCCGACCGCTACGTCGTCCTGACCGGGGGCGAACCGCTGCTGCAGGTCGACGCGGCCTTGATCGATGCCCTGCACGGCCACGGCTTTGCGATCGCGATCGAGACCAACGGCACCATCGTCCCGCCCGACGGGCTCGACTGGATCTGCGTCAGTCCCAAGGCCGCGGCCGAGCTCGTGATCCGCAAGGGGCACGAGCTCAAACTGGTTTATCCGCAAATGGAGAACGCACCGGAGGATTTCGCCGGCCTCGCCTTCGAGCGCTTCTCGCTGCAGCCGATGGACGGCCCCGACGTGATCGAGAATACCGAGCGGGCGATCGCCTATTGCCTGAAGCACCCGCAATGGCGCCTTAGCGTGCAGACGCACAAGTCGCTCGGCATTAGATGAACTAACAGAATCGGATTGTTGAACGAGATGTGGGAATTGACGAAAGCGTTTCGGTTCGAGGCTGCGCATGCGCTGTCCGGAACGACCTTTGGCGCCGCCAGCGAGGAGATTCACGGCCACTCCTTTCGAGCCGAAGTTACCGTCCGCGGCACGCCCGACCCCGCGACCGGTATGGTGGTCGATCTCGGCCTCCTCGAACGCGCCATGGCCGAGGTGCAGAAGACGCTCGACCATAAGTTCCTGAACAAGATTGAGGCGATCGGCGTGCCGACGCTGGAGAATCTGTCGCGCTTCATCTGGGAGCGCTTGCAACACGCAGGCAAGCTGACCCGCGTCAGCGTCCATCGCGACAGCTGCAACGAAAGCTGCACCTATTTCGGCCCGCAAGGTTAGTCATGCTGCCAACAGATCCCGCCATCATCGAGGACCGCAAGGCGCGTGCGCGCGGCTGGTTCGAGGCGCTACGCAACGACATCTGCGCCGCCTTCGAGAAGCTCGAGGACGACGCCCCGTCCACGCTTTATCCCGGCGCCGCCGGCCGGTTCGCGCGGACCCCCTGGGACCGCACCGACCACACCGGCAAGCCGGGCGGCGGCGGTGTGATGTCGATCATGAAGGGCCGGCTGTTCGAAAAGGTCGGCGTGCACTGCTCGACCGTGCACGGCGAATTCGCCCCCGAATTCCGCGCGCAAATTCCAGGTGCCGCCGACGATCCGCGATTTTGGGCATCGGGCATTTCACTGATCGCGCATCTGCGCAATCCGAATGTACCCGCCGTGCACATGAACACCCGCTTCGTCGTCACCACCAAGGCGTGGTTCGGCGGCGGCGCCGACCTGACGCCGGTGCTGAACCGGCGACGCACTCAGGAGGACCCCGATACGGTCGCCTTCCATGCCGCGATGAAGGAAGCGTGCAGCGGGCCGAACGGCGTTGCCGACTACGACAAGTACAAGAAATGGTGCGACGAGTATTTCTATCTGCCACACCGCAAGGAAGCCCGCGGCATCGGCGGCATCTTCTATGACTGGCACGACAGCGGCGACTGGGAGGCAGATCTCGCCTTCACCCAGGACGTCGGGCGCAGCTTCCTGAAGATCTATCCCGACCTGGTGCGGCGCAATTTCGCGGCCGCCTGGAGCGCGGAGGATCGCGACGAGCAGCTGGTCCGCCGCGGACGCTATGTGGAGTTCAACCTGCTCTATGATCGCGGCACGATCTTCGGCCTGAAGACCGGCGGCAATGTGGATTCGATATTGTCGTCGCTGCCGCCGGAGGTGAAATGGCCGTGATGAACCTGCCGCGCGCGATGCTGATCGACATGGATGACACCATCCTGTCGGCCTATGGACGCCCCGAGATCGCCTGGAACACGATCACCACGGAGTTCGCCGCGGAACTGGCGCCCCTCCCCCCGGATCAGGTCGCGACCGCGCTCTTGGCCTATGCACGGCAATTCTGGTCGACCGCCGAGCCGATCTGGCGGATCAAGCTCGGCGAGGCTCGGCGGCTCACCGTGAAGGGCGGCTTCGCGGCGCTCGCGGCAGCCGGTCACCGCGCGCTGCCGGACGATCTTGCGGACCGCATCGCCGATCGCTTCACCGCCTATCGCGAGGAAGAGATGTTCGTCTTCCCCGGCGCGCATGAAGCGATCGATGCGTTGAAGGCGCTCGGCATCAAGCTCGCGCTGGTCACCAACGGCGCCGCCGACATGCAGCGCGCCAAGGTCGAACGCTTCGCGCTCGGCCATCGCTTCGATCACATCCAGATCGAGGGCGAGCACGGCTTCGGCAAGCCGGAGGAGCGCGCCTACCTGCACGCGATGGAAGCGCTCGGCGTCACCGCATCCGACACCTGGATGATCGGCGACAATCTCGAGTGGGAAGTCGTGGCGCCACAGCGGCTTGGCATCTATGCGATCTGGATGGACGTGCACGGTGTCGGGCTGCCGCCGGGATCGACCATCAAGCCCGACCGCATCATCCGCTCGCTGAGCGAACTGGTTCCTGCCGCGCGCAAATAGCGCATCGCGGCCGTTTTCCACGTCAATTCCATTGAAGCTGGCGCCGGCCGTGATTTGGCTGTCATCACCGGTCGCTAGCCTGCCGCCCGCGTCATCCAGCGCGGAGGGAAAATCATGGAACTGAAACCAGGCGATGTTGTCATGCTGAAGTCCGGCGGCCATCCGGTCACGGTCGTCGAAATCGACGAGGACAAGGTCGAGTGCCTGTGGATGGGTACGGACGGCGACTTGTTTCGCGAAACCTTGCCGCTTGTCGCACTCGAATCGACCGAGCTCGATCCGGAGGACGATGAAGAGGAAGACGACGAAGACGAGGACGACGCGGAAGAAGAGGACGACGAGGACGAAGACGACCGCAAGAAGAAGCGCAAGGCGGCGTGAGATCAGTTGGCGCGATGCTGACTGGCAGATGCCGGCAGCATCGCCTCCATGCGACGTTCGACCGATCGTCGTTCAGCCAATCGTCACCGTGCCGCCGCTGACCACGGCGGCATCGAGACGTCGGCAAGAAAACTCAGAGAAAACTCAGAGGAAATTCAAAGCCGATGGTCGCGGGTGAAACGGGCCGCGGTCTGGTCGGCGATATCAGACAGTATCTTCGGCTCCAGCGGAAAGTCCGCGGCCAACCAGGCATCCTCCGCCAGGGTCAGGACATGTCCGAGTGCCGGTCCCTCGGCAATGCCGCGCGCGATGAAATCCGACGCCCGCAACGGAAAGTGCGGCGCGCGCCAGCGCTCCGGCAGCGTGGCGAGCGCGCGCCATTGATCGACATCCTGGCCCGCGCCGGTGCGCGCCCAGGCCAATAGCACCCGGTCGCGATACGGCTCCTCGTCGAGCCGGTACAGCCTGCGCTTGGCATGCGCCTCGTCCATGCCGGGCAAGCGCCACCAGCGATGGCCCATCGAATCGAGCGCCTTGGCCTCGGCGTTGGAGAGCCGCAGCCGGCTGGCGATACGCCGCGCGTCCTCGGTCACGGCGACCGTCAGCGCGGCGAGCCTTCGCATCGCGCTCGGCGCGAGCTTCATCAGCCGCTCGATCTCGATCATCGCCGCGAACGGTCCAGTATAGGCGATGCCGCCGAACAGCGGCTGCAGCAAACCACCGTCACCCATCGCGACCATTGCACTTGCGGCGCCGTTCGCGACCACGAGCTTGAGCATCTCCATGCGGATCCGCTCGGCCGACAGGCCGCTCAAACCGGCGCGCCCGCCGATGCAGGCGAGATAGCCGGCGCGATCGACCTCGCCCGCGCCGTAGGCGGCGTGGAAACGGAAGAAGCGCAGGATGCGCAGATAGTCCTCGGCAATCCGCTGCGCGGGATCGCCGATGAAGCGCACGCGCCTCGCCTCGATGTCGGCGAGGCCGCCGACGTGATCGTGCACGACGCCCGAAGCGTCGACCGACAGGCCGTTGATGGTGAAGTCGCGCCGCTCGGCGTCACGCACCCAGTCGCGACCGAACGCCACCCTGGCCTTGCGGCCATAGGTCTCGGTATCCTCGCGCAGCGTCGTCACCTCGAAGGGCTGGCTGTCGACGACCAAGGTCACCGTGCCGTGCTCGATGCCGGTCGGCACGCTCTTGATGCCCGCCCGCTTGGCGCGGCGGATCACCTCCTCCGGTAGCGCCGTGGTGGCGATGTCGATGTCGGCGAGCGGAATCTGCATCAAGGCGTTGCGCACGGCCCCGCCGATCACCCGCGCTTCCTCGCCGTCGGCATTGAGCAGGTCGAGCACGCGCGCCGCGGGCCCGGAAGCGAGCCATGGCGCGTCGGACAACAGGCGCACCTCGCTCATTTCTCAACTCCCGGCACCAGCTTGCCGTTCTCGATATGGGCTGGAACGTAGATCGAATTCGGCGGCGCGCCAGTCAATTCGGCCAGCAGCACGAAGCTCACGATGACCATCACCAGCGCCACCAGCGTCAGCTTTGCGATCATGTCGAGCGGCCATGACGCCGGCAGCGTCACGCCGGACCGCGTCGCGATGAGGAAGATGGCATAGACCGCGAAGGGGACCAGAAAGATTCCGATCTCGGTCAATACCGTGCGGATCATGACAGATAGATCCGCTCATACAGCACGCGCAGGATGCCCGCGGTCGCGCCCCAGATGTAGCGCTCGGCGAACGGCATCGCGTAATAGGACCGGTCCATGCCGCGGAATTCCTTGGTGTGGATCTGATGATTCTCGGGATTCATCAGGAAGGCGAGCGGCACCTCGAACGCATCGACCACCTCCGCCTCGTTGATCGCAAGCGTGAATCCCGGCTTCACCTTGGCGACCGTCGGCAGGATGCGGAAGCCGAACGCGGTGCCATAAAGGTCGAGATAGCCGACCGGGTCGATGAATTCCCGCTTCAGTCCGACTTCCTCGCAGGCCTCGCGCAGCGCGGCATCGAGCGGCGAGGCGTCGGTGGCGTCGATCTTGCCGCCGGGAAACGAGATCTGGCCGGCATGGCTCGACAGATTGGGCGAGCGCTGCGTCAACAGCACGGTCGGCTCGGGGTGATCGACCACCGGGATCAGCACCGCGGCCGGCCGCACCGGCTGCTCCTGCGCCACGATCTCGAGCATGCGGTCGTTGCCGGAATCTCCGGTGCGCGGAATGATATGCGGATCGACCAGGCCCGGCGGCACATCGAAAGTGAGCCGCGTGCGGGCCCGCGCGAAAAATTCCGTCGAGCTGATCGTCGCCGGCTCCACCTTCAGCAACGGCTCGTTCAAAGTGCGTCCCTCACCTGACTGGCATCGGCCATCGCGAAGAACTCGCCGCCGGACTCGATGCCGAACATCTCCTGACCATCGACCATCCGCTGCTCGCCCATGTCAACCAGATCGTAATAGAGCGCGCGGGTGACCTTGGCCCACAAATCGGCGCGGACGTGCAGATAGGGCGTCAATCCGCCGTCCTCGGCCGCCTCGAATCTGAGGCCGTGGCCCTTCTCGCAATCGACCCAATCGTCGACATTGGTGCGGAACCTGAGCAGGCGGCCGCGCGCGTCTTCCCCGGCCTGCATTTCCACGGCAAGGAACGGCGCGTCATCGACGCGGATGCCGACCTTCTCCACCGGTGTCACGAGAAAGTGCTTGCCGTCCTCGCGCTTCAGGATCGTGGAGAACAACCGCACCAGCGCGGGGCGGCCGATCGGCGTTCCCATGTAGAACCAGGTGCCGTCAGGCGCGATTCGCATGTCGAGATCGCCGCAGAATGGCGGATTCCACAGGTGAACCGGCGGCAGACCCTTGCGTCCGGCCGAACCCGATGTCGCAGCTTGATTGGCGGCCGTGGTGAGCCCTTCGAGACCCTTGCTCCCGAGGCCCGTAGTTTCCCTGCCGGAATCGCTCTGCCCTTGCTTCGCCATTGTTTGCCTTAAAGTTTCCTACCTTCAATCTGGCACGTTTGGTGCACATATCCTGAGATGTGGTCGGGATGTCATTCTCGCCACATCGTGATGCCGTTCATACCCTGAAACACCGATAAGGTGGGGATAGTTTAATTCAACGAATACATGGCCTTCGCTCAGGTTTAGCATGAGGGCCGAGATGACGACAGATGATGACGACGCGCCGATGTGCGCGCATCGTCAAGAAGGAGCGGATCGAATGGCTGGTGCAGACAGCGTCGAGAAACTGGAGGATGTGATCGTCCGTTCGGCCGAGCAGGTCGCGGGCCAGATCAAGGCCGCCAAGGAAGCGGTCTCCACCGTGATCTTCGGCCAGGAGCAGGTGATCGAAAACACCCTGGTGACGATTCTGTCGGGCGGCCACGCGCTGTTGATCGGCGTGCCCGGCCTCGCCAAGACCAAGCTGGTCGAGACCCTCGGCGTCACGCTCGGCCTCGATGCCAAGCGCATTCAGTTCACCCCCGACCTGATGCCGTCGGACATTCTCGGCGCCGAAGTGCTCGACGAGAGCTCGGCCGGCAAGCGTTCGTTCCGCTTCATCGCAGGTCCCGTGTTCGCGCAACTGCTGATGGCCGACGAGATCAACCGCGCCAGCCCGCGCACCCAGTCGGCGCTGCTGCAAGCCATGCAGGAGCAGCACATCACCATTGCCGGCGCGCGGCATGATTTGCCAAAGCCGTTCCACGTGCTCGCGACACAGAACCCGCTGGAGCAGGAAGGCACCTATCCGCTGCCCGAGGCGCAGCTCGACCGCTTCCTGATGGAAATCGACGTCGACTATCCCGATCGCGACGCCGAGCGGCGCATCCTGTTCGAAACCACCGGCGCCGAAGAGGCCGCGGCCAAGCCGTCGATGGACGCCGAGACGTTGCTCACCGCGCAACGCCTGGTGCGGCGGCTGCCGGTCGGTGATTCCGTGGTCGAGGCGATCCTGACGCTGGTCCGCGCCGCGCGTCCCGGCACCGAGGGCGGCGAGGCCGGCAAGCTGATCGCATGGGGCCCGGGTCCGCGCGCCAGCCAGGCCTTGATGCTCGCGGTGCGCGCCCGTGCATTGCTCGACGGGAGACTCGCGCCGTCGATCGACGACGTGCTCGATCTCGCCGAGCCCGTGCTCAAGCACCGCATGGCGCTGACGTTCTCGGCGCGCGCCGAGGGTCGCACCATTCCCGACGTGATCAAGCAACTGAAGACCCGGATCGGTTGATGGCCGCAGACAACAGGCACCACAACGAGGAGATCCTTGCGGTTCGACGTGCCGATGGCGAAAGCCGAACGCTCGCCGCATCGCTGCCGCGTCTGGTGCTTGAGGCCCGCCGTGTCGCTGCCAACGTCATCCATGGCCTGCACGGCCGCCGCCGCGCCGGCTCGGGCGAGAATTTCTGGCAATACCGCCGCTTCGTCTCCGGCGAGCCGTCGCAGCGCGTCGACTGGCGCCGCTCGGCACGCGACGACCATCTCTATGTCCGCGAGCAGGAGTGGGAAGCCGCGCACACGGTGTGGATCTGGCCCGACCGCTCGCCGTCGATGGCCTTTGCCTCGCGCGAGGCGCGCGACAGCAAGCTGGAGCGCGGACTGATCGTAGCCTTCGCGCTCGCCGAGTTGCTCGTTGCGGGCGGAGAACGCGTCGGCATTCCCGGCCTGCTGAATCCGACGGCAAGCCTCAACGTGATCGACAAGATGGCGGAAGCGATGTTGCACGACGAGAAGACGCGCGCGAGCCTGCCGCCGTCCTTCGTGCCGTCGTCGCTGGCCGAAGTCGTCGTGTTGTCGGATTTCTGGTCGCCAATCACAGAGATCACGACGATGCTGGCCGGGCTTTCCTCCTCCGGCGCGCACGGCACCATGATCCAGGTCGTCGATCCCGCCGAAGAGACCTTCCCCTATTCCGGGCGCGTCGAATTCGTCGAACCGGAGATCGGCAGCGTCATCACCGCGGGCCGCGCCGAGAGCTGGGCGAGCGATTATGTCGCCCGGGTCGCGCTGCATCGCGACCAGATCCGCGGCGAGACCAATCGGCTCGACTGGCTGTTCTCGACCCATACCACCAGCCGCTCCGCTGCCGAGCTGCTGTTGTTCCTGCATGCCGGCATGATGGTGAGCAAGGGCGGCGGCCGCTCAATAGTCAAGGCGGGACGCAGCGCATGATCGCAGGCCTCCCCCTCTCCTTTGCCGAACCGCTGCTGCTGCTGGGGCTGGTCAGCCTGCCGGTGCTGTGGTGGCTGTTGCGCGTGATGCCGCCGCGGCCGCGCCGGATCGAATTCCCGCCGACGCGGCTATTGTTCGACATCGCGCCGAGGGAGGAGACACCGTCGCGCACGCCATGGTGGCTGACGCTGCTGCGGCTCGCCGCCGCCGCGCTCGTCATCTTCGCAGCCGCCGGCCCGATCTGGAATCCACAGACCGGCGTTGCCGCCGGCAAATTGCCGCTGGTGATCCTGCTCGACGACGGCTGGAGCGCGGCCTCGAGCTGGGATGCGCGGATAAGGGCCGCGGACGAACTGATCGCCAACGCCGACAGCGACCGCCGCGGCGTCGCGCTGGTGCCGCTGTCCGAGCCCGCGCGCGACATCACACTGATGCCGGCCGGCGCCGCGCGCGTCGCGCTGCGCCAGCTCGCGCCGAAGCCCTACTCGGTCGATCGGGTTGAAACTCTCGGCGCGCTTGGACGTTTCCTCAAGTCGACCGGCGACTGCGACATCGCCTGGCTGTCCGACGGCGTCGACACCGGACGCGGCAGCGAATTCACCGAGGGGCTCGGCAAGGTGATCGAGAGCCGCAATCTGACGATCTATGCGGGCGGTGCGCAGTCGGCGCAGGCGCTGGTCGCGGCCGAGAACGCCGCCGCCAAGATGACGGTGAAGGTGCTGCGCACCGAGAGCGGCATCGCGGCGGGAACGGTACGCGCGGTCGACGCCAAGGGATCGCCGATCGGCGAGGCGCGCTACACATTCGGACCGCAGGATCGCGAGACCGAAGCCGCCTTCGATCTTCCGGTCGAATTGCGCAACGACATCGCACGGCTCGAAATCTCCGGCGAGCATTCGGCCGGCGCCGTGCAGCTGCTCGACCGGCGCTGGCGCCGCCGCGCCATCGGCGTGGTCTCGGGTGCGAGCAACGACACCGCGCAGCCGCTGTTGGCGTCGACCTTCTATCTCTCCCGGGCGCTGTCGCCATTCGCCGATGTCAGGCTCGGCGATCGCGGCGCGCCGCAGCAGGTGATCGGGCAATTCCTCGACCAGCGGCTGCCGATGATCGTGATGGCCGACGTCGGCACGCTATCGCCAGAGATTCGCGACCGGCTCAATGCCTGGATCGAGCAAGGCGGCGTGCTGGTGCGCTTCGCAGGTCCGCGCCTCGCCCAGGCCGATGACGACCTCGTTCCCGTCAAGCTCCGCCGCGGCGGACGCACGCTCGGCGGCAGCCTGACCTGGGAGAAGCCGCAGCACATGGCCTCGTTCGCCGCCGATGGCCCGTTCTCGGGCCTCACCGTGCCGAAGGACATCACCGTCAACCGCCAGGTGCTGGCCGAGCCCGACGCCGTGCTCTCGACCAAGAGCTGGGCCTCGCTGGAGGACGGCACGCCGCTGGTCACCGGCGAGCGTCGCGGCAAGGGCGTTGTCAGCCTGTTCCATGTCGGCGCTGACATGCGCTGGTCGGATCTGCCGATGTCCGGCACCTTCGTCGAGATGCTGCGCCGGCTGATCGACATGTCCGGCTATACCTCGAAGCCCGGCCCGGGCGTCGCCAGCGATCCCAATGCCGAGACGGTTGCGCCGCTGCGCACGCTCGACGGCTTCGGCGTCTTCGGCCCGCCGCCCTCGAGCGCCAAGCCAATGTCGGCGGACTATCGCGATCGCGGCACGGCCGACCATCCGCCCGGCTTCTACGGCACTGCCGAGAGCCCGATCGCGGTCAACACGCTCGCCTCCGCCGATCGCATCGCGCCGCTCGACACCTCGGCCCTGCGCGCGACGCGTGCGAGCTACACCAACGCCGAGCCGCGCGATTTGCGCGGCATCATGCTGTCGACGGCGCTGGCGCTGTTCCTGCTCGATGCGATCGTGGTGGCCATGCTCGGCGGCGGCCTTGCAGCGCTGATCCGGCGGCGCGCGGCACCGGCCGCGCTCGCGTTGGCCTTCATCCTTGCGACCACGATGGTGCCCTCGCCGAGCCGCGCGCAGAACGCCAGCAGCGACGACTTCGCCATCAAGGCGGTGTCGCAGACGCGGCTGGCCTACGTCGTGACCGGCAATGCCGACGTCGATTCCATCGTCAAGGCGGGGATGTCCGGACTGACGCTGTTCCTCGGACAGCGCACCGCGCTGGAAGCCGGCGATCCCGTCGGCATCGATCCCGCGCGCGACGAGCTGACGTTCTTCCCCCTGATCTACTGGCCGATCGTGCCGGGCGCGCCGAAGCCGCCGCAGGACGCCATCAACAAGATCGACGCCTACATGAAGCAGGGCGGCACGGTCATCTTCGATACCCGTGACGCCGTCGAAGCGCCGCCGGGGGACAGCGGCTCATCGCAAACGCCCGGCATGCAGACGCTGCGCGAATTGCTGTCGACCCTCGACGTGCCCGAGCTCGAGCCGGTGCCGCGCGAGCACGTGCTGACCAAGACGTTCTATCTGCTGCGCGACTTCCCCGGCCGCTTCAACTCCGGTCAGACCTGGGTCGAGGCGCTGCCGCGCGAGGACGACGACGAGGCTGCGCAGCGCCCGGCGCGCGGCGGCGACGGCGTCTCGCCGATCATCATCACGTCGAACGACCTCGCCGGCGCCTGGGCGATCCGACCCGACGGCCAGCCGATGCTGCCGCTGACGCCGGGCGAGCCGCGCCAGCGCGAATTTGCCTTCCGCGCCGGCGTCAACATCGTGATGTACACGCTGACCGGCAACTACAAGGCCGACCAGGTGCACGCGCCTGCCTTGATCGAGCGGCTGGGACAATAGAGATGCAAGTGCTTCAGCTGCCAACACCGTCATTCCGGGATGGTCCGAAGGACCAGACCCGGAATCTCGAGATTCCGGGTTCGATGCTTTCGCATCGCCCCGGAATGACGGAGTGACGTCATGAACTACGGCATCGCGTTCACACCGCTGGTTCCTTCGCTCGTGCTGTGGCTCGCGCTCGGCGCGATCGTCGTCATTGCCGTGCTGCTGCTTGTGTCGCGCGCGCGGGGCGCCGCGGTGCGGGTCGCGGCGCTGGCGCTGATCCTGCTGGCACTGGCCAATCCCTCCTTCACCCGCGAGGACCGCGAGCCGCTGTCCTCGGTCGCTGCCGTCGTGGTCGACAAGAGCCCGAGCCAGAATTTCGGCACGCGCAACCAGGAGACCGACAAGGCGCGGCAGGCGCTGGTCGACAGCCTGAAGCAGATCAAGGGCCTCGAGGTCCGCGTCGTCGAGGCCGGTCAGGCCGATGGCGAGACCGACGGAACGAAGCTGTTCGGCGCGCTGACGTCGGCGCTGTCGGACGTTCCGGTCGAGCGCGTCGCCGGCGCCTTCATGATCACCGATGGCCGCGTGCACGACATTCCCGCCAACGCCCAGGCGCTCGGCTTCCAGGCGCCGGTGCACGCGCTGATCACCGGCCGCAAGGACGAGCGCGACCGCCGCATCGCGATCACCGCCGCGCCGCGCTTCGGCATCGTCGGCCAGACCCAGACCATCACCTTCCGGCTCGACGACCAGGGCGTCACCGGCGAGCGCGCCAAGGTCACGATCCGCCGCGACGGCGAAGTGATCAACGAGCGCACGCTGACCAGCGGCCAGACCTCGAGCGTCGACATCGACATCAAGCACGCCGGGCCCAACATCGTCGAGATCGAGGCCTCACCGCTCGAGAACGAGCTGACGCCGGTCAACAACCGCGCCGTGGTCGCGATCGACGGCGTGCGCGACAAGCTGCGCGTGCTGCTGGTTTCCGGCGAGCCACATTCCGGTGAACGCACCTGGCGCAACCTCTTGAAGTCCGACCCCAGCGTCGATCTCGTGCACTTCACCATTCTGCGTCCGCCGGAGAAGCAGGACGGCACGCCGATCAACGAGCTGTCGCTGATCGCGTTTCCGACCCGCGAGCTGTTCCAGCAGAAGATCAACGAATTCCAGCTGATCATCTTCGACCGCTACGCCCGCCAGGGCGTGCTGCCGATCGCCTATTTCGACAACATCGCGCGCTATGTCCGCGCCGGCGGCGCGGTGCTGGTGTCCGCCGGTCCCGACTACGCCTCGACCACCAGCATCTGGCGCACGCCGCTGGACTCCGTGCTGCCGGCCGAACCGGTCGGCGTGACCGAGAAGCCGTTCTACGCGCATCTGAGCGATGCCGGTAAGCGCCATCCGGTGACGCGCGGGCTGGAAGGCTCGAATGCCGAGCCGCCGCATTGGAGCCGGTTCTTCCGCACCGTCGATACCCGCAACGCGATCAATCCGCCGGTCATGACCGGCGCCGACGGCAAGCCGCTGCTGCTGCTGTCGCGCTTCGGCGAAGGCCGCGTCGCGCTGCTGCTCTCGGACCACATCTGGCTGTGGGCGCGCGGCTACGAGGGCGGCGGCCCGCATCTCGATTTGTTGCGGCGGGTGTCGCACTGGCTGATGAAGCAGCCCGACCTCGACGAAGAGGCGCTGCGCATGCAGGTGCAGGGCAAGGATCTCATGGTGGTGCGCCAGACCATGGCCGACACCGTATCGCCGGTCACCGTGACGTCGCCGAGCGGCACCACGCATGAACTGACGCTCACCGCCGGCGATCCCGGCGAGTGGCGCGCGACGCTGCCCGCCAACGAGCTCGGCCTGTGGCAGGCCACCGACGGCACGCTGAAGGCGCTGATCAATGTCGGGCCGACCAACCCGAAGGAATTCTCGGAGGTCACCTCGACCACCGACATGCTGAAGCCGCTGGCGCAGGCAACCGGCGGCGACGCCCGGCGCATCGTCGACGGTTCGAGCGTCGACATGCCGCGCGTCGTGCCGGTACGCTCCTCCTCGATCTTCCGCGGCGACGGCTGGCTCGGCGTCAAGATGCGCGACGCCAGCGTCGTGAAGGGTGTCGGCGTGCTGCCGATGTTCGCCGGCCTGGTTGGCCTGCTGCTGTTGCTCGGCGCATTCGCGGCAACATGGCTGCGCGAGGGACGCTGAGTCCGGCCGGGCTCACGTCTGCGTTGCATCAAGCACACAGAGGCAATGCATCGACACGGATTGTCTGAACGCCGGTTGACATCGCGGATGCCATCCGATGTTATAATGTAACATCGGGGCGCTGGGGTGTTGACGCGCTCCCGATTGGGCGGGCGTTATCGGCATGCAGTGGTTCCGGCGACACATCAAGACTGGCTCGCGGCTGGCGCTGTTCGCGCTCGCCGTCCAGTTCATGCTGTCGTTCGGGCATTTCCATCCGATCGCGGCCGCGCAAGCGGCGCCCGCAGTTCAGACCGGGCTGTCGCTGATCGATCTCGCCTATATCGGGACCTCGGCGACGCCGGACCTCGCGGTCCAGGTGACCGGGACCGAGCCGCCCGCCAAGCAAGACAACGACCGGCATCCGGCCGACAATTGCGCAATCTGCGCCGTCATCTCGCTCGCGAGCAGCATGCTGTTCACGGCGCCGCCGGTGCTGTTGCTGCCGGAAGCCGTCGAGCTTCTGTTCCGAACCACCAATGCCGAATTCCTCCATCTGAAGTCGGCGCCTGCGGCCTTTCATTCCCGCGCCCCTCCCCTGTCCTGACATCGACTGGTTGCTGCACGCCCTGAGCGGACGGCCGCGTCACATGCGGCCTGCTCCAGCGGGGCAAATCGGGATCGATCCGTCATTTCGACGGGCCCTGGATCGGGACTTGGATCGGGACAATGACACTTCAGAAGAAACGAGCATTCCACATCGGGAGCGCGAGCTGGCTATTGCTGGGCGCAATGAGTAGCGGCCCGCTGGCCCAGGAGACGCCGACGCAACTGCCTGACGTCACCGTGACGGCGCCGAGCCCGATCCAGCGGCACCGGACTGCGCCGACGCGCACGCCGACCCGTGTTGCTCGGGCTGCGCCGAGCCGCAGCCGCGAACGCGCCGCCGCGGTACAACCGGCGCCCGCAGCGGCGGCGCCAGCACCGCAGCAGGGCGTGCTGCCCGTCGTCACCGATCAGTTCGCCACTGTCACCGTGATCCCGAACGAGGAACTGCGGCGCTCCGGCGCCGCCACGCTCGGCGATCTGCTGTTCTCGAAGCCCGGCATCACCGGTTCGAGCTTCGCCCCCGGCGCATCCAGCCGGCCGATCATCCGCGGCCTCGACGTCAACCGCGTCGGCATTGTCGAGAATGGTCTCGGCGGTGGCGGCGCCTCGGATCTTGGCGAAGATCATTTCGTGCCGATCGATCCGCTCTCGACCAATCAGATCGAGGTGGTGCGCGGCCCGGCCGCGCTGCGTTACGGCTCGACCTCGATCGGCGGCGTAGTGAGCGCCACCAACAACCGCATCCCCGATGCGATGCCGACCTGCACGGCGGCGCCGTTCCGATCCTACGGGCTGCCGGTGAAGGCGCCGCTGGCCGATGCCGGCGGCCCGGGTTGCCTCAATGTCGAGACCCGCACGTCGGTGAGCTCGGTCAATCGCGGCGTCGACGGCGGCATGCTGCTGGACGCCGGCGGCAACAATGTCGCCGTGCATGCCGACGTCTATGGCCGCACCACCAGCGACTACAGCATTCCGAGCTACCCTTATCTGTTCGTCCCGGGCCAGCCGTTCAATGGACGCCAGCCGAACTCCGCGACGCAGTCGGACGGCGCGTCAGTCGGCGCCTCCTATTTCTTCCAGGGCGGCTTTATCGGCGCGGCGATCACCCAGAACGATTCGCTCTACCACATCCCCGGTATCGACGGCGCCGATCACCAGACCCGGATCGACGCGCACCAGACCAAGATCGCGGTCAAGGGCGAGTACCGGCCCGATGCCGCGGCGATCGACGCCGTGCGGTTCTGGGTCGGCGCGACCGACTATCGCCACAACGAGATTGGCCTTGCCGATCCGGCCGATCCATTGAGCGACGGCGTGAGACAGACCTTCACCAGCAAGGAGCAGGAGGCGCGCGTCGAGGTGCAGATGATGCCGTTCAACGCGCGCTTCGCCACCGTGACCACGGCATTCGGCCTGCAGGGTGGGCACCAGGAGCTGACCGCCCCGAGTCCGGACGATCCGACCAGCCCGCTCAACGGATTATGGGACCCCAACAAGAACAACAGGGTCGCCGGTTACGTGTTCAACGAGCTGAAGTTCACCGACACCACCAAAGCACAGATTGCCGGGCGGATCGAACACGTCGATCTTTCCGGCACAACGCCGGCCTTCATTCCCCCCGTGTTCGACGTGGCCACCGACCCCGCAAGCATCGGTCCAGCGACACCGCAAAATCCCAGTTTCACACCCAAGAGCGGCAGCATCGGCTTGATCCAGAATCTGCCGTGGGATCTGGTAGCAAGCGCGACCGCCCAATACGTCGAACGCGCGCCGAAACCGGCCGAGCTCTTCTCGCGCGGCCCACACGATGCGACCGCCACGTTCGACATCGGCAATCCCAATCTCGGCATCGAAACCGCAAAATCGATCGAGATCGGACTACGGCGGGCGACCGGACCGCTGCGGTTCGAACTCACCGGCTACTACACCAGGTTCGACGGCTTCATATTCCGCCGGCTGACGGGCAACACGTGTGACGAGAGCGCGTGCCAGCTCGGCCCCGGCCTCGAACTGAACCAGGCGCGCTACTCGCAGCGCGACGCGATCTTCCGCGGCGCCGAGTTCCAGAGCCAGCTCGACATCGGCCCGCTCAACGGCGGCATCTGGGGCATCGAGAACCAGTTCGACGTGGTGCGCGCGACCTTCACCGACGGCACCAACGTGCCGCGGATTCCACCGGTGCGGCTTGGCGGCGGCTTCTATTGGCGCGACAGCAACTGGCTGACCCGCATCAATCTGGTGCACGCCTTCGCGCAGAACGACATCGCTGTCATCGGCGAGACCCCGACCGCGGGCTACAATCTCCTCAACGCGGAGATCACCTACAACACCAAGCTCGCTTCGTCATGGATCGGCGCACGCGAGATGACGCTTGGTCTGGTCGGCAACAACCTGCTCAACCAGAACATCCGCAACTCCGTTTCTTATACCAAGGACGAGGTGCTGATGCCGGGCCTCGGCATACGGGCGTTCGCCAATCTGAAGTTCTGAGCCAAGGTCATCCCTCTGCCGCCAGCGGCAGAGGGATTTATCGCGTAGCCCGGATGGAGCGCAGCGCAATCCGGGAGACTGCTCCCGCGGTGAGACTGATCCCGGATTTCGCTTCGCTTCATCGGGGCTACGAGCGTCTCTGAGGGGAGCCGCGTAACCTGCTCGGTCTGGACGATCAGTGGCCGACGACGACTTCGCTGATCTGGATCACCGGCTGCAGATCGGTGTAGTTCGGGATATCGCCCATGATCTCCTGGGCGTGCTTGCCCATGCCGGCCGCGAAGGCCTCAACCGAGTCGCAGAAGATGTGGCACATTCCGACATAGGTTGCGGGTTGCCCCGGTGCGCCGCCGGCGAGACCCTTGTCGACGGTGTAGTATTTGCACGCGTCGCCGAGGCGCGCCTTCACCAGCGGCATGTGCTTGTCGCGATAATAGTCGTGATCAAAGCGTGCGCCTGGATTGTTCGGATACATCACACTGACTTTGATCATGGCGCGCACTCTCCCTGTTGATATGACATGCGCCGGTCTTGTCCCGGCGCTTGCCTCAACTGTGCTTCAGTTTCCGATGGTGCGCAACCGTTCCGGCACCGCTCGCGCGGATGTCAGATCGCCTTGCTCCAGTCCGGCAGGATTGGCCCGGACACGCCCTCGGCCGCGCCGTCGACCAGTTCCATGACAAGCAGGCGACTGTAATCGACCGGGCCGGGCATGGTCATCCGCCCCTTCGGGACCGGCTTGAAGCCGACCCGCGCGTAGTACGGCTCGTCGCCGACCAGCACGATCAGCCGATGGCCCTTGGCGCGGGCGTCGTTGATCGCACGCTCGAGCAGCGCACGGCCGACGCCGCGGCTGCGGAACGGCGGCTCGACCGTCAACGGCCCAAGCATCAGGGCCGGCGTATCGCCGATCGTGACCGGCAGCTGGCGCACCGAGCCGACCAGCAGCGTGCCGATCCGCGCCGTGAAGGAGACATCGAGCAAATGATCGACATGCTCGCGCAGCCGGTAGGCACTGAGCACGAAGCGGCCAGGCCCGAAGGTGCGCTCGTGCAGACGCTCGATCGCCTGGGCGTCTTTCGGGGTCTCGGGCAGGATGGTCAGGGACAATTCGGTCATTGTGGGGCGCGGGATAGCATCTGGCGCGGGCGCGGTCCATCACCGCCATGTCGCCGTCGGCGGCTTGCCCTCGAGCACCTCCGCGATCCGCAGCCTCGTGCCCGGGGTGGTCTCGTCAGGCAGATCAGCCGGATCGAAGAAGCCGCAGGCCACGATCTCGCGATTCGGCTCCGGCAGGCGGTCCTGCCGGTAGTTCCTGACGACGTAGACCGCGACATGATCGCGCGGCGAGACGTGGCTGTTGTGGAAGATGCCGTGCAGCACCGGCTCGCCCTTGAGCTCGATCCGCCCCTCCTCCTCCAATTCGCGCCGCAGCGACTCGATAAAACTTTCGCCGACCTCGACCCCGCCGCCAGGCAGATACCAGCCATGGACGTAGCTGTGCTTGACCAGGAACACCCTGTTGTCGGCATCGAGCACGACGGCACGGACCCCGAGCGTCATGCTGCGGACGAGCCGCCAGTAGAAATGAAACACCCATCTGATCTGCGGCTCGTAGCGCTTGCGTAAATCGAGCAGGACCGTCACTGAACCCTCGACATCATGGTGTTTGATCCGTGCTTTGATCCTTGCGCGCCTGCGCAGCTCTTGCCAATACAGGGCAGGACGTTCGGGATAGCACGACATGACCCGCTGCCGGCCACTTTTCGCGGACAATCCGAAGGGAATCGCATGATGGCGGCGTTCCGCCTCGCGCATCTGTCGGACCCGCATCTGCCGCCGCTGCCGGTGGCGCGGCTGCGCGATCTCGCCGGCAAGCGCGCCTTCGGCTATCTGAACTGGACGCGCAACCGTCACAAATATCACCGCCGCGACGTGCTCGACGCGCTGGTGTCGGACATGCAGGCGCAGCAGCCGGACCACATTGCCGTGACCGGCGACCTGGTCAATCTGGCACTGGATGCCGAGTTCAATCCGGCCCGGCAATGGCTGGAGGGGGTAGGTTCGCCTGCCGACGTCACCGTGGTCCCCGGCAACCACGACGCCTATGTGCGCGCGACCCGGCATCGCTTCGTCAGTCACTTCGGCGACTATCTGCGCGGCGACGCCGACGGCGCGGCAACGCATTTTCCGTTCGTGCGCCGCCGCGGGCCGCTGGCGCTGATCGGCGTCTCCTCGGCGGTGCCGACCCCGCCGCTGATGGCGACCGGCTGGCTCGGCCATCCTCAGCTCGATGCGCTCGATGCGATTCTCGCGCAGCTGTCGCGGGAGGACGCCTTCCGCGTCCTCCTGGTGCATCACCCGCTGCACTCCGACGGCCGCGCCAAGCGGCTGACCGATTCGCATCAACTGCTGGCGCTGCTCAGGCGCCACGGCGTCGAGCTGGTGCTGCATGGCCACGACCACATCCATTCGACGATGTGGTTCGACGGCCCGGAGCGGAAGATCCCGGCGATCGGCGTGCCGTCGGCATCGGCGCTGGCGCGCAAGCACTATCCGGCGGCGGCCTACAATTTGTTCACGATCGAGCGTGACGGCAATGCGTGGCGCTGCGAGCAGACCGTGCGCGGGCTCGGCGAGCACGTCGGCATTCGCGAATTGAAGCAAGCACGACTTTCCTAATCGCCGCCCGCGCCGCCGCCACACCCACCGCCGCAGCCGCCTCCGCTGTCGCCGCCACCACCACCGCCGTCACCGCCATCGCCGCCGCCACTCCCGTCGCTGCCGGCATCGCCAAAGCCGGCTGACGATCCGTCGATCGAGGAGTCGGAGAAATCGCCGCAGCAATAGGGACTGCTGCCACCGATGCCGCTGCGGCGCAGCGCCTCGCAGTCGGTGTGATAGATGAAGCCGTTCGCGATGTTCAGCTTGGCGTCGAGCGCGAACAGCAGCGGCAGCCGGGTCGGCCTGACCGGATCGATGTTCTCGTATTTGCAGCAGTACCACCAGACCCGGCGCAGCCCCTCATTGCTCCTGCGCCGCTCCTTCACCAGGACGACCACGGGGGTGTGATGCAGGAAGCCGCCGAAGGCGCGGCGGCAGAACGCGTCGTATTCGCGGGTGTAGAGGATGAATTCGTGCCAGAGGTCGTCGGCCGCTTGCGAGGGCATCGAGACGTAACGCTTGCCGCTCATCAGATAGGCGAGGAAGAACTGCCGCAGGCCGCGCGAGACCAGCGCGCTGTCCTTGCGGGTGAAGCCGGGGTGACGCTTCTCGAGCCGCGCCAACAGGCCCGCCGGCCAGTGAAAGGTGCGGATGTATTCGGCACGCCGCAACGTTTGCCACTTGCCGAACAGCACGGCGCTGCCGACCACCGCGGCCGCCGCCAGGACGCCGAAAAATGCCGAGGCGGGTGTTATGACCACGATGCCCCGCCCCTTGAGCGGCTAGAAGTTTTGCAAGCTCGCATACAGCGCGAGACCGAACAGCGCGAGCGCGCCCATCACGAAGCCGAACACGAACATGCCGATCCCGCCGCGGCGCCTCGGCGGCGTCACCGGCACGGGCGGCGGCGCCGGCGGCTCGGCAACCGGAAGCGGCGTTGCCACCATCGCATGCTCGCGCTCGATCAGGCGGCGCGCGACATAATCGGTGACGGCATCGACGATCGCGGCCACGTCATGCGATTCGGCGAGCACGATGCGGCCGAACCTCGTGTCCTGCACGAAGCGGTAGATCCGCTTGTCGCGCCCCATCAGCACATGCGCGACGACGTCGATCCACAGCCGCGGCGTCTCGCCCTGGCTGATGCCGCGGTCGAACAGATCGACCTTGTCCGGCACCTGCGCGAACAGCGGATCGAGCGCATCGTTGAGGATCTCGAGCCGCGCCACCTCGGCGTCGCGCAACTCGACGACGACACCGGTGCGATCGGCCGCCTCGATCCGCGCCCGTCGCAACGCCTCTCGCAGCGTCGGCCGCATCTCGCGCGCCTCGCTGCCGGTGTTCTGCGGATCGGACATGCCTTGCGGTCTCGTGGTGACGGGTTTCCTGCGCATTAACCTATCAGCAACCAAGATGTCCGCAAAGGGCGTTGGTTCCCAAGCACTTAGGCCGCCACTTATCCCCAGATCAAAGACCTGACGCTGTCCCAAAAGCGGTCGACCCCACCCGGATGAACCGGATGGGGCCGCCGTCCTTGGACGTTTTCTTAGCTCTGAAATTCTGGCGCTCAGGCCGAAACCCGCGACGGCTCCTCGACGATGGAGAAGCGCACGCCGGCCTTGTGGCGACTCTCTTCCGAAACTTCCTTCCAGCACTCTTCGGCTTCCTTGCGGGTCTTGAACGGACCGCGGACCTGGGCCGAGCCTTCGACGAGCTTGTGGAAGTTCATCGACCCGAACTCTCCGCCGATCACCCAGAAATTGCTGCCCTTGCTCATCGTCAGTCTCCTTCAAAAAATCGGGCTGCCTTTGCCCAGCCGCCTGCACCTTGATCTCCGCAATCTGCTCATATCGACATTCTTGACAGAGTATTGCGAATTGCGTGTCAGGAGATAAACGCGAAAACGCGAAGGTCGTACAGATGCCTTGTTTTTTATTGGTGATGTCATGTAACATCTGAACTTGTAATAAATGTCGATTTGTAAATTTTGTCACAAAATAGGTCAGGAAGCCTGCCATGCCCGCCGGTTTTTCTTCTCCCTCTCCCCGTTCTTACGGGGAGAGGATTGGGGTGAGGGGCTGTCTCCGCAGCGAGACTCGCGGAGGGTCCCCCTCACCCGGATCGCATCTAGCGATGCGATCCGGCCTCTCCCCGCGCGCGGGGCGAGGCGGTCAGAATTTGCTGCGGCAAGCGAGACCAACCCGTGCCCGGTGAATCCGGAAAGAAGCTGTTCGTCGGTCCGCGCTTCCGGCGGATCCGCCAGCAATTGGGGCTGTCGCAGACCCAGATCGCCGAGGGGCTCGGCATCTCGCCCTCCTACATCAACCTGATCGAGCGCAACCAGCGCCCGGTGACGGCGCAGATCCTGCTGCGGCTGGCCGAGACCTACGACCTCGACTTGCGCGACCTCGCCACCGCCGACGAGGACCGCTTCTTCGCGGAACTCAACGAGATCTTCTCCGATCCCCTGTTCCGCCAGATCGACCTGCCGAAGCAGGAGCTGCGCGACCTCGCCGAGCTCTGCCCCGGCGTGACGCACGCGCTGCAGCGGCTCTACGCCGCCTACACCGAGGCGCGCCGCGGGGAGACTCTGGTGGCGGCGCAGATGGCCGACCGCGAAGGCTCGCAATTCGACGCCAATCCGATCGAGCGGGTGCGTGACCTGATCGAGGCCAACCGCAACTATTTTCCGGAGCTCGAGACCGCCGCGGAGAATTTGCGCGACGAGCTCAACGTGCCGACCGAAGGCCTGTTCACGGCGCTGACCACGCGCCTCCGCGAAAAACATTCGATTCTGACCCGCATGATGCCGGTCGACGTGATGCGCGAGACGCTGCGCCGTTTCGATCGGCACCGCCGGCAGCTCTTGATCTCCGAACTCGTCGACAGCTCCGGCCGCAGCTTCCAGCTTGCGCTGCAGATCGGCTTTGTCGAGTGCGGCGCCGCGATCGACACCATCGTCAACCGCGCCGGCCCGCTCGACGACACCGCGCGCCGGCTCTACCGCATCACGCTCGCCAATTACTTCGCAGCCGCCGCGATGATGCCTTATCAGGCGTTTCATTCCGCAGCCGAAGCCTTGAGCTACGACGTCCATGTGCTGGCGCAGCGCTTCAACGCCGGCTTCGAGCAGGTCTGCCACCGCCTCACCACGCTGCAACGGCCGAACGCGCGCGGCGTGCCGTTCTTCCTGCTCCGCGTCGACAATGCCGGCAACGTGTCGAAGCGGTTCTCCTCGGGCACCTTTCCGTTCTCCAAGTTCGGCGGCACCTGCCCGCTCTGGAACGTGCACTCGACCTTCGACATGCCGGACCGCCTGCTCAGCCAGGTGATCGAATTGCCGGACGGCACGCGCTACTTCTCGATCGCGCAGATGGTGCGCCGGCCGGTGGCGCCCTACCCGCAGCCGCAGCCGCGCTTTGCGATCGGGCTCGGCTGCGAGATCCGGCATGCGGCCAAGCTCGTCTATGCCACCGGCATGGATCTGGAAAAGGTCGAGGGTACCCCGATCGGCGTCAACTGCCGGCTTTGCGAGCGCGAGAATTGCAGCCAGCGCGCCGAGCCACCGATCACACGCACCCTGATCCTGGACGAGACCACGCGGCGCGTGTCCTCGTTCGCGTTCTCGAATGCGCGGGAGTTGTGAGCCAAGGATCAATCCACCGATCAATCCACCGCGGCAAAGGCCTTGCACCAGCCGTCCTTGCTGATCGCACCTTCGACCACCTTGCAGCCATCGGGTGCGACGAACGGCGTGCACATCTCCTGCACGAGGCGCTGGTCCGGCGCGGGGGCCGCCGAAAACGGAGGAGGATTCGACCGAGGACGACGTGGGCTAAAGCATGATCCGGAAAAGTGCGAAGCGGCTTTCCCTCGCGACAACGCGTTTGCGCGAATCACACACCAAACTAAAGCGCGATGACGATTCGACCCAGCGCGTGTACTCGACGCGACTAATCCGTTGACGTCGTGACCTGACCGCAGGTTCACCCAATGAAAACGGCGGGAGGAACTTTCGGTTCCGCTGCGAGTCATATTTGTGACGCGATGTGGCCTGGACCGCCAACGGAGAGACCGAGGGAGAGATCATGTCAAAGTCCCGCCTTGGAATGGCTGCGGCCGGCGTTGCAATTGGCGTTCTGGGAGCGCTGCCGAGCGCGGCCGAGGCGGGTTTCCGCCTGCGCGTTGGCGGCCCCGTGAGTGTCGCGCGCTTCGCGATGGCCGGCGTGCTGTCGGTCGCGGGTCTCCGCCACGCACGCATGGCGGCGCGCCACAGCCGCGTCCGCATGGCTGCTCTAAGACCGCAAGATCTTCGCCCCGCCGCCGAGTCGATCGGCCCGAGTGAGCGCGCGCAGCTCACTGCCGTCGCCGCGCTGGCCGGCTGGCAGGGCGGCCGAGCTGCGCAAGGCTGGTGGCAGCACTCCGACGGTTCATACGGCTGGGTCGGTCCGCTCTTCTGGCCGTTTGCCTACAGCGATCTCTATGACTACGCGCTTCTCAATGATGGCAGCGGCTTCTGGGCCTATGGCTACGGCGATCTCTACGCCGCGATCTTCTCGCCTTACGCTGCGAGCGATCTCTCAGCGTTTGCGGCCGAGCGCCCCGCCGGGAGGCGGCATCGCAAAGCGCCCTCGGTGCAGGAATTCTGTGGCGGCGACACCGCCGAGACGACCGGCCTTCCCCTCGAGCGGATCGGCCTGGCGGTCGCGGCGAACGAGGCGCAGCGCGCAGCCTTCGACGAGCTCGCGAGCGCCTGGATTTCCGCCGGCAACACCATCCGCGCTTCCTGTACAGCACAGACCGCAACCACCGCGCTGGAGCGATTCGCGGCCATGCAGAGCCGCGTCAACGCGATGCTGAGCGCAGTTGCGACCGTTATGCCGCCATTTCAAAAATTCTACGATCTCCTAAGCGATGAACAGAAGGCCCAGCTCAACACGCCCGAACGCGACCGCCGCGCTAACGCTGCGGCCGCGAAGCTGAAGGAGATGCAGGACGCCGCCTGCCAGGCGAGCCGTGAACCGCAAGACGAGCAACAGGCCGAAAAGCAATACCGCCAGCTCGTCGCCCAGCAATGGCCCCTCGACGACATCGTCGCCAGCCTGAAACTGAACGGTACGCAACGCGCCGCGCTCGAAGTGGTGCAGGATACCACGATGGGCACCATGGAAGCCTTAAACCCATGCCCGCCAAAGGACGCGCTCACCCCGCCGGCCCGCCTTAAGGCCGCGAAGGCGCGGTTGGAAGCGATGAGAGAGGCGATCATCAGCGTGAACGACGCGGTCGACGATTTCCGTTGGAACCTGAGTGACGAGCAGAAGACGCAGTTCGAGGGGCTCGGTCTGAAGAAGCGGGGGGTGTGATTTTTCCATCCCCAAGCGGCGCTGGTCGGCCAAGGCGATACTTCGCATCCCCTGTCGCATTTGCTAGTCGTCCGCTAAGAAGAGCTGGACATGCGAGCATGCGTTATAGGGGCGGGCTCTAAGTAGTTCGGTCGCGCGACCGAGACGCCGTTCAACATGAACTTTGAGGCCCGCCCGTAGTCAACTGAACTTCTTTGGATGTTGCTTATTGGCCCAAGGCCGACATACGGCGATGTCGGCCTCAACGTCAGCTTCCGAGATCAAAGCGGACGCGAAGAATTCATGAGTACACGCCCTGATCTCATCGCGCCTTAGCGCGTACTGCGCTCGTCTTGCTGAAGCGGAGGCCGAGCGAGGCGGCGGACGTCATGCGACGGCACAACCGGCCGGGGCTGTGGCCGGCATGCACGTAGCCAGGACATCCGCCTGAGCTAGTGCCCATCCGTTGACGCCCCGGATCAGCGGCGCGCAACGGCCCTCGCCTCCGCGCGGGACGCCAGCAAGCGCCGCCGCGCGAGAGTGACACCGGCCATCAGATCAATCTGCGCCGTTTTGGATCGCTCGGCCTGCTAGCCACCGGGCGGCGTGTAGGCGGCCTTGAGCTTGGTCGCGTGCTGACGCACCACCTTGATCTCGTCCTGGGTAAAGAGCCGGACCAGCCGCACGTTCTGCATGGCGCCGGCCGCAACCACCACGCCGCTGACCGCAGGCGCGAAGCTCGGATCCGGCACGTCGAAGATCACCATCACGCCGGGGCCATCGGTCGCCGTGCTGTACATCGAAATCAGTTTCCCGCCGGCGGCCTCAATCAACTTCTTCGCGGCCTCGTATCGATTCGTCGTCGGGTTTTCCATGATGTTGTTCAGGGAACGCGGGGTGTATTCACCAGAGAAGCAGAAATGCATGGCAATCGCTCCGTTTGGTTGGAATGAAAAAAACATTCACCCAGGCGCGCGGCCCGGGCAGAGCATTTCGTACTGAAAAATGAGAAGAAATGGCCTGCCGATGGCCAGTCGCGCTGCCGCTCATTCTCCGGATTTCGGCGCAACCGGTGGCAGCTCGCCGCGCAATCTACATCAGACCCGCGGCAAATAAAATCGCGTTTCTGCTCTGCGACGAAATCTCTCCTTGGTCGATGCGGCACTGAAGGGCAGCGCGCCTGACCCGACCGACGAACGCGATCCATCCGAGCCCGCCGAGTGACGCGTCGGCGCCCGCTAGGCGGTGGCGGGACAACGCCTTGCAAACGAGGGCGATCTGCCTCAGTGTCCGGCGCCCGCCATCAAGAACAAGCGAAAGAAAACTCATGAAGCATCGCGCGCTCGGCCGCTCCGGCCTCACTGTCCCTCCCCTGTGCTTCGGCTGCAATGTATTCGGCTGGACCGTGGACGAGACGTCGTCGTTTCGCCTGCTCGACACCGTGCTCGATCAGGGGCTGACATTCCTGGATACGGCGGATGTCTATTCACGCTGGGTGCCGGGCCACAGCGGCGGCGAATCCGAGACCATCATCGGCAAATGGATGAAGGCGCGCGGCAACCGCAACCGCGTCATCCTCGCCACCAAGGTCGGCATGGACATGGGAGGCGGCAATGTCGGGCTGAAGCCGGACTACATCGCGCGCGCCGTCGAGGATTCGCTGCGGCGGCTACAGACCGATTTCATCGATCTCTACCAGTCCCACAAGGACGATGAGACGACACCGCAGGAAGAGACGCTCGCGGCCTACAACAAGCTGATCAAGGCCGGCAAGGTCAGGGCCATCGGCGCCTCGAACTTCTCGGCGGAGCGGCTCCAGAGTGCGCTCGACATTGCCAAGGCGAACGGGTTGCCGCGCTATGAGAGCATGCAGCCCGAATACAGCCTCGCCGAGCGCTCGAGCTACGAAGGCGCGCTGCAACGCGTCTGCGAGGCGAACGACGTCGGCGTGATCACGTTCTTCTCGCTCGCCGCAGGATTTTTGACCGGCAAATATCGCTCGGAGAGCGACTTCGCCAAGAGCCCCCGCGGTGCACGCAGCATCCCAAAATACATGAACCCGCGCGGCATGCGCATCCTGGCCGGTCTTGACGAGGTCGCCGCGGAAACCCGCGCCGAGCCGGCCGCGGTCGCGCTCGCCTGGCTGATGGCAAAACCCTCCGTCACCGCGCCGATTGCCAGCGCTACCAGGCCCGAGCAGGTCGCAACGCTGGTCGCGGCGACCGAACTTGAGCTGAGCAAGGATCAGGTCGAACGGCTGGACGCCGCGAGCGCGTAGCAGCTGCCTTCACTTCACCTCGCCCCGCGTGCGGGGAGAGGTCGGAACGCATCGCTAGATGCGTTCCGGGTGAGGGGGAGCTTCCGCGAGTGCAGCTATCGCCGTATTTGCGGAGACAGCCCCTCACCCCAACCCTCTCCCCTAAGAACGCAGGGGTGTCCGGGGAAATTCAGGCATAGCGGAGCTCCATCTGGTCAGGTGAGATGGTTGATTTCCGACGGCTGGGGTTGATGGGCGGAGGTTTGTCGATGGCAGCGAGGGATCGACGCGTGAGCAGGAGCTGGCCGACGAGTTCGGCGAACCTGAGCGGGAGCATTTTGATGCAGTTGGTGTGAGCGGCGATGCGCAGCAGCAGGTAGGCAATCATCGCAGCGAGCACCTGAAGGCGGATCGCGTTGTCGTTGGCGCCGAGGAACTTGCGAATATCGAGATGCTGCTTGATCCAGCGGAACAGCAGCTCGATTTGCCATCTGCTCTTGTAGAGGGCGGCGATCTCGACGGCGCTACGGGCAAGGTCGTTGGTCAGGAGTGTGATCTTGCCGCCTTTCTCGCGTCTGATCTTGATGCGGCGGAGCGGGATTGGAAGGCGCGAATCGCCCTTGCTGGTGAGCTTCACCTCGTCATCGGCAAGGATTTCGAAGCCATCCCCGTTACGCTTGCGGATGGCGCGATGCCTGAGCGAGCGAAGACGGATGCTCGTCTTCGCCCGGGTAACGAAGAAAGCCTTGCTATCATTGATCTTCTGCCACCAGTCGAAACGGCAATAGCCCTTGTCAAACACATAGGTGGTGGCGGGCTGGATTGGGGTCTGTCGGCCGATCTCGATGTCATTGACGTTCGCGGCCGTCATCTCGACGCAGGTCGGGACATCGCTCCTTGGGTCGTAGACGACATGCAGCTTCATGCCGCGGATGCGGCCGTTCCACGTCGCCCAACTGCAGACCTTGCCGAGCGGGATCGGACTGGCGTCGATCAGACGCACCATCTCCATGCCTTCACTCCGCAGCTGGCGACGCGCCATCGCCGACAGCGCCGCAAAGGTTTGCGCGAAAATGCCGATCGGACGGCGGGCATTGGCATCGGACAACGTCGAGCGCGACAGCTTGCCGGTTCCCAAGTGATAGTGATGCTGCGAATTGGCGTTGAAGCCAGTCACTACCCCGCGCAGACTGCTGTTGCCGCTAAGCTGGGCATAGATCAGCGCCACCAGATGATCCCAGCTCCTGAACGACTTGTCGTAGGCATCCCCGTCCAGACGATCCACAACCGTCTGAAACTGCCGTCGATTGATCGGTTCAAGCAGCCTTCCAAAAATGCTACCGCGATATCGCATGCTCGGCCCTCTGTGTCTCGACAACCAGAAAAGACCGATTTGCCTCGGTCCTGCCGAGCATGCACCGCGACACAGTGAATCATTCCCCGGACACCCCTGCTAAGAACGGGGCGAGGGAGCACACCGCCTTCGCGGCTACGGCTTGGTCTCACCCTACCCCCACGGGCCGCGCTGGCCGGATCCGCCCCACGGGCTGCGCGGCGGATAGCTTCCACCGGCCGGGCGCGGCGCGGTCTGGGTGCCGAGCTCGGCGGCGAGCTGCTGCAGCGCGGCGATGCGGTTCGCGGTCGAGGGGTGGGTCGCGAACAGGTTGTCGACGCCGTGGCCCGACAGCGGGTTGATGATGAACATGTGCGCGGTGGCCGGATTGCGCTCGGCCTCCATGTTCGGCACCTGATGCGCGGCGTTCTCGATCTTCGCGAGCGCGGAGGCAAGCCACATCGGCTGACCGACGATGCGCGCGCCATAATTATCGGCGGCGTATTCGCGGGTGCGGCTGATCGCCATCTGCACCAGCATGGCGCCGAGCGGCGCCAGGACCATCATCGCGATCGAGCCGACAATGCCGGGGCCGTTGTTGTTGCGGTTGCCGCCGAAGAACATACCGAACTGCGCCAGCATCGAGATCGCGCCGGCGATCGTCGCCGTGATCGTCATGGTGAGCGTGTCGTGATGCTTGATATGCGCAAGCTCATGCGCGATCACGCCGGCAAGCTCCTCGCGGCTGAGTTGCTGCATCAGGCCCGTGGTGACGGCGACCGCCGCGTTCTCCGGGTTGCGGCCGGTCGCGAACGCATTGGGCTGCGCCTCGTCCATCAGGAATACGCGCGGCATCGGGAGAGCGGCGCGCTGTGCGAGCTCGGCGACGAGATTGTAGAGTTCGGGCGCCGAGCCCGCATCGACCTGATGGGCGCCGTACATCGACAGCACCATGCGATCGGAATTCCAGTAGGTGAACAGATTTGTCGCAGCCGCGACCATCAGCGCGATCACGGCGCCGGTGCCGCCGCCGATCAGATAGCCGACCCCCATGAACAGGGCGGTGAGGCCGGCAAGCAGGAGCGCGGTGCGGAAATAGTTCATCGTTGTTCCCTCACGGCGAGCGGAATGCTGCCACAACTGACGCCGCTGAGGTAGGGATTTTGCCGCAGAAGCCGCAAGGGGAACCAGTGCGTCGCAGCGACGCGGCGCGGGTTAATGATTGGTCATGTGCGGCGCCGTCCGTAGCCCGCATGAGCGAAGCGACATGCGGGGTAAGACCGGTCCCGCATGTCGCTTCGCTCATGCGGGCTACGATCTCTCGCTACGCCGCCGGCTCCTGTGCAATCACCGCCCCCTCCTCGCGCAGCGCGACGCGCAACATGCGGGCGAGCTCGGCGCGGCTGTAGGGTTTTGCCAGGAACAGGATGCCCTGCTCGAGCTTGCCGTCCTGATCGATGGCGTCATCGGTATAGCCCGAGTGAAGAGGACGCGCAGGCCCGGGCGGCGCTTCCGCGCCTCGGTGGCGAGGTCGCGTCCGTTCATCGCGCCCGGCATGATGACGTCGGTGAACACAGATCGATCGGCGCGCCGCTGTCGAGCACGGCAAGGGCTTCGCTCCCATTATTGGCCGACAGCGTGGTCGGCTGCAGCGGCTGCTTGCGCGCGAAGGCGAGCAGATGCCGCGTCAGCGATGCGCCGCGCTCGGCGGCGTCGCGGATCAGCGCGGTGATCTCCGTGAGCTGGCGGTTGTGAGTGACCGCCTCGGCCAGGATGTCGATCGTGCCGGTGATGACGGTGAGGATGTTGTTGAAGTCGTGCGCAATGCCGCCGGTGAGCTGGCCGACCGCTTCCATCTTCTGCGCCTGGCGGATCTTGCTCTCATTGGCCTCGGCCTCGCGAAGGCGCTCGAGCAGGAATTCCGATCGCTGGCGCTGGCGTCCCTCCTCGGCGAGCGCGACATGGGCCTCGCGCAACTGCTCTTCGGTCGGGATCGCGAGGATCCGCGGGATCAGCGGCCAGAGCAGCACTGCGGTGAAGATCGAGGCGACAGCGGTTAGCGCCTTGAGCAGGCCCTCGAGACCGTAGATCGGCACCCACAGCGTGTAGATCGAGAACACATGGGTGAGGCCGCAGGCGAGGATAAACGTGGCGAACGGCCAGGCCATCCAGCCGAACTGGAAATCGCGCCGCTTGGAGACGAGGATCGCCAGCGCGAACGGGATCGAGAAATACGAAGCGGCAATGATCGCGTCTGAAATCACGTGGAGCCAGATCAGCTCCGGTTCCCACAACAGGCAGATGCCGCGCGGCGAAAACGTCGACGAATCCAAAAGACGCTCGAGAAAACTCCACATGGGTCCCTCCCGGCGTGATCGATCCGCCGACACCCCTGCCCGCGAATCACCGGCCGATCATAGCGGTGGCGGCTCAACCTACCTCAGCCCAATTGGTCTAACGGCGCTACCCCCGTTGTTGCCCGGTGTCGCCCTGGTGTATGCAGATTGGGCTTCAATTCCCCTTTTTCCAGCCGGTGACATCGATGCCAGCCTCTCCCCTCCGCGCCCCGATCATGATCGCAGCGATCGCGGGGGCGCTGGCGCTCTCCACCCTCGCCTCGGCGCAGCAGCCGTTGCCCAGCCCCTTAAATCCCGCGCCGGTCAGGCCGCGCCCGGCCGCCGTCGCCTCGCCGCGGGCTGCGTCCTGCCACAACGGGCAAAACTTCGATCGCTTCCTCGCCGAGCTGAAGCAGAAGGCGGTCGCCGCCGGCGTCTCGCAGCGCACGATCGCGGAGGCCGCGCCCTACCTGATCTACGACCAGGGTATCGTCAACCGCGACCGCGGCCAGCGCGTGTTCGGGCAGATCTTCACCCAGTTCGCCGGCCGCATGGCCGCGAACTATCGCATGCAGCAGGGCCAACAATACCTCCGGACCTATGCCGCCGCGTTCGCGCGCGCCGAGAAGGAGTATGGCGTGCCGCCGGCGGTGATCGCCGCGTTCTGGGGACTGGAGAGCGATTTCGGCGTCCAGATGGGCAATTTGCCGACGCTGAAATCGCTGGTGTCGCTGGCCTATGATTGCCGCCGCTCCGAGATGTTCCAGGGCGAGACCATCGCCGCGCTGAAGATCATCGAGCGCGGCGACCTGACGCCCGACGAGATGATCGGCTCATGGGCCGGCGAGCTCGGTCAGACGCAATTCTTGCCGACGCATTATTTCAACTACGCGGTCGACTATGACGGCGACGGCCATCGCAATCTCCTGCAAAGCGGCCCCGACGTGATCGGCTCGACCGCGAACTACATCGCCACCGGATTGAAATGGCGGCGCGGCGAGCCGTGGCTGCAGGAGGTGCGCGTGCCGCAGGCGGCAAATTTCCCGTGGGACCAGGCCGACCTCACCATCAAGCTGCCGCGATCGAAATGGGTATCGCTTGGCGTCAGCTTGACCGACGGCAAGGCATTGCCGAATGACGAGATGCCGGCCTCGCTGCTGCTGCCGATGGGCCGGATGGGTCCGGCGTTCCTCGCCTATGCGAACTTCGCCGCCTACACCGAGTGGAACAACTCGCTGATCTATTCGACCACCGCCGGCTATCTCGCCGGCCGCATCGCGGGCGCACCGCCGATGCAGCGGCCGCACGGTCCGGTCGCGCAATTGCCGTTCAATGAGATCAAGGAGCTGCAGGGACTGCTCGCGCGCGCCGGCTACGACGTCGGCAAGATCGACGGCGTGCTCGGACAGGCAAGCCGCAGCGCGGTGAAGGCGATGCAGATGAAATACGGCCTGCCGGCGGATTCCTGGCCGACCGCGGAGCTCCTGGCGCGGATGCGCGGCGGGCCCCGCACCCAGCCGGCCGCCGATGCCGCGGCACTGGGGACGCGGTAGAGCAAACGCCCATTTTCCGTAGCCCGGATGCAGCGCAGCGAAATCCGGGACAAGCCCCGATGCGCCTCCCCGGATTGCGCTGCGCTCCATCCGGGCTACGCAGACTCTGGCGATCCGTCATCCTGAGGTGCGAGCGGAGCGAGCCTCGAAGGATGAATCGGCCACACTGGGGCCGTGCATCCTTCAAGACGCGCTTCGCGCTCCTCAGGATGACGGGATCAAGAATGCCGCCCGCGCGAAATATTTGACCAAGTGTTACAGCCGCCCGCAGTTGTATTCTTCCCCTTGCCGCCCCACTTGCAGCATCGCCGTTCGGTAACATCCGGATTTCATCAGAACAGGGAGCATCACATGTCCTTTCATGACGCCGTCGTCCCCGCCTACCTGCAGATCCTCAACAGCCTCACCGGCGAGCTGACCAAGGCCGAGGCGCATTGCGAAGCGAAGAAGATCGCGCCCGAGGTGCTGCTGGGATCGCGGCTCTATCCCGACATGCTGCCGCTGACCAAGCAGGTGCAACTTGTCTGCGATCACGCCGCACGGGGCTGCGCGCGGCTGACCCATAGCGACGTGCCGTCGACGCCAGATACCGAGAAGAGCATCAGTGAACTGAAGCAGCGGCTCGCCAGGACGATTGACTATGTGAAGTCGTTCAAGCCGGCGCAGTTCGACGGCGCCGACGCCAGGGACGTCACCTTCCCGATCGGCCCCGATCGCACGATGACCCTGAAGGGTCAGCAATTCCTCAGCGCGTTCTCGTTCCCGAACTTCTATTTCCACGCCGTGACCGCGCACGACATCCTGCGCCACAACGGCGTCGAGATCGGCAAGCGCGATTTCCTCGGCGTCAGCTGACGCGCTTCGGCGATCCATATTCCCCGCGACGGGATTTTCGCTTCACGCCCTCGCCCGTGCTACTGCTCCCTGACAACAACAAGACGTCAGGGAGCACGCCATGTCGACAACAACCCACGCACCGAAAGCCATCGATCCGTCCGCTTCGCTGCATGCCGAAGCGCTCGGACTGGCGAAGAACCACGGCCGCCTCGCCGGGCGGCGCGTCATCGTGGTCGGCGCGGGACAGCGCACAACCGTGGATGAAGCCCCGCCGATCGGCAACGGCCGCGCCATGAGCGTGCTGTTCGCGCGCGAGGGCGCGTCGGTCGCCTGCCTCGACGTCAACAAGGACGCCGCCGACGACACCGTCGCGCAGATCACAGGCGAAGGCGGCAAGGCCTTCACCGACGTGGTCGATGTCGCCGACGTCGCGGCGATCGCGCCCGCGGTCGAACGCTGCGCGCAGCGGCTCGGCGGGCTCGACGGGCTGGCGCTCAATGTCGGCATCTCCTCCGGCCTGTCGCTGCCCAAGATGACGGCCGAAGCCTGGGACCGCGACTATGCCGTCAATGTGCGCAGCCACATGCTGTTCGCGCAGAAGGCGCTGGAGGTGATGGCGCCGGGCGGCGCGATCATCCTGATCTCCTCAATGGCGAGCCAGCGCGCCGGCGGCCGCAACCCGGCCTATGAATCCTCCAAGGCGGCGCAGATCGCGCTGGGGCGGGCGATCGCGCGGGCCGGCGAGGACAAGGGCATTCGCTGCAATGTGATCGCGCCCGGCTTCATGGACACGCCGATGGGGCGCGACGCCAGCCGCAGGCGATCGGACCGCGCCGTGACAGTGCCTTTCGGCCGCCAGGGCACCGGCTGGGAGGTCGCCTATACTGCGCTGTTCCTGATTTCGAATGAATCCTCCTACGTCAACGCGCACACCTTGTTCCTCGATGCCGGCCACATGGGCGGAATTGTGCGCGGCTAGTCTGCGGAGCGCGAATGCCTCGGGCATTGCGCTCGTCGCGGCAATGCACAATTGTCCTTCATCAGTCATTCTCTGGAACATTTACATGAGCCAATCGACCAAACTTCTCGAGCCCTACAAGCTCGGCGCGCTGACGCTGCCGAACCGCCTGGTGATGGCGCCACTGACGCGCAACCGCGCGGTGCCGCCCGGCATGGTGCCGAGCCCGCTCGCGGTGGACTATTACGGCCAGCGCGCCTCCGCCGGCCTTCTGATCACCGAGGCGAGCCAGGTCTCGCAGCAGGGCCAGGGCTATCAGGACACGCCCGGCATCTATTCGAAGGAACAGGTCGAGGGCTGGCGCAGGGTCACCGATCGGGTGCATGAGCGCGGTGGCCGCATCTTCATCCAGCTCTGGCATGTCGGCCGCATCTCGCATGTCGCACTGCAGCCGAACGGCGGCGCACCGGTGGCGCCGAGCGCGATCAAAGCCAAGACCAAGACCTTCGTGAACGGCACGTTTGCCGACGTGTCCGAGCCACGCGCGCTCGAATTGTCGGAAATTCCCGGGATCATCGAGGACTTCAAGCGCGGCACGGCGAATGCGCTGGCGGCCGGCTTCGACGGCGTCGAGATCCATGGCGCCAACGGCTATCTGCTCGACCAGTTCGCCCGCGACGGCACCAACAAGCGCACCGACGCTTATGGCGGCGGAATCGAGAACCGCGCCCAGCTGATGCTGGATGTGTCCAAGGCGGTCGCCACCGAGGCCGGCGCCGATCGCACCGGCATCCGGATCTCGCCGGTGACGCCGGCCAACGACATCACCGACTCCAATCCGCAAGCGCTGTTCGACTACATCGTCGACCAGCTCAGTGCGCTGAAGCTGACCTATCTCCACGTCGTCGAGGGCGCAACCGGCGGCCCGCGCGATATCGCGCCGTTCGACTACGCCTCGCTGCGCAAGCGCTTCAAGCAGGCCTATGTCGCCAACAACGGTTACGACTTCGCGCTGGCGGAGAAGGTGCTGGAAGCCGGCGCGGCTGACCTGATCGCGTTCGGCAAGCCGTTCATCTCCAACCCCGATCTGGTGGAGCGGCTCAAGACCGGCGCGCCGCTCAACGAATGGGACAAGGCGACCTTCTATGGCGGCGGCGCCAAGGGCTACACGGATTATCCGACGCTGAAGGCGACCGAGGCGGCGGAGTAGGGAGCGCTCCTCTCTCCACATCGTCATTCCGGGGCGATGCGACGCATCGAACCCGGATTCTCGAGATTCCCCGGTGCGCAGTTGCGCACCTGAGGTCTGGTGCTTGCGCACCATCCCGGAATGACCTGGCAATCAGCAAAAAGGCCGGGATCGCTCCCGGCCTTTCGTCGTCTTCGGATGGCGTGGGCTGGTACGCCTTCTTGCGCCTTACTTCGCTTCGGCGCGCTTCGGCGGGTTGGCCGGCCACGACTTGATCAGCGTGTCGTAGTCGATCGTCTCGCCCTTCGGCTTCTCGTTCGCGAGCTTGCGCTGCGGAGCGATGGTGCCGTCCTTCTCGGCCTTCTTGTACCAGAACTCGGCGGATTCCTTCTTGTTCAGCTTCGGTCCGCAGGCGCCCTGCACACCGGACTTCTCAAGACGCTCCATCACCGAATCCTGGGCCGCGGCCAGCGCGTCCATCGCCTGCTGCGGCGTCTTGGTACCGGACGACGCATCGCCGATGTTCTGCCACCACAGCTGCGCGAGCTTCGGATAATCGGGCACGTTGTTGCCGGTCGGGGTCCACTGCACGCGCGCGGGCGAGCGGTAGAACTCGATCAGGCCGCCGAGCTTCGGCGCACGCTCGGTGAACGACTTGTCCCAGATATCGGACTCACGGATGAAGGTGAGACCGACATGGCTCTTCTTCAGCGACACCGACTTGGAGATGATGAACTGCAGATAGAGCCAGGCTGCCTTGCGGCGATCCGGCGGGGTCGACTTCAGAAGCGTCACGGAGCCGGCGTCCTGATAGCCGAGCTTCATGCCTTCCTTCCAGTAAGCGCCGTGCGGCGACGGAGCCATACGCCACTTCGGCGTACCGTCCGCGTTCATCACGGCGATGCCCGGCTTCACCATGTCGGCGGTGAAGGCGGTGTACCAGAACATCTGCTGGGCGATGTTGCCCTGCGCCGGCACAGGACCTGCTTCCGAGAAGGTCATGCCCTGGGCCTGCGGCGGGGCATACTTCTTCAGCCAGTCGAGATATTTGGTGATCGAGTAGACCGCGGCCGGGCCGTTGGTGTCGCCACCACGCTCGACCGAGGAGCCGACCGGACGGCAGCCTTCCATGCGGATACCCCACTCGTCGACCGGCAGGCCGTTCGGGATACCCTTGTCGCCGTTGCCGGCCATCGACAGCCAGGCGTCGGTGAACCGCCAGCCGAGCGAGGGATCCTTCTTGCCATAGTCCATATGGCCGTAGACCTTGACGCCGTTGATCTCCTTGATGTCGTTGGTGAAGAACTCGGCGATGTCTTCATAGGCCGACCAGTTCACGGGCACGCCGAGCTCGTAGCCATACTTGGCCTTGAACTTGGCCTTGTACTCGGGGTTGGTGAACCAGTCGTAGCGGAACCAGTAGAGGTTCGCGAACTGCTGGTCGGGCAGCTGATACAGCTTGCCGTCCGGCGCCGTGGTGAACGACTTGCCGATGAAGTCGTCGACGTCGAGCATCGGGTCGGTGACCTCCTTGCCCTCACCCTTCATGTAGTCCGACAGGATGATGGTCTGGCCGTAGCGGAAGTGGGTGCCGATCAGGTCGGAATCGTTGATCCAGCCGTCATAGACGTTCTTGCCCGACTGCATCTGGGTTTGCAGCTTCTCGACGACGTCACCTTCCTGGATGATGTCGTGCTTGAGCTTGATGCCGGTCAGTTCGGAGAACGCCTTGGCCAGCGTCTGCGATTCATATTCGTGCGTCGTGATCGTTTCCGAGACGACGTTGATCTCCATGCCCTTGAAGGGTTCGGCGGCCTTGGCGAACCACTCGAGCTCCTTCTTCTGGTCTTCCTTCGACAGCGTCGAGGGCTGGAATTCCGCGATCCACTTCTGGATCACGGCATCGTCGGCGGCGCGGGCCGGCGTGGCGACCGCGAGCGAAGCCGCGATCAGCGCGGCGGCGCTGGTCATAGTCAAAAGACTATCCTTTGTCGTTCTCAAATGTCGCATTATGATTCCTCCGGTTGCAGCGACAAACAAAACCCCAGGCCCGGGTTGACCCCGGATCTGCTCTTCTTCGCTTTCGTCAGACGGTGCGAAAGATCGCCACGGCTGAAAGAAGCGAAATCAGCGTTGCGAGCCACAGGCTCGAAATTTCCACGCCCTCGCCGATTGGCAGGGTGAGGATCGGATCGGTGCCGACGAGGCCGATCCACAACAGGTGGATCACCGCCGCCAGCACCAGCGAAATGAACAAACGATCGCCGCGCGTGGTCGGGATGCGCAGCACGCCGACCCGCTCGGCCTCGGGATAAACCGCCGCGAGCCAGGTCATCACGCCGAGCGTCGAGGCCAGCAGCACGAAGAAGATCGCGGTCGGCAGCGTCCAGGCCATCCATGCGATGGATTCCATGATCGCCTCCTAGACCCGGCCGAGCGCGAAGCCGCGCGCGATGTAGTTGCGGACGAACCAGATCACCAGCGCGCCCGGAATGATGGTGAGCACGCCGGCGGCGGCGAGCAGGCCCCAGTCCATGCCGGCCGCCGAGACCGTGCGCGTCATGATCGCCGCGATCGGCTTGGCCTGCACCGAGGTCAGCGTGCGCGCGAGCAGCAGCTCGACCCAGGAGAACATGAAGCAGAAGAAGGCGGCGACGCCGATGCCGCTTGCGATGAGCGGCACCAGGATCTTGATGAAGAAGCGCGGGAACGAATAGCCGTCGAGGAACGCGGTCTCGTCGATCTCGCGCGGCACGCCGGAGACGAAGCCTTCGAGGATCCACACCGCCAGCGGCACGTTGAAGATGCAGTGCGCGAGCGCGACCGCCCACGGCGTATCGAACAGGCCGATCGCCGAATACAGGTTAAAGAACGGCAGCGCGTAGACCGCCGCCGGCGCCATGCGGTTTGACAGCAGCCAGAAGAACAGATGCTTGTCGCCGAGGAAGCGGTAGCGCGAGAACGCATAGGCCGCCGGCAACGCCACCGCGATCGAGATGATTGTGTTGAGCACCACGTATTCGAGCGAATTGATGTAGCCCGAATACCAGCTCTCGTCGGTGAAGATGCGCTTGTAGTGCTGCAGCGTCGGCGTGTGCGGCCACAGCGTCATCGTCGAGACGATCTCGGCGTTGGTCTTGAAGCTCATGTTGACGAGCCAGTAGATCGGCAACAGCAGGAAGATCAAAAACAGCGCCATGATCAGGCGGCGGCCGGGGATCGAATGCATCACGCCGCTCCTTCCTTGGCCGGACGCTCGGAGCCGGCATTGACCATCACGGTGTAGAATACCCAGCACACGATCAGGATGATCAGATTGTAGACCAGCGACAGCGCCGCGGCCTTGCCGAGGTCGAACTGGCCGAGCGCAATCTTGACGAGCTCGATCGAGACGAAGGTCGTCGAATTGCCGGGGCCACCGCCGGTGACCACGAACGGCTCGGTGTAGATCATGAAACTGTCCATGAAGCGCAGCAGCACCGCGATCAGCAGCACGCGGTTCATCTTCGGCAGCTGGATCGCCTTGAACACCGCCCAGCGCGAGGCGCCGTCGATCTGCGCCGCCTGGTAATAGGCGTCGGGGATCGACTTCAGCCCGGCGTAGCAGAGCAGCGCGACGAGGCTGGTCCAGTGCCAGACGTCCATCACGATGACCGTGACCCAGGCGTCGACCTCATTGGACACGTAATTGTAGTTGAGGCCGAGGTGGTTCAGCACATAGCCGAGCAGGCCGATATCGGGCCGGCCGAAGATCTGCCAGATGGTGCCGACCACGTTCCACGGAATCAGCAGCGGCAAGGCGAGGATGACGAGGCAGGCCGCGACGCTCCAGCCTTCGCGCGGCATCGACAGCGCGACGATGATGCCGAGCGGCACCTCGATCGCGAGGATCACCGCAGAGAAGAACAGGTTGCGGCCGAGCGAGGCCAGGAAGCGCCCGCCGAGATCGGTCGATGGATCGAGCAGCTCCTTGAACCAGCCGACCCCGTTCCAGAAGAACTGGTTGTTGCCGAAGGTGTCCTGCATCGAATAGTTCACGACGGTCATCAGCGGCAGCACCGCCGAGAACGCCACCACCAGGAACACCGGCAGCACCAGGAACCAGGCTTTTTGGTTGATCGTCTTGTCCATCAGGCGACCCCCTCCACCAAATGGCTGTCGGCATAGACGTGGACGTGCGCGGGATTGAAGATCAGCCCGGCGGTGTTGCCGGAGACCGAGAAGCCCGGCGGCACACGCGCGGCGAATTTGGTATCGCCGACCCGCACGCGGGCGAACTGGATGCGGCCGAGATCGTCGATCCGCTCGATGCTGGCCGACAGCAGCCCTGACGCCGGCGCCGCGACATCGACGAATTCCGGCCGCACGCCGATCTCGATCTTCTTGCCCGCAGGCAGCACACCATAGTTTCGATGCAGGCCGATGACATGGCCGTCGACCCGCGCCTCGTGACCACTGACTTCGGCGGGCACGATGTTCATGCCGGGCGAGCCGATGAAGTAGCCGACGAACGTATGCGCCGGCTTGTCGAACAATTCGGCCGGCGTGCCGCTCTGCACCACGCGGCCGTCATGCATCACGACGACGGTGTCGGCGAAGGTCAGCGCCTCGGTCTGGTCGTGGGTGACGTAGATCATCGTGAGGTCGAGCTCGCGATGCAGCGCCTTCAGCTTGGAGCGCAGCTGCCACTTCAGCTCGGGATCGATCACCGTTAGCGGTTCGTCGAACAGGACGGCCGCGACGTCGGAGCGCACCAGACCGCGGCCGAGCGAGATCTTCTGCTTGGCGTCGGCGGTGAGCCGTGTCGCCTTGCGTTTGAGATAGGGCGTGAGGTCGAGCAGATCGGCGATCTGCCTGACGCGCGCGTCGACCTCGGCCTTCGCGACGCCGCGATTCTTCAGCGGGAAGGCCAGGTTCTGGCCGACCGTCATGGTGTCGTAGATCACCGGGAACTGGAACACCTGCGCGATGTTGCGCTTCTGCGTCGACAGCGGCGTGATGTCACGGCCGTCGAACAGGATCTTTCCGCGCGACGGCGTCACGATGCCGGAGATCAGGTTGAGCAGCGTGGTCTTGCCGCAGCCGGACGGCCCGAGCAGCGCATAGGCGCCGCCCTGCCGCCAGGTCATGGTAACCGGCTTCAGCGCAAAGGATTCCTGCGGCGCGTCGTTGCCGCCGTAGGAGTGCGCGAGATCGACGAGGTCAATGCGGGCCATGAAGCATCTCCCTCACGTGCCGTTGCCGGCTGACGCGTTTGCAGCGCGAGCACTGCGATGCACGTTGCCCGAAAACGAGGTCGCGGGCGATGCGACGAGGCGGTCGGCGGCGTCGAACACGAAGATGTTGTCGGGATCGAGCGCGGCATCGAGCACCTGCCCGGGTTCATATTCGTGCACGCCGTGGAGAACCGCGACCCAGTTCGAGCCGTGGACATGGACGTGCACAAAGCTCTCCGACCCGGTGATTTCGGTCACCGTCACCGCGGCGGAAAATTTGTGGCGGCCGGCCGCGACGTTCCCGACCTCGAGCTGGTGCGCGCGGAAGCCGGTCCGGTAGCGGCCATCGGGCAGATTGGCATAGAGGCCGACCGCGGGCGCCTGCTCGCCGCCGGCATAGATCACTTGCGCGCCCTTCTTCTCGATGCCGATGATGTTGAGCGGCGGATCGGAAAACACCTGGGCAACGCGCAGCGTGTCGGGATGGCGGTAGACCTTCGGCGTCGCGCCGGTTTGCAGCGCCTGGCCTTGCCACATGCACACCGTGTCGCCGCCGAGCAGCAGCGCTTCCGACGGTTCGGTGGTGGCATAGACGAAGATCGCGCCGGAGGCCTCGAAGATGCGCGGCAGCTCGGCGCGCAGCTCCTCGCGCAGCTTGTAGTCGAGATTGGCGAGCGGCTCGTCGAGCAGCACGAGGTCGGCGCCCTTGACCAGCGCCCGCGCGATCGCGGTGCGCTGCTGCTGGCCGCCGGAGAGTTGCAGCGGCGTGCGCTTCAGGAACGGCTCGAGCCGCAACAGGCCGGCCGCTTCCGCCACCCGCCGCTCGATCTCGGCGCGCGGCTTGCCCTGCACGCGCAGCGGCGAGGCGATGTTCTCGTAGACCGTCAGCGAGGGATAGTTGATGAACTGCTGATAGACCATCGCGACCGAACGCTGCCGCACGTCGGCGCCGGTGACGTCCTTGCCGTCGACCAACACGCGGCCGGTGGTCGGCTTGTCGAGGCCGGCGAGCAGCCGCATGATCGAGGTCTTGCCCGACAGCGTCGGCCCGAGCAGCACGCTGAGCGTGCCACGCTCCAGCGTCAGCGACACGTCGCGGATGGTCGGAATGCCATCCACGGTTCGCGTGACATTCTGCAATGTGACACTCATGCCCGTCCTCCCGCTTCGCGGAGGGGACGTTCACCGGACACGCGGTTGGCGAGCATCCACTCGTCGAGCGCGGCGATTTCACCCGCCGTCATCCGCAAGCCCAGCTTGGATCGTCGCCAGACGACATCGTCCGCAGTCCGAGCCCATTCGTTCGCCATCAGGTACCTGACTTCGCTTTCCGTCAAGGTGGCGCCGAAGGAGCGGCCGAGATCGGCCGTCGATGTTGCATTGCCCAAGACTTTGCTGGCGCGCGTGCCATAGGCATGCGCGAGACGATTGGCGTGCGATTGCGCGAGAAACGGATAGGTGCGGATCAATTCGGCGCTCAGCGCCGCGACCGCGGATACATCCATGTCGCCGCCGGGCAGCGGCGCCTTGCCGGTCCAGCCCTCCTGCGCCTTTGTGCCGCGGAGATAAGGCGACAGCCGCTCCAGCGCCTCTTCGGAGAGGCGGCGATAGGTCGTGATCTTGCCGCCATAGATCGACAGTAGCGGCGCACCGCCGGGCGTATCGAGCTCGAACACATAGTCGCGAGTCGCGGCCTTGGCTTCGCTGGCGCCGTCGTCATAGAGCGGACGCACGCCGGAGTAATTCCAGACCACGTCCTCGGGCTTCACCGGCTTGGCGAGATACGCGCTGGCGGACGCGCAGAGATATTCGATCTCCTCCTGCGTCGCCTTCACCTTGGCCGGATCGCCGTCATAGTCGCGATCGGTGGTACCGATCAGCGAGAAGTCGCCCTGATAGGGAATGACGAAGATGATGCGGCCGTCGGCGTTCTGGAAGATGTAGGCGCGGTCGTGGTCGTAGAGCTTCGGCACCACGATGTGCGAGCCCTGCACCAGGCGCACCTTGGCGCGCGCGTTGACGCCGGCGCCCGAGGCGAGAACCTGTTCGACCCAGGGACCGCCGGCATTGACCAGCACGCGTGACTGGATCGTGTCGCGGGTACCCGTGACGCTGTCCTCGACCGTGACGTGCCAGACGCCGTCGACTTGCCTGATCTCGACCGCGCGGGTGCGGGTGCGGATCTCGGCGCCGCGATCGGCGGCATCGCGCGCGGTCAGCGCAACCAGCCGGGCATCGTCGACGAAGCAGTCGGAATATTCGAAGCCCTTGGTGTAGCGGCCCGGGATCAGCGGCTTGCCGACCGCGTCGCGCGTCAGATCGACCGAGCGCGTCGCCGGCAGCAAATGCCGGCCGCCGATATGGTCGTAGAGGAAGAGGCCGAGCCGCAGCAGCCAGGCCGGACGCAGGCCGGCGTGGTGCGGCAAAACGAAACGTAGCGGCCGAATGATGTGGGGCGCGATCTGCCAGAGGATTTCGCGTTCGATCAGCGCCTCGCGCACCAAACGAAACTCGTAATATTCGAGATAGCGCAGACCGCCATGCACGAGCTTGGTCGACCAGGACGACGTCCCGCTAGCCAAGTCATTCATTTCACAGAGGAAAACAGAGTTACCCCGGCCCGCCGCATCGCGTGCGATGCCGCAGCCATTAACGCCGCCTCCAATGATGGCGAGGTCGTAAATCTGGTCCAAAGAACGCTTCCCCCGGCAACCGCCTTCGCTTTGACGGTTTTACTTTCGTATTGGAGTAAATCACAACCAAAAACGAAAGCAAAGTGAAAATGGGGAACTCGGGCTGGGGATTCTTTGGGCGGGTGATTGCGGCTGGGGGCAGGTTACGTTCGACGCATCCGGTACTAGACCGTCACCCTGAGGTGCGAGCCTTGCGGCGCAATTGCGCCGCTGGGCAAGCCTCGAAGGGGGCGCGGCCCAAATGTGGCCGTTCACCCTTCGAGACGCGCGCAAGAGCGCGCTCCTCAGGATGACGGGGAAAAAGCTGTGCGAGGATGATGCCTCAGCAGCGAGATCGCAAACTACGCGCTGCGCAGCGCCGCGGGTGCCGCGTCGGCGGCGTTGTCGTCGAGATCGACTTGCGGCTTGTCCATCGCGACGACCACCTCGATACCGCGGCTATGGCAGATATTGGCGAGGCCCGCAGGAAGCGGTGAATCGGTCACGAAGGTCTGGATCTGGCTCATATGGGCGATCCGCACCGGCGCGCTGCGGCGGAGCTTGGTCGAGTCCGAGACCAGCATCACGTTGCGCGCATTGGCGATGATCGCCTGCGCGACCTGCACCTCGCGATAGTCGAAGTCGAGCAGCGCGCCCTCCTCGTCGATGGCGGATGCGCCGATGATGGCGTAGTCGACCTTGAACTGGCCGATCAGCTGGGTCGCGGTGGAGCCGACCACGGCGCCGTCGGCGCGGCGCACCGTGCCGCCGGCCACCACCACCTCGATGCGCGGATGGCGGTACAGCAGCATCGCGACGTTGAGGTTGTTGGTGATGACCAGCAGGTCCTCATGCGAGGTCAGCGCGCTCGCGACCTCTTCTGTGGTGGTGCCGATATTGATGAACAGCGAGCAGCCGTTCGGAATCCGTGCCGCCGCGGCAGCGCCGATCGCCTTCTTCTCCTCGGCGGCGACGAAGCGGCGCGCCTCGTAGGCGAGGTTCTCGACGCCCGAGGCGATGATCGCGCCGCCATGGATGCGGGTCAGCGAGCGCTGGTCGCAGAGATCGTTGAGGTCCTTGCGGATGGTCTGCGCCGACACCTCGAACCGCTTGGCGAGGTCTTCGACCATGACCCGGCCGAACGCGCGCGCGATGTTGAGGATTTCAGTCTGGCGATGGGAGAGTCCGGCCACGGCGGCCCCCTTGAAACGGCGAGTCGCCCATGGTGCGACCGTTCGGCACGGAGGTCAACGTGCAGTGCCGGGTCAGGGAAGGCCTGGGCGAAGGTGGACGCTTCGCCCGGGCCATGCGCAATGACGCGAAGGCGTTCTACGATGCCATCTGCATGGATTGACCGGCGAGCAGCCGGCGCGCCGCGCGCTCGGCCTCGCGCGCATTGCGGAAGATCTGGCCTTCAAGGCGGTCAAAAAGGTGCGATGCAGCAAAGAACTGATAACCACGCGTATCGCGCACCACGATACCCGCCGTCTGCGAACTCACTTCGATCACGTAACTGTCGGACATTGTCAGCCTCGGTTTGACTTCGGCCCGACAACGGAGTCGCTGGCTGTTTGTTCCTCGATTATTTTGCGCGGCGAAGCGCCAAAAACTCCGGGTTTTTGCAATCAAACCACGCTCCGGACCCAGTTTCGACGCGTTTCCTTTCCCACCGAATCAGCGGCACTGGCGCGCGAAAAATGTCAGGTTTCGATCGTCGCGCCGTCGCGCTGAATCGGTTGCGGATGGCCCTGCTCGTCGATCGAGACATAGGTGAAATTGCCGTCGGTCACGAGGATCGACTGCTGCTCGCGGCGGCGCAGCACCCAGGCCTCGAGATGCACCGTGATCGAGGTGCGGCCGATGCGCACCAGATTGGCGTGGACGGAGACGAGATCGCCGACATTGACCGCCTTGCGGAAGTTCATCGCGTCGATCGCGACCGTCACGGTGCGCGACTTCGCCACCTTGGAGGCGAACACGCCGCCACCGAGATCCATCTGGCTGAGCAGCCAGCCGCCGAAGATGTCGCCATTGGCATTGGTGTCGGCCGGCATCGCCAGCGTGCGGATGCAGAGATCGCCCTTCGGCTCGGCGTCGTTGCTCAGCGGCGCGTGAGCGTGGGCGGCGGTCACTTGCGAGCCGGTCCCTTGCGAATCGCTCACTTGAATGCCTCCCAGCCGGGATCCGGCGCAAATCGTCCGCCGAACTTGCGCATCAAGGCCTGCATGGCCGACACCACATCGTCGACGCCGCGGCTGCGCGCATAGTTGAGCGGGCCGCCGCGGAACGGGGCATAGCCGGTGCCGAAGATCATCGCGCCGTCGACCATATCGGGATTGTCGACGATGCCCTCGCGCAAGGCGGCGACGCAGACATTCGAGATCGGCAGCACCAGGCGGTCGATCATCTCATCGGTGACCCGGGGACCGGTCTCCGGCAGCGGCGCCTTTTCCGCCTTGCCGTCCTTCCAGGTGTAGAAGCCCTTGCCGGTCTTGCGGCCGAGCTCGCCCTTGGCGACTTTTTCGCGCAACCACGCAGGCGTCGGCGGCAGCGTGTCGCCGAACTTCGAGCGCAGCATGTCGCCGACATCGAGGCAGATATCGAGGCCGACCTGGTCGGCGAGTTCGATCGGCCCCATCGGCATACCGAACTCGACGGCGGCCGCGTCGATCAGGCGCTGGTCGGTCTTCTCGTCCAGCATCATCATCGCTTCCAGCATGTAGGGCGTCAGCGCGCGGTTGACGAGGAAGCCCGGCGAGCTCTTCACCGGCAGCGGCAGGCGGTCGATGGCGCCGACGAACGCGAGCGCCTCCTTGAGCATCGCCGCATCGGTGCCGTCATGGCTGACGACCTCGACGAGTTGCAGCCGCGACACCGGATTGAAGAAGTGCAGGCCGAGCAGCCGCTCCGGCCGTGCCAGCGTGGTGCGCAGATCCTGCAGCGGGATGCTCGACGTATTGGTGGCGAGGATCGCGCCGGGCTTCATCTTCGGCTCGAGAGAGGCATAGACCTTCTGCTTCAGCTCGAGCTTTTCCGGCACCGCCTCGATGATCAGATCGGCATTGCGGACGCCCTCGCCGTCCATGTCGGGGATCAGCCGGTCGAGCGCGTCGCGCTGGTCGATCCGCTTGCGCATGATCTTGCCGAACAACTCTGACGCTCGTTTCATGGCGCCCGCGATCGGCTCGGCCTTCATGTCGGCCAAGGTCACGAGCATGTCCTGGTTGGCGCACCAGGCCGCGATATCGCCGCCCATCGCGCCGGCGCCGATGACATGGACGTGCGCAACCTTGTTGCCGCTGCCGGCGAGCTTCTTCATCTGCTCTCGCAGGAAGAACACACGGATCAGGTTCTGCGCGGTCGGCGTCACCATCAGATTGGCGAACGAGGCCTTCTCCGCATTCAGCATCGCCGAGCGGTTGCCGGCGTGCTTCTCCCACAGATCGATCAGCGCATAGGGCGCCGGGTAATGCTTGCGCGGCGCGGCCTTCTCGGCCTCGCTGCGCATCCGCGAGGCGAGGAAGCCCCTGACCGGACCAAGATTGAGAATCGAGTTGAGCGCGCCCGGCCTGGCGCGCTTCAGCCGGCCGAACACCGCATCCTTCGCCGCGTTGCGGACATGGCGCTCCTGGGTGACGGCGTCGACCAGGCCGAGCGCCTTGGCGCGGCGCGCGTCGATGGTCTTGCCGGTCAGCATCAAGGTCATCGCCTGCATCGGGTTGACCAGCTCGGTGAAGCGCACGGTGCCGCCAAGACCTGGATGCAGGCCGAGCATCACCTCTGGGAAACCGAACCTGGCATCGTCGATCGCGATCCGCATCTGGCAGGCCAGCGCGACCTCGAGGCCGCCGCCGAGGCAGAAGCCGTGGATGACGGCGACCGAGGGCACGCGCAGCGCCTCGAGCCGGTCGATCACCGCATGGGCGCGGCCGATCGCGGTCTCGACCGCGCTGGAATCGCTGGCGCCGCGAAACTCATTGACGTCAGCGCCGGCGATGAAGCCGCTTGGCTTGGCCGAGCGCACCACGAGACCCGTCGGCCGCTGGTTCTCCAGCGCCGCGACGATGGCATCGAGCTCCTCGAGTAGATCGGCGGACAGCGTGTTGGCGCTGGCGCCGGCGCGGTCGAACAGCAGCCAGGCGATACCGTCGTCATCGCGCGTCAGCTTGAAATTCTTGTAGGGACTGTCGGCGGCAGGCTTCGGCCCGAGTTCGAGCACGCGGCCGGAGAGAACGTCCATGATCCGTGAATCCATGATCACACCGTCTCTATCAACATCGCGCCGCCCTGCCCGCCACCGATGCATTCGGTGGCGACGCCGCGCCTGGTGCCGAGCCGCTTCATCGCATTGACCAGATGCAGCACGATGCGGTTGCCGCTGGTGCCGACCGGATGGCCGAGGCTGATCGCGCCGCCGTCGACGTTCAACTTCGCGCGGTCGATCTCGCCGGCCGCGCCATCGAGGCCAAGGATCTCGCGGCAGAATTTTTCGTCGTTCCATGCCGCGAGGCAGCCCAGCACCTGGGTGGCGAAGGCCTCGTTCAGCTCCCAGGTCTCGACATCCTGCAAGGTCAGGCTATTGCGCTTGAGCAGCGCGCTCGCCGAGAGCACCGGGCCGAGGCCCATGATCGAGGGATCGAGCGCCGACCATTGGCTGTCGAGGATGACGGCCTTCGGCGTCAGCCCGTGCTTGGCCACCGCCTTCTCGGACGCCAGGATCACCCAGGAGGCGCCGTCGGTGATCTGCGAGGAATTGCCGGCGGTGACCTGGCCCCACGGACGCTCGAACACCGGCTTCAGCTTCGCCAGGGTCTCGGGGGTCGAGTCCGGGCGGACACCGTCGTCATGGTCGAAGAACTTGCCGTCGCGGGAGAACGCGGTCTCGACCTCGCCCTTGAGAAAGCCCTGCTTCTGCGCGTTGGCCAGCCGCTGATGGCTCTCGGCAGCATATGCATCGGACTGGGCGCGGGTGATGCCGAAGAGATGACCGACCTTCTCGGCGGTCTGCCCCATGTTGAGCTCGGTGATCGGGTCGGTCAGCCCGCGCTCGAGGCCGATGATCGGCTTGAAGTAGCTCGGCTTCACCTTCAGCGCCGCGGCGATCTTGGCGCCGAGCCCCTTGGCGCCGGCGAAGCCGGCAAACCAGCGCACGCCCGAATTGGGCCAGACCAGCGGCGCGTGGCTCAAGGCTTCGGCACCGCCGGCGAGGATCAGGTCGGAGATGCCCTCGCGGATGTAGCGATAGCCGGTGTCGATCGACTGCATGCCGGAGCCGCAATTGATCTGCACCGTGAAGGCGACCATCTGTTCGCCCATACCGAGCCTGAGCGCCGCAACCCGTGCCGGGTTCATCTCGTCGGCGATCACGTTGACGCAGCCGAGGATGACCTGGTCGAAGGCGGTGGGCGCGAAAGGCTGCCGTGCCAGCAGCGGCCGACCGCATTGTACGGCAAGATCGACCGGGGTGAACGGGCCGGGACCGGAGCGCGCCTTCAGGAACGGCGTCCGGCTGCCGTCGACGATAAAGACTGGTCGCGCCATCAGCTCGCCGCCCTCTGCTCACCAAGCTCCTGGAAGAACTGATGCACGTCGGCGGATTTCTTGTAAATCGGGGACAGCGCCTCCGGCGCAAAATCATCGACCTCGATGACTTTGGCGACGGCCTCGTGGGCAGCGGCAAGCTTCTCGCCGTCGGCCTCGGTGATAACGCCCTTCTTGACCGCCTCCTTCCAGTCATGCAGACGCGCCGCGCGCAGCTGCTTAGCGGCATCCTCGGCCTCGGTGACGAGGCGGAAGGCTTTCTCCAGCCTTGCGATGCCGCCGTCATCCTCGACAAAGGCGAGGTCCGGCGTCAGGCGGTCGCGCGCCGCCGACGGCGACAGCACGAGCTGCGCGCATTGCTGCACGACGCGGTCCGTCGGGCCCGTGACGCGGGCGCCGAACGGCTGGATCAGGAATTTCAGCAGCCAAGCCATCGGGCGGTTCGGCAGATTGGCGAAGATTTCCGCAAAGCGGTTCTCGATGGTCTTGAAGCCGGATGCCATGCACCATTCGAGCGCGGGAAGATCCGCCTTCTGCCGGCCCTCGTCCTGCCAGCGTTTCAAGGCAGCGGAGAGCAAATACAGCTCGGACAGGATGTCGCCGAAGCGTGCCGAGAGCATCTCCTTGCGCTTCAGCGCGCCGCCGAGGGTGAGCAGCGCCATGTCGGCGCACAGCGCGAACGCCGACGAGTAGCGCGACAGCTGGCGATAGAACTCGGTCGCATCGCCGGCATCCGGCGCCGGTGCGAACATCCCAAAACTCCAGCTGCGGCCCCAGGCGCGGAACATGGTCGCGAAGCTGTGGCCGATATGTTTCCAGAACGCGGTGTCGAACGCGGTCAGACCCTTGTCGCGGTCGGTCTCGCCGAGCGCGTTCATCTCCAGCAACAGATAGGGATGCGCGCGGATCGCGCCCTGCCCGAACACGATCAGATTGCGGGTCAGGATGTTGGCGCCCTCGACCGTGATGCCGACCGGCACCGAGCGGTAGAGCCCGCCGAGATAATTCTGCGGCCCGTCGATCACGGCTTTGCCGCCATGGATGTCCATGGCGTCATCGATCGCGATCCGCATCCGCTCGGTGGCGTGCAACTTCATGATCCCGGAGATGACGGCGGGATGATGCCCCTCGTTCAGTGCGGCGCAGGTCAGCCGCCGTGCGGCGTCGAGCAGATAGGCCGTGCCGGCGATACGCGCGAGCGGCTCCTCGATGCCTTCGAATTTCGAGATCGAGATGCCGAACTGCTCGCGGACGCGGGCATAGGCGCCGGTGGTACGCGCGGCATAGGCAGCGCCGGCCGCCGACAGCGACGGCAGCGAGATGCCGCGGCCGGCGGCAAGAGCCGTCATCAGCATCTTCCAGCCCTGACCGAGCCGTGCCTCGCCGCCGATGATGTAGTCGAGCGGGATGAAGACGTCCTTGCCCCAGTTCGGGCCGTTCTGGAACACCTGCATCGCCGGCAGGTGGCGGTGGCCGATCGACACGCCCGGCAGATGGGTCGGGATCAGCGCGACGGTGATGCCGAGCTCTTCCTCGCTGCCGACGAGGTGATCGGGATCATAGGCCTTGAAGGCAAGGCCGAGCAGCGTCGCGACCGGGCCGAGCGTGATGTAGCGCTTGTGCCAGTTGAGCCTCAAGCCGAGCACCTCACGGCCTTCGAAATTGCCCTTGCAGATGATGCCGGTGTCGATCATCGAGGCGGCGTCGGAGCCTGCCTCCGGGCTGGTCAGGCCGAAGCAGGGAATGTCCTGTCCGGAGGCGAGGCGCGGCAGCCATTTGTCCTGCTGCTCCTTGGTGCCGAAGCGCATCAAGAGCTCTCCGGGCCCGAGCGAGTTCGGCACCATCACGGTGACGGCCGCGGTCAGCGAGCGCGACGAGATCTTGCGCACCACCTCGGAATGCGCGTAGGGCGAGAAGCCGAGGCCGCCAAATTCCTTCGGGATGATCATGCCGAAGAATTTTTTGGCCTTGATGAAAGCCCAGACCTCGGGCGGCAGATCGCGCCATTCCCAGTTGATCTTCCACTCGTCGAGCATCCTGCAGAGCTCGTCGACCGGACCGTGCAGGAAGGCTTGCTCTTCCTCGGTCAATCTGGCCGGCGCGAACGCCAGCAATTTCGACCAGTCGGGGTTGCCGGTGAATAGATCGGCGTCCCACCAGACGTCGCCGGCTTCCAGCGCCTCGCGCTCGGTGTCCGACATCGTCGGCAGCACGCCACGCGCCCAGGAGAAGATCGGTTTTGTCATATAGTCGCGGCGGAAGCTCATGGCGGATCCCTCATGAAACGGCGGCGCGGATGGGTGATCTTATCGGAAAGTGCCGTTCACCGGTGAACACTTCGCTTCGCAGATAAAGCGAAATTGACGCGGCCCAGGCGCCATTTTGTTAACGGCACGCCGCGGGTTCAGTTCCGAAAGCTGAGGTGCGACAATCAGGTAGCGGGGGATGGCGCAGACGCCATCCCCATGCAAGACGAGCTAGGCGGCCCCCGCTCCCTGGGTTGCGGTATAGACCGCGTAGAGCGACTGGCTTGCGGCCATGAACAGACGGTTGCGCTTGGGACCACCGAAGGTGATGTTGCCGCAGACCTCGGGCAGCCGGATACGGCCGAGCAGCTTGCCTTCCGGCGACCACACCGTCACGCCGCTGTACCCGACCGCGCGGCCGGCATTGCTCGAGCACCAGACATTGCCGTTGACGTCGCAGCGGATACCGTCCGGTCCGCACTTCACGCCGTCGATCGTGAAATCGCTGAACCGCTTGCCGTTGGAAAGCTTGTTGTCGGCGCCGACATCGAACACGAAAACGTCACCCTTGCCGCCGGGTCCGCTATCGCCCGGTCCCTTGCCGGTCGAGACCACGTAGAGCTTCTTGTAGTCCGGCGAGAAGCAGAGGCCGTTCGGGTCCGGCACCTGGTCCTCGCTCACTACGAGATCGACGCGGCCGGACGGGTCGATGCGGTAGCAATTGGTCGGCAGCTCGCGCTTGGCCGGCACGAAGCCCGCCGGCTGGCCGATCCGGGGATTGAGCTTGCCGGCCGGATTGCTCGGGCCGCCCGCGGCATCAGGCTCGCCCTCATAGAGCTGGCCGCCATAGGGCGGATCGGTGAACCAGTAGCTGCCGTCCGGATGCGCGACGACGTCGTTCGGCGAGTTCAGCCGCTTGCCCTGATAGTTGTCGGCGAGCATGGTCGCGGTGCCGTCATTCTCGTAGCGCGTCACGCGGCGGGTGAGATGCTCGCAGGACAGCTGGCGGCCCTGGAAGTCGAACGAATTGCCGTTCGAGTAGTTCGACGGCATGCGGAAGACGCTGACATGGCCGTCATCTTCCGACCAGCGCATCTGCCGGTTGTTCGGGATGTCGCTCCACAGCAGATAGCGGCCCTGCGAGCTCCAGGCCGGGCCTTCCGCCCACAACAGGCCGGTATAGAGGCGCTTGATCGAGGTGTTGGGCTGGGCAAGGTCGTTGAAGGACGGATCGACCGCGATGATGTCGGGGTCCCAGAAATAGGTGGTCGGCGCACCGCGCGGACTGAAGTCGCGCGGCGGGCTGGTGATCGTCGTCGGCGGCCCGACCGGCGCGGGCGCGTTCTGGGCCAGCGCGCTGCCGATGCTGGCTACGGCAGCGGCGGAAACCGCCAGTCCCTGAACCAGCGTGCGCCGTGAAACATTCGGATCGCGTTGTTCTTCGTTCGGATCGCTCCGCTCGTGGCGTGTCATCGCATCCTCCCACTCTGTTGGCCGGCCGTTGATCCGGCCTGGCGAGTGGAGGTTAGACTGCTCTCGGAGAGGTTGCGAGTGACGGTTTTTCATCCCCGCGCGCGAAAATTTCACATTGTTGTGGTGCGGGCCGTCGTTGCGGAGCGCACGAATCCGCAGCGGAGCAACGTCCCGTACCTCGCCCCGCTTGCGGGGAGAGGTCGAAATTCAAGCGCAGCTTGAATTTCGGGTGAGGGGGTACAGGTCTCACGACCATCACAGCTGGTGGAAGCAGCCCCTCACCCTACCCTCTAAGAGCGAGCTTCGCTCGTCTCGCCCCCGTGAAGAACGGCGAGAGGGAGGATAGAGCAGCACTCAATCCGGCCGGATCATCTCGAACATGTTTTCCGGCTTGATCTCGAAGTAGTCGCCGCGGCGGCCGGCGCGGACGATCGGGTGCGCGAGGCCGGTCTGGTAGACGCCGTCCTTGATGAAGGCCTTGTCGATGTGGACGGCGACGACCTCGCCGAGCGTCAGCCAGGCCTCGGCCTTCTTGCCGTCGGCGCCCTGGAGCTGGACGATCTGGCTCACCTTGCATTCGAACGACACCGGGCTTTCGGCGACCCGCGGCACGTTGACGAGCTTGCCGGCGACCTGCGTGAGGCCCGCGAGCCTGAACTCGTCGACATCGCGCGCGACATGCGCCGCCGTCGCGTTCATGTGTCTGGCGAGATCCATCGTCGCCAGATTCCAGACGAACTCGCCGGTGTCCTGGATGTTGGCGACGCTATCCTTCCAGTTGGTGGAGGAGAAGCCGATGATCGGCGGCACATAGCAGAACGCGTTGAAGAAGCTGTAGGGCGCGAGGTTGACGTTGCCGCCCTTGTCGCGCGAGGAGATCCAGCCGATCGGCCGCGGCGCGACGATGGCGTTGAACGGGTCGTGCTTCAGGCCGTGGCCGTTCTTCGGCTCGTAGAAATGCAGGTCTTTGGCGGTCACGATTGCGTCCTCGTCATTCCGGGATGGTCCGTAAGGACCAGACCCGGAATCTCGAGATTCCACAATGCGCGATTGCGCATTGGGGTTCGATGCTTACGCATCGCCCCGGAATGACAAGGAAGTCAACTGACGAAAATGTCAGCCCTGGCGCTCAATTGGCGCGGCCGCGCGGCGATAGGCCGGCGATCACGAAATCGATCATCTGGTCGATGGTCGGGCCCGGCTTGGTGGCACATTGGGCGATCATCTGTGGGTGGAAGAACCGCATCATCGCCGTGCAGGCGCAGAGCGAGGCGAGCTGCAGGTCCGTGATCTCGAACTCCCCCGACGCGGCTCCTTGCGCGATCACCTCGCCGATAATGGAGGCGATACACTCCATATGGGCGACGCAGACGTCCCAGTCCTCCTGCATCGCGATCTCGACCATCTCGTGCATCTTGGAATCGCCGACATAGCGCTCGGTGTTCATGCGATTGATGGTCGTCATCATCTGGCGCAAGCGTGGCGCCGCCGGCCCTTCCGAGCGCGCGATGCGCCGGGCCTCGATCTCGACCTCGCCCATCAGGCCGCGGGCCACGCCCTCGTGGATCGACTTCTTCGAATCGAAGAAGCGGTACACGTTGGCGGGGCTCATCCGCATCTCTTTGGCGATGTCGGCGACCGTCGTCTTCTGATACCCGATCTGCCGGAACAAGCGCTCCGCCACCACGAGAATCCGCTCGCGGGTGTCGGTTTCGCTATGCTCCGAGATCAGTGTCATGTTGGGCCTGCTCAATCTTCAATTATTCGGCCGCTTCAGCAAGCGAAAATGCGCGTTGCGCATCGCCGGCATGCTGCGGCGCAGTATCGGTTTGCTCGGAGCCGCTTTCCTCGAGGGTCTTGCGGAACCAGAGGGCGTAAAGGCCCGGCAGATACAGCAAGGTCAGGAAAGTCGCAACAAACAAACCGCCCATGATGGTGATCGCCATCGGGCCCCAGAACGCCGAGCGCGACAGCGGGATCATAGCGAGGATGGCGGCCAGGGCCGTCAGCACCACCGGCCGGGCGCGCCGGACGGTGGCTTCGACGATCGCCTCGCGCCGGGTCAGGCCGGACGCCACGTCGCTCTCGATCTGGTCGACCAGGATCACGGCGTTGCGCATGATCATGCCGGCGAGCGCGATCAGGCCGAGCAGCGCCACGAAGCCGAACGGCTGGTTGGCGACGTTGAGCCCCAGCGAGGCGCCGACGATGCCGAGCGGCGCGGTCAGGAACACCAGGAACAGGCGCGAGAAGCTCTGCAGCTGGATCATCAGCAGCGTCAGCATCACCATCACCATCACGGGGAAGAGGATGAAGATCGACGCATTGCCCTTGGCGGATTCCTCGAACGCCCCGCCCGGCTCGATCCGGTAGGCTGGCTCGAGATGGGCCTGGATGTCCTTCAGCTTCGGCGAGATCTGGTTGGTGACGTCGGGCGCCTGCACGCCGTCGACGACGTCGGAGCGCACGGTGATCGCCATGTCGCGGTTGCGCCGCCACAGGATCGGCTCCTCATGCGCATATTCGATCTTGGCAATCTGCTGCAGCGGGACGGCGACGCCGTTGCGCGTGGTGATGGTGAGATCGCCGACGCGGCCGAGATCGAGCCGCTCGGACGGCACCGCGCGGGCGACCACGCCGACCTTCTCGATGCCGTCGCGGATCGTGGTGACCGGCGCGCCCGAGATCAGCATCGCCAGCGCCTGCGAGACGTCCTGCGGGGTCAGGCCGAGCGCACGCGCCCGATCCTGGTCGACGGCGAGCTTCAGATAGGGCGACTGCTCGTTCCAGTCGAGCTGGACGTCCTTGACGTTCTTGTTCTGGCGCATGACGTCGCGCACCTGGTAGGCGATGTCGCGCACCTTGTTGGCATCGGGGCCGATCACGCGGAACTGGACCGGGAAGCCGACCGGCGGACCAAAATTGAAGCGATCGACCCGGACCCGCGCCTCGTTCAAAGCGCCATCGGCGGCGGCCTGCTCGATCTTGGCCTTGACGCGCTCGCGCGCCTCGACGTTCTTGGCGAGGATCACGATCTCGGCAAAGGCCTCGTTCGGCAGCTGCGGATTGAGGCCGAGCCAGAAGCGCGGCGAGCCCTGGCCGACATAGGCGGTGTAGGTCTGGATGTCGTCATCGCCCTTCAGCAGCCCTTCGGCCTGCTTCACCGCCTTCTCGGTGACGTTGAAGGCGGTGCCCTCGGGCAGACGCAGCTGCAGGAACAGCTCGGGCCGCTCCGACAGCGGGAAGAACTGCTGCTGGACGTGGCCGAACGCAACGATGGAGGCAACGAAGACGCCGACGGTCGCCGCCACCACCTTGATGCGGTGATCGACGCACCACTGCACGACGCTGCGCAGGCCGCGATACATCCGCGTCTCGTAGATCGCGTGCGGATCGTGGTTCTGGTGCACCTTGATGTTGGGCAACAGCTTGACGCCGATATAGGGCGTGAAGATCACCGCGACGAACCAGGAGGCGACCAGCGAGATCGCCACGATCCAGAAGATGCCGCCGGCATATTCGCCGACCGCAGAATTGGCAAAGCCGATGGGGAGGAAGCCAGCGGCCGTGACCAGCGTCCCCGTGAGCATCGGAAACGCGGTGGATTCCCAGGCAAAGGACGCCGCCTTCATGCGGTCCCAGCCCTGCTCCATCTTCACCACCATCATCTCGACCGCGATAATGGCGTCGTCGACCAGAAGGCCGAGCGCAATGATCAGCGCGCCGAGCGTGATGCGGTGCAGGTCGAGCGACATTGCGTTCATCACGATGAAGACGATGCCGAGCACCAGCGGCACCGACAGCGCGACCACGATGCCGGTGCGCCAGCCGAGCGCGACAAAGGAGACGAACAGCACGATCGCGAGCGCCTCGACGAAGGAGTGCACGAACTCACCGACGGCGTGCTCGACCACCTTGGGCTGGTCGGCGATCTGCTCGATATCGACGCCCTGCGGCACCGCCTTCAGGAACTCGGCGGTCGCCTTCTGGACCTCTTTGCCGAGCTCGAGGATGTTGGCGCCCTTGGCGGTGACGACGCCGATGCCGAGCGCCGGCTTGCCTTCCTGACGCACCTTGAAGCTTGGCGGATCGACATAGCCGTGGCTGACGGTCGCGATATCACCGAGCCGGAACACGCGGCCGTTGCTCTCGACCGGCGTCTCGGCAACCGCCTTGACGCCGTCAAGCGCGCCGGTGACGCGCAGCGGCACGCGCTGCGACGAGCTCTCGACGGTACCGGCCGGGGTGACGTTATTCTGCTTGGCGAGCGAGTCGAACAGCGCCTGCGGCGTGATGCCGAGCGTCGCCAGCTTGGCATGCGAGAACTCGACGAAAATACGCTCGTCCTGGGTGCCGTAGAGATCGATCTTGGTGACGCCCGGCACCTTCAGCAGGCGCTGGCGAAAACCCTCCGCGACCTTCTTGAGCTGCGCATAATTGGCGCCGTCGCCGGTCATCATATAGAGGATCGAATCGACGTCGGAGAATTCGTCGTTGACGACGGGACCGAGGATGCCGGAGGGCAGCTCGCCCTGCACATCGACCAGCTTCTTGCGCAACAGATAGAAGAGATAGGGCACGTCCTTCGGCGAGGTCGAATCCTTGAAGGAGACCTGCATCGCCGTGAAGCCCGGCTTGGAATAGGTCTGCACCTTGTCGAAGAACGGCAGCTCCTGCAGTTTCTTCTCGATCGGATCGGCGACCTGCATCTGCATTTCCTGCGAGGTCGCGCCCGGCCACATCACCGAGACGTTCACCACCTTGACGGTGAAGAACGGATCCTCGGCGCGGCCGAGCTTCTCATAGGAGAAGAAGCCGGCGGCGGCGAGGATGATCATCAGGAACAGCACCAGCGTCGGATGGCTGACCGCCCAGGCCGAAAGGTTGAAGCGCTTCATCGAACTCTCCAAGTTCTAGACCAGTCCCAGAACCGTTTCCGCTGCTATGCGAGGGTTAGAACGACAGCGACGACACGACCCGCACCTTCTGGCTCGGATCGAGTTTCTGCACACCGAGGGCGACCACCTTGGCGCCATCGTCGACGCCGCCGGAGATGACGACGTTGTTGCTCTCATAGGCCTTCACCTTGACCGGCTTCAGCGCGATGTCGCCCTTGTCGTCGACGATGTAGAGCGAGGGATCGCCGCCCTGGCTGTACAGCGCCGACAGCGGCAACTTGGCGACGCGCTCACTCGCCTTGTCGGCCAGCGTCAGCGTCGCGGTCATGCCGAGCGAGACCGCCTCGTCCGCGTCCGGCAGCGAGAATTTTGCGAGATAGGTGCGGGTGGCGGGATCGGCCTGCGGCGCGACCTCGCGCAGCCTGGCGGCATAGCTCTTCTTGGCGTCCGACCACAGCGTCACCGTGGCTACGCCCGACCTGGCACGAGCAAGAAGCGTCTCGGGGATCGCGACGACAGCTTCCTTCTCGCCAAGTCGGGCGACACGGATCGAAGCCTGGCCCGCGGCAACCACCTGGCCGGGCTCGATCATGGTCGCTGTGACGACACCCCGGGTGTCGGCCACCAGCGTTGCATAAGAGAGGGAATTCCTGGTCAGCTCGACCGAGCGCTCGGCACGGTTCAGCCGCGCGCGGGCCTCGTCGCCGGCGGCCTTGGCGGAATCGAGTGCCGCGTCGGTGGTCCAGCCCTTGGCCTTCAGATCCTTGGCGCGCTGCTCGGCGGCGGCGGCCTGCGCCAGCACGCCGGTGGCGGCGCGGAATTCCGCCTCCGCCTGCTCGGCCTGCAGCTTCAGGTCGACCTCGTCGAGGGTGGCCAAGGGCTGGTCGACGTCGACTGTCTGTCCGACCTCGACCAGCCGCTTGGCCACCTTGCCGGCGACCCGAAAGCCCATATCGGCTTCGATACGGGGCTTGATGGTGCCGACAAAGCTGCGCTCAGGGGTTTCAGCTTCATAATGGACGGTCGCCACCAGAACGGGGCGCCCCGGATCGGCGTTTTCAGCCGCCTTTTCATTGCAGCCGGTCAGCGCGAACACCGCGAAAGCCAGCGACGCTCCGGTTAAGAGCCTGTAATAGCTCAAGAAAACGGAACGAACGAACATCTGAAATCTCCATCGGGCTGACGACTGATGAAGAGTATCGATTTATCACTGATAAATGTCAATATTCGTCATTGATAACCAATTCGTGAGCGGGGTCGGATTTGGCGGGTGCAGAGATCGGAAAATGCGTAGCCCGGATGAAGCGGAGCGAAATCCGGGACATCACCGGTGGCGGCTCCCCGGATTGCGCTGCGCTCCATCCGGGCTACGGGAACACGTGATTTGAGGGCGAGCTACCTCGCGCCGGCGAACTCGGTCTTGGTCTCATGGCTGCCGAGGAAAACCAGCAGGCCCGCGGCGAGCGGCAACAGCGACAGCACCAACAGGCCGGTCGACGTGCTGCCGGTGGCTTCCTTGACCCAGCCGATCAGATAGGGCCCGCCGAAACCGGCGAGGTTGCCGATCGAGTTGATCAGCGCGATCGCGCCGGCCGCGGCGGTGCCGGAGAGCCAGGCGATCGGCAGCGTCCAGAACACCGCGAAGGTGCAGAACACGCCGATCGCGGCGACCGTCAGCACCACCATCGTCATGACCGGATCGGTGATGTAGCTGGAGACCGCGAGCGCCAGCGCGGTCAGCAGCAGCGGCGCGCCGACATGGAACACGCGCTCGCGGGTGGCATCGGAACGGCGCGCCCACAGGATCATCGCGACGGTGCCGAATGCGTACGGGATCGCGGTGACGAAGCCGGTCTGCGCGTTGGTCAGACCGAACGCCTTGACGATCTGCGGCAGCCAGAACTGCATGCCGTAGAGCGAGGCGACGAAACCGAAATAGATCGCGCTGAGCGCCAGCACCTTGGGCGAGGACAGCGCCTCGCCCAAGGTGAAATGCTTCGCCGCCTGCTTGGCCGCGACCTCGGCGTCGAGCTTTGCCTTGAGCCACGCCTTCTGCTCGGCCGAGAGCCACTCGGCCTTCTCCGGCCGGTCGGTCAGATAGAACCAGGTGACGATGCCGAGCAGCACCGATGGAATGCCCTCGATGACGAACAGCCACTGCCAGCCCTTCAAGCCCATCACGCCGTCGAGGCCGAGCAACAGGCCGGAGATCGGCGCGCCGATCACGGTCGAAATCGGCACCGCGAGCGCGAAGGCGGCGAGGAAGCGCGCACGATACTCGGCCGGATACCAGTAGGTCAGATAGAGGATGATGCCGGGGAAGAAGCCGGCCTCGGCGACGCCGAGGAAGAAGCGCAGCGCGTAGAAGCTGTGCTCGTCATAGACCGCCGCCATCAACGCCGAGAGGATGCCCCAACTCACCATGATGCGGGCGATCCACTTGCTGGCGCCGAACCGCTCCAGCGCCAGATTGCTCGGCACCTCGAAGATGAAATAGCCGATGAAGAAGATGCCGGCGCCGAACGAGAACACCACCGGCGAGAACTTCAACTCGCTGTTCATGGTGAGCGCAGCGAAACCGAGATTGACGCGGTCGAGATAGGAGAAGAAGTAGGCCAGGATCAGGAACGGGATCAGCCGCCAGGAGATCGCGCGGATCGTCGACGTCTCGATCTCGCTGCGGGCGCCGCGATCGGGCGCGATGGTAGCTGTCTGGCTCATGAGCTTTCCCCGGGTGTTGCTTGCCGTGAGGATTATTGGCTGGCCCCACATTGAGCAATAGCAAAAACTCATAGCTCACAGCGCAAACGGGAAACCTGTGCGTTTTGTGCACGGCGTCATTGCGAGCGAAGCGAAGCAATCACTTATCCGCTTGTGGCGCGATGGATTGCTTCGCGGAGCCTGTCATCGGGCGCGCGTTCGCGCGACCCGTTGGCTCGCAATGACGGAGCCACCCCTATTCAGCCAGCTGGAAGCGCTCGAAGCGGTCGAGCTCTTCCTCGATGCGCCGCTTCAGCTCCTTGCGTGCCGCCTGCTTCTTGCCGTTGCCGACCCAGCTCCATTTCTGCATCAGGAGCTTCTTGTTCTGCCGGTCGGTCTTGAGGTCGAGGGCGGCGACGATGTCGTCGCCGACCAGCACCGGCAGCGCGAAATAGCCGAACAGGCGCTTCTCCTTCGGCACATAGGCCTCGAAACGGTGGCCATAGCCGAAGAACAGCTCGGTGCGCTTGCGCTGGATGATCAGCGGATCGAACGGCGAGAGGATGTGGACCAGGGTGGGATCACCCTCGCCGGTCGCGTCCAGCACCTCGGGCCGCGCCCAATGCTCCTGCTTGCCGGCGCCATCGAGCGCGATCCGCACCAGCTCATTGCGGCGCACCCTCGCCTCGATCAGGCTGCGCACCGCCTTCTTGCTCGGCGCGTCGAGATGGCAGATCGAATCCAGGCTGACGATGCCCTGTGAGCGCAGCGCGCGGTCGAGCAGATAGGCCGTCCGGGCCGAGGCCGGGGCCGGCTTCGGCGGCTTGTCCCAGCCGAAGTGCCGGGTCATCAACTCATAGGTCTTCAGCATGCCGGCGCGCTCGCTGATCGTGACCACGCCGCCGTAGAAGGCGAGCTGCAGCGCGCGCTTGGAGGGCTTGCGGCTCTGCCAGAGATGCTCCTTCTCGGTCAGCACGTCGTCATCGATGTCGCGGATCGTCAGCGGACCGGCACGAAGCAGCCGCAGCACCTTGCGCGTATCCGCCGGGGTCACCGACGAGAACCATTTGTGGCCCTCGCGCTTGTGCGCCTTCATCGCCGGCAGGAAGAAGCCGATGTCCTTGGACGGAATGTAGGACAGCGCGTGCGTCCAGTACTCGAACACGCTCTTGTCCCGGCTCTGCGCCTGCTTGAGGTCGGCGCGGCGGTAGTCCGGAATGCGGCTGAACAGGATGTGGTGATGGCAGCGCTCGATCACGTTGATGGTGTCGATCTGCACATAGCCGAGATGATCGACGGCGGCCGCCACCGCTGATGCCCCTTCGCCGAACGGCACCTGGGTATCGAGCCGCTGCGCGCGCAGCCAGATATGGCGGGCGGCAGCATTGTTCAACGAAAGGGGTTCGGCGGCGCGGGACATTGCCCCAGCAATGTAGTGAGATTCGCGCAGCTGTGGAGAGCCGCGCGGCGGAAATCAGCTCCGCATCATTCGGAACGGCTACGTCGATCCGACGACCCGCCGCAACCACGGAACGTCCCCGATCGCCGCCGCGAGCGCGGCGCTTTCTCCATGGAAGATGCGGGACGAATGACCGCCGACCGGAAACCAGCCACGGCCATCTTCGACGTCCCGCCGATATTCCTCGAAGCCGATGCTGCCGTCCGGGCGAAGGAAGATGTCGACGCAGCGCGAGGCAGCTTCGTCATTGATCGAGCGGAGGACACGATTGACGTTGGCCATGATGTCCTCGCTTCCCGTCTGCCTGCCTGGCGCAAGCGGGGCGGCACACCCAACCGTGACCCAGATCACATTCCGAGCTTTGAACCGGTCCTATCCTCCCAGCATCAAAACGACAGCAAGCCGGATTGGCTAGCCCGACATTTGAGGACGAAAACCATGACCCGCTCTTTTTCCTTGTCTTTTCTGACAATCGGCGCCGCGCTGTCGATGACGGCGGGCGTCGCACTGGCCGGCAGCGAGGCCGTTCCGGCCGCACAGATTCTCAATGCGCTGAAGCCGAAGTCGGCCACCCGCGGCCTTTCCGCCGGCACGCAGGTCGACCTCGCGGCTTCCGCCAAGGAGGCAAGCTTCCTCAACACCGTCCGCAACCGGCAGACCCGTTCGTTGTCGCGCGTTGAACGCCAGGAGATCGCCGACATCGCGGCGAACAAGCCGAAGATCGATCTGGAGATCCACTTCGACTACAACTCCGCCGACATCAGCAAGGGTTCGACCCAGGCGGTGCAGGAGCTCGGCAAGGCACTGTCCGATGCCAGCATGAAGGGCTCGACCTTCGTCGTCGCCGGCCACACCGACGCGATCGGCGGCGAGGCCTATAACCAGGACCTGTCGGAGCGCCGCGCCGACACCATCAAGAAATTTCTGGTCGAGCATTACGGCCTGAACGGCTCGGATCTCGTGACGGTCGGCTACGGCAAGACCCGGCCGAAGGACCCGAGCGCGCCGATGGACCCGACCAATCGCCGCGTGCAGGTCGTCAACATGGATACCAAGACCGCCTCGCAGTAATCTCCCGCAGCCTCGATCCGCCTGCCATGCCCGGCAGGCGGATCACTTTGCTTTAAAGACCGTCATATCCAGCCCTGAAACAGCATCAGGCGGTTGAACGTCGCCATCGACGTCTCGATGACAGCGGCCGTGACCGGCAGCATCGCAACAAACCCTGCGCATCCAACCGCAACGAACGCCCACAGCAGCCAGCGCGGCGCACCCTTGCGCGTCAAGGCGTAGACCAGCACGAAACTCGCGGTGGTCGCCGCGGGGAGATAGTAATAGATGAAACCGAGCGTGCGCGGCAGCAGGGCCCAGGCGAGATACGGGCCGAGGTAGAACGCCAGCACGAGAAATGCATCACGGCCGCGCCCGACGATCCAGTCGCGCAGCGCAATGATCAGCGCGATCAATGCCGGCCACAGCACCAACGGGTTGCCGAGGAGCACGATCGCGGCGAACCTGTCATCGTCGACCTTCTCGAACAGGTACCAGACCGGGCGCACCAGGAACGGCCAGGACGGCCATGAGCTCATATAGGTGTGGCCCGCGATGGCGGCCGTGGTGTTGTCGGCAAAGATGCGATGCTGCGCCTCCATGATATCCGTGAACGAGAGGCCGTAGAGCGGCACGAAGGTCGCGAGATAGACGGCCGCCGGGATCAGCACGAAGCAGACCATGAAGTGCGGAACGCGAAAATCCGGCCACAGCTCCGGCCGGTACCAATCCTCCGCATTGGCGTCGGCAAAGCGCGTGCGCCAGCCCTGCATCAAGCGGATCGCAGCGACGATCGCGATGCAGGTCGCGAGCACGAACAGCCCGCTCCATTTGCAGGCACTGGCAAGCCCCGCGAACAGCCCCGCCAGCGCAAAGGCGAATTGCGGCTGCTGTTGCCTGAAGCCGTGGACGAACGCCGCGATCGCGAACAGGCCGAAAGCGAGCGCGAAAATATCCAGCATCGCGATCCGCGACTGCACGAACAGCATCTGGTTGAAGAAGGCGAGCAGCGCGGCAGCGATCGCGCGTTGCTGCGACGCGAACAGCGCAAGCCCGCCGAGATAGACGCCGACCAGCGCCAGCGCACCGAACAGCGCCGCGGGATAGCGCCATCCCAGCGGCCCATCGCCGAATGCCTTGATCGAGAGGGCGATGATCTCCTTGGCAAGCGGCGGATGCATCGGATTGAGGATCGGGCCCTCGCGCACCGGCAGCAGCATCTGCCGCGCCGCCGGCACGTAATGCACCTCGTCGAAATAGAGCTTGTCCGGCGCCGTGATCCCGAGCAGCAGCACGACATGGGCGACGATGAAGACGATTGCCGCGACGATCGCCGTGCGCGCGGCGGGACGTCGCGGAACAGAAGGAGATTTGGATACGATGTTCAAAGGGCAAGCATGGTGCGAGGGGAACACAGCTTGTGACAAATATACGATATCAGCCGCATCCGCGATCCGTCGCCACGGTCATGTGACGGAACCATCGTGCCCATACTGTCATGCCCGCTTCATGCGGGGCATCGAGTACGCCGCGGCCTGTCGGCCGAGCACCGAAATCTCTGGAATGCTGGATCGCCCGGTCCGTCTACGCCAAGGCGTCGACGAGGCCACGAATCCCTGGCTCGCCGAAGCGTTAGCGAAGGCGGCGAGCCGGGCGATGCCAGCGAAGCCCTACCTCACGCCGCCGCCTCACCCTGATAGGCCCGGCGCAGGCCTTCGATATCGAGCTTGATCATCCCGAGCACGGCCTGCATCACGCGCGCAGCGCCGGCGGCGTCGGACCCGCCGAGATATTGGCGGACCGCCGCCGGCACGATCTGCCATGCGACGCCATAGCGATCGCGCAGCCAGCCACACTGCTCGGCGGTGCCGCCGGCCGCGAGCAACGCGTCCCACAGACGATCGACCTCGGCCTGGTCGACACAGTCGATCGCGAACGAGACCGCGTGGGTATGCTCCATCCTCATCCCGCCGTTCAGCGCCATGAAGCGCTGACCGGCGAGCGTGAATTCGACCAGCAGCACCGTGCCGGCCTTTCCGCCGGGGCTGTCGATGACATTCTTCTGGACGGTCTCGATCCGCGAACCGGGCAGCAGCGAGACGTACAAGTTCGCGGCCTCCTCGGCCTCGCCGTTGAACCACAGGCAGGGCGATACCTTCGACATGCTGAGCTCCTCGTGATGGCGGGATGCGATCAGGCGATCGCCGCGGCGGACTGCGCCTTCATCGCCGCCTCGACGTCCATCCACATCACTTCCCAGATGTGACCATCGGGATCCTCGAAGCTGCGGCCGTACATGAAGCCGTAATCCTGCTGCGGCGACGGATCGGCGCTGCCGCCCGCGCCCGTTGCCTTGGCAACGTAGCCGTCGACCGCGTCGCGGCTGTCGGCGGACAGGCAGATCAGCACTTCGCTCGTGGTTTTGGTGTCGGCAATTTTCTTCGGGGTGAATTCGCGGAACTTGTCGTGCGTCAGCAGCATGACGTGAATCGTGTCGGAGATCACCATGCAGGAGGCGGTGTGGTCGGAAAATTGCGCGTTCTTGGTCGCGCCGATCGCCTCATAGAAGGCGGTCGCGTGGGCGAGATTGCTGACCGGCAGGTTGACGAAGATCATTGTCGGCTTGGCCATGAAAGGCGCTCCTTTTTGCGGGGTTGTGCCCCGAGGACGAACCGCCTCGCCGCGTCCCGACATCACCGCGCCGATTTTTCTTGCGGCGTCCTGCCGCAGGGTGACGTCAGGTCACAATCGGTGTCGGCATGGTCAGGAATGCCCGCGTCACATGCCAGAACAGCTCCCGATTGGTGGCAAGCGCCACCGAATGGGCGGTGCCGGGCAGGATGATGAACTGCCGATCGCCGTTCGGCAGCTTGTTGAAGAACTCCTCGAGGTCCGGAACCGCGGCGATGCCGTCATATTCGCCGCGGACCAGCAGCACCGGCGCCAGCACCTTCTCCGGATGCACCACCGGCAAATTGGCGGTCATGTCGAGATAGGTGCCGGTCGGGATCTGGTCGCCGAACTGCATTTCGACATCGGCCAGCAGCTCGACCACGGCGGGGTCCGACGTGCCGGGCCTGTCGCGGGTCGCGATCGAGCGGATCATGTCGCGGTCGCGCTTGCGCATGTTGTGACTGCGGTAATAGGCGAGTTGCTCGGCGCGCTTTGCCAGCGTCGGCGAGCCCTCGCCCTTGTAGGTGAAGGCGGCGAACACCAGCCGGTCGATGCGCTCGGGCGCGGCCATCGCGAATGCGCCGGCCCGCAGCGCGCCCGAGGATTCGCCGACGAAGTGATATCGCCCCTGCCCGGTCTCGCGCGCGATCACCTCGACCGCGGCCTTCAGATCCTCGACGCCGCTTGCAATATCCGCATTGCCCGACGTGCGGCCGGACTTGCCGTAGTTCTCGTGGTCCATGGTCCAGCAATCGAAGCCGTAGCGGGCAAATGTGTTCAGCAGCGAATACTCGCCCTTGCCCGGCACCGTGAGGTCGAACACCCGTGATGTCACCGACGAGCCGTGGACGAAGAACACCACCGGCCGCGCCGGCTCGCCCGGCTTCGGCGCACCGATCCGCTTGCGGAACATCCACAAGGGGATGTCATCCTTCTTCGCCCAGTATTCGTTGCTCCATATTTCTCCTTCGGCAGGAACCGCGGTGGCGGCCTGTGCCGACGCTGCGCCGAACACGCCGGCGGCCGTTGCAATGCCGATGCCTTTGATCATGCTGCGCCGCGAATGGTCAGATGACATCATGGTTCGCTCCCTTCCGGATTTCTTCGTCCGATACGGCGCGATCGAGCATAGCAGCGCCCATGTCCGGTTGCGCGACGGGCGCATCTCGCCTCCGCCAATCCGATGCACGATTTTGTGAATGCGTTTTCCGGCAAACGGCGCGGACGACGGGCGGACTTGGTCCTAGTCTCCGCGGCGATCCGACCGGAAAAATCCGGCGAGAAGTGGGAGCGAAGAATGAGCAGCAATCTCACCGACGATGAACTTGCCGCCTTGATGCCCTCCGAACTGTGCCAGCACCAGACGCCGATCCCGACCCAGATCGTCTCCAGCGACGAATTCTATCCCGACCCGCAGAACGAACGTCAGCGCGAGGTCGAGGCGCGGCTGCTCGCGATGGCCGACGATCTCGGCGGCAAGCAGGGCCTCGACCGCCGCAGATTCTTCCAGACCGCGGCCGGCATGGCCGCCTCCTTCGTCGCGATGAACCAGGTTTACGGGGAGCTGTTCGTCGTGACGCCGGCGGAGGCCGCGACACCCGCAATGGCGCAGGAGCGCGCCAACTCCCTGAAAGACCAGTTCATCATGGACATGCACACGCATTTCCTGCGCGACGACACCCGCATCATGGGTTTTGTGGAAATGCGCAAGGCGGTCGGCAAGGCCGGCTGGAACAAGGAGCTCAACGATCACGAGCAGACCATCGAGGATCTCAAGTTCGACAACTACAAGAAGGAGATGTTTCTCGATTCCGACACCAAGATCGCGCTGATCTCCTCGGCGCCGTCGGATATCGAGCAGGACTGGTTCCTGACCAACGAGCAGATGGCCGACGCGCGCAAGAAAATGAACGACGAGGCCGGCTCGCGGCGCGTGTTCTGCCACGCCATCTTCACGCCCGGGCAGCCCGGCTGGCTCGACAAGCTCGACGCCGCATTGGCGCTGAAGCCGGAATCCTGCAAGGGCTACACGATCGGCGACAACACCCACAAGGAGATCAGCCGCTACCCCTGGCGGCTGGACGACGAGAAGGTCGCCTACAAGGGTTATGAGAAGATGGTGAAGGCGGGCATCAAGAACGTCTGCGTCCACAAGGGACTGTTTCCGCCCGGGATCGAGAAACAGTATCCGAATCTGCGCGGCTTCGCCGACGTTGCCGATGTCGGAAAGGCCGCCAAGGACTGGCCGCAGCTCAACTTCATCATCTACCACTCGGCCTATCGCCATGTCGGCGGCGATCCGAAGGTCGCGCTCGCCGAGTTCGAGCGCACCGGCCGCATCGCCTGGACCTCGGATCTCGCCGACATCCCGGCGCAGTACGGCGTCAACAATGTCTATGGCGACGTCGGACAATTGTTCGCGACCACGCTGGTCGCCGAGCCCAATGTCTGCGCCGCGCTGATGGGTACCTTGATCAAGGGGCTCGGCGCCGACCACGTCTGCTGGGGTACCGATGCGCTGTGGACCGGCGCGCCGCAATGGCAGATCGAGGGCCTGCGGCGGCTGGAGATCCCCGAGATGATGCAAAAGAAGTTCGGTTACGCGCCGCTCGGCCCCGCCGACGGGCCGGTCAAGACGGCGATCTTCGGCGACAACAACGCCCGGCTCTACAACATCCAGCCGAAGCGCGCGATGCTCGACCTCAAGGGCGACCGCTTTGCGATGATGAAGGCGCAGTATGAGAAGGCCGGCCCCGAACCGTCGAACACGCGTTACGGCTATGTCGTACCGAACGGTGTGATCGATCACCGGGTGTTTGCGTAGGGGTTAGGCCCCGTCATTGCGAGCGCAGCGAAGCAATCCATATCTCCGCTCAGGGACAGATGGATTGCTTCGTCGCTTCAGCGCAAGATTGCCTGCAATTTTGTCGCGAGCCCCTCGCAATGACGGAAAAGGTCACTTCCCCGTAAACCTGGGCTTGCGCTTCTCGCTGAACGCCCTGGCGCCTTCCTTGAGGTCGTCGCTGTCCTTGATGGCGTCGAGCTGCCGGCGCACCTCGGCGACCGTCTCCAGCGGCCCCTTCGGCATCGCGTCACGGGCGAGATTCTTGAGCGCCTGCACCACCAGCGGCGCGTTGCCCGCGATCTTGGCCGCCAGCTCCTGCGCCGCCGCAAGGTGCTGCCCCGGTGGCGTGATGCGGTTGACGAAGCCGATCTGGTAGGCCCGCTCGGCCGACAGCTCCTCGCCGACGAGCAGGAACTCCATCGCGATCTTGTGCGGCATGCGGGCCAGCACCGAGGAGACACCGCCGCCGGTGGTGCCGATCTTGGCTTCCGGATAGACGAACCGCGTCGTCTCCGAGGCGACGCAGATGTCGGCCATCTGCACCAGAACGAAGCCGCCGCCCACCACCCAGCCCGAGGTCGCCGCGATCACCGGCTTGTCCAGCTCGACACCGAGCCCGGGCACCGCCTGCCACATATTGGCGGGGAAATCCCGGACGTCGGCGCCGACACAGAAGTACTTCTCCTCGGCCGAAGCCAGCACCGCGACGCGGTCATCGCTGTCGCGAAAGCGCCGCCAGGCATTTTGCAGCTCGTCGCACAGCGCATTGTTGAGCGCGTTGTGCGAGGAGACGCGGTCCATCGTGATGGTCGCGACGTGGTCGGCGCTCTCGTAACGCACGAGCGTCATGCTGGCCTCCCTGGTATCTCAGCCCTTCCTGGGATGTCGTTCCGGGGCGCGCATAGCGCGAACCCGGAACCTCGAGATTCCGGGTTCTCGCTTCGCGAGCCCCGGAATGACAGCATAGCGGCGCCGCGCGCTATTTCTTCTCGTCGGGATGGCGGTGCACCGGGTCGACCCACAGCACGGTCTCCGGCTTCTCGATCGGCTCGATGTCGAGATTGATCGCGACCGCCTCGCCGTCGGAGCGCACCAGCACGCATTCCAGCACCTCGTCGCGGCTGGCGTTGATCTCCTGATGCGGCACGTAGGGCGGCACGAAGATGAAGTCGCCGGGGCCGGCCTCGGCGGTGAACTGCAGCTTCTCGCCCCAGCGCATCCGCGCCTTGCCCTTCACGACATAGATGATGCTTTCGAGATGGCCGTGATGATGCGCGCCGGTCTTGGCATCCGGCTTGATGCTGACGGTGCCTGCCCACAATTTCTGCGCCCCGACCCGGGCAAAATTGATCGCGGCCTTGCGGTCCATGCCGGCGGTCGACGGCACGTTCGGATCGAGCTGGTTGCCGGGAATCACGCGGACGCCGTCGTGCTTCCAGCGCTCGTCGTCGTGATGGTGATGGTCGTGGGAATGGGTGTGATCGTGGGAACCGCTCATCATTCTTGCTTTCGTTGGCCTGATTTCGTGCGTGGAACGCTAGCGAAAAGCAGCCGCGCAGGCGAGCGGAAAATCGGAACCTCGCCGAATCGGAACATCGCCATGTTCCGGCGCGTTACCTCAGCGTATTCCGAAGGAGTAATTTCATGGGTAGCACGACCGATAGGATCAAGGGCACGGCCAACGAGGCGATCGGCAGGTTCAAGCGGCGTCTTGGCAAGGTCACCAGCTCTCCGGCGATGCAGGGCAGAGGCGCGATCCTGGAAGCCAAGGGCAAGGGACAGAAGGCACTCGGCGGCATCAAGAGCATCGTCGGCAGGGTGACCTCAGCGGCTCACTGGCCTCGCTGAACGAGAGATGACACGGCCGCCCCATCGAGCCGGCCGATCGAGCATGAACGACGCTGCTCAGCCGCGCGGGCGCGGACGTGCCAGCACATCCGGATGTGCCAGCACATCCGGGTTCACGACATTGGTCGGCGTGCCGGCCGCGTAGGCCAATATCTGGTCGAAGATGTCGGTGAACTGGATTTCGTACTCGTCGCGCGAGACGTAGCCGAGATGCGGCGTGCAGACCACATTGTCCATGTTGAGCAGCGGGTCCGCCGTGTCGCGCAGCGGCTCCTTCTCGTAGACGTCGATCGCGGCCATGCCTGGCCGGCCGGCACGCAGCGCGTTGACCAGCGCGCCGGGCTCGATCAGCGGCGCGCGGCTGGTGTTGACGATCAGCGCGGTCTGCTTCATCCGCGCGAGGTCTTCCGCCTTGACGATGCCGCGCGTCGCGTCGACCAGCCGCATATGCAGCGACAGCACGTCGCAGCGGGCGAAGAAATCCGCCTTGCTGGCTGATGTCTCATAGCCGTCGGCACGCGCCTTCGCCATCGCCGGCTCGCGCGCCCAGACCAGCACGTTCATGCCGAACGCCTTGCCATAGCCCGCGACCACGGCGCCGATGCGACCATAGCCATAGATGCCGAGCGTCTTGCCGCGCAGCGTATGGCCAACGCCGATCTGCCACTTGCCGGCCTTGAGCGCCGCCATCTGTTGCGGGATCGCGCGCATCGCCGCAAGGATCATGCCCCAGGTGAACTCGGCGGTGGCGTAGGACGGCGTATCGGCATGCTGGCTCGACGACACGATGATGCCAAGCCGCGTGCAGGTGTCGATGTCGATATGCGGATAGACGCTGCGCTGGCTGATCAGCTTCAGCTTCGGCAGACGTTCGAGCAGCGGCGTGCGGATCTGGGTTCGCTCGCGGATCAGGACCAGCGCTTCGGTATCGCGCAGCCGTTCGGCGAGCGCATCGACGTCCTGGACATGATCGTTCCAGATCTTGACGTCATACCCGTCGAGCTTGCGGTAGCAATCGAGGGTGCGCAGCGTGTCGAAATAATCGTCGAGGATCGAAATCTTCATCGCTGCGCCCCTGTTGCTGTGGGCCGGTTACTTGACGCCCATCGGCTTATTTGACGCCAAGCAGTTCGACGTCGAACAACAGCGTGGCGTTCGGCGGGATCACGCCGCCGGCGCCGCGCGCGCCGTAGCCGAGGTTCGGCGGGATGATCAGGGTGCGCTTGCCGCCGACCTTCATGGTGGCGACGCCCTCGTCCCAGCCCTTGATCACGTGACCCTGGCCGATCGGAAACTCGAACGGCTCGTTGCGATCGACGGAGGAGTCGAATTTCTTGCCCTTCTGGCCGTTCTCGTAGAGCCAGCCGGTGTAGTGCATGACGCAGGTCTGGCCGGTCTTCGGCGAGGCGCCGGTGCCGACCTTGCTGTCGATGATCTGGAGGCCTGAAGCTGTGGTCATGGGCTTTCCTGCAGTTTGGGCCGTTGCCGTCCCGCTGACAACGGACGTGGAGACTGCCGCCGCGAGGCCGGCGAATGCAGTCTTGATGATCGTGCGTCGGGAAGATCGCATCTTGCACCTCTCGTGAAGGACGGCCGTCTCTAGCCCAGTGCGGGTCGAATCCCTAGCCATTTTTCAGTGACCGGCCATGCCGCCGTCGCGGTCCAGCGCAAAATCGCCGATCAATGGCGACGACGCGCCCGCGATGAGATCACCGATCAGTTGCGCCGCCAGATATGAGTAGGTGATGCCGGTGACGGGCTTCCGCGGGGCAGGACTAGCACCATCCCCGCGACAACACCTTGTTTCCGCCGGCCCCTGATCGGCCGCGACAATCAGTAGCCGAGCGCGCAGCCGTCCTTGCGCGGATCGGAGCCGCCGGTCAGCGTCCCCTTGTCCCAATCGATCCAGATGCCCTGCCCGCCGCCGAGCGGCGCGACCACGCTGGTGGTCTTGTGACCGATCTTCTTCAGGCCTTCGACGATCTCCGCCGGCACAGAGTCCTCGAGCTGGTAGACGCCTTCGTAGTGCAGGCCGCGCGGCATATCGATGGCTTCCTGAATGTCGCAGCCATAGTCGAGCATGTTGGTCAGCACACGGGTCTGGCCGACCGGCTGGTACTGCCCGCCCATCACGCCGTACGGCATCAGCGCACGGCCGTTCCTGGTGACCAGCGCCGGGATGATGGTGTGCAGCGGACGCTTGCCCGGTGCGATGCAATTCGGATGTCCGGGCTGGATGCGGAAGCCGCCGGCGCGGTTCTGCAGCAGGACGCCGGTCTTGTTGGAGACGATCGCCGAGCCGAACGAATGCGCGATCGAATTGATGAACGAGCAGACGTTGCGATCCTTGTCGACCACCGTGATGTAGACCGTCGACGGATTCATCGGCGGCGCGACGTTCGGCAGTTCGAGCAGCCGGTCCATCCGGATGTTCTTGATGTGCTCTTCGGCGAATTCCCTGGCGAGGATGCCGGCAACGTCGACATGCACGTGCTGGGGATCGCCGATATGCTGCTCGCGCATCATGTAGGCGATGCGTGCCGCCTCGGCCTCGAGATGGAAGCGCTCGATGCTGAGCGGCTTGAACTTGGTCAGGTCGAAGCGCGACAGGATGTTGAGCATGACCAGCATGGTGATGCCGGGGCCGTTCGGCGGGCACTGCCAGACGTCGTAGCCCTTGTACATCGTGCCGATCGGCGAGGTCGCCTCGGTCGAGTGCGCGGCGAAGTCCTCGAGCGTGTGCAGGCCGCCGATGCCGCGCAGCGTGTCGACCATGTCGGCGGCGATCTCGCCGCTATAGAAGGCGTCGCGGCCCTTTTGCGCGATCGCGCGCAGCGTCTTGCCGAGCTCGGGCTGGCGGATCACGTCGCCGGCAACCGCGGGCCTGCCGTGCGGCAACAGATAGCGCTCGGTGTTGGTGCCGTTCTTCAGCTTCTCGAAGCCGTTCTTCCAGTCGAAGGCGATGCGCGGCGCGACCACGTAGCCCTCTTCGGCGGCCTTGATCGCGGGCTGCAGCAGCCGGTCGAAGCCGAACTTGCCGTGGTCCTTCAGGATCACGTCCCAAGCATCGACCGCGCCGGGAATGCTGACCGCATGTGCCGAGGTCAGCGGCACCGAATGGATCTTGCGCTCGAGATACCAGTCGGCGGTCGCCGCCATCGGCGCCCGGCCGCTGCCGTTATAGGCGGTGATCTTGCCTTCTCCCCGCGGCTGGATCAGCGCGAAGCAGTCGCCGCCGATGCCGGTCGATTGCGGCTCGATGACGCCGAGCAGCGCGCAGGCTGCAACCGCCGCGTCGGCGGCCGTGCCGCCCTCGCGCATCACCTCGATGGCCGCGAGCGCCGCTTCCGGATGCGACGTCGCCACCATCGCGTTCTGGGCGTGGACCGTGGAACGGCCGGCGAAATGGAAATTCCTCATAACGGAGTGCTCGCTTGATCGTGATGGTCTGATGCGGCTGCGGCGGATGATGCCAAGGGAGTACAAAGTACATGGCACACTCATCCCCGGCTGAGCAATGCCTGGCATGCCAGGGGAATTATCCCGACAATGCATGGCTTTGCGGGTTTCGCCGGCCTGGCCGGCCTGATAAACCCCGGCGATGCCCTTCAAGGTCGCCGCCTTCTACCAGTTCGCCGCGCTGCCGGACTTCCGCGCGCTGCGCGAGCCGCTGCGCGCGTTCTGCGCCGCGCTCGATCTCAGGGGCAGCGTGCTGCTCGCCCATGAGGGCATCAACGGCACCATTGCCGGCACCGACCAAGGCATCGATGACTTCGTTGCGGAGCTCAGGCACGGAGCGCTGTTCGGCGGCCGCCTCGACAATCTCGAGCTGAAGTTCTCCGAAGCGGCGCAGATGCCATTCCAGCGGCTCAAGGTGCGGCTGAAAAAGGAGATCGTCACGCTCGGCGACACCACGGTCGATCCGACGCGGCAGGTCGGCACCTATGTCGATGCCGCCGACTGGAACGAGCTGATCGCCGCGCCTGACATCATGGTGCTCGATACCCGCAACGCGTTCGAGGTCGCGATGGGCACGTTCGAAGGCGCGGTGGATCCCAGGATCGCGAGCTTTGGACAATTCAAGGAATTTGCGGCGCGAAACCTCGATCCGGCCAAGCACCGCAGGATTGCGATGTTCTGCACCGGCGGCATCCGCTGCGAGAAGGCCAGCGCCTATCTGCTCGCGCAAGGTTTTGCCGAGGTCTATCACCTCAAGGGCGGCATTCTGAAATATCTCGAGGAAACCCCGCAGCTGGACAGCCGCTGGCGCGGCGACTGTTTTGTGTTCGACGAGCGTGTCGCGCTCGGCCACGGCCTGCGCGAGCGTGCGGGTGCGCGTTCGAGCGACGCGGAGCGCGAGAGTACCCCCTGCGAGGCTGCCGTCCATGAATGACACGGCCAAGCTGAGCGAGCGGATCGATGCGCTGGAGGTTCGCCTGACCTATCAGGACGAAACCATCGAGACGCTGAACCAGACCATCACGGCACAATGGAAGCAGATCGACGCGCTGACGCGCCAGATCGCCGAGTTGCGCGACCGGCTTCAGGAGGCCGAACGCCAGGCGCCCGGCCCCGCCAACGAACGCCCACCGCACTATTGATCGGTGCCGCCGGACCGCGGCAGCACCAGCTACATGTTGCTCACCTGACGCATCGGCTTCGCGCCGCTGAAGAACAGGCTGGACAACCGCTGCACCATCGCCGTGGCGCGGCTGCCTTCGAGACCAGGGCGAACGCACAGCAGGCGCTTCTGCAACGGAAGCTCCGGAAGATAATAGTCCTTCGCCGAGATCAGCGAGGACGGGATCATCCGCTCGGGGCACGCCGTCAGGCCGTACCCGGCCCGGGCGGCTTCCAGTCGCAGCTGGTGGTTCGGGCTCCTGAACACGATCTTGTACGTGATGTTGTGCTTGGTGAGCGTCCGGATCATCCAGTCGTCACCTGGCCAGGCCAGGATCGGGATCGGGGCGCCCGGCCGCAGCACAAAATCGCGCGATCGCACCCACACCGACCGCTCCTCGGCTTCGGCGGCGATCGTCACCTCGTCTTCGTTCTCCTGCGAAGGGTTGCTGTAGACGAACGCGATGTCGATGTAGCCGTCGATCACCCCCCTGATGACGGCCGGTGACATGTCGGCGTGCAGCAGAACGTCGGCGAGTGCATCGGAGGGATGCAGCTTCAGGAATTCCTCCGCGAGCATCGTGCTGATTCCCAGCCGCAACGGCTGGGGTCCTTCATGATTGCCGCCGAGCCGAAGCAGTTGATCGTTGGCTTCGAGGATGCGCCTCGCCTGCTGCACGGCGACCTTGCCGAGCTCGGTGGTCGTGGTGCCGTTTGCGGTTCTGACGAAGAGTGCGCCACCAATCAGGCTTTGCAGGCGCTTGACCTGCGAACTGATCGCCGGCTGGCTGAGGCCGAGACGCTCCCCGGCTTTCGACAGGCTGCCTGTCTCCGCGATCGCAACGACGGTACGAACGATTTCAGTAGGAATATTCAAATGCTGACGCGGTCTATGCATCGCGAGCCCTCCAGTCTCAGCACGGGACGCAATTCCAATCTCCACAGTATGCCATCAGGCTATACTAACATTTGGTTGCACTTTCGTTTAGCCACAATTACCCGCCAAGGCACTGATATTGCAGGTCATATGTATTGTTACGTGCATTGCTCCGCATATCACGGTATCCAACAACTACATCTCCACACGCTGCAGCACCTCAACCGCACCACACCCCGGGTTTTTGCGGGTATCGCATCAAATATTCTGATCGCCCCATAATGCTTCACTGACCCGATAAGTCTGAATTGCGGCCGCTGATTCGTGAAAGCGTTTTCATAGTTTTCCTTAATCAAAGCCTCGCAACGTGACGTCGTCGTTGGCGTTTCGAGGTGTGTTGCAATGACCAGTTTTTTTCGCTGCCGAAGCGGTGCGTCCGCCGTCGAATTCGCGCTGATGCTGCCGCTGTTTCTTGCCTTCATTTTCGGCATCATCGTCTTCGGCTCGTATCTCGCCATGGTGCATGGCGTTCAGCAACTCGCCGCCGAAGCGGCGCGGTCATCCATCGCGGGAATGACCGACACCGAACGCAACAGCCTCGCGACGAGCTATGTCACCGCCAACGCGTCGACCTATCCATTGCTCGTTCCCGGCAATCTCACGGTCAATGCCGCGCCGTCTCCATCGAATGCCAACGTCTACGTCGTGACGGTCAACTACAACGCGGCCGGCAACTTCATCTACAAGCTGCCCTTCGTCCCCGCCCCGGCGAGCACCATCGTCCGCTCCGCGGCGATTCAGTACGGGGGATTCTAGGATGAGAGGCGTCCTCATGCTGATGCGGCGCTTCGGCGCCGACGAACGAGGAAACTTCGCGATGATCAGCGCCGGCCTGATGACGCTCCTGATCGGGTGCGCCGGGCTCGCCATCGATCTCGGCACGATCTTCGCCGACCGGCGCAAGACGCAGAGCACCGCCGATCTCGCCGCGATCGTCGCCGCCGCCAACCTGAACAATCCGGTCAACGCCGCCACCGCGACGGTTACGCAGAACAAGTACCCGGCCAGTGCGCTGGTCAAGGTCGAGACAGGAACCTACACCGCAAACAGCGCCATCGCGCCGCAGGCCCGTTTCGTGACCCCGGCGGTCGGCACTCCCAACGCCGCGCGGGTCACGCTGAACACCCAGACCCCGCTCTACTTCGCGCGGTACCTCACCGGCGCGAACAGCTTCACCATCAAGACGACCGCCACCGCGACATCGACCGAAATGGCCTCGTTCGCGATCGGGTCGAGGCTGCTCTCGGTCAACGGCGGCGCGCTCAATGCGCTGCTCGGCTCGATGCTCGGCACCACGCTGTCGCTCTCGGTGATGGACTACAACGCGCTGATCAGCGCCAAGATCGACGCACTGGATTTCCTGTCGGCACTGGCGACCCGGGTCAACCTGACCGGCGTCACCTATAGCGACCTGCTGAGCAGCAACATCAAGGTCGGCGACATCGTCGCGTCGGCGCTGACCACCCAGCAGATCACCAACGGCGCCAACGCGGCGACCACCGCGCTGTCGACGATCTCCCAGGCCGTCACCGGCTCCACCACCAAGATTTCGCCGGGCACGCTGGTCGACCTCGGTCCCTTCGCCAATCTCACGGTGGGGCAGAAACCCAAGGTCGGCGCCAGCGTTTCGGTGTTCGACCTGATTTCCACGGTGGCCCAGATCGCCAACGGCAACCATCAGATCGCGACTTCGATCAATCTCGGCCTGCCCGGCATCGCCAACGTCTCCGTGATCGCAACGATCGGCGAGCGACCGGTCGGCTCGAGTTGGATCGCGATCGGCACCCAGGGTGTGAGCGTCCACACCGCGCAGACCAGGATCCTGGCGACGATCAATGTGCTCGGCTCCGGCACCGTGTCTGCGATCAATCTCCCGGTCTATGTCGAGGTCGCCTCGGGTACCGCGACACTCAACGCGGTGTCCTGCGGCCACCCCAACATCAACACCTCGCAGGTCACGATCGGCGTGACGCCTGGGATCGTGGATGCATGGATCGGCAACGTCACGATCGCCGACATGACCAACTTCACGACCAAGCCCAATCCGCCGCCGGCGACACTGGTCAACCTTGGTCTCGCCACCGTCACCGGCCTCGCCCATGCCGGCATGGGCAACACCACGCCGACCAATGTCAATTTCAGCTACAGCGACATCCAGTCGGGCACCAAGAAGACGGTGACGACGACCAACTTCCTTTCATCGCTGACAGGAAGTCTGCTCGGCGACCTCTCGCTGACCATCAATCTCGGCCCGCTCGGGCTGCCGATCCCGGGATTGGGGGCGCTCGTCATGAGCATCCTGAACGGCGTGACGAGTTCAGTCGATCAGGTGCTCGCGTCGCTGCTCGCGACGCTCGGCATAGGGCTCGGCCAGGTCGACGTTTGGGTGCTGGGCATCCGCTGCGATGGCGCCGTGCTGGTGAACTAGAGCATGATCCGGAAGAGTACGAAGCGGTTTTCCCTCGCGACAAACGCAAAGCGTTTGCGCGGAGATCATGCTCGAACAAAGAAGCGAAAGCGCGACCATCGCGCTTGAGGGGACCGATCGCGACGGGCATCACATCGGGGGTAGGAGACTGCCGTGAGCACAACGATAAGATACAAGACCGACAGCCAACGAACGATCCTGCTGAAGCGCGGGACGATCTTCTTCCGCAACAGCAGTGTCGGATGTCTTGTGCTCAACCTCTCGACCGGCGGTGCGGGGCTCGCCGTGGAAAGCGACGTCGCAATCCCGCTCGCGTTCGACCTCGAGATCGAGAGCGAACCGATCCGGCGGCACTGCATTGTGGCCTGGCGCCTGGAGCGCCGGCTCGGCGTGACCTTCGAATCTGACCGGATGCAGCGCCCCGCAAGCGGCCCCGTCTAGACTATCCCGGCGATCACGGTATGCGGACGGGCCCGGTGCTCCGGGCCATCGCTCCGCGGCGAATAGTTCGCCGCATGTGGAACTCTCTTGGCATCGTGGTTAGCAGGCGCTGGCATACACCAGCTAATTGTCCCGATTGCCGTCGTGCTTTGACGGCGCGGGCTGCGTGGCGCTGACCGGATCGGAGGCCGGGAAGGTATCCTCGAGCCCCTCCTTCAGCCGGGTGCGGGCCTTGCGGTCGGCAGCCTGCGCCTCGTGCGGCTTCTCGGCATGCTTGTCGTGCGGGGCAGGATCGAATTTGTCGGCCATGTCGTCCCTCCATTCGGGGGACAACGCGGCCGCGCAAAGGGGGGTTCCAGAACCGCCTTGGCCCATTGCGCTGCAGCGTGTATCAGGGGCGCAAATTTGACCGTGATCAGGAACTATCCGCGTGCCCCAGGATCCCACCAAGAAGCCGCTCATCGACGTGCTATCGGGCCACCGCCAGGCCGTGCCGCCGCTCTGGATGATGCGGCAGGCCGGCCGCTATCTGCCGGAATATCGCGAGCTGCGCGCCAAGGCCGGCGGCTTCCTCGATCTCTGCTTCACGCCCGAATTCGCCGCCGAGGTCACGCTGCAGCCGATCCGCCGGTTCAACTTCGACGCCGCGATCATCTTCTCCGACATCCTGGTAATCCCCTACGCGCTCGGCCGCTCGGTGCGCTTCGAGGCCGGCGAAGGACCGCGGCTCGATCCGCTGGCAACGCCCGGCGAAATCGCGACGTTGGCAACCGATGCCAACTTCGACACGCTCGAGCCGGTTTTTGAAGCACTGCGCCGCGTCCGTCGCGAACTCGCCCCCGAGATCGCACTGATCGGCTTCTGCGGCGCACCGTGGACGGTTGCGACCTACATGGTGGCCGGACAGGGCACGCCGGACCAGGCACCCGCGCGGATGCTTGCCTACCGCCATCCGGATGCGTTCGCCAAGATCATCGACGTGCTGGTCGAGAACTCGATCCACTATCTCGTCGGCCAGTTGAAGGCCGGTGCCGACTGCCTGCAGATCTTCGACACTTGGGCCGGCGTGCTGCCGCCGCGCGAGTTCGCCCGCTGGGCGATCGAGCCGACCCGGCGCATCGTGGCCGGGGTGCGCAAGCAAGTCCCCGATGCCAGGATCATCGGCTTCCCGCGCGGCGCGGCAGGCATGCTGCCGGCCTATATCGAGCAAACCGGCGTCGATGCGGTCTCGATCGATTGGGCCACCGAGCCGTCGATGATCCGCGAGCGCGTGCAAAGCCGCGTCGCGGTGCAGGGCAATCTCGATCCGCTGGCCCTGATCGCCGGCGGCGCCGCGCTCGACCGCGCGGTGGACGATGTGCTGGAGAACTTCGGCAAGGGGCGGATGATCTTCAATCTCGGGCACGGCATCCTCCCCGAGACGCCGATCGCCCATGTCGAGCAGATGGTCGCACGGGTGCGCGCGTATAAGGGCTGACGTCCAGTCGCCCACTCTATCACCGTCACCGCGCAAAGGCTTCGCCTTTGTCGCTGGAGGAGCGCGCTCTTGCGCGCGTCTCGAAGGGTCGACGGCCCGGAGCTTTCCGAGCCGTCAGACCGGGGCCGTGCATCCTTCGAGACGCGCTACGCGCTCCTCAGGATGACGGATGGCGTCCTACCTCGCATCCTCCAGGATCATGTCCGACGCTTTCTCCGCGATCATGATCGTCGGCGCATTGGTGTTGCCCGACATCAGGTCCGGCATGACGGACGCATCGACCACGCGCAGACCTTCGATGCCGCGCACCTTGAGCCGCTGGTCGACCACCGCGAGCGGATCGTTGCCCATCCGGCAGGTCGAGGTCGGATGATAGACCGTGCTTCCGGTGCGCCGGCAGAAATCGAGCAGGTCGTCGTCGCTGACCACCTTGGCGCCGGGATCGACCTCGCCCACTGAATAGGATTTCAGCGCCGGTGCCGCCAGGATCTTGCGCAGGATACGGATGCCGTCGATGAAGGCGCGGCGATCGGTCTCGGTCGCCAGATAGTTGATGCGGATTTCCGGCGGCACGCCCGGGTCCGCGCTCCTGATCTTCAGCGAACCGCGGCTCTCCGGACGCAGCTGGCAGACCGAGGCCGTGAAGCCCGAGAACGGATGCAGCTGCTCGCCCATCTTGTCGGTCGAGAACGGCAGGAAGTGGATCTGGATGTCGGGCGAGGCAAGCCGCGGGCTGGTCTTGAAGAACGCGCCCGAGGTGCCGGCGGCGATCGTCAGCGGCCCCTTGCGCAGCGCGGCGTAGCGGAGGCCCGCCATGACGCGGCGCACGGGATGATTGATGACGTCGTTCAGCGTGACGGTCTGCGCGCAGCGCGTGACGATGCGGACCTGCATGTGGTCCTGCAGGTCGTTGCCGACGCCGGGCGCATCGAGCACGATGTCGATGCCGTGCTGCTTCAACAGATCGGCAGGGCCGACGCCGGAGAGCTGCAACAATTGCGGCGAGTTGTACGCACCGCTCGATACCAGCACCTCCCTGCGCGCCTTGGCCTTGCGCAATTGCCCGTTCTGCTTGTAGGCGACGCCGCTCGCGCGCTTGCCGTCGAACAGGATGCGCTGCGCCAGCGCCGAGGTCTCGACATGAAGATTGCCGCGCGTCAACGCCGGCCGCAGATAGGACCGCGCCGTCGAGGCGCGCCGGCCGCGCCGCGTCGTGGTCTGGAAGAAGCCCGCGCCCTCCTGGGTCGCGCCGTTGAAATCCGGATTGGTGGGAATCCCGACCTCGGCTGCGGCATGCACGAAGGCCTCCGACAGCGGATCATGATGCCGCCAATCCGACACCGGCAGCGGGCCGCCGGCGCCGTGATAGGTGTTGGAGCCACGCTGCTGATCTTCCGCCTTCCGGAAATAGGGCAGGACGTCGTCATAGCCCCAGCCGGCATTGCCGCGCTGGCGCCAGCGGTCATAGTCCTCATGCTGGCCGCGCACATAGAGCAGGCCGTTGATCGAGCTGGAGCCGCCAAGCACCTTGCCGCGCGGCTGGAACACCTGCCGCCCGTTCAGGCCCGGCTCGGGCTCGGTTTGGTACATCCAGTTGACGGATTTTTCCTTGAACAGCTTGCCGTAGCCGAGCGGCACATGGATCCAGATGTTGCTGTCCTTCGGGCCGGCCTCGAGCAGCAGCACCGAGTGCTTGCCGTCAGCGCTCAGGCGGTTGGCGAGCACGCAGCCGGCCGAGCCGGCGCCGACGATGACGTAATCATACTCCGCCGCATCGTTATTGTTGTTCACTGGTTTCCCCCGGAATTTCTTTCTTCCGGTGGTACAGACAAAGCGCAGCCTTGAAAAGACTAGTGCCCTGCGCTGAGGTTCTGGAGCAGTTGCCCGACAAGCATACTGAGCTCGCCGGCATTGCGCGCGGCGCCGAAGACGTAGCGGTCCGGCCGCACGATGACGGCCGCGGAGTCATGCTGCCGCATCCAGTCCGCGAACAAACTGTCGCGTTCGATCACGGTCAGGATACCGCCTCGATCGGCGCTTTCGCCTGATGTGGCGATGACGACGCGCTCGCCTGACAGACGCTGCCAGGCGGCAGCGGACGCGTCCGACAGCCACGCCATCCGCTCCGCCGCGGTCGTCACGATCGCGAATTCCGGCTGCAGCAGATCGTCGAGCCGGCACGTCCGCCCATCCGGCGCGCGCACATGCGGCTGCACGAACAGCCGCCCGGCAAGCGCGGCATCGCGCGCGATCAGGCCGGAGACGAGATCGGGGATGAATTTCTGCCTGATGGTTTCGGCCTTGCCGGCCTTCAGGTCGGCGCGCAGCCGCATGTCGCGTTCGACGGCGGCCACCGGATCGAGCTTGCCGATGATCTTGCCGAATTCCTTGGCGCTGGCGACGACGGCGCGAACATGCGGCTTGCGCTCGATCTCGTAACTGTCGAGCAGCGCATTGCCGGCGTCGCCACGAAGAACCAGCCGCAACTTCCAGGCCAGGTTCACCGCATCGCGGATACCGGCGCACAGCCCTTGCCCGAGGAACGGCGGCGTCTGGTGTACGGCATCGCCCATCAGCAGCACGCGGCGGTCGCGCCAGCGCCGGCCGAGCAGCGCGTGAAAGCGATAGACCGCCGAGCGCCAGATCGTGAGGTCCGAGATATCGGTGAAACCCTTGAGCAGCGTCACGACGTTGTCGGGCGCGCCGGCCGCCTCGGGGTCCTCGCCGGGCAGCAACTTGATCTCCCAGCGCCGCAAATTGCGCGGGCCCGGCACGAAGGTGCCGGGCCGCGACGGCCAGCAACACTGAAAGCTCCTGGCCGGCCGCTTGGCGGGATCGCTGGTCAGCGTGTCGACCACCATCCACCATTCATCGAAGGCGAGGTCGTCGAGGCCGATGCCGAGCTGCTTGCGGACGAAGCTGTTGGCGCCGTCGCAGCCGACCAGATAGCGCGCGCGGATCAGGAACTCCTCGCCGGACTCGCGGCGCGCCGTCAGCATCACCGCGCCGTCGTCCTGCTGCAGCGCCACGCCCGTGGCCGCAAGGAAAATGTCGGCATGCGGATAGTCGGCGAGCTTGTCGCGCAGCGCCTGCTCGACGTCCGGCTGCACGAAGGTCACGTTCCAGCCGAGCGGGAACGGCGGCGGCATCGGGTCGAAGATCTTGATGATCTCGCCGTCGACGCCGAGATAGTGCGAGCCGTTATGCGGGGCGATCGCCTGCTCCATGAAATCGCCGAGCCCGATCGCCTGCAGCACGCGCAGCGCCTCGTGGTCGAGCGTGATCGCGCGCGGCTTGTCGTAGATGTCGGCAATGCGCTCGACGACCGCAACGCGCAAGCCGGATTTCGCGAGTAGATTGGCGAAGATGGCACCGACCGGCCCGAGGCCGACGATGGCCGCGTCATGGATGGGATTATCGGCTGACAATGACATGCTACTTCGCGAGGTAGCTCTCGAGCGTCAGCGGCTTCGGCTTCACCTCGGGTTCGCGGATCGCGACACCTTCGAACGGCGTCGCCTCCTCGAACCAGGCCTGCCGCGCCGGCAGCCCCCACGGGAACGAGATCGTGTGGTCGGACGGATCCCAGCCGACCGGCTCGTTCTCGATGTCTATGATCTGGTAGTGGGTGTTGAACAGCTCGACGCGATGCCCGTCGGGATCGCGCATGTAGACATACATCGCGTGTCCCGGCCCATGACGCCCGGGGCCGCGTTCAACGGCCGCGCCATAGCCGAGCTCGCCGGCGACATCGCAGGCGTTGAGCAGATGATGAACCTCGGGCGCGAGAAACGCGAAATGATGCAGCCGCGGTCCGGCGCCGTTGAAGAACACGATGTCGTGCGGATTGCCCTTGCGCTGCAGGAACACGCCGCGCAGGTCGAAGGTATCAGCGGGCGCGATGTATTCGCTGAGCCGGAAGCCTGCCGCGGTGTAGAACTCGCACGCCTTGCGCAGCTCCGGCGTCAGCACCTGGTAGTGATCGAGCCGCAGCGCCGAGCCGCCGGCATGGCGGGTGAATTTGGTGATCATGCGCGACTCGACCGGCATGGTCGCGCAGAACTCCAGCGGCGTGCCGGCCGGATCGGTCGCATGCAGGGTGCGGCCCTGATGCGGCACTTCGGCCCAGGCGGCCCGGCATCCCTGCGCTTCGAAGAAGGCCTTGAGCCGGTCGAGGTCACCGTCCTGAAAGACCCGCAGGCCGAGCCGCGCGCAGGCGGCGCTCTCGCCTTTGCGCAACACAAGGCTGTGATGACAGGCCTCCTCGACGCCGCGGAAATAGAGTGCGCCGCCCTCCTCCGCGGTCAGGATCAGCCCGATCACCTTTTCGTAGAACTGCCGGCTCGCCGCGAGATCACGAACGGTCAGGACGACATGGCTGGCCCGCGTGATACGGAACCCGGGATCGTGGTTCGTGATCGGGAGGCTCATGCGCACCTTCTGGTTTTTGCCGTTCGCGCGAACCCGACTCATTGCGAAAAACCCGCGGGGGATCAAGCAGCGCGGCGCGCGGCAAGCTCTGCCGCTCCGTGACCTCGCCTCACGCATTTGTATCGATTTGTTAGCAATGCCCGCCGGTGGAACCGAAGGAGCGGCCCGCCGCGGCACGGTCCGTTCCAATAGTTCATAGTTTGTCAAAGGTTTGCAGAGAATTCTTCGCCACGGCGCCATGGCCAAACCGGGCAGGCAACGTAGTGATGCGTACCCATCTGAGATCATATTTCGCGACCCTGTTCGCGGGCGACCTCGCGGCCTTCGGTGCACCACCGGCGGATGAAGCGCTTGCCGGCCACATCCGCGCCGAACAGGTCTCGCTGGTGCTCGGCTATTCCTTCGGCATCATGCTGGCCAACGCCTGCAACGCGCTGGTGCTCGCGATTGCGCTGTGGCAATCGCCGGACTGGGCCTTTGCGCTGGTGTGGGCAGCCGCGGTGGGCAGCGCGGCGCTGTTCTTCGGCCTGCAGGCGCGGGCATCACGCCGCATCGCCAAGCCGCAATTCGTGTCGCGCCGAACCATGTACCGGCTGGTGCGCAATGCGCTGGCGCTCGGGACGGCCTGGGGCGTCGTCCCCGTCGCCTTCTTCGCGAACGCATCAAGCGGCGCCCAGCTCATCATCACCTGCCTGTGCGCCGGAATGCTGGCCGGCGGCGCCTTCGCATTCTCCACCATCCCGATCGCCGCGATTGCGTTCACCGCGCCGATCTTCGTCGGCACCGCGATCTGCCTCGGCCGGGACGGCGATTTCGTCTACCTCCTGATGGCCGTGCTGGTGCTGGTCTACGGTTCGGTGCTGCTGCGCGGCGTGTTCGTCAACGCGTTCGAGTTCAGGCGCCGGATCATCGCCCAGCACGAGGCCGAACGGACGGTGAGGCAGGATCCGCTGACGCATCTGCCGAACCGCGTCGCCTTCAATGAAGCGCTCAACGGCGCACTGAACCGGCTGGCGCGGTCGGGCGAGGAATTCGCGGTGCTGCTGCTCGATCTCGATCGCTTCAAGGAGGTCAACGACAGGTTCGGCCATCCGGCAGGCGACGAGTTCCTGGTGCAGGTCGCGGCCCGGCTGCAGCGCTGCACGCGCGCGGCCGAACATGTCGCACGGATCGGCGGCGACGAATTCGCCCTGATCATGTCGAATCTGGCAAGGCCCGAGGATGCGCTGGCGATCGCCGAACGGTTCGTCGCGGCCTTTGCCGAGCCGTTCCCGATCGACGGGCTGGAGGTCAACCGCACGATCAGCACCGGCATCGTGCTGGCGCCCCGAGACGGCAGCACGTCCCACGACCTGCTCAAGCATGTCGACATCGCGCTTTACCGGGCGAAGAAATCCGCGCCCGGTACCATCTGCTTCTTCGAGGCCAGCGACGACCGGTCGGCGCGCGACCGCCGCGCCTTGCAGCGGGATCTCGAGCATGCGATCGAGGCGGACGAGCTGTTTCTGGTCTACCAGCCGTTCCTCGACATCCGCAAAGGCCGCGTCACCGGCTTCGAGGCCCTGCTGCGCTGGCAGCATCCGACCCGCGGCCTGATCCCGCCGACCGTCTTCATCCCGATCGCCGAGGAGAGCGGGCTGATCCACCAGCTGGGCGAGTGGGTGATCCGCCGCGCCTGCACGATGCTGTCGCGCTGGCCGGACGACATCCGGATCGCGGTCAATTTCTCCGCGGTCCAGTTCCAGAACGTCGGCATCCTGCAGACGATCGTCGACGCGCTGGCCGAGGCGAACGTCGCGCCGAACCGTCTCGAGATCGAGATCACCGAGTCGATGCTGATCTCGAAATACGGATCGGCGCCCGCGATCCTGCACGCGCTGCTCGAGCTCGGCCTGACGGTCGCGCTCGACGATTTCGGCACCGGCTTCTCGTCGCTGACCTATCTGCGCAAGCTGCCGTTCAGCCGCATCAAGATCGATCAATCCTTCATCCGGGACATGCTGACCCAGCCGGACTGCGCCGCGATCGTCAAATCGGTGATCGGCCTCGCGCAGGAGCTGCAGATCGGCGTCGTGGCCGAAGGCGTCGAAACCGCGGATCAGCTCGAATATCTGCGCCAGACCAGTTGCGATGAGGTCCAGGGCTATCTGATCGGGCGGCCGATGTCAGGCAGCGAGATCTCCGCACTGCTCGATCACGATCCGCAGCACTCGGTGCACGCGGCGTAACGCCGATCGACCGTCCGCGCCGATCGGCTCGTCAGGGCGTGTCCGACCGATGCAGGGTGTCGACCGTGATGGTGCCGCGGGCGCGCGACACGCAGGCGCAGATCTTGCGGCTCTCCCGCTTCTGATGGTCACTGAAGAAGACGTCGCGATGGTCGATCTCGCCGTCGACATCGACCACGTCGAGCGCGCAGACCCCGCATTCACCGCGCCGGCAGTCGCTCATCACCTCATGACCGGCTTCGTTGAGCACGTCCAGCATCGACCGGTCGCGCGGGATGACGAACTCGGTCCCCAGCTCAGTCCCTGGGCCCCTGAGCCGTACGCGGAACGGCTCGGTCGGCAGCAGCCCGCTCGATCCAAAGGTCTCGTAGCGCAAGTCGGAGAGCGGGCGGCCGGATTCCTCCCAGGCGCGCCGCGCCGCGTCCAGCATCCGCATCGGGCCGCAGAACAGTGTCATCGTGTCCTGCGGCAGCGCCGAAAAGACGCGCTCGAGGTCGAGCCGCCTGCCTTCGTCGCCGGCGTGGACGGTGAGGCGGTCGCCGAGCGCACGCTCAAGCGGTTCAAGATAGACCGCATCGCCGCGCGTGCGCACGGCATAGTGCAGCGTCACGCCGGCGTCGCGGCGGGCGAGCGCCTGTGCCGCACCGACGATCGGCGTGATGCCGATGCCGCCCGCGATCAGGCAGAACTGCCGCCGCGTCCAGTCGAGCTGCACCAGCGAGGTCGGCAGCGTGATGTTGAGCCGCACGCCCGGCGCGAGCGACCACATGTAGCGCGAGCCGCCGCGGGAATCCGCTGCGCGCCGAACTGCGATCCGGTAGCCCTGCGGATCGACTTCGCCGACCAGCGAATAGGAGCGGGTCTGCGGCTGGCCTTCGATGGTGACGCCGACATCGATATGGCTGCCGACCGGATAGGGCGCACCCGTAAAGTTATCCGGCCGCAGCAGGAATTCACGGATGCCGGGCGTGAGGTCGCGCACGGCGAGCAGCGTGGCGGGTGTCCAGGTCTCGATGAATCGCATGGCGTTCTCCGCTCAGCCGGCTGCCGAATTGATCAGCGCCAGCGCCGGCAGCAGATCGAGATGGCTGCGGTTGCGCAGCGCCAGCCGCAGATTGCGTGCCGCAAGCCTTGCGTGCTCGCGCATGATCGCCTCGGCGCGCGCGCCCTCGCGGTTCTCGATGGCGTCGACCACAATGCGATGGTGATCCTGCGCGATCAGCAGGATGTGGCGCGCCTCAGGCAACGCCGATTGCGCCATCACGAAGCCGCTCGGCGAGGCGAATGGCAGCGCCGAGGCGCGGTCGATCTGCCGGATCAGCGGCGGGCTGCGCGACAGCTCGGTGAGCAACGCGTGGAAGCGCGCGTTGAGCGCGACATAGGACGAAAAGGCTTCGACCGAAATCGGATCCTGCCGCACCAGGCCGTCGATCTCGTTGAGGCATTCCTTCAGCGGCTCGAGATCGCGCGACGAGACGCCGCGCTCGGCGGCGAAGCGCGCGGCCAGTCCCTCCAGCGTGCCGCGCAGCTCGATCGAATCGAGAATGTCGCGCTCGGAAAATGCCTTGACCATGAAGCCGCCGGAAGGGATCGCCTCCAGCAGGCCTTCCTCTTCCAGCCGCACCAGCGCCATCCGCACCGGCGTACGCGACACCCCGGTGAACTCGACCGCCTGCAGCTCCGAGATCCGCTCGCCGGGCCGCAGGCCGCCGGAGAGAACGAGGTCGCGCAGCGCAAGCTGCGCCCGCACGGTCTGCGACACTGAACGATCGGTCTCGCGTTCCGCCATGGGCTCGCCCCTCGCCTACTCGGCAGCCTGCAGCTGCTGCGCCGGATTTTCCTTCGCCACCATGCGGTCGATGACGCGCCGCGCCCACATTGCGCCGGCGTCGATGTTGAGATTGTAGAACACCCGGTCCGGATTCTCGTCCATCGCGCGCTGCTGCGCTTCCAGGATGATCTCATCCTCATGGAAGATGCCGGCGACACCGTCGCGGATTTCGCTAGTCAGCCGCTGCTCGGTGATGCGGTGATTGCGGACGAAGGCCCAGAAATAATGGCAGGTCTTCTCGGTCTCGGGCGTGATCGTGTTCAGCACATAGCCGTTGACGCCCTGCGAACGATCGCCCTCCGGCGCGCCCGAACCGGCCGGCGCGACGCCGACGTCGATGTTGACGGTGCACGGCGCTTCGAAGCGGATGATCTGCCAGCGATCGACCGGGCCCGGCTTCTGCAGCTGCCTGGCCCAGAACGGCGGCGCCTCGATGCCCTTCATCCAGCGCGTCACGGTGACCGTCTTCTCGCCATGGGTGACGTCGAACGGTGCCTCGGCGACCGCATCATTGCCGATGCTCGAGCCGTGCACGAAGGTCTCGTGCGTCAGGTCCATCAGATTGTCGACAACGAGGCGATAGTCGCATTTGACGTGAATGGTCTTGCCGTCGCCGGCCCAGGCCGGATCGTGGTTCCAGTGCATGTCTGGCACCAGCGCCGGGTCGGCAAGCGCGGGATCCCCCATCCAGAGCCAGATGAAGCGGTGGCGCTCGACGACGGGATAGGCGCGGACGCAGGCCGACGGATTGATCGTCTCCTGCGAGGGCATGAAGGTGCAGCGGCCCTGCGCATTGTATTTCAAGCCGTGATAGCCGCAGACCACGGCATCGCCATCGAGCCGGCCCTTGGAGAGCGGCACGAGGCGGTGCCAGCAGGCATCCTCCAGCGCCACCACCTCGCCGTCGCCCTTCCGGTACATCACGACATGCTTTCCGCAGATCGTCCGCGGCAACAGCGCGCGCTTGATCTCGGCATCCCAGCCGGCCGCGTACCATGCGTTCATTGGAAAGGGTTTTGGCACTGGTCCGCCTCTCAGCGTTTATGAATACGCTATGTATACATCATATTCGCAAAATAGGCAAATATGAGGTATCAGGGTATTTATGTCCGATTTTCAGTATACATAATTGCACCGTGTCGGGAAGACAATCAAGCCGGCGCCGCCTCCAGGGAGAGCTGGCGACAACGTGGTGCAATTTTCCGAGACGATGGAAGAAGCAGCCAGGCCGCGCTGGAGGCGGTCAGCGGATCGAAGGTTGGACTCTGCAAGAGCCTGCGCAATTTGCCGGAGGCGCCGGCGCGCGGCCTACGAGTTCGACGCCGCGCGGGTCGAGGCCGACTGAACATCCTTGATGTTGATGACGACGGCGATGCGCTTGATCGTGCCGCTGCGGTAGGCCTGCAGGAACTTGTCGTAGTGCTTGACCGAGATGCAGCCGTTGGAGTCGCCATTCGGTCCGAGCATGTAGCTGTGGACCAAGAGGCCAACGCGCCCGAACGTGTCGCTGCCATCGACCGGGGTCATGCGCAGCGCGGGCACGCCGTGGAACAGCTTCTCGCGCGGCTTCATCTCATAGATGCCGGGCGGCGTCGCGCCGGCGTTGCGGGCATTCACATGCGCCGGGTCGTCGAGCAGATTGCCGAGGCCTGAATGCGCCTCGAACTTGGTGCCGTCGGGCATGTACACGATGCGGCCGGTGATGTCGTAGACCGCCGTGGTGCTGTCATAGCCGAGCTTGCCGAGATCGGGGCTCGGACCGGACAACAATCCGTCATTCGGATCGAGCGAGGCCAGCTGCATCTTGCCCGGCATCATGTCGGCAATCTTCTGCAGGAACGTCCGGTTGTCGCCCTGCTGCACCGGCGCCTGTGGCGGTGGCGGCTGATCGTTACGCGCAAGCAGATTGGCCTCGGCCGGCCGCGACCGCGGCATCGGCACGGTGGACGTCGTCGCTGTGGTCGTGGCGGCGACGGACGCCGTCGCCGACTGGCTGGTCGGCAGTTCGGTCTGCGTGTCGCGCAGCTGGCCGGACAGCGCGTCCTCGATCTGGCCGAACTCGGAATTGAAATCGCCGCGGCTCGAACGGAACCCGCGGCGCAGTGGATAATAGAGTGAGGCCGAATTGATCGTGGAGCGAGAGCCGAAGCGATCGTCGAAGTTCAGCGAGGCGGTGGTGTTGGCGAGCGCCGGACCGTGAAGCCATGCGGTGGGATCGATGCCGACCATCCAGGCGGCAAGGCCAGACGACAGGGCAAGCGCGCTCACGGCAAACGCCGTGCTGCCCACCAGAGACATGCCGCGGCTCGACTTGCGCCGGGCAGGTTTCGTCGTTCGTTGACCCATCAATCCCCAAGTTCGGTGCTCTGGGGCCTGTTACCCGGCCCACCGGGATTCACCGATCACTCATCATATCAGGGAATTAGAGTAAGGCATAATCGAGACAAAGCGCACAACGAGAGGTTTTTTAAACGTTTTTCGGATGGAAAGTGCCAGAGAATCAGCCTTGGGCGGGCTGAATTGACCGAAAATGTCCCGATTCGGGACGATTTCGGCGGCTCAGGCGATCTTTTCTTCCCAGAGAGTGAGCACCGGGACCGGCTTCCCGATGGCGTAACCCTGGGCGTAATCGACCCCGATCTGGCGCAGCTCGTCCAGGATCGCGAGGTTCTCGACAAATTCCGCGACCACCTGCTTCTGCATGATCTTCGCGGTCTTGGTGATCATCTCGACCATCGCCCGATCGACCTTGCTGTTCAGGATCTCCTTCACGAACGAACCTTCGATCTTGATGATGTCGACCGGCAGGTGCTTCAGATAGGCGATCGAGGACATGCCGGTGCCGAAATCGTCGAGCGAGAAGCTGCAGCCGATCTCGCGCAGCCGCGCGATGAACTTCTGCGCCTCGTCGAGGTTCGAGATTGCGCTGGTTTCGGTGATCTCGAAACACACCGATGCCGGCGAAACGTCAAGCTGCGCGAACAGCCCGGCGACGAAGTCGACGAAGTCGCTGTCGCCGATGGTGGCGCCGGACAGGTTGATGGCGTAGCTCGCAATCTTGCGCGGCTGTTGCTTGCGCTCGGCGATGATCTCGAAGGCGCGGCGAACCACCCAGCGGTCGATCAGCGGCATCAGCCCGTAGCGTTCGGCGGCGGGCAGGAAACTGCCGGGCGGCACCAGCGCGCCGCTCTCGTCGCGCAGGCGCAGCAAGAGCTCGCGCCGGTCGTTGCCCTTCAGCACGCCGTTCACCGGGCGGATCTCCTGCTCGTAGAGGCAGAAGCGCCCCTCATCCAGTCCCTTGCGAATGCGATTGACCCAGCTCATCTCGGCAACGCGCACGGCCATGCCGGTGTCGGACGGGCGGTGCTCCTGGACGCGATTGCGTCCCTTGTCCTTGGCAAGGAAACAGGCAACGTCGGCAAGCCGCAACGCGTCCTGCACGCCGGCGCTGTCGGCCAGCCCGACCAGGCCGATGCTCGCGCTGATCCGGAAGCTCGATCCCTCATAAATGAAGTTCGACTGCTCGATCACCGCCCTGACCCGCTCCGCAACGTCGGCAGCGACGTCGTGCGTCGCGGAGCCGTCGTCACGCAGGAGAATGCCGAACTCGTCGCCGCCAAGACGCGCGACGAGGCCGCTGCTGCCGACTTCGGTCGCCAGCAGCCTCGCCACCTGCTTCAGCAACCGGTCGCCCGCCATGTGGCCGCAGGTGTCGTTGACGATCTTGAACTGATCAAGATCAATCAGCATCAGGTCGGCGCCGACGGCCGGCGAGCCCGACATCGCTTTGTGCAGTTCGAACTCGAACTGCCGGCGGTTGGCAAGGCCGGTGAGCGCGTCATGCGAGGCAGCCCGCGCCAATTCCTCGACCAGCCGCCGCTCGGCGGTCATGTCGTGAATGATCATGACGCGACCGGCCGGTTCTCCGGCATGCACGATCGGGGTCTCGACCACCGAGACCGGCACGCTGGAGTGGTCCGGCCGCACCAGGAGCTGCGGCCGGCTTTCGTCGTCGGCGTCGAACGATCCGCGCACCGGCTGTTCGGCAATGTTGAACAGCGACGACAGCGGCCGTCCCGTCACCTCCTGCCCTGCCGCGATGAGCCGCTGCGCGGCGGCGTTCATGTAGTCGACCCGATCGTCCTGCGTCGTCACGATGACGGCATCGCCGATCGACGCCAGCGTGAGCTGGGCGCGCTCCTTCTCGACCGCGAGCGCGGCCTCGGCAAGCCAGCGCCGCCACAGCATCCGCCGCGTATGGACCAGCACGATGCCGGCAAGGCAGGCCGCGATCACGAGGTTGACCAGCAGCAGCAGCGCGGAGACCTGACGCGACGCCTTGCCCAGATGATCGGAGAAATCGACGGCGAGCGTGCTCAGCGCCGCATCAACCGTACCGATCCGTTCGGCCCAATGCCTGATGGTCGCAGCCGACGGATCGTACAGCGCGACGTCGCTCGCCGCCTCGTTCCGGATTTCAATCAGCTGATCGAGCAGCGCATCCGAATTGCGCCATGCCGTCACCGCGCCGGCCACGTGGTGCATCGTGCGGAAATATTTGAACAGCCAGATCAGGCCGCCGATGTCGTCATCATGATTGCCTGCCCTGGCGAAGCCGGCCCTCGCCACGGCGTCATTGTTGCCCGGCGCTTCCAGCGCGCGGCGCGCCGTGCGATCGGCCAGCGGCACCGCGATCGCGGCATCGAACTTCTGCAGATAAAGCGGCGCACCGGTGCTGACATAGGTCTGCAGGTAGTGGATGGCGTCCTTCTGCCCCTTCGACCACATGCTTTCGCCGGCCACATAGGCCCTGACCGCGGACATCACCTGCAGGCTGCCCGCCGACAGGCCGCCCAGCAGCAACACGATGGCCAGCAGCGGTCCCACCACCCGCCACAACGACCAGCTTCGAAACGAAAAGAACATGCCCAATGCGCCCCGACCCTGAAATTTATCGGGAAGCCTAGGAATGGTGATTTAACCTCACGTTGCAAAACGCGATGAGTTTGAAACGACTTGGCAGCAGCACAATTGCGTCAAACTTTACGCACCCCGGCGACCGGCGATGACGCTCACGGGTGCAATGTCGGCGACGTGTTCGGCGCCGGCGCCTGCTCCATCTCGGCCTCTTCGGGCAGCTTGTCGGCATGGACGGCGAGCGGCGTGCCGATCCAGAGCGGATCGTCGCGGTGGTCGCGGCGCGGATTGGTGGTGTTGGGATGGACCAGGATGCTCAGGCTGCCGTGGTTCAGCATCAGCCACGGCACCAGGGTCGGAAACAGCTCGGCCGCAAACGCCACCTGATACATCGCCTGATCGTGCGGGCCGACCTTGACGTCGTGCCAGCGTCCGAGCATGACCAGGAAGCGCTCGCCGATCCAGTTGCGCAGCCGCTCCGCCTCGTCCCGGCTGGTCGCGGGGTCGTAATAGACATGAGCGTGATAGCTCGCGATCTCGCCGATCGTCCGTGGCGCGTCCGTCATCTCAGCTCTCCTTCTGGCCGGTCACTTGCGCCGCAGCACACTGAACTGGAACGACTGCGTCGCGCCCCAGGGCGTGACGTGCCGGTGCGCCTCATGCGCGATCAACTCGAATGCCGGACCAATGGTCCTGCTGAGCGTCGCGGGGTCATAGCGCTGCACCGGCAGGCCGCTGCACTTCTCCGGGCCATCCAGTGCGAAGGTGCCGATCACGGCGTGCCCGCCTGCTTTGACGCCGCGATGCAGCCGGTCGAGATAAGCTGCGCGGTCTGGTTCCTCGACCAGGAAGTGAAACGCCGCGCGATCGTGCCAGATGTCGAAGGTCTGCTGCGGCTGCAAGACCGTTGCGTCACCTACGATCCAGTGCACCGCGTCACCTGCTGCGCCGATCCGCTCCCGCGCGTTCGCCAGTGCCGCTTCAGAGAGATCGAGCAAGGTCACATCATGAAAGCCGCTCGCCAGCAGCGCATCGACAAGTCGCGAAGCTCCGCTGCCGACGTCGACGATCGAGGCGTCGCGGCCGGGCGCAACCGATTCGATCAGGTGCAGCGATGGCTGCGGATCGGCCTGCGACCAGCTCACCTGCTGCTCTCCCTTGGTCAGATAGACAGTCTGCCAATGCGATTGCCGATCAGAAGCGGTCATGGCGATAGGTCCCGAAAGCGGCAACAACCTGCGTTGCGCCATTAACCATCAGCTAGGCGCGGCGGTCTCTCGCGTCAACCGGCAGCGGCGGGCACGCACGGCGGCGTAGCAGCAAATGCCGCATTTGCTTCGCCGCATTTTCCAACTAACCTGATAGCCGGGTTGAGATCAGGGCGTCCGGGGATGGCCAATTTCGGCTGGACACGCGGCAACAAGCCTGCACAAGCGGAGGACGCCGCCAGCGACTTGCGCGGCCTTACCGATCCATTGGCGTTTGTCGCCGCGCTCGACAAGGTGGTCCCGCGCTATCTCGATCTCGCCGACAATGGCGTGCTGGTCTATCCGGCCTGCAAACGCAAGTCCGGCGATCTGCTCGGCGACATCAGTGCGATCTGGGAGCACACGCGGCTTGAAGCGATGCGCTATGTCCCGATGGTGCCGCGGCAGGACATCTCGCTGCTGGTCGATCCGGCCCGCCAGGCGGAGATGATCGATGCTTTCCTGCGCCAGCGCGCGCACGACAAGACCGTCGTCGATTTCACCGGCACCGCGATCGAAGACTACGGGATTGCGATCTACGCTGGCCTGAACTGGCTGAACCATTGCGGCGCGCTCGTGGGCGCCGATCCGCAAAAATTTTCCGGCACGTTGCGGAGCTTCCGCAGGGTCATGGTGGTCGCCCAACAGTGGTGGGCGATCGACGGCGCGGCCGAGCGTTGCCGGCAACTGCTGGAAGCGCGCGAACGGCCACCGCTGGTGTTCTTCCTGATGTGGGCCGAATGCACCAATTTGGCGCGGGAGATCGCGATCGCGGCGGCCGGTCCAAATGCAACCGAGCACACTATCTCGCGGATGCGCGCGGCCGAAGACCCGGAACAGCTGACCTAGGGAGCCGGCGGATCCCGGCCGTCAGGCGACAGGGTCCCCGTCGGCCGACGCTTGCTGCAATTCCTTGGATTTGCGCGAGATCAGGCGGGCCAGCTCGCTCTGCTTGTAGGTCTCGACGAACTTGATGGCGAAGCCGTTCGGCAGATGCCGGACCACCCGCCCGACGCAGGCGCCGATCGCAAGCGGCATGCCGACCGGCGGCTGCGCCTCGGAGGAGACCGCCGCGCCGGACAGCGACATGTCGATGATGAAGCAGCTCTGCATTGTGCCGTCCGCCAGCGTCAACATGGCATGCGGCGCGACGGGAACGAAACGCGGGTTGTTGCGCGCCTCGCGGATGCTCGGATCCTTTTGCTTCTTCTCGATCCAGGTCAGCTTGTCGGCGAACTTCTCACGCATGGCATGCGTCATCTCGAGCTCGAGCAGGAAGCTGCCGCTCATCGTGTCGGTGATGCAGCCCTCGAATTTGCCGAACTCCTCGAAATACGAAGTCAGCCGGTCGCCGACCTTGCCGACGACGGGCACGTCCACGATCATCCGGAACGGCGAGACGCGCGTCGTGCGGCAGGCGAAGGTGCGCAATTTGCCCTGGGCATCGTACCAGTTCGGCAACGTGTAGCTGCCATTGACGGTGATCTTGACCGCGCGTTGCTTGAGAAACTTTTCGACGGAAACGACTGAACCTCGCCCGAGGCGATGTGAGTGCACGGAGGTCGGGATTGACCGGCTTCACTGCCGGTCCGGTGGTGGGGAAGTCCGCTACCGACGCGATGGTAGCGGGCAGCTGCGGCACGCATCCCAGCGCGTGGCGGAATGGTCCTGGCGCGCAGGTGCGTACAGCCATACCGTCGAAAAACTAGGAAAAAGTTAAACCGGGACGGAGCGTCGGCGGCGCACTCCATGGCGCAACCGTTTCGCGGCGGTTTATTTTGCGAACCGTACAACTGCCGGGAGAGTTGTCGCCCGGCAATGCAATCGCGCCGTGCTCCAAACCGCCTGCCCCGGCTGTCGGCCGGGTGCTAGCCTTCGCTCGATCGGTCCGGACCCTCATAGGCTCAACATGTCAAACAAATCGCTTGCCGACGGCAAGATCCTGCAGGACGTCGTCGACGGTGTCGGCGTCATCACCTTCAACAATCCCGACAAGCGCAATGCGATGTCGCTGGAGATGTGGGAGGGGCTCGGCGAGGCGCTGACGGCGTTGCGCGACGATCCGGCTGTCCGCGTCGTGATCCTGGTCGGCGCCGGCGACAAGGCGTTCGTATCGGGCGCCGATATCAGCCAGTTCGAGAAGACAAGGCACAACGCCGAGGCCTCCGAGGAATATTCACGGCGCAGCGCCGCCCAGCGCACCCTGCTCGCCGACTATCCGAAGCCGACCATCGCCTGCATCCGCGGCTTCTGCCTCGGCGGCGGCATGCAGGTCGCGATGCTGACCGATATCCGTATCTCCGGCGCCAGCGGCCAGTTCGGCATTCCCGCGGCCAAGCTCGGCATCGCCTATGGCTATGACGGGCTGCGCCATCTGGTGTCGCTGGTCGGCCCGTCCTGGGCGCGGCTGATCATGTATACGGGCATGCGGATCGATTCCGCCGAGGCGCTGCGGATCGGCCTCGTCGATCGCGTGCTGCCGGACAACGAGCTCTGGGACGCGACCATGGAGATCGCGCGCACCATTTCGGGCAACGCGCCGCTGGCGATCAAAGCCGCCAAGATCACCATCGCGCAGGTGCTGAAGGATCCAGCCGACCGCGACATGGCGGCGATCAAGCAGGTCGGCATCGAATGCATGGACAGCGCGGATTTCCGCGAAGGCCGCAATGCTTTCATGGAGAAGCGCAAGCCGCAGTTCAAGGGCCGGTAGCGGCGTCCTCATCCTCACCGGTCATCGCCCGGTTCAACCGGGCGAACCAGTACGCCGCGGCCCATCGGCTCAAGCACGACCGCCTCTGGAATACTGAATCACCCGCATGCGCATGCGCGGGTGATGACGCCGGATGACGATCGCACGATTTCTGAATAACGGAATAATAGCCCCGATTTGCCCGACGCGTCAAGTCGCCTGGTCGAAGGCCGGCCGCCGGCCGGCTCCTTTGCATGGGGTTGTTTTCGATATTTTGGCAGTGTGCTCGCGATTGAACCTGCCCGCTACTTCTTCTCGCTGACCGGGACCGTGTAGTTCAGGATCAACCGCCCGCCATCGGGATAGATGGTCTGGCCGGTGATGTAGGAGGCATCGTCGCTGGCAAGGAATGCCACGACGGAGGCGACCTCGCTCGGCTCGCCGCAGCGGCCGGCCGGCGTCCGCGACAGCACGCTGCGCCGCGCATCCTCCGACGAGAAGATCGCCGTTGCCACCATCTCGGTCAGGATCGTGCCGGGTCCGACCGCCACGACGCGAATGCCGTGCGGCGCCAGCGCCACGGCGGCGACCGAGGTGAGCTGCTTCATCGCGCCCTTGGACATCGCATAGGTCGCGAGCGAGGGGATCGCGAGCAGCGCGTTGACCGAGGACATGTTGACGACGACGCCGCCACCGCCCTGCGCGATCATCTGGCGCGCCGCAGCCTGGACGCCGAAGAACGCGCCCTTGAGGTTGATGCCCATCACGTCGTCAAATTCGGCCTCGCTGATGTCGAGGAAGTCGCGGTTGCGCGCGACGCCGGCATTGTTGACCATGACGTCGAGCCGGCCGAACTCCTTCACGGCGGTCGCGACAATGCGATCGACATCGGCGCGCTTGCTGACGTCGGCCTCGACAGCCCGCAACTGATCGATATGTCCGAGTTCCTGGGCGGTGTGGACCAGCCCTGCAGCGTCGACATCCGAGATGACGACCCTGGCGCCGTCGGACAGGAAGCGCGCCGCGCAGGCCTTGCCGATGCCGCGTGCCGCCCCCGTGATGGCGACGACCTTGCCGGAATTCTTCATGGGAGTGCCTCCAGAACAAACTGTTCATGGAGCAATAGCGCATTGCGCGTCGGCAGGGAACGCGGCGGATTCTCCGGGCGAGACCTTACGACTTGATGCGCGCGAGAATCCGGTCGGCCTCGGTACGCCAGTCGGCGCTGCGGGCGAAGTCCGGCGTTCCCCTGGGTCCGAACACGCCCTCATCGGCAAGGTCGGCGATCCAGCCCTGCCGCTCGGCGGTGCCGGAGGCAGACCATGGCGTCAGCCCGGCCTCGCGCACGGTCTCCGCCACCTCGCGCACCTCCTCGGCGCGCCGCCGGCCGTGCTCGATCACCCGCTGAAAGAAATAGGCGCCCTGCTTCTCCCAGTCGATCGACGGAAAGGTCTCCTTGAGCGAGGCGAGCACCGCATCCTCGACGCCATAGGCGCGCGCGGTGGTGAAGCTCTCGATCACCATGGCCTCCAGCCCCTTGATCATGATGCTGCGACACATCTTGACTGCAGAGGAGACCCCAAGCTCGTCGCTTGCGACCTTCGCCGCAAAACCGAGCGCGACCAGCAGCGGCGCCAGCTCCCGCGCGCCTTGGCCGCCGAGCAGCAGCGGCACCCTGATCCGGTACGGCGGCAGCGAAGTCATCACCGCGCCTTCGACATAGCGGCCACCGGCGCCGTCGATGTGCGCCGCCGCGCGCTGCTTGGCGCCGGGCGAGGCCGAGTTGAAATCGAGAAACCAGACCCCGTTCCGGATTGCGGGTGCGCAGGCCGCGGCCACCGGCACCGCCTGGCTCGCCGTCACCGCCGAGATGATGAAATCGGCCCGCCCCGCGAGATCGGCATGGGATTGCGCGAGCTCGACGCCGATCTCCACCGCGTGTGCGCGCAGCGCCGCGCCCTGCCCGCGGTCAAGCTTGATGTCGTAGGCCGAAACCCTCACGCCCTGCCGGCGCAGATCCTCGGCAAGGATGCGGCCGACCTCGCCATAGCCGAGCATGCCGATTTGCCATTGCCGCGGATCGCCGGAGATTGTCATCAGTTCAAGTCCCGTGTTGTGTCGTCGAACAGCTCATCGACCGTGACGCGCCGGGGGATCAACGCCTGCTGGACGCAATAGTCGATCATCAATTCGAGCGGCTTGCGGTTCGCCGCAACGCCGAACGGCAGCAGGTCCGGCATGCTGGGCGGGCCGGCCGCTGCCTTGCCGCGCTTGAGCAGCTCGTACAGGCTCCGCACCACGTCCGGCCGCGACGCCGCAAGCCGCGATGTCACCACCACCAGATGATTGACCGGCACCACGCCGTGCCGCTGATACCACAGGGACGCCTCTCGGGCTGGATCGGCGAACAGCGGCTTGAGCTCCGGATCGCTGGAGGTCTCGCCCAGCACGGCGTCGACCTCGCCGTCCCCCAGCATCTGGACGATTGTCTTGCCTTTCGGCGCGCGCTCGGTGCTGTCGACATATTCCGCAACATGTGGATCCTCGAACGTGACCCAGTTGATCCTGTCGAGGTTCACGCCATGGTCATTGGCAAGGATGCCGCGCATCCATGCCCCGGTCGTGGTCGTGAACGAGCGGATGCCGACCCGCTTGCCTTCGAGATCGGCCGGCTCAAGCGTACCGAGGTCGGCGCGATAGAGCGCATGGCCGTGCTGGAAGCGGCCGACCATCGCCGCCGGCAGCAGCACCAACGGCTTGCCGTGCGCCCTTGCCATCAGATAGGTCACGATCGCCATCTCGCAGACGTCGAAGGCCTGCTCGCGCACCATCGGCTTGAACGCGGCGTTGGTCGGCGTGAATTCGGTGAAGTCGAGATCGAACAGGTCGGAGCGAAGCTCACCGTTCTTCACCGCCCGGATGTGCGGATGATTGCCGAGCACGGCGCGCAGCCGAAGTTTCTCCATCGCGACAAGCTCCGGACGTTCAGGTCACCACTCGGCCCGGATTCGCGCCCGGGATCTTGCGGGGCGCCCCTTCGTCGAGCGGCGCGGCCTGCAACGCGGCAACGGTGGCGCGCACCAGTTCCTCGATGGCGTGGCCGGCATCGGAGCCGTCGGCGCTGCCGCGCGACAGGCGCGAGACGCGCTCCGGCGTCACCAGCGTGTAGTAGAGCGCGCCGAGCAGGAAGTGGCTGCGCCAGACCAGATCGGTACGCGGAATATGCGGCAGGCTTTCATGAATCGTGTCGATGAAGGCGTGACTGGTGTCGTCGAAGGTCTGCGCGATGATCTTGCGCACGACCTCATTGCCCTCGGCCGACATGATCGCGCGCAATCGCGTGAACCGCGTTCCGCCGCCGGCAAGATCGCTGCCGGACGTAAAGGCCGGCAACACATAGGCGCGCACGATCGCCTCCAGCCGGTCCTGCAGATCGCGCACCCGCCGCGCCGCCGCCAAAAGCTCGGAGCGCCGGCGGTTCATCGGGCCGCAATGGCGCCGATAGATTTCCAGCAGCAGGCCGTCCTTGGTCCTGAAATGATAGGTCACGCTGCCCGGATTGGCGCCGGCGGCCTGCGCGATGTCGCGTACCGAGACGGCGTTGAAGCCGTAGGTCGAGAACAATTCCTCCGCCGCGGCGAGGATCGCCTCGCGCATGTTCGGCTTGCGGGCGCTGGCGGCCTTCACGTCAGACCTGGCAGGTTTGCGGACCATATTTGTACTATCGTCCAAATAATCCGGTCGCGTCAACAACGCCGCGCGGCACCCATCCGTCAGGATAGTTTGACGTCAGGCTCGGCCTGACCGCGCGCGGCGGCCTCGAGCAGGAACGTCCTGCCATGCTCGGGATCGGCCGCACGCTGCGCCTCATCCATGTCCTGCCAGGCCGAGGTGACCAGCACGCGCGAGAAGTCGCGGCCGACGAATGCCGGGCAACTCGATTGCCTCGCTGGTACGCGCAGCGAACGCAGATGCCGACCGGCGGGATCGTAAACGTCGACGCGACCGCCACCCCAGCGCGCGTTCCAGATCAGGCCGTCGGCATCGACGATCGCGCCGTCGAGGCCGCCGCTGCCTTGATGCCTGATCAATTCGATGGGTTCACCAGTCGGCAGTCCTGTTGATGGATCGAGCGGCACGCGATGCAGCACGTTGGTTGCGGTATCGGCGAAATAGCCGATGTCGCCCGCGGGCGAAAAGCAGATCGCATTCGGGATGGTGATCCCGGGATAGAGTCGCACGATGCGGCCCCGGTGCAGCGCATAGATCGCGCCGGCACCCTGCTCGGCATGGCGCCCCATGGTGCCGAGCCAGAACGTGCCCGACGGATGCACACGCGCGTCGTTGGAGCGCGTCAGCGGATTGTCGGCCTCCAGCGCAGCGAACAGCTCCAGGCGGCCGTCTGCAACGTGCCGTACATAAAGTCCATCTTCGGCAAGGATCAGCTGCCGCTCGCCGTCGATCCGCGCCAATGCACTCGCCATTTTCGGCAATCCGTGGATGACGGTGCGGCCACCTGCAAATCGATGCTCGAACAGGCGGCGCTCGCGGATATCGAACCACCAGGCGGTGTCGGTCGCCGCATCATAGGTCGGGCCTTCGCCGAGATGGCAACGCTCCGCCGACAGCACCGATGTCGGCACCTCTTCCATCAGCGGCTCGGCGGCACGGTCGGTCATGGCGTCACTCACGCGGTTGAGAAGCGGTAGACGATGCTGCGCCGATAGAGCTGTCCTGGATCGAGCCGCGCCGAGGGGAAGTCGGGCCGGTTCGGCGTATCCGGCCAGGCATGCGGCTCGAGACAGAGCGCGTCGGATTGCCGGTACAGACGATCGCCCTTGCCGGCGGTCGAGCCGTCGAGGAAATTGCCGGAATAGAACTGCAGTCCCGGCTGATCGGTGAACAGCTCCATCACGCGGCCGCTGTGCGGCGCCTCGAGGCGCGCAGCAAGGCAAAGGCCCGCCCCCTTGGCCAGACAGAAATTGTGGTCATAGCCGCGCCCGAGCCGCAGCTGCTCGTCATTCATCCTGATCCGCGCGCCGATGGCTGTAGGCTTGCGGAAGTCGAACGGCGTGCCGTCGACCGGCCGCGGCGGTTCGTGGAGCGGGATCGCCGTGGCATCCACCGCGAGGAAATGGTCGGAGACGATCGTCAGCCGGTGATCGAGGATCTGCATGCCCGAGCGCGCGCCCTCGAGATTGAAGAAACTATGATTGGTGAGATTGAGGCATGTCGGCCGGTCGGTCGTCGCCTCGTAGGTGACCGAGAGCTCCATCGGACTGCGCACGCGATAGGTCACGCGCGCCGCGAGATTGCCCGGATAGCCCTCCTCGCCATGCGGGCTCTCGCGCTCCAACACCAGCGTCGGCGCCGGATCATCCGATAGTTCGACGATCCGCCACAGCTTGCGATCAAAGCCCTGCACCCCGCCGTGCAGCGCGTTGGGACCGTTGTTGGCGTCGAGCTGCACGGTCTCGCCATCGAGCACGAAACGCGCGCCGGCGATCCGGTTGGCATAGCGCCCGATCGTCGCGCCGAAGAATTTGCGCTGTGCGAGATAGCCGTCGAGCCTATCGTGGCCAAGCACGATGTCGTCGCAATGCCCGTCACGATCCGGCGCAAGCAGCGCCTGCAGCGTGGCGCCGAACGGAAGGATGGCGGCCTCAAAACCGTGTTCGCCGCGCAAGATCACGCGCTCGACCACGGTGCCGTCGTGCAATTTGCCGAAGGGAGCGCGACCGATGCTGGCTGATGTCATTGTCAGTCCTCGAACGCCTCGACGAGGCGCCGTCGTCCGAACATGAAGCTATCGGCGACAAGCTGCAAGGGCGCGAGGTCGACATCGGATTTTCCTTCCGAGGTCAGCGCGACGAAACGGCGGTACAGCGCGGGATATTCCTCATCTGGCGCATCGACCACCAGCCTGCCGCCATCGCGCAGCTGCCTTCCACCTTTCGACAGCGTCACAGGCCCAGCCTCGGTTTCGCACAGGATGTCCCAGCTCGGCGATCCGGTCTGGCGGAAATCGAATTCGGCGTGGATTGGCAAGCCGCTCGCGTCGGAGAGTTCGATCTCTGCCGCAATCGGCGCCTCCCGATTGGACGGAAAGTCCAACGCCGCACTCCTGACAAAGACCGCACGCGGCAGGATCTCGGTCAGGATCGACAGCGCGTTGATGCCGGGATCGAACACGCCGAAGCCACCCGCCTCGAAGATCCAGGCCTGACCCGGATGCCAGACGCGCACGTCTTCCTTCCAGATGATGGTGACCTTGTTGATGGTGCGTCTCGCGAGCAATTGCCGCGCAGGACCGACCGCGGCCGCATAGCGTGAATGCCATGTGGCAAACAATGTCCGACCCGCCTCCTGCGCGGCCGCGATCAGCGGCTTGAGTTCGCTTAACGTCGTGCCCGGCGGCTTCTCCAGCAGCACGTGCTTGCCCGAGGCGAGCGCGGCGGCGGCCTGCACGTGGCGCATCTGCGGTGGCGTACACAGCGCGACCGCGTCGATCTCCGGCCCGTCGCGCAACAACTCCTGCAAATCACGGAAATGCGGCAGGCCGGGCGGGGTCTTGACGGGATCGGCCACCGCAACGAGAGCCACGCCTGACGTCTTCGCGATCGCAGGCACGTGCTGCCGGCACGCGATCTCGCCATAGCCGACGATGGCGATGCGAAGCAGGTCACTCATGGCCGTCCTCGCGTTGCTGTCCACCTGGCCGGCTGAAGTCGCCAGGCAGAATCATAAGCCAGCGCCGAATACCAACGGCATGATGTGATTTTGGTTGCGGACACGCAAGTCCACGACGTTCTGTTGCGCGCCTCGCGGCCGGGGTATCGGCTTTGACCAATCAAGGCCGATGCTCCGGATTCCGGCCTTGACGGGCCTTCTTCGCGCGGACCGGTCGCCACCTCGCCCGAAGCCGCGCTAGCGCGCGGCCTCAAACCCGCCGAGCACTGCCGTCAGATTGGCGCCGAGGATGTCGGAGAGATAGCCGCCCTCCTGCACCAGCACCGTCGGCAGTCCGAATCGGGCCAGTCCCTCGCCGATACGACGGAAGCCGTCGGTGGTGACGGCGAGACCGGCGAGCGGGTCCTTCTCGGAGGCGTCGAGACCGAGCGCGACCACGAGCGCGGTCGGGGCGAAGGAGCGGATCGCCTTCTCCGCCACCGCGAGCGCCTTCATGTAGTCGTCGTCACCGGTGCCCTTGGCGAGGGGAATGTTGAGATTGGTGCCGAGGCCACCTGCGGCGCCGCGCTCATGCGCATAGCCCCAGACGAAGGGGTAGAAGAACGACGGATCGGCGTGGATCGAGACGGTGAAGACATCCGGCCGCTCGTAGAAGATGCCCTGCGTGCCGTTGCCGTGATGCACGTCGACGTCGAGGATCGCGACGCGCTCATGCTTCTGGCGCAGATGCTCGGCCGCGATCGCGCTGTTGTTGAGGAAGCAGAAGCCGCCGGCGAGGTCGCGATAGGCGTGGTGACCGGGCGGGCGGCAAAGCGCGTAGACGGCGTCCTCGCCGTCGAGCACCATCTGCGCGGCGGTGACCGCCACGTCGCTCGCGGCGCAGGCGCCGGCCCAGGTGCCGGGACCGATCGGGGCTGCGGTGTCCATCGTGTGCCAGCCGAGCTTGCCGACGATATGAGCAGGGTACGTGCCGGCATTGCGCACCGGGTGGATGTTCGCGATCATCTCCGGTCCGGCATTGCCGAGCGCCGACCATTCGTCCCAGGCGTCCGCGAGAAAGCTCAGATATTCCGGACTGTGCACGCGCGCCCGTGGCCCCTGCCCGAACCTGGTCGGCTCGATCAGCGTGTGCTTGCCGGCCTTCAGGCCCGCCAGCAGGCGGTCGGCGCGTTCGGGCTGTTCGGTGGTACGCTGGACCACACCGCGGACAAGGAAGAACTGCGGATCATGGCTGCGGTGCAGATCATTGTAGACGGCCTTCACGGGGACACTCCTGTTCGATCGGCTGAGCTGGACAGAGCGAGGGCAATGTGCCGCACACAAGCTCTGGCTTGCGCGTTGTACACTATCAGCGTCGGCGACGATCTGAAACCGAGCGCGATTTCATGCTATGCCCGCATGCAGCGCAATGATTGAAAGAAGCAGGACGCGAAGTCCGGCCATGGCCAGCGGCAAGACGGAGACAGAGGAAGCGGCAACGGGGCGGCGCGGGCGGCCGCGCTCCGCCGCGACCACGGCCGCGATCCTGGAAGGCGCCTATCAGCTGATGGCGACGACCGGCCTCGCCGCGACCACCATCGACGCGATCGCCAAACATTCCAACGTCTCGAAGATGACGATCTACAAATGGTGGCCGTCGCGCGAAGCGTTGTTGATCGATGCCTTCCTCGACCAGGCCTCGCGGGCCGTGCCGCTGCCTGAGGCGGGCAATCCGGTGGCCCGTGTCCGCCGCCATGTCGTAACCTATGTCGAGGCGTTGCAGGGCGAGTTCGGCCGCGTGCAGCTCGCCGTGATCTCGGAATGCATCTCGAAGACCGGCACAGCGGAGCTGTTCTACGAGCGTTACCTCGGCCTGCGCCGCGGCAGGATGCTGGAGATCATCGCCGCCGGCCAGAAGGACGGCAGCATCGGCGCACCGGGCGTACCCGGCGATATTTATGACGCAATCTACGGCAGCCTGTTCTACCGCTACGTCTTCGGCATCAAGCCGCTGACGCCGGCCTACGCCCGCAATCTCGTCAATCTGGTGCTGCGGCCGCGCACGGACGCTTGACTATCAAGCAGAGCGTTGGCGCTGACGGCGGAACCAGACCCAGGTCTCGCGCGTGACGGCCCGGTAACTGCTGCCGCGATACACGATGTGGCCATCGACGATAGCGTTCAGCTTCGGCAGCGCATGGAACGGCACCGTGGGATAGGCGTGGTGCTCGACATGGTAAGGCATGTTCCAGGCGAACCATTTCATGATCCTGCTGGTCATCGTTGTGCGCGTGTTCTCGAACGCGCTCCGCGTCCGCTCGCAGCCGGTGTGCTCGGCATAGAGATAGGGGCGCAGGATGAGCTGACCGGCCAGGAGCGGCACGATCCACACCCACAGCAGGATCGCACTGTGCAGCGCGAACGAGGCCGCGAGCAACAGCAGATAGCCCGCGAGATAGAGCCGCGCCTCCAGCACGATCGAGGCGCGCTTGTGCTCCGGAATCCACGGCACGACCACCTTTCCGGTGAGTGCATGCCAAAACATCAGGCGGATGCGAACCAACACCTGCAGCAGTCCCGAATAGGCGATCGCGAGCTGGGTGTCCGACGCGGGCTTGGGGCCGACGATCAGCTCCGGGTCTTTCTCCGGATCCTGCGTGTAGCGATGATGGTCCCAGTGGAACAGGCAGTAATACTGGTAGGGCAGTCCGATCATGAAGGCGGACAGATTGCCTACGACAAGATTGAGCGCTGGACTGCGGAACGCCGTCTTGTGCGCGGTCTCATGCACCACCATGAACAGGAATGCGACGAAGTAGCCCTGCACGACAATCAGCGGCAGCGCCCATGGCAGACCGTAGCGCGATGAGACCAGGGAGATCAGCGCGCCGACGATGACGATCATCCCGTAATGGCTTGCCGCGCGCACCGCGCCGGCAAGGTTCGACTTGGTCGACAAATCGCGCAAGGTCAGCGGGCTGAGCGGCTTCAGGCGGGGTCCGGCGTCACTGGTCTCTGCGGTGCTCATAGTCGTCTCACCTGTCAGCGTTGCAGCAGCGCCGAGATTTCGGCGTTGATGAAGGCGCGGTCTTCGGCGTTGTTGGCGGGATTGCCGGCCCGGTGCCCGTGGATCGACGGAATCGCATGCAGCGCGGCCGAGCGCGCGTTGACCAGGCGGCCGAGTTCAGCCTCGTTGTCGCGCGGGTCGAAATAGCGATCGGTACGCCCCGGCATCAGCAGGACATGCGCCTTGATCGCGGCCAGCGCCCGGTCGAAGTCGCCGCCGAATTGATCGCAACGGCTGATATCGCCGGCCTGCCAGATCGCGATCTGCGCCATCAGATCATTCGCATCGCGCCGCGCGAAGGCACCGTCCCAGGATCCCGCGAGGTAGTCTTCCAGCGAGTTGAAGCCGGCCGCGCGCCAGACTTCCTCGCGATAGAACTCATGCGACATCGCCCAGCCGGCGTAGACGCGCCCCATCGCACGAAGGCCCGCCGCGGGCTTGCTGACGAAGCGGCCGTCCCGGTAGGCCGGGTCGGCGGTCAGCGCGGCCTTCACACCTTCGAGGAACAAATGATTATACGGCGAGCACCGCGCGCTGCCGCAGACCACGGCCGCGCGCTCGACCATGTCGGGATACCGCGCGGCCCAGTGATAGGCCTGCATGCCGCCCATCGACCAACCATAGACCAGCGCGAGCCTGGTCACGCCGAACCGCTCGACCAGCAGCCGCCGCTGGATCGCGACCGCGTCATGATAGGTGAAGGCAGGAAACGGCGCGCCGCCGAGCACCTCGACCGAATTCGACGGCGAGGAAGACAGGCCATTGCCGAACAGATTCGCGATGACGATGAAGTAGCGCTCGGGATCGAGCGCGCCGCCCGGCTGTACCAGCCATTCGATGTCGGTGTGCTGTGCGGCGAACGACGTCGGATAGAGGATGACGTTGTCCCGCGCCGCATTCAGCGTGCCATAGGTCTTGTAGGCGAGCCTCAGTTGCGGAAACACGGCACCGCCCTGCAGCGTCACATCGCCTGCCTCGAACACCTCATAGTCGCGCGGCGTGGTCATCAGCATTCGACCTCGAGCAGCCGGGCGCAACGCTGCGCCCTTAATAACTGTACTATTGGTACACTAAATGCGAAACCCTGGCAATAGCGGCGAAGGTGGAATGACACCGGGCCGATCCATTCAAAATCGGTATGGATCAATACCCGTTTCGGCTTGGACCCATTGTCGTCATCTCTCTAGGACAGACCCTGAGGAAATTTTCGAGGAGGCGCTAATGAGCGCAATTGTGTCCGCCGCAGACACGCGGCGATCCCGCGTCCGGCTCTTGATCGTGACGATGTTGTTTCTCGTCACCACCGTGAACTATGCCGATCGCGCCACGCTCTCGATCGCCGGCCCCGCCCTTTCCAAGGAACTGCATCTCGATCCCGTCGCGATGGGCTACGTGTTCTCGGCGTTCGGCTGGTCCTATGTGGTCGCCCAGGTGCCGTGCGGCTGGCTGCTCGACCGCTTCGGCTCCAAATGGGTCTATGCGCTCAGCATCATCGTCTGGTCGATCTTCACCGCGATGCAGGGCCTGGTCGGATTCCTGTCCGCGGGCGCGGCCGTGGTCCTGTTGTTCGCCCTGCGCTTCCTGGTCGGCATCGCCGAGGCGCCGTCATTCCCGGCCAATGCCCGCATCGTCGCCTCCTGGTTCCCCGGCAATGAACGCGGTACCGCCTCGGCCTTCTTCAATTCGGGGCAGTATTTCGCCACCGTGATCTTCGCGCCGCTGATGGGCTGGATCGCCCATGAGTATGGCTGGCGCCATGTGTTCTACGTGATGGGTGCGCTCGGCATCGTCATGGGCATTGCCTGGATCAAGACCATCTACGAGCCGAAGGAGCACCCCGCGATCAACGAGGCCGAGTTCGACTACATCAAGCAGGGCGGCGCGCTGGTCGACATGGACGCGGCGAAGGCCGGCAAGACCCAGGACAGCGGCCCCAGCTGGGACCACATCCGCCAATTGCTCGCCAACCGCATGATGCTCGGCGTCTATATTGGCCAATACTGCATCAACACCCTGACCTATTTCTTCCTGACCTGGTTCCCGGTCTATCTGGTGAAGGAGCGCGGGCTCTCGATCCTGCAGGCCGGCTTCGTCGCGACCTTGCCGGCGCTGTGCGGCTTCATCGGCGGCGTGCTCGGCGGCGTGATCTCGGACTATATCCTGTGCCGCACCGGCTCGCTGACCATAGCGCGCAAGATCCCGATCGTCGGCGGCATGCTGCTGTCGATGTCGATCATCGCCTGCAACTATGTCGACGGCCAGGCACTGGTGGTCGGCTTCATGGCGCTCGCCTTCTTCGGCAAGGGCATCGGCGCGCTCGGCTGGGCGGTCGTCTCCGACACCTCGCCGAAGGAAGCCGGCGGCGTCTCCGGCGGCTTGTTCAACACCTTCGGTAACCTGTCCTCGATCACGACGCCGATCGTCATCGGCTACATTCTGGCCGCCACCGGCTCGTTCAACGGCGCGCTGGTGTTCGTCGGTGCCAACGCGCTGGTCGCGGCGATCGCCTATCTGTTCATCGTCGGCGAGATCAAGCGGGTGCAGCTGAAGGCTGCGTGAACGCGCTTCACCTCTCCCCGCCCTTCTGCGGGGAGAGGGAGCAGAAAACCAAACAGCGGCTTCGGCCGCCGTCTTTGTCTGCTTTTTTGTCTGCTTGTTTGTCTTCTTGGCCAGTGGGAGGCATCGATGCTAGAACGTACAAATCCCCGCGCGATCAATTCCGGGCTTGCATCGATGTTCGACCTGAGCCAGCTCCGCTGCTTTGTCACGGTGGCCGAAGAATTGCACTTTGGCCGCGCCGCGACGCGGCTCAACATGACGCAGCCGCCGCTGAGCCGGCAGATCCAGGTGCTCGAGCACATCATCGACGCGCCGCTGCTGGAACGCACCAGCCGCTCGGTGCGGCTGACGCCGGCGGGACGCAGCTTCCTGCCCGAGGCGCGGCGCATCCTCAAGCTCGCGGAATCCGCCTCGCAGGTCGCCCGCCGCATCGCGCTCGGCAAGACCGGCTCGCTCAAGATCGGCTTCACCGCGGCGGCCGCCTACGGCTTCCTGCCCGACCTGATCGCGGCCTGCCGCTCACGGCTGCCGGAGGTCGATTTTTCGCTGAAGGAGATGGTCTCCGGCGATCAGTTCGAGGCGCTCACCACCGGGCAGATCGATGCCGGCCTGCTGCGTCCGCCGATCGCGCGGCCGGAATTCGCCAGCCGGCGCGTCGTGGCCGAGCCGCTGCTCGCCGCGATCCCGAAGAAGCATCCGCTGGCCGCGGCCGAGACCGTGAGCATTAAGGATTTCGACGACCAGCCCTTCGTGATGTATTCGCCCTACGAGGCGCGCTACTTCCACGATCTCTTGGTGTCGATGTTCACGCGCGCCGACGTGCTGCCGCGCTATGTGCAGCATCTCAGCCAGATCCATTCGATCCTCGCTATGGTGCGCGCCGGGCTTGGCGTAGCGATCGTGCCGGAAGCGGCCGCCAGCCTGAAGATCGCGGACGTCAAGTTGAAGCCGCTGAAGCTGCGATCGCCCGTGCCGGTCGAGCTGTTCATGGTATGGCGGCGCGATCACGAGAACCAGTTGCTGCCGTCGCTGATCGAGATCGCGACCGAAATCGCAGCGCCGCATCTGCGCGGCGATTGATGCAGAGTTAGCATCGCTCGATACCGCGTTTGGCTTGGACGCGCATCGAACCATTCCCTAGAAATTCCGCCATGGACGCGCGCTGCTCGCGCATCCCGTTCCCAGAAACATTCAAGGAGTGGCGCCATGAGCAAGATGACCCCTCAGGAGATGGCCGCTAGAATCGGTGGCGGCCTCCTGTCCTTCCCCGTGACCCCGTTCAACGCGGACTATTCGTTCGACGAGGCGACCTATCGCGCCAACATGGACTGGCTGTGCGGCTATGACGTCGCCGGCCTGTTCGCCGCCGGCGGCACCGGCGAGTTCTTCTCGCTGACGCCGAGTGAAGTTCCCCACGTCGTGAAGATCGCGGTCGACGAGACCAAGGGCCGCGTTCCCGTGCTGGCCGGCACCGGCTACGGCACCGCGATCGCGCGCGAGATCGCGGTTGGCGCCGAGAAGGCCGGCGCCGACGGCCTGCTGCTGCTGCCGCCCTATCTCACGCATGCCGAGCAGGACGGCCTCGCTGCCCATGTCGAGGCGGTGTGCGCATCGGTTAAGATCGGCGTCATCGTCTACAGCCGCGACAATGCGATCCTGCAGCCTGATACGCTGGCGCGCCTCTGCGAGCGCTGCCCGAACCTCGTCGGCTACAAGGACGGCATCGGCGATATCGAGCTGATGACCCGTGTCTACACCCGGCTCGGCGACCGCCTGACTTATATCGGCGGCCTGCCGACCGCGGAGACCTTTGCCCTGCCCTATCTCGACATGGGCGTGACCACCTATTCGTCGGCGGTGTTCAATTTCGTGCCCGAATTCGCCACCAGTTTCTACGCCGCGGTGCGCCGGCGCGATCATCAGACCATCCATGCAGGCCTGAAGGATTTCATCCTGCCGCTGATCGCGATACGCAACCGCAGGAAGGGTTATGCGGTGTCGATTATCAAGGCCGGCATGAAGGTGATCGGCCGCTACTCCGGCCCGGTGCGGCCGCCGCTGACCGATCTTAACGAGCAGGAGATCGGCGAGCTCGCGGCGCTGGTCGCCAAGCTGCCGCAGGCCGCCGCGCAGCAGGCGGCAGAATAAGCCGAACGGCCAGGAAAACTGCAAAGGACGAAGGGAGGGGCAGATGATCCAGGACACGATCCGCACCGGCTTTGCCGGCGCACCTGTTGTCACGGCGATGGAGGTGATCCCGGTCGCCGGCCGCGACGGCATGCTCCTCAATCTGAGCGGCGCGCATGCGCCGTTCTTCACCCGCAACCTCGTTATCCTCACCGACAACTCCGGCCACACCGGCGTCGGCGAGGTGCCGGGCGGCGAGAAGATCAAGAAGACGCTCGAGGACGCAAGCGACCTCGTCGTCGGCCAGACCATCGGCGCCTGCAACAACATCCTAGCCTCGATGCGCCAGGCCTTCGCCGATCGCGACGCCGGCGGCCGTGGCAAGCAGACCTTCGACCTCCGCGTCACCATCCATGCGGTCACCGCAGTGGAATCCGCGCTGCTCGACCTGCTCGGCCAGCATCTCAATCTCCCGGTCGCGGCGCTGCTTGGCGAAGGCCAGCAGCGCGCCAGCGTCGAGACGCTCGGCTATCTCTTCTTCGTCGGCGACCGCAGGAAGGCCAACCTGCCTTACGTCGAGGGCGAGACCGGCAAGCCCGACTGGTTCGATCTGCGCCATCAGGTTGCAATGACGCCGGATGCCATCGTGCGCCTCGCCGAAGCGACGCAGGCGCATTACGGCTTTGCCGATTTCAAGCTCAAGGGTGGCGTGCTCAGGGGCGAAGAGGAGATCGAGGCCGTCACCGCAATTGCAAAACGCTTCCCGAAGGCGCGCGTCACGCTCGACCCGAACGGCGCCTGGTCGCTCGACGAGGCGATCCGGCTGCAGCAACATGCATGGCGTGCTCGCCTATGCCGAGGATCCCTGCGGCGCCGAGGCCGGCTTCTCCGGTCGTGAGATCATGGCCGAGTTCCGCCGCGCCACCGGGCTGCCGACCGCGACCAACATGATCGCGACCGACTGGCGCCAGCTCTCGCACGCATTGCGGCTTGGCGCAGTCGACATTCCGCTCGCCGATCCGCATTTCTGGACCATGCAGGGCTCGGTGCGGGTGGCGCAGACCTGCCGCGACAACGGCCTGACCTGGGGCTCGCACTCCAACAACCATTTCGATATTTCGCTGGCGATGTTCACCCATGTCGGAGCCGCCGCGCCCGGCAAGGTGACCGCGATCGACACCCACTGGATCTGGCAGGACGGCCAGGCGTTGACGCGCCAACCGCTGCAGATCAAGGGCGGCAAGATCGCTATCCCGGATCGGCCGGGCCTCGGCATCGAGCTCGATCGCGGTGCCATCGAGGCCGCGAACGCGCTATACAAGCAGCATGGTCTCGGCGCCCGCGACGACGCGCTGGCCATGCAGTTCCTGATCCAGGGGTGGACCTTCGACGACAAGCGTCCCTGCCTCGTGCGCTAACAAGAAAGGTTGGAAACATGACCGCTCACCAGAAGAACTTCATCGCCGGCGAATGGGTCGACGGAACAGGCATCACGCGGGACATCAACCCCTCCAACACGACCGATGTCGTCGGCGAATACGCCAAGGCCGACAAGGCGCAGACCGAAAATGCGATCGCCGCCGCGAAGGCCGCATTCCCGACCTGGGCGCGCTCGACGCCGCAGGAGCGCTTCGATGCGCTGACCAGGATCTCGGTCGAAATCCTCGCCCGCAAGGAAGAGCTCGGCCGCCTGCTCGCCCGCGAGGAGGGCAAGACGCTGCCGGAAGGCATCGGCGAGGTGGCGCGCGCCGGGCAGATCTTTGCGTTCTTTGCCGGCGAAGCGCTGCGGCTAATGGGCGAGAAGGGCGCATCGGTGCGCCCCGGCCTCGACGTCGAGATCACCCGCGAGCCGGTCGGCGTTGTCGGCATGATCACGCCGTGGAATTTCCCGATCGCGATCCCGGCGTGGAAGATCGCGCCGGCGCTGTGTTACGGCAACGCCGTGGTGTTCAAGCCGGCCGAGCTGGTGCCGGGCTCCGCCCATGCGCTGTCCGAGATCATTGCGCGTTCCGGCATTCCGGCGGGGGTCTTCAATCTCGTGGTCGGCTCGGGCTCGGTGGTCGGCCAGACTCTGCTCGATCATCCCGATGTCGCCGCGATCTCCTTCACCGGCTCGGTGCAGACCGGCCGCAAGATCGCGCAGGCCTGCGTGCTCTCCAACCCCATGAAGAAGTTCCAGCTCGAGATGGGCGGCAAGAACCCGCTGGTCGTGCTCGACGACGCCGACGTGAAGGTCGCGGTCGAGGTCGCGGTCAACGGGGCCTATTTCTCGACCGGCCAGCGCTGCACCGCATCCTCGCGCCTGATCGTCACCGCGGGGATTCACGACCGCTTCGTCGCCGCGATGACCGAGCGCATGAAGGGACTTTCGGTGGACGACGCGCTGAAGAGCGGCGTACATGTCGGCCCGGTCGTCGACCAGAGCCAGCTCGACCAGGATCTGCGCTACATCAAGATCGGTCAGGACGAAGGCGCCCGCCTGCACTGGGGCGGCGAATTGTTGAACCGCGAGACGCCCGGCTTCTATCTGCAGCCGGCGCTGTTCACCGAGGCGAACAACCAGATGCGGATCGCCCGCGAGGAGATCTTCGGCCCGGTCGCCTGCGTGATCCGCGCCAAGGATTATGAAGAGGCGCTGGCGATCTCCAACGACACCGAATTCGGCCTTGCCTCGGGCATCTGCACGTCAAGCCTGAAATACGCCTCGCACTACAAGCGCAACAGCGAGGCCGGCATGGTGATGGTCAACCTGCCGACCGCCGGCGTCGACTATCACGTCCCGTTCGGCGGCCGCAAAGGCTCGAGCTACGGCGCACGCGAACAGGGTGCCTATGCCCGCGAGTTCTACACCACGGTGAAGACGGCTTACACGTTCCCGGGCTGAAGCAGTTGAAACAGAGTGCAGCCGCGTAAGACGCTGCGCCCCTCTCCCGCCTGCGGGGGAGGGTTGGGAGCTCTCCCCGCGAGTCATGCCGTGGAGAGAGCCCCCACCCGGATCGCATCATTCGATGCGATCCGACCTCCCCCGCAAGCGGGAGAGGTGAAGTGAAGCCAGGAGGAATACGGCATGGACCAGTCGATCGGCGCCCAGGAGCAGCCCCGCTACATCAAGCTCAACGAGCGCGACAATGTCGCGATCGTCGTGAATGATTTCGGCCTGCCGGCCGGCTCCCGCTTCGCCTCGGGCCTGACGCTGCGCGCTTTCGTGCCGCAAGGCCACAAGACCGCGCTGGAAGACATCGCCGAGGGCGCCCCGATCATCCGCTATGGCGAAGTGATCGGCACGGCGCTGTCGCCGATCCTGGCCGGTGAGTGGGTCGACGAGGCCCGTATCCGCATGCCCGAGGCGCCACCGCTCGATCAGCTCGAGATCGCGACCGCGGTGCCGCCCGCGCTGCCGCCGCTCGAAGGCTTCACCTTCGAGGGCTATCGCAATCCCGACGGCTCGGTCGGCACCAAGAACATCCTCGGCATCTCCTCCTCCGTGCAATGCGTCAAGGGCACGATGGAATATGCCGTGAAGCGCATCCGCGCCGAGCTCTTGCCGAAATATCCCAATGTCGACGACGTCGTGCCGTTGACGCACGCCTATGGCTGCGGCGTCGCGATCACGGCGCCCGACGCCGTGGTGCCGATCCGCACGCTGCAGAATCTCGCGCTCAATCCGAATTTCGGCGGCGAGATCCTCGTCGTCGGGCTCGGCTGCGAGAAGCTCGCGCCGGAACGGCTGGTGCCGGAGGGCGTCGGCGATGCCATCGTGCGGATGCAGGATGAGGCCTTTGACGGCTTCGGCGCCATCGTCGACGCCATCATGACCCAGGCCGAGGCCCGGCTGAAGGTGCTCAACACGCGCAAGCGCGAGACCTGCCCGGCCGCTGATCTTGTGATCGGACTGCAATGCGGCGGCAGCGACGCGTTCTCCGGCGTCACCGCGAACCCCGCGGTGGGCTTTGCCGCCGACCTCTTGGTTCGCGCCGGCGCGACCGTGATGTTCTCGGAAGTCACCGAGGTACGCGACGCGATCCCGCTGCTGACCCGCCGCGCCGTCAACGAGGATGTCGGCCGCGCCCTGATCCGCGAGATGGAATGGTACGACGGCTATCTCGCGCGCGGCGGCGCCGACCGCAGCGCCAACACCACGCCGGGCAACAAGAAGGGCGGGCTCGCCAACATCGTCGAGAAGTCGCTCGGCTCGATCGTCAAGTCGGGCTCCGGCCCGATCGCGGGCGTGCTGTCGCCGGGCGAGAAGGCGCGGCAGAAGGGCATGCTGTTTGCCGCGACGCCGGCGAGCGACTTCATCTGCGGCACGCTGCAGCTCGCCTCCGGCATGACCTTGCAGGTGTTCACCACCGGCCGCGGCACGCCGTATGGCCTCGCCGCTGCGCCTGTCATCAAGGTCGCGACCCGCAGTGAGCTGGCACGGCGCTGGAAGGACCTGATCGATTTCGACGCCGGCTGCATCGCCACCGGCGAGAAGACCATCGAGGAAACCGGCTGGGACCTGTTCCGCCTGATCCTCGACGTCGCGAGCGGGCGCACCAAGCCATGGTCGGACCGCTGGGGCATCCACAACGATCTGACGCTGTTCAACCCGGCGCCGGTGACCTGAGCAACCGTGCCTCCTTAACCACCCGTTAGCCACGTCCTGATCGGCCGGGGAACGTCGCAATTCGATTCAAATTGTCTGGGCATGGAGGCACAGATGACCCGGACCATCAATGATCTCAGAGATCAGGCCGACCGCGCCGAGCGGCTGGCACGCACCGGCATGGACTCGTTGACGGCCGAGCGCCTGCGTGCCTACGCGGAGGAATGTCGCATCGAAGCGGCCGAACGGGAGAGGCAGTCGGGGGCATCACCAGCAGCATAGATGTCCGGGGTTCGCCACCACACGCTCGTCAAAATTTCTCGAGTCCTCGCACTTCCCTGGCGGCGACCTTGATCAGCGGCTTGACCGCCTGTTCCTCTCGGCCAAGCACAACGCCCGAGGCGAAGGCGCTGGCGCGCTCCTTCCGATGCGGGGCCTTCAGCGCCGCATCGACCGCCAGCTTGCGGTGCGCGACAAAATCGTTGAGCGAGCCGAGCGCATCCTGGACTCGCTTCAGGTGCCTGGACAGCCGCGCGAGTTGCTTGCGTTCACCCTTGCGCGGAAACAGGCTTTCGAAGAAATCGATCGCGTATCTGAGCTTCTTGGCCCTGATGCGCACCTTGTGCCGCTCCCGGGCCGACAGCTCGTCGAGACGCCGGCCATCCTTGCGCAGCTTCCTGATGCGGCGATGCAGCAGCGCGGCGGCGAATTCCTCGATCGGACCGCCTTCGTCCTCCGCGGCAACGGTCTGCTTTGCCTCGATCCATTGCAACGTGTCGATCAGCATGGACCGATAGCGCCGCGAATTGACCGCGTGCCTCGCGCCGGCAAATGCACGATCGCGGCGGCCGGAAAACTCCTGCCGGATCGCTTTGCCGCCGCGCCGCAGCAGCGCGTCATGCGATGCTGGCTCGATATCTTCCTTGACGAACACATCAAGCTGGCGCGCCGGCGCGAGCGCGTTGGTGAGCCACTTCAGCTGCATCTTGATCTCTTCCGTCGGAGCCACGGTCAGGATCTTCGAGAACAGCGAGATCGCGGCGCGCAGCCGCCGCAACCCGACCCGCATTTGGTGAATGCCCTCCGCCTCGCCCTCGCGGACGGCGTCTGCATTCGACGAGAAGTGACGAAGCGCGGCGCGCGCGATCACCCGGAACGCCGCGCCGGCGGTAAGTCCGGCGTCGAGCACGATGCTCCCGGCGGAGACGACGACATGCTCCTCGCCATCGGCAAGTTCATAGCCGTGTTCGGCTTTCGAGCGCAGATCGAGCTCCGCCGCCGCCTTCCGCTCCAGCGCCCTTGCGACCCGGAACAGGTCGAGCGGGCGGCCGCTCTTGAGTTCGAGTTCGACCTCGTCGATTCGGCGCGAACGGTGCCCGGCCGTGGTGTAGCCGCGATCGATCGCGAGTTCGATCTCGCTGCGTTTGGTCCGCAGCGGCACGGTGATACGCCGCACTGACGTCTCGAATACCGGTTTCAGCTTGCGACGCAGCCTGCCAGACGTGAGCCCTTCAAGCGGCGTACCTTTGGCCTTGTCGAGGTCGAGGTTTCCGTCCGCTAGGTCAGTCTCCCATTCGCCCCGTTCAAACTGCGGACCCGCTCCCGACTTGATAGTCTGAACATAGTTGCCGCCATCCCGCCGCACGCGCAACGTCAGTCCGTGCCGCTTGAGCTTGTGCTTCGCGGTGTCGAAATAGGTCGAGATGAGATCGCTCTCGGATGGTGCACCGCTCTTGCTGCCGGCGACCAGCGGTTTCTTCAGTCCCTTGAGCTTGCGCGCGGGAACGTGGAATTTGAGCTCCGTCTCGGCCGCCATCGTCGCTCCATGCCTGGGGCACCAAGCAAACGTCCGCCGTGACGAGGTCAGCGACGGACGTTCATGCTCACACAAGATCGCCTGAGTTGGCGTCAATCGTCGTCGTTATGGATGACGGTCTTGCTGCGATTGCCGAATTCGTCCCGCTTCTTGATGACCGTGGTCCGGTCATGGCGCGGCTCACGCTCCCTGATCACCGTGGTGCGATCACGATCGCGATCGCGATATTCGGGTGCCCGACCAACCGTTACGCCTGCGCCGACGGGACCTGCGCGGACACCGATATCATCGGCGAACACAGGAGATGCGATCGCGGTCACCATGGCCGCGGTTAGCAGATACGTCCTCATGCCGTCTCTCCTCCTCCAGTTGCGACGTGAAGGAGGAACGTCGAGTGCGACGCACCGTTCCTGTATCGACCGTGCTGCAATTGCTCACGCTCAGTTGCGAAATATCGCGCCGGGAACTCGCTGAACAGGCATTCATCTGTGTGGCGAAATACCCATGTTCCACACGTTGAATAGCCTGAATTGATGTCCCACGTCCTTAACTAATAGGAGGACGTTCCATGAAACAGTCACAGCACTTCCGCGACAATGCGGAGAACTGCGCGCAACTTGCCGAGCGTGCCGACGACGGGCCGACCTACAATCGCTTCAAGCGAATGGAAGCGGCTTGGCGCGCGCTGGCAAAGGAACAGGACTGGCTCGACGGCGAGACCTCGCCATCGGAAAATGCAGCCTAGATCCAGCCCGGCCGTGGCGGCAAATGCGACGTCGCCACGGCCCGCGGCCTACTCGGCGCTGCGTTGCCGCTGCCAGCGCAACAGATAGGCCTGCAGCCGCCAGATGATCGTCGACAGCACCACGCCGACCAGCATCAGCACCACGACCGCAACCATCATGCCCGAGGCCTCGCCGCGCGCCTCCGATTCGATGATGAGGCGACCGATGCCGCGCTCGGCGCCAATGAACTCGCCGACGATCACGCCGATCAGCGCGAAGGAGATCGCAGGCGTCAGCGAGGCGAACACCCAGGCCATGGTCGAGGGGATCACCACCGTCCTGGTGATCTGCCACTCGCTGGCGCCGAGCAGCCGCGCCGCGTTGGTGAAACCCTCGTCGATCGAGCGGGCGCCCTCGAATGTGTTGAAGAACACCAGGAACACGACGACGATCCACGACGTCACGATCTTCGACATGTCGCCGATCCCGAATGCCAGCACGATGATCGGCGCCAGCGCGATCCGCGGGATCGAATTCACCGCGGTGATGAAGGGCTGAAAGATCGCGCTCAGCCGATCGGATCGTCCCAGGATCAGTCCGGCGACGAAGCCGCTGACCACGCCGGTGACGAAGCCGAAGAAGGTATTCTTCAGGGTGATGGCGGTCGCGGCCCAGAGGTTGTTCTCGTTGCGCGCCAGGCACTTTCCGAAGTCGCCGTTGAACCAGCTGTTGAAGGCGCCGAGCTTCGAGGTCAGGCAGCTCTGGATCAGGAAGTTGTCGAAGATCATCGACGGCTTTGAGATGAAGTAGGGATCGAGCAGGTCGGGCACCAGCCAGGGCAGTTTGGTGCGGAGGTCGTAGCCCCATTCCCAGACCGACAGCACGACTGCGCAGATCAGGACCTGCCAGCCGACCGTGCCGAGCGTGCCGTACCTCTTCATGTGCTGCGGCCCCTGACGAATTCCTCGCCCAGCGAATGCCAGATATGCTGGAACAGCTCGGCGTAATGCGGGGTTTCGCGCACCTTCACCGCATCGCGCGGGCGGTCGAAATCGACCTCGAACCTGTCCTTGATCCGGCCCGGCCGCGCCGAGAACAGGATGATGCGGTCGGCCAATGTCAACGCCTCGCCGAGATCGTGGGTCACGAACAGCACGGTCTGCTGCTCGCGCTCCCAGATCCGGAGCAGCACCTCGTGCATGTCGATCTTGGTGTGGGTGTCGAGCGCGCCGAACGGCTCGTCCATCAGGAGGATCTGCGGCTCGACGATCAGCGTCCGCATCAGCGCCACGCGCTGCCGCATGCCGCCCGACAGCGCCGACGGATAAGCGTTCTCGAATCCCTTCAGGCCGGCTTGCGCGACGCATTCGGCGATGCGCTCCTTCCGTTCGTGAGCCGGCACGCCTGATAGTTCCAGCCCGTAGCCGATATTGTCGCCGACGGTCCGCCATGGAAACAGCGTGTCGCGCTGAAACACGTAGCCGACATTGGGCGTCGCCTTGCCGGCGACGACGCGTTTGCCGTCGATCAGGATCTCGCCGCCGGTCGGGCGGATCAGCGAGGCGATCATGTTGAGCACGGTGCTCTTGCCGGAGCCCGACGGCCCGAGCAGCGCGACGAACTCGCCGCGGCGGACGTCGAAGGTGACGTCGCGCACGGCCTCGATCGTGGTTTTGGCGAGCTGGAACGACTTGCTCAGGCCCTTGACCTCGACGCGGCGATCGGCCGAGGCGCGCGGCGATACGGTTGCGCTTGTCTCGAGCGCGCTCAACCCGGATAGGCCTTTCGCGCCGCTTCGATCAGGTTGGAATTGACCACATCGGCGATCTTGAGCGGCTTGATGCCGGTCATCTCGCGGAACCAGACCTTCTCGCCGCGAGCGAAGCTCGCGGCGTCGATCGAGCCCTCATAGTCCGCGACCTTCTGGATCGACGTAATCTCCAGCAGATTAGCCTCGCGCGAGGTGCTGCCGACATAGGGCTCGATGGCGTCGTAGACCTCGGTCGGCTTGTGGGTCTTGATCCACTGCGAGGCCCGCCACAGCGCGGTGACGTAGGCCTGCATCTTGGCCGGGTCCTTGTCGATGGTGGCTTGCAGCGTGAAATGCGCCGTGACCGGCACCTTGCCGCCGATATGCTTGTTCCAGATCGCCTCGTCGGTGCCATCGAACAGCAATTCGCCCCAGCCCTGCTGCTGTGCCTCGTTCAACAGCGAGAGCGAGCTGACGAGGATATCGACCTGCTTCGACTTCAGCGATCCCAGCATGGTGTCGACATTGCCGGTGCCGATCCAGGTCACCTTGTCGTCAAGCCCCATGGTTTCCATGTAATAGGACGACCAGACATGGTTGGTGCCGCCGAGCGAGGAGACCGAGACGATCGGCTTGCGGCCGTCGGGCCGCTTCCATTGCGTGAACGCCTCCAGCGAGTTGATGCCCTGGTCCTTCAGGTCCTTGCGGATAATGAACATCACCGAGTTCGATCGCGTGTCGACCGGCAACAGCACGCGCGCGGCGCGGCCGTGATTGGTCAGCTGCATCGGATGGGTGACGTCGCCGATGCCGATATCGCCCTGCGACGAGGCGATGATCTCGCGGGTCTTCACGCCGCTGCCGCCCTGCACCAGCTTGCAGTCGAGCCCGGCCTCCTTGAAGTAGCCTATACGGTCGGCAACGAACTGCGTCTGATAGACTGGCACCGCGACCGGATAGATCGCGCGGCCCGCGGCCGCCTGCGCCCACGCACGCCCGGTCGCCAGCGCGGCGCCGCCGGCGGCGATGACCGTCAGCGCCGATCGCCTTGAAATGTGGGGCATGGTGAGGCGCGCCATCACGCGTGCTCCTTGGCCGAGATCCTGTCGAGTGCGCCGAGCACCGCATCGCCCATCTGGACAGTCGACAGCTTTTTCGCCCCGGCCTCGGCGATATCGGCCGTGCGGGCGCCGGAGGCCAGCGCGGTCTGCACCGCCTTCTCGAGCAGGTCGGCGTCCTCGGGCCGGTTCAGCGTCAGGCGGAGCAGCATCGCGACACTCAGGATCGAACCGAGCGGATTGGCGATGCCCTTGCCCGCGATGTCGGGCGCGCTGCCATGCACCGGCTCATAGAGCGCCTTGCGCCGGCCGAAGCGATCGACCGGGCCGAGCGAGGCCGACGGCAGCATGCCGAGCGAGCCCGAAGCCATCGCCGCGCAGTCCGACAGGATGTCGCCGAAGATGTTGCCGGTCACCATCACGTCGAACTGCCGCGGCTCGCGCACGATCTGCATCGCGGCGTTGTCGACATAGAGATGGGTCAGCTCGACATCGGAGAACTCCTCCTTGTGCAGCTTGATCACCTCCTCGCGCCAGACCACACTGGTCTCCAGCACATTGGCCTTGTCGACCGAGCAGACCTTGTTGCGCCGGGTCCGCGCCAGCTCGAAGGCCGAGCGCGCCACGCGGCGGATCTGGTTCGTGGTGTATTGCTCGGTGTTGAAGCCGCGGCGCTGGCCGTCGTGCAGCGTCTCGATGCCGCGCGGCTCGCCGAAATAGATGCCGCTGGTCAATTCGCGGATGATGACGAAATCGACGCCGTCGAGCACCTCGGCCTTGAGTGGCGCGGAGGCCGACAGGGCCGGGCTCGCCACGATCGGCCGCAGATTGGCATAGAGATCGTATTTGCTGCGCAGGCCGAGCAGACTGCCGGCCTTGCGTGCCGCGGCCGGCACTTCGGTGGTCTCCGGCCCGCCGGTCGCACCCCACAGGATCGCATCGGCCTCGTCCATCGCCTCGGCGGTGTCCTCGGGCAGCACCTTGCCGGTCGCCAGATACGGGATCAGGCCGTATTGCGCCTCGCGCAGCGTCATCGGAACGCCGCGCTTCGCCGCGAACCAGTCGAGCACGCGGCGCGACTGCGCGGTGACCTCGGGGCCGATGCCCTCGCCGCCGACGACGGCGACCTTGACCATATTGGATTGCGTGCTCATGCCGGTGTCCTTGAAGCGGGTGTCGTTGTCGAATGAATCCATGGCCGCGCCGCGCGGTCGGAGGCCTGGAAGGCGCGGATCTCGTCGTCGCGCTGCAGCGTCAGCGCCACCTCGTCGAGCCCCTTCAATAGCCCCTCGCGCCGCCGCGGATCGATCTCGAACGAATGCCGCGCGCCCGACGGTGAGACGATGGTCTGGGCCTCGAGGTCGATCGAGACCTTGCCCGCGCCCTGCGTCGCCTCGATGTCGGCGGCAAGCTGATCGACCACCGCCTTGTCGACGATGACGGGCAGGATTCCGTTCTGGAAGCAGTTGGCGAAGAAGATGTCGCCGAAGCCGGAGCCGATGATGGCGCGGATGCCGCGCTCCTGCAGCGACCACACCGCGCCCTCGCGCGAGGAGCCGCAGCCGAAATTCGGCCCGGTCACCAAAATCTCCGCCTCGCGGTACGGCTCGCGGTTCAGGATGAACTCCGGATTCTCCGAGCCGTCGGGCAGATAGCGCAGCGAGCCGAACGCCCATTTACCGAGCGTGCCGCGGATCGAATTGCCCACCAGCCGCTCGATGCGGATGATGACGTCGGTATCGATATTGCCGCGCATGATCGGCGCGGCGGTTGCGGTGAGCTTGTCGAACGGCTTTGGCATGCTCTAGCGTCCCATCATCCTGACATCGGCGATCGCGCCGGCAATCGCAGACGCCGCCGCGCTCGCGGGGCTCGCCAGATGCGTCCGCGCCCGCGGTCCCTGCCGGCCGACGAAATTGCGGTTTGAGGTCGAGACCGAGCGCTGCCCGGGCGCCACCACCTCGCCGTTGGCGGCAAGACACATCGAGCAGCCCGGTTCACGCCACTCGAAGCCGGCATCGATGAAGATCTTGTCGAGCCCTTCGGCGACCGCCTCGCGCTTGACGTTTTCGGAGCCCGGCACCACCCAGGCGCGGACTCCGGCGGCGACCTTGCGGCCGCGCGCCACTTCAGCCGCCGCGCGGAGATCGCTCAGCCGGCTGTTGGTGCAGGAACCGATGAACACCCAGTCGACCGGCGTGCCCGCGATCGGTGCGCCGCCTTGCAGGCCCATATACTCCAGCGCGGTCTCGATCGCAGCGCGTCGCAAGGGATCGTCGACCGTCTTCGGATCGGGAATCACGCCATCGACGCCGACGACGTGCTCAGGGCTGATGCCCCAGGTCACCTGCGGAATGATCTTCTCGACATCGATCACGACCTCGCGGTCGAACACCGCATCGGGATCGCTCGGCAGTTCGCGCCACGCTTTCACCGCGAGATCCCACATCTCGCCTTGCGGCGCATAGGGACGGCCGCGCAGGAATTCGAACGTCTTCTCGTCCGGTGCCACCATTCCCATCTTGGCGCCGAGCTCGATCGAGAGGTTGCAGATCGTGAGCCGGCCCTCGATCGGCAGCGCGCGGATCGCACTGCCGGCATATTCGACCGCATAGCCGGTGCCGCCGGCGGCGCCGATATGGCCGATCAGCGCCAGGATCATGTCCTTGGCGGTGACGCCGAGCGGCAGCTTACCCTCGAAGCGCGCGCGCATCGTCTTCGGGCGGCGCTGGATCAGCGCCTGCGTCGCCAGCACATGGGTGAGCTCGCTCGACCCGATGCCGAAGGCGAGCGCCCCCAAGCCGCCATGGGTGCAGGTGTGGCTGTCGCCGCAGACGATGGTCGCGCCCGGCAGGCTCAGGCCGAGCTCCGGACCGATGACGTGGACGATGCCCTGGCCGGGCTGATCGACGTCGAACAGCGTGATGCCGCTCGCCGAGGTCTCGACCCGCAGCGCCGCCAGCAATTCCAGTCCGATCTTGCTGGTTCCGGCGCGGCCCGGCGCCGTCGACAGCGCGTGATCCGGCGTTGCAAAGGTCAGTTCGGGATTGTGGACATTGAGGCCCCGGCTCTTGAGATCGAGCAGGCCCCGCGAGCCGCCGAGATCGTGCAGCAGATGGCGGTCGATATGAAGGAGGTCTGTGTCTTCGCTGAGGCGAGCAATGACATGCTGGTCCCAGATCTTCTCGAGCAAACTTCGGCCGGGCATCCGCCTTCCCCTGCTCTGTGCGTTTCCATGCGGCTTGATCTTATTGACGCCAATCTGGGCCAAAGTTGTCGTCAAGTGAAGCAGTTTTGCCCTAACATCACATATGTGATGGAGGTGCGGTACTTGACCCGCCGAGGAGCCAGCCATGCCGAATCCGAATAAGACGGCCGTCATCAAATCGGCCATGCGGACGTTTGCAGTTCTGGAGTTCTTTCGGAAAACAAGGCGGGCTGCTTCCGTGACCGAAATATCGTCCGTGCTGGAGATGCCCCAGTCGAGCACGTCAGTGTTGCTTCGATGTCTCGTTGAATTGAACTACCTGGAATACGAGCGAAAGACCCGGCTCTTCATCCCGAGCTACCGGGTCAATTTGCTGGGTGACTGGATCCGTCGTTCCCCGTTCCGTGATACCAAGCTCACCGATCTGATGGAGGAACTCTGGACCGCGACGGGCGGCGAAACCGTCATGCTCGGACAACAGGCCGGCGCCGCCGGGATGCAATATCTGCACGTTGTCCCCGGCGGCTCTCAGCTTCAGTACACGGCACAAGCCGGTCAAATACGACCGATGGTGCGGACCGCGCTCGGACATGTGCTGCTGAGCCAAATGCCGAACACCAAAATTCGCGGCATTATCCGGCGCAACAACGCCGAGGAGCCGAGTCAATCGGCGCGCGTTCGCGAATCCGCCTTTCTCGAGGAGGTCGAGCGCATTCGCCGCCGCGGCTTTTCCGAGACAGGCGGCCGCACGACGCCAGGCGCAAACACAATAGGCATGCTCGTTCCCCTGCCAAAGCGACGCGCTCCGCTGGCTATCGGCATCGGCGGCCCCATCGAACGTATCGCGGCAAAGCGCGCGCACATCATTGAAGTCATGCAGAGCCGGCTGAAGGAATTGACAGATGAAGCCGGGCCAAAATTCGTTGAGAAATGACCTCTTGGGACGCATAACGCGTCGTGCGGATGACGGAGCCGTAGCCCGGATGAAGCGAAGCATTCGGACTAAATATCTGTCTTCTCCTCCCCCTGAGGGGGAAGGTCGGGATGGGGGTCAGCCGCAGGCGACGCTCTATGTGGAGAGAGTTGATCCCCACCCGCTTTGCTCTGGCGAGCAAAGCGACCTCCCCTTTTGAAGGGGAGGTTGGGACCCGCGCTGCAGTTAGATCTTTCGAATTTCCTACGACGCCAGCGCTTCTTCCGGCATCACGGCCGACAGATGCTGGCTTTCGGCGACGGCGCGGTTGGTGATGCGGCCGCGATGCACGTTGAGGCCGGCGCGCAGATGCGGATCCTCGACCAGCGCGCGCAGCCCCTTCGATGCCAGCGCCAGCCCGAACGGCAAGGTGGCATGATTGAGCGCGTGGCTCGAGGTGACCGGCACCGCGCCAGGCATATTGGCGACGCAATAATGCACGATGTCATCAACGAGGTAAGTCGGCGCCTGATGCGTGGTCGGCTTCGAGGTCTCGAAGCAGCCGCCCTGGTCGATCGCGACGTCGACCAGCACCGCGCGGCGTTTCATGCCTGCAAGCTGCGCGCGCGACACCAGCTTTGGCGCGCTGGCGCCCGGCACCAGCACCGCGCCGATCACAACATCAGCCGCGAAGACCTCCTGCTCGATCGCTTCCAGCGTGGCGTAACGGGTGCGGACGCGGCCGAGGAAGAGGTCGTCGAGCGCGCGCAGCCGCGGCAACGAGCGGTCGAGAATGGTGACTTCGCTGCCAAGGCCTGCCGCCATCCGCGCCGCATGGGTGCCGACCACGCCGCCACCGATGATCGCAACCCGCGCCGGCGGAACGCCGGGCACGCCACCGAGCAGCTTGCCCATGCCGTCGGCGGATTTGCGCAGCGCGGCGCCCGCGGCCTCGATCGCGAGCCGGCCGGCGACTTCGCTCATCGGCGCGAGCAGCGGCAGTCCACCTTGTGCGTCGGTCACCGTCTCATAGGCCACCGCCGTGCAGCCGGAGGCGATCAGACCCGCGGTCTGCGGCACATCGGGCGCGAGATGCAGATAGGTGAAGAGGATCTGTCCCTCGCGCAGCCTGATCCATTCGGACGGCTGCGGCTCCTTCACTTTCACGATCATCTCGGCGACGGAAAACACCTCTTCGGCGGTATCGGCGATCCGCGCGCCGGCCTGCGTGTAGACGTCGTCGCCGGCACCGATGCCGTCACCGGCGCCGCGCTGGACCACGACCTCGTGGCCGTGCGCCACATATTCCCGCACCGAGTCAGGCGTCAGCCCGACCCGATATTCCTCGACCTTGATTTCCTTGGGCACGCCGATGCGCATGGTCCGCTCCTTGAAGGATTCGTTTCCGCCGTCGTCAAGGCTATGCCCCGTCACATGGCGTTTCTCAGCGATTTCCGGCTTGCTCACAGCAAAATACGCCCATATCCTTCGCTTCCAGCTCAGCTCTTGAAGGAAATCTGCGTGGACGGTCTCGATCGTATCGACCTCAGAATCCTCGCCGAGCTGGTCGCTGATGCCCGCGCCAGCCAAATCGAGCTTGCCGAGAAGGTCGGGTTGTCGCCGACCGCCTGCGCGCGGCGCATCCGCCATCTCGAGGAGATCGGCGTGATCCGCGGCTATCGCGTCGACCTCGAACCATCGGCGCTGGGCTTGGTGACGACCGTCGTCGTCACCATCACGCTGGAGAAGCAGAGCGAGGATTATCTCGCAGCCTTCGAAGCTGCGATCGCGCGCTGTCCCGACGTCGTGTCCTGCCATCTGATGTCGGGCAGCGACGATTATCATCTGCAGGTGATCGCCCGCGACATCGCCGACTTCGAGCGCATCCACAAGCAGCATCTGTCGCGGATGCCGGGAGTCGCCCGCATCCATTCCAGCTTCGCGATGCGCGAGGTGGTTCGCCGCACCATTCCCGAGACGGCGCTGCGCGGCTGACGGTCACGCGCCATCGCGCACTGTCACAATCGCGCACTGTCACAATCGGGCACTGTCATAATCGGGCACTGTCATAATCGGATCTGCCCGGCTCGCTCCCACACGCAATTTTTAGTTCGTGATTCGCCGGCTTCTATGACAGAATTGCTACAGTTCAATATCAATTCGGTTACACGTGGAGCGGTGAATGAGCATGGAGTGGCGGGCACGGCCGGTTTCGCTGGCTTGGTCAAATCCAGTGGTCCGGTGGTGGGGCTTCTTGAGCCTCGTCAGCGCCGCCAATATCGCGATCTGGTTCGCGCTCTACCGCCAGTTCAATGAACAAGCCAATGGCAGCTTCAGCAACACCTCGGGCATCGGCCTGATGATGCTGCTGTGCGCGGCCTATGTGTTCGGCTGTGCCTTCCGCTCGGTCCTGCCGCGCGCCGACGTGCAGCGCATCTGCCTGTTCGACACCTGGCTGTCGAGCGTCGTGGTCGGCCGCACCGTCGCCACCGTCGCCGAGGTTTGCTTCGCCGCGCAATGGGCGATCATCCTGCATCAGCTCGGCACCATGACCGGCGCCGAGACCACCGTGAACATCGCCTGGATCATCGTGCCGCTGATCGTGATCGCGGAATGCTTCTCCTGGTATGCGGTGCTGACCACCCATTATCTCTGCAACGCGATCGAGAACTCGATCTGGGCGGTGGTGTTCTTCCTGGTCGGGATCGCGCTGTGCCGGCTGCTGCCGGAGTTTCATGGCCCGGTGCGCTGGGCCTTCATCGTCGCGATCCTCGGCATCGCCGCCTTCCTCGCCTTCCTGATGACCGTCGACGTCCCGATGTATCTGAATCGCTGGCGCGCCAACCTCGCCGCCGGCGGCACGCTGCTGCATCCGCTGGAAGGCCTGCGCGACGTCAGCCGGCGCTGGGTCGTGACCCACGACATCGCCGAGTGGCGCGACGAGATCGCCTGGATGTCGCTGTATTTCAGCATGGCGGTCTGGTCGAGCCTCGCGCTCTGCGTCGGCTACTCGCTCGAGGATCAGCTGCCGCGCTACCGCAGCGAGCCCGTGATCGTCGCAACGACGCCGGCGCCGACAGCGCAGCACACCGCCACGATCGACGCGGCGGCACCGTCGCGGAATTGATCGGCGACCGCCGCGCGCGGCTTGTCGCCGCCAGTGCTTTCGGAGTAAAGGCTGAGGCATCCCCGCTCATCTGTCAGCGCGTTCCATGCCCCGCATCACCATCATCGAAACCGGGCTCGTCAGTCCGCAATTCCGCGAGCGCCACGGCAGCTATCCGCAGATGTTTCAGCGGATGGTAGCCACCGCCGATTCCTCTGTTACCTGCGACGTCGTCAGCCTCGCCAATGGCGAGACGCTGCCGGATCCGGTCGCATTGGATGCGATCCTGATCACAGGATCGGCCGCCGGCGTCTACGACGACGTCGCGTGGATCGCGCCGCTCGAAGCCTTCGTGCGCACGGCCCATGACAAGCGCATTCCAACCGTCGGCGTCTGCTTCGGCCATCAGCTGATCGCGCAGGCGCTCGGCGGCACGGTGCGCAAATCCGAGAAAGGCTGGGGCATCGGACGCCATGTCTACCGGATCGCGCCGGACAACGGACTGATCGACGGCGAGACGATCGCCGTCGCCTGCTCGCATCAGGACCAGGTGATCACCCCGCCCGCCTCAGCGCGCACCATCCTGTCGTCCGGGTTCACGCCGCACGCCGCCCTGCTCTACGCCAACGGCACGACGCTGTCGGTGCAGCCGCATCCGGAATTCACCGCCGACTATGCCGACGCGCTGTGCGACCTGCGCCGCGGCCTCGCGCCGGATGCCCTGATCGAAGCCGCCAAGACTTCGCTCACCGAACCGCTCGACCACGCCACGCTTGGCGGCGTGATCACGCGCTTCCTCGTGCGCCGTAGCAACTAGACATCGTGTTCGCTTGGCGGCCGCAACGGAACTGTCGCTCCCTCGCCCCGTTCTTACGGGGAGAGGGTTGGGGTGAGGGGCTGTCACCACGTCAACGGAGCCAGAAAAATTCGCGGAGGCTCCCCCCTCACCCGGAATTCAAGCTACGCTTGAATTCCGACCTCGCCCCGCACGCGGCAGGGGTGTCCGGGGAAATTCAGGCATAGCGGAGCTCCATCTGGTCAGGTGAGATGGTTGATTTCCGACGGCTGGGGTTGATGGGCGGAGGTTTGTCGATGGCAGCGAGGGATCGACGCGTGAGCAGGAGCTGGCCGACGAGTTCGGCGAACCTGAGCGGGAGCATTTTGATGCAGTTGGTGTGAGCGGCGATGCGCAGCAGCAGGTAGGCAATCATCGCAGCGAGCACCTGAAGGCGGATCGCGTTGTCGTTGGCGCCGAGGAACTTGCGAATATCGAGATGCTGCTTGATCCAGCGGAACAGCAGCTCGATTTGCCATCTGCTCTTGTAGAGGGCGGCGATCTCGACGGCGCTACGGGCAAGGTCGTTGGTCAGGAGTGTGATCTTGCCGCCTTTCTCGCGTCTGATCTTGATGCGGCGGAGCGGGATTGGAAGGCGCGAATCGCCCTTGCTGGTGAGCTTCACCTCGTCATCGGCAAGGATTTCGAAGCCATCCCCGTTACGCTTGCGGATGGCGCGATGCCTGAGCGAGCGAAGACGGATGCTCGTCTTCGCCCGGGTAACGAAGAAAGCCTTGCTATCATTGATCTTCTGCCACCAGTCGAAACGGCAATAGCCCTTGTCAAACACATAGGTGGTGGCGGGCTGGATTGGGGTCTGTCGGCCGATCTCGATGTCATTGACGTTCGCGGCCGTCATCTCGACGCAGGTCGGGACATCGCTCCTTGGGTCGTAGACGACATGCAGCTTCATGCCGCGGATGCGGCCGTTCCACGTCGCCCAACTGCAGACCTTGCCGAGCGGGATCGGACTGGCGTCGATCAGACGCACCATCTCCATGCCTTCACTCCGCAGCTGGCGACGCGCCATCGCCGACAGCGCCGCAAAGGTTTGCGCGAAAATGCCGATCGGACGGCGGGCATTGGCATCGGACAACGTCGAGCGCGACAGCTTGCCGGTTCCCAAGTGATAGTGATGCTGCGAATTGGCGTTGAAGCCAGTCACCACCCCGCGCAGACTGCTGTTGCCGCTAAGCTGGGCATAGATCAGCGCCACCAGATGATCCCAGCTCCTGAACGACTTGTCGTAGGCATCCCCGTCCAGACGATCCACAACCGTCTGAAACTGCCGTCGATTGATCGGTTCAAGCAGCCTTCCAAAAATGCTACCGCGATATCGCATGCTCGGCCCTCTGTGTCTCGACAACCAGAAAAGACCGATTTGCCTCGGTCCTGCCGAGCATGCACCGCGACACAGTGAATCATTCCCCGGACACCCCTGCGCACGTGTTTGGTCCCTGCAGATTGGTTGGATGGAATCGGTGTAGAACGAGGCGTGGCCTTTGTTAGGGAGCGCCTCGTGTCATGGAACTGAGCTTGCACGCGAACGCCACGACGACACCGAAGACGCGTGCCTACATCCAGCGCAGCAGGAAGTCGGTCGCCCAATTGGCGGCCGAGCTGGGGGTCAGCGAGACCACAATCTATCGCTGGCGCGGCCGCACGACGGTCGAGGACCGCTCGCATCGGCCGAAGCACCTCACGACCAGCCTGTCCGCCCTTGAGGAACGGGCAGTGTGTGAGCTGCGGACATCGCTGCAGCTGCCGCTGGACGATATCGTCGAGGTGATGCAGCGGTGCATCAATGCCAAGCTGTCCCGCAGCGCGATCCACCGCTGCCTGCAGCGCAACGGCATCAGCCGGCTTGCCAAGCCCGACAAGCCCAGGGCCGGCGTCTTCGAAAGCGCCAGCATCGGCTTCATTCATATCGACGTGAAGTATCTGCCCGCGCTGCAGCGCCGCACCAGTTATGCCTTTGTCGCGATCGATCGCGCCACCCGATACGTCTTCGTCGAGATCCATTCCAGGCGAGACGGAACGACCGCGACCGGTTTCCTTAAGCGCTTCCTGGCTGATTTTCCGCACCAGGTTCACACCATCCTGACCGACAACGGAGCCGAGTTCACCGACCGCTTCGCCGTCGACAAGAAGAACAAACCGGTCGGGAAGCCTTCCGGCGACCATCCCTTTGATCGGCTCTGCAAGCAGCGCGCAATCGAGCATCGCCTGACCAAGCCCTACCATCCGCAGACCAACGGCCTCGTCGAACGCTTCAACCGGCGCATCGCCGAAGCCATCGACCGCGAACACAAACGGGGCAGCGCGCGCCGTACCTTTGTCAACCACGCCGACCGCGACACCTTCATCGCCAAGTTCGTCCACGACTACAATCGGACCCGCCTCAAATGCCTCGGCTACCTGGCGCCAATCCAGGCCCTCGCCAATCACACGGGACCGAACACGCACGCGGGGGAGAGCTGAAGGAAGCGCTTGCTTCGCTGTAAAGCCTTCATTCGCAGCTAGCCCTTGTGCCACTGCGCGGCGGCGTCGCGGGCGAAATCGCGATAGGCCCGCGGCGCGCGGCCGAGCAGATTCGTCAGGCGTGCCAGCTCGTCGGCCGTCGCAACCGCGCCGTGGCTCTGGTACCGGCCGAACATGAGGCGCATGTCGAGCGCGAGCCATGCCGGCATCGCTGCCTTGAAACGCTGCTCCATCGCCGCGAGATCGTCGCCGCCATAGCTGACCGCGCGGCCAAGCTCATCGCGCCAGATCGCAGCCGCGCCCTCGCCGGTCACGACGTCGGGGCCGACCAGCGCGTAAGTCTCGCGGCCCAGCGGTGCGGACGCGCGCTCGCGGCGCAGCAGCTCGATCGCGGCCGCCTCGCCGATGTCGCGGATATCGACCATCGAGATGCCCTTCGCGCCGATCGGCATGCCGTAGGCGCCGAAGTTCAGCAGCGGCTCCTTCAGCCGAAGATCGTTCTGGATGAAATAGGCCGGACGCAGGACAGTCGCGGGAAGATCGAGCGCCTCGATCATCCGCTCGACCGTGTGCTTGCCGGCGAAATGCGGCACGTCGGCATAGGCCTCGCCCTTGAACACCGAGAGATAGACGATGCCCTTGACGCCGGCCTCGCGTGCGGCGGTCAGCGTCAGCATCGCCTGCGTCAGTTCGTCGGCGGCGTTCGGCACCAGCAGGAACAGCGTGCTGACGCCAATGAGCGCCGCACGGGCCGAATCCACGTCGGCAAGATCGCCGCGAACCGCCGTCACGCGCTGCGGAAATTGCGTCTTGCCGGGCGAACGCGTCAGGGCCCGAACCTCGACGCCCTGACCGGCGAGATGATTGAGAACCTGGGTGCCGATGGTGCCCGTGCTGCCTGTCACCAGAATGGCCATGTCGAATGCTCCTCTTTTGGGGCAGACCGTCTGCCGTTGCAGAGAAGCTATCCGTTCCAATTTTCCTTTGAAGATGGCATTATCTGAACAGACCGTTTCGAATATGGAACAGTTCGATGGACCTTCAGGCGCTCACCGATTTCAACCTGGTGGCCGCGCATGGCGGGTTCGGCCGCGCCAGCCGCGCTTCCGGACGGGCCAAGGCCACGCTGTCCCGCCGCGTCGCCGAACTGGAACAGAGTCTCGGCGTCCGCTTGATCGAGCGGGGTTCGCAGAGTCTGCGATTGACCGATGAGGGCCGCGCGCTGCACGAGCGCACCAGCGGTCCGCTGTCCGACATCGCCGAGGCCGGCGAAGCCGTGGTGCTCGGCGCGTCGACGCCCCGCGGCCGCTTGCGGGTCAGTGCGCCGGTCTTGCTCGCCCATGTCGCGTTCGGCCGGATCGGTGCGCGCTTTGCGCACGCCTATCCCGACGTCCAGCTCGAGATCGTCGCGGAGGATCGCCTGGTCGACCCGGTCGAGGACGGCTATGACCTCGTCATCCGCATCAACCCGTCAGCGGATGAACGTCTGGTCGGCCGCCGCTTCCTCAGCGACGAACTGCTCGTCGTGGCGCATCCCGATCGACAACGGCCGACGACCGCCGCGCGCGATCCGAATGGCGTCTCCGTCGATGCCGTTCTGATGTCGCAGACGCCGCTGGACACGCTCTGGCGCATCCGACATGAACGCGAAGAAATGATGCTCAGGCCGCGGCCAATGCTGCGTCTCTCATCGATGCTGATGATGCGCGATGCGGTGCTCGCAGGCGCGGGCGCGGCCCTGCTGCCGAAGCTGCTGGTCGATGACGACATTGCCGCGGGTCGGCTTGCCTATTGGGGAACGGATGCCAGACCTCCGGTCGATATCTGGGCACTGCAGAGCTCGCGACGGCTGGTCGGCGCAAAGGTTCGCGCGTTTCTCGACGTCGTCGAGCAGGCATTCCCGAACCGGGTGTTCGTCCCGCCGGCCTGAGTTGCAGCCCGGACGATGCGCCTCAGGTCATGCTGCCCGGCATGAAGCAGCGCACTCGCGGGTGGCCGTCGACATAGTGCTTCCACACCATGGTGCGCCCGATCTTGTTCGGCTCGGTAATCACGGCCTCGTTCGGCACGACAACCCATTCATTGTCGATGAGCACGCGATAGTTGCCGTGATCAGACTCCCAGTCGGGATCGGCGACCACATAGCCGTCAGCATCCGAGCAGCATTGTCCATAGCCGCTGTGCAGGCTTTCGAACCAGGGCTTTAGCGGTGAATTGGCGTGGCGGCCGTCGTCCCGCGCCAGGGTCGGCGATGTCAGCCACATCGTCCCGAGCAGCAGTGCCGCACGCGTGATGGCGTGCATGTCGTCGTCTCCGTGTCGATCCAGCTGCGGGCGCGCGTCACAGACTGCTCGCCTGCGACGCTGCCGCCGCAGGCGAGAGCACGACACATCCGCGCCCCAGCACCTGACATTGAACGATGCAAGAGCAGGGCCAGACGGGATGCCGGAAGACTACGGCCGACGAAAGTATAGGGCGTGCGGCACGATCAACGACTCACTGCCGCAACCTCCGGAACAAGCGGCGGTGCGCTGCGCGACGCTGCCTGCAGCGCGCATTCGACGAACCGGCGCGGCAGCAGCGAGGCGTTGGAGCGCATCGCCACCAGCATGCGGCTCTCCGCATCCGGCGTGTCCAGCGGCTTCGCCACCACATTCATCACGCCGGCCTGCTGGTAGCACGACGGCAGGATCGACAGCCCGATCCCGGCCGCAACCAGGCTGAGCACGGTGCGCAGTTCATGCGCCTCCTGCACCACGCGCGGGGCAAAGCCCGCCCGCCGGCACAGCATCGCGGCCTGATCACCGACACCGCAGCCGCTCTCGGCCATACCGACGAATTCATGCTCGGCAAGGTTGGCCATCTCGAGCGCGCCCTTCGCGCCGGCCAGCGGATGATCCAGCGGCAGGAACACCATCAGCCGGTCGCGCCACACCACATGGACCTGCAGATCGGCCGCCGGCCTGAAATCGAGCGGCGGGCGCATAATCGCGACATCGAGTTCGGCGTCGGCAAGCGCGCGCAGCTGCGTTGCCGTCGACATGTGCCGGAGTTCGATCTTCACCCGCGGATAGCTGGCGCGAAAGCTGCGGAACAGCTCGGCGAACATGTCGAGCATCGGGACCGAGCCGGTGAAGCCGACCCGGATCATGCCGGCCTCGCCGCGCGCCGCACGGCGCACCGTCTCCGACGCCAGATCGAGTTCGCTGACCGCGCGCCGCGCATGTTCCAGCAGCAATTGTCCGGCTTGCGTCAGTTCCACCGCGCGCCGCGTCCGCGCCAACAGGCGCGTGCCGAGCTCTTCCTCCATCGCCTTGATCTGCGTGCTCAGCGGCGGCTGGCTGACATGCAAGCGTTTGGCGGCGCGGCTGAAGCTGAGCTCTTCGGCTACCGCGATGAAGTAACGAAGCTGCCTGTAATCCATCGCTTATTCCGATTCCCTATAAGTCGGGGGTCAACAAGGTATTTGACCTCACGGGGCCGTTTCCCGATCTTCGCGCGAAATCACCAGTCCTCCAAGGGAGAAGCGCGCGAAATGCGTCAGGTTCAGACACGACGGCGCGGCGCTCGCAGCGGGTCAGCCATGCAATATCGCAGCGGACGATAGAAGATGACCGTTCCGTTTCGCGTTCTCGTCACCGGCGACAGCCTCGCGCCGGCCGCCGTCAATGTCCTCAGCGAGATCGGTGCAGATGTCGTGCTGATGCGCGATGCCGTCACGCCTGAGCGTCTCGCGCATGAGATGGCGCGGGCGCCGACGCAGGCGATCCTGATGCGCGGCAATCCGGTGTTCTCCGCCGCCACCATCGCCGGCAATCCGCACCTGCGCGTGATCGCAAAGCACGGCGCCGGCATCGACAGCGTCGATATCGATGCCGCAACCGCCAGGCGCGTGCTGGTGATGGTCGCGGGCGACGCGAATGCGCCTGCGGTTGCCGAGCACACCATCGCATTAATCCTCGCGCTCGGGCGCGACGTCGTCAGCCTGAACGCGCGAACCCATTCCGGCGCCTGGGACCGCGCCACCTATCGCGGCCGCGAAATCCGCGGCCGCACGATCGGCCTGGTCGGCTTCGGTCGCATCGCCCGGCACGTCGCCCGCGCGGCGGCCGCGCTCGGCATGAGCGTCGTCGCGCTCGGCCGGAGCAGCGGCCGTGTCGATCCGGCGCTGGCGCGCGAAGCCGCCGATCTCGCCGAGCTGCTTGCGGTCTCCGACATCGTCAGCCTGCACGCGCCGCTGACCGATGCGACGCGCGGCATGATCGATGCCGGGCGGCTCAACGCCATGAAGCCCGGCTCCCTCCTGATCAACACCGCGCGCGGCGCGCTGGTCGACGAGGACGCGCTGTGCGCGGCGCTGCGCAGCGGCCATCTCGCCGGTGCCGGCCTCGACACGCTGGCGGAGGAGCCGCCGGCGAAAGACAGGCCGATCCTGCAGGCGCCGAACCTGATCGTGACGCCGCATATCGCAGCCCAAACCGGCGCATCGATCACGCGGACCGGCGTCGAGGCCGCGCGCAACATCGCAGCTGTCCTCACGCAACGCCACATCGATCGCACCAATGTGGTGAACCCGGCGGCACTCGACGCGCCTTAAATCTCGCAGAAACGGCCCACCAAGAGGCCGCGACATCAAGAGGAAACGAACATGAATCTGGGGTGGCTGTCCAAGCTGTCCGCCGTCGAACGCAAGACCTTCTTCGCCGCCTTCGGCGGCCTTGCACTCGATTCGATGGACACGACGATCTACGCGCTGGTCACGCCGGCGCTGATCGCAACGCTGAGCCTGTCGCGGCCTGACGCCGGCATTCTGGCTTCCAGCTCGTTGATCGGCACCGCCCTGGGCGGCTGGGTCGCCGGAATTGCCGCGGACCGGTTCGGCCGGGTGCGCGTGCTGCAATTCACCATCCTCCTGGTCGCGGTCTCGACCTTTGCCGCCGCCTTTGCCGACGGCTTCTGGTATCTCTTGGTCGCGCGCGCCATCCAGGGCATGGGCTATGGCGGCGAGGCCGCGGTCGGTGCCGTGCTGGTCGCCGAAGTGGTTTCGGCCGGCATGCGCGGCCGCGTCGCCGCCGCGATCCAGAGCGGATACGCCGTCGGCAATGCGCTGTCGGTGGCGCTGTTTCCCGTCATCTTCGGCTGGCTGTCGCAGGACATGGCCTGGCGTGTGTTCTTCGCGATCGGAATCCTCCCCGCGCTGCTGGTCTTCTTCGTCCGCCGCTTCGTGCCGGAATCCGCGATCTTCGTCGAGGAGAAGGCACAGCGCGCCGCCTCGCCGGCGCATAGCTTCTGGACCATCTTCACCGGCGAGCATCTGTTCAAGACGCTGGTCGCGACCTTCTTCACCACCGGCACGCTTGGCGCGGCCTATGTGATGATCACCTGGCTGCCGACCTATCTGCAAACCGGGCTGCATCTACCGGTCACGCACACCGCCGGCTATCTCGCCGTCAACATCTTCGGATCATTCGTCGGACCGATCGCCTTCGGCCTGATCACCGACCGCATCGGCCGCCGCAAGGGTTTCATGCTGTTCCTGGTCTGCCAGGCACTGAACGTCGTCGTCTACACCCAAGCGCCGATCGGACAGGGCATCACGGTCATCCTCGGATTCTTTCTCGGCGCGCTGCAGGCAGGCCTCGCCTCCGGCCTGATGCCGACCTTTGCCGAGCTGTTTCCAACCAGCATCCGCGCCAACGGCGCCGGATTCGCGCTGAGCGCAGGGCGTGGCCTCGGCTCGATCGTGCCGGCGACCGTCGGCATTCTCTCGACGCGGATGCATCTCGGCGACGCAATGGCGATCTGCGCCATCTGCGGCTACACCGCCGCGTTCTGCGCGGCATTGCTGCTGCCCGAGCAGCAGGGCATCGACCTCAGAACGATGACAGCAGGCGCAGCTTCGGACGACGCCGAACGGCTGCCGCACGAACGAGAGACTGGACACCCTAACAACATCCGAAATGGCGCCGCAACCCAATGAACGCCATCACAATGAACGGGAGGATTGCAATGGCCGGAGCGTCCGTCACTGAGCTCGAACAACAGACCATCCGCCGCGTCTATTGGCGGCTGATCCCGATCCTGTTCGTGATGATGTTCTTCAACTATCTCGACCGTATCAATCTCGGCTATGCCGGGCTGACGATGAACAAGGACCTCGGCCTCAGCCCCGCGATCTTCGGCTTCGCGGCCAGCATCTTCTTCCTCGGCTACATGGTGCTCGAGGTGCCGAGCAACCTGATGCTGCACTGGCTCGGCGCCCGGATCTGGCTGGCGCGCATCCTGATCACCTGGGGCCTGGTCGCCGCGTTGACCGCCTTTGTCTGGAATCCGCTCAGCCTCTATGTGATGCGGTTCGGGCTCGGCGTCGCGGAAGCCGGCTTCATGCCCGGCGTGGTGCTTTACCTCACCTACTGGTTTCCGGCGCGCTATCGCGCCCGCGCGGTGGCGGGATACATCATCGCCGGCTCGTTCTCGGCGGTTTTGGGCGGGCCGATCTCGACCAGCATCATGACCTCGTTCGATGGCACTGCCGGTCTCCACGGCTGGCAATGGATGTTCCTCGCCGAGGGCGTGCCGACCATTCTGCTCGGCCTGTTCACGCTCTATTATCTCACCGACCGCCCAGCCAAGGCGAGCTGGCTCACCAAAGAACAGGCGGCCTGGCTGGAAGGCGAACTCGCCGCCGAGCGGGCCGAGATCGAACAACAGGGGAAGCACAGGTTGATCGAATGCGTCCTCGATATCCGGGTCTGGCTGCTGGCGGCGCTGTTCGGCTGCGCACTGGTCGGGATCTACGGCCTCTTGCTGTGGCTGCCGCAGATCATCAAGGGCATGGGCGATCTCAGCAACGTCCAGGTCGGCTTCCTCTCGGCAATCCCGCCGCTGCTCGGCGTCATCGGCACCATCGTGGTCAGTCGCAGCTCGGACAAGACCGGCGATCGCAAGTTTCATCTCGCGGCGGTCTATCTGCTGGCCGCGGTCGCGATGCTCGGCAGCGCCTATGTCGCGAGCCCGGTGCTGGCCTTCGTGTTCCTGTGCATCGTCGGCTTCAGCCTCAATGCCGGCAACCCGCTGTTCTGGAGCATCAATGCCTCGCTGCTGACCGGCGCGGCCGGCGCCGCCTCGATCGCGCTGGTCAACACGCTGGCGCAGTTCGGCGGCCTGATCGGGCCGTGGTGCATCGGCCTGATCAAGGACTCCACCGGAAGCTTCTCCTGGGCATTGGTCGGCATCGCCGGCTTCCTGCTCGTCGCCTCCGCCATCGCCGCCACCATGCGCGTCAAGTCGCGCGAGACGGAATTGACGGGCGCGATCCCGTCATCCGTCGCACACTGACACCCCTGCCAAGGAAGCAACCATGATCATCGATTGTCACGGCCATTACACCACCGAGCCGGCCAAGCTGCAGATCTTCCGCGACAAGCAGCTCGCCGGCCTCGCCGACAAGTCGCGCCGGCCGCTCACCACCAATCTCGGCATCACCGATGACGAGATCCGCTCCAGCGTCGAGGGCGCGCAGCTTCGCCTGCAAAGGGAGCGCGGCACCGACGTCACCATCTTCTCGCCGCGCGCCGCCGGCATGGCACATCACGTCGGCAAGGAAGCGACCAGCCGCGAATGGACCACGATCTGCAACGACCTCGTGCACCGGGTCTGCACGCTGTTCCCGCAGAACTTCGTCCCCGTGTGCCAGCTGCCGCAGAGCCCGGGCATCAAGCCTGCCAACTGCATCGAGGAGTTGGAGCGCTGCGTGACCCAGCTCGGCTTCGTCGGCTGCAACCTCAACCCCGATCCCGCCGGCGGCTATTGGTGCGATCCGCCGCTGACCGACGAATGGTGGTATCCGCTGTATGAGAAGATGGTCGAGCTCGACGTGCCGGCGATGGTCCATGTCTCCTCGTCCTGCAATCCCTGCTTCCACGGCACCGGCGCGCATTACCTCAACGGCGACACCACCGCCTTCATGCAGTTCCTGACTTCGGATCTGTTCAAGCGCTTCCCGACCCTGCGGTTCATCATCCCGCATGGCGGCGGCGCGGTGCCCTACCACTGGGGCCGCTACCGTGGCCTCGCGCAGGACATGAAGCTGCCGCCGCTGTCGGAGCATCTCTTGAAGAACGTGTTCTTCGACACCTGCGTCTATCACTTGCCCGGCATCGAGCTGTTGACCAGGGTAATCCCTGTCGAGAACATCCTGTTTGCGTCCGAAATGGTCGGCGCGGTCCGCGGCATCGATCCTGAAACGGGTCATCACTTCGACGACACCCGCCGCTATATCGACGCGCTGCCGCTGAGCGCGGCGGACAAGGCCAAGATCTTTGAAGGCAACGCCCGCCGCGTCTATCCTCGCCTCAACGCCCATCTCGAACGCCGCGCGCATTGAACGAAGCCGAGACAAGCACTCCAACTCCTCATCCTGAGGTGCCCGCGAAGCGGGCGTCTCGAGGGATGCAGGCCACTAACCGGGCCACATGGTTCGAGACGCGCGTTCCGCGCTCCTCACCATGAGGGTCCAACCAAGCGGCAAGACCGACAATCGACTTCAACCAATCAATCTCGGAGAAAACCGATGGCCATAGGATTTGCAATTCACAAAGCGAAGCGGAAAGTGTCGCCTGACCTCGTCGCGCGCTACCGCACCCTGCCGGTCGCCAATATCAGCGATTCGATGTCGCGGATCGCGGGCACCAACCGGCTGCGGCCGATGCATGCGGGCGGCTGGCTCGGCGGCCCGGCGCTGACGGTCAAGACCCGTCCCGGCGACAATCTGATGGTCCACAAGGCGATCGACCTGGCCCAGCCCGGCGACGTCATCGTGGTCGATGCCGGCGGCGTCCTCGTCAACGCCATCATCGGCGAGATCATGTCGACGCTGGCCGAGAAGAAGGGCGTCGCGGGCTTCGTGATCGACGGCTCGATCCGCGATGCCGGCGCGATCCGCGCCGGATCGTTCCCGGTGTTCGCCGCCGGCGTCGCCCATCGCGGCCCCTACAAGGACGGCCCGGGCGAGATCAACTGCGCCGTCTCGATCGACGGCATGATCGTCGAGCCCGGCGATCTCGTCGTGGCCGACGACGACGGCGTGCTCTGCGTGCCCCATGACGACGCCGAGGCGATCTGCAAGCTGACCGAGGCCAAGAAGGCGACCGAGGAAAAGGCCATCCAGCAAATCCTCGCCGGCACCAGCGACCGCCGCTGGGTCGACGAGGCCCTGCTGCGCCTCGGCTGCGAGTTCAAGGACTGAGACGATCGGCGGTCCCAAAGGCGGCGATGCCCGCCTTTTGGGCACGAATTTGCGCCAAGTCGGCCGGAATCATCCCGCCCGTATCGTGTGCGTGTGCCCGTCCATCAAAATCGGGAATTTTTCCCGATTCCAGATGGAAAAGAATCCCGGTCCCCCGGCATTGATCTTGTTTGCCAAAGCAAGGGCGTTCCCGCAGTCTCCGAGCCAAGGTTCGTCGGGGATCAAGCCGAACCGCGGCTTGGGGGTGGGCGTCATGGCTGCTGCGTTGTTGCGTGCGGCAACACGGTCTTTGTCTTCTTCGGTCTATACGCGAGGCGCTGCGGCCGTGCTGGCTGTTATTGGCTCTGCACTGCCATCGACTGTCCTGCATGCTCAGACGGCCGATCCGGTCCCCACTGAACTGCCGCCCGTCAACGTGATTGCGCCCACACCTCTGGCCGGCACCCGCAGCGCAAGGCCGACGGCACGGCCGGTGGTTCGGACCACGCGAACCGCGCGAACCCGAACCGGACCTGTTGCTCCGGCAGCGGGCCCCGATGTCGGCACCGCTGCACCCGGCCCCTCCGACCGCGACTCCACCCTGATTGATCGCGACAAGGTCCCGTCCAACACCGCGGTGATGACGACGCAGGATTTCAGCCACAACTACTCGACCAACTTCCTCGATGCTGTGAACCGCAAGCTGCCCGGCGTCACGCTCGGCGACCAGACCGGCAATCCGTTCCAGCGCAACCTCGACTACCGCGGCTTTACCGCCTCGCCGGTCCAGGGCACGCCGCAGGGCATCGCGGTCTATCAGAACGGCGTGCGCATCAACGAATCCTGGGGCGACGTGGTCAACTGGGACTTCATCCCGGAAAAGGCTATCGACAGCGTCGCATTGTTTCCCAACAATCCGGTGTTCGGCCTCAACGCGATCGGCGGTGCGCTGAGCATCCAGATGAAGAACGGCTTCACCTATCAGGGCTCCGAGGCTGAACTGTTCGGCGGCTCTTACGGGCGCGTGCAGGGCAGCGTGCAGGCCGGCGGCCAGAGGGACAACATCTCCGCCTACGCTGCGTTCGAATCCGCGTATGATCGCGGCTGGCGCGACTACGCCAATTCGTCGCACATCAACCGCATGTATGTGGATGTTGGCGCACGCAACGACGACACCGAATTTCATGTCAATTTCACCGGCGCCAGCAACCTGCTCGGCAATGTCGCGGCGACGCCGGTCCAGATGCTCAATCAGCGCTGGTCGAGCGTCTACACCTGGCCGCAGACGACGCTGCTTCAGCTCGCCTTCGTCAACGCCACGCTGAACCACAATTTCTCCGACACCTGGTCCTTCCAGAGCAATGCCTATTTCCGCGGCTTCCGGCAGACCCATGTCGACGGCAACGGCACCGACGTGCATGCCTGCGACGGGGGAGACAGTTTGTGCATCGGCGACGGCCTGCCGATTTTCGGTCCGGCGGGAGGTCCCTCGGTTTCGAACACGCTGGGCAATGCCTTCCTTGGCGAAGTCGACCGCAACCGGGCCGCGACCAACAGCTTCGGCGGCACAGCCCAACTGACCAACTCGGACAAGCTGTTCGGACACGACAACCACGTCGTGATGGGCGTCAGCGTCGACCACGGCAACACGAAATTCACGGCGACCAGCGAGCTCGGAACCATCGATCCGAACAACCTGTTCGTGACCGGCACCGGCATCTTCATCAACCAGCCCGATGCCGGTCTCGCCCCGGTCGACCTGCGCGCAACCAACACCTACACCGGCGTATATCTCACCGATACCTTCGACGTGACGAACAGGTTCTCGGTCACTGCTGGTGGACGATTCAACTATGCCCAGATCGATCTGCAGGACCAGACCGGGACAAATGACCAGCTCAACAGCAGCAACCGATTCCAGCGCCTCAACCCGGTGATCGGCGGCACCTACAAGATCACCCCGAACCTCACCTTCTATGCCGGCTATTCGGAGGCCAACCGCGCGCCGACGCCGCTCGAGCTCGGCTGCTCCGATCCGGCCCGCCCCTGCGTCATCGATTCCTTCCTGGTATCCGATCCGCCGCTCAAGCAGGTGGTGTCGCACACCATCGAGGCCGGCTTCCGCGGCACCTGGGGCAACGACGCCAGGACCGGCATGCTGAGCTGGGGCGTCGGCGCGTTCCACACTCTGTCCGACGACGACATCATCCGGGTGCAGAGCCCCATCGGCACAGGCAATTTCGGCTATTTCCAGAATGCGGGACAGACCCTGCGGCAGGGCATCGAAGCCAAGCTCGACTACCGCGTCAATCGCTGGAACGCCTATGCCAACTACACCTTCATCGACGCGACCTATCGAAGCGCAAACACGTTGCCGGCTCCCGACAACCCGAACGCCCTGACCGACCCGAACAACGACGACGTCCGGTTCATCAACGTCAAGCCGGGCGACCATATCCCGGGCATTCCGGCGCACCGCTTCAAGGCAGGTGTCGAGTACCTCGCCACCGACGCATGGAAGGTCGGCGCCGACATCAACGTGGTCGGCAGCCAGTGGCTGATCGGCGACGACACCAACCAGAGCCAGAAGGTCCCGGCCTACGCGGTCGTGAACCTGCACACCTCCTACAGGATCACGCCGAATATCGAGGTGTTCGGCCTGATTAACAACGTCTTCAACCAGCATTATTATCTCGGCGGCGCGTTCTACGAGACTGGCGGCTTTGCCAGCGCCGGAGCCGCGCCCAATTTGATGGCGCAGCTGACCGATCCGCGCACCTTCGTGCCCGGCATGCCGCTCGCCGCCTATGCCGGCATCAGGGCGAAGTTCTAAAGCGCGATGTGATTAGGTTGAATCGTCATCGCGCTTTAGCTCTTTGTTTGAGCATGATCTTTTCGCAAAACCGCTTCGCACTTTTCCGGATCATGCTTTAGGGCAATTCCTGGAAGACGCTACGCCACCGTCCCGCCATCGACCGGCATCGCGATGCCGGTGACGAACGACGCCTTGTCCGACAGCAGGAACACCGCGACCTCCGCGATCTCCTCGGGACGCGCGGCGCGGCCCATCGGATTGCGGGTGACCGCGGCCTTGATCAGCTCCTCTGGATCGGCCTCGTTGTGGCCCGGCTGGTCCGGCCGGTTGACGAACACCCGCAGCATCGGCGTGTCGATCGCACCGGGGCAGATCGCGTTGACGCGGACGCCGTCCTTGGCGTGGCGCTTGGCGAGCGCGCGCGCCAGCCCGATCACGCCGGCCTTGGCCGCCGAATAGGTCGGACTCCACGGCGAGCCGACCAGGCCCGAGGTCGATGCAGTGAACAGGATGCTGCCCTGGCGCCGCGCGGTCATCTGGCCGAGCGCCGCGTTGGTGGTGATCAGCTGCGAGCGCAGGTTGAGATCGACGCTGAGATCCCAGCCTTCCAGATCGTCGATCACGGACGGACCGGGAATGCCGAGGTGATTCCACACGCAGTCGAGCGCTCCAAATTCCTTCGCGGTTGCCGTGACGATGTCGCGCGCAAAGCCGTCGTCGCGCAGATCGCCGGTCAGCGCCAGCGCGCGTCCGCCGCCCTTTTTGATCTCGTCGACCACCGCCTTCGCGCCGGCCTCGTTCTGGTCGACCACCGCGACCGCCGCGCCCTCGCGCGCGAGGATGCGTGCCCCGGCGCGGCCGGCGCCGGATCCCGCGGCGGTGACGAGTGCGATCTTGCCCTGCATGTCCATGTTTCGATCCTGACTGTGCCCGTGAGCTCGAGCCTTCTTGGTTGTGACGTTCTGGTTGAATCAGGACCGCAGCGCTGCCGTCTTGCGCTGACGCGCTAAAGCATGATCCGGAAAAGTGCGAAGCGGTTCCGAAAAGATCATGCTCAAACAAGGAGATAAGGCGCGATGACGATTCTCATCGCGCTTCAGCGCCCACCGAACAGGACCGGAGACTGGCCGGGCAGCAGCTGCGAATGAATGTCGCTGTCCATCCGCTCCGCCCCTTGCTGGGTGAAGCTCGCGCCGAAGGACAGGCTGAGATTCGAAGTCGGCCGGAACTCGAGTCCCGCGCGCGCAGAATAGCCGGCGTTGACGCCGGGATTGCCGCTGAACGGCGCCAGCGGTCCGCCGGCCCCGGGCGGATTGTATTTCAGCGTGTCGAAGCCGGCGAAGAAGGTCACGGGCGTATTGCCGACGCCCCTGAAATTGTAGCCGAACTGCGCGCCCTGATATTCCAGCGAGCCGAACGCCGCCGATTGGCCGAGCGCGTTCCAGCCGACGCGACCGCCTTCGCTGCCGGCGAACCAGCCGTCGGGCCGGCCGTTCAGATACGAAAAATCGCCGCCTTGCGCGCCGGCGGCGTCAAAGCTCGGAAAGTTTCCGTAGGTATCCGCCTTCTGGCCGTCGGCGAGGCTGCCGCCGAAGCCGAACAGCGAGCCCGGCGTCCAGTAGCGCACCGGGCCGGCCTGGGCACTGGCCTGCTGCTGGCCGCTCAGGCACAGCGCCAACACTGCGATTGCGGGGCCGAGTTTGCTTACCAAAGTGGTCATCAGATTACCGTCACGAGCACAGGGATTATACGTCCCACCGACCGGGAACACCAGCCTGCGCCCTACCCCGCCGCGAGCAGCTTCTGTTTCAGCAAATCCGTCAGCCAGTCGGCAAACACCTGCAGCCGCCGCGATAGATGCTGACGGTGCGGATAGAGCAAGGTCATCGGCATCGGCGCGGCGCGGTGCCGCGGCATCAGCTCGACGAGCTCTCCGGCATCGAGTTGCCGCTTCACGTCGTAGGCGGGAATCTGGATCAGGCCAAGGCCGGCGAGGCAGCAGGCGATATAGGCCTCGGCGCTGTTGACGGTGACGCGGCCGCGCAGCGCGATGCCGCGCGACGCGCCCTGCTCGCTCCACTCCCACTCCTCGATGCGGCCGGTGGAGGGCGAGGCGTAGTTGACCGCCCAATGCGCGCCGAGATCGTCGGGCGTTCGCGGCGTGCCGTGGCGCGCGAGATATCCGGGGCTTGCGACATTGATCAGCGTCAGATCGCCGAGCGGCCGCGCGATCAGACCGGAATCGCTGAGCGGGCCGACGCGCACGACGCAATCGGCGGAATCCTCGATCAGGTTGATAGCGCGATCGGTGACGCCGAGATCGATGTCGATCTGCGGATAACGATCAAGGAAAGCCGGCAACGCCGGCGCGATGATCAGGCGGCCGATCCGCCCGGGCACATCGACCCTGAGCCTGCCGGACGGTTCGGCGGCGGCGTGGCGAAACAGGGTCTCGGCCTCCTCGACATCGGCAACGACGAGCAAGGCTCGTTCGTAGAAGGCCGCGCCGTCATGCGTGGGCGACACCTTTCGCGTCGTGCGATGCAGCAGCCGCGCGCCGACGCGTTGCTCCAGTTCTGCGACCGCTGACGAGACCGACGAGCGCGGCAGGCCCAGCGTATCGGCCGCCCGCGTAAAGCTCGCGCACTCGACGACGCGAGCGAAGATGCGGAACAGGTCGATGCGGTCCAAAATCGTCCCCGATTGTTCGCCATTTCCGACAAGTGATATCAGGATGCATGGCTTTATCGGCAAATTCTAGACGATATCGTCCTCTCCAGAAAGCGGCCGCAGGGCGCGGCCGCGAGACCTGGAGAGGCGAACGCCATGACCGACCACAGCATCAAGGGCAAGACCGTCATCATCGCCGGCGGCGCCAAGAATCTCGGCGGCCTGATCGCGCGCGATCTCGCCGCCCACGGCGCCAGGGCGATCGCGATCCACTACAACAGCGCGGCCACCAAGGCCGATGCCGACGCGACGGTGGCGGCGCTGCAGGCCGCAGGCAGCAAGGCGGTCGCCTTCCAGGCCAACCTCACGACATCGGGCGCGATGGAAAAACTGTTCGCCGAGGCGGTCGCCGCGATCGGCCGCCCCGACATCGCGATCAACACCGTCGGCAAGGTGTTGAAGAAACCGATGATCGAGATCTCGGAAGCCGAATATGACGCGATGAGCGCGGTCAACGCCAAGTCCGCGTTCTTCTTCCTCAAGGAGGCCGGCCGCCACGTCAACGACAACGGCAAGATCTGCACGCTAGTGACCTCGCTGCTCGGCGCCTACACGCCGTTCTATGCGGCCTATGCCGGGACCAAGGCGCCGGTCGAGCATTTCACCCGCGCGGCATCGAAAGAGTTCGGCGCGCGCGGCATCTCGGTCACCGCGATCGGACCCGGACCGATGGACACGCCGTTCTTCTATCCGGCCGAAGGCGCGGACGCGGTCGCCTATCACAAATCGGCGGCGTCGCTGTCGGGCTTCTCCAGGACCGGGCTCACCGACATCAAGGACATCGTGCCGTGGATCCGCCTGCTGGTGTCGGACGGCTGGTGGATGACCGGCCAGACCATCCTCGTCAACGGCGGCTACACCACGAAGTGAGGCGCGATCTCGGTCGCCCTTACCATTCGAATCGCGTGCCGACCCCGACGGATGTCGAGCCCTTCGCATCGACATCCGACTCGACGCGGATATGGCGCGTCACGTCGACATTGGCCGACACTCCTGACTGGCTGGCGCTCGCGCCCGTCCGCACGCCCACGCTCAGCCTGTCGCCGATCGCGCGCGAGGCGCCGACCATCGGACCGCCCGCTCCGGCGCCGACGTCCAGATTGTCGACCCCGAGCGAGCGGCGCATGCGGTCCACCGTTCCCTCGCCACCGCTTGCGAACTGAGCGGCGGCCCCGGCGAGCTGCACGGCCTGCGAGGTCGTCAGGCTGCCCGAACCCTTCTGAAAGAGAATGCGCGACAGGATCTCGTCCTGCGGCAACTCGGGCTGCGAATGGAAGGCGAAGACCGGCGCGGCCGCCGGGCCCGAGATTCCGACCTGCGCGGTGATGTCAGAGGCCTGTATCTCTGCCGCGAAATCGAGCTCGGGCGCGAGATCGCCATTGAAGGAGAGATTGCCCTTGGTGAAGGTCAGCGTCTTTCCGAGCACCACCAGCTTGCCCTGATAGAGCGAGAAAGCCCCCTTCGGAACCGGCGCGTTGCTCGTGCCGCCGACATGAACGGAGCCGCCGAGTTCTGCGGTTACCCCGCGGCCATGGATGAAGACGTGGTTCGGCGCAGAAACTGTCACGTCGAGCGCGGCGTTGAAGAGCGCCGGACGCTTCTTGTTGCCTTTCGGCGTCTCGGCCTTGCGCGCAGCTGCGAGCCGTGCAGCGGCCTGCCCCGAGGCGTTCACATGGTTGATGCCGTCGATCGGCTTCAGCGTCGACGGCAGGCGATCCGGAATATCGACGTTGACGCGAGTCAAGTCGACGCGACCGACGATCCGCGGATCGCGCGCCAGGGCGCCTGTGACGTCGATAGCGAGATTGGCCTGCGCGGTCGCCAGCGCGCTGGAAGCAAGCGTCGCCTGCTGACCGCGAATCGAGATCGTGCCTGGAAAACCTGCATCCGGGGCGACCCTTACCTCACCGGAGCCGGACAACGTACCGCCGTTGGGCGTCACCGCGGTCAGGCGCTCCACGACGATGCGCTCTCCTTCGGCGGTGATTTTCGCGTCGACGGCATCAAGGCGCGTACCGAGCATGCTGTCACGGAAGGTACCTCCGCTCATGGTGACGACACCGCCGATCTGTGGCCTGGTACGCGTGCCGCCGACACGGGCATCGAGCGTAACGCTGCCGGACACGGTACGGCCGGAGGCGGAAAGCGCGGCATTGGCGACGGCGGCATCGAGGCGGCCCTTCGCGGTCAGCGCGATCGGACCCGTGGCGTCGAACGGCACCGTGCCCGACGCCGTGATCGCGCCGGCTCTTCCCGCGGCAATTGTGGTGTTCAGGCTCGCGCGGCTGCCATCGAGCCGTCCGTCCGCGGCAACGTCGATCGGCGGCAGACCGGCGCTTCTGGTCTGCGGCGCGGTGAGCTGCTTGACCGCGACTTTGTACTGGCCGGTCGGCGCGCTCATGGAGCCCGCAATGGCCGCTGACGCGTCGAGGGTCCCGCTCAGGCCCAGACCGGGTATCGCGACATCGGCCTCGCCGAGCGGGATCGCGCTGGCCATGGCCTTAAGGTCGAGCACCTGGCCGGCCTTGCCGTCCACCGTGAAGCGGCCGCGTCCAATCCCGAGCGCCAGATGCTCGATCAGCACCGTGCCATCGTCGAGCGTGAAGCCCGCGGGGCCCTGCAGCGCAATCGCTTTGGCGCCACGGCGCGCGGTGAAGCGGTTGAGATCGAACCGCACCCGCTCCCTGGTGGTCAGTGCACCCACGGCATCGAGATCGAATCCGGCAGCCTTGGCGGACAGGCCGATCGTGCTCGCATCGGCATTGCCCGCGGCCGCCAGCGTGACGTTTGAGACTGTCTGACCGCCGAACTCGGCACCATTGACCTGCGCATCAGCATTGAGCACCGGATGGCTGTAGAGATCGGCGCCATCGGCGCGCAGATCGAAACTGCGGACGGCCGCACCCGCGGCACGGATTCCCGCGCCCTTGCCGGCAAGCCGGATCGACTGTTGGCCGCCATCGGCCGAAGCGGCAAGGTCGAGTGAGGCCGAACCGGCGAGCTCTGTAAGCGCAAGCGGCGAGAGATCGGCGAGCGCCCCGGCTGCGAAGCGAATCTGCCCGCTGGCGAATCTCTGGGCGTCGATCGTTGCTGCCCCCTTCAGGGATACCGATCCGATCGCGATGTCGACGGTCTTTGCGTGCCATCCGGCAAAGGCGGGAGCTGCGCGATCGTCGGGCTCCGACGATCGACGACTCAGCTGAACAATCCCGCGCGCTGGCTTGCCGTCGACGGAGCCGTCGAGCTTGGCCTCGACAGCACAGACTCCGTTGATGTCGTTGACCGTCGCGGCGAGCCCGAGATGCGGAATCGGACGCCGCATCGCGGTGGCACGATCCACCGAGGCCACGAACGAAACCCCGGGATGCGCGAGCCCGCCGGTCAGGCCGACGTCGAGAGCTCCCGCACCGGTGAGGCGAGCATCGGCCGCCGAGAGATCCGGCAGGTCCACACGCGCCGACAGGTCGCTCGAGTCGCGCGTCACTGTTCCTTTGGCGCGAACCGCAACATGGGCACCATCGATCGACGCGTCGCGGACCGTGTAAGTGTCGCGTCCGTCAGCAGAGATGTCGGCTGCCAGTGCGAGCCGCGCCCCCGCGAGCCCATCGAGCGCCGCAAGTCCCGTCGCAAGCTTCTCGCCGGCACCTGACATTCTGATATCGAAGCTGCCACGCTGTAAATCCGTGTCGAGATCGAGGCCGAACGCCACCGAACCCTTGAGCTTCAACCCGGCAAGGTCGGCAAAGGCGCCGAGGTCGGGCACGGTTCCGGTTGCCCGGCCATTCAGGCGATCGGCGCTGACATCGCCTGTATAGGTGGCCTGAACCGTTGATGTGCCGACCTCGAGACGCTCGATCCTGGCGCGGCCGCCCAGGTCCGTATCGCCATGGAGCACGAGCGACGCGGTGTTGCCGATCGCGGCCGCCAAACTCGCGTCGCGTGGCGCGATGCCGGAAGCGCGCAGGTTCGCGTCAAGGATGATACGCGTTGCGGGATCGCTGGCCTCGGCACGAGGAACGGCCGTGATCGAAGCATCAAGCGTCTCGACGTCTCCGTCCGGCAGATGAGCACCCGACAGCGCGAGCTTGACCGATGCTGTAGGAGCCTTAATTGGGCCGTTGACGCGGCTGTTGAAGACGAGGCTGCGGATCGAGCCTTGGTCAGTCTCGGTCACGTCGCCGTTGCTTGGCAAGGCGCGGATCGAAGCCGCAAAATCCACGACCTTGTCGGCTCGGAGCAGACCTTTCGCGTCGAGCCGTGCGAGACGGCTCGTCAGCGTCAGCCCGTCCAGGGCGACGCTGCCGTCGTCACCAAAATGCGTCGTACTGTCGAGATGGGTTTCGCCCGCGAAGACCGGCGCGGCGATCGCCGGCAACAATGGTTCGAGGTGACTGGCAAGGCGCGTTGCGAGCACTCGGGCCGCGCCGTTTCGGTCAAGCGCAATCGTGCCGGTCGCATCGATCGTGGGGCCGGCCTGCAACTTCAGGGCACCGCGAAAGCTGTCGAGCGTGCCCTTGCCTCCCAGTGCGAATGTGACGGGCGGCTCGCCCGGCAGATGGCCGAGCTTCGACATGAGTCCGTGGGCTGGCTCGTCGAGCGTGACGTCGAGGGTAAGCGCATTTCCCTGCGGAACGTAGGCGAGAGCGGCCTTGAAGTGGCCCGGAAAATCCTTGCGGGTGGCATCGAGGTTGAAGACGAGCCCTTCCGAGGGCGAGCCGAACTCGGTATTGCCGGTCGCCGCGACACTCAAAGCTTCACCCAGAATCGACTGTCCCAGCGTCAGGGCCCGCAGGTCGAAAGCCTTCACCTGCACCTTCACCGGAAGGTCAGGCAGCATCGGCTGATCGGACTCGGCGGCAGGCTGGTTGGACGGAAGCGGCTTTCGCCTGATCTCAAGTGTGCCGATCTCGAGACGGTCGATTTCCAGCCGCCCCAGCAACAATGCGCTGCGTCGCCAGACGAGGCGCGCCTCGTCGAGCGTCAGCCAGACACCGTCCTTGTCGGTGATGCTAACGTCGCGGACCGTTGCATCCGAGGACAGCACACCATCGACGGCGCCGACATGGACCTGGGTCGCCGGCGTCGAGAGCGTCCGCGAGACGAGACTGGCTAGCACATCCTGCTGGTTCTCGCCGGTACCGCCCACCATTCGGTAGAGAACGACACCAAGCACCGCGGCAGCGATGAGACCCAGGGCCGCGACGGCAGAACCGATAATGAACAGCCGTCGGATGCGCATCAGAAGGCTTGCCCAATGCTGACATAGATCGCGTAACGGCTGTCGCCGGGGCGAGGGTTCAGCGGTGTCGCAACGTCAAGGCGGATCGGGCCGACCGGCGTGAGATAGCGCAACCCAAGTCCCGCGCCGTAGCCCACATAGTCGTCGAAGCCTGGCAGGGATGATCGGGAGGCGGTGCCAAAGTCGAAGAATGGCACGAGGCCGATGGTGGGAGTGATCCTGACCCGCACCTCGGCGGAGCCCTCGATCAGGCTGCGACCACCGGTGATTTGACCGAACATCATCGGCGAAATGGTGTTGAAGCCGTAACCGCGTACGGATCCGCCGCCGCCAGCGAAGAAGCGATGTGCGTCCGGAATCTGGTCGAGCGGCGCGCCCGCAAGCGAGCCTGCGGCCAACCGACCCGCCAGCACGTAGTCGGCCTGCTCGTCGAGAGCATAATAGGCCGAGCCCGCAACCCGCGCTTCGAACAGATCGATCGTGGAACCCATCAGCTTCGGATAGGCATTGACGGTCGCCGAGAGGCGCACACCGCGCGTGGGGTCGAGCGGATTGTCTGTCGTGTCGTAGCGGCCGGTCGCCGTGAAGCCGATCAATGTCGCATCGACCCGCCCCAGCACGTCCTGCGATTTCGATTGCTCGACCTGGAGACCGGCCTGCAGCGAAGCCGCCTCCGAAAAGCGATGGATCACGCCGAATGTGCCGCGCACCGTGTCGTCAGTGTAACCGCCGAGGTCGTTGTTGCCGACACGCTCGCGGAACGCAGTGGCCTCGATCAGTAGATCGTTGGCCGTACCGAACAAGCCCGGCTTGATGAAGGTGCCGGTAAAGCGTGCGCCGAAATCCGAGCCGCTCAGATTATTGAAGCCGGTGAAGGACGTGCCGTCGATCCGTTGCAAAAGCGAGGCGGACGCTTCGAGCCTCAGGCGCTCGCCGCGGCCGAATATGTTCCGATCCTCGTAGTAGCCAGCAATGCCGGGACCATCGACGGTGGAATATTTCGCCGAGAGGCCCACCGCGTGCCTGGGCCTTTCCGTCAAATCGATGAAGACCGGCAGATTGCCATTCTCATCGAGTTGGTCCGCCTCGCGGACGCGAATTCCCCCGATGGCCGGGATCTTTGCGATCGAGGTTTTCGCCAAGGCGAGCCGCTCTGGCGAATAAGGCTCGCCTTCCCTCAGGTAGACGTGCGTGGCCACTACTCTCGGATCGACGTCTCCGCCCGAGATCGTCACGGCGCCGATGCCGGCCTTGGGGCCCGCTTCGACCCGAAGCCGAAGGTCCATCGCGGCGGCGCCATGATCGACGGTGGCCTTGACGTCGGCGACCTTCGCGAGCGGATGTCCGTTGCTGCGGAACCAGTCGACGAGTTTCGCCTGCGCGGCGCGCAGGTCGGCAGAGATCGCGGGATCGCCGGACTTCAGCGCAAACGCGCGGCGCGGCAATCCCTGCGGCGCTTGGTCGCGCGGATAGTCTACATCAACGGCACGCAGCTTGAACAACGGACCAAGTCGCGCGATGACCTTGACGGGCACAACGGTCCGATTGCGAAAGCTGTCGGCCCGGCGCGCGGCCGCGGCAAGCCCGATCTCGTCGAGGGAGATTGGAACTCCATCTAACGTCACATCGATCTGGGCGTTGTAGCGGCCAAGCCCCCAAAGGGCATCGAGCAGCGGATTGATATCCGCCTGCAGCCGGCGCGCGAGACCTTCCCCGTCCGGGGGCGGTTCCTGTCGAAGGCGATAGGTGCCGGCGGCATCGCGCAATGCCTGTTCGGCGTCGCTATCGTTCTTGCCCTCCGGCGTCTTGGCTTCGATCTCCAGCCGATAGGATAGCGTCGTGGCGCTGACCGGCGGCGGATCGTCGGAACCGAACAGGCCAAAGAAGTCGAGCGCGTGAGCCTGCTCGCACAGCGAGCAACCGACGACAGCGACGCACGCCGAACGCAGAACGCGCCGCGCTGCAGCGATGAAATACCTCCGCCTTGCCCGCCCCGGCAAAGGCGGCAGGCATCGTCGCACCACGATTTGCTTGATTGTTCCGCTCCGCCTGCCTGTTGACGCGACCCGAGTCTCTGCACCTCAGGTTCCGGCGATCCCCTGTCTCCGCATTCAACAGGCACCACACGCGAAGTTGATAGACTCATGATGGACAATGTTGGGCAAACGCAAGGGAACTTCGACGTTCGTCGCAGTTATCGACTCTCCGATGCGCGCCACCATCGGTTCCGGCAACCGCATCTTGCGGACAATCCGCCACACGCGTCATCACGATTCCATGGCGCTGATGCCGGAACCGTCGCCAGTTAAAAGCAGAGTGCAAGCTCGGCCGATCCAATCCGCAAATGCAGAGGGACAGGTTCAGGTCGGGCCGGCAGTCTGCTGCCGTGGCCGATCAACGCAGAGCCCGTCATCGGGCAACGCGTTGCGTGGGCGCATTAACCAATCCGGGCCCTGCCACTGATTTGCCCGACGGCACACGCCCCCGCGGCCGTGGTCTTACCTCCCGCGTTTTTTATCAGCGGGACCCATGGGTGCGATCGGCACCCAGGCTTTCCCTGCGCCCTCTGTTTCCGGAGTGGCGAAACGAAATGCAAAGCTCGGACAGAGCGCGGAAGTATGACTCACCGGCAGCGCAATACATTCGGTGCCGTCCCGGCGAAGGCCGGGACCCATAACCACCGAGCGTGATTGTTGAACGATGTGGAACGACGAGTCCCGTTCACGACACCCGCCGCGGCCTATGGGTCCCGGCTTTCGCCGGGACGACGTGCGGAGAGAGCATGGACGGCATTCTCTCCGGTGTCATGCCCGCGCGTGCGAGCATCCAGTGCACCGTGACCTCTCGGCTCAAGCAGGACCGTCTCTCGAATACTGGATCACCCGCATGCGCGGTGATGACACCGAACACGCTCCGCGGCATTGCGCCGCGAGCCGCGCTGCGGCGCAACAATCAAAATGAGACTGCCCGTTAAGCCAATTGGCGCCGACGACATCCGCGCCGCGCCCGCCTTCGGCTAGCTTTGCCGGCAACAACCGGACGCCCATCAGCCTTCGCACGCCAAGTGGACGCCGGCGACAACGCAGAGGGAGGAGCGCGATGTTGAAAGGCAGTTTGGGACTGATTGCGTTGAGCAGCCTGTTGCTTTCGGGCACGGCGTTCGCTCAGGAGAAGATCAAGGTCGGCGTCACCGCGACGCTCGAGGGCACCTACACGGTGCTCGGCGAGGACGGCATGCGCGGCTTCCAGACGGCGCTCAACGTGCTCGGCAAGAAGATCGGCGACAAGGAGCTCGAATTCGTCGTCGCCTCGACCGACGCGACGCCCGACTCCGCGGTGCGCGCGGTGCGCAAGCTGATCGAGCAGGACAAGGTGCAAATCCTGCTGTCGCCGCTGTCCGGCGACGAAGGCATCGCGGTCAAGAACTTCGCCAAGACCCATCCGGAGCTGACCTTCGTCAACGCCGCCTCCGGCGCGCAGGAAACGACCTATGTCGATCCGGCGCCGAACTTCTTCCGCTACAACATGGACGGCGCGCAGTGGCAGGTCGGCCTCGGCAAATACGCCTATGAGACCAAGGGCTATCGCAAGATCGCGACCGTCGGCGAGGACTACTCCTTCATCTACACCCAGGTATTTGGCCTGGTGCTCGAGTTCTGCGGCGCCGGCGGCCAGGTCACCAACCGACAATGGGTGCCGCTCGGCACCAAGGACTTTGCCTCCGTGATCGCCGCGCTGCCTGACGACGTCGACGCGATCTATCTCGGCCTCGGCGGCGCCGATGCCGTCAACTTCCTCAACCAGTATCAGCAGGCCGGCGGCAAGGCGCATCTGATGGGCGGCTCGATCATGATCGACCAGACCATCCTGTCGTCGAAGGGCAACGCCAAGAACGCGCTGATCGGCACCATCGCCGCCAGCGGCCAGGCCGATACCTGGGAGGATCCGGGCTGGCAGAAATTCGTCAAGGCCTATCAGGATGCCTTCCCGCCGGCCAAACGCTTCCCAAGCCCGTCGCTGCTCGCGACCAACTATTACGGCTCGACGATGGCGCTGATCCTGGCGCTGCGCCAGGTCAATGGCGATCTCTCCAACAACCAGGCCAAGCTCAAGGACGCGCTGGCGAAGATCGAGATCGACGCGCCGAACGGCAAGATCAAGCTCGACTCCAACCGCCAGGCGATCGGCACCAATTTCGTCACCGAGGTGGTCGATGACAGCAAGGGCGCACTGTTCAGCAAGGTCGTCAAGGTGATCCCGAACGTCAACCAGACGCTGGGCTACGATCCGGCGGTGTTCGCCAAGATCGGCCTGCCGAGCCGCACGGTCCCGGAGTGCAAGAAGTACTGACGTATTTGTTGCAGTGCAGGCTGAACGGCCGCGGCATGGTGCGCGGTTGCATCAAGAGCCCTGCTCGCCCTTGCTTTCCGCGGGCGGATGATGAACCCTTGTCGAAAAGACAAGAACATCCCGCGGGAGGGGAGGCATGAGCAGGGCGCTTGCCGTCTTCCACGGCCGGTTCGGTCGCGCGACGGTCTATCAGTTGAACCGTCCCTTCAACGTGCATGCGCACCGCGAGGGGCATCTGATCTTTCATGTCGGCGGAACGCCGGCGCAGATCGACGTCTCGGAGCAGCGGCTGCTGCTCAAGGACGACACCGTCGTCGCGGTCAACCCGTGGGAACCGCACAACTTTCTGCCGACCGACATGGACCACGGCGCGATCTTCTTCGTGCTTTATGTCAACGCCGAATGGTTCGCGCCGCAGCCCGCGACGGCACAGGGCCTGCGGTTCGGCCGCACCTTCTTTCCGCGCACCGAAGCGCTCGACCGGCTGATCCGCCGCACCGCAGCACTAGTGTGCGGCGCGCCGTCGCTGCGCAGCCTCGATTGCGAACTCCGGCAGCTGATCGACTCCTGCTACGAGGAGAGCTGGCAGGCCGCGCAGGATGCGCGCGCGGCGGCCGCGGTGACCGATTTCAGGGTGCGCAAATCGATCAAGCTGATGTCGGAAAGCCCCGGCGCCGAGATCGAGCTCGATGCGATCGCGCGCGAGGCCGGGCTGTCGCGGCCGCATTTCTACCGGCTGTTCCGCACCCAGACCGGCGTCACCCCTCACCTCTACATGAACACGCTGATCATGGAGCAGGCGCTCGATGCGCTGGTGGCGACCGAGACGCCGATCGCCGATATCGGCTTCGACCTCGGCTTCTCCTCGCAGAGCGGCTTCACCCGCTTCTTCGCCGCCAATGTCGGCATGGCCCCGACCGACTATCGCCGCGCCGCCAAGGTGTTGCGGCCGTGAAGGAGTTCCGGAGCGCACGATAAAAGATACTGTCGATCAAATCCTGAGCTTACGCCCTCGGTAGGATACTGGACACGCGGCCCGGCAGACGGTCGCGACCAGTGAGGGAACGCGACGGAGATGGCCAGGTTCATCGAACGCCATCCGGCCTGGGCACTGATCGTGATCATCGCGGTCGCGGTGCTCGCGTGGCTGGTGTTCGCGATCTGGCCGCCGGGGCTGGAGGCCGCGATCGGCCGCAAGCGCGTGTTCCTCAACGCGGTGCTGAACGGCATCACGCTCGGCGGGCTCTACTTCCTGGTGGCTAGCGGCTTCACGCTGATCTTCGGCCTGATGCGCAATGTCAACCTCGCGCACGGCTCGCTCTATCTGTTCGGCGGCTATGTCGGCTACGCGATCAGCAGCTGGACCGGGTCATGGCTCCTCAGCTTCATCATCGCCTTCATCGCGGTGGCGCTGGTCGGCGTGATCCTGCAGCTCGTCGTGTTCCGACGCATGGAGGGTCAGGACCTCAGGCAGACCATGGTGACGATCGGGCTGTCGATCGTGTTCGCCGATCTGATGCTCTGGGTGTTCGGCGGCGACTTCTACCAGATCCAGACCCCGAGCTGGCTGATCGGCCCGATCCAGCTGCCGCTGCTGACCGCGATCAAATCAACGGGCGAACCGGTCTATCTGCAATACCCGCTGGTGCGGCTGGTGATCTTCGCTGCGTCCGTCGTGATCGGAATCGCGATGTGGCTGGCGCTCAACCGTACGCGGATCGGCATGATCGTGCGCGCCGGCGTCGACGACCGCGACATCCTGGCCGCCACCGGCGTGCGGATCCAGCTGGTGTTCGTGCTGGTGTTCGCGCTCGGCGCGGGCCTTGCCGGCATCGCCGGCGTGGTCGGCGGCACCTTCCAGTCGCTGTCGCCGGGCGAGGATACGCGGTTCCTGCTCGCCTCGCTCGTCGTCGTGATCGTCGGCGGCATGGGCTCGATCCCGGGAGCGGCGCTCGGCGCCGTCATCATCGGCCTCGCCGAGCAGCTCGGCTCGGTCTACATCCCGACCTACGCCATCGTCGTCACCTTCCTGATCATGGTGCTGGTGCTGGCGCTGCGGCCGCAGGGCCTGCTCGCGAGGCGATGACAGATGTCGCTGCTGCAGAGCACCCAGTTCCGCCCCGACCCGTCCGCCAACGCGACCCGCCGCGCCTTCATCCGTGCCTGGCCGGAATTCCAGAACCCGGCGGCCTGGCTGGTCGCGCTGATCCTCGTGATCATGCCGCTGATCGCCAACGGCTTCTTTCTGATCGAGATCTTCGCCACCACGCTGATCCTCGGCATCATCGCGCTCAGCCTGATGTTCCTCGCCGGCTATGGCGGCATGGTCAGCCTGATGCAGCTCACCATCGCGGGCTTCGCCGGCTACATGGTCGCGGTCTTCGGCATCAGCGGCAACGCCAATATCAGCCTCGGCTGGCCGTGGTGGCTGGCAACCCCGATGGCGCTGGCGCTGGCGACGCTGTTCGGCACGCTCGGCGGCGCGCTCGCGGTGCGCACCGAGGGCATCTACACCATCATGATCACGCTCGCGATCGGCGCGGCGTTCTACTACTTCACCAACCAGAATTGGGCGATCTTCAACGGCCACACCGGCATCAACACCGTCGCGACGCCGCATTTCTGGGGCGTCGACTGGCGCGCCGATATCGCCTTCTACTATGTCACGCTCGGCGTCGCCGCGATCTGCTACTTCGCCGTCCAGTATGTCTCGCGCGCGCCGTTCGGCCTCGCGCTGCAGGGCGTCCGCGACAATTCCCGCCGCATGGCGGCGCTCGGCTTCAACCCCAATGCGCACCGCATCGCGGCCTACGCCTTCGCCGCCTTCATCGCCGCGCTCGGCGGCGTGCTGCAGGTCTGGAACTACCGGCAGATCTCGCCCGGCTCGGTCAGCGTCGGAGCCTGCATCGACGTCCTGATCATCGCCGTGGTCGGCGGCATCACGCGGCCGATCGGACCCTTCATCGGCGCGCTGATCTTCGTGCTGCTGCGGACCTTCGCGCTCGACGTGCTGATCAAGTTCGGGCTCGACGGCAACCGCTTCCGGCTGCTGATCGGGCTCGGCTTCCTCGCCATCGTGTTCTGGTCGTCGGATGGCGTGATCGGCCTGTGGGAACGCTGGCGGCAGCGCAATGCATCCTCGACGCAACGTTCAGGCGGAGGCCGCCATGGATAGCGTCGCGCAGCGGCTGTCCGTGGTCGGCGCCGGCGCGGCGCTGGAACTGCGCGGCGTGACAAGGCTGTTCGGCGCGCTGGCGGCGCTGACCGACGTCACCATCACTGTGCGGCCGGGCGAAAGGCGCGCGGTGCTCGGCTCGAACGGCGCCGGCAAGACCACGCTGTTCAACTGCATCACCGGTGACTTCCCGCCCTCCTCCGGCACGATCCGCTTCTTCGGCGAGGACATCACCCAGTTCCCGCCCTATGAGCGGATCCGCCGGGGCTTACGCCGTACCTACCAGATCTCGGCGCTGTTCCCCGGCCTCACGGTGCAGGACAACGTCTACCTCGCCTGCCGTGGCGTCTCGCGTGGCCGGTTCTCGTTCCTGCGCCCGGGGCAGAACGATGCGCTGATGCACGCGACCGAAACGCTGGTCCAGGCGGTTCACCTCAGCTGCGTGAAGGACCAGCGCGTCGCCGAGCTCGCACATGGCCAGCAGCGGCAGCTCGAGATCGCGCTGGCGCTGGCCGGCGCGCCGCGCTTCATCCTGTTCGACGAGCCGGCGGCGGGGCTGTCGCCGACCGAGCGGCGCGAGCTGATCGAGATCCTGACTTCGTTGCCGGCGCATATCGGCTACATCATCATCGAGCACGACATGGACGTCGCACTGCGCGTCGTCGAGAGCGTGACGATGATGCACAACGGCCGCATCTTCAAGGAAGGCCTGCCGCGCGAGATCGAATCCGATCCCGAGGTGCAGGAGCTTTATCTCGGAGGCGGCCATGAATGACCGCCGCGCAATGCCCGCGCTCGAGGTGAAGGGCCTCGACGTCTATTACGGCCATTCGCATGCGCTGCAGGGCGTCGATCTCACGCTCGAGTCCGGCGTGTTCTCGGTAGTCGGCCGCAACGGCATGGGCAAGACCACGCTGTGCAAGGCGATCATGGGCCTCGTGCGTGCCAGCGGCGGTTCGATCCGGATTCGCGGCGAAGAGGTCACGCGGCTCAATCCGGCACGGATCGCCCGGCTCGGCGTCGGTTATGTGCCGCAGGGCCGCCGCCTGTGGCGGTCGCTGACCGTCGACGAGCACCTTGCGCTTGCCGGCGGCCTGCGGCGCGGCGCCTGGACCATCGAGCGAATCTACGACACCTTCCCGCGCCTCGCCGAGCGCAAGACCAACGGCGGCAACCAGCTGTCCGGCGGCGAGCAGCAGATGCTCGCGATCGCGCGTGCGCTGCTGACCAATCCGCATCTCTTGATCATGGACGAGCCGACCGAAGGCCTTGCGCCCGTGATCGTCGCCCAGGTCGAGGACATGCTGCTGCGGCTCGGCGATGAGGGCGACATCTCCGTGCTGGTCATCGAGCAGAACATCGGTGTGGCGACGGCGGTGTCGCGCAACGTCGCCATCATGGTCAATGGCCGGATCAACCGGATCATCGATTCCGCCCGCCTTGCAACCGACCGCGAGCTGCAGCAGCGGTTGCTCGGCGTCGGCACCCATGGCGCCGACGAGACCGACGCCGAGCCAGCACCGGCGAAGGCCGAAGCGGCCGGTGCCCCGCAGCCGGAACGCAAGGGGCCGACCCGCATCTACGTCTCCAATCCCGTGCTGCCGACCCGCTGGTCGCAGCCGGTGCCGATCGCCCGCATCGAGGCCGCCGCACGGACGCAGTCCACCGGGGTCACTCGGCTCGAGGAGGCAACCCGGCAGCGACGCGAACCGACGACCTCCCGAACGTCCGGGCCACCGGTCGTCCTCATCGTCGGCACGCTCGACACCAAGGGTGCCGAGCTGCGCTTCATCCGCGATATCATCGCCGGCAGCGGCCTGCGCACGCGACTGGTCGACGTCTCGACCAGCGGCAAAGCGGCGAGCTGCGATGTCACCGCGCAGGAGATCGCACTGAACCACGGCCGCGGCGGCTCCGGCGTGTTCGGCGCCGATCGCGGCGCCTCGGTGACGGCGATGGCGGAGGCGTTCGAGCGATGGCTGCGTCGCCAGGGCAATATCGCCGGGATCATCTCCGCCGGCGGCTCCGGCGGCGCGTCGCTGGTCGCGCCCGGCATGCGCGCGCTGCCGGTCGGCGTGCCGAAGCTGATCATCTCCTCGGTCGCGTCCGGCGACGTCGGTCCCTATGTCGGTCCCGCCGACATCACCATGATGTATTCGGTGACCGACGTGCAGGGTCTCAACTCGATTTCGCGCACGGTGCTCGGCAACGGCGCTCATGCGCTGGTCGGCATGGTTAAGGCGCGGCTCGATGAGCAGGCCGGCAAGCAGCGCAGCGCAGGCGCGAACCTTCCGGCGATCGGCATCACCATGTTCGGCGTCACCACCCCGGCCGTGCAGAAGATCGCGGCCGACCTGCGCGAGGATTTCGAGTGCCTCGTCTTCCACGCCACCGGCGTCGGCGGCCGCTCGATGGAGAAGCTGGTCGAGTCCGGCCAACTCGCCGGCGTGATCGACCTCACCACGACCGAGGTCTGCGACCTCCTGATGGGCGGCGTGTTCCCGGCGACCGAGGATCGCTTCGGCGCCATCATCCGCAGCCGCGTGCCCTATGTCGGCTCGGTCGGCGCGCTCGACATGGTGAACTTCGGCGCACCCGACACGATCCCGGAGCGCTATCGGCAGCGCAAATTCCACATCCACAATCCGCAGGTCACCTTGATGCGGACCACGCCGGAAGAGAACGAGCGCATGGGCCGCTGGATCGGCGAACGGCTCAACCAGATGGACGGGCCGGTGCGCTTCTTCCTGGCCGAAGGCGGCGTCTCCGCGCTCGATGCACCCGGCCAGCCGTTCTGGGACCCGGAGGCCGATGCAGCGTTGTTCCGCGCGCTGGAGCGCACCGTGCGCCAGACCGGCAACCGGCGGATCATCCGCATCAAACGCAACATCAACGATCCCGAGTTCACCGCCGCCATCGTCAGCGCGTTCCGCCCCTTGCTCGGACGCGCCGGTGTGCGGCGGAGAGTGGCGAGGTGACCCATGCCCAGGTTTGAACGAGCAGCGCTGCTGAAGAGGTTTCACGCCATGATCGCACGCGGCGAGCCGATCGTCGGCGGCGGTGCCGGCACCGGACTGTCGGCGAAATGCGAGGAGGCCGGCGGCGTCGACCTGATCGTGATCTACAATTCCGGCCGCTACCGCATGGCCGGCCGCGGCTCGCTCGCCGGACTGATGCCCTATGGCGATGCCAACGCCATCGTCGTCGAGATGGCCGGCGAGGTGCTGCCGGTCGTGACCAGGACGCCGGTGCTCGCCGGCGTCAATGGCACCGATCCGTTCCGCGATATGGATTTCTTCCTCGACCAGCTCAAGGCGATCGGCTTTGCCGGCGTGCAGAACTTCCCGACCGTCGGCCTGATCGACGGCACCTTCCGCGCCAATCTCGAAGAGACCGGAATGTCCTACGCGCTCGAGATCGACATGATCGCGAAGGCGCATGAGAAGAACATGCTGACCACGCCCTATGTCTTCAGCGAGCAGGAGGCCGCCGCGATGGCGATCGCCGGCGCCGACATCATCGTCTGCCACATGGGCCTGACCACCGGCGGCACGATCGGCGCGCAGACCGCGCCGAAGCTCGCCGACTGCCCTGCCCGCATCGAGGCCTGGGCCGAGGCCGCGCTCAGCGTCAATTCGAACATCATCGTGCTCGCGCATGGCGGTCCGATCGCGGACCCCGCCGATGCCGATTTCATCATGAAGCAGACCCGCAACTGCCACGGCTTCTACGGCGCCTCCTCGATGGAACGCCTGCCGGTCGAGCGTGCGCTGACGGATCAGGTTCGCAAATTCAAGGCGATCGGCGCGCGCTAGCCGCCGTGACCAAGGGAGGAAGAGATGTCGGGGATGCTGGTCGGTGAATTGATCCTCTGGCTCATCGTCGCAATCGTCGCGATCGTCATCATCGTCTATGTCGTGAACTGGCTGTATCACCGCTCGTCGAAGGAGGTCTCCTTCGTCCGCACCGGTTTCCTCGGCGAGCGCGTGGTGATCAATGGCGGCGCCTTCGTGCTGCCCTTCATCCACGACTACACGCCGGTCAACATGAACGTGCTGCCGATGGGGATCGTGCGCTCCAGGCAGGACGCGGTGATCACCCGCGACCGCATGCGCGTCGACATCGAGGCCGATTTCTACGTCCGGGTTCAGCCGACCCGCGAAGCGGTCTCGATCGCTGCCGCCACGCTCGGCCGCCGCACCATGGAGCCCGAACAGCTCCACACCCTGCTCTCCGGCAAGTTCATCTCCGCGATCCGCTCAGTCGCCTCCGAGATGACGATGGAGCAGATGCACGAGCAGCGCGGCGACTATGTGGCGCGCGTCAAGGCCAATGCCGCCGAAGCACTGGCGCAGAATGGCCTCGAACTGGAGTCGGTCGCGATCACCGATCTCGATCAGACCGACCTCGAATATTTTAATCCCTCGAACCGCTTCGACGCCGAAGGCTTGACCCGCCTGATGGAGGACATCGAGGCCAAGCGCAAGCTGCGCAACGACATCGAGCAGGAGTCGATGATCAAGATCCGCTCCCGCAATCTCGAGGCGGAGCGGCAGGCGCTGGAGATCGAGCGCGAAAGCGAGACCGCCCGCCTCGAGCAGGAACGCGACATCGAGATGCGCCGCGCCTTGCAGCGCACCGAAGTCGCCCGCGAGCGCGCGCTGCGTGAGACCGAGTCGGAGCAGGCCCAGATTGCGGCGCGCGAAGCCATCGAGAAAGCGCGCATCGCCAACGAGCAGGCGATCACCGAAGCACGCATCGCCTCGGAGCGCGAGACCCGGCACAAGGAGATCGAGCGGACGCGGGCGGTCGAAGAGAAGGAGCTGCTGGCGCGCGAGGAGATCGAGAAGGTCCGGATCGCCAACCAGCGCTCGGTCGACACCACCCGCATCGCCTCCGAGCGCGAGGTGCGCCAGCGCGAGATCGAGCGGATGCGCACGGTCGAGGAAGCCGAGATCGCCGCTCGCGAGGCGATCGAGAAGGCCCGGATCCAGCAGGACCGCGTCGTCACCGACGCCCGCATCGCCAATGAGGAGGAGACCCGGCGCCGCGAGATCGAGCGCACCCGCGCGGTCGACGAGGCCGAGATCGCCGCGCGCGAGGCCACCGAGAAGGCACGCATCGCCCAGACCATGACGGTCAATGTCGAGCGCATCTCCTCGGACGAGCGCACCCGCGCGCTGGAAATCCAGCAGGTCCGCACCATCCAGGAAGCCGAGATCGAGGCGCAGAAGGCGGTCGAGGCCGCCCGCATCGCGCGCGAGAAGATGCTGGCCGCCGAGCGCATCGCCGCCGACCACACCACACGCAAGCTCGAGATCGAGCGCAACCAGGCGGTCGAGATCGCCGGGATCAGTGCCCGCGAAGCCACCGAAGCGTCGCGGATCGCCCAGGAAGAGCACGTCCGGGCGCTTGAGATCGCCCGCACCCGCGCGATCGAGGAAGCCGATATCGCCTCCCGCGAGGCGATCGAGGCGGCGCGGATCTCGCAGGAGAAGTCGGTCGCCGCGCAGCGCATCCGCGCCGAGCGCGAAACCCGCGGGCTCGAGATCGCGCGCACCGAGGCGATCGAGGCCGCCGAGCTGAAGCGCCGCGACGCCATCGAGCGGCAGCGCATCGATGTCGAGCTGACGTTGGAGAGTGAGCGGATCGCCTCCTCCAGGACCCGCGAAGTGCTCAACATCGACCAGAAGAAGGCGATCGAGCTCGCCGACGAGGAGCGCGTGATCGCGCTCGCCGCCAAGCGCTCCGAGCGGATCGATGCCGACCGGCAGGTCCGGCAGGCCGAAATTGTGGCGCGCAAGGACATCGACACCACCGACGTCTCCCGCGAGCAGGCGCTGGAGGCGGCCCGGATCGAGCGGCGCCGTGCGATCGAACAGCTCGAGGTCGCTCGCAACCAGTCGCTGCAGGAGGCCGAGATCGTCGCCCGCGAGGAGGTCGAACGCGCCCGCATCGCCTCCGACCGTGGCCTCGACGAGGCCCGCATCGGCCGCGAGCGCGAGCTACGCAAGCTCGAGGTCAACCGCGAGAAGGATGTCGAGACCGCGCTGATGGAAAAGGCCATCGCGCTGCATCAGAAATCACTGGAAGAATCCGCGGCACGAGCCGCGGCCGAGGACGCCCGGATCCACGCCACCGAAGCGGCCGAACGCGTCGTCACCGCGCGCGAAAGCGAGATCGCAAAGCGGCGCAAGACCGTCGAGGTGCTGCTCGCCGAAAAGCAGGCCGAGGAAACCAGGATCGCAGCCGGGGCCGAACGGGTCCGTGCCACGGTCGAGGCCGAGGCGCAGCGTCTGCTTAACGAGGCCGAGAACGTGCTGACCGATCAGGCGCGCTACTCGCTGTTCCGCCGCAAGCTGCTCGACCGGATCGAGGGCATCGTGCGCGAGAGCGTCAAGCCGATGGAGAAGATCGAGGGCATCCGCATCCTCCAGGTCGACGGCCTCAACGGCAACGGGCATGGCAACGGCACCGGACGCAGCGCCACTGACGAAGTGATCGACTCGGCGCTGCGCTACCGCGTGCAGGCGCCGCTGATCGACTCGATCCTCTCGGATATCGGCGTCGAGGGCGGCAGCCTCGCCAAGATGCCCGGCCTGATCCGCGAAGCCCGAGACATGCAAGGCATCAAGGACTCCGCGCGCAAGAGCGGCGCCGAGGAAAAGCCGCCGGCGCCCGAGGGTGGCGGCGAGCCGGCGCGACCTGAGCGCACGCCGCGCAAGAAGGACTGAGCTCACGCCATGGCACGGGTTTACGTTTCCACCGTCGTCAACGCCCGCAACGACCGGGTCTGGGCCCGCGTCCGCGATTTCAACGGGCTGCCGAACTGGCATCCCGCGATCGCCGAAAGCCGGATCGAGGGCGGCGAGCCCTCCGACAAGATCGGCTGCGTCAGGGATTTCCGGCTGCGCAACGGCGATCGCATCCGCGAGAAGCTGCTCGGGCTGTCCGACTACGACATGTTCTGCACCTATTCGATCCTGGAATCGCCGATGGGCGTCGAGAACTACGTCGCGACGCTGCGGCTCACGCCAGTCACCGACGGCGACCAGACCTTCCTGGAATGGACCGCCGAATTCGACTGCGCGCCGGAGCGCGAGACGGAGCTCGTCAACAATATCGGCGGCGGCGTGTTCCAGGGCGGCTTCGACGCGTTGAAGCGGGCGTTCGGAGGATAGACCGTGCCGCATATCGTCAAAAGCACGATCCTGGATGCGCCGACCGATGCGGTGTGGGCCGTGCTGCGCGATTTCAACGGTCATGATCGCTGGCATCCGGCGGTCGCGAGCAGCGGCATCGAGCGCGCCCAGCCGTCCGACAAGATCGGCTGCGTCAGGCGCTTCAAGCTGAAGGACGGCGCCGAGCTGCGCGAGCAACTGCTGGCGCTGTCCGATCTTGAGCAATCGTTCAGCTACTGCCTGCTCGATACGCCGATCCCGATGTTCAACTACGTGGCGCATGTCCGTCTGCTGCCGGTCACCGATGGTGACCGCACCTTCTGGCACTGGGAGTCGCGCTTCACGACGCGAACCGAGGACAGCGAGCGCATCACGCGGATGGTTTCGGAAGACATCTACCAGGCCGGCTTCGACGCCATCCGCCGGCATCTGAAGGAGGCCGCGTAAGCGGAGAGCACCATCATGCCAGTCACGGTGAAGACCTTCACCAGCACCCATGACGCCGCGGCGGCGCTGTCCTCGGATCGCAGCGCCCGCTATCTCGGCGGCGGCACGCTGGTGATGCGGGCGCTGAACGAGGGCGACATCTCGATCTCGACCATCGTGCGCGCCAGCGACCAAGCGATGACACGGATCGATGCCACCGGCTCGCGCATCACGCTCGGCGCCGGCGTCACCTTCGCCCGCATCCTGGCCGAACGCGACCTCGCCTTCCTGCACGCCCCGGCGCGCTCGATCGGCGGGCCGGCGGTGCGCAACATGGGCACCGTCGGGGGCAATCTGTTCGCGCCAGTGCCGTATGGCGACTTCACGGTCGCGATGCTCGCGCTTGATGCCACCGTGTCCGTCCAGGGCGGCCTCGGAGGGCGCGAGATCCCGATCGAGGAGTTCCTGCAATCGCGCGACCGGCAGGCCGGATCGCTGGTGCTGGCGATTTCGTTTGCCAGGCCCGGCAGCACTGAGGCCTTCCGCTACCGCAAGATCGCGCGGATCAAGCCCAAGGGCGGCGCGGTGATCACGCTCGCGGCGTACCTGCCGGTCAACGGCAGCCGCATCGTCGGCGCCCGCATCGCGCTCGGCTCGATGGCGCCCACCCCGATCCGCGCCCGCGCCGCCGAGCGCGCACTGGAAGGCCGCGCGCTCGACGCCTCCACCATCAGCGCCGCCGCCGCGGCAGCGGTCGAGGGAACGTCGCCCGGCGACAATGCGCTCGCCAGCGCCTGGTATCGCCGCGAGATCGTCGGCGTGCATCTACGTCGTCTGTTGTCCGGTCAGGAATAAATCGTGATGGCCAAGACTGCCCTTCAATTCCGGCATAACGGCCGTGACGTCGCGATCTTCGTCGACGGCGGCACCAACCTTCTGGTCGCGCTCCGCGAACTGATCGGCGACATGACGCCGAAATTCGGCTGCGGCCAGGGCGGCTGCGGCACCTGCAGCGTGCTGATCGACGGCGAGCTGCATCTCTCCTGCCTGACGCTCGCCGAAACGGTCGCCGGCCGCTCGGTCGAGACGCTCGACGGCGTCAAGGACGGCCCCAATCTGCACCCGCTGCAGCGCGCCTTCGCCGACAATTTCGCCGCGCAGTGCGGCTACTGCACGCCCGGCATGCTGATGGCCGCGAAGGCGCTGCTCGACCGCAATCCGCAGCCGAGCCGCGCCGAGGTGGTCGAGGCGATCTCCGGCAACATCTGCCGCTGCACCGGCTACGAGCCGATCATCAACGCCGTGCTATCAGCCGCTTCCGGCGGCCGGGCGCGTGCGTAAGGGAATAGTGCCATGCTGGAATTGCGCAAGGACATCTTCGCCGACGAGCGCGACGACAATCTGAAGGAGATCGGCAAAGGCACGCAGCGCCAGGATATGCTCGGCCATGTCACCGGCACCTCGCCCTATTTCGATGACCACAAGCTGCAGGGCATGCTGCATCTGAAGGTGGTGCGCAGCGCGCATCCCCATGCACGACTCCGCCGCATCGACACCTCGGAGGCCGAGCGGTCGCAGGGGGTCCGGCGTGTGATCCGCGCCTCCGACGTGCCGCGCAACCTGAACACGCTGCTCAGCCTGATCAATTTCGGCAAGGACGACGAGCCCTCGCTCGCGGTCGACAAGGTGCGCTACAAGGGCGAACCCATCGTCGCGATCGTCGCCGACAGCCCGCGCGAGGCCTATGAGGCCATCGCAAAGGTCAAGATCGACTATGAGCCGCTGCCGGCGGTGTTCGACGTCGAGGACGCGCTGAAGGCGGGCGCGCCCGTGGTCAACGAGGTCTATCCCAAGAACACCTTCACCTATCACGAGACCTATGATCACCAGCAGCTGCGCTTCGGCGACGCCGACCGTGCACTCGCGACGGCCGACCATGTGCTGGAACAGCGCTACCAGATGTCGCCGATCGAGCACGCGCCGACCGAAACCAACGGCTCGATCGCAGCTCCCGACACCAACGGCCGCTACATCGTCTACACCTCGACGCAGGCGCTGTTCTTCTCGGTCGACACCTGCGCGAAGATCCTCGACGTGCCGTCCAACACCTTCCACTTCATCGGCGGCACGGTCGGCGGCGGCTTCGGCGGCAAGGTCGATACGCTGACCGAACCGCTCTGCATCCTCGGCGCGATGCTGACCGGTCGCCCGGTGCGCTATGTGTTCGGGCGCGAGGAGGAGATGCAGTACGGGCCGCCGCGCGGCGCCGAGCGCATCTACATCAAGGACGGCGTGATGCGCGACGGCCGCATCGTCGCCCGCAAGGTGCGCGCCTACTTCGACAGCGGCGCCTATACGCGGCTGTCGAGCTATGCAGCGGTGAAATGCGCCGCCCATCTGCCCGGCCCCTACACGATCCCGAACGTTCATGGCGACGTCTACTGCGTCTTCACCAATCGCACGCCGGCGACCGCGATGCGCGGCTTCGGCGTCACCGCGATGGATTTCGCCATCGAATGCCAGATGGACAAGCTCGCCCATCTCGTCGGCATGGACCCGATGGAGTTCCGGATCCTCAATGCGTATCGCGACGGCGACATGAAGGCGCACCGCCGCGAGGCCAAGAACACCGCGCTGATCGAATGCGTGCAGGTCGCAGCGGAGAAGGCCAAGTGGCCGCTCCGCGAAGACTTCAAGCGGATGTCGTCGCGCAAGGATGGTGGCGGCGCGCGAGCCGCCGTGACGCCGACCCCGCGCGAGCCGCATGCACCGCCGGCCTCACCATCCCAGCAGCGCACGACGTATGACCGCGCGCCGGCCGCGACCCGCGAGCCGCCGCCACCGCCGCCCTCTTCGCCGCCACCGTCGTCTCCGCCGCCGCGGCCGGGCGCGCCGTCGCACGGCGCCACCCGCTTCTCTTCCGTCTTCGGCACCAGGAGGCGCTGACCATGACCCGGCATCGCGGACGCGGCATCGCGTCGGTCAACTATCCCATCGGCATGAACCTCGGCGGCGATCCCAGCCAGGCGCTGGTGCATTCCAACCCGAGCGGCAAGTTCACCGTGGCGCTGTCCTCGATCGACCTCGGCCAGGGCATGAAGTCGGTGACGCGGCAGATCTGCGCCGAGACGCTCGGCGTGCCGGTCGAGGACGTCTATGTCGACACCGCGGATTCCGACACCGGCCCGCACTGCATGGGCTCGTTCGCCTCGCGCGGCACGCATCGCGTCGGCAACGCCGTAATGGCGGCTGCGCGCGAGGCACGCGGTGTGATGATGGAGGCCGCCGCCGAGGAACTGGAGGTGAATGCCGCCGACCTCGAGACCGACGGCCGCGGCAATATCCACGTCAAGGGCGCGCCGCATCGCTCGATCTCCACCAAGGACGTCGCCATCGCCGCGCAGTTCAAGCAGGGCAAGACGATCTCCGGCCGCGGTATCTTCCTGGTGCCGCTGTCCGACGTCGACCCCGAGACCGGCGAGATGTCGCCGGCGACATGCTACGCGCATGCCTGCCTGGTCGCCGAGGTCGAGGTCGACGACGAGACCGGCGAGGTCGACATGGTCCGGATGGACTCCGCCTATGAACTCGGCCGCGCGCTCAATCCACGGCTGGTCGAGCAGCAGCTGGTCGGCGGCGCCTGGATGGGCGTCAGCCACGCGCTCTACGAGACGCCGGAGCCTTATTATCCGGAGCCGGTGCACGGTCCGCGCGACTTCGTCGAATATCTGATGCCGGGTCCGGGCGACATCTGCCCGCACGACATCGCGGTGCTGGAACGCCCGGCGCCCGACGGTCCGTTCGGCGCCAAGGGACCGGGCGAGATGTGCGCCAATCCCGTGCTGCCTGCGATCGCCAACGCGATCTTCAACGCGGTCGGGGTGCGGATCGACGATCTCCCGATCACGCCGGAAAAGGTGTTGCGCGCCATCAGGGCGCAAGGCGGCGCGCGTCCGCAGCCACGGCGCTGAGGTTTCTCCATGCCGGTCCGCAGCAACATCGTCGGCATCGACAGCCCAGAAGCGCTGGAGAAGGCGCTGCGCGCGGCCTATTATCTCGCCGACGACGGCATCGCGACCGCCTCCTATCTCTCGCTTGCGCTGGGCAAGCCGCTATTACTCGAGGGCGCGCCGGGTGTCGGCAAGACCGAAGCTGCAAAAGCGATCGCCGCCGTGCTCGGCCGCAGGCTGATCCGCCTGCAATGCTACGAAGGCATCGACGCCGCCGCTGCCCTCTACGAGTGGAACTATCCGCGCCAGATGCTGGCGATCCGGCAGGCCGGCGAGGAGAGTATCGACATCTATGGCGACGCCTTCCTGATCGAGCGGCCGATGCTGGCCGCGCTGCGCGCGCCCGACGCGACGGTGCTGCTGATCGACGAAATCGACCGCGCCGATCAGGAGTTCGAGGCCTTCCTGCTCGAATTCCTCTCCGACTTCCAGATCTCGATCCCCGAGCGCGGCACGGTGCGCGCTGCCGAGCATCCCGTCGTGGTGCTGACGTCGAACCGGACGCGCGATCTGCACGAGGCGCTGCGGCGACGCTGCGTCTATCACTGGATCGATTATCCGAATGCTGAGCGCGAGGCGCGTATCGTGATGATGCGCGCCTCCAGCGTCGCCGAGGCGACCGCCCGCGCGGTGGTCGCCGCCGTCGGCCGGCTGCGCCGCGAGCCGCTGAGCAAGGCGCCCGGGATCGCCGAGGCGGTCGACTGGGCCGAGGCCGCGACCCTGCTCAACAAGGGCGGCGCGCGCTGGCCGGACGCGTTCAAACGCTCGATCGGCGTCGCGCTGAAGGACGAGGAGGATCTGCATTTCATTTCGCCCCGGCTCGATGCGATCATCGCGGAGGCGGCCGCGTGAACGACGACCTGCAGCTGCCGCGCGCCGCGCGGATATTTGTCTCGTTCGTCGCGCTGCTGCGCGCCAACGGCTTTTCGGTTGCGCCGGAGCAGACGACGAGCTTCCTCGCGGCAATCGAGCTGCTCGGTCCGCGCAGCCTGGAGCACATCCGCCTGGCCGGGCTCGCGACATTGGCGCCGCCGCCCCAGCGCCGGGCGACGTATGACCGGCTGTTCGACATCCACTTCCGCGGCGCCGAGGCGATCGAGCAGGCCGAGGGTGAGGACGAAGAGACCGTTCGCCTGCAGGAGGAAGGCCGCGGCGAGGACGAGCCGCCGCTTGCCGACGAGGCCAATGAGTCCGGCCTCGCCGCGGCGCGCGCCGAGGCATTGGTCGAGCGCCGCTTTGCCCAGACCGCGACCAGCGATCCGCTGCGAAAGCTGTCGCGCGAGGCGGCAAGGCGCCTGCCGCGACGGCGCGGCCACCGGCGCCGCCGTGCACGCAGTGGTCCGTTCGCCGATCTGCGCCGCACGCTGCGCGACAGCGTCCGCAATGACGGCGAGGTGCTGCGGCTCGGGCGGATGCGACGCCGCCAGCGCCCGCGCAAGATCCTGTTCCTGATCGACGTCTCCGGCTCGATGAAGGCACGCACCGAGGAGAACATGAAGCTCGCGCATGTGCTGGTGCAGGCGGCCGGCAATGTCGAGGTCTTCACCTTCGGCACAAGACTGACCCGAGTCACGCCGGCGCTGCGGCTGAAGCGGCGCGAGCAGGCGCTGAACGCGGTCTCCTTCCTGGTCAGCGACTGGGACGGCGGCACAAGGATCGGCGATGCGCTGCAGGCGTTCCTCGCCGTGCCGCGGTTCGGCGGATATGCCCGCGGCGCCGCGGTCGTGATCGTCTCCGACGGCCTGGAACGCGGCGATCCGGCTGCGCTGCGCGATGCCGTGGCAAAACTGTCGCGGCGGGCCTGGCGCGTCAGCTGGCTGACGCCGCTCGCAACCTCGCCCGGCTTCACGCCGCAAACCGAGGCGCTGATCGCGATCCAGCGCTTTGTCGACGATCTCGTGGACGGCGGATCCAGCGCGGCTGTTGTCGCGCATCTGCTGTCGCTTGGAACAAGGAGAGCCGCGTGACTGGCATTGTCGACGGACATCATCACATCTGGCGGCAGGCCGATCTCGCCTGGCTGTCCGGCCCGATGCAGCCGCGCATCTTCGGCCCCTATGAGCCGATCCGCCGCGACTATCCGATCGAGGAGTATCTCGGCGACCTCAAGGGCACCGGCGTCACCCGCTCGGTCTATGTCCAGACCAACTGGCCGAACGGCCAATTCGAGGACGAAGCCGCCTGGGTGCAGCAGACCGCGGACCAGCACGGCTGGCCGCACGCCCTCGTCGCCTATGCCGATTTCTCCGTCGCCGACGTCCGCCCGCAACTCGATCGATTGAAGCGCTATCCGCTGGTGCACGGCGTGCGCATGCAGCTGCACTGGCACGAGAACCCGCTGTACCGCTTCGCCGCGCGTGCCGATCTCTGCAATGATCCCGTGATCCGGCGCAATGTCGGCCACCTCGCCGACTACGGCTGGAGTTTTGACCTGCAGGTGTTCGCGCCGCAGATGGCCGATGCGGCCGGCCTCGCGGAGGCTTGCCCTGACGTGACCTTCATCCTGCAGCATGCCGGCATGCTGGAGGACCTGTCGCCGCAGGGCCGCGCCACCTGGCGCAGCGGGATGACGCGGCTCGCGCGATGTCCGAATGTGGTGTCGAAGCTGTCCGGGCTCGGCACCTTCATCCATCGCAACGATGCCGCGCATATCGCCGGCGTGGTGACCGATACCGTCGCGATCTTCGGCGCCGACCGCTGCCTGTTCGGCTCGAACTTTCCGATCGAGAAGCTGTGGACCAGCTATCGCGATCTCGTCGCCGCTTTCAAGGCGGCAGCCGAACGGCTGAGCCCCGAACAGCGCGATGCGATCTTCAGCACGACGGCGGCGCGGGTCTATCGGCTACAGCCATAGCCGCACCGCGGGGTCGAACATAACAACGAACACGAATTGGGAGGGAGACAGATGCCGCTAGAGATCAAGATTCTGGACTATGGCGATATCGAGCTGGAATCGAGCTTCCTCGTGCTCGGGCACAATTGCGGCCGCACCCGCCGCGTGCTGACGCTCGGCTTCCTGATCCTCGGCGGCCCCTATCCCGTGCTGGTCGACACCGGCTATCGCTCCAACCAGGTCATGGAGACGCTCGGCATGCGCGGGCTCCAGTTCCACGAAAACATGATCGAGAACCAGCTCGCCCGCCACGGCGTGCGGATGGGCGACGTCCGCTTCGTCTGTCACACCCACCTGCACATCGACCATGCCGGCAAGGACGACCTGTTCCCGATGAACACGACCGTCGTGCTGAACCGCAAGGAGCTGGAATACTCCGTCTCGGGCCTGATGCACCCGCAGTATCCGGCGCCGGACATCAAGCACCTGATCGACCGCCTGCACACCAAGAGCGCGCTGCGCTTTCTCGACCTCGAAATCACCGGCCCGGTCGAGCTGATGCCGGGCGTCTATTGCGACGCTGCCAACGCCCATACCGAAGGCTCGATGAACATCCATGTCCACACCGCCGACGGGATTGCGACGATCTGCGGCGACGTGATCTATGATTTCAACAACCAGATCGTGAATCCCTTTAACGAGATCCACGACGCCGAGCCGCGCACCACGGGCAACCACGGCACCAGCAAGCGCGCCGAGAAGGCAGCGATCAAGAAGCTGCTCTCGAGCTCTCGCTATCTGCTTCCTGTGCACGATCGCCCGGCCAAGATCGAGGGCGGCATGGTGGTCGGCCGCCTGCATGACCAGGTACCCGGGCCTGTCGTGCAGAGCCTGCCGCAGCGCAACTGGTTCCCGGCGTAGAGGATCGAGGCGATGACGCATGTCACGCTGCGCAGCGAGTTCGAAGACCTGATCGATCCCTACGCGCCGGTCGGCCAGGTCGGGACCGGCTTCGATTTCACGGAGGGACCGATCTGGCATCCGGCCGATCATTTCCTGCTGTTCTCCGACATGCCGGGCGATGTGCGCCGGCGCTGGGATGCGCGGCGCGGCGTCGTCGAGGTCAGGCGGCCATCGAACAAATGCAACGGCATGACCTATGACGCGGACCTCAATCTGATCGTCTGCGAGCACGCGACGTCTTCGCTGATCCGCGAGCGGCCCGACGGGCGGCGCGAGGTGCTGGCTTCGCATTACGAGAACCAGGAGCTCAACAGTCCGAACGATGTCTGTGTGCATTCCTCCGGCGCGATCTATTTCTCCGATCCTTGGTACGGCCGCATGCCGGTCTATGGCGTCGAACGGCCGCGCCAGCTCGGCTTCCAGGGCGTCTACCGCGTGCCGCCCGGCGGCGGCGCGCCGAAACTGCTGGTCGACCGCTACCTGTTCGAGCAGCCGAACGGGCTGTGCTTCTCGCCCGACGAGCGCATCCTCTATGTCAACGACACCGTGCAGGCGCTGATCCGCGCCTTCGACGTCAATGCCGACGGCTCGCTCACCAATCCGCGCGTGTTCGCCTCCGGCATCCGCTCCGAGCTCGAGCCCGGCCTGCCCGACGGCATGAAATGCGACCAGCGCGGCAATGTCTGGGTCACCGCGCCCGGCGGCGTCTGGGTCTATTCGCCCGCCGCCGACCTGCTCGGCAAGGTCCGCCTGCCCGAGCTCGTCGCCAACCTCGCCTGGGGCGGCGCCGACTTCCGCACGCTCTATCTGACCGCGACCCATTCGGTCTATGCGATCCCGACCAAGGTCGGCCCGCGCCACGAGCCCTATATGAGCGGCAAGCGCGGCGGCGCGGGTGCCGCTTCGTCCACGCCTGCGCCGAATCTCGCCGCCGGTGAGATGCAGCTCGATCCGCAACGCTGCGCGATGATCATCCAGGACATGCAGAACGACGTCATCATGGACGGCGGCGCGTTCGCCGAGTCCGGTGCGCCCGCGCACGCTCGCCAGCAGCACGTCGTCGAGAATGTCCGCCGCGTGGCGGAGGCTGCGCGGGCGCGCGGCGTCGCCATCATCCATGTCTGGTTCGTCGTCGAGCCCGGCGCGCCCGGCATCACCTTGAACGCGCCGCTGTTCGAGGGGTTGGTCGACAGCAAGGCGATGGTGCGCGGCAGCTGGGGCGCGGCACCGGTCTCGGGACTCGAGCCGCGCCCGGGCGACTTCGTGGTCGAGAAGATGCGGATGAGCGCCTGGGAAGGCACCCGGCTCGAGACCATCCTGAAGGCAACCGGCCGCGACATGATCATCAATACCGGAGCCTGGACCAACATGTCGGTCGAGCACACCGCGCGCACCGGCGCCGACAAAGGCTATTTCATGATCGTGCCGGAGGATTGCTGCTCGACCATGAATGCCGACTGGCACAACGCCGCGATCAATTTCGCGCTCCAGAACGTCTCCGTCGTGACCAACGCCGACACCGTGATCAAGGCACTCGGCTAGGGAGGCGCGGTGCCGAAGCTGCTGCACCTTAACTGCTCACCGCGCCTCGATTCGGAATCGGCGGCCGGCGCGCGTGCCTTTCTCGATCGCTTCCGTCAGGCGCGGCCGGACTGGGAGATCGACGCGATGAACCTCTGGCGCGAGCCGCTGCCGGAATTCGAGGGATATCTGCTCGAGGCCAAATACGCCCGGATCGACGGCAAGAGCTTCACCAGTTCGCAGCACGACGCCTTCGCAATCGCCGAGCGCCTCGCGCTGCGGCTATCGCTGGCCGATCGCGTGCTGATCTCGACGCCGATGTGGAATTTCGGCATTCCCTACAAGCTCAAGCAATGGCTCGACGTCATCATCCAGCCCGGGCTGGCCTTCCGCTTCGATCCGGCGCAGGGCTATCTGCCGCTGCTCAAGGACCGCCCGACGATCGTGATCCTCGCAAGCGGCAGCGACTTCGTCACCGGCATGAACCGCGGCCGCATCGACATGGCAACGCCCTATCTGCGCGAGGCGCTGCGCTTCATCGGCATCAGCGACGTGCGCTTCGTACCGATCGGCCCTACCACCGGGCCCACCGAGCCGATCCGCGCCGCCCGCGAGGCGGCGCACCGGCGGCTGGTGGAGATGGCAGGGAGGTTTTGAAAGAGACTCCACTCCGATGTGGTCCCTGCGAAAGCAGGGACCACATCGAATGTATGGCTTGGCCGGCGGGTCATACGCTTTCATGCTCGCGAAACGATTTTGTGGGTCACTCCGCACTAGCCCTACGTTTCCGCGGCGGGAAAGACCAGCCTGCACAACAATCCTGGCGCATTGTCGCGCAATTCGATCCGTGCGCCGTGCAGGCTCGCGACCGCCGCGACCAGGCTGAGGCCGAGACCGTTGCCCGGCGTGTAGCGGCTCTGCTCGAGCCGGTAGAACCGCTTGAAGACGCGGTCGTGCTGCTCGGCGGGTATCCCGGGGCCGTCATCGGCGATCGAAATCACCGCGCCTCGCTCATCGTTGTCGCAGGTCACCGTCACCCGCCCACCTGGGCGGCCATGCTTGATGGCGTTGTCGACGAGATTGGCAATCGCATCGAACAGCAGGTCGCGGTCCCCGGTAACCAGCACCGCCCGATCGCCGGCAAGGTCGAGCCGGGTGGTAACCTCCTCAGCCGCGGCATCGTAGAGCTCGACCACCTCGGCGGCGATCTCGACGAGATTGACGGTGCGAAACGCACCCTTGCGGGCTCGCGTCTCGATCTCGGAAATCCGCGTGATCGACGCGAACATCCCGAGCACCGCGTCGAGATCGGCGATGGTGTCGCCGATCAGCGCAGCATCCCCCTCGCCGCTCCGCGGGGCGTGATAGGCCTTCTCGAGCCGGCCGCGCATCCGGGTCAGCGGCGTGCGCAGGTCGTGGGCGATATTTTCGCTGACCTGCTTGACGTCTCCCATCAAGGTCTGGATCCGGTCCAGCATCAGATTGAGATTCTCGGCGACGCGATCCCATTCGTCATGGCTGCCGCGAAGCGGGATGCGCTGGTCGAGGCCGGAGAGCATGATAGCGCGACTGGTCGCATTGATCGACTCGATCCGGCCGACGGTTCGCCGCGTGACGCCGATGCTGGCAGCAGCCGCAAGCCCGATGATCAGCACGACGACGGCAATGCCGGCGGCCCTGATCTGCGCCATGAAGCCGTCGAGATCGCTGATGTCATGGCCGACCAGCAGCCGATCGCCGTTTGACAGGGTTTCCGTCACGCCTCGCAGCAGGGAGGGGCCCGAGGAAAGCTGTGGCAGGGAGGCACGAAATTCAGCCCATCCCTTCTCGGCAGCGCCCGCCGGCCACTGTCTGAGATTTCCCGCCAGCACGGTCGATCCGGGACCGACCAACAAATACACATGATCGGCAAAGCCCTTGTCCGCGACGCGTTGCGCGATCAACGCGGTCAGTCCATCGCGGCCGGACCGCGCATAGGCATCATCGAGGCTCGCCTGCTCGGTCATGATCGCGCGGTCGGATCTGTCGCGCACATAGGACAACGTCGACCAGTAGACATAGGCGAAGATCGCGGAGACGATCAGGCCGAAGACACCGATGGCGATCAACGCCAGGCGGAACGTCGACGACTTGAGGGTCTTAGCCAGGAGCACGGAGGCAGTACCCGATGCCGCGGATCGTGTGGATCAGCGGATAGGCTTGCTGGTCGTCGACCTTGCGGCGCAAACGTCCGACATAGACGTCGATGATGTTGGTCGAGGGATCGAAGTGCAGGTCCCAGACATGCCGCAGCAGCATCGCGCGCGACACCACGCGGCCCTCGTTGCGCGCCAGGTATTCGAGCAGCTGGAATTCCTTCGGCAGCAGCGGAATCCTGCGGCCGCGGCGGCTCGCCGTCCGCGAAATCAGATCGATCGCGAGATCGCCGACCCGCAGGATGGTCTCCTTTGCAACGGTCTCGCTGCGGCGGCCAAGCGCCTCCAGCCGCGCCAGCAGTTCGACAAAGGAGAACGGCTTGACAAGATAGTCGTCGCCGCCGGCGCGCAAGCCACGCACCCGGTCGTCGATTTCGCCGAGCGCGCTGATGATCAGGAACGGCACTGCGATGCCGCCGTCGCGCATCTGACGCATCACCGTGATGCCGTCGATGTCGGGCAGCATGCGATCGATGGTGATCACGGCATAGTCGCGCGCCGCACCCTGGCTCAGCGCCTCGCGGCCGTTCGCCGCCAGATCCACATCATAACCGCTGGTGGTGAGCTCCTCGACGAGCTGATCCGCGGTTTCCGGGTCGTCCTCGACGACGAGAATGCGGCGGTGAGCACCGGTCATATTCCTGAACTCTCCGAGCTGTGTCGAACTCTCCGAGTTCTCAAACTCTCCGAGCGGCCGCCCCGCGACGATCGCCGCCAGACTATCCCATTCCGGGGCAGGATGGAACGTCTGGCGACGACCGCGACAACGGTGCGGTTGGTTGGGCTATCACCAATAGTCCCCGCACACATTGACCCATTGCAGACCGTAAGCCGTCCATACCCTGCGGTAGCAGCCGTAGTCATAGCCGGCGTAGAGATAGGGCGCGCCGAAGAATGCGAAGCGATGGAAGCGGTGGTGGCGGAAGAAGCCGCCATGATGGAAGAAGCGCGAACCGTGGAATCTGGCGCCGGCAAAGCGCGGGCCGATCGCCGGTGCACCGACGAAGCGGGGACCACCAACGTGCCCGCCCGCGAAATGCCCGCCGCCGCCCATGGCGGCGAACGCCGCGCCACCGCCACGCATTCCGCCGCCGAAACCACCGCCATGCATGCCGCCGCCAAAGCCGCCACCGTGCATGCCACCACCCATGGCACCCATGGCACCACCGTGGCCGCCACCGAAGCCACCTCCGCCATGTCCGCCACCACCACCGCCGCCTCTGGCGAGGGCAGCGGGTGCAAGCGCAACGCTGACAGCGAGCGTCGCTGCCGTGAGACACGTGAGAAGCCTGTTCTTCATGAAATCCTCCCTGATTGGGACCGCGGCGAACTCGTATCGCCGCACGCGAGCATGATCAGAAGACGCAAGCCGATGCCCGACTTCAACTGACAAATGCGCCAGATTCTGACACCGGATTTAGAATTCGCGTGCCGGCATACCGAGCGACAGTTGCCCGGACCGGCGGCCACGATTGCGTTGGCCGGGATCGACGGACATTTGGCTGGAATCGGCGGATAGCGCTCGTTGAATCGATCGGCCGCGGTTCTTAATCCTGCAGCTATCGGAGAACAAGGACGGCGTCGAGGGATCGCAGACCCGCTTCACAATTTGTCGATCACCGGGGCTCTCCCTTCCTCGCCGGCCGTCATCCATCCGCGATGCAATCGCCTTTCGCCTGGCCTCCCTGCGGGCGCCGGGACGGCGAAGTGCTGACCTTCAGCAAGGAGCTTTCGATGAGCGACGAGACCAAAAGACCGTATCTGACCCACGCCTCCGGCGCCCCCGTCGCCGATAATGTGAACATCCTGACGGCGGGGCCGCGCGGACCCGCATTGCTGCAGGATGTCTGGCTGATCGAGAAGCTGGCGCATTTTCACCGCGAGGTGATCCCGGAGCGGCGGATGCATGCCAAGGGCGCCGGCGCGCACGGCACCTTCACCGTCACCCACGACATCACGCGCTACACCAAGGCCAGCATCTTCTCGGAGATCGGCAAGCAGACGCCGATGTTCGCGCGGTTCTCGACGGTCGCCGGCGAGCGCGGCGCGGCGGACGCCGAGCGCGACATTCGCGGCTTCGCGCTGAAATTCTACACCGATGAAGGCAATTGGGACGTGGTCGGCAACAACACGCCGGTGTTCTTCTTCCGCGACCCCTTGCGCTTCATCGACCTCAACCACGCCATCAAGCGGCATCCGCGCACGGGGGTGCGCGACCCCGACATGAACTGGGATTTCTGGACGCTGCTGCCGGAAGCGCTGCACCAGGTCACCATCGTCATGAGCGAGCGCGGCATCCCGAAAAGCTTCCGTCACCAGCACGGCTTCGGCAGCCACACCTACAGCATGATCAATGCCGACAATGAGCGCGTCTGGGTGAAATTCCATTTCCGCACCCGGCAGGGCGTCCAGAACCTGACCGATGCCGAGGCCGAGGTGCTGGTCGGCAAGGACCGCGAGAGCCACCAGCGCGACCTGTTCCAGAGCATCGAGCGAGGCGACTTCCCGCGCTGGACGCTGTTCATCCAGATGATGACGGATGCACAGGCCAAGGCATTCCCGTTCAATCCGTTCGATCTGACCAAGGTGTGGCCCGAGGCGGATTATCCGCTGATCGAGGTCGGGTATTTCGAGCTCAACCGCAATCCGGAGAACTTCTTCGCCGAGGTCTAGCAGGCGGCGTTCACGCCGGCGAATGTCGTGCCCGGCATCGGCTATTCACCTGACAAGATGCTGCAGGCCCGCCTGTTCTCCTATGGCGACGCGCAGCGCTACCGGCTCGGCGTCAACCACCACCAGATCCCGGTCAACGCGCCGAAATGCCCATTCCACAGCTATCACCGCGACGGCGCGATGCGCACCGACGGCAATCTGGGCGCCACGCTGACCTACTGGCCGAACAGCCATGGCGAGTGGACCGACCAGCCGCAGCTGAACGAGCCGCCACTCGAATTGTCAGGCGCGGCCGCGCATTGGGATCATCGTGTGGATGACGACCACTGGCAGCAGCCGGGCGACCTGTTCCGCAAGATGAATGCCGCGCAAAAGCAGGCCCTGTTCGACAACACCGCCCGTCAGGTCGGCAACGCGTCGAAGCACATCCAGGAACGGCACGTCGCGAATTGCAGCAAGGCCGACCCGGCCTACGGCAAGGGCGTCGCGGATGCGCTGGCGAGGTTTGCTGCCGGAGAGCTGTAGCCGGGACGGCCCCCTTCGGCCCCGTCATCCTGAGGTGCCCGCGGAGCGGGCCTCGAAGGATGAATCGGCCAGAAATGGGGCCGTGCATCCTTCGAGGCTCGCAAGAGCTCGCACCTCAGGATGACGGGGACAGCTTAGGCAACTCAGCCAGAAGCGTCAGGTGGTCGATTTCGAATAAGGCGGCGAACTCGGCTCGCCGCCCTCCTCCGCGGCTCAGGTCGGCTTGCCGCGTCCGTTCTTCTCGGCCGCGCGGCGCAGCGCGTCGGCGAGCGCGCCGCCGCCGGACTGCTCCTGCGGCCGGCGCGGAGCCGACGACGTCATCTTGCCGGAGCCGCGGGAGAAATCGCGCGACGGCGCCGCATTGTCCTTCTTCGGCCCGATCTCGTCGTCAAGCCGCAGCGTCAGCGCGATGCGCTTGCGCGCGACCTCGACGTCCAGCACCTTGACCTTGACGATGTCGCCGGGCTTCACCACCTCGCGCGGGTCCTTGATGAAATTCCGCGACATCGCCGAGATGTGCACCAGCCCATCCTGGTGCACGCCGATATCGACGAAGGCGCCGAATGCGGCGACGTTGGTCACGGTGCCCTCGAGGATCATGCCCTTCTTTAGGTCCTTGACCTCCTCGACGCCTTCCTTGAACACCGCCGCCTTGAACGCCGGACGCGGATCGCGGCCGGGCTTTTCCAGCTCGCGCAGAATGTCGGTGACGGTCGGCAATCCGAACGTATCGTCGACGAAGGATTGCGGCTTGAGACCCCGCACCACGTCGGCATTGCCGATCAGCGCCTTGATGTCGCTCTTGGTCGCCTCGAGGATGCGGCGCACTACCGGATAGGCTTCCGGATGCACGCCGGATGAATCGAGCGGATCCTCGCCATTGCTGATACGCAGGAAGCCGGCGCACTGCTCGAACGCCTTCGGGCCGAGCCGCGGCACCTCCTTCAGCGCCTTGCGCGACTTGAACGGGCCGTTGGCATCGCGGTGCTGCACGATACTTTGCGCCAGTCCCTGGCCGATGCCCGACACCCGCGCGAGCAGCGGCACCGAGGCGGTATTGGCATCGACGCCGACCGCGTTCACGCAGTCTTCCACCACGGCATCGAGCGAGCGGGCGAGCTTGGCCTCGCCGAGATCGTGCTGGTATTGGCCGACGCCAATCGCCTTCGGATCGATCTTGACCAGCTCGGCCAAGGGATCCTGCAGGCGCCGCGCGATCGAGACCGCGCCGCGAATGGTGACGTCGAGGTCGGGCAATTCGTTCGAGGCGAAGGCCGAGGCCGAGTAGACCGATGCGCCGGCTTCGGAGACCACGATCTTGGTCATCTTGCGCTCGGGCAGCCGCTTCACGAGCTCGGCGGCGAGCTTGTCGGTCTCGCGCGAGGCGGTGCCGTTGCCGATCGCAATCAGCTCGACGCCATGCTCGATCGCGAGCTTGCCGAGAATGGCGAGCGCCTCATCCCAGCGCCGCTGCGGCTCGTGCGGGAAAATCGCCGTATGCGCCACCACCTTGCCGGTCGCATCGATCACCGCGACCTTGACGCCGGTGCGATACCCGGGATCGAGCCCCATGGTGGCGCGCGCGCCGGCCGGCGCCGCGAGCAAGAGGTCGCGCAGATTCGAGGCGAACACGCGCACCGCCTCGGTCTCGGCCGCCGTCCACAGCCGCAGCCGCAAATCGATGTTGAGGTGGATCTGGATTTTGGTGCGCCAGGCCCAGCGCACCGTCTCGGTCAGCCATTTGTCGCCCTTGCGGCCCTGGTTGGAGATCGCAAAGCGGTTCATGATCTTGAGCTCGTAGAGGCCGGGCTGGCCTACGGCCGGCTCCTGCGCCTCCGGCTTGATGGCGAGGTCGAGGACCTCTTCCTTCTCGCCGCGGAACAGCGCCAGGATGCGATGCGACGGCAACTTCGGCAGCGGCTCGGAGAAATCGAAATAGTCCTTGAACTTCTCGCCTTCGGTCTTCTTCCCGGTGCGGACGGTCGAGGCCATGATGCCGTTCGACCACATCTCCTCACGCAGCGCGCCGATCAGGTCGGCATCCTCGGCGAAGCGCTCGACCAGGATCGCGCGCGCGCCGTCGAGCGCCGCGGCGACGTCGGCGACCTGCTTCTCGGCATTGACGAAGGGCGTCGCGGCCTCGTTCGGATCGCTCTCGGGCTGCGTCAGAAGCTGATCGGCGAGTGGCTCGAGGCCGGCCTCCTTGGCGATCTCGGCCTTGGTGCGACGCTTCGGCTTGTACGGCAGATAGATGTCCTCGAGCCGGCCCTTGCTGTCGGCGGCCATGATCTGAGCCTCGAGCGCGGCGTCGAGCTTGCCCTGCTCGCGGATCGAATTGAGCACCGCGGTACGGCGCTCCTCGAGCTCGCGCAAATACGTCAGCCGCTCTTCCAGCGTGCGCAGCTGGGCATCATCAAGCGCGCCGGTGAGCTCCTTGCGGTATCGCGCGATGAACGGCACCGTGGCGCCGCCGTCGAGCAGCGTCACCGCCGCCTCGACCTGTTCGTCGCGAACCCCCAGCTCCTGCGCAATCTGATGATGAATCTTTGCCACGCCTGTCTCTCTGAAATTCCGTTGCGCCGCCGGATCACCGATGGCGCGGAGGTCGCTTATGAACCATCCCGGATTGATTCATCAAGGCGCGCTGTGGATCAAATTGGGCGCGGGCTGCAATCTATTTCCGGGATGTTGGCCGTCCGCGGCTTGACAAATAAACCCGCGCCGAATTGCCGCCGAAAATCGCAGCTCTTGCTTCACTTGACAAATCAGCAAGTAGGCACTCCGCGGCTGCGAACCAGTACGCATAGCCGCCGGCGAGGTTGACGACGGGCCAGTCGCTGCCCCACAGCATCCGCTGCCGCCCGAAACATGCCAGTGCATGATCGACGGCCTCGCTGAGATCGGCAACCTGCCAGTTCGGTGCCGCCTCGGTCGCAAGACCCGAGAGTTTGCAGACCACGTTGGATCGTGTGGCGAGGCTTGCGATGTCGTCCTTCCAGGCCGCGATGTCGCCGGTCGCAAGGTGCGGCTTGCCGAAATGGTCGAGCACGAATTGCAGGTCCGGATGGCGATCGACCACCTGAATGAGCCGCGGCAAATGGCGCGGCAGCACCAGCGCGTCGAAGACCAGGTCATGCCGCGCCATGGCCTCGAGCGGCGCCGCCAGTTCGGGGCGCAGCAGCCAGTCGTCATCGGCGATGTCCTGCACCATCGGCCGCAGACCGACCAGGAGCTCGCGCCCGGCAAACGCGTCGATCCGCGCCGCGGCATCGGCAGCGTCGAAGTCGACCCAGCCGACCACGCCGCGCACCTGCTCGGTCCCTTTGGCGATATCGAGTAGGAATACGGTCTCCGCTTCAGTCGGTGCGGCCTGCACCAGGATGGTGCCTTCAATCCCAGCCGCGGCGAGATGCGGCGCGAGATCGGCCAGGCCGAAGTCGCGGTAGATCGGCCCGCGCTCGGGCGTCAGCCAGCCGTAATCCGCGCGCGCCAGGGTCCAGACATGGTGATGGGCGTCGATCCGCATCATGCCGGCACCGGCGCATGCTGGTCGAGCAGCCCCTCATTCTTCAGGTCGCGCCACAGCGCGGCAGGCACGGGCGACGACAACGCGGCGACGTTGCGCTCGACCTCCTGCGGCGTCTGCGCGCCGAGCACGAGGCTTGCCACCGCCGGATGGCCGAGCGCGAAATGCAGCGCCGCGGTCGGCAGCGCCACGTTGTGGGCGCGGCAGACCCGATCGATCGCCGCCACCTTCTGCATCACGTCCGGCGGCGCATCCCTGTAATTGTACTTGGCGCCGGCAACCGCGCCGGTCGCCAGGATGCCGGAGTTGAAGACGCCACCGAGCATCATGCCGATGTCCTTTGCTTGCGCCAGCGGCAGGAATTCGGCGAGTGCGGGTTGCTCGAGCAGCGAGTAGCGGCCGGCAAGCAGCATGGTGTCGAACGTTCCGGCCTTGGCGAAGCGCACGCACATCTCGGCCTCGTTGACGCCGATCCCGATGCCCTTGACCACGCGCTCGGAACGCAACTTGTCGAGCGCGACATAGGCGCCCTCCATCGCCTCGCGAAACCGCGCCTCGATCGCGTCAGCTCCGTGGGTCCAGACGTCGACGTCGTGGATCAGCAGCAGGTCGATGCGATCGGTGCCGAGCCGCAGCAGCGACTGCTCCACCGAGCGCATGGTGCCGTCATAGGAATAGTCGAACACCGCGCGATGCGGCGCGCCGCCGGCGAAATTGGAGCCGTCGCCGCGGCCGTGGAACGGGTCCATCCAGCGCCCGACCTTGGTGCAGACGACGACGTCGTCGCGCGCCACGCGGCGCAGCGCGGTGCCGCTGCGGTGTTCGGCGAGGCCATGGCCGTAGAGCGGCGAGGAATCCAGCAGGTTGACGCCCAGCGCAAACGCCCGCTCCGCTGCTGCGATCGCAGCAGTGTCGTCGAGCCGTGCGAACAGGTCGCCAAGCGGTGCTGTGCCGAAGCCGAGAATGGAGACATCGAGCCCGGTGCGGCCGAGCCTGCGGCGTGGCAGTGCCGGGGAGCCTGGATCGGAGGATTGTTGTTGGGTCATTATGGCCTCCCGCCTGCGTTTCTTGTTAGCCCCTCCTCAGACTAGCGTCGTTGACCGGGATCGTGAAGAGACCTTGGCGGCCGACGCCGCGGTGTGGTCTCTCATCGCGCTCGCACCACATCGCTAAAATGCAATGCACAGCTTCACGTTGCCTATCGGCGGGGAATAGGCTATGGGAGCGCTCCGCAACTTCAACGCAGGAGGCGACGATGTTCAGGTCTGTGCGCTTCCCGGGTTCGCCGCGCGATATTTGACGCGCGTCCCGGGATCGGATCCCGGGTGAAATCGCAACACCCACACGCAATCGAATCTGCCGCGGGCCTTCGGCTCCGCGCTTGCGGAACTTTTGTTCATGACCTCGACGCTTCTGGTGACCTCTCGTCGCGAGGCCACACGCTCCGTGCTGCTCGAACATCAGCTGCGGAGGTATCATCCACACGTTCAGGGAAAGGTCCGCGCGCTGGCCATGCGGCACACGCGTCTTGCGGACCTTGCCGCGAGCTTCCCTGCGCTGCTATTCGCGCTGGCGGTCCCGCGAGCCGGGATCGCGTCGGCGCGCGCACGCGCATGCGTCATCGACGGCCGCTCGCTCGCGGACGCCGCGGCCGCGGCGGGCATTCCGCTGTGGCTGCGCAGATTGCCGCCGGAAGCATTCACCGCTCCGATCACGGGACTGCCCGATGACGAGCTGTTTCGCCGGCAGATCGCGAACCACCTGCCGCCGTCACCGAAGCTCGCGCCGATCTGGCTGAAATCCGTCGCGGCGGTTGCCGAGCTCGCCATGGGCCGGCGGCGGTCTGGATCGCGCGCGAGCTGGTCCCAGCGCCGCCGCGCACCCGTGATGCGCATCCGCCTCCGCCGCGTCGTTGCTAATCGTCGGCAACAATCTGATGGGCAAGGTTGTCGACCACCACAGGACTCTCGAAATAGGTCACCGTCGGATCGGCGCCATATTTCTCGCGGGCGCGGGCGCGCCACGCATCGGTGTAAAGCGCCACCGCCTCCACCCTCGAGTTCCAGAAATAGATACCGCCGGCCGTCATCCCGTCCTCGGACAGCAAATAGGTCTTTCGGAACAGCCCCTGAATGCCGCGATAGATCGGCGCGGTGCTCAGGAAGATGCTGCGGGCTTCCTCGCGCGTGATCGGCTTCGGCAGCTTGAACGTCGTGACAGCGGTAATCATCCGGATCTCCTCGGTTTCATTCTTGACATCATTGTCAATATTGACGATTGTGTCAACAATGACCCGATGGAGTGGATCGAAATGGTGGGCGTGCGTCAGTTCGACGAGGACGAGATGATCGCAACCGCGCTAGACGTGTTCTGGCGCAAGGGCCTGCACGATGCGACCATGCAGGACCTCGCGGCCGCGACCGGCGTCCAGCGCGGCAGCCTCTACAACGCCTATGGCGACAAGGAAGCGATCTTCCTGCGCGCCTTCGATCAGTATGCCGCGCAATTCCTGGACGCGGCCGGCAGCGCGCTGGCGCAGGGCGATACCTCGGCGAGACTGAGGGACTTCTTTGACATGATCATCGTCAACATGACGAACGGCACGCCGCAGCGGGGCTGCCTGACGACGCGCACCGCGCTGGACGCTGCCATTTCGAGCGCGGATGTGCGGCAGCGCGTGCTGGACGTGCTCACCCGGCTCGAGCAACTGGTCGGCAAAGCCATCAGCGCGGCGCCGAACAGGCGCAGCACGGCCGATGCAAACCGGCTGGCGCGCGTCATCGTGACGTTCACGCGCGGGCTCGCCGTGATGGAGCGCGCCGGATACAGCCGCAAGCAGTTGAGGGAGTCGGCCACCACATTCATCGATGCCGTGATTGGCGACGCCTGAGGCGGCGTCCTTGTCGCGGCGACGGCGTCATCGAATGGGAGAAACCAGCATGCAGGAACGGAACGGCGGCTGCCTGTGCGGCGCGGTGCGTTACACGCTCAAGAGCGAACCGCGGAGCATCGCGATATGTCATTGCACACATTGCCACCGGCAAAGCGGCAGCCTGTTTTCATTCAACCTCGTGATCCGCGAAGCCGACTACCAGCAGTCGGGCGAGACGGTGGTGTTCGTCGACAAGGGCGACAGCGGCCATCCGGTCCATCGTCATTTCTGCGGGCGCTGCGGGTCCCCTCTGCTGGCGAAGACCGCATTGATGCCCGGCAAGGTCGTGGTGAAAGCCGGCACGCTCGACAGCATGGAGGGATTGCAGCCGCAAGCCGAGATCTATACCGATCGCGCCGTCGCATGGCTCGCGCCGATCCCCGGCGCTGCGCGCTTTCCCCGGAACGTGTGACCGGATGCGCCGACCACGGGCGCAGCGGGAAACGATTCAGCCTGGCCAGGGTTGCCTCCGTTCCGATTGCATCGGAACGGAGGCTCTCGATTTTGACGCGTTTTCCTCACGCGAACCGGTATCCGCTTCGCTCGAAAACGCTCTGGCGATCATTGACCGGCCGGCAATTCGGCGTAGTTGCCGTCCTTGTCACGGCGGTACACGACGTAGTCGATCAGGGTGATGTCACCCTTCGGCGTGTAGCTGATCTTGCCGAGCACGGTATCCCAGCTTCCGGCCTTGATGGCCGCCGCGACCTTCTTGGCGTCGGTGGTCTGGGCACGGGCCGCGGCCTGGCTCCAGATCTGGAACGCGGCATAGCTGTAGAGCGTGTAGCCGTCGGGATCGATGCCCTTGTCCTTGAACTTCTTCAAGGTCGCGGCCGCGGTCGCCTTCTTGCGCGGGTCGGGCGAGAAGGTGAACAGCGAGCCTTCGGCGAGCGGACCTGCGATCGCGGCGAACTGCTTGTCGACCAGGGCGTCGCCGCCCATCAGCACCGCATTGACGCCCTGCTCGCGCATCTGGCGCAGGATCAACGCTGCCTCGGCATAATAGCCGCCGACATAGACGAAATCGATCGACTCCTTCTTGAAGCGGGATACCAGGGCAGCAAAATCCTTGTCGCCCTTGGTATAGGCCTCATAGAGCTTTTCCTTCACGCCCGCGGCGTTGATGGCGTTCTTCGTTTCGTCTGCAAGGCCTTTGCCGTAGGTCGTCTTGTCGTGGATGATCGCGACGTTCTTGGTCTTGTAGTTCTTGATAATGTAGGCGGCCGCAACCGTGCCCTGCTGGTCATCCCGGCCGCAGACACGGAACGTGTTCCACAACCCGCGCTCGGTGAATTGCGGATTGGTCGAGCCCGGCGTGATCTGCAGCACATTGCCCTCTGCATAGGCGTCCGACGCAGGGATCGAGGTCGATGAGCAGAAATGCCCAACGACGAACGGAATCCTCGCGCCTGCCATCTTCTCGGCAACCGACACCGCCTGCTTCGGATCGCAGGCATCGTCGCCGACCTCCAGCTTCAGCTTCTTGCCAAGCACGCCACCCGCCGCATTGATATCGGCAATCGCGAGATCAGCACCGTTCTTGAACTGCTGGCCGAAGCTCGCCTCGGAGCCGGTCATCGGCCCGACCACGGCAACACTGATATCCTGTGCCATGGCGGCGCCGGACAAGGCCAGGCTCGCGCCGAGCGCAAGAAAATATCCTCGAAGTGCAAACTTCATCACATTCTCCTCGATGGTCTCAAGTCGCCTCAATGCATCGCAGTCGACGAATCCGCCGATTGCAACGATCACCGGGGGCTGCCTTTTAAGCGCGAGACGATCGGCAGGCTCGGACTGAGGCGACGGGGGATTGGACATATGCGACATCGGGCAACAATGTGAAACACGTTGTCGTGCATTGACGTCTGAAATCGCCCGCAGCGGACGTGATTGGGCGGCGATGTTGGGTGCGCGACAGCACACAGGCTGGCCGAGAGCGCTGTTTGCGACGTCGCCCGAGATCGACCAGATGCCGGACGACGGCGCCGCGCAGCTCGGGCGTCGCGAGCTGGTAGCTGTCGTCAAGCTCCCTGATGTAGAGCGCCAGCAGACGCATCGCCTCGGTGTTCGCGGGCAACGACCGGTTCAGCATGTCCTCGGGATCGCGGACCAGCAGTGCCAGCGCCTTGCGCGGGAGCGTGAGACCGACGAAACGGCTCGGCGAGACCGGGACCACCATGTTGCCGACCTCCGCGCTCGACTCCAGCACGGCCTGCCCCGGGGCCCAGCTCGATGTCGCGGCCGCGCTGCGACGCGCGGGCGTTGCCGCTCGTGATGATCGTCAGCACAAGGTCGTCATTGCCGTCGAGCTGCTCGCGCGGCCGTGCGATCTTGAGGTTGCTGCACGCCCAGGATCCGATCCCGAGCCCAGGCAGCTCGCGCACATTGGTCGGCATGGAACGCGCCGACGCTCAGTGGCTCCGGATCGAGCTTCACGATCATCCGCCCGATCTGCTCGCGAAAGATCGGCAAGCGGTCGCGCTCGCCGAAATCCGCGGTCGAGAACCGAAACCCGGCGATATCCGGCGACTGCATCGTCACCGGCTGATCCTCATGGCGGCAGGAGGTGGCCGGTGATATTCGGCCGATTTGTGGCAGCATGACACCGCGCGTAAGCACGGTCCCGTGCTTACGCGTCGGCACTTTTGCTGCCGACAGGCGATGCTCGGCCGGATCATCCTGACGTTCTTGTCGGGTCTGAAATGCAACCGAGACCGAAATCGTGCTCGCTCGATATTGCCCGGTGTCATCATCCCAAGCCGTTACGCGGATTATAATTGACTGACCGGACGGTCAATAGTAATCCAAGCGCACGTCACGCAACCTTCGGCCACCAGAAGCCGCAACGGGAGGTCATCATGGTCAGCGATTTGGTGTTGACCGATATCCGCGCCGGATATCGCGTCGTGACGCTCAACGCCTTTCTCGAAAAGCGCGCGACGCGCTTTGTCGGACGAGCCAAAGCTTGAACGTTCGGATTGAACGTTCCGCCGCCAAGGCGAGACGCATCATTGATCACAAGTCAGAAGGTCCAATTGCGATGACACAGCCTCAATCCAGTGGTGCACGGACGGCGGGCAACGTCATGAAGCTCGACAGCTTCGTGCGCGGAAAATGGTCCGGCCCGGGCGAACCGGCAGCCGAGATTCACAGTGCCGTCACCGGCGATGTGGTGGCGGTCACCACCAGGAGCGATCTCGACATGCGCGAGATCCTCGCCTATGGCCGCGCGATCGGCGGCAAACATCTCAGAAAACTGACGTTCCACCGGCGCGCGGGCCTACTGAAGGCGCTGGCCGACTATCTGACCCAGCACAAGGACCGGCTCTACAAACTGTCATTCCACGCAGGCGCAACCCGCACCGACGCAATGATCGACGTCGACGGCGGCGTCGGCACGTTGTTCGCCTATGCCGGCAAGGGCCGCCGCGAGCTCCCGAACAGCAAATTCCTGCTCGATGGCAACGTCGAAGGGCTCTCCAAGGCTGGCGCATTCGCCGGTCAGCATATCGTGACGCCGCTGCACGGCGTCGCAGTGCACATCAACGCATTCAACTTCCCGTGCTGGGGCATGCTGGAGAAGCTGGCACCGGCGCTGCTGGCCGGCGTGCCCGTCGTGACCAAGCCCGCGACGGTCACCTCCTATGTCGCCCACGAGCTGGTTCGGATCATCACCGAATCCGGCGCGCTGCCCGAAGGCGTGCTGCAATTCATCGTCGGATCGACCGGCGACTTGTTCGACCATCTGACCTGCCAGGACGTCGTGTCCTTCACAGGCTCGGCCGACACGTCGCAAAAACTGCAGCGGCATCCGGTCATCGCGCGCGAGGCGGTCAGGTTCATCGCCGAACGGGATTCGCTGAACGCCGCAATCCTCGCTCCGGACGCCGTGCCGGGAAGTCCGGAGTTCGACCTCTTCGTCAAGGAAGTGGCGAAGGAGATGACGGTCAAGGCCGGCCAGAAATGCACCGCGATCCGTCGCGCGCTGGTGCCGTCGGCACAGCTCGATGCCGTGATCACGGCGCTGCGCGACCGTCTGGCCAAGGTCACGATCGGCAATCCCGAAAACGACAAGGTCAGGATGGGGCCGCTTGTCGGGCTCGGCCAGCGCAGCGATGTGCTTGCCCATGTCGCGAAGCTTCGCGCCGAAGCCGAACTGGTGGCCGGCGATCCCGGCAACTTCGCGCTGCTCGATGCCGATGCGAAGCGCGGCGCCTTCGTTCCGCCGCTGCTGCTGCATTGCGCCAAGCCGCTCGCCGCATCCGCAGTCCACGCGATCGAGGCGTTCGGCCCTGTCAGCACCGTTATGGGTTACGACGGTCTGGAGCAAGCGATCGCGCTGACCAATCGCGGCGGCGGCAGCCTCGTCGCATCCATCTACACGCACGACATCCCGGCTGCGACCGAACTGGCATTTGGCATCGGCAGTTTTCACGGCCGCGTCGCGATCATCGACCGCGACTGCGCGAGCGAGCACACCGGACACGGTTCGCCGATGCCGCAGATGGTTCACGGCGGCCCCGGCCGGGCCGGCGGCGGCGAGGAACTGGGCGGCGTCCGCAGCCTCCAGCACTACATGCAGCGCACCGCATTGCAGGGATCGCCGGCGATGCTGAGCGGCGTCACCGGCCGCTGGTTCAAGGGCAGCCCGATGCTCGAAGGCGACCTGCATCCGTTCCGCTATCACTATGACGATCTCGAGATCGGCCGCACGCTGGTCTCGAAGTCGCGGCAGGTCACGCTCGACGACATCGAGCACTTCGCGCATTTCACGGGCGACACCTTCTACGCCCATATGGACGAGGAAGCGACCAAGGGGCATCCTTTCTTCCCGGGCCGCGTCGCGCATGGCTATCTGCTGCTGTCGTTTGCGGCCGGCCTGTTCGTCGATCCCGACTACGGGCCGGTGCTGGCGAATTACGGCCTCGACTCGCTGCGCTTCGTCAAACCCGTCCAGCCCGGCGAACAGATCCAGGTGCGGCTGACGGCGAAGGAGAAGATGCCGCGCAACAAGCAATATGGCGAGGTACGCTGGGACGTCGAGATCACGACCGGCACCGGCGAAACCGCGGCGACCTACGAGCTGCTGACCATGAACGCGATGCGGGGTTAAGAGGCGCGTCAGAGCAACTCGGCCTGTCGGCCGCGGCCGGCCGATTTCGCCCTGCCGCGCGGCCGGGTGGCGCCGGCCGCGGCATCGTCGGCGCCAGCCAGCACGAGCTGCGCGACGAAACCGGCATATTCGGCGCGGGTCATCGGCCCGCCCTCGCGAAACCACATGTAATGCCAGTTCAGCATGCCGAAGACGCTCATCGTCAGCGGCTTGAGCAGGCGCTTGTGCTTCGCCGCCGGCACGGCGGCGGCGAGTGCGTCCGACATGATCCCGACCAGGATCCGCTCGCTTGCGAGCAGCGGCTGCTGCTTGTCCTTCGGCAACAGCTTGAGACTTGAGATCTGGACCTGATGTTCGGCGTCGGCATGCCGGTAGAGCTCGAGCAGGGTCGCAACGATCGTCCTGAAGCGCGCGACCGGATCGCCGGCCTGTGCGCTCGCCTTGCGGATCGCCGCCACCAGCTTCGCGAGGTGCGACGACAGGATATCGAACAGGATCGCTTCCTTGTCGGGATAATAGTGATAGAGCAGCGCCTTCGAAACCCCGCAGGCATCGGCGATGGTGTTCATCGACGTGCCGACATATCCCGATGCGGCAAACAGCTCGGCCGAGCGATGCAGCATCAAGAGGCGCTTGTCGTCATAGTCCTTGGCGCGCGATCGGGCCATGTCTTGTCCGTTTCACCAGGCGGCCGTTCGGCCATCGTCCAGAGATGTCTGTCAAGAGCCGCAAAGTTCCGCGACCGCAGCCCCGCCTCCGAACCGCTATTTATTGACCATCCGGTCGGACAATTCCATAAGCCCGGCGATCGGGCAACATTGCCCGGAATGAATTTTCCTGGCGCCGCGTCGCGAGAGAATCTCTCTGCTGCAAATCGCCTCGCCATGCGCGTCTAATTGCAAAGTTCGCGGCGCCGCCGAGTTTCGCGCGCGTCCCGAACAGGAGCGTGTTATCGTTCATCGAACGGCTCGGAATGCGAAGGAGGCTCTGGGTGCGGACATCCTCTTGGCTCCACGTCCTTCATCGCGCGGCACGCCGGCTGAAGAGATGGCAGCGGCGGCTGGCGCGTGCCGCCAACCCCGACGGCAAGGACATGCACGAACTCTTTCTGTTTGGTCCTCACGGCTGACCGCTCGTTGGCGCGACGCATGCCCAATCGAGACCGCGGCAGATGTGATCCATCGCCTCGCTGACGTCAGTCTGCCCACGCCGCACATGTCGTGCGACAGGATCACGCACAGAGCGATAGCATGACAGCTCCTCGAGCGCGTCACGTCATCATCGTCGGCGGCGGCGCAAGCGGCGTCCTGCTGGCGCACCAGCTACTGCGTCAACCGACGGACGATGTCCGTGTCAGCCTGATCGAGCAGCGTCCCGACATCGGGCGCGGTATCGCCTATCATACCGGCAATCCGGATCATCTGCTCAATGTACGGGTCGCGAATATGAGTGCGCTGCCCGACCAGCCGGACCATTTCTGGCACTGGCTGATCTCGCGCGGGGCGGACGCGCCGCTCTGCCCTGATCCCTATTGCTTCGTGCCGCGGCGCATCTTTGGTGACTACATTGCCAGTCTGCTCGAGCAACAGGCGTCCGATCAGGCCAACATCCAACGCCTGTCGATCGTGCACGGCAGATGCATCGCGATCCGCGAACGGCGAGGCGACGTCACCGCCAGCCTCGACGACGGCCGGCAGCTGATCGGCGACATCGTCGTTCTCGCAACCGGACACGATCCACGCGCGAACAGTCCGGGACATGCCGATCCCTGGGCAGCACCGTCTGCCGCTGCGATCGCCGACGACGCGACCGTCCTGATCCTCGGCACGGGCCTGACGATGGTCGATTACGTGCTGTCGTTGCTGCGCGACGGACATCGCGGGCCGATCGTTGCGATGTCGCGCCGAGGCCTTCTCGCGAAACCGCACCGCCGGGTCGACGCCGTGCACATCGAGGAGGCGGAGGTCCCCTTCGGCTCCGGAATCGGCAGCCTGCTTCGCTGGCTTCGCGGCCGCATCGACCGGCACATTGCAGCGGGCGGCGATTGGCGCAGCGTGATCGATGGGCTTCGCCCCCATACCCAGCGAATGTGGCGTGAGCTCCCGCTTTCGTCCAAGCGCCGGTTCCTCGAGCACGCACGCGCCTGGTGGGACGTGCATCGGCATCGGATGGCGCCGCAAGTGGAGGTCCGGATCACTGAAGCGATCTATGGAGGCCGGCTCACCCCGATGGCCGCAAAGCTGATCTCGGCCGAGCCCGACCGGACAGGCGCGATCGTCAGTTACCGGCGGCGCGGCGAGAGCAGGCTCCGTCGCATGCATGTCGGCGCCATCGTCGACTGCACCGGCATTGTCAAGGATCCGCGCGCAACCGCCAATCCCGCGGTGCGCAGCCTGCTCGAGCTTGGCCTGGCGCGCGTCGATCCGCTCCGCATCGGCATCGAAACCGATCGCAATTGCGCGATCATCGGTCACGACGGCGTCCCATCGCGCCGCCTGTATGCCGTCGGCCCGCTCACGCGCGCCGCGTTCTGGGAAATCAGCGCAATTCCCGACATCCGCAACCAATGCGCCGAGCTTGCCGCTCTGCTGGTTCACTCCGACGAGGGGCGGCGACTCGCATCCCTCGCGCGCGTCTAGAACCCCGTTCCGATGGAATCGGAACGGAGCTCCAGATTCCAGTTTTGACGCGCTTTCCTGCCGCGAACCGGCGTCCACTTCGCTCGGGAAAGCTCTAGCTGCCGAAGCCGGCCGGAATGAACGCCGGCAGCTTCTCCTCGATGAAGTGCTTGACCTCGGGTGAATTGAAGACCTGGATGAAGGCCTTCAGGCGCGGATCGTCCTTCTTGTCCGGCCGCGCGGTAAAGCGCAGCACGAGACCGTCATCGAGCGTGCGGTCGATCACCAGCGCCGATTTTGGATCACCGCCGGCCGGTATCAGATAGGTGATGTTGACGAGCGCAAGCGTGACGTCATCGAGCGACCGGTAGGTCTGCGCCGGATCGAGCTCGACGATCTTCAGGTTCTTGGGATTTTCGATGATATCAAACCGATTGACCGAAAAACCCTTGCCCGGCGCCAGCTTGATCAGTCCGGCGCGTTCGAGCAGGATCAAGCCACGCGCGCCGTTGAGCGGCTCGTTCGGGATCGCAACGCTGTCGCCGGACTTGATCTCCTCGAGCGACTTGATCTTCTTCGAGAACAGCCCGACGGGCGCGATCACGCCGACCTTGTCGACCTGGACCAGGTCGAAGCCGCGCTGCTTGTTCTGGATCGCGAGATAGGTGGCGTGCTGGAACAGGTTGGCGTCGACGTCGCCGCTGTTCACCACCTCGTTCAACGCGACCCAGTCCGACAGCTCGACGATCTTGACGTCCTGCCCCTTGTCCCTGGCGAGCTTGGCGGCAAAGCCAGCCAGCTGACCGACCGGGCCGGCGCTGGTCGCGATCTTGAGAGGTTCGTCCGCAACGGCGGCCGCAGTCATGGCAAGCAGCACGCCAGCCGCCTGCGCCAGGCGCAACAATGTCTTCATGGTCTCGGTTTCAACTCCGTCTTCAGGGATCGATCAGGCCGCCTTGCGGCCGCTGCTTCCCGCCTCAGCCTCGGCCAATGCCTGGGTGAGGTCGGCGAGGATGTCGTCGGGATGTTCGATGCCGACCGAAAGCCTGATGTAGCCGGGCGTCACGCCTGCCGCGAGCTGTTCCGCGGCGCTCAGCTGCTGATGGGTGGTCGACGCCGGGTGGATCGCCAGCGAGCGCGCATCGCCGATATTGGCGACGTGATAGAACAGTTTCAGCGCATCGATGAAACGACGGCCGGTCTCGACGCCCCCCTTCAGCTCGAAGCCGACCAGCCCGCCATAGCCGCCCTTCAGATAGAGATCGGCGCGGCGCCGGTCCTCCCCGCTCTGCAGTCCGGGGAAGATCACGTGCGAAACGGCGGGATGTCGTGCCAGGAAATTCGCGACCTTGATCGCGTTCTCGTTGTGCTGACGCAGCCGCAGGGGCAAGGTCTCGAGTCCTTGGATGAACTGAAATGCGTTCTGGGGAGCGACCGCGGCACCGAGATCGCGCAGCAGCTTCACGCGCGCGCGCAGGATGTAGGCGATCGGACCCAGCGGCTTGGCTGCCTCGGTCCAGATCGCGCCGTGATAGGCATCGTCCGGCTGCGTCAGCAGCGGGAAGCGCTCGGCGTGCGCCGCCCAGTCGAAATTGCCGCCGTCGATGATCGCTCCGCCAATCGACGTGCCGTGGCCGCCGATATACTTTGTCGCGGAATAGACGACGATCGCTGCGCCGTGCTCGAACGGGCGCGCAATGAGCGGGACGGCGGTGTTGTCGAGAATCAGCGGCACGCCGAGCGAACGGCCGATATCCGCGACTTCCCTGATCGGGAAGACGTTGAGCTTGGGGTTCGGCAGCGTCTCGGCGAAATAGGCCCGGGTCTTCGCATCGGTCGCCCGGCGGAAGTTTTCCGGATCGGCCGGATCGACGAAGCGAACCTCGATGCCGAACTGCTTCAGCGTCTGCGACAGCAGCGTCCAGGTGCCGCCGTACAGATCGGTCGATGAGACGATATTGTCGCCGGCTTGCGCGATGTTGAAGATCGCGTAGGCCGTCGCCGACTGGCCCGACGCCACGGCCAGCGCGCCAACGCCGCCTTCCAGCGCGGCCAGGCGCTCCTCGAACGCGTCAGCCGTCGGATTCTTGATCCTGGTGTAGATCTGTCCGATCGCCTCCAGGGCGAACAGCCGCGATGCGTGATCGGTATTCTCGAATTGAAAGGACGTCGTTTGGTAGATCGGAACGGCGACGGCGCCGGTCGCCGGGTCAGACCGGTACGATCCGCCATGCAAGGCGAGCGTCTCGACATTCTTGGTTTCGATCGGCATCTCGAAATTCTCCTGAAATCCGTGGACCCAGCATCAAAAGGCAAAGAATGATGCGCAGCAGCGTCCGCGACTGTCGAGACATCGGAGAAAATAGCGATGAGCGTGCTGGCGGCGCGTCTGATGGCGTCGCTAATTTTTCAGCCGCGGCGCCTGTCGCGTAACATTTGTTTCACTGCTCCGCCGGTTTGAACGGCTCAGTGGAGCTGATGAGTCATCTGCCGATCGCGCCTGCAAATCAGTACGCAATGTCGTGCATACCGTCATTTCGAACAGCACGACGACGTCGAACAAACGAATCTCTGCTGCGCCGGATCGAAGACAAAGCACGATTTTGATCCTGTCTTTCCATATAGAAAATAAAACCGCGCAGCTGACGTGATAAATCACCTCTCAGTCCTCAATTAGTGAAATTGCGCAATGACCAGACCAAAGGAACTTCGCTTCAACGCGTTCAACATGATGGCGCCGAGCCACAACTGGGCCGGTCTCTGGTCGCATCCGCGCGACACTTCACTCAACTACAACTCGCTCGACTATTGGGTCGACTACGCCAGAACCGCCGAACGCGGCCTGCTCGACGGCATCTTCCTCGCCGACGTCTTTGGTATCTATGACGTCTACGGCAGCAGTCCTGACACTGCGCTGCGTCACGCCGTTCAATTGCCGAACGCCGAGCCGACCCTGCTCGTCTCCGCCATGGCTTACGCAACGAAGCATCTCGGCTTCGGCATCACATCCAACCTCACCTACGAGCATCCCTACCAGTTCGCCCGCCGCTTCTCGACGCTCGATCATCTCACTCGCGGGCGGATCGGCTGGAACATCGTCACCGGCTATCTCGACAGCGGCGCCCGCGGAATGGGCCTTGAGGCCAACCGCGCGCATGATGAACGCTACGAGGCGGCCGAGGAGTTTCTCATTGCGAGCTATAAGCTATGGGAAGGCAGCTGGGAGGACGGCGCCGTTCGCCGTGACCGGACAGCGCGCGTGTTCACGGATCCGGCAAGGATCCACAATGTGCGGCACCAGGGACTTCATTACCAGGTCGACGGCATCCACCTCGCCGAACCCTCGCCACAACGCACACCGTTGCTGTATCAGGCGGGAACCTCGAAGCGCGGCCGCGCCTTCGCGGCGAGGCACGCGGAGGCGATCTTCCTCAACGGCCAGACCAGGCCCATTCTGGCCCGTGCCGTACGCGAGATCAGGGAAGCGGCCAAGGCGTTCGGACGAGATCTCTATGATATCCGCCTGTTCGCCGGCGCGACCGTGATCGTTGCCCCGACGCGCGCGGAGGCCAACGATCTGCTCGAGGAGTACGCAGGGTATGTCGATCAAGCCGGCCAGCTGGCTCTGCTCTCGGGCTGGACCGGCATCGACTTCTCGAACTATCGTCCCGATCAGGCGGTACAATATGTCGAGAGCAACGCGATCCAGTCGATGGTCGAGAATTTCACGTTGCGGAGCGAGCGGCCGGTCAAGGTCGGTGATCTCGCGACGCTGAGCCGGATCGGCGCACGCTCGCCATTCGTGGTCGGCTCACCCCAGGACGTGGCCGATGAGCTGATCGCCTGGGCCGACGAAACCGACGTCGACGGCTTCAACCTGTTCCGCCTCGTCGCGCCGGAATCACTGACGTCATTCGTCGACCTCGTCGTGCCGGAATTGCAGTCACGCGGAGTCTACAAGACAGCCTATCGCGAAGGCACGCTCCGCGAGAAGCTGTTCCCCGGACGCGGACCCTATCTTGACGCCACGCATCCCGGCGCCGGCTTCCGCCGCGCCTCGACGGCAGCGCGCACCGAAGCCGCCGAATAGATCGGCCTGGAAACCTCCTGGCGATGGGCGGTCAACGCCCGTCACCAGGTTGCGATGTAGGTGCCCTTGAAGCGTTTCTCGAGGAATGCCTTGACCTCCTCGGAATGGTAGGCATCGATCAACTGCTTGACCCAGGGCTTGTCCTTGTCCGCCTCGCGCACGGCAACGATGTTGACCCACGGGCCATCGGCCGCCTCGCGGGCAATTGCATCGGCGGCGGGATTGAGCCCGGCCTGAACCGCATAATTGTTGTTGATCGAGACCAGATCGACATCTTGCAGGGAACGCGGCAACTGCGCGGCATCAAGCTCGACGAAGCGCAGATGCTTCGGATTGTCAGTGATGTCGGCAATGGTCGACGCGACGTTGTTGGGGTCCTTGAGCTTGATCACGCCGTGCAGCGCAAGGATCATCAGGCCGCGCGCGCCATTGGAAGGATCGTTGGCGATCGCCACCCGCCCGCCATCCGGAAGATCGGCCAGCTTCTTGTATTTCAACGAGTAGACACCCTGCGGCGACGCAATCGTGTTGGCGACCTTGACGATCTTCCAGCCGGTCTTCGATATCTGGTTCTTCAAATAAGGTTCGTGCTGGAACGAATTGGCCGCGAGATCCCCGAGCGCGAGCGCCTGGTTCGGGATCACATAGTCGGTGAATTCGACCACCCTGATGTCGAACCCATGGCCCGCAGCCACCTTCTTGACGACTTCGAGGATCTCGGCGTGTGGTCCGGCCGTGACGCCAACGCGGACCGTCTCGGCCCTCGCGGTGCCGACCAGGAGCGTTACCGCGGCAACCGCCGTCATCAGAATACGCATCATCATCCCTCAGCAATTGGAGCGGCAACTACCAGCCGGGCAGCACCGCGCCCTTGAACTTGGTCTGGACGAATTCCTTGATCTCGGGCGTGTGGTAGCTGTCGACCAGGATCTTGACCCACGGCTTGTCCTTGTCGGCGGAGCGAACCGCAATCAGATTGACGTATGGCCCTTTCGGATCCTCGCGCAGGATCGGATCCTTGACCGGATCGAGACCGGCCTGTGTCGCATAGTTGGTGTTGATGACCGCCGCATCGACATCGTCGAGCGCCCGGGGCGCCTGGGCTGCGTCGACCTCGACGAATTTCAGGTTTTTGGGATTGTCGGCGATGTCGATAACGGTCGGCTTGAAGCCGACGTCGCTCTTCAGCTTGATTGCGCCCTTGTCGCGCAGCAGAAGCAGCGCCCGGCCGCCATTGGTCGGATCATTGGGAATTGAGACCTTGGCTCCGTCAGGAACGTCGGCCCAGTTCCTGTGCTTGCGCGAATAGACGCCGATCGGAAAATTGACCGTCAGTCCCACCTGCTCGATCTTGTAGCCGCGATCGGCTTTCTGGTTGTCCAGATAAGGCTGGTTCTGAAACGAGTTGGCCTGGATGTCGCCGGCGTCGAGCGCCGCGTTCGGAACGACATAGTCGGAGAACTCGATAAGCTGAAGCTCGAGCCCGCTCTTCGCCGCGATCGGTTTCACGGCCTCAAGGATTTGTGCATGCGGCCCGGGCGTCACGCCGATCTTGATCGTTTCTGCCGCGGCGGCGGTCGACCAGATCGCAACAGCGCCTGCAAGAGCGAAAATGGATCGAAGCAACATCTTGGTCTCCATGGAACTGAACTCGCTATCAAGCTCATCGCTCGCGCCGGGGACGAAATCAATGAAATGAGAATCCAAATTTTTCCCGATGACGAGTCGCCGCTGCTGTGGCCGCGATGAAAAGAGAATGGAGCCGGCCGGGCATCTTGGCGCAGCGAGCGACTTATCTGCCGATGCCGGCGGCAACGCGTAGGCCAAAAATACTTTTCTCGCTGACTTCGCTTGCAGAGAAAATTGCACTCGTTCGGACGGCTTCTCCGCGATTGCCTCCGGCGCACCGATTGCACACAAATGGCAACAGATCGAACCGGCTAAGGACAACTTGCCATGCCCATCTTTGCCCGCCCCATCCCGCAAGCGCAGGCCGCATCATCGGCGACTGCGATGTCGCGCCGTCTTGCTGTCGCCGCCATCGGGCTGCTTGCGATGACCTCGCTCGTTCGGCCTGCGGCCGCCGAGGAAATCCGGATCGGCTACCAGAAATCGTCGACGCTGACCGCTATCCTGAAGACCAACGGCGCGCTGGAGAAGGCGTTGGCGCCGCTCGGCATCACCGTGTCGTGGCACGAGTTCACCAGCGGCCTGCCGCTGCTCGAGGCCATCAATGTCGGCAGCATCGATTTCGGAGCCGACGTCGCCGACACCGTGCCGATCTTCGCCCAGGCCGCCGGCGCCAAGCTCGCTTACGTCGCCGAGGAAGCCGCTTCTCCATCGGCGCAGGCGATCCTGGTGCCCAAGGATTCCGCAATCAAAGCGCCGGCCGATCTCAAGGGCAAGAAGGTCGCGGTCACCAAGGGCGCGGGCAGCCACTTCCTGCTGCTAGCGGTACTTGCCAAGGCCGGACTGTCCTTCAAGGACATCACGCCGGCCTATCTGACGCCGGCCGATGGCCGCGCGGCATTCGTCAGCGGCAATGTCGACGCCTGGGTCGCCTGGGATCCGTTCCTCAGCAGCGCGCAACGCCAGTCCGGCGCGCGCATCCTGACCGACGGCAGCGGCGGGCTCGCCAACTACAAGCGTTACTATCTTGCCTCGGCCGCGATCGCCGAAAAGCGGGCCGATGCACTGAATGTCATCTTTGCCAGGTTGGTGGAAACCGGCACCTGGATCAAAGCCAATCCGAACGAGGCCGCGGCGCTGCTCGCCGGCCTGTGGGGCATCGACGCCGCCACGGTGGAGGAGGCCAACAGCCATCGCTCCTACAAGGTCGGCGTGGTCACCGCGGCCGGCCTTTCCGAGCAGCAGAAGATCGCCGATACCTTCACGGCGGAAGGTCTGCTGCCACGCAAGATCGATACCGGCGACGTCAAGATCTGGGCACCGAAGGGATCGTGACGCCACCGCGCCTTTAGCGATGACGCAGGCGGCGGTTGACGCGGCGCGCCAGATAGTCGCCGGCGGTCTGCACGGTCTGAACCAGCGCGATCAAAACGACGACGACCGCCAGCATCATTTCGGGCATGAAGCGCTGATAGCCATAGCGAATGCCGAGGTCGCCGAGGCCGCCGCCTCCGACGGCCCCGACCATTGCGGAGTAGCCGAGCAGGCTGACCACCGCGAGTGTCAAGGCCAGCACCAGGCCCGGCAACGCCTCCGGGATCAAGACCTTGAACACGATCTGCAACGGGCTTGCACCGAACGAGGACGCCGTCTCGATCAGACCGGCATCGACCTCGCGGATCGCCGCCTCGACCAGACGGGCAATGAACGGCGTTGCCGCGATGGTGAGCGGCACGATTGCCGCGCCCGATCCGATCGAGGTGCCGGCAATCAGCCGCGTGAAAGGAATGATCGCAACCACCAGGATGATGAACGGCGTCGAGCGGGCCGCATTGACGATGACGCCGAGCACGCCATTGGCTGGCGGCGCGGCGAACAGCTCCCCTTTCCGGCTGGTCGCCAGGAAGACGCCAAGCGGAAGGCCCAGCGCGGTCGCAACCAGCGCAGCCACCGAGACCATGAAAAGGCTCTCGCCCGTGGCCTGAACGATCAGGTTGATGAGTTCACGCGACATAGCCGAGACGCTCCACCAGAATGTCATGCTGAGAAAGATAGGCCAGGGCCTGCCTGGCCGTGGCTTCACCGCCGGGAATGCCAAGGATTAGCGAGCCCACGTGCTGGCCGCCGATCTCATCGATGCGGGCCGATAGCAGCGCCACGTCATGGGACAGTTCGCGCGAAAGCCGCGCCACGACGGTGTCGCCGGCTTCAGTACCGCGCACCTGCACGCGAAGGACCGTCTGCCCGCCGGCAACCGGCTGTGGCGAAAGGCGGCTCGCCAGCGAGACCGGAACACTGTCCCCGATCACCTCGGAAAGGAACGCCTGCGTGACCGGATGCTGGGGATGCGTGAAGATTTCCGCGACATGGCCGCGTTCGACGACCTGGCCGCCGTCGATCACCGCGACTTCCTTGGCGAGTTGGCGGACCACCGACATCTCGTGGGTGATCAACACGATCGTGACCCCGAGTTCACGATTGATGTTGGCCAGCAGGTCCAGAATCGCGCGCGTGGTCTGCGGATCGAGCGCCGACGTCGCCTCGTCGGACAGCAGCACATTCGGCCGAGTCGCCAGCGCGCGGGCGATGCCGATGCGCTGCTTCTGGCCGCCGGACAATTCCGAGGGATAACGATCGTATTTGTCGGCAATGCCGACGAGCTCGAGCAGCTCGGCCACACGGACGGCGATGTCGGCCCTGGACCAGCCGGCGATCTCGAGCGGCAAGGCGATATTGTCCGCCGCCGTCCGCGACGACAGCAGGTTGAAGTGCTGGAAGATCATGCCGATCGAGCGCTGCGCCAGGCGCAGCTCGCGACCGGCAAGCGCCGAGATCTCGCTGTTATCGACGACGACGCGGCCGCTCGACGGCTTCTCAAGCCCGTTGATGAGGCGGACGAGGCTCGATTTGCCAGCGCCGGAGCGGCCGATCACGCCGGTGATCGAGCCGCGCGGGATCGCGAAGTCGATCGCCTGCAAGGCATGCACGCTCGGCTTGCCGCGATAGGCCGGATAGACCTTCGAGACCGCCTCGAAGCGGATCATGGCTTCGCTCGCGTTGGAAGCGAGCGGAATGGACGGCAGCGGCGCAACATGCTGCGCCGTCGTCAGGGATTGATGTACATTCATTCAGTCGGTCCAATTGGGAAATGGCTTCGGTCGCCGGGCACAGCCCGGGCTCAATGACCAAAGAGCAGATAGCTGCGGTCGATGCCGCGGAGATCGCGCGTCTCGTCGGTCCAGCCGACCGCGCGGCGGTAGCTGCCCAACGCGGCAGTCTGTCGCAACGCGACCACGTCGGTCGGGCGAGGCTCCTCCGCATAAGGCGACACGTAAAGCGCGTCCTCGGGACAATACAGTTCGCAGAGGAAACAGGTCTGGCAATCGCCCTGACGGGCGATCACCGGAATCCCCTCCGTCTTGTCGAAGACATTGGTGGGGCAGACATTCACGCAGATGTCGCAGGACGTGCAGCGCTCGGCGTCGATCACCTCGATCATTCCGCGGCCTCTGCATAGCTGGCCTCGGCATGCGGCCGCACCGTGGTCCAGACCTCGTCCAAGCCGCCGCTCGTCACGTAATGGCGTTGGCGGTCGTCTTGATCGGGATAGTCGTCGCGGCGATGCATGCCGCGGCTTTCGTTCCGCGCCAGCGCGCTGCGGTACATCCAGCGCGACGTCGCCAGCATGGCCGCGCTCTCGCGGGCACGTAGCAGATCGTCCTTGCTCGCCGCATCGGCCGATGATGCATCGACCCACGCCGCATCCAGCCGCTCGAGGGCGCCTTCAAGACGCGAGGCGTGCCGGAAGTAGTTCAGCTCATACGGATAGACTTCGTCCTGGACCGCCTTTGCCAGCGCGGCGGGCTCAAACGCGCGACCCGCATTGCTCCGGAACGCGACGGTGCCGGCGGACGCCAGTCGTCGCTGACGCGCCGGGCCCAGCTGCCTTGCATAGCCAGCAGCGCCCCATCCGGCCCAGGTCCCCGATGACATCGCCCAGGCGGCGTTGTGGCTGCCGCCGCCGGTGAAGCCGCCGCAGATCAATTCGCGCGTCGCTGCATCGCCGGCGGCATAGAGCCCGGGCACGCTGGTGGCGCAGCTGTCGTCGACAATGCGCAGGCCGCCGGTGCCGCGCACGGTGCCTTCGAGCCGCAAGGTGACGGAAAAACGCTCCCTGAAGGGATCGATGCCGGTGCGATCGAACGGCAGGAAGAAATTCGGCTGCGACGCGCGCATGTGACGCTGCACGTCGTCGTCGGCCTTGTCGAGGCGCGCGTAAACCGGCCCCTGAAGCAACGCGCGCGCAATCGCCGATCGCCCGCCCTTGGATGCCGCACCGGGAACGACGCTGCCGTCCTCGTAGCTGAAGGTCGCCCAGCCGTAGAACAGTGTCTTGGTCACGGAGCCGAACGCCGGCGAGATCGCATAGGGATTCGAGAATTCCATGCTGCTGAACTCGGCCCCGACCTCCGCGGCCATCAGATAGCCGTCTCCGGTCAGCACATTCGATCCCAGCGTCTTGCTCAGGAACGCGCAGCCGCCGGTCGCCATGACGACAGCCTTGGCGCGCACGATCCAGCGATCGTGCTTCTGGCGGCGCACGCCGCTGGCTCCCGCAACCGAGCCGTCGTCATCCACCAGCAGCTCAAGCGCCGGACTGTGATCGAGAATGGTGACGCCGGCCTGCTTGGTGCGCTTGCGCATCAGGCGCATGTATTCCGGCCCCTGCAGCGAGTTGCGCTGCGATGTGCCGCTGTCGTCGACCGGGTAAGGGTAACCCCAGGCGGCCAGACGATTGCTGTCCTCGTAGGTCTGGTCGAGCACGCGCGCCATCCAGCGGCGATCCTGCAGGTGCCCGCCCATCTTTTCGCGATTGGCCATTGCGGCCTTGCGCAGCGCCGGATTGGGATCGACATACCAGACGCCGGTGCCGGCAGCCGCGGTGGCACCCGACGTGCCGCAAAATCCCTTGTCGGCGAGCACGACGCGTGCGCCGCACTCGGCTGCGCTCACCGCAGCCCACGTGCCTGCCGGTCCGCCGCCGATCACCAGCACGTCGGCGTCGAATTCGACCGAACCGCCTGGCGCGGTTCGCTGTTCGGCGCGTCGCTCGTGGACTGTCATGGTTCAGTTCTCCGGGAGGCACCGATTGCTTGCAACGCGCCGCAACAGCATCGTTACGCGCGCAGGCTGCCCTGGCAATTTCAGATATTTGCGCAGACTTGGACGAAGCTTCCCCTGCCGCGGCACGTGGCAGAATATTCATGCGGCGGCGGAGGGGATGTTCCGCTCATCGCAGAAGATCGACACCGGATTTGTCCGCAGATCGCGCAGCGGAGACGGATATTTCTTTTTGCATGCACGCGCCGGCCGTTCGTTTTCATGTGGCCTGACAGGCGGTACTTCGTGAGTCGTCTCACCTCAATGCGTGGCAGCCATGTCCGATAGTCAGCTTCACCTCAATGTCAACCTGCTGCACTCCGGCGTCTATGCGTCGGCGTGGCGGCTGCCCGAAAGCGATCCTCGCGCCTGCTTCGACGTCGGCCATTATGTGCGCGTGGCTAAGATCGCCGAGCGCGGCAAGCTCGATGCGATCTTCCTTGCCGACACACCGGCGATCACTGACCGCATCGACTACCGCTCCTTCATGTCGATGGAACCGACGATCGTGCTGGCGTCGGTGGCCGCGGCGACCAGCCATATCGGGCTGATCGCGACCGCCTCGACCACCTACAACGAGCCGTACAACATCGCGCGCCGCTTCGCGACCCTGGATCTCGCGAGCGGCGGCCGCGCCGGCTGGAATGCGGTGACCACGGCCGACGCGTCGGCCAGCCGCAATTTCGGCCTCAGCAACGTGCTGGAGCACAAGGCCCGCTACGAGCGCGCCAAAGAGTTCGCCGAGGTCGTCCATGCGCTGTGGGACAGTTGGGAGGACGACGCCTTTGTCGGCGACAAGTCCTCGGCGCGATTTGTCGATACGTCGAAGGTTCATCCGATCGCGCATCGCGGCGCCCATTACGCCGTGGCCGGTCCGCTTAACGTGCCGCGTTCGCCGCAGGGCCGCCCGGTCACCGTGCAGGCCGGTGGCTCGCACGACGGCCGTGATCTCGCTGCCGCGCAGGCCGAAGCTGTGTTCACGCTGGCGCAGACGATCGAGGAAGGCGTCGCCTATGCGCGCGATCTGCGCGCCCGCGCCGCGACCTACGGCCGCGCCGGCGACTCCATCGTCATCCTGCCGGGCCTTGCCACAGTGATCGGCAGCACCGAAGCCGAGGCGAGACGGCGGCAGGATGAGCTGTGGGAGCTGGTTCCGATCGAGTACAGCCTGGCGCGTCTCGCGGGCACATTGCAGGTCGATCCTGCGATCCTTGAGCTCGACAAGCCGCTACCCGATCCGCTGCCGCTGCCGGCCAACGCCAACCACACCATGTTCCAGGGCACGGTGAACCTTGCGCGCCGCGGCAACCTCACCGTCCGGCAGTTGTTGCGCGCGCTCGGCGGCGGGGTCGGACACCGCATCATCGTCGGCACGCCCGAGCAGATCGCCAACGACATCGAGGCCTGGTTCAAGGCCGGCGCGGCCGACGGATTCAATCTGATGCCGGACGTGCTGCCGACCGGGCTCGAGGTCTTCGTCGACAACGTGGTGCCGATCCTGCAGCGCCGCGGTCTGTTCCGAACCGATTACGCCGGCACCACCTTGCGTGAGCATTTTGGCCTGCCTCGGCCGATCAGCCGCTTTGCGCGTCAGACGGAAGCCGCCGCAACCGCGTGACGCAGTTACCGCGAGCTCGCCAGCAGTGGTGGGGTGTCATTCGCAGCAGATGACGCTGCGCGGACGCGCGGGATGATCTCCTTCGCAAAGCGCTCCATCTCGGCCTCGAAAGGCTGGAACTGCAGCATGAACAACTCGATGCCTGCGGCATGGAACGCCCCGACTCGGGCGGCCACGTCATCATAGCTGCCGACCAGCCCGGCAGCGGTGCCGCCGTTGCTGCCGATCCGCTCCGACTTCTGCATGGTCTGCATCATCACGACCTTCGGGTCGGTGTTCTGTCGCTGGATCACCTTTATCGAGGCGTCCTTCCGCGACAGCTCAAGCAGCCGCTCATAGGCGGCCTGGGCCTCGGCCTGCGTCTGGCGCGCGATGACGAAGGCGGACAGCCCGAAGCGAAGCGGCACCGACGTCCGCGGCCGCGCCGCCACGTCGGCAATGAGGCCCGCGACATCCTCGAGCGGCTGACCATTGATGAACCAGACGTCGCCGTGGTCGGCGACCAAAGCGCGCGCCGGCTCGGATTCGCCGCCGACATAGATCAATGGTCGCGGTCGGTAGAGGCTCGTCGGCCGCAACAGATAATCGCGGACGTCGAAATGCTCGCCCTTGTAGGTCAACCGCTCGCCCTGCATCAGGCGCGAGACAATCGTGATCCACTCGCGGCCATAGGCGTAACGGGCATCGTGCTCGGCAAAGCCGATGCCGGCCTTGTCGAGTTCGGGCCGGTTCCAGGCATTGACCAGGTTGATCGCGAAGCGTCCGCGGCTGATGTTCTCGATCCCGAGCGCGAGCTTGGCGAGAACCACCGGATGATAGAGATAGGGCTTGATGGCCGCGATGATCTCGATCCGGCTGGTCAATGCCGCAACGGCCGCCGCCGCGCTCCAGGCCTCGAGCTGATCGAAATCCTCCCAATGCGGATTGATGGTGTGCTGCGCGATCAGCGTGGAATCGTAGCCCAGTGCCTCGGCGGCAAGCACGAGGTCGCGATTGCGCTCCCACGATGCGTCATACGGCTCCTCCGGATCCTGATAGGCCGCGCGCGAACCATGGACCAGCGCCCAGATGCCAAAGCGAAGCGGTCGTGTCGACATGCCGTCTCTCCGATTTCCCTGACGTTACGTCGGCGTGTTTTCAAAGAAGCACGGCGACAGATCAAGCAGCGGCGCATCAAAAGATTTTCCTTGCCGCGCCGCGCGCGCCGATAAACAAGAAAACTCCGGACGCAGCGACAATTGGAATACGGCTCTATTTCTGTTCGAGAAAATTCGTGGGACAGTTTGCGCGACATGAACAACGCCTTCTTTCGTGCGGCGACGCGCCGTTCATCGAGAGAATGGCGGACCATGCCGCGCGCGATCAATGATGCTCGCGCGCAATGTTGGACGAGGACAGAACAGACTTGAGCAACCTCGAACAGGCTGCGTCATCGATCGCGTTTGATTCAACGCCGCGCAGCGTTCAAACGGCATCGCCGTCCCGGAAGCCACGAGTAGAGATCGGCCGGCGCGGCATGCTGCTGCTGTCGTGGCTCGCCCCGGTCGTGCTTCTGATCGTCTGGGAATTGCCGGCGCAGGCCGGCTGGCTCTCGCCGCAGGTGCTGCCGGCACCGAGCAAGGTCGTCCGGACGGCATTCAAGCTGGCGACGTCCGGAAGCCTGCTGAACGATCTCGGCGTCAGCCTGCTGCGCGCAACGGCCGGTTTTGCGATCGGCGGCAGCGTCGGATTCGCGCTCGGTATCCTCGTGGGCTTCTCGCGGATCGCGGAGGCCGCGATCGACCGCAGCATCCAGATGATCCGCGCGATCCCGTTTCTCGCCGCGCTGCCGCTGGTGATCGTCTGGCTCGGCGTCGGCGAAGCCCAGAAGGTCTTCCTGGTCGCGCTCGGCGTCGCCTTCCCGATCTACATCAACACCACGCTGGGTATCCGGCAGGTCGACCCGAAGCTGCTCGAGCTCGGCCGCGTCCAGGGCCTCGGGACACTCGAGCTGATCCGGCGCGTCATCCTGCCCGGCGCCCTGCCCTCGATCCTGACCGGTGTGCGCTATGCGCTGGCGACCGCGTGGCTGGCACTGGTGGTCGCGGAGACCATCGGCGCCCAGTCCGGCATCGGCTTTCTCGCCATGGATGCGCGCGAGTTCCTGCGCACCGACGTGATCGTGCTGACGATCGTGATCTATGCGCTGATCGGCGTCGCCGCCGACGGCATCGCGCGCGCCCTGGAGCGGCGGCTATTGGCCTGGCATCCGAACTATGGAAGCGCGCGATGACGCTGCACGCCGTGCCCTCACCGGCCGCGATTGCGCCGGCCGTCGTGGTGACCGGACTGCATCGCGCCTATGGCAGTCGCGTGGTGATCGAGAACCTCAACCTGCGCATCGAGCGCGGCGAGTTCGTCGTCCTGCTCGGCGAAAGCGGCTGCGGCAAGACCACGCTGCTGCGGGCGCTGGCCGGCCTCGATGCGATCGACGGCGGGCGCATCACGGCACCACGGCGGCCGGCCGTCGTTTTCCAGGAGCACCGGCTGCTGCCGTGGGACAGTCTGTGGCGCAACGTCTCGCTCGGCCTCAATGCGAGCGACGCCCGTCAGCGCGCCGCCACCGCGCTCACCGAGGTCGGACTCGGCGGCCGTCTCGATGACTGGCCGCGCAACCTCTCGGGCGGACAGGCGCAGCGCGTGGCGCTGGCGCGCGCGCTGGTGCAGGAACCCGAGTTGCTCTTGCTCGACGAGCCGTTCGCAGCGCTCGATGCGCTGACTCGCATTCGCATGCACGATCTGGTGCGCGAGCTGGTCGCCGTCCATCGCCCCGGCGTGCTCCTGGTCACCCACGACGTCGACGAGGCGATCGCGCTCGCCGACCGCATCCTGGTGATGCGCGAGGGCCGGATCGCGTTCGAGCATCCCATGAAACGTAACGGCGCAGCGCCGATCGCCCGCACCGACCTGCTGGCGGAGCTCGGCGTCGACACCTCTCACCCCATTCCTGCCTGAGGACCACTCAATGTCTATCCCCCGGTTCACCAACCCCACCCGTCGCAGCTTCCTTGGCGGCGCCGCCTTCGGCATCGGCGCGCTTGCCGGCTTTGACCTGTCCGAGCCGGCGTATGCGGCGACCGGCCGCGTCACCGACACGGTGCGTCTGACCTGGGGTTTGAGCGGCCTCAATCTGATCGCCAAGGAGCGCGGCGAGTTCGAGAAGCTGCTGGCCAGGGACGGCATCAAGGTCGAGTGGCTCGGGCCGTTCCCCAATCATGCGCCGACGCTGCAGGCTGTGACCGGCGGTAGCGCCGATTTCAGCTTCGGCGGCAGCACGACGCCGGCACTCGCCGCGATCATCGCCGGCTCGCCGCTGGTATTCACCCAATTCGTGGTCTACGAGCCGCGCACCACGGCGATCATCGCGCGGGATGACTCTGGCATAAACAAGGTCGAGGATCTCGTCGGCAAGTCGGTGGCGGTGAACCGTTCGGGTCTCGGCGAATTCCTGCTGGTTGCCGCGCTCGAGAAGCACAAGGTCGACCGCTCCAAGGTGACGTTCGTCTATCTCAACCCGCCGGACGCAGCGCCGGCGCTGGCCTCCGGGAAGGTCGACGCCTGGTCGATGTGGAGCCCGGGCGTCGATATCGCGCGGCTCGAATACAAGGCGCACGACATCTTCCTGGAAGGTCGCGATCTCGAGTTCCAGATCGACTACACGTCCTACCTGACCACCCGAAAATTTGCGACCGACAATCCTGCGCTGGTCCGGGCCGTCAACGACGCCTTTCGCGCCGAAGGCAAGTGGATCTCCGCGAACAGCAAGGATGCCGAATACATCGCGCAGAAGGCCGGCAAGTACAGCGACCAGGTCCGCGACCAGTTCATCGCGCTGAACCGGCAGTATCGCTACTTCGCCGCCAACGACGAAAACTTCCTCGCCGAGCTGCAAAGGGCCGCCGACTGGCTGGTCGCGCGCAAGGTGCTCCCGGAGCCGATCAAAGTCACCGACCACCTGGCCCAGCTCTGATCAGTAGCAGTCATATCAATCGACGCCATTTGGGTGATACCAATGAACAAGCCCCTGTCCGCCACCTCGCTGGAGCCTTCCGACCGCCTTCACAGCCGCGCACCCGATATCGACGCACTGCTCGGCCGCATCGCGGAAGGCGCCGCCGACCGCGAACGCGAGCGCGTCCTGCCGTTCGCGCAAGTCGATCTCATTCGCAAGGCCCGCCTCGGCGCGTTGCGGCTTCCGATCGAAGCCGGCGGCGCCGGCCTGTCGATTCGCGCATTGTTCGAGATCGTCATCAGTCTCGGCGAGGCCGACGCCAATGTCGCGCATATCCTGCGCAACCATTTCAGCGTCGTCGAACGCCTGGTGCGCCGGCCGAAGGACGATCAGCACAGGCAGTGGCAGAAGGCAGTTGCCGACGGCGCGATCATCGGGCTCGCGGCGACCGAGCTCGACACGCCGAAGGTCGGCAATGTCACGCCGAACACGACACTCACTGCCGACGGCGACGACTACCTGCTCAACGGCACGAAATACTATAGCACCGGCACACTGTATTCGGACTACGTCCTCGTTCGCACCGCCGACACATCCGCCACCAATGCTGCCGTGCTGATTCCGGTGAACCGCGAGGGCATTGAGCTGATCGACGACTGGGACGGTCTCGGGCAGCGGCTGACGGCGACCGGCACCACCCACTTCCGCAACGTGCGCGTCAAGCGCCAGGAGGTCGTGTTCGATGCACCGGATACCGGCTACGGCATTCCCTACTCCAACACATTTGCCCAGCTGTTCCTGACTGCGATCAATGCCGGCATCGCGCGCGCCGTGCTGCGCGACGCCAGCGCCCTGGTGCGGACCCGCAAGCGGACGTTCTATTACGCGCCGAGTGAGGTGCCAGTGGACGACCCGCTGCTGCAACAGACCGTCGGCCAGATCGCCAGCGGCGCATTCGCCGCCGAGACCGTGGTGCTTGCGGCCGCGGAGGCGCTCCATGCCGCCACCGACGCTTTCGATGCAGGCGACGAAAACGCCGTCGAGGCCGCGCACAAGGCCGCGCTGCTGTCGGCCAAGGCCAAGATCGTTGCGGACGATTTCGCGATCCGGAGCGGCAGCCTGCTGTTCGACGTCGGCGGTGCATCGGCCACCAAGAAGGCGACCAATTTCGACCGCCACTGGCGCAACGCGCGCACCCTGGCGTCGCACAATCCAAACACCTTCAAGGCGCGCTCGATCGGACAATACGAGATCAGCGGCACGCCGCTACCCGCCAAGGGCTTCTTCTAGAGCCCCACTCCGATCGAATCGGAACGGAGCTCTGGATTGTTGTTTTGATGCGTTTTCTCACGCGAACCGGTATCCACTTCGCTCGAAAACGCTCTGGCGAGGTCCAATCCGGCGAGGCAAAGCAAGGGAGAATCCCGATGAGCAAGCCGGATATTCATCTTGTGGACGCCGACCACGAGATCGAGCGTCAATTTCGCCTTGTCATGCGCCGCCTCCCGGGCGGCGTTTGCATCATCACCGCAGGACAGGGTGAGGACATCACCGGCATGACGGTGACCTCGCTGACGTCGCTCAGCGCCAGCCCACCCCGGCTGCTGGTCAGCATCAACCGGCAGGCATCGTCCTTCGCACCGATCGCCCGCCATCGGCTGTTCGGCGTCAACATCCTCGGCTCCGACCAGCAGGCCCTGGCCGAGCGCTTCAGCAATGGCCGGCTGAAAGGCAGGGAACGCTTCGAGGGCACCGATTGGACCCATGGAGCCTCGGGCGTGCCGTTGCTGCAGCGGTCGCTTGCGATGATCGAATGCCAGGTCGAGGAGATCATCGAGCGGCATTCCCATGGCATCATCGTGGGCCGCCTCGCCAGCATGGAATTGTCGCATCGGCTGTCCGGCCTCACTTACTGGAATGGACAGTATGTCCAGATCGATCACGAGGCCGATCTCGACCTATTGGCCGAAGTCAGCATTCCTCTGGCGCATGTCCGTTAGAACAGAGAAAGGGTGCAGCATGAAACGCGAATTGCCGCCAGCATCGCCTCCGTCAACGGCCGGCGCGGTCAGCAGACCACCGGGCCGCTGGCAGCTCGACCGGATCGTGGCCGAGCTGCGCACCTCCCGCGAGGAGACCCATAGCATCCGGCGCGACGGCGAGGCACGCCGCGCGCCCTCGCGGGACGCGCTGGAGGCGATCCTCGACGGCCTCACCGAGGCGCTGTTTCCGCGCCACTACGGCCAATCGGACCTCGACGGCGAGAACATCGACTATTTCGTCGGCAATACGCTGAGCACAGCATTGGATTCGCTCAGCGCGCAGATCCATCGCAGCGCGCTGTTCGTTGGCGACGAGCTGGAGCCGGGCTTTGGGCACGAAGAGGCGATCGAGCTGACACGCGCATTCGCGACCCAACTGCCGTCGGTCCGCGGACTTCTGATCAACGATCTGCGGGCGGCATTCGTTGGAGATCCGGCGGCGCAGAATTTTCCCGAGATCCTGATCGGCTATCCGGGGATGGCCGCCATCATCCACCATCGCCTTGCGCATCTGCTCTACCAGATCGGCGCGCGGCTGGTGGCTCGCCTGATGTCGGAGATCGCCCACACAAGGACCGGCATCGATATCCATCCCGGCGCCCGGATCGGCTCCGGATTCTTCATCGATCACGGAACCGGCGTCGTGATCGGCGAAACCGCCATCATCGGCAACAACGTCCGGATCTATCAGGCGGTCACGCTCGGCGCGCGGCATTTCCCGACCGACGACGAGGGACATGTGATCAAGGGCGACGCCCGCCATCCGATCGTCGAGGATGACGTCGTGATCTACGCCGGCGCAACCATACTCGGCCGGATCACGATCGGCCGCGGGTCGACCATCGGCGGCAACGTCTGGCTGACCAAGGACGTGCCGCCGAACAGCATTGTGACGCAGGCCACCGCACGAAACAGCCCGAGCGGCGCCTGAACCACGATCTCATCACGCCGCAACCTGTGCCTTCCATCGCATCAAGCGCCGTTCCAACGCCTCCAGGACCGCATTGAATGCCAACCCGATCACGGTGATCCCGATTATGCCGAAATACATCTGCGGGATCAGGAAGCTGTACTGGCTGTTGATGATGAGATAGCCGAGACCGGCCTTGGCGCCGACCATCTCGGATGCGACCAGCACCAGCATGGCTGACGCACTGGCGAGGCGAATGCCGACAAAGATCGTCGGAAGCGCCGCCGGAAGGATCACCTTGCGGAACAGCTGCTGCGGGGTCGCGCCCATGGTCCGCGCCGACTTGATCAAGAGCGGATCGACCTGCTTCACCGCGGCGATGGTGTTGAGCAGGAGCGGCCATGCGCAGCTATAGACCACCATCGTGACCTTCGAGAGCTCGCCGATGCCAAGCAGCAGGATGAACGCCGGCAACAGCGCGAGCGGCGCGGTATTGCGGCAAATCTCGATGAACTGGTTCAGCAGATCGCCGAGCCTTGTGTACCAGCCGACGGCCAGCCCGAGCGGGACGAACAACACGACCGACACCAGAAACCCGCTCAGGGCGCGGAGCAGGCTCGCGGAGGCGTCGTCATAGAGCTCGCCGGTTTGCGCGAGCTGCCAGCCTGCGGCGATGACATCAAAGAATGGCGGCAGAAACACCGCGTCGATCAAGCCGAGCCTCGGCGCGGCCTCCCAGATCGCCAGAAGGGCGATCAGCAGCAGGGAGCGGCGTCCGAAAGCTACCAGACCGCGGGTCGCGGCGCGGACCGCGCTCACTAGCGGTGACCGCGCCGCCACCGCTTGCTCGTCTCGCCGTCCATGCGCGAGCTCCAGCAATGTCAGCATCTCCAGGCTAGACATGAGCGACTTCCTTTACTTCACGCTCGACACGGCCTGCGCTGACCCTGCCCGCCGATTGCCCCAGCTGCGCTTTCTGCACTTCCTCGCGGAGCAGGCTCCAGATCTCATGGCGCACGCGGCCGAATTCCGGCAGCGAGCGCACATCCTCGGCTTCGCTGCGCAAGGCCGCGGGGATGTCGACAATCTCCTTGATCCGCCCCGGACGGGACGTCATGACCGCCACGCGCTGACCGAGCACGACCGCCTCGTCGATGCCGTGGGTGATGAAGATGATGGTCTTGCCGGTGGCCCGCCAGATCCGCAGCAGCTCGCCCTGCAACGTTTCGCGCGTCTGGGCATCGAGCGCAGCGAACGGCTCGTCCATCAGCAGCACCTCCGGATCATAGGCAAGGCTGCGCGCGATCGCGACGCGCTGCTTCATGCCGCCGGAGAGTTCATGCGGATAACGGTCAGCAAAACCCGATAACCCGACCAAGTCGAGGAAGTGCCGCGCGATCTCACCGCGTTGTTTCGGCTTGAGGCCGGCGATATCGAGCCCGAACTCCACATTCTGCGCGGCCGTGCGCCACGGAAACAGCGCGTACTGCTGGAACACGACGCCGCGGTCGCGTCCGGGTCCGACGATCGGCCGGCCGTCGAGCAGAATGCGGCCGCTGGTCGGCGTCGCGAGCCCGCCGAGCAGATCGAGCAATGTCGACTTGCCGCAACCGCTTGGACCGACCAGGGCGAGGAATTCGCCGGCGCGGACGTCGAACGTGATGTCCTCGAGCGCGGTGAAATAGCCCGCCGGCCGGCCCCCTTCGCCTCGCGTGACGAACTCCTTGCGGACCTTGTCAAAGCTGATCTTGACCGACGTCATCGCGCCTCCGCCGTCTTTCCGGGACGGAAATAGTTGAACTCGTTGGTGTAGGTGTCCGAGGCCTTGATCTGGCCCGGTTTGAGCAGGCCATCCTTGACCAGCCAGTCGACCCAGACCTGCAGCTCGGCATCCGAGATCACGCCGCCCTTGGACGCGACGCCGGTGCTCTTCCAGTACTTGATCGAGGAGGCATCCTCGTTGCGCTTGCGCTCCGCAATGATCCGGTCGAAGCGGGCCCGCACTTCATCGGGCGGCGTCGTCTGCGCCCACTGGATGGCGCGCGAGATCCCCTCAACCAGCTTGCGGGCGGTGTTCGGATTGTCCTTGATGAACTTCTCCCGCAGCACATAGGCACCGCCGGTGAACTGTCCGAACAGATCGGTATCGTTGAAGAGCGAGCGGATCCCGCCACGCTCCAGCGCCTTGTCGCGCAACACGCCGCTGAGCGCGCTCACCTCGACCTGCCCTTGCCGCAGCGCCTGCTCGCCGGTGACGGGTGGGACCGCCACCAATGTCACCTGCTTGGCCTCGCCGGCGCTAAGGCCGTTGCGCGCCAGATACTCACGCAGCACGAACTCCAGATGAGCGCCAAGCGTATTGACCGCGACCTTCTTGCCGATCAGGTCGCGGGCCGTCTTGATCGGACTGTCGTCCTTCACAAAGTAGCCGTAGTAGGTATTGGAGTCGGAACCGTAGTAGCCGACCACCGCCTTGATCGGCGCCTTGGCCGCGATCAGCTTGATGATCGCACCATAGAAAGCGCCGCCGACGTCGATGTCGCCGGTGACGACGGTCTGAATGTCCTGCGGCCCGCTGATGGTGTTGCCGACCCATTTGAGCTTGAGCGGCGCGAGGTAGCCGAGGTCCTCGGCGAGCTCGGTGAACGTCACCTGCCCGGCCCAGCCTTGATAACGGATCTCGGTCTTATCGAGCGGTGGCTCGGCGAAGGCCGAAGCGATCAGGCCCAACGCAAAGACGCCGGCCAGCAGCAATCGCGCCGCCCGGCGCGCAGCGGCTCGCCGCGCGCGCAGAATTCGAATGATGGCATTCATTGTGTTGCTCCAATAGGCGACATGCTCAGGCTGCCTTCGCCGCTTGCGGCTTCGGCGATTTGATCCGCGTCACGCTGTGGCGGCCGTCGACGCTGACCGGAACCTCGCCGTCGATGGTGGCGCGGCGCACCACACGATGCTGATCGCCGTAGTCATTGACGGCGTAGTGCTGGGTCGCGCGATTGTCCCAGATCGCGACGTCTCCGGCCCGCCAGCTCCAGCGCACGGTATTCTCCGGAGCCGTGATGTGGGACTGGAACAGATCGAACAGCTTCTGGCCGTCATATTTCGGCAGGCCGACAAAGCGCTGGACGAAATTGCCGAGCACCAGCGTGTGCTCGCCCGTTTCGGGATGGACGCGCACGACCGGATGCTCGGTCTCATAGATCGTCCCGGTGAATACCTCGTCAAAATGCTTTCTGTCGGCGTCGGTGGCGCGAGACTTCACGGCGTAATCATAGGCATTGCTATGAACCGTCCAGAGCTCGTCGGCGAGCTTGCGCAACGGCACAGGCAGATCGAGATAGGCGGCCGCCGTGTTCGACCAGACGGTGTCACCGCCATAGGGCGGGATTACCACGCCGCGCAGCACCGAGATCTTCGGATAGGCGTCGACGAAGGTGACGTCGGTATGCCATTGGTCCGCGCGGCCGCCACCACGCCCCGAATCCAGTTCGAGGATCGATGACGTGCCTTTGCTCGGGCCGATGGTCGGATGCGGCACCAGTTTGCCGAGCCTGACCGCGAAGCGCTCCTGCTCGGCGTCGTCGAGGTGCCCCTGGTCACGAAAGAAGATCACCTTGTGCTCGAGCAGCACCTGGTTGACGGCACGGATGACCGCGTCGGGAAGGTCGCCCGACAACTTCACATTCTTGATCTCGGCACCAAGCCGGGCGGCACGCTTGACGATGTCGGCGCGCGGAATGACGTTGTCGATAGTGGTCGTGTTGCTCATGATGTTGGTCTCGTCGCCGCGATCCCCTGGACAAAGCTCCGCCATGCGCCGGTCGCGGAAACGACGGCGGAGATCAATGATGTGGTCGCGATACTCGCTATTCCGCCGCGACGGGCTGCGGCGGTCGCCAGACAGCCGGTGCATAGAGTTCGGCGGTGAAATCCTCCGCGATCTCTCCGTTGATGCGCGCCTCGTGAGATGCAAGGTCGGCCAGGAACAGATCGCGGCTGACCCTGGCCGTGATCCCCGGAATGTCGCGCTTGAAGCTTGGAACGTCGCCGATCGGCAGGCCGAAGCTGACAAATGCTGCCGGGTTGAAGACGTGAATGTCCTTCAGATACGGCGCGCGGCCCGGAACTTTCTCCAGATACTCGTGCCCGGACCCGAGATAAGGATAGGCCGCCAGGCGATCGTCCTTTTCGTCGTCAGGCGGCACGAAGCGATCTCGCCACAGCAGGATTTCGTCGGCGAAATCGCCGAGTTCTGACTGCGCGCCCAGATCGACGGAATAGCCAGTTCCCGCAATCGCGAAATCGAACGCGAACTCGCCCTGCGGAGTGATGGCGACCGGCCGCAACCCCTTCAATTGCGCCGAGGTCCACGACGCGCCCAGGTGCAGATGAAAATTGGGGAAGGCTACCGCGCGCGAAATCGCATCCGGCGGCGGGGTCGACCCAGCCTGCCTGAACCGGATCGCCTGATGCCAGCGCACCCCGTCGGGCAGGCTGCCATAATTGTCATAGGCTCCCGGATAACCGCGGATCCGAATGACCGGCAACGCGGCCAAGGTTTCCCGGCGCGCAAACAGATGAACATCGCGCGCTCCGGCCTCAAGGGCTGCAGCCGCCGCATCGAAGGCCGACGCAGCACTCCCGACCACCGCAACGGAGAGACCACGCAGCATCCTGAAATCGATCTTCTCCGATGTATGCGCACGGAATCGTTTCGGCAGGACCCGCAGCGCGTTGGGGACATAAGCGCCCCCGCTACCCGCAAAGCCGGTTGCGAGCACCAGCTTGCGCGTGGTCTCGATGGTCGTGACCCCGCTCCGCTCCAGATGTAACCGCAAATGATCGGCTGCGGGCTCGATGCGGAGCAGCCGCGTACCGTAACGAATGCCGGCGCCGGTCACGCGGCGATACCAGTCGAGATAGGCCGCCCAGTCGAGCCGCGGAATCCGATCGAGCGCGTCGAAGGCCGCCGCGCCATGGCGCGTTTCATACCATGCTTGGAAACCGAGACCGGGCAGACCGAGCTCCGGACCTGGAAGCGTCTTCGGAGTGCGAAGCTTGTGCATTCGCGCGCTCGTCAGCCACACGCCGGCCTTGCTGGCGTCGGCGGCGGCGTCGATCACCGAGACCTTGCCGATCCCGGCGCGCCGAAACGCAAACGCGAAGGCCGCGCCGGACTGGCCACCGCCGACCACGACGACGTTGTGATCGATTCCGTCGCGATCAGGCACCCAGTTCTGTGGGTCGACCCCGATCAGCCGGAGGGCCTCGCGGGCGACGCTGTCGGGATCGGATTGCGGCATGAATGACCACCTCGCTTTGACGTTACAAATCGTAAAAGCGATCGACATTCAGTCAATGAAACGAAACCAGCTTTGTTTTTGATAGCAGGCAATGTTCGCGTCGTGGACAACGCGGGCATTGAAATATTTGCGATGATCGCCGCCTGACCGATCATCTCATGTGCATTGCGACGTGCGGGATCGGCGCGATCGATCGGGAGAACTTCCCAAATCATACGTCGCCGGGATCGGCGCGATCGCAGTCATCTCCGGTGAACGACGAACTCGTCACGTTCATGCTCGCTTGCCGTGCAACAACGCAAATTCATTTCACCGCCGCCGACATAGAGTCTGACGCAGCGCACGCGCCTGACGTCGACGCGCGGCGAGCAACGATGGATCTCTCGAAATGCCGCGAACTGCCGGCAACATCAGCCTTGAACACGATACCCCGGAGCTCGCCCGCTCCTATGATGAAGCGGGACTCGTTCAATTTCGCCACGGCAAGTTCCTGATCGGGCCGCTCGCCATCAAGACCGGCGAGCACGTGCTCGACATCGGGACGGGAACCGGCCGGCTTGCGGAATTCGTCGCCGGACTGGTCGGTCCGGACGGCCGCGTGATCGGTATCGATCCACTTGCCGGCCGCATCGAAATTGCGCGCCTTCGGCAGGGGGATAACCTCCAGTTCGCCACCGGGCGCGCCGAAGAACTGTCGCGCTTCGACGACGCGCAGTTCGACGCGGTCTATCTCAATAGCGTCTTCCATTGGATCTCCGACAAGGATCGCGCGCTGCGGGAGGTCCGGCGCGTGCTCAAGCCCGGCGGCCGCCTCGGATTGAATGTGCAGGATCCGTCCAGGCCGCACCAGTCGCGCCTGCTGCTTCGTCGCGCCATCATCGAGGCGGGTCTTGCCGGCGATCGCCAGGACTCGAACCCGGTGCTCGGATCGACCGACGAGGAGCTCAAATCGCTGTTCGCGGCACACGGCTTCGCCGGCTACCGCAGCGAGCTGCGCGCGCTGATCGATATCCACGACGATGCGGCATCGCTGCTGCAGTGGTCGGAAGCGAGCGCATTCGGAAATTTCCTCGAAGCGTTCACCCCTCACGAGCGCGAACTGGTGCGCCGCACCTTCGCGCGCCTTGTCGAAGAACAGCGCACGCCCGAAGGTTTGAAGCTGGAGCGCTACCTGCGCTTCGCGTTTGCGCACAAGGCGCCGTCCCACCAATAATAATCAGCAAAACTCACGAGATCCGAGATGAGCAAACGACAGCTTTCCCTTAACCTCTTTATTTATCCCGGCGGCCATCACGAGGCGGCGTGGCGCTACAAGGGGTCTGCGGCGGATCGCATCCTTGACGTCAGCTATTACCAGGAGCTGGCGCAGCGTGCCGAGGCGCAGAAATTCGACGCGATCTTCTTCGCCGACGGCCCCGCGCTCGCCGACAATGTTCGCTACGCACAACGCTTCCGGTTCGAGCCGATCACCTGGCTGGCCGCGATCGCCGTCGCCACGAAACGGATCGGCCTGATCGCGACCGCGTCGACGACCTATACCGAGCCCTACAATCTGGCGCGCCTGTTCGCCTCACTCGATCACCTCAGCGGCGGCCGGGCCGGCTGGAACATCGTCACGACCAGCACGGCACAGGCGGCGCAGAACTTTGGCTTGCCCGAGCATCCACCTCACCACGAACGCTACGAGCGGGCGCGGGAATATATCGATGTCATCACGCGGCTGTGGGACAGCTGGGAAGACGACGCCGTGGTGAACGACCCCGCATCCGGCATTTTCGCCGATACGGGAAAGATCCATCCGATCGATCACGTCGGAAAGCACTTCCGGGTACGCGGCCCGCTCAACATCTCGCGGACGCCGCAGGGACGGCCGGTCTATGTCCAGGCGGGTTCGTCTGATGACGGACGCGCCTTTGCCGCGCGCTATGCCGAAGCGATCTTCACCGCGCATCAGACGCTGGCGAGCGCCCAGGAGTTTTATGCGGACATCAAGCGGCAGGCACGCGCGTTCGACCGCAGCCCCGATCAGGTCAGGATCCTGCCGGGCATCAGTCCGTTCATCGCTAGCACGCAGGCCGAAGCCGACCTGTTGCAGGACGAGTTCAACGAGCTGATCCAGCCGGAATACTCGTTGACCCAACTTCGCCAGATGATCGGGCTCGACCTCTCCGGCTTCGACCTCGACGGTCCCTTTCCGCGCCATCTGATCGACACCGGCAGCGCCCACGGGGTCGCCAGCCGTTTCAAGCTCGTGGTCGACATCGTCGATCGCGAGCAGCCGACCATCCGCCAGCTCGTGCAGCGTCTCGCCGGGGCGCGCGGCCACTGGGTGATCGCGGGCCCGCCGGAGAAGATCGCCGACAACATCCAGACTTGGTTCGACAATGGCGCGGCCGACGGCTTCAACGTGATGCCGCCCTGGCTACCCGGCGGGTTCGATATCTTCGCCGAGAAGGTCGTGCCGATCCTGCGCAAGCGCGGCCTGTTCCGCGGCGAGTACAGCGGCACGACGCTGCGCGACCATTTCGGACTGAGCCGGCCGCAAAGCGTGTTTTCCGGATCGATCAAGGCGATCGCCTGACGTGATCGAAACCGCCGACCCCGCGTCGGCCGGATCGCTATTTGCCCACAGCCTGAGGATTTGAGAGTTCAATGACCACTGCGCGCGTCCTGCTCGTTTCGACCCAGCTCATTCTCGGTGCCCTGACCGGCGCCGCCCTGCACGCGGAGACATCAGCCAAATCCGATCTGAAAGTCGGCTTCGTGCCGGGCCCCTACATCGACGAATTCAAGGTTGGCGTCGCGCCGGAACTCGAGAAGAAGGGCTACCGTATCCGCTATGTCGAGTTTTCGACCGGGCTGGAAGCCAATAATGCAGTGTTCAAGGGCGAGATCGACGCCAACGTCATGCAGCACACGATCTTCCTGAACTCGTACAACGAGCGGCAGCAAACCGACCTCGTCGGCATCGTCCACGTCCCGACGCCCCCGATGGGGCTTTACTCGAAGAAGCACCCGGTCGGCTCGCCGATCAAGCCCGGTTCGACCGTGGCCGTGCCCAACGATCCCGTCAATCTGCAGCGTGCGCTCTGGATCCTGCGCGATCTCGGCCTCGTCGAGATTCGCGACTCCAAGCCGGTCGATGTCAGCGAACTCGACGTGATCAAGAACCCCGGCGGCATCAAGATCGTGCCGCTGGAAGCGGCACAGGCGCCGCGCGCGCTCGATGACGTTGATTTCGCCGCCATCCAGGGCAACTTCGCGATCTACAGCGGTTTGAAGCTGACCAATGCATTCGCCCTGGAGAAGATGACAACGCCCTATATCAATGTGGTCGCGGTGAAGCAGGCCAATGCGGGCTCGCCGTGGGCGCAGGACATCGTCGCCGGCTACAAATCACAGACGTTCAAGACCACGATCCTGTCCGACCGCTTCTATGACGGGTTTACCTTGCCGGATTACCTGAAGCGCTAGACCCAGCCACCATCGATGATGTGGCTCTGGTTGGTGCAGGCACCGCTGTCATCGGCGGCGAAGAACAGCACGACGCGGGCGATATCATCAGGCACGAGCTTGCGCTTGAGGCATTGGCGTTGCATCAGTTCGGCCACGCCTTCAGACGTCAACCACAGATCCTGCTGCCGCTGGGTCATGATCCATCCGGGCAGGATGGAATTGACCCGTATGTTGTGCGGCCCGAGATCGCGGGCTAGCGCCCGGGTGAGGCCCTGAACGGCTGATTTGGCCGTTGTGTAGCAGGGCATGTTGCCCTGGCCGATCACCCAGCTCACCGAGCCGATGTTGACGATCGAACCGCCCCCTGCCTGCTTCATGTCCGGCGCGACCGCCTGAGCGCTGAAGAACTGGTGCTTCAGGTTGACGGCGATCCGCTCGTCCCAGAATTCCGGTGTGACGTCCTCGATCGCGTGACGATCATCGCGGGCCGCATTGTTGACCAGGATGGTGACCGGCCCGAGCGCCTCGCGGATGCCGGCGACCGCGCGCCGCAGCGCGCCGATGTCGCGCAGATCGGCATGTTCGAAGTGCACGCGGGCTTGTGCCCCGAGATCGGACAGTAGCTGCTCCGACGACGTCAGATCGATATCGATGAATCCGACCCGCGCGCCCTGGCCGATGAACCGGCGGACGATCGCCTCGCCGATGCCGGAACCGCCGCCGGTGACCAGTACGGTCCGGTCCTTGAGACTTGGATAGATGGCGCCCTGCATTGGCATCCTCTCGATATTGGCGCCTGAAGGGCGTCGGTTGCGTTGCTGCGGCTCAGGCAAAAGGGCCACAGATTCCGAGGTTCACTCGGTTGTCTCCATGAGGCTGCGGTCCACGACCCGCAGCGTCCGCCGCACCATGCCGTCGACGATGGTCGCCGACTCGCTTGGACGCACATATATTGCCGTGGACTTGAGCAGCCACGGCAGCACCGCCTGGTCGAGCCTCTCCTCATAGGCACTGCGCATCATGTCGAATGCCTGCAGGCCGGGACCTGCGAGGATGACATGATGCGGGCGCAGCACCGATATCGTCGTGGCGACCGCTTCGGCAAGCGCGTGACCCGCCTGCTGGAACAAGTGCTCGAGACGGGAATCGCCGCTCCGCGCCCGATCGCGCAACAGAGCCATCTGCGCCTCGGACGGTTGCTGCGACGCCGCCGGCGGCAGGTCGAGAAAGGTGCGGGCATCGCGGTAAAGCGCATAGTCGGCAAGATGGGCCTCGATGCAGCCGCGCTGACCGCAGCGGCATTGCGGGCCGTTCAGCGCCAATTTGACATGACCGATCTCACTGCCCGCGCCGGCACCCCAGCGCGCTTCACCGTCGACAATGATGCCCATGCCGACGCCGTGGCCCACCATGATCGTGGCCGTGAGGCCCTGCGCCAGTGCCGGTTCGGCGGCAGCGAGGGACAGCGCGACCGCGACCGCGTCGTTCGCCATCACGACTTCGACAGCGAACGCCTGGTGGATCGGCTTGGCAAGATCGACGTCGGTGATCGACAGCGCCGGGCTCCACAGATGCCGGCCGGTATCGCCGTCGACGATACCCTGCAGCGCTATTCCGATTCCGAGCAAGCGATGTCGCGGCGTGGCGGTCGCCTCAAGCATGGCGTCGATCTGTGCGATCACGAGCTCGCATAGTGCGCTTGCATCGAGCGCGCGCGTCGCGAGTTCAAGTCGCGATTGCGCCAGGGCGGAGCCGCTGAAATCGGCGATCAGTGTCTCGACCAGATTCATGCGCAGCGAGACCGCGATGATGCGGGCAAATTCGGGATTCAGGGTCAGCAGGACTGCCGGCCGGCCGCGGCGACGGCCACCATCCGCGTCCTCTTCGTCGGCGTCGTCGGGCCACAGCGTCGCCGCATCTGTCTCGGCTTCGCACAGCAGGTCCTCCGCCATCAGCTTCGACGTGATGGCCGAAATGGCGGGGAAGCTCAGGCCCGTGCTGCGTGCGAGCTCGACCCGCGGCAACGGCCCCTGGCGTCGCAGGACCTCGACGAGACGGCCGGGGTTCGATCCGCGGGCCAGGCTCGAAGCACGTCTCAACGGCTCGGGCTGTTCGTTCATATTGCGCCTTTTAATTCGCTCGATGAAATTATTCAACGCAGGCTACTCGTTTGCGGGTCAAAAGGCGCGGATAGCGACTGGAAAACATCACCCATATACTATTATTGGGTGAAGGCGTGATCATGAACATCCTTGACTGGACATTTTGTCGCGCTAATTTATTAGTTGCGTGAATAAAATAAGGCGTGAAAAGCGCCGGGCGTGAAATCCCCTCACCGGGGTTGTCGACAGGGAGGTGCATATGAATGTCTCAACCAGAAAATTGATCGTGCCGCTCATGGCGGGCGCTGCCGCGCTCGCCATGGCGACGGGGGTAGCACAGGCACAGCAGAAAAAGACCATCGCGCTGGTGACCAATGTCGCGGCCGACTTCTGGACCATCGCGGGCCGTGGGCTTGAGAAGGCGCAGAAGGAGCACCCGGACTACAATATCGAATTGATCGTCACCAATGAAGGGACGGCGGCCGGCCAGCGGCGCGAACTGGACGATCTGCTGGTGCGCGGCGTCGCCGGTATCTCGATCTCGGTCGACGATGCACCGCATGCAACCGAAGAACTCAACAAGGTTGCGACCAAGACGGTGCTGATCACCACGGACAGCGACGCGCCGCAGAGCAATCGCCTCGCCTATATCGGCACCGACAACGTCGCGGCGGGGCGGCAGGCCGGCGAGGAGATCAAGAAGGCGCTGCCGAACGGCGGCAAGATCGCGCTGTTCGTCGGAACGATGGACGCCGACAACGCCCGCGAGCGGGTGCAGGGCATCAAGGAAGCGATCGCCGGCACCAAGGTCGAACTGGTCGACGTGTTCACCGACCAGGTGGACTTCGCCAAGGCCAAGGCGAACATGGAGAACGTGCTCGTCAAATATCCCGACATCGCGCTGCTGTCCGGCCTATGGAGCTACGAGACGCCGCTGATCTATGACGCGGTGAAGGCCGCAGGCAAGGCCGGCAAGGTCAAGATCGTCGGCTTCGACGAGGACCAGCGGACGCTGCGCGGCATTTCCGACGGCACGATCGAATCCACGGTCGTGCAGCAGCCCTACGAGTTCGGCTATCTCTCCGCCACCAACATCATCAAGACGCTGAACGGCGACAAGTCCTGGATTCCGAAGGACAGCAAGCTGATCGTGCCGACCAAGGTGATCAGCAAGACCAACGTCGCGGAGTTCGCCGCACATCTGAAGGAACTGCTCAAGAAGTAACTTCAGTCGGCTTCAACGCCCGGCCGCCACAGGCCGCCGGGCGTTGTGCAGGAGGACATGCGAATGGCGGAAACGCTGCTGGAACTCAGCGGAATCAGCAAGACCTATCCCGGCGTCAGGGCGCTCGACGACGTCAATTTGCGCGTCAATCGCGGCGAGGTGCTGGGCCTGATCGGCGAGAACGGCGCCGGCAAATCGACGCTGATGCGCGTGCTGGCCGGCGTGATCGCGCCGAGCACCGGCGTGATCCGCATCGGCGGCACCGAGCACGCCCGGATGACGGTGACCGAGGCGACGCGATGTGGCATCGCCTTCGTGCACCAGGAACTGAACCTGTTCGAGAATCTCGACGTCGCGGCCAATGTCTTCATCGGACGCGAGAAGCTGGCCGGCGGCCCGCTGAAGCTGGTGGACAATGTGCAGATGCACGCCCGCGTGATGCCGCTGCTGGAACGGCTGGGCGCCGATTTCACGCCGGGCACGCTGGTCGAGAATTTGTCGATCGCGGAGCGCCAGATGGTGGAGATCGCCAAGGCGCTCTCGATCGACGCCCGCGTCATCATCATGGACGAACCGACCTCCAGCCTGACGATTTCGGAGACGGAACGGCTGCTCGAGGTGATCGCCGACCTGAAGACGCACGGCATCTCGGTGATCTACATCACTCACCGGCTCGGCGAGGTCATGAGCTGCGCCGATCGCGTCGTGGTGCTGCGCGACGGGCGCACGGTGGGGGAATTGGCGCGCGACGAACTCAGCCACGCCGCCATGATTAGGCTGATGATCGGCCGCGACCTGAAGGCGCTATATACACCGCCGTCCTGCACGCCGCAGCCGGGCGGCTGCGATATCGCCGGCGTCGTGACCACTGCCTTTCCCGACCGACAGATCAATCTGTCGGTGCGGCGCGGCGAGATCCTCGGCCTCGCCGGGCTCGTCGGCGCCGGCCGCACCTCGCTTGCCCGCGCGGTGTTCGGCGTCGATCCGCTGCTGGGCGGCGAGATCCGGATCGACAACGCCCCGGTCGGCGTCGCCTCGCCGCGTGACGCGATCAGGCAAGGGATCTACCTGGTGCCGGAGGATCGCAAGAAATCCGGCCTGGTGCTGGAACTGCCGATCCGGGAGAACGTGACGCTCGCGAGCCTGCTGGATCATGCGCGGATGTGGCTGGTCAACGGCGCGGCCGAGCGCAGAATCGCCAAAGACCAGGCCAGGCGGCTGTCCATCAAGGCGCCGAGCATCGACATCGAAGCCGTGACGCTCTCCGGCGGCAACCAGCAGAAGGTGGTGCTGGGCAAGTGGCTCTCCATGCAGCCGCGCGTGATGTTCTTCGACGAGCCGACCCGCGGCATCGATGTCGGCGCCAAGAGCGAGATCTACGCGCTGATGCGCAGCCTCGCCGACCAGGGCGTCGCGATCGTGATGATCTCCTCGGACATGGAGGAAGTGATCGGCGTCTCCGACCGGGTGGCGGTGATGCATGAAGGCAGTGTCAGCGGCGTGATCGAGCGCGACCAGTTCAGCGAATACAACGTGTTGAGGCTGGCGGTCGGCCAACCGCTCGAAACCATGGAGGCCGCTGCGCCATGATGAAGAAGGAACTCGGCCTGTTCTTGCTGCTGGCGGTGATCTCCGCCATCACCGGCGCGATCAATCCGGCCTTCCTGTCGTTCGTGAATCTGCTGAACATGGCCAATCTGATCGGCCTGTTCGGCGTGTTCGCGCTCGGTGAAGGCCTCGTCATCATCACCGGCGGAATCGATCTTTCGCTCGGCTCGATGTTCGCGCTGCTCGGCGTCATCTTCATCGACCTGCTGACGACCTATCAGGTGCCCTGGCCGTTCGCGCTGCTGCTGGTCCTGATGGGCGGGCTTGCGCTGGGCGGCATCCAGGGCTTCCTGATCACGCGGCTGAAAATGCAGCCCTTCATCGTAACGCTGTGCGGCCTGCTGATCTATCGCGGCGCCGCGCGCTATTACACCAGCGATTCGACACGCGGCTTCGGCTACGGTGACGAGGCGAGCACGCTGAGCAACATCGCCTCCGGTAATATTGCGGGCATCCCGAACACCTTCATCTTCCTGATCATCCTTGCGCTGATCCTCGGCGTGCTGCTGCACCGCTCGGTCTACGGGCGCTGGCTTTATGCCGTGGGCAAGAACGAGGAAGCGGCGCGCTTCTCCGGCATCAACACCAATCTCGTGATCGCCACCGCCTATGTCATCAGCGGCGGGCTCGCCGGCGTCTCGACCGTGATGTTTGTGTTCTACACCAACTCGGTTTCTCCGAGTTCCTTCGGCAACTTCTACGAACTCTATGCGATCGCGGCGGCCGTCCTCGGCGGCTGCAGCCTGCGCGGCGGCGAGGGCTCCATTCTGGGCATCGTGCTCGGGACGGCGTTGCTGCAGGTGCTGCAGAACCTCGTGAACATCCTCGGCATTCCCAATTCGCTGAACTTCGCGGTGATGGGGACCGTGATCCTGATCGGTGTGCTGGCGGATCAGCAATTGCAGGCCCGTCGACGGCGCAAGGCCGCGCTCGCAGGCCTCGCCCGCACTGCACCAAGATCGAAGGAAAGCACAATTCTGCAAGGCGCAGCTTCGCATAGCGCGGCTGCGTTGCCGACGACGACGGGCGATCAGGCATGACAACTCGAAAAGGAAGAACCCGGACCGGGAATATGGTCGCGGCGGCTTGAGTAGAGGAACGAGGGGAAGGAGTTCGAGGCGCAAGATCGATCAAGCTCGCGGCGCTCGTATCCAATTTGGCGCAGCAAGCCTGGCCCAGTGAGCCGCAGGCAGACCCTCGCGACCGTCTCGGAGGGCTTTGCGTGCGCATATTCTATCTCTGATTGATAGAGCGATGAATTGAAACTATCGCGTTCCCCGCTGAAGGGCTTTGGGCGGGAACGTGGCACAAAAATAGACAAAGCCGGGGACGCTGGGAGTGCAGAAAATGTCACTTAGGTCTGTAAACACCGCGCGGGCGTGCGGCGTGGGGATGGCGTTGGCGTTGTTATCTCTGTTCAGCGGCGGCGGCGCGCATGCGGCCGATCTCATGTCGAAGGCTCCGCCGGTGCCTTACACCGAGACCGACGACTTCTGGACAAGACCATATCTGTTCGGCGATCTCGGCAGGACGCAACTAAAGGAGCGAGGGATCTCGCTGGCCCTGACACTGGGCGACGAAGCCGTCGGCAATTTGTCGGGCGGCAACAGGAACACCGCGACCCAAGCCGGACAGCTTTTCTTTCAGGCCAAGTTCGACATGGCAAAACTTGCCGGCATCCATGGCGGCACGGTTGGCCTCACGCTGGTCGACCGCTTCGGCCGCAACCTGAATGACGAGGCGGGAATTCCGGCGCTGCAGCTGACCAACGAAGTGTTCGGCCGCGGCAGCATTCTTCGCCTGACCGAACTCTACTACTCGCAGAAGCTGTTCGATGATCGCCTTGAGCTCAAGGGCGGCCGTCTTCCGGTCGGCTCCGACTTCTTCTTTGGTCTCTGCGAGTTCATCAACCTGACCTTCTGCGGCGGCCAGCCCGGCAACATCCAGGGTGGCTACATCTACAATTGGCCGGTGAGCCAATGGGCCGGTGTGGTGCACTACAACTTCGCCAAGGAATGGCAGCTCTCGGTCGGCGTCTACGACGCCAACCCGAACTACCTGACGACGTCGGACTCCGCGACTTACTTCCTGCCGGGTGTCCCCGGCTCTAGCCCCGCCTCGGGCGTTCTGGTGCCGGTCGAGGTGGTCTGGGCGCCGAGCGGTCCGTTGAACGGGACCTGGAGATTTGGCGGCTGGTATGACAGCGCATCGACAATTGATGGCGGCCTGCCGGGGATCATTGCGATCTCTCCGGGCACCGGCGGCGTCTCGGACCAGAATCTCGGAGATTCGCGCGGTCGTTATGGCGTCTATGAATCGATCCTGCAGCGGCTGACGGTTGAAGGTCCCAAGGCACAGGGCTGGTACACCTTCCTCAATACGACCGTCGCCGACCACCGCACGTCGTACCAGGATTACCAGATTGCATTCGGCTTCAGGCACACCGGAACGTTCGCCTCGCGCCCGGAGGACGAAGTCGGCTTTGCGGTCGGTACGACCCATGTGAATACCGCTGCGCTCACGCCCAACGCCGGAGGAAACGAAGTTCCGATCGAAGCCTGGTACGGGTGGCAGGCGACGGGCTGGATGAACCTGAAGTTCGACGCCCAGTATGTGATGCATCCTGGCGGGCGCGGGTACAATGCCGCCGGCGTGAAGACCGACAACGCCTGGATTCTCGGTCTGCGCACGCTGGTGCACTTCTGAGCGGAGGTGGCCAGCATGCTTGAGCAAAGCCAGCCATGGTAACCCCTCACGACGCCGGGCTAGCGGTCCTGGAGTTGAAGGGCATCGGCAAGGAGTTCGGCGCCATTCGCGCGTTGCATGGCGTCGACCTCCGCGTGTCGCCCGGCGAGGTGGTCGGCCTGATGGACGACAACGGCGCCGGCAAGTCGACGCTCGTCAAGATCATTGCCGGCAACTTTCCGCCAAGTCACGGCGAGATCCGCTTTGACGGCAAGGCGGTTCATTTCGCCCGTCCGATCGATGCCCGTGCGGTCGGCATAGAAGTGGTCTACCAGGACCTCGCACTCGCCGACAATCTCACTGCGGCGGCCAATGTCTTCCTCGGCCGCGAGCTCAAGCGCAAGCTTGGTCCATTCGCCTTGCTCGACCACAAGGCGATGGCAGCGCGCGCGCTGCAGCTGTTCGGCGAGCTGCGCTCGGAGACCCGCCCGCACGATCTCGTCAAGCAGATGTCGGGCGGCCAGCGCCAGGCGGTCGCGATCGCGCGGACGCGGCTCTCCAACGCCAGGCTGGTGATGATGGACGAGCCGACTGTCGCGATTTCGGTTCGCCAGGTCGAGCAGGTCCTCGGCCTGATCCATCGCCTGAAGGAACAGGGCGTCGCGGTCATGCTGATCTCGCACCGCATGCCCGACGTGTTCGCTGTCTGCGACCGCGTCGTCGTCATGCGGCGCGGCGAGAAGCGCGCCGACAAGGCGATCGGCGACACCAGCCCCGAGGAAGTCACCTCCCTCATCACGGGAGCGAAGGAGGCTGCGTGATGGCCACGCCCCTGGAATCTCCCCTCACCTTCACCAATGTCGGCAAGGCCAGATGGTGGCGCAGCGGCCCGTTCGCCTCGCAGACCGGCTACGTCCTGCTGGCGCTGGCGGCGCTGTTCGTGCTGATGAACTTCGCCAGCCCCTATTTCCTGACCGCAGGCAACATACAGAATGTGGCTAAGAACTTTTCCTTCATCGCCATCGCCACGCTCGGCATGACCTTCGTCATCATCACGGGCGGCATCGATCTCTCGGTCGGCTCCGTGATGTGCTTTTCAGCGATGACCACCTCAATGGTGATGACGCACGTCTCGACACCGGGCATGCCCGGCGCGGAGTGGTTCGTGCATTTAGCCCCTGACGGCAAGACCGTGATTGCCAATATGCCCGGCTTGATTCTGCTCGTCTCGGTTCTGGCGGGGCTCGGCGTCGCGCTGATTGTCGGCCTCGTCAATGGCTTCTGCATCGCGGTGCTTGGACTGTCGCCATTCGTCGCGACGCTCGGCATGCTCTCGATCGTGCGCGGCCTCGGCTACGTCGTCTCCAACGGCCGCGGCAGTTTTCCCGGCGGCCCCGACGCCGAATATTTCTACACGCTGACATCCGGCGTTGTGTTCGGCATGCCGGCGCCGTTCATCTATCTCGTGGTTCTCGCGCTGGCGATGGCGGTCGTGCTGCATCACACTGGTTTCGGCCGCCACGTCTTTGCCGTCGGCGGCAACGAGAAGGCGGCCGCGCTGACCGGCATCTCGGTCGTCCGGGTGAAGATCGAGATCTACGTGATCTGTGCGCTCGCGGCGGGTCTGCAGGGCATCATCGTCTCGGGCTGGCTGGGATCGGCGCCGGCGAACATGGCCACATCCTATGAGCTCAACGTGATTGCGGCCGCTGTCATCGGTGGCGCCAATCTCGCGGGCGGCGCCGGCGGCCCGCTCGGGGCCATTGTCGGCTGCGTGCTGCTCGAGGTGATCCGCAACGGCCTCGTGCTCGCGCAGGTCAACTCGTACTGGCAGCAGACCCTGGTGGGCGTGATCATCATCGCCGCGGTGCTGGTCGATCGTCTCCGGTCGCGCATGGCCTGAAGAGTTCGTCCTGGAGGATCATGGATGTCCGCCTATCCGCCTCCCGGAGCCGCAGATTTGAACGGATAGGCACGATAAGAAATGTGGAGGGAAACAATGAGAAAGGCACTTCTGGCCGCTGCGGTCCTCGCCATGATGGCAACGCCTGGCCTGGCCCAGAGCTACAGATTCGTGATCGTGCCCAAGGCCATGAACAACCCGTTCTTCGATTTCGCGCGCGACGGCTGCCAGAAACGCGCCAAGGAGCTCGGCAACATCGAATGCATCTACAAGGGTCCTGTCGAGCACGAGCCGGCGACGCAAGCGCAGATCATCCAGGATTTCGTCACTCAAAAGGTGGATGGCCTGGCCATCTCGGTTGCCGACGTTGCCGCGATGACCAAGTCGATCGAGGCGGCAAGTGCAGCCGGCATTCCCGTCATCACCTTCGACTCGGACGCGCCGGGCTCGAAGCGGATTGCCTATATCGGCACCGACAACAAGGAGTTCGGCCTCGCGCTCGGCAAGCAATTGCTGAAGCTGCGGCCTGATGGCGGCAGATACGCGATGATCTCCGGCGGGCCGGGTGCGGAGAACCTGGCCGAGCGGGTCGACGGCGTGCGTGAGGCACTCAAGGGCTCGAAGTGGACCGAGGTCGGGGGCTCGCCCACCTTCTGCAACGACGATCCCGCGCTCGGCGTTCAGCAGATGACCGATCTGCGCACCGCTGCTCCCGACCTTGCAGCCATCATCCCGGTCGGTGGCTGGCCGATGTTCGCGCCCGAAGGCTTCAAGGCGTTCGCCAGCAAGAGCAAGAAGGACATGGACGCCGACAAGTTCACGCTCGTCGTGGCCGACACCCTCAAGATGCAGCTTGAGCTTTTGAATGAGGGTTACGCCAATGCGCTGATCGGCCAGCGCCCGTTCGAAATGGGCGAGAAAGCGATGGACACGCTGCTTGCCATCAAGAAAGGCCAGAAGGCGCCGCCGATCATCCACACCGGTCTCGACGTTGTGACAAAGGACAACGTCGCGGCGATGCTGAAATAGCCGCGCAGGCAGCCCGAGCGGAACGGCACGGTTCCGGGCCCGTGCTCGCGGCCGACCGACATCGGTATCCCGCCGGGCAGATCCCGGCGGCCATCATCATTGGTGCCGCCATCGCATTTGACGAACGCTAGGGAACTATGTGGGTCCCGGTCTCGCCGGTCAGCGCGCCCATTGCGCAATTAAGATGGCTGATGATCGCGCGCTTGCCACCACCTTCGAGAAAGCGGATGGCGGCATCGACCTTGGGCCCCATGCTTCCCGGCGGAAAATGGCCCTCGCGATGATAGGCCTTGATCTGCGCCAGGCTGACCTGATCCAGCTCCCTCTTGTCGGGCTTGCCAAAATTGATCGCGACGCGGGGCACCGCGGTCAGGATCAGCAGTTCCTCGATGCCAAGCACGTTGGCGATATGGGCCGAGGTCAGATCCTTGTCGATCACTGCCGGCACGCCGGTGCGCACGCCCCGTTCGTCGCGGATCACGGGCATACCGCCGCCGCCGCCTGCGATGACGATCGTGCCGCGCTTGACCAGCGCGTCGACCAGCGAAATGTCGCAGACATGTTTGGGTTTCGGAGACGGCACGACATGGCGCCAGCCACGCCCGGAGTCCTCGCGCATTTTCCAGTTCAACTCGGCGCTGATGCGCTGGGCTTCCTGCTCGGTGAAAAACGGTCCGACGAACTTGGTCGGATTGGCGAAGGCGGGATCGTTGGCGTCGACCTCGACCTGGGTCAGCAGGCTGGCGACGTGCCGGCCGTTGCCATGCGCGCGCAAGACGTTCTCAATCGCCTGCATCAGAAGATAGCCGATGCCACCTTGGCTGTGCGCGACGCAGATGTCCATCGACATCGGCGGGATCCGGCTCATCGTCAGCATCTGGCGCATCATGATCTTGCCCACCACCGGCCCGTTGCCGTGGGTGATCACCAGTTCGTTGTCGAGTTCGGCGAGCGGCAGCAGCGCCTCGGCCGTATGCTGGGCGACGGCCTTCTGCTCGTCCGAGGTGCCGCTGATGTCTTCGGGGTGGACGGCATTGCCGCCGATCGCGATCACGAGACGGCGCGGGACCTCATTGAGTGTTCGCATAGCGCGGCATCCTGACGTCGTTGACGGAAAAAGCGAGAGCAAGGTCGCAGGCCTGGGCATTCGACGGCGCCACCACGATGCCGGCGTCCTCGAGCAGCCTGATCTGCGCCGAACGCAACTGGCGATCGAGCTCGGTCCCCGTCACCGACGCAACCAGGACCGGCGCGTCATCCGCGCGGCCCGCCACGACAGCCGCAAGATGCGCTGCCGGATTGTCATGTGCGCCGTATCCGATCACGAGATCGAGCAGGATGACCGCGACCGCGGGATCGACCAGCGCCGCCCGCAAGGCATCGTCGCGCACCGAGGGATCGATCATCGGATGCGGCCGGCCCTGGGTATATTCGTCGGCCCCGAGGTCGACGATGCAGTCCCTCCCCTGCGCTTCCGGGTCGCTGAAATGCGGGACGCTGGGAATGGCGGCATTCGATGCCACCTTGCGACCGCCCGCGGCAAGGATCACCTGAGCCTCGGCACAGAGGGTGCCGCCGGCGAACAGCCCTTCGATGCGCTGCGCCGCCTTGCGTCGCGGCGGCAAACGCGCAGCCACGGCGGCAGCGTCGAACTTGCCGCCAATGCTCCGGCCGTTGCCGAGGGTTTTCTCGGCCGCTTCCCTCAACGTACCGGCAAAGCGTGCATTTGACGGCAGATCCGCCGAGGCGGCGCCGATGAAGCACACCGTGTAGGGCTTCGAGCTGTTTCCGATCCGGCCGAGCACGGCCCGGGCGACGTCCGGATGCGGCGGCTTGGAGATGAGCACGACGCGATCGGTCTCGGGATCGGCATCAAGGGCGTCGATCGCCATCAATGTCGTGATGCCGCCGATCTCCTTCTTCAAATCCCGTCCGCCGACGCCGATAGCGTGGGAAATGCCTTCGCCCGCCTCGGACAGCAGGCACGACACCTCCTGCGTCCCGGTCCCGGATGCGCCGATGATCCCAATCCTGCCGCGCTTCAGTCGGTTGGCGAAGGCGAGCGGCGCGCCGCCGATGACCGCCGTGCCGCAGTCCGGCCCCATCATCAAGAGGCCCGCTTCGCGCGCCTGCTGTTTCAGCGACAATTCATCCGCAATCGAGACATTGTCGCTGAACATCAGGACATGAAGTCCGCGGTTCAGCGCCTTGCGCGCTTCCGCCGCGGCGAACTCGCCGGGAACGGAGATCAGGGCGAGGTTGACGGCGGGTGCGGCCTTGACGGCCGCGGCAATGCTGCGCGGCCGCCACGCTGCTTCGCCGGTGCTGCTCGTCTTGGGACGGTCGAGCGCCTTTTGCGCTTCGGCAAGCGCGGCACGTGCCGCCGCTTCGCTTTCGGCTTTGATTGCTAGGATCAGATCATTGCCCTGCGCGATCACCTCGCCGTCGAGCAATCCGGCGTTGCGCAGGATCGCCTGGTTGGACGGCGTGCCCATCATCAGCGCGGCTTCGACGACGCCCGCCGCCGACGCGACCTCCCGCGACAACCGCATCAACGCCACCGAGTCGAGATAGAAGCCCTTGCGAATTTCGTTCAGGACAAACGCGCTCATGACACCCCCAGATCTTCCGCAATGGCGAGGACGGCCTGCCGGAAGCAGGCCATCGGCGCCCGCACCACGCCGGCGCCGACCTGGCCGATGCCGGGCTCGCGATGCGCGATGCCGGTGTTGATGACCGGTGCAAGGCCGGTATCCACCACCAGGCGAACGTCGATGCCGGTCGGCACGCCGGCAAAGTCGAGCGCGGGGATCGTCCATTCCGGATTCTGCCCGACGGTGATTTCACTCATTGCCCGCGTGAAATTGCCCGCCGACGACGGTGCGCCAGCGCCGATGAAGCCGGCAACTGCCGGAGCTGCTGCCATCGCGAAGCCACCAAGCCCGACCGTCTCGACGATCGCAGAGTCGCCCATGTCGGGATTGGCATCCTTGCGCGAATAGCCCGGGAAATAGAGCCCTTCCGGCATTTCCACCGGCGCCGTGAACCAGCGATCGCCCAATCCGCTGACGCGGACCCCGAAGTCGGTTCCGTTGCGGCACATCGCGGTCACCACCGTCGAACCGCGAATCCCGCTGGCGGGATCGGTCAGCGCCTTGCCCATCGCCATCGCGATGTTGAGAAAGAACTGATCGTTCTGCGCGATGAAGCCAATGCAGCTTGCGAGAACCTCGTTGTCGCTCGAAGTGCGCGCCAGCGCCGACCCGATCTCGCGCAGGAACACGCTGGAGCAAGCCAGGTTGCGCTGGTGCATTTCGTCGCCCATCGAGAGCCCGCGCGCGATGATCGCCTTCAGATCGATCCCGCCATGCGCGCGGATCGCCCTGGCCAGCACCGGCCCGAATACGTCACGCAGCCAGCCGAGGCGGGCCAGCACGCTATCGTCATTGCCGCCGAAGCGCATGACCTTGCCAAGGCCCTCGTTGATGGCGCAGTAGGCGCGGTTGCCGTATTTGACGTTCTCGACGACGAACACCGGCATGGAGACCGTGGTCATGCCGGTCATCGGACCGACCGCGCCGAAATGATGGTTGGGGTGGAAGGCGACGCCGCCGCCGGCCGCGAGTTCGAAGGCGGCTTCAAGATCCGGAGCCCAGCCTTCGAACACGATGGCGCCTGCCACCGCGCCACGCATCGGACCGCACATTCGGTCCCAGGTGATCGGCGGCCCGGCATGAAGGATCATGCGTTCCTTCAACCCTTCCAGCACGTCGCGTGCCGGAACGATATCGATCAGCCTGGGCTCACCCTCGAGGATGCGGGCCAGCGCCTGCTTGTTGGCGTCTTCGATCAGCTTCATGGCTGCGCTCTCACGTACCGAGCTTGGCGAGCAGTGCCGCCATTTCGGGATCGCCGTCGGCGGGCGGCGTCCAGTCGACCTGCACGACCTCGACATCGCAGTCCCGCAAGTCCTTCACAAAGCCTGCCAGCCCGACGTTCACCACGCTTGGCTTGCTCATCAACAAACGCCCGCTCGGCGTCCCTTCCTGCTTGGTCACCACTTGCGGCCTCCCGAGATCCGATGCATCGATCTTAGTAAGAAGATTTTTACTTTGTCAAACACGCGCGACCAGTCGTCCAATTCCCGTCGCGGCGCATGATCGTCTAGGCCCCTGCGATTGATCGCGTCGGCGGGCCGTTGCCGGTGAGGCCGGCATGATGCAGCGCGCTGTCGTTGAGCAGCCGGCACTCGATCGCGCGCAACACCATCAGCGCACCTGCAAACGCATCCAGTCCAGAGCTTTGCCCGATCCGCGACAGCGCCGCGACCGCGGACTTGATACGATCGACCCGTCCGCCAATCGTCGCGTCGATGGCTTCATGGAGCGCCGCCGCCGCGAAGCCGAGCACGGCACTGTGCAGGTGGGCGGCACTGATCTGATTGGTCCGGCCGAGATGCGCGCGACAGGTCTTCCACAGCGCGTCGCGCGTCGCGAGACGGCCGAGGTTGGCGAGCGCGACCAGCGCGCCGCCGATCAAGTCGTCGCCGGATGGCGTGAGCCCGGGACCAAGTCCGATCAATTCGACGATCTCCGGGTAGTCACGCGGTACGCATCGCTCTCCGCGAAGCCCGGCCTCGATCAATTGCTTGAGCGCGGCGAGCGCCGGCGCCGCGGCAGCGAGCACCCGCGACGGCCTTGTGGGCGGCTCCGCGCCACCCGAGGCGGCCAGCCCCTGCTCGACCGGCAAGCGAAGCCAGACCTGATCGACCATCGCAAGCCCTGCCCGCAAACTGTCGAGCGTCCATTCCGGCGAAGGCGGCGGCGCCCATACGGAGGCCGTCTCAAAACCGGCAAACCGCATACCGTCGACGAGCAGCATCGTGTCGACGATCGCAACCTCTTGTCCGGGAACGAGCAGCCGCGGCTCGATCCCGGTGCACCGAAGATGCAGCGGGCCGGAGCCGAGGTCTTTGACACCGATGCAGATCCAGCAATCGTCGAGCACCGCATAAAGGCTGCGCTCGAACACCGCCGCAATACGGCCGCGCCGTCCGCTGCGCAGCGCGCGGCGCGCAAGCACGCCGACCTCGATTACGGCACCGCCGTCGAATCGTTCAGACACGGGCGCGCCGGGCAGGTCGCGAAACGTATTGCCTGGCCGCATCACACCGATCTCCTGCTGCGCAACCATGGCGTCAGGACGTGAGCACGGCGGTTCGCGGCACGCTACTCCCGTGGGCCTCTCCGCCGAGATAGGCGGCTTCAAGCGAGGGATCCTCCGCGATGATTTCGGCCGCACCGCTCTTCAGGATGGTGCCGGTCTCAAGCAGATAGGCCCTGTCGGCAAGCGCAAGGGCTTGCCCGGCCATCTGGTCGACCACGATCAGGGTCATCCCCTCCACGCGAAGCTGCTCGAACGAGGCGAACAACTCGTCGACGACAAGCGGCGCCAGTCCAAGCGACGGCTCGTCAAGCATGAAGACCTTGGGCGCGGTCAGGAGCCCACGCGCGACTGCGAGCATCTGCTGCTCGCCGCCCGACAAAAGGCCCGCGCGATGGTTGATACGCTCCTTCAGGCGCGGAAAGCGGGCAAACATCGCGTCGATCTCCGCGTCGAGTTCGAGACCCTTGCGTGCGAAAGCGCCGAGCTGCAAGTTCTGCCGCACCGTCAGCTCGGGAAACACCTGCCGTCCTTCGGGTACCAGTACGATGCCGGCCCTGGCGCGGATATGCGCCGGCATCTTGTCGACGCGGGCGCCGGACAGCCGGATCTCGCCGACCGACCGCGGTGGTTCGAGACCGGCAATCGAGCGCATCAGGGTGGTTTTGCCCGCTCCATTGGCGCCGAGTACGGCGATGGCCTCGCCGGGCGCGACGGCAAGGTCGATCCCACCGAGCGCCCGCGACAGGCCATAGAAGGCATCGAGCGTGCGGACTTCGAGCGCCGTGCCTTGTTTCGCCGGGCGCGTCGCGCGGCGCCGCTCACCCGACGGCGCATCGCCGAGATAGGCCTTGCGGACCAGCGGATCGTTGCGGATCGCCGCCGCATCGCCGATCGCGATGCGCTTGCCGCCATCGAGAACGACAATGAGGTCGCTCAGCGACATGATCATCGGCATGTCGTGCTCGACGATGATGACCGCGATCCCGGTCTCCGCGATGCGACGGAGCAGAACCGTCAGCCGCTGCTTGTCGCCCTTCGAAAGACCCGCGGCCGGCTCGTCGAGCAGCAGGATCTTCGGGCGCAGCGCGAGCGCCCTCGCGATCTCGACCAGTCGCTTCTCGCCATGGGGCAGCGCGTCCGCGCGTCTACTCAAATCGCCGTCGACACCCGCAAAGCGCAACAGCGACCGCGCAAGGCGCTCCTGCGCGTCATTGTGCAGCGCCGACACGACGTTGCCGAGCTTGCCCGCCGTCACCGCCAGCAGGACGTTCTCGATGATCGAGAGCGAGCCGAAGAGCTGCGTCGTCTGGAACGTTCGCGCCACTCCGACACGCGCAAGCTGGTGCGACGGCAAACCGGTGACGTCGCGGTCGCCAAGCTTCACGGTGCCGGATTTCGGACGGTAGAAGCCGCAAAGCAGATTCAGCGCGCTGGTTTTCCCCGCACCATTGGGGCCGATGACGCTGATTACCGTGCCGGGTTCGGCGGTAAACGAGACGTCCTGCACGGCGCGGACACCGCCGAACGAGATCGAGAGGTTTGCGACGTCAAGACGCGACGCGCTGCTGGTTCCGATGCTGAGGTCGGCGACCGGCTCGACGGCCCCCGCGCCCGTATCGGCCTTCGATCCCGCCGGCAGGAACCTTGCAGCGAATTGCTCGATCAGCCCCATGATGCCCGAGGGCGCGACCCGCAGCACGGCGAAGAGCAACACGCCAAAGGCAAGCAGACGATACTCCGCGAGATCGGACAGCATTTCCGGCAGCAGCACGACGAGCGCCGCCCCGATCACCGGCCCCAGCGCCGAGCCGGCGCCGCCGACCATGACGCCGAACAGCAGCAGGATCGATTGCAGAAAGGGGAACGAACTTGGACTGATATAGCCCTGGAGGGGCGCAAATAGCGCCCCCGCCAACGCCATCGCTGCCGCCGAGATGATGAACGCCACGGTGCGGACCCGCACGAGATCAATGCCGATCGAGCGCGTCGCAACCTCGGTGTCGCGGGCGGCACGCATGGCGTAGCCCCAGCCGCTGCGCTTCAAGCGCTCGAACAGGATGAGGCCGGCGAACACCAGCACGACGCCCGCGATCGCCAAATGCCGCTCCGACAGCGGAAAGCCGAACACCTCCGGCGGCGCGGTCAGGATCAGGCCGTTGCCGCCGCCCGTGAGGTCGCGCCACTCGATCGTGCCGTGCTCGACGATGAAGCCGAAGGCGATTGTCACCATCGCGAGATATGGACCTCGCACACGCAAGGCCGGCATCGCGAGCAGACCACCGACGACGCTGACAAGAGCAATCGCTGCAGCCGTCGCCGCAAGATAGGGCCACCCTGCCTTCTCCATCAGGAGCACGGTCGTATAGGCCCCGATCGCCATGAAGCCGATGTGGCCGAGCGAGATCTGCCCGGCGAGACCGAGCAGCACGTTGAGGCCGATACAAGCGATCGCCGTCAGCGCGATGGTCGCGACCAGGAATACGCCGTAGTTGTCGGCAACGGCGGCATAGAGGATGGCGGCCGCGAGTGCCGCGACGGCGGCGAGAACGGAGACGCGAGAGGTCATACCTTTTTCACTCCGGCTCGGCCGAGCAGCCCGTGGGGGAGGACGACAAGAATCGCGATCACCGAGGCGAATGTGATGATCTGGGTGTAGACCGACCCCAGACAGTTGGTCGCGAACACCTCGATCAGGCCGAGGCAGAGCCCGGCCAGCATCACGCCCCAGGCGCTGCCGAGACCGCCAATGATCGCCGCCGCGAAGGCCTTGATGCCGAACAGCGTGCCCATTTCCGAGGACACGTTGAACAGGGGCGCGATCAGCAGCGCCGCAACCCCGGCCAGCATCGCCGAGACCGCGTAGCTTGCCGCGATGGCGCCGCTGACGTTGATGCCCATCAGCCGCGCGGCGTTCGGGTTCTGGACCACCGCGAGCATGGCGACGCCGTGACGCGTCCTGCGACTGAGCAGATGAAGTGCCAGCGCCAGCAGCAATCCGACCACGGGAATCAGGAGTTGCAACGGATAGACCCCCGCGCCCTCGACGATCTGGATCGGCTTGGCCGCCAGGACGGACGGAAAGCTGCGCGGCTCCTTGCCGAAGACGAACATCATCACATTGTCGACGATGATGCCGACCGCAACGGTCGCCATCAGCCAGTTGTCGGAGCCGCGCTGCACGAATGGCCGAACCGCAAAGCGCTCAATCAGCAGGCCATAGACCGCGCAGACGAGCAGAACGGAGGGAATGCCGGCCGCCGCCGGCCAGCCCCACAGCACGAGGAAGAAGTAGCCGGCAACGGCTCCCAGGGTCATCGAGCTGCCCTGGGAGAAATTGACCGTGCCGGAGACGGCGTAGGTAACGTGGAAGCCAAGCGCAAGCAGCCCGTACATGCTCCCAAGCGCCAGTCCTGTTATCACCGCGGGAAGAAATGACATCGATGACCACCCTGCTTGTTTGTCGGACGATCTCGCGCGGTCAGTTCCGTGCGAACGGCATGATGTGGTTGTCCTCGAACCGCGCCCAGATGTAGTCGCCCGCCGTCAGCGCATCGTGCTTGTCCTGCGCGAACGGCTTCTCGTAGGTCTTGATCAAGCCATCCACGCGATCGATGGCGTAGAAGCCGTCACGGACGGCGGTCGGTTCGGTGCCACCGGCCTTTTCGATCGCTCGCGCAATGACCAGGATGGAGTCGTAGGCGTTGGCCACGCCAACCGCCGGCGTCACGTCCGCAGGCCCCTTGATGTCCGAATACTTCGCCTGAAGGGCCGACATCACCCGCTTGCCGACCGGCGACAAGTTCCCGAAGAAGCTGTAGGTCTGGACGAAGATCACGTTCTCCGCGCTCGGCCCGGCGAGCTCGGTGAAGCGGCCGCCGGCCGGCCCCCAATGCGAGACGATCGGCGGCGCCCAGCCCATACGGTCGAGCGATTTCACCACCTGGGAGGACGGTCCGACGTTGCCGACCAGGTAGAGCGTATCGGCGCCCGCCTGCTTCAGCCGCGACAGCTGGGAAACGACATCGACGTCGTTGCCTTCAAACTTCTCGACGCCGGCAGGCTCGATTCCTGCGGCCTTCAATGCCGCCTTCAGGCCATGCTCGTTCGACTCGCCCCAGGGATTGTTGACCAGGATGAGCCCGGGCTTCTTCGCATTGTACGTCTTGCGCGAGAACTGGACGATCGCCTTATCGACCTCATCGTCCATGGCCGAGACGCGGAACACGTAGTTGGACGGGGCGCCGTTCCGCGTGATGTTGGTCCCGGCGGCCCATGGCACCACGAACGGCACCTTGACGTTGTTGACGAACGGCACGATGGCGAGCTCGACCGGCGTGTCGAGGCCGCCGACCAGGACCGCGACCTTCTCGCGCTGAATCAACTCGCGCGCCGCGATCAGCCCTTTGGCCGGATTGCTCTCGTCGTCGCGGCGGACGAGCTCGAGCGGACGTCCGAGCACGCCGCCCTTCGCATTGATTTCCTCGATGGCGATCGTCGCTCCGCGGGTGAGCGCCTCGCCGGCGCGCGCCGACTGTCCCGACAGGGCGGTCACCAGGCCGATCTTGATCGGTTCGGCCGCGCGCGCGCCGAACGCGAACGGCAACGCGGCCAGCAGGATCGTCGCAGCGGCGTGCCAAGCCGGCCAACGACGCGCAGGTCCGGACGAAACTATGCTCCTGAAGTTCATGTTCGGTGTTCCTCCGCTGATGGCGGCCTCGGCATCGAAGCCGCCAGTTCCTCCGCTGCCGCTTATGCGCGGACTTGACGGAAGTAAAAACTTTCTTCAAAAATATTCCGATGTCAAGCGAGCGATCAACCGCGCGGGGAAAATTCCGATGGACCCAAGGAATGTCGAGGCCGGCGACGTGTTGATCTCGATCGCGGAAGATGGCGACCGCCTGTCGCGCAGGGAAGCCGTGCTGCGCTCGGATTCTGTCGGACCGGTCCTCGCCGCTCACGGACGCTATCGCTACAGCGCGATCGGGCAACGCCCGGATTTCAATTGGCCGCAAGGGCGGCGGCTTGCCGTCTACGTCGGTCTCAACCTCGAGCATTTCGCATTCGGCGACGGGCTCGGTGCCGAGCTCTGCCCCGGCGGTCCGCATCCGGACGTCCTCAACTATGCCTGGCGCGACTATGGCAACCGTGTCGGCGTGTGGCGCCTGATCGAGCTGTTCGACGAGCTGAAGCTGCCGCTGTCGGTGCTCGCAAACAGCAGCATCTATCACTACTGCCCTGAAGTCATGGAGGCATTTCGCGCCCGCGGCGACGAAATTGTCGGTCACGGCCGCACCAATTCCGAGCGCCAGGGTGTGCTTGCGCCCGACGAGGAGCGGCAATTGATCGCGGAAGCGACCGATGTCATCGCGCGAGCCGAAGGGCGGCCGCCGCGCGGCTGGCTGGGGCCCTGGATTTCGCAATCACAGGTCACGCCCGATCTGCTGGCCGAAGCAGGCTACGAGTACCTGCTCGACTGGTGCATGGACGATCAGCCGGTGTGGTTCTCGACGCGGAACGGCGGCCGCATCCTTTCAGTGCCTTATCCGCAGGAGTTGAACGATATCCCTTCGATCGTCGGTCGCAAGGACTCCGGCGAGCAGTTCGCCGCCATGATCACCGAGACGTTCGAGGAGATGCTGGCACAGTCGAAAAGGCAATCGCTCGTCATGGGAATTGCGTTGCACCCCTATCTGGTCGGCCAGCCGCACCGCCTACGTCCGCTGCGGCGCGCCCTGCAGACAATCCTGGCGCGGCGTGACGAGATCTGGATCACCACCGCCGGAGGTATAGCCGCATTCTCGCGCGCGCTGCCCGATGGCATCGTCCCAACATGATGAAAACGAATCGGGCCCCGATCGCCTCGCCATTGCGACGAACCGGAGACGACCAGTGAGCACTGCCGACACGCTGTTTCGAAACGCCCGATTGGTCGATGGGCGCACCGTCGATATCGCCGTGCGCGATGGCCGCATCACCTCGATCGCGTCGCAATCGCCGGTCGCGGCCGGCGAAACCCTTGATCTGGCCGGACGCCTGGTGTTGCCGGGGCTGGTCGATGGTCATATCCACCTCGACAAGGGCTTCGTCGGCGACGATTGGAAGTCCCACCGCCCCTGCACCGCCGGTTTCAGCGTGCGCGAGCGCGTCAAGTTCGAGAAGGAGGCGCTTGCCGGCGCGAGGCCGATTGCGGTGCGGGCGGCCGCGCTGATCGACCTCTGCGTCGCGCACGGCACGACCTGGATGCGCAGCCACGTCGATATCGACCTTCAGGTCGGGTTGCGCAATCTCGAGCAGGTCATGGCGGCGCGTGACGCGCACCGCGACAAGGTGTCGGTCCAGATCGTCGCCTTTCCGCAAAGCGGCATCGTGACGTCGCCGGGCGTGGCCGGATTGCTCGACGAGGCGGTTCGCGCCGGCGCGGACCTGGTCGGCGGCCTCGATCCGGCGGGTTACGATGCCGACATCGACGGGCATCTCGACGTCATCTTCGGCATTGCCGATCGGCGCGGGGTCGGCATCGACATTCACCTGCATGACGGCGGCTTGCTCGGTATTTTCGAGATCGAGAACATTGCACGTCGGACCAAGGCCCTCGGGCTCGGCGGCAAGGTCACGATCAGCCATGCCTATGCGCTCGGCGAGGTGCCGCGAGACGTGGTTCAGCGCACCGCGCAGCTGCTCGCCGAGGCCGGGGTCGCGATTTTGACCAACGCGCCCGGAGCGCATGCGTTTCCGCCGGTGTTGCTGCTGCGCGATGCCGGCGTCAATATATTCGCCGGCATGACAACATCCGCGATTCCTGGTGGCCCTACGGCGACGGCGACCTCCTGGAGCGCGCCATGATCGTCGGCTACCGCTCCGGCTTCAGCACCGATGCCGACCTGGCGGCGGCCTTCGACATGGTGACCACCAACGCCGCGCAGGCACTCGGCCTCCCGGACTATGGGGTGGCCGAGGGCGCGGCGGCGGACTTCGTCGTGATCGACGCCCAGCACGTGCAAGAGGCCGTGGTGGCCCGGCCCAGGCCGCGCGACGTCTACAAGAATGGGCGCCTCGTCGCGCATGGCGGCACGGTCGTGACGTCGGCGCGTGGATGTGGAGACCGGAACATCGGGAAGGTTACCCCTTGACGAGCCACCGCAATAGCGATCTCAATCCCGCGAGCCTGCACGGCAGGGCCCCGCATCCCGTTGAACATGATGGGCGGGGGCATATTGTCCGCGCTGGGCTCGTACAACCTGAGAAAAGCTTGTCCCGTGACTGAAACGACAGCATCGACCAGCCCGGCCCGCAGCGCCACACGCGGCAGACGGGCACGCGATTCCGCCTTGACCAAGGAAGCGATCCTGCACGCGGCGACGTTCGAATTCTGCCGCAACGGCATTGGCGGAGCTCGGGTTGAAGCCATCGCGAAACGCGCCAAAGCCAACATGCGGTTGCTGTACGCCTATTTCGGCGACAAGAACGGCCTTTATCTCGCCGTGCTCGAGCACGTCTACACCGAGATCCGCGCGGCCGAACAGCAACTCAAGCTCGACGACCTCGATCCGGTCGCGGCCATGCGCGAGCTGATCAACTTCACGTTCACCTTTTTCGGAGCGCACCAGAACTATATCGCCCTGATCAACAATGAGAACCTGCAGCGTGGGCGTAACCTGCGCAAATCGCGCAAGATCGCCGACCTCACGCTACCCTTGGTCGCGAGCATCGAAAATATCCTTCGCCGGGGCCTTGCGGTCGGGCCGTTCCGCAGCGACGTCGATCCGGTTCAGCTCTACGTCACGATCACGGCCATGAGCTATTTTCATGTCTCCAACCGCTACACGCTGTCGGCGATGTTCGACAAGGATCTGGGAGAGCCGGACTGGCTGGAGAAACGTCGCCACCACGCGCTGGACGTGATCATGACCTGGTTGACGGCGACGGCGGCCGCAAGCGAGGGAAAACGGAAACCGTCCGCAGCCAGAACACCGGCCGGCGCCGCACGCTAGCTCGCGCGCGGCAAATTCCGAACAGTCTGCGGGTGAGCGCTAAGGGTGCTCGCTTCACCGGGCAGCGACGACGCCGTCGCTGCGGGGATCGCTGGCGCCCTCAAGCAGTCCATCCGGGTGCCAGACGATTGCGCCGGCGTGGCCCATGAATTCCTCGAACGCACCGACCACCTGGATGTCGTGGCCGAGCGCCCGCAGCGCGTCGACGACGGCAGGATCGAAACGCGATTCGATCTTGAGATTGTTGTTCTCCTCGCCCCATGTGCGACCGAGCAGCCAGCGCGGCGCGGTCACTGTCGACTGAAGGTCCTGACCGTGCAACGCGTAGCGGGTGAAGATCGCCGCCTGGGTTTGCGGCTGCCCTTCGCCGCCCATCGTGCCGTAGGACAACAGCCGGCCGTCGCTGAGTTCAGCCATTGCGGGCTGAATGGTGTGGAACGGCAGCCGCCCAGGTTCCAGGCGGTTGATATCGGTCTCGGCGAGACCGAAGCTCGTCCCACGGTTCTGCCAGGTGACCCCGCTTTGGGGCAGGATGACGCCCGAGCCGAACTCCCAATAGATGCTCTGAATGAAGCTGACGCTAAGGCCGTTCCGGTCGGTCGCAGCGAGCCAGACCGTATCGCCCTGGGCCGGCGCGTCAGGCCAGCGCGCTGCATGATCGACGGCGACCGTCTTTTCGAGCGCCGCAATGGACTCGTCGGTGAGAAACTCGGCCGCCGACCGCGCCATGTAGTCGGGATCGGTCACGTAGCGATTGCGGATGCGGAACGACGCCTTCGTGCTCTCGACCAGCCGGTGCAGATGATCGACCCCGTCCGCCTCCTTCGCCATGCGCCGGGCATAGAGCGCAAGAATCAACAGCGAGGCCAGGCCCTGCGTCGGCGGCGGCATGTTGAACACCTTGTGCCCGGCCACATCGACCGACAGCGGTGTCACCAGCGTGGCTTGATGCTGCTCCAGATCGAATAGGCGGAGCGGGCTGCCGAGCCGTTCGAGATCAGCGGCCATCGAACGCGCCAGGTCGCCGCGATAGAAATCGGAAAGGCCGGCTTGCGCCAGCTGCCGCAACGTGTCTGCCACGCGCGGCTGCCGCAACCGCGCGCCGACTGCAAGCGGAACGCCCTGCGGCAGATAGACATCGGCAAAGCCCGGCACATCCTGCAGCTCAGCGCGCTTCTTCGAGGTGTTGTCGTGCAGGGTCTGGGTCACGGCGACGCCATCGGCGGCGTAGCCGATCGCAGGTTCGAGCAGCCGCGACAGCGGCATGCCCCCCCCATGGCGATCGCGGCTGAGCTCATAGGCCTTCTGCCAGCCATCGACGGTCCCGGCGGCGGTGAGTGCCGCGAGCGGTCCGCGGCTTGGGATGGTGCTGCAGCCATGCTCGCGATACCAGGCGCGGCTGGCGGCCTTCGCCGACCGTCCGCACGCCTGGATTCCGACAGGTGCAGAGCCCGCCCGGCCGACCAGCCAGAAACTGTCGCCGCCAAGGCCGTTCATATGCGGATAGACCACCGCGATCGTGGCAGCAGACGCAATCATCGCCTCGACCGCATTGCCGCCCTCGGAAAGGACGGCGAGCCCGGCCTGCGCGGCAAGGTGATGCGGCGCGGTCACCATTCCGCTATAGCTTCGCTTGGTCTGCAGCATGAACGCGTTCTCCGAAAACTGCGGTTTGTAATAATATTCTTACTTACATTGTCAAGCGGCCGTCGCCTGGCCGCGGCGGCCGCGACCGGCTGGCGGAGGTACCGCGGGATCGAGGCGAAAGCGGAAATCGGCCGCGCAAAGCTGCGCGTCAGCGGCAGCGGGGCGGGTCGCCGGATTCTCGGAGGTCCTGAATCTGTTCCGAAAAAGATGCAAAAAATGTAGTCTCCCGAACCATGGCGACGATCCACGAATTCGGCCCCTACCGCCTCGACGCGGAAGCCGTGATGCTGTTTCGAGAGTCCGAACCGGTCGCGCTCGGGCGGCGCGCGGTGACGCTGCTTCGGCTGCTTGTCGAGCAGGCCGGAACGCCGGTTTCCAAGGACACATTGATGCAGGCGGCGTGGCCGGGACTTGCGATCGAGGAGAGCAACCTGACGGTGCAGATCGCTGCTCTGCGGCGGGTATTTGCCGACGTCGAGGGCGGTGCGACCTGGATCGAGACCCTGCCGCGCCGCGGCTACCGTTACGTCGGGCCACTGGTCGCTGCCGAATCCGGCGCCGGCCTGCCCACCTCGCCGGCACCGACGGTGCCGGATGGGCCGTCGCTTGCGGTGCTGCCGTTCTCGAATCTTAGCGGCGATGCCGCGCAGGAATATTTTTCCGACGGAATCACGGCAGACATCATCGCCGAACTTTCGCGCTTCCGCTCGCTGTTCGTTGTCGCCCGCCACTCCAGCTTCGCCTACAAGGGCAAGACGCCCGAGATCAAGCAGGTCGGCCGCGAACTCGGCGTCAGGTACGTGGCCGAAGGAAGCGTGCGCAAGATCGGCAGCCGGATGCGGGTGACCGTCCAGCTTCTCGATGGCGCCAGCGGTTACAATCTCTGGACCGAGCGCTACGACCGCGAACTCGAGGACATCTTCGCCCTGCAGGACGAGATCGTCCGCGCAATCGTCGCAGCCCTTCCGGGCCGGCTCGAGGACGCCGGCCGCGAGATCGCCAGACGCAAGCCGACCCCGAGCATCACCGCCTATGACCTGGTTCTGCTGGGCAACGAGCGGTGGCGTCAATTGACGGTGAAGGGCATGGCGGAAGCCAGGCAGTTTTTCCGGGACGCCGTCGCGCTCGATCCGCAATATGCCCGTGCTCACGTCAACATTGCCTGGACTATCGTCTGCGACGTGTTTCTCGAATCGCCCGGCATGGCGAAGCTCGACGACGCGCTGAGCGAGATCGAGACCGCGCTCGACATCGACGGCGGCGACGCCTGGGCCCATGGCGTCTTCGCGCAATTGCTGTTCCTGCGCCGCGAGGACGCCAAGGCCGAAATCCATTTCAGCCGGGCTCTCGCGCTCAATCCAAACGACGCCGACGTCGCCGCCGTTTTCGCGAACATTCTGGTCTACTGGGGACGGTGGCGAGAGGCCCTCACATGGATCGGTGCGGCCAAACGACTGAATCCCTTCCCGCCCAATCTGTACCACTGGTACCACGCGCTCGCGCTCTATTCGGGGCGCCAGTACGATGAAGCAGTCAAGACGCTGATGGAGGCGCGATCCCCCGACCGCTGGTCGCACAGTCTGCTTGCCGCCTGTTATGCGCAGATGGGTCGGCACAGCGAAGCGCGATCCGAAGCCGAAGCGTTCGTCACGGAACGTTGTCGAGAAATGAGCGCGAACGGCGCAACGCCGCCAGCGAACACCCTCGATCTCGTTCGAGCACGGGCCGAAAGGTACAGAATTTCTGCCGAACGCGAGCACTTCCTCGACGGCTTGCGCAAAGCCGGCTTATCCGGCTGAGCCGTAGCGAGGGTCACAACAGGCTCTTCGAAATTGACCGACAGCGGTGCTCCGCCTCGGCTTGCTTCAACCTCAAACTTCTGAGCCGCCGCTGCTGTCTGGATTGTGCAATGGTGGAGGATCGACGCTTGGCGTGGCGAGATTCATAGCCCGTGGTAGCGGGGGAGCGCTGCCGCCATTCCCAACACTCAGAAAAACGCCTCCAATGCGCGCTGTGCGGAAGCAGCTCTTCATAGAGGTCGAGGACGAAGGGGAGCGTCTCCGCGGAAAACCGCAGCCCCCGATCTTTGAATCTTTTGGATCTGGCCTGGGATCAGCTCAATCTGAGGAGATCGAGCATTGGAAAACTCCATGAAGGCGTCTGAGGTTTCGAATATTTGATTCACGAGCCCGCGATGCTCTGGTTCAATGATGGAGTAAATATCGGGTTTGTCGCACCTCCACCATCCTGACCATAGTTCCGCTTTCTTCTCATTGGGATCAAAAATAAGGATGAGCGCCCCTCCGTCCTCATAGATGAGCTCGGCGGGCACGCAGCCGTGTTTGATCAGCGTTTGCAGAACGTGGCAGAACTCATACCCAAATACGTACACATCAGGCTTTAGCTTAACGACTATGGGTTGGTCTGCGTTATCGTACCCGAAGGAATCGGTACTGCTTGGCGGTTTAATCACTTTGATGCTTCCCGCGCTTGCGCCATGAAGCGAATCGCTTAGCCGCCTGCTTGGATCAGTGATCCTGGTCGGTCAGCCGATACATCAGGCGCTCACCTCGATACCCTTGAGAGCATTAGCCGTCCGTGCCCGACGCTCTGAGATACGTCGCTCTATGCCGCGCCGGCGATCGGGTATCGGAACCTGCGAATCCCGCACGTTGCTCCTTCGCCGGACAAGAATTCGCCGATCAGCTACCCTGCGTTCCGTACCCACTTTTCGGTCGTCTCTCCGCACCACGCTTGCCGATCCGGCGATCGCTCTTCCCGGACGGACGGCGTAAGCCCTGCGCGCCACCACTTCGCGGAGCGCCAGCCAGATGAACTCGCTGTTGGTGGAAAGATATCGCCGCCATAACTTGCGCGGCTCCATCATCAGGCGCCAGAACCACTCGAGACCGAGCGATTGGAATAGCCGAGGAGCGCGCCTGATAAAGCCGGCCAAGACGTCGAAGCTGCCGCCGACCCCCAGAATGACGGGAACTTGCAGCCGATCCCGATAGCGTTCACTCCATACCTCCTTGAACGGGGACGGCAAGCCGATAAAGAGAATGTGGGCGCCGCTGGCTCGTATCTCATCGACGATAATTTCGTGCTCGTCCGGACCGAAGTAGCCGTTCCGAAAACCAGCGATCTTCAGCTGCGGAAAGCGCGCCTCGCAGACCCGCACGAGCTTTTCGACGACTTGCTGGTGCGCCCCTAGAAAATAGACACAAAGTCCGTTGGACGCGGCCCCCCTTAAAAGTCCTTCCATCAGATCGATGCCGGCCACGCGTTCCGGCATGTGTTGACCTGACGCTCGTATTGCCCAAACCACCGGCATACCGTCCGCCACCGTCATATCGGCCGCGGAACATGCGTGCGCCAACTCCACGTCTCGCCGCATCATGCAGAGATGCGACGCATTGATCGTCATCACGACGTGAGAACTGTTCGAGCGGAGACAGATATCGACACAGCGCTGCGCCGCCTGATCGAGCGTAACCGCATCAAATTCGACGCCCAATAGGCTCGCGTGTTGCTTCATCTGCTCAACTCCCCTGCGGCGATTGCCGGCTGGCTTGCCACCGAGCCACTTGCTCGGCGTCCAGGCGAGCCGTGGCAGCTCGTTTACCCAGTCTCAGGCACGCGTGCTGATACGTACGAAGAAAACGTCTGAACTCGGGGTCATTATAGCGCGGCAACCCCTTTGCCCAGCTGCTGAAGTAACCCCAAAGCATCGCGATGCTTCCGATGAACATTGGGTGCGCGCGAAGACGGGAAGCCGCCACCGCCAGATAGTAAAACGGCGAAGTGCCCATGAAATACTGACCGAAGCCAGCACGAATTCTGCCTGCCCAGATGCTCTTCTGGCTGGCCCCTTGCGGACGAAGGTGGACGAACCGGATTGGCTCTGAATCGACGCTCTCCGCGATCCAGCCCAGCATTCTGGCGCGGTGGCAATCGATGCCATCCCACATGACTTGTCGCACGAATCCTCCGATCTGCTCGAAGCACTCAACCCGATAGAATTTCGTCATCCCAACCGACATTTCGTCGCCGCAGACCTCGGGCACGAGATCACCGGTTTGGGGATGAACGAACCAGGGTTTGCCTGAGGTCGTCCCGATACGTGGATTATCCTCCATTCGCTGCATCAGCAGCTCGAAGTAGCGAGGCGGCAGGTCGAGATCCATATCAAGCTTGCACAAATAGCCGAAGTCGCCGAGCGACACTTGATCGAGACCATCATAAAACGCCTCAATCACGCCGGGCCCTACCCGCCGATGGCCTCGGTCATGGCGGCGCACGACGCGCAGATAAGGCAACCGCGCCGCATACTCTTCCAGAATCCGTGGCGTCTCGTCGGTGGATCCGTCGTCAACGACGATCCACAGCGCAGGCGGCACCGACTGTTCAGCCACGCTGTCCAGCGTACGGCAGAGATAGGCTCCCTCATCGCGGCAGGGCGAAATCAGCACATACCTGCGCGGCGTGGCGTTGTGCGGAACACCTGAAGCGCGCCTGTCAAGCTCGTCCACAGGTCTACTCCCGGTAATATCCTTCGGACCTGACGCCATTTCTTGCCTCGATGGTTCTAAGCTCGACGGGATCGATCTGGTTGAGCACAATGGTCGACACGCGCTCACGGATGAGCTGCGTTACCGACAACGCTTCGAGCACGCTCGTGCGCTTGGTCTGACCGGATTCCACAACGAAGACGAACTCATCGATGAAGCGCTCGATCAGCCTTGCATCGACGACCGACATGATCGGCGCCACCTCCACCACAATGTAGTCATAGGACTTCCGTGCGACGGCGAGCAGGTTTTCCATTTCCCGCGAGCCCAGGAGTTCAGCAGCGTTGGGAATCCGAAGCGCGCAGGCATTCGGCAGGACATCCAGCCCCGAATGCGGTCGCTTGCAAACAAACTCGCCAAGACGGGAGGGATCTTCCAGCGCTTCGAAAAGCCCGACCTTCGCATCCGGGGACAGTGCAGTCGTGAGATTCCGGAGATGAAGGTCGGCATCGATCAACAGCGTGCGCGATCCAGAGGACGACAATATGAGCGCGGCAAGATTGGCGGCAACGACAGTCTTTCCCTCTTTCGAAACCGCCGACACGACGCCGATGACTTTGCCCCCGGTCGAGGCGGACGAACGGTCGAGCATCGCCTTCACATTGCGAAGACCTTCCGCGAAGCGCGAGAAGGGGGCAGCAAGGACATGCTCCTCGATTGGTAATTGACCAGCATAGACGAAGGGCAGTCCGATGCACCGCATTTCGGTCACCTGTTCGACGGCCTTGGGCGTACGGAACACATCCGCCATCCATTCACGTCCGAAGGCAGAGCCTATGCCGAGAAACAGACCGAGAACAATGCTGCCTGCCGCCACGACGAGGGTTTTCTTGGAACTCTTTGTCAGCGGCGGAACCGCTCTCGTGATGATCTGCGCACTTTGGGCCGGAAGCGTCTCCGCCTGCGCCGCCTCGATCTCCTTATGCTTTTGCAGGAATCCGCTATAGAGATTGCGCAGCGCCTCGGCAGCGCTCTCGAGTTCGCGCAGCTGGCTTCCGGTTTCCGCGGAAAGCTTCGCGGCGGTGTCTTCGAGTTCAGTCTGTCGTGCCCTAGCGACTTCGTATTCGCTGGCGTAGGAATCGGTAATGCGCCCCTCGTCGGACCGAATGGCGGCGTCAACGCCGTTGAGCTGCGCACGAAGCTTGACGACAGCCGCGTGCTTGCGACCGACGCGAGCTTCCATCTCCGCAAGCCGAGACGCAAGATCGCGCTTTTGCGTGCGGAGACGTGCAAGTTCGCTGTTGTTGAGTGCGAAGTTGATGACCGCCGCTCGCTTGTCGTTGAATAGCGCGTCCGTCGACACGGCCGACGGAATCCCGTTTGCCTCTGTCCGCTTGATCCGGTCGAGACGCTCCTTTGCTTCAACTGCCGCGAACTTGGCATTCATCAGCAGGGTATTCAGACTTGCCAGGAGCTCGGTATCCTGAGCGCCAGTGCTGCTGAGATTGTTAGCCGTCTTGAAGTCCTGCAGCGCCTTGTCAGCATCGGCCACCTGCTTCTTCAGCTCGATCAGCCGCTCCTGCAGCCACTTACTCACCTTCTGCGTAGATTTCAGCTTTGCGTCCTGCAGGGACGCGAGATAGCTATCCACGATTCCGTTGGCGATCTTCGCGGCCTTCTCCGCGCTCTGCGACTCGACCGTTACGTTGATAACGTTCGCGACATCCTCACGTGCAACAGTCACCCGCTTCAGCAGAGATTCGAGCGCCGCTCGTTCAGCGGCTGCAGTGGCTTCCGCCGTGCTGGAGTTCCCGTCTGTGGCGCTGCCAAGTGCAGATCGCCCGGCAAACTCGCCATCACTGGCCAGACCCAGCGAGCGAATAACCGGAAGCAGGACCCTGTCTGATGACAGTACGTAGAGCTGACTGCCGACCTCCACTTCATCCATCGTCGGCTGATCTACGATCTTGTTCGTCTGCAGATAACGATTGAGACTTCGATCGATGAGGATGCGTGCACTGCTCTTGTAGGGCGCCTTCATGACCACAACGGAAGCCACGGCAACCGCCAGCCCAATCAACAGCCCGATAACGGGCAACCGCCATTCGCGGCGCAGAACGTCGACAATGTCCCATAAGCCGAAAGCGGGACGGCCCGCCGCAGGCGGACCATAGTCTTCCGCAAGCGGCTGGCCGTATTCCTGAATAACCAATTGATTGGTTCTGGTGTCCATGGCTTCGTTTGATCAGTGGGCCGGTTGGGGAACCGGCGACGGCGGTTTCGTATGCATCTCGGCATTCGACAAAAGATTGACGCTCGCTATGCCATCAGCTGGATGTTTCGGCCGACGGACATTCAGAAGATCATGCACGATCAGTTTGCTGGCGCGTCCCTCACCGAACGGATTGGCACCGAGAGACATGGCTTCGTGCTCCGCTGGCACATCGAGCAGGCGCTCGACGCCTGCAACAATGCGAACCGGGTCGGTGGTGACCAGGCGAGCGACGCCGGCGTCAACGGCCTCCATGCGCTCGCTGGTATCTCGCATGACAAGCACGGGCTTCCGAAGCGCCGGCGCCTCCTCCTGAATTCCACCGGAATCCGTGAGGATGAGATACGAACGCGTCATGAGGTAGACGAACTCGGGATAGTTAAGGGGTTCGATCAGGAAGATATTCGACGCATCGCGGAGATGGTCGAACACCGGCCCGCGCACGTTCGGATTCAAATGGACGGGATAGACGATCTGAATATCGTCCCGCCGACTGATCGTCTTCAATGCCTCGCAGATTTGCCGGAACCCGGATCCAAAGCTCTCGCGCCGATGTCCAGTCACGAGGATGAGCCGCTTCGAGGTATCGAGCCATGAGTATTTCGCTTCAAGCGACCGACGAAGCTCGCCCGGTTGAGAGATATTTGAAGCCATACGAAGCAGTCCGTCGATCACGGTATTGCCGGTGACAATGACGGCGTCTGGCGGATACCCCTCCTTCAGCAGGGCAGAACGCGCCCGCGACGTCGGTGCATAATGCCTCGTCGTAACGACGGCAGTGACCCGCCGATTGGCCTCCTCCGGCCATGGACTCATGAGATTGCCGGTTCGCAATCCCGCTTCGACATGCCCGACACTGACCGACCGGAAGAACGCGGCAAGTGCAGCCGCCGTACTGGTTGCGGTGTCGCCCTGTACAAGAACGTAGTCCGGATTGTAGTCGGCGATGATCGGATCGATTCCGGTCATGACCGCACTGAACACTTCGCTCAACGACTGGTTCGGTCGCATGATGTTCAGGTCGTAGTCAGCCTTCAACGAGAAGGCCGACATCACATCATCGAGCATCTGACGATGCTGGCCCGTCACGCAGACGCGCGTATCAATTCCTTCTGCTTCGCCCAGCGCAAGCACAAGCGGTGCCATTTTGATCGCCTCTGGACGAGTACCAAATACGCTAAGAATACGCATGAACCCCGACGCCGCCTGTGTTCAATGATTTGCCGTGTTGAATATTTTTGTCGTTTCGAAATGATGCGGCACGCTACCGGATTTTCCCGACGCGTTCATCGCCAACGTTGGCTCGGCACATGTTAAATGAAATTTATAGCTAATTCTCGGAGTTGCCGCAGAGCGCGTTGCGCATCATCGAAGCCGGCTGTTGTCAGGCGGTTCCAGATTTAACCTTTTCGGGTTAACGCGCACTCAGTCATTGTCCGCTGACGTTCTTCGCTACTGCCAGCGAGTTCCAGATTTAACTTCTCCAGGTTAACGCGGATTCGCTGTACCGTTCGCAAATCTTCGCCGATGCATCCTCGTGCTTGCATTCGCAACGGCACGGCGGGAATGCCAATGCGCGTGCAATGAACCCCACAGGCTCGCATTATCCAATTTCGGTAAAACTTGTACAAAACAAGATTAAATAGCGTATCGGGACTAGCGTTGATTGGCGCCATTGCGCGCATCGTGACGACGATCAACGCGCAACTCGCTCCTGGTCGAGAGATTCCGGAAGTCGTGTGGCCGGCACTTTCCGGCATTTGATAGGTCGGAGGCAGCGCCTCGTGGAAGGCAAGGTTTTACTCCTCTCGCAGCGTCGGATTTCCGATCTTGTTGCATTTTGCCTCAGCTATGAGTTCGAGGACAATTTGGCGGCGATGGCGCGCGCCGATCAGTTCGATGTTCAAAATCGCGCTGCGCTGGAGTTCTCGCGCCGGGTCTACAAGTGGACGCGCCTTGCATCAGGATCGACCAAACTGGCAGGTGTGCTGGCACCCTCCCCGCCGCAACTGCGGCTGCAACGTGATTACGAACTGTTCTTCCCGATCTTCAGCAATGCGTATCAACTTCACTCGCTCGCTGCGATTCCCGACTGGCGCAAACGGTGTCGCAAGGCCGCATGCTTCATCACTGAAGTCTGGGCAGACGACATCCCGGAGTATCTGGTCGAGCTCCTGTCCGGATTTGATCATATATTCGTCGGCCTGCATCACTGCGCACCGCAGATTGCGCGAATAGCAGGTCGACCGTGCAGCTATCTGCCGCTGGCGGTCGACGTGGAGCGGTTCGCGCCGAGGCCCGAGCAGCAGCGATCGATCGCCGTGTGCAACATCGGGCGTCGTTCGGCGACGACCCACGCCGCGTTGCTGGCCGGCGCCGAGAGAGAGCGCTTCTTCTACTACTACGACACTGTGGCGGCGAGCGGTTCGAACCGAAAAGAAAGGACGTTCCGGGTCGACAATCCGGAAGAACACCGCATCATGATTGCGAATATCCTGCAGCGCAGCCGCTATTTCATTGCCAATCGCAGTCACGTCAACAACCCGGAATTCACGGCCGGCCGTGATGAGATTTCCGCTCGCTACTATGAAGGCGCTGCAGCCGGGGCGGTGATGGTTGGAGAAGCGCCGCGCACCGAAGAGTTTGCACGGCAGTTCGACTGGCCCGACGCCGTCATTCATGTACCCTTCGATTCGTCCGACATTTGCCAGATCCTCGAAGCGTTGGACGCAGACCCGGCGCGACTGCGAGCGGTTCAGAACGCAAACGTCCGGGAAGCCGCGCTGAGGCACGATTGGCTCTACCGCATACAGACGGTATTCGACATCCTCGGTATTGCTCATACCGATCAGATGCGCGCACGAGCCAACCGTCTGCGCCAGATCGCCGGATCCTTTGAGCTGCCAGCGGCCGCTTGAAATCGTCACCTCGCGCAGTGCGGAGCAATGCGGCGTTTCCGCCGGTTTATGGTTAACGGCCTGTTAAGCGGCGGCTGCTACATCCCGGCAGGTAGGCGATCCTTTTCATATGATCGCCAGGGTGTCGCGAACGTCCGCAATGGCGGACAAACGTCAAGCTGCGTATCCAGGCATGAAACGGTCCAGTCAGCTCCCCTCGGCTCAGGCGGCCATCCTCAATGCGCCGCCCTTGCCACGTCAGGCAGACAGGCTTGCTGCACCTCTGCGACGGCGTGGCGCCTGGACGCAATTCGTCGAAGCCCGCCTGCGCGAGCCCGTAAATCCGGAACGAAATCCCGCCGAGCCGCCGCCAGACAGTCCGACCGACAAGCAACCGACGATCCTCGGCGACAATCCGAGCTTGCCAGGCGGTGGGCCGACGAATGAAGCCCACCCGGTCCCCGACTTGGAACACCTGCAGCCGATCGTGCTCCCGCAGGATGAGGTCAGTCTGCGCCTGAATGAGGCCGCGGAGAACATCGGCCGCTGGACAAATGTGGCTCCGCCTGATGCCGGACCAGACGACGGGTCCGTCTCCTCTACGGCCGATCCAAACGATGCTTCAGCGGAGGAATCCGACAACGACACGCAGCCAGCGCCACCGGACTCGCATGCCGGCTCAGCCGTTGCCTCGTACACGCCTGAAGCAGATGAAGGAGAGGGATTCAGTCCGGCCGCGGACCCAGGTCCGAACTCGGTGCCGCCGGCGTCAATCCGTCCAGCAGTGCAACCGCCCGTGCACACCAGCATTGCCAAGGCGAGCGTCGCGGTGCAGGAACCGCAGATCATACTGATCGACAAGCTGATCGCGGAAGAACTTCAGAGCTCGCCGCGAGACCGACGTTCCATCACCAGCGAATGGAAAGTGCGCAACTTTGTGTGGTTCCTTGCTCCGACAGCGGCTCTGCTGGCGATTGGCACCGGAATGCTCATGCGAGGCAATGTTGCATCCGTGTTCAATACAACACCCCAGGTTGTCAGCCATTCGAACGCGACGCCCGTTCAGTCGCCACCGCAAAGCAGACGCAAGCTGAAACCGGCAATTGCCACGTTCGTACATCGTGCTCCGATCGAAGCAGCCGCGCCCGCACCACCCGCACGTTCACTGCCGACGACATATGGGATTTTTGCGTCAAGCATCGGGCGGATGATCCGGCTCGAGCCGATGAACATCCGCCTTCCCGACAGCCGGATCGCCGTGTCGGTATTGACCACGAAGCCGGGCACGGTTGTGGTGCCGCACGGCCCGCTTTCGTTTGTCGCGTATCAGCGCGAGCTTATGACAAGCGCGCCCGACAACGCACAATTGCGCATTCTCGCCCAGGTCGCACGAACACCGTCGTCACCGGCAATCGCTATGGCGAACGATGCCTGGGCGATCCGGTCCGTTTCCGTCGACCTGACCGTAGCGCCGGTCCCCGAAAGCCGCGAGATGGTCGAGCTGCAGCCAGTGAACCCCGATCTCGTCCTCTCACCCGGCCGTTACGTGCTGGTCTTCAAAAACCAGGCCTACGACTTTGTCGTAGCCGGCAAGGTTACCGATAAGGCTCATTGCCTCGAGAGGGCGGAAACGCCGGACGGCGACAGGTTCACCGAGTGCCGCAAGCTCCCATAATGTAGGGCGGCCCGGTCCTAGGGCGGCGTCGACGCGACCGCGGCCGGCGGCAACTTCGTCGCTTTCGCAGTGGCGGCACCGACGCCGAGCTGGCCGGTCCTACGCCAAAGCAGCAACCCTGCTCCGCCGCCGATCGTACAGATCGCAAGCAGCACGATTTCCCCGCGCCCCAATCCACCAGAGATCAGTGCGTAGGGCGGCATGCCCAGGCCCATCCAGAACAGCTTTTGCCACTGGTAGGAATCGTACCTCTTGCCAAGATTGCGACGCTTGAACCACAGATCTTTCGCTACGCGCGAAAACGGAACAACACGCCGGCACACGGCCGGCACAAGGCGAAGCGCGAGCAGCAGGGCGAGAAACATCGTCAACGCGACGACGATACGATCGTCGCCGCCGGACAGCAGTCGGAACACCGGCAGAATGCAAAGGCCGAGGCCGATCCTCAGGAATGCCCCGGCGGGCCAAGTGTCCAAGTTAATCAGGAAGCGCTCAACGGAGGTCATGGGCGTAATCCAGGATCAGGAGTTGACTTGCAGTCGTACAATGCCGAAGTCGCGTAGCAACGACCACGCGAGTTGCAGTGGCCGCGTGATCCTGAAGACCCCGATCACGACGGTCAGGTAGGCCGTCACACAGATCACGCTCGCGACGGGAATTCGCAGCAACCGCGGCAATTCCTGCAGGAATGCGTCCTGTATCGAGGAGGCGACCGCGACGGCGACCAGCGCAGCAATGGTCTGCGGCGCTGTCGCGCGCAGGACGTCCCCGATTGTGATCCCGACAGGCCTGCCGGCGTAGACCAGCGCTGGAACGAACAGCACGAACATGGTGACCGTGTAGGCGATCGTCACTCCGATCACGCCGAACGGCAGTCCAGCTGCAAGCGCAACCAATTGGCAGATTGCACTGAAGATGCCCCATCGCATCCACCGATCTGGACGCCCGACAGCGACATGGACCCAACCGAGAGTTCGCTCGATGCAGTCTGCAATGCCGCGAATGGCGAGGATACAGAGCAGGGGGCCCGCGGGAGACCATTTTTCTCCGAGAAGCACGATCACGATGTCATGAGCGCTCACGGCCAGGGCCGCGAAGGCAGGTCCCGAAAAGTAGCAAAGCAATGAAAGCGCGCCTTCCCAGGAACGCTTCAATTCGGCCGCACTGTGCTGGAGCTTGCTCAGTCCCGAAACCGCGATGTTATGCAGCGGCTCACTGAGAATCGACAGCAGGTTGTTGTAGATCGTGAAGGCGTTCTGAAAATAGCCAAGCGGCCCTGCCCCGAGGAAATACCCCATCGCGATTCTGTCCGCTGAACGAGCGAAGTAATCCGTCATGGTGAAGCCGGTGACTCCCAGCCCGAACCGCAGCAGTTCCTTGACCATTGGCGTGAGCCTGGGCCTGCCTGGGATCCATCGACAGGCGGTCCAGGCTCCCACGACGGTCAAGGCCGATGTTATGATCGGCTTGGCGATCAGCGCCCAGTAGCTCCAGCCCGAAAGCGCCAATCCAACGCTTGCAGCGCTTCCGATGATGTTCGCCGATATGTCGATCATCGCGATGCGGCGAAACTGCATTGCCCGACGCATCAGCGCATAGTGTTGCGTCGACAAGGCCATCATCAGGAAGGTCACCGATAATGCCAATGCCATGCCCGCGAGCAATGGCTCGCCGAAGGCACGCGCTATCCACCGACCGGACGCAGCCAGCACGACAGCCAGCACGACGCCGATCAGAACATTCAGCCAGAACAACGTGCTGACCTCGGCGCGTGAGATGCTGCTCCGCTGGGCGGAGGCCTCGCTCATCCCGAGATCGACGAAAAGGGGCGCGAAGCCGATCAGGGCCAGCATCATGGCCACCAACCCGAAATCGTGCGGTCCGAGCAGTCGCGCCAGCACGATCGTCGAGGCCAATTGAACGAAGATATTCAGTCCACGCGCAGCAATGAACGCCACCCCGCTGTGCAGCGACCTGCGGCCAAGGCCAGAATATGGCTTGTTGTCCGCAAAATACTGATCGGTGCGTTCGTTCCGATGCACGCGTCGTTCCTGCTCAATTCGCCGGATTCTGGCTTTGAGGTACCCGCTCAAGCCAGATTTCTCGCCAATAGGGATAGATGGCGCGCGGGCAGAAGCGGCGGCAGATCGCATAGCGCGCCTCACACACGACATCCTTCAAGATGATCGCGTCCGTCTTGAAACGGACCATCTTGCACGAACCTTCGTCGATGATCTGCTTTTGACGTCTCTCGACCTCGTACTCGCGTTCCGTGAACGGTACCATCTCCGGATCAAAATACAGGCCGCGGTTGCGGTAATTGCAGTCCAGCGTCTCGAGGATGTCCTTGTACGGCTTGACGCGCACGACGTCGCCCACCTGCAGATCAAGCCGGGACTGCGGGGCCTTGCTACCCTCTGGCACACCGAAGGGCCTGATCGGGTAAGGCACGCCACCTCTCATGCGCTGGAACGTGTCGTAGATCCAGCGCATCGCGGTGCCGATGCCCAGCCCCGCTTCGGTGACCGTACGCCAGACCGAGAACGTCAATCCGACGACGAGATCCTGCAGCCGAACGTTACCCGAAGTGTAGTCCTCGACATACTGACGCGGATCCCACCACTTCAGGGGTTGCGTGGCGAATTTGACCTGTGTGTTCTGGCAAACGTAGGTCGGCTCGGTTTCGCCGACCTTCGGCGGATGCTTGATCGTGCTCCACAGCGTATCCTCGCTGCAGCCGCCTGACCTGAACGGCTTGTCAGCGCCATCTGGCGACGGCGTTTTCTCGCCCGCCGGCTTCAACCAAGCGTCCTTCCAGAATATCAGACAGGCCGCCTCACAGCCGTCATGAGCCGCGCCGTTGCAGCGAATGTTCTCGAGATGGACCGTGTTCAGCATCTTGCGCCCGCCGATACCGAGCGCGGGATCGCAGGTCTTGTGAGCTCGCTTGCCGACGCGAAGCCTCTTGCCGCAATACTTCAGCATCTCGGGCATGAAGGGCATTTCCTCCAGGCGACCGTTGGCATCCAGCGTCGCGAGGATCTCCTCCTTGCTTCTGACCTCCACCAGGTCACCAGCGCGAAAGATGCTTGAAAATAGCGTGCTCATATCGTGCGCCTTGAGATACACCCTGCAATCAGAAATTCACCGGCTGCGTGACATCCGCGCAACCATCGTCAGATCAGTGTCAACTTTCGCCCAAAAAATGCCTCGGCGAAGCGTTCCGTAGCCCTGCACTCCATGCCCCGAATCCGTGCGAGGCCGCGAAAGGTGTCCGCATCGAACCACTGCTTGGATCGCTGCGTCCCGAAATGCTTGAGCAGGAGTTCAATCTTACGATCGAGCGCCGCCGCCGACACCGGCATGTAAACGTTGGGTTGACCGAAGTCCCCATCCCACTTCGGGATCTCATATTCCAGAATCTGATGATCACGAAACGTGTTCCAGGTCAGGCGGCAGACCTGACGATGGTCCTGATGAGCATCATCCCTGCGATGCGTCAGAATGACGTCGGGCTCGACCCGCCGCTTCAGCGATTCAAACCATTCCTTGATGGCTTCTCCCCTTTCCGGGAAAAATCCGTCGGGAAATGACAGCACCTCGACATTCGCGGATGCCGCCTCGCACAAGAAGTCAGCCGCCGACGCTCTCGCCTCAGCCTCCCGTATGGCGCCACCGCTTAGAACGCACCAATGCACGTCCAGCTTGATACCCCGCTCGATCAGATCCAGCAGCGTCGCTCCCGCGCCGATTTCGATATCATCCGAATGGGCGCCAAGGCACAGGATCGACAGACGGTCTCCGGGCTTGGCAAGCTGCAATGCTCTCATTCCGGTTATGCCGCGCTGGCGACCGACGAGTGATTCAGCCGCCACGGCGTGTCGCCGCGCTCCACCATGTCCTCCAACACTTGTCTATCGCGCAGGGTATCCATGGCGCGCCAAAAACCCTCATAGCGATAGGCCATGAGATGACCGCCCTCGATCAAACGGTTGAACGGTTCCTGGACGAGTTCTTCTCCCTCCTTGATGTAGTCGAAGATTTCGTTGCGGAAGATGAAGTAGCCGCCGTTGATCCAGATCTCGGACTCCTGGCTGGAGCGAATCCGCTGCACCGACCCCTCGGCGTCAAACTCGGCAAGGTGGAAGCTGATCGGTGGATGGATCGCCACGAAGCAGCCGATCTTTCCGCTTTCCTTGAACTTCTGGATCATGTCCGGCAGCGGCGCATCGGTCAGCCCGTCGCTGTAGTTCGCAAGGAAAATCTCCTCGTCCTGGACGAGATGGCGGACGGCCAGCAAGCGCTGCCCGATGTTGCGCCATGTCCCCGTATCCACCAGCGAAACCCGCCAGTCCGGCTGATGTTCGCCGATCAACTCGACCTTTTTGCCGTACTCTGAAATCACGCAGTCGCTGTTCGCAGTCGCGCGATAATTCAGGAAGTAATCCTTGATCACGTTCGCCTTGTAGCCAAGGCACAAGATGAAATCATTGTGATTGTACTGGCTGTAGTACTGCATCACATGCCAGAGGATCGGCTGATGGCCGATCGGGACCATCGGCTTTGGTATACTCTCCGAATACTCGCGGATCCGCGTACCGAGACCGCCGCAAAAAAGGACAACCTTCATGGCGCAACCTCACGCGGATCAATGATTTCGACGTTAGGAATCGGAACGATGAACTTGCAGCCCCAGTCCGCGACATGCCGCATTTGCGCGACGATTTCCCTCTTCAAATTCCAGGGAAGGATGAACAGGTAGTCGGGACGAGCCTCGTCAATGGCTTCGACTGGGAGGATCGGAATGTGCATTCCCGGCGTATAGCGGCCGTGCTTGTAGGGGTTGCGGTCCACGGTGAAGTCGAGAAAGTCGGTTCCGATGCCGCAGTAGTTAAGCAGCGTGTTGCCCTTGCCGGGAGCGCCATAGCCGCAGATCCGCGCCCCCTTGTTCTTGCTCTCAATCAAGAACGACAGCAATTCGCGCTTGGTGCGATGAACACGCGATGTAAATTGCTCGTACTGACCTATGTCTTCCAGGCCGATCCGACGCTCATGGGCCAGCAGCGCGGTCACCGCGGCCGAGACGGCGTGGATCGCGTCGGCGCGGCAGAGATAGACGCGAAGCGAGCCGCCATGCGTTGGGATCTGCTCGACATCGAAAACCTTCAGATCATGCCGCCGCGCGAGACGGTCGATCGTTACCAACGAGAAATAGGAGAAATGCTCGTGGTAGATGGTATCGAACTGATTTTCGTCGATGAGCCGCTCAAGATGCGGGAATTCGAGCGTAATCACGCCTTGCGGCGCGAGCAGGCACGCCATTCCGGCGGTGAAATCGTTTAGATCCGGAACCTGTGCCAGCACGTTGTTGCCGATAATCAGATCGGCCCGCTTGCCATCCGACACCAGCTTCCGCGCAAGCTCCAGGCCGAAGAACTCGACCATTGTCGGGACGTTTTTCTGCCTAGCAACTTCGGCCACGTTGGCCGCCGGCTCGATTCCCGTGACCGGCACTCCGAGCGGCAGGAAGTGCTGCAACAGGTAGCCGTCGTTGCTCGCGATCTCGTAGACGCGGCTCTCGGCACCAAGGCTCAGCCTGGCCTTGATCATCTCACAGTAGCGCCGCGCATGTTCCACCCACGACGTCGAGTAAGACGAGAAGTAGGCATACTCGGTGAAGATATGCTCCGGTTTGACGTATTCCTGGAGTTGCACCAGGAAGCAGACCCCGCAAACCACGGTGTGCAGCGGATAGTACGGCTCCATGGCGTCGGTCTGGTCGGCTGTGAGAAAACTTTCGCAGAGGGGCGACATTCCCAGGTCGACAAACGTCGATTTCAACGTCGCACCGCACAGACGGCAGTTACCGTGAGAGGATTTCGACCGAATCGATTTGAATCTCGAGTGAGCGTTCATTGGGCCGTACCATGAATATAGGATTGCCGAATATGAGATTGCCGGCGCTTAAATCGGGCTCGATAGATTGAATTTTATCGTATGAAAGCGAACAATATGAAGCGATATCGAACAACAAGGTAAACCACGCAGTTGCTGAAAATTTTAGTAAAATTGTATAGAACTTGTCGTCGACAATTGGCCTCTCGGTCGGGAGTGGATACGTCCCATGCGCTTTGAAGCAACAGGACTTGACGGAGCGTGGCTCGTCAAAATCGAGCCTGCACACGATGAGCGCGGCTTTTTTGCGCGCACGTTCTGCGAAGACGAGTTTCGCGCATACGGGCTCGTGACCAGATTTCCCCAGCACAGCATCTCGAGCTCCTCGCGCAAGGCGACATTGCGCGGAATGCACTTTCAGAATGAGCCGCACGCCGAGGTTAAGCTCGTGCGCTGCTTGAACGGATCGATTTGGGACGTCATCATCGATCTGCGTGCGAACTCGCCTACCTTTCGTCAATGGCGCGGCTTCGAGCTTTCAGCGGAGAACGGTTCGCAGCTCTACATCCCCAAGGGGTTCGCGCACGGCTTTCAAACCTTGAGCGACAACGTTCAGGTCAATTACCTGATTTCGGAGTTCTACGAGCCTTCGGCTGCTACCGGCCTCCGATACGACGACCCGATGTTCGGCATCAGCTGGCCTCTGGCCGTAAGCACGATCTCCGATAAGGACCTGAACTGGCCGCTTCGAGGTGCGTGAGCGCCTACCGAACAGGCGCGAGGAGCCCGTGGCGCTCGAGCACCTTTGCTGTCTTCAGAATGACCGGGAACGGCAGGTCGGCACGCCTGGCGATATCAAGCAGAGAATGATGTCCGTCGGACAGATTTAGAATCCACAGCATCGCCATGTTGGCTGCAGCGGCGTCCTTGTCGCCGCCGATCGCACCATAGAGTCCGCGTCTGCCCAGCTGCGGTTCGCCTTTCGGCGACGTGTTGTAGTAGCTGCGGTTGCCTTCGAGCAGGTCGATGACTTCGGAAATGATGCGGAAGGATTCCCCGAGGTGCTCCGGCCGAATGAAGCTCAGGTCGTCGGCCGAGGTATGATACTGAGGGATGGCACCGAAACGGCTGCGCTGAAACAATCCCACCGGCAGGTTGAACCCGGGCGAGCAGTATTGCCGCTCATCATAGCCGTAGGGCGAAAACGCCAAAATCGTCGGCGTCAGTTTGGAATGCTGCAGCGTGTGTAACATTGCACGGTCGATTTCGGCATCGCCCTGCCTGCTCTTCTTGTATGTCGGACCGGCGCCGTCTCCGACCATTGATACCACGAGGCCGTGCTTGATATGAGACACACGATGCTCATTGCGGGCGAGCCAGGTGATCGCGCCAATCGTTCCCGGCGCAAAGAGAAACCGATAGCTGTATCGCGTTCGCATCTGGGAGATGCGGCTTGCGAGCTCCGCAAGCAGGGCCAGACCGGAACAATTGTCATTGGCAAGCGAGGGATGGCAAACATGCGCCGACAGAAGCACCTCGTCGTCTGACTCTCCCCGGTGAAAATACTCACCATAGGTCAAATGCCCGTCGGCGAGGGTCGAGTCGATCACGACCTCGTAGCTATCGTCCCGCAGTTGCTCCAGCTGTCGGTGGGCCATGCAGAAAGCCCAGTTTTCCTGGTAGTAAGACGTTCGGTAGGGGACCAGGTCCGGCTGATCGGGCAATGTGAAGATGTGGGACTTAAGCTCGTCCAACAACATGGTGCGGCGCACCGGCACGCTGTAGCTCATGACGTGCAGGTTCGATTCGTTGAAATCTACGACCTTCCGGCCCCGCGGGTCCTTGATGTACGCGTCCCGGATGTTCCACTCACGTGGCACGACCCAGTCGAGAACGGGTGTACCGGTCGGCACCTCGTGGACATCAAGGGAGATGTGCGCACCGATCTCCCGAAGGGTCTGCCGCACACCGTTACCGGTAATGCTGCGGCAGATCGGGTAGATCTTTTGGGCAAGCGCAAAGATCTTTGCGCCTGAACTCGTGCCATCGTCTGCCGCCGACACGCCGTCCTCCTGGTGTGTCAAATCGATCGGCGCGTGTATTAGTTCGCGGCGAGAGCCGATTGCCCGACGCTCTGCCTCGACTTTACATGGCGGAGATCCGCATCGAGCACGCCGTCCGCCAGCAACTTGTTGACGTGGCTGATGCGCTGATACCGGGGACCTTCGAACCCTTCGAGCGTGATGCCCGAGACCCGGTAGGCCTTATAGAGCTGCTCCGCGCCCATCTTCGCATCCCATTGCGGCTTGAACTCCGGCAGCCTGGTTCGAATCTTTTCGAAGCTCACGCGATAGGACCGCGTGTCGGGACCGGCGCCATCGGCAAATTCGATCTGACAACCGGGGACAACATCGGCGACGATCTTCGCGAGATCGCGGATCTGGTAGTTGTGCGCCGTCTGGCCGACGTTGAAAGCTTCATTGAACACCGCCGCCTCGGGAGCCTCCATCGCCGCGATAAAGGCGCGGGCGATGTCCTCGATGTGAACGATGGGCCGCCAGGGCGTGCCGTCCGACTTCAAGAGGATCTTCCGCGTTGTCACCGCCCAGGCAACGAGATTGTTCAGCACGACATCGAATCGGAGCCGGGGAGATACGCCGTAAGCCGTTGCGGGTCGCAGGTAGACCGGGCAAAATCCGTCACCGGCGAGGCTGGCAATATCGCGCTCCGACTGCACCTTGGATTCGCCATAAGCAGTCACCGGGTTGAGGGCTCCGGTTTCGTCGATCATCCCGTCGCCCGCCTTGCCGTAGTTGCTGCAGGAGGACGCAAACACGAACCGTCGCACACCGGCTTGCTTGGCCAGCTGCGCGAGGCGCACGCTGGCTACATGATTGATCTGGTCGGTAAGGCCAGGTCTCAGATTGCCGAGCGGATCGTTAGACAGCGCGGCAAGATGCAGGACCGCATCAAAAGCCTTCAGGTCCGCAAGTTCGATGTCTCGCGTGTCCTTGCAAAGGGCCGGCACATCCACGATCGACCCGCCCTCTGCAAATGTGCAGCGAGAGTACAGATCGCTGTCGAGGCCCACGACTTCGTGCCCGGCACGCCGTAGCATCGGGGTGAGCACTGTTCCGATGTAGCCGAGATGTCCGCTCACGAGAACGCGCATCTAAACGCCTCCAAATTTATTCTGTTTCTATCTCGCCTACTTATTTCAAAATCGCCCGCTGATGCACGTGTTTGTAAAACCTTAGTTAATGGCGCACCTGAAATTGCGGGAACGATCCGCTCAGGACGACGGAAAATGGTTGAGCCGTACCCCATGATCGTTGACGTCGCCGGTAGCGGCGCCAGGCGAGAGACGCCGCAGCAGCGCTTGGGGAACTCTGCGTAGTTGCCGGTGAAGCCGGTAACGTGTGGTGGAGCGGCTGACGTCGAAGCGATTGGCCAGTTCTCCGCCGAACGCCACAACGAATTTGTATCGCGCCTCGTTTTCGATTCCGCCATCGAAATCGAAATGAAGGCCCCGCTCGTGCGCCAGCTCGATGCCACTCCAGAGGAGCAGACTTACTGCGCCTGGATGCGCAATGCTCCTGTCCCGCGATGACAGGAAATAGTGCACGAACTTGTGGTCCCAGACGAAGAAGACCTGGGCGTGGACGTTGTTGTTCGAGTCCACCGCCGCGAGGATCTTGCATTGCTGTCGCTCGTTCGCGGCGGCATAGACAGCTTCCAATCGCGAGAGGTCGAAATACGACTTCGCGCCCTCCAGGTTGGCCTGGTAATACTTCACGAAGTATTTTGGGGACGTGACTTCGCGAATGGCGAGCCGTTCCCGCGCGCGTCGTATCACGTTCTTCGTCTTGTCGCGCAATCCCGACCAGAGCTCGTCTCGGGGGATCGTGCATTTCAGCATGAAAGTCGGATGCGCGCGCACCTCGTAGCCGCACGCGAGGAACGCGGCCACATCGCTGAACCCGGTATCGAGCGTCATCTCGACGTGATCGAAATCCGCGACCTGCTTGAGCAGGTCAGTGATGACCGCATGCGCCAACCGCATGCGCGCTTCCGTCTTGCCGGACTGCAGCGTGACCGTCGGCCCGAGAAAACGCGTGATCTGAGGCATCTCACATATGTTCATCCCGCTTTCAGTGCGCGTGACGAACCGCAGAGAACCCACGACGCGCCCGCCACGCGAACAAGTGACTTCGCGCCAGCCACCGGGAGCCAGCGCATCCAGCCACCAATCCTCGTGAAAGACCGATTTGCGCATCAAATTCCTCTTCCGGAGACTAACCGGATAGCGAATCGGCAATCTGATTAAACCAAAACGTGCAGAAATGCCCAAGGTCCGCGCGGATCAGAAGGCCTTAGCTTCTATTGTAGTTAATTAACGACGTCTGCAGCATTTAAATCGGGCGCTCGCCTAGTTAGCCTCCGAGCTCGGCGTCGGTCAGGTGACGCATTGACGCAATACCGCGCCTGTTCAAAACATATTTAATCATTGCCCGCGAGGCGTATGCTCACTGCGAACTTTTGCGTGCCGATCCATCCAAATTCGGTTGCACGAACGGCGTGCCGGCGTCATAGCGCGCTTTGGCCGGAAGCACATGAAGCTTCGTTATCCCGACCGGGTCCACCCAAGGCCACTCGTATCCGCGCCCGGCATCGAAGAACGGGGGGCGGCTTGTGAGGTACATGGAAGCAGGCAAGGCCTGATCCTCGCTTCCGGAATCCCAGTGCGTTTTGTTGGTGAGGTAATCAAAATTGCCATATCGAATCGTGGACGTCGCAACCTTTGCGTCCGTCGGATATGGCTTCACGGCGTCCCAGCCGAGCATCCAGACGCCGGGCTTTGCGTCGGTAAAACAAGTTTCATACGACCAGCCGTCCATCTGACCGGGAACCCCGAGCACGTTTCCTATGAAAGACATCCAGTAGGAATACGCCATCAGACCGGCGGCGCGACGCGGCCCATTGCGGAGCTGCGACACATCATCGATCGTCCCGCCAGCCTGATTGTCGAACGCTGCCCGGACGCCGCGCAGATAGTTGCGGAAAAACGTGTGATAGATGCTGTTGCCGTGAGTGTCGTCGCTGTCGGCGTTCTGAGCATAGTTGCCCTCGAACAAGACGTGATGGGCGCCCACCATGTGGCTGGCGTTGAGCCCGGTCTCGATCCAGGCTCCATTGGTATTGATGTAGCCCATGTCCATGTAGTTGTAACCGACCACCGAACCAGCCCCGGCGGAACGCGCCACCACCAGCTTGTTGGCCCTCACGGCAATTCCATTCTCGATCAGAGCTTCCGACGATCCGGCGGAAAGGCTAATGGCATATCCGCCTCCGCCGGGTTGAGCCCAGGCCGCGTCGTGCACGTAGAACTCGCGCAGTTCGACCCGGAAGGAGCTGTGAATTGCAAAGCCTTCGCCGTGCCAAACCGAATTGTCGACATTCTTCGCCCACGAAGAAGCAGCCCAATTGAAGCGAAGATTGCCCGCGTCGCCCCCCTTGAGCGCCAGATCTTCGATGCCCGCGTGCTTCACATGCGGCTGCGCGAACCGTGACAGTTGAGCTGCGTTTGCCTTCCGATAGCTGATGTGAATTGGGGTCGTGAAGGTGATCCTGGAACCGGAGACGGTGCTGATCTCCTTGATCTCGGCGACGGGCCGATCAGGTCTTCCGAACCACGATCCGGCGCTTTGCGGCGTCGATGGAAACCCATCGGGTGCAAAGTCGTCGACAAACTGAATTGCAGGTTTGTGCTTTTGCCAGACAACCCTGAAATCTTCCGACGCCCAGATCTGCCCTCGCCCCTGCGGGTCGACACGCCAATCAGCGGCCGACGCCTCGTCGAGCAGTACGATCTGTCCAGGCACAAAGCCCGCAGCGTCGTCGACCTCGACCGTTCTTTCGCCCTTTATTGCATCATTCCGAAGGTTCGCCGACCGCACGGCATTGACCGTATCGCTCGTGCTGGAGAAAAGCGACGGTCCCACCACGACCAGCGGAGACGGCCGGGCACCGACCGCGTCATTGAAAGGTTTCGCGCCATCCTGCTTTTCGAGCATCGTCCGGCCCGGACCGGAGCCGCGCAGGGTAATTGCCTTGTTGAGCAGCAGGAAATTGCCGCCATTGATCAGAAACCGTCCCGCGGACAGTTGCACGACCTGCCCTACCGGACATGCGTTGATTGCGCCCTGGATTACCGCAGCGTCATCGAGTGTGCCGCCACGAGGCGACAGCGTCGCGCAGATGGTTTTTCGAGAGGGTATACCACCCTCGGCCATCAGGCCGGGTTGCCAGGTGGTCGCGCGATCTGAAGGCAGTATTTCCATCGAATCGAGAGCAAATGCGGACGAATGGCTTGAGCATGCAACGAAGATCATCGTTGCAGCCAAGCGCTGCCAAGGCCGTCGCAGGGCCGTTCGCAGCGTCCGGTGACCAGGGTTGCGCCGCGTCGCGATGACCTTCCGGTTGAACATGCATCCTCTGACTTGCAGCGCCGAACCGACCGGCTTCGCGCCTGCTAGCGTGACCTCACGACGTTGACGGCAGTGGACGGCGGCCTGAACCGCGATCCGTGGGTGCGCCGCATTGCTGGACGCCTGGCTATCCGCAAGCTGGCCGCGGGACGCGCCTGCCCCCAATATCTGGCAGCTTCAACCGCGGCTATAACGAACACGACCCACAGCATTTCGAAGCCGCGCATCCATGTGCTCTCGAGACCGTTGGTAATGGCAACGTAGAGAACGATCGACAGCAGGATCCATGCCCGCGAAAGATCAAAACGCGCCAGGCGACCAATGCCGTGTATCGTCGCAAGGATGAACGCGACAAGCAGGAAAAATCCCGCATAGCCAAGTTCGAGCAACGTGTCTTCATACCCATTGTGGGCGTTGGGCATCTCCTTGACCCAGCCCGGCGCTTCCACGATGCTCGGCGCGTCGGGTCCAACCAGCCAGAACGACTGATAACCCCAGCCCAGCAGCGGCTTCTTTGCGATTTGCATATTTGCAAAATCCCAAATGATGGTACGGCCTGTGAAAGTCGAATCGCCGTACAGCATGTACGATACGCGATTCATGCTGAAGCCGGTGACGAACGAAAAAACCATCCAGCAAATCGGTATCGATACGACAATCACCCACACCGGAACGCGGATAGCCCTGGAAAGCTTGAGCAAGGCCCAGGCGAACGCAGGGACAAGCACCGCAAGAGCAAGCGCCGTCTTTGAATTGCTCAGCAGCAGCAGCGCAACAGACATCAGCGCGGTAACGATGCCGAGAATCCGTCGCCGTCCGGGATGAAGCAGTTCATGGAGCGCAAGCAGGAATGCAACGGCAGCGCATTCGCCTAGATAGTTCTTGCCCGAGAAATAGCCGGGGTAGCCCCACGTGGCGAACTTCACGTCGATCGGCGGCCTGCCCATGACGAACAGCATGTTGAGCACGGCAGCGATAAAGAAGCACCAGAACAAGCCGCGCAGCAGGTCGGTCGATCGAGTTGCAACGATCGCCGGGAGCGCGATCGAGGCAATGATCATGGCCTGCTGCGCAAACCTGATCCCCGAAGCCTCCGGCTTGAATGCCCAGGCAACGCTCGCCCCCGCCAGCGCAAGATAGGCAAACAGTATGATCAGGATCGGCGGAAAGCGGAGTCGCGACCGATTGCGCAGCGCAACGACGAGCGCGACTGCGGACAGGATCGGCCAAAAGATTTTGCTCTCTGGTCGAGCTTCCAAAAGACAAGCCGAGTCCGTCGGACTACAGGTCACGAGGATCAGGGGAAAAGCAATCGTGGCGTAGACACAAGCCAGCAGCGGGATGATTGCGTATCTATCGATTACCCGATCGGACGGGGCCGCCAAGCCTGGTCGCTGAGAACGCAATACGGCTTCGTGCATGCTCGGTGCCCGTCAACTCCAGTCGCCAAGGCAGCACGCTGATCGTTAATCGCCTGCCTTGCCCGATCGTGGGGCCACGCAGCGATACGATCAGCCTCTCAATGGCGCTGGCGCCAACACGTACTCAGACACGGCTCCGAACACCAACGATTAATCAATCTTTCCTGAATTTTTATAGTGAACGCTTCGTTAACGCTTGTCCCCTAGCGTGGCGCACAGGGCGGGCTGTTTCGCCTGGTCGATTGATATTCCGGGAAATTGTGGATGCCGCGTAAGCACATGTTTACTCGCGCAAATTTCTTCCGAGCCTGTGTCCGGCGGTGCGGCGGTCGATGCCGGACGGCGACGACCGCAAGCGGCGCGCAAGCAAGCGCGAAGAAGAGACCGGCGTTTACCAAGACTCCGTTCGTTAATCTTCGTTAACCAGGGTCCAATGTCGTGCCGAGAAGTGCAGGCAAGAGTAGTCAACGAACGCTGCGCCTGACCACTCGCGAAGTGACGCCGGCGCATTCGGCTGGCAATTCCTCGCGTCTCGGTGGTGGCCGCCTATTGGGCGCCCTGGCCATCACAGCGACAATCGCGCTCGCTGGCTGCTCGACCATGCCGACCTCGGGACCGGCAAGCTCGTATGTCCGCGCGGGGCAGACCGACCCTGAAAGCGTGCACTATGCTCTGGTGCGCCTGACGGCTGACACCGAGAGGGTCCTGGTGCGCAACTCCAGGCGGATCGACCGCGTTTTCACGGATCGCCGCGGTCCGCCCGAGATTCGTTTTGGCATCGGCGACACGGTCAGCGTGACGCTGTTCGAATCGATGGCCGGTGGCCTGTTTACTCCAACCGAAGCCGGCACACGTCAGGGAAATTACGTCACGTTGCCCAATCAGGCCGTGAACTACAAAGGCAACATCACGGTTCCGTATGGTGGCTCGATCCGCGCTGCGGGCCGGACGCCGGAGGAAGTCCAGAATGCGATCGTGAAGTCCCTGCAGGACCGTGCGATCGAACCACAGGCAGTGGTTGCGCTGGTGGATCAGAAGGCAACGTCCATCAGCGTATTGGGCGAGGTCGGAACGCCTGCACGCTTGCCCGCAAGCGCCAGCGGCGAGCGGCTGCTCGACATCATCACACGCGCGGGCGGCCCCAAGAATCCCGGCTTCGATACCTGGGTGACCCTCGAACGCGACGGCCGGCAGGGTACCGCACCGTTCGGATCGCTGCTCAGCCAACCGGCAAACAACATCTTCGTTCGCCCCCAAGATACGGTCTACGTATTCACGCAGCCGCAAACCTTCCTCGCGATGGGCGCTTCCGGGCAACAGGGGCAGTTCTCGTTTGGAGCCTGGCGCCTGACACTGGCCGAGGCCATGGCGAAAGCGGGCGGCCTCAAGGATGATCACGCCGACCCTGGGTCCGTGTTTATTTACCGCGGGGAGCCACGCGAAGTTGCCAAGCAGCTCGGCGTCGACTGCACTCGCTATAGCGGACCCCTTGTCCCCGTTATCTATATTCTCGATTTGAGAGATCCCGGCGGCTACTTCATCGCGACAGAATTCGAGATGCGGAATAAAGATGTCATCTTCGCATCCAATGCAACATCTGTCGAAGCGACAAAGTTCATGACTTACCTTCGGTTGATTATCGGCACAGTGAGCGATCCAATCGTCGCCGGGATCGACGCCTACACGCTGAAGGGACTCGCCAACGGCAGCATCTCCGGCGCGACAACCATCGTTACGTCGTCCCGATGACAGCAATTGGCCTGGCAGAATCGGCTCGCGCGGCAGGTATGCTGCCGGCAACCGAATCCGCCGAGGCAACAGTCCGCGACCGGTGGCCCCGCCCTCACGGACACATTCCTGCGCTCGACGGCGTGCGGGGACTTGCCATCGCAATGGTGATGCTACTGCACTTCGTCGGCAATACGTTGCCGACCAACGCTGTCGAGAAAATCGTCGTCGGAATCACCAACTACGGCTCCTATGGCGTCGAGTTGTTCTTCGTCCTGTCCGGCTTTCTCATCACCGGCATCCTCTATGATTCAAGGGAGGAGCCGAACTTCTTTCGCAATTTCTATATACGGCGCGCGCTGCGCATTTTTCCGCTCTATTATGGCGTGCTTGCGCTTGTCTTCTTCGTCGCTCCGCTTTTGAGCCCGCTGCGTGGTCCGACCCTCGACTATCTGATAGACCGTCAGGCTTGGGCCTGGCTGTACGGAGTCAACGTCTACATCGCATGGAACGGTGACTGGTCATTCTCATATCTGGAGCATCTCTGGTCGCTTTGCATCGAAGAACATTTCTATTTCTTCTGGCCGCTCGTCGTATATCTGGTCGCGAAGCAACCGAGAAAGTTGATTGCGGTCAGCCTCGGCCTATCGGTCGCTGCGATGCTCGCTCGCCTGGGCGGCTCCTTGGCCGGACTTAGCTGGTGGACAACCTACGTGTTGACACCGTTTCGCCTGGACGGTCTGGCCCTTGGCGCCTTCCTCGCCGTGGTGGTCCGACAACCGGGCGGACTTCAGCGACTTGTAGGCGTCCTTCCATACGTTGCGTCCACTGCATTTGGCTTGCTGTCCCTGACTTTCATCTGGACGCGCCTGGTGACCGACCAAGGTAACGCTTTCGTACTTCCGGTTCGGTCTTCCATCATCACCGTGCTGTTGGCTTGTCTCCTCATCTGGGTGCTTGTTGCGCCAAAGCGTTCCTTGGTATCGCGCCTTTTCTGCAGCCGACCGCTGATGTTTCTCGGGACCTATAGCTACGGCCTGTACGTCTACCATCACTTTATATCGTACTATCTCGTGACTCACCGAACCGAACTGGCACTCGGCGAATGGCTCGGCTCTCACAGCGCAGCCGTGGCAATACAGGCGACAGCGGGAGCACTCGTCTCGCTGCTGATCGCTTATCTGAGCTATGAATTCGTCGAAAAGCGTTTCCTGGACCTGAAGCGGTTCTTCAACGCTCGGCGCGCCGTTGCTGCTGGCGAAACGTTGGCGCCTTCCCATCCGTACCGCAACTGATGGCGAGCCTCGTACGGTAAAAGCCCTCGAGAGCGCGAGCTGCTGAACTCCAGGCATACTTGCTTTCGGCCAAATGCCTCGCGGAACGTCCGAGATCCGCAGCGCGATCGGCATAGCCCAGTAAGCCGCTGACACGGGCGGCAAAGCTCTCGACATCGTCCGCGATCATGATGTCACGATCCGGCATGGCCTCGATCCCCTCGGCGCCCAGGGTTGTCGAGACGATTGCCTTGCCCATCGCCATAGCCTCGACAATCTTGAGCCGTGTCCCGCCTCCCAATCGCAGAGGGACGACGACGACCGCCGCCTCGGCAAGATGCGGCCTCAGATCCGGCACGAAGCCGGTGAACTCGATTCGCGGACCCGCCAGCGCCAACAAGGCGGAGGGCGGCGACCCGCCAATGATCTTGCAACGCGCATCCGGATGGCTGGCCGCGATGCGCGGCCATATATCATTGATGAAGTGGATGACACCGTCGACATTCGGTGCATATGACAAAAGGCCAAAGAACACGACAGTGCGCCCGTCGGGCTTCGGATCGTCGGCACGCGGGCGATAGAACTCGATATCCGCGGCATTGGGAATGACAGTAGTCCTGGCTTCCGGCACTTCTTCAAGCAGCCGTCGTTCGTCAGCAGCGCTGCACAGATAGACGCCATCCGCGTCACGATAGGTCCCGAGCTCCTCCTTCCGAAGCTTGCGCCAATTGACTTCGGAATAAAGGCGACGAAACAAGCTGTCGCCGCTTTGGGCGTACTGTCGGGCAAGGTCGTAGTCGATATTGTGAGAATCCACGACCAATACCGGAAGCTTCTCTCCTGCCGGCGCCTTGCGCAGTTCGTAGTGACCAAGGAACGTGAACTCGAGATTAACCACGTCGAAGCGCGTCGACCCAAGCAAGTCATCCAGCGTCTGACGCACGACGTCAGCCGTGATTCGCAAACGCTCGAAGCTGAGGGGCGATACCAGGGAGCGGAGTTGAAGCAGGCGCTTCGGCATCCCATCGCGACCGAACGGGTTACGCACGAGTACCACCTTGCGGCAGTAGGCCTGCATGGCAGTTCGGCATTCCTCGATGTCGTGCTCGTCATCCACGAGCATGACTGCCGTCAGGTCATGGCGCTGAGCCAATTCCGTCATCAAACCGTGCATACGTGCCTGCGCGCCGATCCGCGGCGGGCTCGCAGGCATTTGTGACACGAAGAGAATATTTAGGCGGTCTGAGTGCATCGATCCAAACCTGCCTGCCGACGTCGACAGGTACTGAGATGCTCGCTGAGGCCCACATTCACATAGCTCGGCTTACTCAATGCTTAAGCCGAAGCCTTGCGTTAATAGTTGCCTCGTTCCTCTTAACGAAACAATGATAGAAAGGCGGCGTGTCCATTTATCCGCTTGGATTTTCGACGTAAAAGCATTGCCGAAGCAGTCTTGGTAGGTTCTCCGCAACGTTACCTCGTGCGGGCCAGCTCAAGCTCAAGCCGCGAAGGCGACGATTGAATGTGCGGTATCTCGGGTATCATCGGCCGGCTTGACGAAAACAACCGGGCCGCGCTCGCTCGGATGAGCAAGGCCATGATCCATCGCGGGCCGGACGGCCATGGCTCGTGGGCTTCGACGCCGGATGCCCGCGGCTGGGGTGTCATGCTCGATCACCGCCGCCTCTCGATCCTCGATCTGTCATCCGCCGGCGCCCAACCGATGGTGGACGATACAACCGGGCACGTGATTTCGTTCAACGGCGAAATCTACAACTATGTCGCCCTGCGCAAACGCCTCGAGAGCGAAGGGCAGTCTTTTCGGTCCAGCGGCGACACCGCCGTCATGCTGCGGGCACTCGGGCTGCATGGCCTGGAGGCAGTCGGATGGCTGCGCGGCATGTTCGCATTCGCAAGCTGGGATCCGCAACAGCGACGACTTCTGCTTGCGCGCGACCAGCTCGGCATCAAGCCGCTCTATATCGCGCAGTCCAGCAATCCGAACACGACGTGGTCGCTGATATTTGCATCCGAATTGCGTGCATTGCTGGCCTCAGGCTTGCTCGGAACGCCGCGTCTTGATCCGCAGGCGGTTGCGAGCAACGTATGGAACGGGTTTGTTGTCGGCCCCTGCACCGCCGTTCAGGGTGTTGAACTTCTTGCGCCGGGTCACTACGCTGAGTTTGACGGGACAGGCCGCAAAATAAGCGAGCACGATTTCTGGCGCATTCCCGGAGAGGCGCCAAAACCGACAATGGACGAAGCGGCGCTTGCCTCGATCCTCGACGAAGGGATGAAGCTTCACCTCGCCAGTGATGTGCCGCTCGCGGTTTTCCTGTCGGGCGGCATCGATTCCTCCGCGATGGCAAATCTCGCGCAACTGACCGCTGACGCCCCGGTTCATACTTTCACGCTCGCGTTCGAGGACCAGCAGTTCAACGAAGCGCCGTTCGCAAGGCAGACCGCTGCGGCAATCGGCACTCAGCATCATGAAGTAGTGTTGTCCGAGCAGCGGTTCGTCGACAGTCTGGACGACGCCCTCGATAGTCTCGACCAGCCAACCTTCGATGGACTGAACGCCTATTTCATCTCCCGGGCCATTCGCGAAGCAGGCTTTACCGTCGCGCTGTCAGGAACCGGGGGTGACGAGCTGTTCGGCGGGTATCCGACGTACCGCGATCTTCCGATCTTGCAGCAGTGGTGTCATCGGGGCCGCGCATTTCCCAGAAAATGGCAAGCCAAGGCTGCAGCTTTGTTGACTTGGCCCCTGCGACGATCCTCGCATCCCGTGCCGCCTCAAACGCGCTGGGCGAAGCTTCCGGATATGGTCGATCGTAGCGAGGATCTTTTGGCGTTATACCAGATGGCCTACGCGCTCTTCCTGCCTGGATTTCAGGGTGAATTGCTTGCACCGGATTTCGCGGGCTCGCTCATGGAAGGCCTTCCCGACGCGATGCGCCGGCGGCTGACGGCCGAAACGGCCGGCCGCACCCCTGTTTCCGCTATTAGCGTGATGGAACAACGTCTCTTTTTGGGTGAACGCCTCCTACGCGACAATGATGCAGCAAGCATGGCCAGCTCGCTCGAGCAGCGCGTTCCGCTGGTCGACCACGTATTGTTTGAAAGCGTCGACGCCCTGTCGGACCAAGCGCGATATCAGCCCTTGGGGCGCAAAGATATGCTTCGGCGGATCGGATTGCGCGGTCTCGATCCTGCGCTCTTCGAGCGCCCAAAGACTGGCTTCGTCATGCCCTTTGACCGGTGGATTCGCCGCGGATTGAAGGACGCCATGGATCGAACCATGCGCGATCCGCAGGCGATCGCGCCTACCGGCCTGAATCCCGACGCGGTTGAGCGACTTTGGCGAGCCTTTCTCGACGGAGCGCCCGGCATGTACTGGTCGCGGGTTTGGTCCATCTACACGTTTGTCCGTTGGTGCCATCGCAACGGCGTTTACGCATGAACAGCGAGTGCCTTCACCGGCTGTATCGCCGCTCACTCTGACCATTCGTCCAATCGATAACGTCGAACTCGAGCCCTCGCTTCAACATCTCCGCCTCAAGATCGCGGGCATGCCGCTTCCATTCGGCCGTCGATCGGACTCGGAATTTGGGATCTTTGCCGCTTGCCTCGAATTCATCGTCGGCCTCGAGCGCGCCGCGGATAGCTTCGTATATCATCCTCAGACTGGGATCGGTGATGGCACTGCAGGCCATTGGTTTCAGTGTCTCGATCTCGTCGAAGGTTTTGCTCATGGCAATGATCGATCCTCATCTACGCGCGCTAGCGCGCCTTCGATGACCTCGATCTCCTCGCGGAGGATATCGCTCACGATCGACGGCTTGAACCCTGGAATGGTGTGCATCTGAACATCATCCAGCAATTGCTGTCGATGGTGCCTCAGCTTTTCCAGGGCTTGGCGATCCTTCAACGAAACGTAGCCGGCAACAATCTGCTCGATGGCTTTCATCGGAAATGCGCTCTACAATAAGAATAACGTACTGCAATCTCTCGATTAAAATGGCCAAATCGCTTCCTGACAAGACCCCCACCTTTGTGCTCGTGCGGCAGCGTTAACGCTCAGTCCGTAAAAACCCGGACCTTCCACGAAATGATTCCGCCGCTTGTCGGAATCCGGCTGAAAGCGAAGGAGCCGGTTCGATTGTCATTGTCGAGTTACTTCCACGCAACACGATGGGGAGGGTGCAGAAGAACCTGTTGTGCGACCGCTTCGCCGATATCTACTCGGCGCAGGTTCAGCAGCGAACCTGAAACGCGCTGCTGGACCCGCGCTGCGATACCCGTCGCGCGGCACCGCGGATCCTCAAAGATAGCAGCGATGCCGTGGACGGCGTTCCGTTCACCGGCTGCGAGCGATGTGTGTGACGCCGGTCAGGAGTGACGCGTAACGACACCCGTCGGCGTGGCAAAGCCCTGGAGAGTCTTGATCCGCTTCTCGAGCCACCAGCCGAACTCGGGCGACCAATCTTCGAAACGGCTGTTGATGCCGAGATCGTGCGCCCAGTGGTGGGCGATGTTGGGATTGAACTGCGATTGCCGCCCGACGGCAATGAGGTCGGCTTGGCCTTTCTGAAGGATGGCCTCGGCCTGCTGCGCCTCGAGAATGATGCCGACGGCCATGGTGGTGACATCCGCCTCCTTGCGCACGCGCTCGGCGAAAGGAACCTGGAAGCCGAGGCTGCGCGGCACTTGCGCTGCCGTAGCCGCGCCGGAGATTCCGCCGGAGGAACAGTCGACGACGTCGACGCCGCGCGCCTTCAGCTCGCGCGCGAAGGCGACCGTATCATCCATGTTCCAGCCCTCGACAGTGCCGTCGACGGACGAGACGCGCACGAACAGCGGCATGTCCGCCGGCATTTCGCGGCGCACCGCCTCGACGATCTCGAGCGGCAGACGCATGCGCCCGGCGCGGTCGCCGCCATACTCGTCATTACGTGTGTTGGAGACCGGCGACAGGAACGAGGCCAGCAGATAGCCGTGCGCGGTGTGGATCTCGATGGTGTCGAAGCCGGCGGCAACCGCCCGCCTTGCAGCGGCTGCCCAGGTGCCGACCATGGCCTTGCACTCGGCGGTGGTCAATTGCCGTGGTGTCAGCCAGCCCTTGGCGACCGGTTCGGCGGTCGGGCCTACCGGTTGCCAGATCCTGGCGCCGGCTTTCAGATTCTCTTCGGTCAGCGGCCCCATGCCTTGCATGGCGGACTGTGCCGACGACTTGCGGCCGCCATGGCCGATCTGAATGCCGATCGCCGTCCCCTGACGCTTCATGAAGGCGACCAGCGGCTTGAAGCTCTCGGCCTGCTCGTCATTCCAGATGCCGAGATCGTTTTCGTTGGTGAGTCCGACTTCCTCCACCGCCGTCACTTCGACGAAGACGAGCCCAAATCCACCGAGCGCATAGCGACCAAGGTGTACGAGATGAAACGCTCCGCAGGTATTTCCCGGTTCGCAGCTGTAATGGACCATCGGCGGCACGACGAGGCGGTTCTTCAGCGTAAGGCCTCGAATCGTGAGTGGCTTGAACAGCATCGGCCGCTCGTCTTCTTTGCCGTTGATCATTTCACCACTCATGGAACTGTCTCCTTGCATGCTATGGCCGTCCGTTCGTGCCATGGACGGCAAGTCTTCAGGTACGTCTTGGGGGCCCCAGCGACGCGCGCGGGATGAACTCGTTGGGCACGAGCACGCGCCGCGGCTCGTGCGGACCGTCGTTTCGGATGCGATCGAGCAGCATGCCAGCCGCAATTCGGCCGACCTCCGCCTGATCCCAGCCGATGATGGCGACGGCCGGCGAGACGAGCTCGGCGAGCTCGGAATGGCCTGACGCGATCAGCGACACGTCCTCAGGTATCCGCAGGCCTCGCCCGCGCACCGCGCGCAGCACGCCAGACAGCATGTCGATGCCGCCGGAAATGATCGCGGTCGGAGGGTTGCGCTGGCCGAGCAATGCCGAGGTGATACGAAATCCAGCGCCGGGCAGGAAGCTCCCGGCGTGAACGAGCGAGGGATCGGGCTCGAGATTTCGCGCGGCAAAAGCCTCCTGATAGCCGCGAACGCGTTCGCGCGCCGGATAGAGCCCGGCGTCGCCGGTGATCAGCGCCACGCGCCGATGACCAAGATCGAGCAAATGACTGACCGCGACGCGCATCCCTTCGGCGTGATCGGCCATAACGGCATCAGTCCAATCCGGCTGATCACGATCGATCAGCACGATCGGAATATCGAGATCGCGCAGGAAGGCCTCGAACTCACCGGCGATCGGCGTGTACGGCCCCATCATCACGCCGTCGGCCTGCCGCCGCGACAGCCGGCTGAGCAGCTCTCGCTCACGCTCCTTGCGGCCTTCCGAGTTGGATATGAGCAGCGAGAAGCCGACCTCGTCCAGCACGTCGTGCGCGGCTTTGACGAAGCCCGCCAGTTGCGGAATGTTGATCTCACGCAAGATGCAGCCGATCGTGTGGGTCGACCGGATGCGCATGCTCTGCGCCACCGCGTTCGGCGTATAGCCCAGATCATCGATTGCGCGCTGGACCTTCCGGCGGATGTCGGGATGGACGGTGGCATTGGCATTGAGCACCCGCGACACCGTGCCGGTCGAAACGCCCGCTGCGGTCGCCACGTCGCGGATCGTCAATTTGCTTCCGCGACCTGCCGTTTGCTGTTCTGCCATCACCATCACCGGGGCTGAGACCTCAATCCCCTGCACAATACGCGGAAGCCAATTCGGCCGCAGGTGCTATCCGCCGGCCGAAGGCAAATGATTTGTGCATTTCTCCACCGTGATCCAAACGGCCTGGCCTCCCGTCCTTGTTCCGGAACGATCAGATGGCGTCGGCTTCGACGATATTGCGGCTCATACTTCGAACGCCCACTGCTCCGCCACCAGGCTGTATCGGCCTGCCTCGCGCCGCATATGTCCGAACCCGGGGAAATGCAGATGCATGCCGCCGACCAGCATGTCGTCAGTGACCACCATGTCGAACATCATCTGACGAGCGGCCGCGGCCGCCTCGGGGTCGGTGTCGAATTCCATTGTCACTTCCGGACGTGCAACCTGGATCTCCGGCACATGGACCGTGTCTCCCCAAACCACCATTGATTCGCGGCCGCGCGATACGACATAGGCGGCGTGGCCGGGGGTATGACCGTGGATCGGGATCGCCGTGACGCCCGGGAGCACCTCGCCCTTCCGGAATGTCTTGACGCGATCGGCAGCCATATAGGGCTTCAGCTGGGTGCGGCCGGCCTCGAAATAGCGGCGCCGGGGCCGCTCGGCCGCCTTGGCCATCGCCTCGTCGTTGAACCAGTGATTGATCTCGTTCTCATGGACGATGACTTCCGCATTGGGAAACAGCCGCGTTCCGGTTGCGGCATCTGTCAGCCCGTTGGAATGGTCGGGATGGACATGGGTCAGCAGCACCGCGTCGACCGAGGCCGGATCGATGCCGGCGGCAGCGAGATTTGCCGGCAGGCGACCGCAGGTCGGCCCCATCAGATCCGCTGATCCGCAGTCGATCAGGTAGGTCCGGTTGTCCATGCGCACGGCAAAGGCGTTGACCGAGATGCGCGGCGGCGAGGTGCGATGATCGCGCGCCAGAATGGCCTTGGTTTCCTCCTCGGGGATATTGCGAAAGATCGTGTATCCCATGTCGACGTAACCGTCGCTGAGGCCGGTGACCAGCGCGTCGCCAAGCCTGCGGTGATAGACTCCCGCGACTTGCGTTGAGGGTGAAGTGCTCATTGTGCGTCCCCTTGCCAAAATCTTGCAACGATCGCTGCATCGTCGCGCCTGTGGTGCCAGCTCCGGCCCACGCCAAGTTGCGCCTTCGACCAGAGCCTGATCTGCATCAGCGCGTAGGCCCAGGTGACGGCAAACACGTCCATCACAGGAGCACCGGCGATGCGGTGGACGCCGTGACGAACCAAGAGTTCCGCCAGCACGCCTTCCGCCGGAATGATGACGTCAGCGCCGCGCGCCACCAGGCGCTCGGCCGCGGCGGTGAAATTTGCGATGACCGGAGCCGGGTCGGCGTAAGCACGCGCCAGCTGCGGCTCGTCGAGCGGCGGATCCATCGCCGCGACCTCCAGCACACGCGCGGCGAGCTTGTGCTTGTCGACCGCCACCTTCGTCATCCACTGCACCGCCGGCGCATTGGAGATCAACGCCACATAGCTGCCGAGCGAGCAGCCGACCAGAAGACCACTCTCGGTCAGCGAGGCGACGGGAATATCCACCGCGGAGCGGATCTCGCGCAGAAACGGCTCGCTGAACGAGCCGATCACGAAGGCATCATAACCCTGCCGCTCGGCCGCGATCGCATTGTCGATCACCCGGCTGAGAATGCGGTGATAGGCGAATGCATTGCCGAGCACCGCAGTGGCCGAAGCGCCGGCGTATGATCCGGACGGAAGCCCGTGGACGACGACCTCGGCGTCGTCGCCAAGGATTTCCGCCGCATGGGCCTCGAGCGCGCGCTTGTAGACTTCGAGATGATCGAGCTCGTTGACCGACTGGTGCCAGATCCGCGGCGTCGATCTCTTCCCAGGCATTGCCGCGCTCATGCGTCGCCCCGATCGTTGGTCAGGCGCAGCGAACGGATCGACCCGAGGTCCTCGATATTCCAGAGCTGCTCGAACAGTGCTGCGGCCTGGCCTTGCTTGAACACCCGGGTCGCGCAGTCCATGAACTTATCCTGCAGTTCGTCGCGCAAAAGCGGGCGCTGCCAGCTGCCCTTGGCATGAACCACCGGCGCGTGCTCAAGCACTTCGCCCGACGTCAACACGACGCTGACGCGGTCGGCCGGCGCGAACGGCTGGTCGCCCGGCATGATCTCGTCCGTCGTCGTGCAGCGGACCTTGGCGAAGGTAGCGCCGACGTCGGGCCGCGAGACGAACTCATCGGTGAGCTCGGACAGCCCGACACGGCCGGCGATCAGCGCGGCGGTCATCGCGAATTCCATGCTGAACTTGGCCTCGAGACCGGTCTGCGGATTGGTGTTGCGCAACATCAGCCTTTGGGTGACGCCGGTGTGGACCCGAATTTCCTTCACGTCGTCGGGTTTGAGCTTGTGCGCATTCACCAGGCCAATCATCGCGTCGATCGAACGATGGGTCGCATAGCAGGTCGGATAGCGCTTCACATTGATGCCGAGATCGGCCAGCCGCCAGTTGCGGCCTATATCGATCGTCCCGTTTTCGATATCCGGCGTGCCCGATGGCGAATGGGCGCGCAGGAAGCCGGTTTGGTGCTCGAGCACGTCCAGCGATGCGGTAAATCCCTGATCGGCGAGGCGCGCGGCAAGCACGCCGGATTGAGCGGTGCGGCCGGCATGCAGCGATTTGGTCATGGTGCCGAAATTGGCGACCAGTCCGGAGGCGAGCGAGGCGGCGATCGCGATGGCATGCGCGGTCTTCGTGGAGTCGAGATTGCGCAGCCGCGCACAGGCGGCCGCGGTGGCGAGCGCGCCCATCACGGCCGTCGGGTGAAAGCCGCGCTCATGGAGGTGACCGGGCTCCAGCGCAATGACCTGCGCCCAGACTTCGTAGCCCGCGGCATAGGCGGCGAGCGCGTCGGCACCGCTGGAGTCGAGCGACCAGCCTTCGGCCAGGATGGCCGGCACCAGCACCGTGCTCGGATGTCCGGCCAGCGCCACGTCGTCATAGTCGAGCACATGCGCCGCGACGCCGTTGACGAGCGCAGCATCCGGCGCCGCGAGATTGCGGCCCGACGGAACCTCGGGCGCGCCGTCGTTCTGCGTGGACGCGGCCACCATCGCCGACACGATCCGCACCGGCTGCTCGGCGGCGCCAGCGATCATGACGCCGACGCAGTCGATGATGCCGGTCCGCGCCGCCTCGCGGCAGCGGCCGGACAGATCGGACAGCTTGAGGCCGGCTACAAAATTGGCCGTCTGACGCGTGATATCCAGCATGGGTCGTCTCCTCAGTAGGAACGCGGAAGACCGAGCACGTGCTGCGCCACAAAGGCCAGCACCATGTTGGTCGAGATCGGGGCTGTCTGGTAAAGACGGACCTCACGCCACTTGCGCTCGACGTCGTATTCCTGCGCAAAGGCGAAGCCGCCATGGGTCTGGAATGTCGTATCGGCAGCCTTCCAGGTGGCCTCCGACGCCAGCAGCTTGGCGATGTTGGCGTCTGCTCCGCAGGGCTGCCCGGCCTGGAACAGCGCGGCGGCGCGGCGGCACATCATGTCGGCGGCTTCGAGTTCGGCGTAGGCGCGCGCCAGCGGAAACTGGATGCCTTGATTCTGGCCGATCGATCGTCCGAAGACGCGCCGCTCATTGGCATAGGCGACGCCCTTGCCGAGAAGCCAGCGTCCGTCGCCCACACATTCGGAGGCGACCAGGATTCGTTCGGCGTTCATGCCGTCGAGGATGTAGCGAAAGCCCTTGCCTTCCTCCCCGATGAGATTGGCGACCGGCACTTTCAGGTTCTCGATGAACACCTCTGTCGTATTGTGATTGACCATCGCCTTGATCGGGCGGATTTCGACGCCGTTGCCCTTGGCCTCACGCAAGTCGACGAGGAACACCGAAAGTCCGTCGGTGCGCCGCTTCACCTGATCGACCGGACTGGTGCGCGCCAGCAGCAGCATCAGGTCGGAGTGCAGCGCCCGCGACGTCCAGACCTTCTGGCCGTTGACGACATAGACGTCCCCCTGACGCTCGGCGCGGGTCTTGAGCTGGGTGGTATCGGAGCCGGTATTGGGCTCGGTTACGCCAAAGGCCTGCAGCCGCAGCCGTCCCGCCGCGATTTCCGGCAGGTAGGTCCGCTTCTGGGTCTCGTTGCCGTGACGAAGCAACGTACCCATGATGTACATCTGGGCATGCGCGGGACTGGCGCTGCAGCCGTTCGCATTGATCTCTTCGAGGATCACTGCCGCCGCACGCAGCGGCAGGCCCGAACCGCCATATTCCTCCGGGATCAGCGCGCCGAGGAATCCCGCCTCCGTCAACGCCGCGACGAATTCGGTCGGATAGGCGCTTTGATCGTCGAGTTTGCGCCAGTATTCGCCCGGAAAGCCCTTGCAGATCTGCCGCACCGTGTTGCGCAGGTCGGAGAAATCCTCGCCCAACGTGACGGTGACCTCCATGTCGGCGGTTTGGGCGGCGTCGTGATAGTTCATGTCATATCCTTTCAGGCGGCGGCGCTGGCCGACACGCGGAACGTTTTGGGCAGGCCGGCGCGGGCGATCGCGCCGGAGAACCGTTCGCCGGGCAGCCAGCTCTCGACCTCGCGTCGCAAGGCAACCAGCCGCTCGACATCGGCGCCGGTATCGAAACCGAGTTGCTCGAGCAGGAAGACGGTATCCTCGGTGTCGATGTTGCCGGTGGCGCCGGGTGCGAACGGACAGCCGCCGAGTCCGGCGAGGGATGCGTCGAAGGCGCGTACACCCGCATCCAGTGCCGCCGTCACATTGGCGAGACCGAGACCGCGCGTGTCGTGGAAGTGGCAGGCGACCGGCAGTGGACGCACCGCTGCGATCACCGCGCCCATCAGGCGGCGGACCTGACCCGGATCGCCATAGCCGACCGTATCGGCGACGATGATCTCGTCGGCGCCCATCCCGGCGAGTCGCACCGCGATCTCGACCACTCGTGCCTCCGATACCGTCCCCGAGATGGTGCAGCCGAATGCGGTCGCGATGCCCGCACCAAGTTCGATTCGTGCCCCGGGGCGCTGATCGCGCGCCGCGGCGATGCGCGCGAAGTCCTGCAGCGACTCTTCTGTGCTGCGGCGAACATTGGCCTGGTTGTGCTCCTCGCTCGCCGACAGCACGTAGTTGACGATTGGCACACCGAGCGCGAAGGCACGCTCGGCCCCCTTCAGATTCGGAACCAGAACCGAGGGCCGCAAGCCCGGCATTGTCAGCGCGCCGCCGGCCACCTCCTCCGCGTCGGCAAATTGCGGGATCACCTTGGCCGGCACGAATGAGGTCACCTCGATCCCGCGGATTCCGGCCTCCACCGCGCCACGACACCAGGCCAGCTTGCGCGCGCTCGGCAGGATGGTTTTGACCATCTGAATGCCGTCGCGGGGTCCGACCTCGCGAACATGAGCTTTCTCACGCATTTCGCGCCTCCTCCTACTTGCCTTGAAAGTTGGGTTTGCGGCGCTCATTGAACGCCAGCACCCCTTCGCGCCGGTCCGCGGTCGGGACCAGACGGTTGTAGGCCTCGATCTCGAAGGCGAGGCCATCGGCGAGCGACATCTGCAAACCGCGATGGATCGCCTGCTTGGCCTGGCGCACCGAGATCGGGCCATTGGCAGCGATGCGATGGGCGATGGCGAAGGTCGCCTCCAGCAACTCCCCTGGCGGCAGCACCCGATTGACCAGCCCCCACTGCTCGGCCTCGGCAGCCGAGAACGGCTGCCCGGACAGGATCAATTCCTTGGCGCGGCGCTCGCCGACGGCGCGCGGCAGATTCTGCGTGCCGCCGCCACCCGGCATGATGCCGAGCGTCACTTCGGTCAGCGCGAAGCGCGCATTGGTCGAGGCGTAGACGAAGTCGAGCGCCGCGGCGATCTCGCAGCCGCCGCCATAGGCCGCACCATTGATCGCGCCGATCACGGGAATCGGACAGCCCAGCAGAGCGCGCAGCATGCGCTCGAAGACCAGATGCTGCGCCTGCCAGGCCTCGTCCGTCATGCCGTTGCGCTGCTTCAGATCGCCCCCGGCGCAGAACGCCTTGTCGCCGTGTCCGGTCAGGATCACCGCGCGCAACCCCTCGATGTCGGTCGAGAAGCCCTCGAACAGCTCCACCAGATCGAGGCCCATCTGGGTGTTCATCGCATTCGACGCTTCCGGCCGGTGCAAGGTCACCAGCAGGATATCGCCATCACGCCGTTCGACCTTGATGGTCTGGAAATCAGTTCGCATTGATGGCTCCCTTGCTCGCAGGCTTTCGAAGAATGGCATTGTGCTGGCCGAGCGCCGGCGCAGCGGTGCGTGCGCGCGGTCGCATACCGTCGAAGGCAAGCGGAACGCCGACAAGATCGATATCGTCGCCAGCACATCGCACCATCATGTCGAGGGCGCGGGTTTGCGGATGCTCCGCAACCTGATCGGTGGTCAGCAGCGGTGCATTGGGAACCCCGGCGCCGTCGAGAATGAAGCCAAGCGCATCGGCCGTATACTTACGCACCGCGGCCGCGATTTGGGGGATCAGTCGTTCGCGGTTGACGACCCTTGCCGCGTTGGTCGCGAAGTCGGGATCATGCGCAAGCGCCTCGAGGCTCAACGCCACGCACAGCTTGCGGAACAGATTGTCGTTGCCGGCGGCAATCATCAGCCATCCGTCGGACGCCTCGAATGCCTGATAGGGCGCGATTTCCGCGGTGCCCGATCCATAGGGCTTGCGCACCTCACCTGACGCCGCATAGCCGGCCAGCGGAACGGTCATCCACGCGAGCCCGGTCTCGTAAAGCGAGGTCGCAACGCTGCGACCCTGACCGCCCTTGTTGCGCGCCACCAACGCAGCGAGCATGCCGATCACTGCCCACATGCCGGAGCCCATGTCGACCAGCGAGACGCCGACACGCACCGGCGGCCGGCCGCCCTCGCCGGTAACGCTCATGATGCCGGTGCTGGCCTGGGCGAGCGGATCGTAGCCGGGCTTGCTGGCGAGCGGCCCCTTGGCGCCGAACGCGCCGATGTCGCACCAGATCAGCGATGGCTTCGCGGCGCTGAGCGCATCCGCGGTGAGACCAAACTTGTCCAGAATGCCGGGCCGCAGATTCTGGATGACGGCATCGGCCTCGTTCAGGATCAGCGACTTCAGCCTCTCGCAATCCTCCGCCGCGCCGAAATCGACGGTGATGCCTTCCTTGCCGCGATTGAGACTATGGAACACACTTGCCGTTCCGTTCCAGAACGGCGGCCCCCAGCCACGCGCATAATCGCCGCTCTTGGGATTTTCGACCTTGATCACACGGGCGCCGAGATCGGCCAGAATCAATCCGGCATAGGGGGCGGCCACGCTGTGTCCGAGTTCAATCACGGTGATACCAGCGAGCGGCTTGTCAACGTCCATCAAATCCTCCCGGCTGCCGCAAGGGCCGCCGACGTCCCTGTTGTCATCAATCGATTCATCATGTCGAGCGGCGTCGCTTTCACGACTTGTCCTGCGCATTGTCGGCAACCAGCACCGCGCCGTTGACGAAGCTCGCGCGGTCGGACAGCGCGAAGACGATCAAATTGGCGAGTTCCTCCGGCGTGCCCCAGCGCGTGTTGCGCATCGAGTTATTTTTCGACCAGCGCTTGCGTTCGGCTTCCGCCTCCTCTTCGCCCAGATTGCGCTTGGCGAGCTCACGCTCCCATTTTGCAAAACGTTCCGGAGTATTGACGAAACCGGGAACGACGCAGTTGACGCGAATGTTGTGCGGCCCGAATTCGTTGGCGAGAATCTTGGAGAAGCGGATTTCGGCCGACTTGGCCGGACCGGTGCATGACGACAGGAACGGCGGCATCGTCACCATGATCCCGGTTTCGCCCGACACGTTGACGATGCCGCCGCCGTTCTGCTCGATCATGATCGGGATGATGCGCTGACAGATACGGAACTGAGCGAAGAAATTGATCGCCATGCCGTATTGCAGTTCCTCGTCGGTGACTTCGAGGAACGGCTTGTAGGTGCCCGTGCCGGCATTGTTGACCAGAATGTCGACGCGGCCGAGACGGTCGCGGGCGACCGCCGGCAGCCGCTCGATCTGCTTCAGATCCGTCACATCAAGCGACAGCGTTTCGACCTTGACGCCGGTGCTCCGCTCGACGTCAGAACGACATTCGGCCAGCGCGTCCTCGCGGCGCGCGCAGACCAGAACCTTGACACCCTCCTCCGCCAGCAAGCGTACGGTCTCGAGACCAATGCCCTTGCTGCCGCCGGTGACGATCGCAGTCTTGCCTTCAAGTCCAAGTTTCATTTGATCGCATCCCTTTGAGATCGGGTCAGGCGGTCGAGCAGCCTGCGCACAGGCATCGATCCGCCACTACGTGCCGAGGCGAAAACCTCGGCCGCAAGGCTGGCGCCTTCGCCGGCCGGAATTCCGGTGCCGGCCAGGCGGCTATCGAAAACCTCGGTGGCGCGGGCTTCGTCCTGGAACACCAGAACCTTGGGCGCCTCGCGCGCGGTCCGGCGAAGACGCGCACCATTTTCCATCTCCAACTCGACGGTCGCGTCGAGATGGGTGCCGACAGCGTCCGGCTCGACGATCGTCTTTCCGACGAGTGCCATGATCTCCCGGTCCTGGCGGTGCTCGACGCCCATCTCGTAGTCGAGGCGGCCGTAGCGCAGCATGGCGGCGACCGCAAAGGCGGTGCTGGCCTGGGTCTGCACCGTCCGCGTGAACGGTCCCTTGAATGACGTTCCCGGATATTGCGTATAGGGCTCCCAGATCGTCACGGTGATCCGCTTCACCTGCGACAGATCGATGCCGTCGCGGTGAAGCATATGCGCCGCCAGCACCGCCGACATGTTGTCGCCCAGGGTTGCGAACGGCTTTGCCATGATGCCGATCATCGTCGCGACATCGGGGCCTCGCTGCCATTGTTCTGGCGTGCGATCGAGGCCGGCAAGCGAGCGCAACAATCCCTTCGGTCCTTCCAGCGCATCGGGCGCCCCCTGGACGCCGCGCGCCGCAAGCTCCGCGGCCACCAGCCCGCCCTGGGCGGCGCGCCCGTTCTGTACGCGCCATTCATCGGAGCCGCAGCGCACCGGCTCCAGCGTGCCGCCGGTCGTGCAGGCCGCGATTGCAACCGCGCTGGTGGACCTCGGTGGATCGAGCCCAAGTGCGGCTGCGGCCGCCGCCGCAGCACCGATCGTGCCGAAGGTCGGGCTGGTCCGCACGCCCCTGCCGATCAGGCCGCGGGCAACGACTTCACCCGCACCAAGCCATTTGAGCGTGGAATAGCCGACCGTGAGAGCGGTCAATACGGTGCGCAGCGGCGCATCCAGCGTTTCACCAAGCGACACCGCGACCGGCGCAATCAGGGATCCCGGGTGCGTCCATGAATCGTGGTCGGTGTCGTCCTGAAAATGGGCGTGAACGGCAATGCCGTTGGCGAGAACCGCCTCGGACAGCGCGGCATGTTTGCCGCTCGCCCAGATGCGCGCGGTGCGCGGTCCAGGCAGCACCTCCGCGGACATCGCGCGCGCGGCCGCGGCCGTCGGCTCGTGTCGCGCCGCGAGCGCGAGCCCCAGCGAGTCCAGCAGGCAAATGGCTGCCTTCGTGGCGACATCCGGGGACAGTTCGCTCGCCGACGTCGTTGCGGCGAAGGTCCCGAGCAGCGCAGTGGCGTTCAAAGTAGCGGACATCACAAATACTCCTCGGCAAGCGCAACGTCGCGAATTTCGGCGACGGTGCCGCTCCGCCTGACCTCGCCACCGCGCATCACGTAGCCGCGTGTGGCAAGCTTGAGCGCCGGACGCGCCATCTGCTCGGTCATGAGAATGGTCGTGCCGCGCTGTTGCATATGACGGATCGCCTCGCTGATCTGCGCGATCCACACCGGCGCGAGCCCGAGGAAGGGTTCATCCAGCAGCAGCAGCTTGGGAAACGAACTCATGGCGCGCGCCAAGGCGACGATCTGCTGTTGTCCCCCCGACAATTGTCCGGCCGGCTGGCTGGCGCGCTCCTTCAGGATCGGAAAGATGCCACAAAGCCAGGCCCAGGCTTGGCGCTGGCTCGCTCCGCCGTGCCAGCAGGCGCCGCTCAGGACGTTGTCAGCGACCGACATGGTCGGGAACACGCGGCGCCCTTCGGGCGAATACCCAATTCCGGCCCGCGCGCGCCCATCGCAGGATACGGCACTGAGATCACGGCCCGCGAAGCGCACGCTGCCATGCGAGGCCTGGACCAGACCGATGATGGCGTTGATCAGGCTCGACTTGCCGGCACCATTGGCGCCGATCAGCAGCACCGTCTCGCCCTCGGCGACGTCGATCGAGACGCCGCTGATTGCCGTGATGCCGCCGTAGCGGACTTCGAGGTCTTTCACCGCCAGCATCAGGCCGCCTCCTCGTCCACTGTCCCGAGATAGGCGTCAATGACATCCTTGCGTGCCAGGACGTCGGCCGGAGCGCCCTCGGCCAGGACACGACCGGAATCGAGCACCAGTATTCTTGGACAGAGGCGGCGCACGAGATCCATGTCATGCTCGACGATCAGGACCCCGCAACCGAGCTCCGTCCTCACGTGGCGCACGAAAGCATCGACCCGCAGGCGCTCCCGCCGCTCGAGACCGGCCGCCGGCTCGTCGAGCAGGAGGACTTTCGGCCGGGCGGCGCAAGCCAGAATAAGGCCCAGCATCTTCTGGAGCCCGTACGGCAGCTTGTCGCTCTGCTCGTCGAGCTGCGGTTCGAGCTCGAACTCGTCGATCAGCGGCGCGACGCTGTCCCATCCGGGCCCACTGCCGCTGAAGCGAAGGGCCCTCGAAATGTTCTCGCGGACCGATGCCGTACGGAAGGTGTTGGTCTGTTGGAAGCTGCGGATAATTCCCATGCGACTGACGGCATGCAGCGGCTTGCCGGTCATATCCTTGCCGTCGAGCCGCACCCGGCCGATGGTCGGCGGCAGCATGCCGCAAATGACGTTGATGAGCGTTGTCTTGCCGGCGCCGTTCGGCCCTATGACGCCAAGGACGTCGCCTGGCGGGATGGCGAAGCTGACATTGTCGAAGACATGCAGCCCGCCGAAACGCTTGGAGATGGCTGCGACCTCGAGCAGCGCGCCGCCGTCGGTCCGTCCGGTGCGTTCAGCCGTCATTGCAGGGGCTCCATCGCATTGGGCACACTCAGCGTCGGCGACGAGGCGACGGCGGAAGACCGCGACGGCGACGGTGGCGAAAACACGCGGACGCCGAGGCGATGGATCGTCCCGACGACGCCCTCGCGCGCGACCAGCACCACCACCACGATCAGGAAGCCGAACAGGAACTGGGAATACTCCCCGCGCAATGCGAAGACGTCTCCCGCCCAGATCAGCAGGGCGCCACCGACAACCGGGCCAAGCATGCTGCTCTTCCCACCGATGATCGCATAGGCAATGTAGTTGACCGATGACAGCGCGCTGAACGAGGTCGGATGGGCCGTGAGCAGCATGTTGACGAGGGCGAAGCCGGCGAGCCCGGATACGCCCGCGGCGAAGGCGAAGCCGAACGCCTTGTAGTGCCAGACGACGAGACCAAGACTCTGGGCGAGCAGTTCGTTCTCCTCGATCGCCGCGAAATGCTGGCGCAGCGTGCGGGTCACCGCAGCGGTGACGATAGCGCCGGCGAGCGCCAGCCCGATCGTGACCTGCAGCACCGCGCGGTTGTCGGCGAGCTCCAGCCCGAACAGCGTCACGGCCGGCATGCCGACCAGTCCATTGGACCCGCCGGTCCACCCCGGCGTTTCAAACAGCAACAGTTGCGTGATCTCGGTGAGGACGAACGTGACCAGCACGAAATAGACGCCGGTCAGACGGAGCACCAGCGCGCCGAGCGGCAGCGCAAACAGCGCCGGCACCACGAAGCTCGCAAGCCCCAGCAGCAGCACATCGGTCACGCCGTGACGAAGCCCCAGGATCGCGACGGTGTAACCGCCGATCGCCATGAAGGTCGGCACCGCGAAGGTCATCAGATTCATGCGCAGCATGATGTAGACGCTGAACGCGGCCGTAATCGCGATCAGCATCTGGTTGGCCAGCGAATAGACCATCGGGTTCTGGCTGAGCCAGGGAACTACGAAAGCGGCCGCGATGACCACGACGCTTGCTGCCTCGGCCAGGTCGCCGCGCTTGGAAAGGGTGCGGGCTGTCATGTGCTCAAGCTCCCCGAACCCGGTGACCGAAAAGACCCGATGGCTTGACGACCAGCATGACCAGGACGAGCACGAACAGCGCGAGTGCGCCCTTCGAGCCACCGAGATAGACCGCAGAGAACGCCTCCGCCATGCCGACGATGAAAGCCGCGACTGTCGCACCACCGACGCTACCGAGACCGCCGAGAATGACGATCAGGAAGGACGTCGCCAGCACAGGATCGCCGATATGCGGCGCGAGCGACAGGATCGGTGTGACCAGCGCGCCGGTGAGGCCGGCGAGCCCCGTCGCCAGGGCGAAGGCAGCCGGGAACAGAATCGCGGGACGCAGTCCCTGCGCTGTCGCCACCGCGCGGTCATCGGCCAGCGCTCGCAGCGCGCGGCCGAAATCGGTGTAATAGATCAGGCCGTAGATCGACAGGATCCCGACGATGCAGACGCCCAGCACCACGAGATTCTCGATCGGCACAAAGAAGCCATGGCCGTGAATGACACCGGTCAATGGAAAGGCGAAGGCCGGAGATTGCGGTCCGAACACCACCAATATGCCGCTCGACATCATCAAATAGAGGCCGAGCGTCAGCATCAGCGTCGCCAGATGATCGTCGATCACGCGATCCAGCACGAAGCGTTCGAACAGGAATCCGAGCAGCGTGGTGCCCAGCGCCGCGCAGATCACCGCCAGCGCGTAGGGCATGCCAAGATAGGTCACCGCGGAATAGGCGAGATATCCTCCGAGAACGTAGAAGCCGCCATGCGCGAAATTGACGACTCCCAGAATGCCGAAGATCAGGGTGAAGCCGAGGGCGAGCAGCGCGTACTGCGCACCCAGGCTGATGCCGATGAGGCAGGTGGCGACAAAACCTTGCACGGAGTACCCGCTACTTGCCGCCGGCCGCTTCGACCCTGATGGTCGGTTGCAGCTTGCCTTTTTCCACGAGTCCGACACCGAACGGGAACGACAGTTCCTGGTTGATGCCGAAGAAATCCTGCCCGATCCAGTGACCGGGACCGATATTGGGATCCTCAACCGGCAACGATCGCAGGGCCTCGGCAACCTTGGCCGTGTCCGAGATGGTACCGGCCTTGGCGATGGCTTTGGTTACCATGCGGGCGGCGGAGACCCACTGAAAGAACAGATTGTTTTCCGGCCGCTCGGCACCGAGCAGCTTCTTGTACTCGTCGGCGATCATTTGCACTTTCTCGTCGATGAGAACCGGCTCGTACCAATAGAAGTCCTTCAGCACCTCGTCGCCACCGGCGACGCGGGAGATTTCGGTGTATCCCGGACCGCCGAGACGTCCGATCGGTCCCTCAAAGCCAGCCTGACGCAATTGCTTCACGATGATGCCGGCGTCGCCAGGGGGCGATGAAGCGAGATCGACGGCGTCGGGCTTCGCGTTCATGATCCGGGTCACGATCGGCGCGAAATTGGTGGTGCCACGCTGATAATATTCTTCGGAAGCGGTGATGCCGGTTCTCTTGTATGCGTCGGCGTCGACGCTCGCGATATCCGTGCCACCCTGGTCGTTCGGCGCGACCAGCACCACGCTCTTCATGCCGAACTTCTGCTTGGCGATCTTGATGATCGGCTCGGCCCAGCCCGAAGGACCCGGCCCCATGTGGAACACCAGTGGCAACTGCGGCGATAGCGCATCCTTGGCGTAGCCGTTGCCCATCACCAGCATCGAATTGCGTTTGGCGATCGGCTTCACGCCGGTGAGCTCGGGCGAGCCGATCGGGCCGATGATGAATTTAACGCCCTGCCCTGCCAGCGTGTTGGCTGCAGCGGCGGCGCCTTCGGCCGTGTACTTGCTGTCGATGGCAACGACATTGACCTTGCATGGCGTCCCGTCGACCTTGATCAGGCCGTCCCGGTTGGCCTCGGCAGCGACGAGCTCGACCGCGCCGCGCAGCGCGAGACCCCATTGCGCAGCGGGACCCGACAGAACGCCGACGACGCCGAGCGTCAATTCCTGTCCCGCCGCCATCACCGAAACATTCGAACTGGCCAGAGCAGCGCCGATGGCGATGCCGGACAACAGCAGATTTCTCCGCGTAGTGCTCATCACTCCCCCCGTAATTTGTTGCGGCTCATGCGCCGTCCACTTGTTGCGTGGAAACCCGAAGCGTTCCGCTCCGGGGCCGCGCGTATCGCTCGGCGCCGGGACGCTAGGCGCGCGGAGGTCGCCTTGTCAATGAAACGTTTCATGCAAAATAGGGCAGATCAGCTATGCTTGAGATGAGCCACCGTTCTCGACATGCAATAAATATGAATAATAACAGTAATTTACTCTGTCGATCGAACGATCCATCAGAGCTCCAAACGACGCGCCGCTACTGACACACCTATGCAATGAAACGTTCCACTTGAATCAACCTAGCCTGCCCGTTAGCTTCCGTGACCCGTCGCGGACAGAACACGACGGCCAAGGGGAGAAACTCGATGATGCGGGGCGCCGTGACGGCCGTGCTTGCCGTGCTTGCGATTCAGTGCAGCCAGGGAGCGCTAGCAGCCGAACCTCAGTTCAAGCTGCGGGCTTCGGTGGACACGTCGGCGACACACGGACGGACATTGTCTGCCGCCGACTACCTGAAGAAGCTGCAGGAAAAATCCGGCGGGCGGATCACGACCGAGCTGTTCCACAGCGGCCAGTTGTTTCGCGACCGCGACGTGGTGAAGGCGCTGCGTCAGGGCGCCGTCGAGATGGCGATCCCCGGCACCTGGGTGCTGACCGGCTTCGTCCCCGATGCAGACGTCTTCCAGCTGCCGGCATTTTTCGGGCAGCCCTACCCGGTGGTCTATGCTGCTGCCGACGGCAAGATCGGCGAGATCATCAACAAGCAATTCGAGAGCAAGCTTGATGTCAAATTGCTCGGCCCCTGGCTGCAGCTCGGATATCAAAACACCTACAGCACCAACAAGGCGATCCGCGACTTCGCCGATCAGGCCGGCATGAAGATCCGCAACTCCGGCGGTGCCGGACAATCGGCGCGAGCCAAGTTCTTCAATGCAATACCGAACGTCACAGCCTGGCCGGACGTTCCGCTGGCGCTCTCGCAAGGCACGTTCGACGGGCTGAGCTCGACCGATGAAAGCCTTGCCAGCGCAAAGCTCTGGGAATCCGGCGTGAAATATGGATTTGCGGATCGCGAATTCGTCGGGTTCTACGTGCCGATGATCAGCGAGAGCTTCTACAAGAAGCTGCCGCCGGATCTCCAGAAGCTGGTCGTCGACCTCTGGCAGGAGAACATCCAGGCCTACCGCAAGAGTATGGAAGAAGCTCAGACCGAGGCGCGCCACACGCTGGAAAAGAACGGCATCGTGTTCGTTTCGCCGTCCGAGAGCGCGCTCGCTGCGGTCCGCGCCAAGATGCTGCCTTTGCAGGACGGCATCGCGAAGGAGTTGCGGATTTCGCCCGCCTTGCTGCTGCAGGTGCAGGCGGATGTAACGACCGTCGGCCATTGATTGCCACCCATGATGAAGATCTGGAACAGGCTTGAACTCCTGTTGATAGGAGTTCTTGGTGCCGCCGCGCTGACGGTCGGGACCGCTCAGGTCATCGGTCGCTACGTGAACAAGAACTTCGCCTTCATCAATGGCGAGGAGGTAGTGGTCTATCTGACGGTCTGGGCGGTGTTTCTGGCGTCGAGCCAGTTGGTCCGGACCGATGGGCATGTCAGGCCCGACGTCGTGCTGCGACTGTTGCCGCCGCAAGGGCAAAGATGGGTCGAGGCATTCAACTGCTGTGTCGCGATCTTGTTTTGTGGCGGCCTGGCCTATTGCGGCTTCCAGGTTGCGGATGTCGCCCGCAGCCTCGACGAGCGCAGCATCACGGGCCTCGAATTCCCGATGTGGATTTACTACTCGGCCATCCTGACCGGCGCCGTGCTGATGCTGTTGCGCTGCGTCATCAAGCTTTATTTGCTCGTATTCCGCTTCGATCCCGCCACCATGGTCATCGCCGTTCACGATCACTGAGCGATCGACGACGTCAGCCGTCTTGATGACCGATCTGCCATCGGCAAACTGACCGTCGTGGTCCCGCATCGGGACGCTTCAGGTCCAGCAACAACGAGACCGACACGATGTGGACGATGCTTTTCCTGCTGATGTTCTTCGGGCTGCTCTGCGCGGGAATGCCGATCTTTCTGGTGTTGGGTCTCTGCGCGGCGGTCCTGTTCGGCTTCAGCGACCAGCCTCTGGTGGCGATCGCGCAGAAGATCGCCGATGAAATGAATTCCAGCACACTGATGGCCTTGCCCCTGTTCGTGATGGCCGCCGCATTCATGCGGCGCGGCGGCGTCGCCAAAGCGCTGGTCGATGTCGCGATCGCCTGGTTCGGACGATTGCGGGGCGCACTCGGTCTCGTGACGGTGGTGTCATGCACCCTGTTTGCCGCGATCTGCGGCTCCTCGGTTGCGACCGCGCTCGCCATGGGCACCATTCTGGTGCCGGCGATGATCGAGCGCGGCTATCCGCGTCATTTTGCGCTTGGCGTGGTCGGCGCTTCCGGCACGATCGGCATCGTGATTCCTCCCAGCCTGTCGCTGATTCTTTACGGACTGATCGCGGAGCAATCGGTACCGCGCCTGTTCCTGGCCGGCATCATGCCCGGGCTGCTGCAGGCAGCGATGTTCTTCGGCTGGGTGTTCTACTACTCGCACAAATACGAGCTGCCGCGCGAACCGTCCGTGCCTCGCGCCGAACTGGTGCGGATGAGTCTCAATGCCATGCCCGCGCTGTGCGTACCTTTCATCGTGATGGTCGGAATCTACGGCGGCCTGATGACCGTCACCGAAGCAGCCGCGGTCTCGGCCACGGTGGCTCTTCTCGTCAGCCTGTTCTTCTATCGCGGCTTTAAGGTCAGCCAGACGCTCGAGGTGATCGCCGAGGCAATCAAGAGCGCCGCGACGATCATGATCATCGTCGCGACCGCTTTGGCATTCGGCCACTGGATGACGGACTCGGGCATCCCGGCCTCGCTGGTGAAGTTCACGCTCGACAACCAGCTTCATCCCTGGCAATTCCTGCTCGCGATCAACGTGCTGCTGCTCGTGCTCGGATGCTTTCTCGAGGTCGCCGCCACGCTGCTGGTGGTAATGCCGATCCTTGCGCCTGCGCTGAAACCGCTCGGAATCGATCCCGTCCATTTCGCGATCGTCTTTACCCACAACATGGAGATCGCGCTGGTTCATCCCCCGGTCGGACTGAACCTCTACGTGCTGGCCACGATTTCGACGGCGCCGGTCACCGAAGTGGTGCGCGGCGTTCTGCCGTTCCTCGGCCTGCTGCTGCTGTGCCTTGCAATCATCACCTATGTCCCACAGCTTTCGCTCTGGCTGCCCAATCTGGTCTATGGCGCGGGCTAGCAGCGCGGATCGTCTCGACGGAGAACTCGAGCATGTTATCGAAATCAATCCATTGGGCCGGCGAATTCTCCACGCTCGCGCTCCGCTACGGCAACAGGCCGGCTGTCGTCGACGCCGCCGGCACGACGTCCTATGCGGAGTTGTTCGCCAAAGCCGCCGGCGTTGCGGATGCCCTGATGCAGGCCGGGATCGGCCCGGCAGATGCCGTGGCTACATTGTTCCGCAACAGCGCCGACGCCGTTGCGGCCACTTTCGGCGTCATGCTGGCGGGCGCCGTCGAAGTCCCGATCAACCCTGCGCTGAGCAGCGACGAACGCGCTTACTGCCTCGCGGTCTCCAACGTTCGTCTGTTGATCACCGGCGCGGCCCTCGCGACCGAAAAGGCCGCCGGCGGTCCGATCATCATCGAGGTCGAAAGCATCGAACGGACCGCGTTGGATCCGGCCGCCTTTCCGCAGGTCGACGGCGACGCGCCGGCGCGTATCGTCTTCACCTCTGGTACCACCGGACGTCCGAAAGGCGCGGTTCACAGCCAGATCGGCCGCTGGACGGCCAACATATTGCTGCGGGCGAACCTGCCGTTCCGCCCGGGTGCCGGCAGCAACGTCCTGCTGATGACGCCATTCTCGCACGGCTCCTCGTTGATGACGCATGCCTATCTGTCGTCGGGTGCGGCCGTGACACTGCTCGACGGCGTCGACCCGCCGCGCGTACTTGATATCCTTGCACGCGGCGCATGCGATGCGATGTTTGCGCCGCCGACCGTGCTGGCAAAGATCGTGGCTGCCGCGGGCACGCGCCAGTTCTCGTCGCTGCGCACGATCTTCTGCGGCACGGCCGTGCTGAAGCCCACGCTCTACGCGCGCGTCAAGGAGATGTTCGGCCCCGTGGTGCGGGTGACCTATGGCAAGAGCGAGGTATTCAATCCGATCACAGTGCTTGAAGCCGAGGAGACCGAGTCCTGGTATGCATCCGGAGGCGAGGACGCCTGCGTCGGCTGGCCCGCTCCCGGTGTTGAAATCGTCATCCGCGGCGAGGACGGCCGGCCGGCCGCCATGGGCGATGGCGGCGAAGTCCTGATGCGCGCGCAACATCTGATGGCCGGATACCGCACCGCCGAGGGTTTCGTCCGATTGGCACCGAATGAATTCCACGAAACCGGCGATCTCGGCTATCTCGATGCACGCGGCCGGCTGCACCTCACCGGCCGTAGCGCCGACGTCATCAAGTCGGGCGGCTACAAAGTAGCGCCGGAAGAGGTCGAACGGTTGCTTGCGCCGGCGCTGCAGCCATCGGAAGTCGCGGTGGTCGGCATTCCCTCGGACTATTGGGGCGAGGTCATTCTGGCAGCGGTGGAAAATCCCGCACCAGGCTGGGAGGAGCGCATCAATCGCGTGGTGCCGAACATGACCGACTACAAGCGTCCGCGCCTGCTGATTGCCCTCGACGAATTGCCGCGCAACGGAATCGGCAAGATCCTCCGCGGCGCCATTCGCACCGACGTGCTGTCCCGGTTCCGCATCACCGAAGGGCCGCGGCCGCGGCTCGAAAAGCGCTCCTAGTTCAGCGCGAGCGACGAAGCCGAGTTCGCGTTGCAAGCGCAGAGAATGTGGCCGCATTTCTTTACTCCGGTCGAACGCACAGCACGCCGTTTTCACGAGAACGGCACCGTCCAGCGAACGAGAAGGCTTACGTAGCGCCCCAATCGACGACCTGTCGCCATTACGTGGCGTTTGCCCCAATAGTTGGAGTCGTGATCGCCGCCCTTGGCCTTATTTCGTGGCTCATCGGACGAGTCTGCTGCGACATCCTCTCCGGTGATTGACACAGCCTGGTTCAGGACTCCCATCATCGGGACGCTGCCCTGCATTATCGCTGGATCAATCTGTCAGAGATATCGGGCGGGGTGTTGCGCGCACGCAAACGGACCGCGGCGCGGGGCTGGTATGCGTCGGGGCCTCCCACTTCGTTCCGCTACGGGACAGAAGCCCGATAGTGACTCTTCCTTTTGGCTCGACAAGCGCTGCAGGCCCGCGCTTCGCTCTCGGTCGTCTTCGAGCTCGCCCCAGTTCCATGCGAAGATAGTCATCTATCCACCGACGCGTTGCGCCGGGACGTGATCGGCAATGCATAATCCGCGTCACGAAAGTTCCAAGCTCGCCTAACGCCAAGCGTCCCTCGCCTTTGTCGTTAGCAGCCCCCGTTTGGCGCCGCCTGTTGCAGCCAAGTTACAGCAATTCCGCACGTGTCTGATAGGCGATGAACTTGGGGCTGGGCTAGTACAAGAAAGTTGGAATGAAAAAGATGAAGAAAATTCTGCTTGTCACCGCCAGCATGATCGCGCTCGGCGCGGTCGCGCCCGCTTCCGCGGCTGATCTCGCGCCGCAGCCCTACACCAAGGCTCCGCCCTATGTTGCTCCGACCCCGATCTACAACTGGACCGGGTTCTACATCGGTGGTCACGTCGGTGGTGCGTTCGGTGGCAACGACAACGTCCTCGCCCCCGGCTTCGGCGGTGGCAACGACGGTGTGTTCATGGGCGGCGTGCAGGCTGGCTATGATTATCAGTTCGCGCCGAGCTGGGTGCTGGGTCTTGAAGCCAACTATAGTTTTCTGGATACCAGTTCGAGCTTCGCCAATCGTGGCCTCGGTTCGGTAACCGGCCGCCTCGGCTACACTTGGGGTCCGGCGCTCCTTTACGTCAAGGGCGGCTATGCCTGGGCTGACACGCGCTTCTCGAACGGCTTCGGCGGCGACGGCGGCCGTGACGGCTACACCGTCGGTGCCGGTCTCGAATACATGTTTACCCAGAACTGGTCGGGCAAGCTCGAATATCAGTACTATGACTTCGGCACCGTCAACGTGTCCGATTCTCTCGGCTTTATCGGCAGCTTCCGCAACGACCAGCACACCATCAAGGCGGGCTTGAACTACAGGTTCAACCTGGGCGGCCCGGCCGTCGCCAGGTACTGATCGCTCGCTTAACTCCAAGCGACATGAGAGCTCCGGGCCAAACAAAGGCCCGGAGCTTTTTCGTTGAAACGGTGGTTTCTCCCGGATTGGAAGCCTCTAGCGCGGTCGATTGACGCACGTTGACGGGCTGATCCGTGACGACATGACGCACGACGATCAATGCGTCATGGAACTGACCTCCAAGGGACGATGGCAGCTAGCGCTCATCGGGCTGATCGAGCGCGAACACGAGGCCCGTTGCGAGCGGTTCGGCCGGGCTGGTGGATTGGGCAGGCCGGTCGGATCTGCTGCATGGGCGCCGCGCGCTGCGAGGCTTCAGCGCCGCTGCCTGATCTGCACGGCCTTCAGATAGTCGGCAACCTGCTCAGCCCAATCGGCGGGTGGCGCCACGCCTGTAACTTGCGGGCTGCGACCGCAGCCAACGCAGATCGGGTGGGTGTCCTGATCGCTCTCGAAGCTATAGGCATCCGCGCCGTCGGTAATCACGCACGGCGTCATGTCGGAGCGCTTGCGGTCGCAGCGTTTCATCATGGCCTCCGTTCCCCGGCGAGTGCTAGCCGACACACTTTGCGAGTCCAGTGCTGGATCATGAGTCGCCCACCACCGCCGAGGAAAATGCAAAGTGAAACGCATTCGATGGAACAGCAACACGCGTGGGCGTTTTGGTTGTTGATTGATTATGATGCAATCGTGACCATGGAACCGGTGCTGTTGGCACGGACTGCACATCCCATCACGAGGCGGTTGTGATCTCATTGCGTACATCGGATCGACCGAGCACGCGCATCGGCTCGGCCAATCCGAAATACTGGCAAAGACGGCTCCGGCGCGGCCCTCAGACAGCACGTCGGGGCCGTCGCTTGCGTCAGCGGAGCTTGCGAGATGGGTGACAGCCATCGAGTGCCAATGTCGGATATGCACGCGCGCGTGTTGACGCGGCGTTGAGGCGCTCAATAGCTTTGCCGGTTGGGGTGGCTTGATGCGGTGATGGCGATGTCCAGAATAGAAGTGAGCGCGGAAGAGAAGGAATTGATTCTAATGCTGCGCGAATGGAAACGCGACGTGCGCGGATTTGGGTCGGCCGAAGTTTTGATTTCACGCCAGCATGGACGCGGATGGGAAATCAGGCTTGCGCTCAACGCGGATCAAGTGTCGTCCATCGGACTGAGCTTCGGCCTGGCTTGGAATGCACTGGCGGCAACACAATTGGGTGCCGCACGAAGGACGACCTGCGTTGTGCATGAACCATGATACAAGCAGGACAGCGGAACCAGTTGCGTTGGCACAAAGTACACTTCCATCCAAGGCCGAGTGTGATCTGATCGTCATTCAGATCAGCCGAGCCCCACAGCGCATCAAACTCGGATAGTCCGAAGCACTGGCGAAGACAGCTTCGACGTTGAAGCCCCTCAGACTCACGTCGGAGCCGTCGAAAAAGGTGGCGCCAATGAAAAATCGAACAGGCACCGAATGGGCCATCATCGCCGCTGAATGCTGGCTCGCAGTGGTCGCGGTGGCGATCTTGCTGATCGCGCTACACCCGGAAGTTGGCTGATTGCGACACGCACCGCTGTCGGGATCTAAGGGACGATTTTGGTTAGGGCCGATGCCCAAGCGCATGACGCAAGTCGAGATTCGTCCTCGCCTTCAGGACGACCGCCGCAGACAAGCGAGCGGAGCATCGCCGCCCCCGTTTGGCGAGCGCCTTGATCGCGTCTACCGCTCAGGAATCCGAGAGACGGACCACGCGGCCGGCGATACTTAAAACAGCGTCTCGAACATGCTTCAACGAGCAACCGTAGACGGAGATTCACGAGTTGCGCTGTTGGGCGCGTCGTTCGACTGCTCGGCAGCAACGATGGAACGAATCTCGTCGATCCGTCGACACGCGCGGATCGCACACTGTCTCAACTCATCGATCGATTGCGTTTCTGCCCGCGTCTTTTCAACCGCTTCGATTTGCGAGTTGAGGGCTGCAAGTTCTGCCTGCAGCAGTTCAAGCAGCGATTGGTTGGAACCAACCGCCCTTTCCATTTTTTTTGCCCGCATTGTCATCCCCAAATACGGTTGTACGTTCGTGACAACGATTCGTGGCGTCATTATGAATCCGAATGCCCCCAGCTTGGACTGGGGCCTCGCGTCACCGCAAAAGCGTTGCCAACGGCGCCCGACCACGCTCCGAACTGATCGTTCATTGCAAGGCGCGCAATTTCGTTCGGCATCTCGAGCACGACTCATCGGCGATGGTCGAACGTCGAACGAGAACGCCCCTGATCGTGTTCTCGCATTTATCGCGACTGCAAATGCACGGCCTTTGCCAGGGCTCGCGCCGCCTCTGCCGGAGAAGCCTTGTCCGTATCACCGTCGACCATGAGGTTAGCGGCGCGCATCGCCTCAACGGGCACCGAGCCGACAAGCGGAACAAGTGCTCGCTTCAGCCGCGCATCGGCGGCACGCTTTGGCGAGATGAGGATCAGCGCATCATAGGAAGGTATCGCATGCTTCGGGTCAGCCAGTACGAGCAGATCAAGCGCCGCGATACGCCCGTCGCTGGAGAACGCGGAGACGACGTCGGCCTCGCCGGCCTCGAGAGCGTGATACATGATCGTTGGATTGAACGAGCGTCGCGTTCTGAACGACAGACCATAGGCATCCTTAAGCGAGCGCCATTCCGGTCGGCCCAAGAACTCAAGGTCATCGCCGATGGTGAGTTGAGGTGCAACACGAGCAAGATCGGCAATCGACCTGACGTTTAGCGCCTGCGCTCTCTCCCGTTTCATCACGAGAACGTAAGCATTTTCGAAACCAAGCGCACCGAGTACCGTGACGCCCTGCTCCGCTTTCATCCAGCGGACGATCTCCGCCTGCATCTCCTCGCGCGGTGGCATGTCAGTGCGACCGATAACGTTGCGCCAGAGCGTGCCGGAGTAATCGACGTAAGCATCAATGTCATTGTGAGCCAGCGCGCGAAAGGCGATAGCCGAACCGAGCCCATCCTTGCGCGTTACGCCGACTCCTTCAGCCTTCAGCCGGTCACCCATCAGGTCCGCCAGAATGAACTGTTCGGAGAAGCTCTTCGCGCCGATGACATAGGTTTCTGCTTCGTTCGAGAGCAGCGGCGCGAAACCGGCGAGCGTGCCGAGAGCAAGCCCGGCGATGCCGAACAACACACGCTTCCTGCTGCGTTCAGACGCCCCTGTCTCCACAAGACCGAGACAGAAGTCAGTGATCAGAGCAAGCCCGGCCGCGGCGATGCAGCCGAACAGCACGGAAACCCAGTTCTCGGTTTGCAACCCCGTAAAAATGTAATTGCCAAGGCTGGTTTGGCCGACGGGCGTGGAAAGCGTGGCTGCTCCAATCGTCCATACGGCTGCAGTCCGCACCCCGGCCATGATGACGGGCGTGGCGAGCGGCGCCTTGACGCGCGTCAGAATCTGCTGAGGCGTCATACCAACGCCTTCTGCCGCTTCGACGATAGCTGGACTGACGCCATTCAAACCAACCACACTGTTGCGCAAGATCGGAAGCATCGCATAGAGCGTCAATGCGATCAGCGTCGGCAGGAATCCCAGTGCGGGGATGCCGAAGCCGAAGAGCCGTGCCGTCAATGTCGAGAGCGCAAGGAGCAATGGATAGAACAGTGCGAGCAACGCAAGTCCCGGTATGGTCTGGATCAAGCTGGCGATGGCAAGCACCAGCCTGCGTAGCCATGGTCGTTCCGCTGCGAGGGCAGCCAGCGGCAGGCTGACGAGCAGTCCAAGCGCCAGCGCCGTGGCGCAAAGTACAATATGTGGTGTGAGATAGGTGGGAAGCAGGCGCCAGGCGTCGAACAACGCGTCTAATCGGGCACTGGAAAGCAGCTCTGCGCCGGCATCAGGCACGAGCAGGTCCGTTCTTGGTCGCAAGCGCGGCGATGCGCTCCGCTTGACGTCGCGGCACTTCCATCAAGGCGGTCACGTCCGGATCGTCAGAACCAGAGCCCATCATCAGAGTATGCGGCGTATCGTCGGCGAGTACGCGGCCGTTCTTCATGACGACGATTCGATCAGCCATCAGCGCAGCTTCCTGGATGTCATGGGTCACCATCAGGGTCGTCATGCCGAACCGGTCGTGCAACTCGCGGTAGGAAGAACCCAGGCTGTCGCGGGTGACAGGATCGAGCGCACCCAGCGGCTCGTCCATCAGAACAATGCGCGGTCGGGCGGCGATTGCACGCGCGACGCCAACCCGTTGGCGCTGACCTCCGGACAGCATGTGCGGAAAGCGGCTGGCGTAATCCTGCGGCAAGTCCACCATATCCAGCATCTCGGCCACCCGCGATTCGATCTCGTTCGCCTGCCAGCCACGCAATTTGAGTGTCACGGCAATGTTGTCGGCAACTCGCATGTGTGGAAACAAACCGATCCCCTGAAAGACATAGCCGATGCTCCGCCGCAGCATCGGTGGTTCGGCTTTGCTTACAGGCACTCCGTCGATCCTGACTTCTCCAACGTCAGGATCGACCAGTCGATTGATGGTCTTCAGCAGCGTGGTCTTGCCGGATCCCGAGCCGCCCACGAGCGCGACCAGTGACCCCTGCTGTACGTCGAGCGATACGTTGGAAACAGCAACACTCCGCCCCCCATCGTAGGATTTCGATACAGCATCGATCTCGATATACGGCACGGAATTAGACGGATTCGAAATCGGCGAAGCTGTCATGAACAGGGCCTCCCTGTGGACTACAGAACTGCCAGAAAATGAGCAAGCAGGCGTCAGGGCATGATCCACTTGGATGCACAGGTCCCTGGGTCACACCACGCCCATCTTCGGAAGGCGAACCGTCACGGCTCCAACGCGACCTGCAGGCCGTCGTCGCCCTCAACATGGACATAACGGGGTCCGATCGGACGCCCCCTGCCGCTGGCAACAGTGACAATGTCTTCCAGGGGAGCGGCGCGCGCATCCGCCTCAGGCCGGGACAACATCAGATCGGCGTGAAACAGCCCTTCCGACTCAAGACCGGTAGCATCGATGCCAAGAGCCGCCAGGCTGGCCAAGCAACTTTCAAACTCTTCAGCATCGCGAAAACGACGCTGGATAAAAGTCGCGCCGGCAAGACGCTCCGTCACAAGGCCACGCTTCGCGAACGTCGCGGCTAGAGAATCGAACGGGAACATTCGTAGCACGAACGAAATGATCCATGGACGCTTCTCCGTCGCATCGAGAATCTTGCTGAACGTCTTCTCGGTGACATAGCCGATGCACCCAGTCGACATGATGACATCCGCGGATCGGACAAGATGCGCGCTGCCCGCCGAGAGCGCCTCCGTTTCAAGATCTGCGACAATACCCTGCTCAAGCAGACCTACACCCGTCGCATACCTTATCGCCGGCGCCGATACATCGAGACCGATAAATCGCGCGAGACCGACATCCGGCCAAGCCGCATAAAAATTGCGATCGAGACGCACCAATGTCTCAGAACCGATCGCCCTCATCTCGCGCCGGGCGTAGCGATGGCGCAAGCCCCCGAAAGTCAGTGGAAACCGATGCACCGCTGCGTTGATTCCGTATGAACAGCCAACATCAAGCACGGTCGGCTTAGCGCCGGCTTCCGAAACCTTCGCTGCCAGAATTTGGCGCACAACCGGCTCGGCCACGTCCGGGATCATGTAATCCAGATCTCCGAGGACAGAGAAATATGCCCTGGGATCATCCAGGGCATAAATATCATCGAAGACGGCCTTGGACTGATTGATGCGCGAAAAATGTGTTTGCAACCCGGTCTCCTATTTCAACTTGCAAGCCACTCGACGGCTGCTGCGTTCAAGTGCTTGATGCCCTATTGCAGAGATTGATCGACGCACAAACCCATTGCGCTTTTTTTCAACCTCGCTTCGTGGAACTGCGCTGCGCACTGATGTGCGCGCGCGTGTAACGCGGCCTCCTTTTCGAGACCATCGCCTGTTGGGGCGGCTTGATGTGCGGTCAGGATGATGTCGAAAATGCCAATCGCTCCGGCAGAGAAAAGGATCAACTCTGGTGCTGCACGAATCAAAGCGTGCGGGCAGCCGGCCCCGATAGTCGACAATGCTGGTCAGGCACGGACGCGACGGTTGGGAAATCACGCTCACGTTGCGTGCCCGGTGGCGCCAGTCGCGGCACCGAAGAACATCTCGCAGAAGCATGGAACGCACTCGCGCCAGCACAGTTGCCGACAACAGGTTGAGACCGTGCCAATAGGAAGGCCGCTCAGATGGGAACGATTGGCCCGCGTAGTTGGCCGATGGATCGAACTCGGTCTACGGACAAGGCGCGCTGGAGCAGTTCCTCGGCAACGGCAACTCACGCACGTGGTTTGGGGGCCATGTTAGAAAATGCGCCAAGCCGCCACGCCGAGGATGAACCAAGCTTGAAGCTGATTTGGTGGAACAGCAACTCGCGCATACGCACAGGGCTATTGACGGTTTGCATCGCTCGCGAGGCCGATGTTCGGAACTTTGTCGGTTCCGCTGCAACGATGAGGCCCTGACAGCACTGAACGGACCGGGCTCCTCGCACAGTATCGTCAGCGAGATTGAGCGTTTCCAAGCGTCTCGAACACCGTCTGCTGCCACCAATCACCTTCGATTTGATCGAGTACGGCGAGATCGAGCATCGGCCGCAAGGCGCTGTCTTTGGGCAGTACGATCGCATAGCTCTCGCTGCTAAAGCTGGTATCGACGACGCGAGCCGAGGCCGAGAAGTCGCTGCGAACCATCCAGGTTAGCAACGGCTTGTCATGAACAAAGGCATCGATTGTCCCACGCCCCAGCGCGGAGAGGCCGCCTTGGATGTCCGGAAACGTTCGAAACGAAAGCCGCTGACGAGCGAGGTAGTCGGTCGTCGCGGAGTTCGCGACAGCGCCGACGCGCACGGAACGCAGGTCGTTGAAGCCGTGAACGGCGCCCTCGAGCCCTCTGCGCGTAAGGGTGGAGGTGATACCGGCGGTGAACACCGCAATCGCGATCACGGAAGCGATCATCCATCCCATTGCCACGATCCTGCCGGGGAGTGTTGTCGGCGCATTCTGAGCGGCCCCGGCTTGCGTCATGGCGATGGTCGACCACCAGAAGCTGGAGCCGAGTCCCTTGGCGCCGCCACCGAAGTGCTCCGTTTTGCGCCGTTCCAGCATCCAGATCAGGAATCCGACCGCCATTGCGAAACCAAGCAGCACCGCGACGGCCTGGAAGAATCCGAAAGAGAGAAGCGCCCGCCCGATCGCGACCCAGGGGTTTTCGTTGACCGGCACCGCAACGCCGAGCCCGGTGTTGTAGAACGGCTGCGTAAAATCGACTTTGCGCGCACGCTCGGCAGTCACTGTAACCGCCGCGACGCCAACATCGAATCTGCCGTTTGCGACGCCGTCCAGCAAATCCGGCACGCTCTGGGTTTCGACCAGGCGAAAACGTAGGTGTGCCTGATCGGCGATCCTTTTCCAGAGCGCGATGCTCATACCGCTCCAACTCCCATCCGGCTGCTTGATGGCAAATGGAGGGGCCTGCTTAGTCGCCACGACTAATTCCCTGTCAGGGGCCGCGGCAGCTTGGGCGTGAAGGGCGCCGCAGCCGAACGCGGCCACCGCCAGCGCCAGGATGCACAACCAGACCGGTCGAATCGACGTCCGCTTGCGTTGCAAGATTGGATCTCCCCGCCTGGCGCTGTGGGCAGCCATCTCACACGACACCTCCCCCAAGTGGCGGTCGTGCAGAGCTGACGGGAAAGCCTCGAATGAACTCATTGCTCACCTCGATGCATACCGGGATTGCCGGCCGGAGCTTCGCTACTCTCTTGGCAGCATTCGTCACACGCCTGTCCGTCAAAACAATGGCGAAGGAGTCTTCGGCCATGTCCGGAGGGCCAACTAACCTCAGGTTGAATTCCACAACGCAGACGCTCGATTGTCGACGTTGCGAGTGACGGCATCGCTTCTCTCGATTCAACAAAATCGCAAGCATCGGCATGAGCTGCGAGGCAGCGACAAATGACACCATAACGCTCAGGATGCGAGAGTTTCGGCACCATCGAGGCGTTCGCGAAGACACCTGATGGCGTGCGCATGGTCTTTACGAAGAATGGAGCCCGGTTGGATGCTGAAGCCTCGCTTGCGGTTTTGGCAGTGGGTTGGGTCGCAGACACGAAGCGGCTGAACGTCGCGGTTGAGCCTACCCCACCTACGGTGGGATCTTGGCCCGGGCTGCGGTGATGGCGGCAGCACAGCTCGGCTTGAGCATAGGCTGGCAAGCGCACCGGTTCGAGAATGTATCGCCTGCGACCCGCCAGTCGGGAGAGGTCGGGGAGCGTCGGTGACCTTCACGGTCGCCCGTCGCAGGGGAGATTTCCGCAAATCTCGGCAAGTATCGAGACGTTCGAACGGCCCACGGACACGGGCTAGCCGTCCCGACCAGTAAGCCGATCCTGGTCAACCCACAGCACTGAAAACCACCCAATCCCTGCAGTCGGGCAGCCCCCCGCGACGGGCAGAACGGCTAGTCCGTTTTGTTCGCGCTGATACCCCCTTTCAGCGACGAACACGGTAGCCACCGCAACGAAAACGCTAGGCAATGGCGGCATTGGCGGGGTTATCAATTCCATGCCATTGAATTTGCTTGGGATATCCCTCCTGCCGGGATCGCCCCGTCATTTCCCGGCCCAGTGTTTTCAATAGGTTGAGCCTCAATTTGGAAGTCGAGCTTGTTCAGAAGGCGCAGCCTCATGAAGACTGGAACGAAAGGAAGGTGTCGAAAGCCAAGAGAGCCAGTGACGGTCCTTTGGCGCGCGTTCGCGCCGCCTCATGCGCACGGCTCGGCCGGCCCGTCATGTGCACGTCGACATGCGTGTGAGTGACAAGGTCATCGCCTGTGGTCGCGTTCTTTCCGGATCACGAACGGACCCGAAGTTTGACGATCATTGTGAACCACCCCACAGCCCGCATGCCGCCGAGGTGATAAAAGGCATTTTAGACATTGGACAAGACCGCTGACGGTCTCCGGCGGTCCGAGAACCGCAGGTTTGTTGATTTTCTCTCCAAGACAGGGTTCCATTCCGGCTCCATTGAGCCGAGGTCCTGCAATGCCTGCCGGAGCTGTCGCGAGGGAGCAAGCCGCCCACACGCCAAAATGGGTGAATGCACGCCTCCGGTCTCAAGAGTGGTCAAACAACCCCCGCGCGGACGCTCGGACCGCGGCGGTGCTGCTTATCGACATTGCCGGCTTCACAGCGAAGACCGACCGCGCTGCCGGCGACGGCGCTGAAAGCCTTACCTACTTCATCAACGATTGCTTTGCGATACTGGCCGACGTGATTGATTCCGAGGGAGGCGACATCGTCGCTTTCGCCGGTGACGCCATTCTCGCGATTTGGGTCGATCCGGACGCTGCCGTCGCTACCGCGCAGGCCGTGCGCTGCGGCCTTGCGCTGCGACAAGCCATGACCGCCGAGCCGGGCCGAGAAGCGATCAGTGCGCGTACGGCGGTGGAAACCGGCGAAGTGTTCTTCTGCAGGCTCGGCGGCTGGCAGGACAAATGGCACTATGTTGCAGCCGGAGAACCCTTTTACAGCATCGGCCTCGCCTATCAGAAGGCCGCGATCGGCGACATCGCGTTGTGTGCAAACGCCGCGCGGCTGTTGACGGGCTCGTGCGAACTCGAGCCCATGCCCTATGGAGCACGGCTCCTTGGAATGAACTCGCCTGATGCCGTCGCACCGATAGACCGCACCATCTTCGGAAGCCACACGGGCAAGGCCGATGCCAGCGACTGGGTCGGCGAGTTTCGCACGCTCACAGTGGCGCGGGTCGGCCTCCCCGATTTCAATTTCGATGATGATTTCCTGACGAGACTGCAGGCCTTCGTCGTTGACGTCCAGCAAATCGCCGAACGGCTCGAGGGAACCGTTCATCAGGTCCTGATGGACGACAAGGGCCTGACTCTTACGCTCGTCTTCGGATTGGCTCCGCTTGCCCACGAAGACGATCCCTTCAGGGCAGTCGAGGCGTGTCTGCGCCTCCGTCGCCAACTGGAAGCGAAGGCCATTCCGATTTCTGTCGGCCTGGCGACCGGCCGCCTGTTCTGCAGCAATTATGGCGGCCTCCATCAAAGGACGTTCGGGATTTTTGGGCAGGCGATCAATGTGGCCGCGCATTTCGCCGAGGCCGCACAGGGCGACATCGTCTGCGACGCCACGACGGCCCAGGCCGTCGGGCGCAGGATCGTGTTCAATCTGCTGCCACATCTCCAGGTCAAGGGGACGGGCGCATCGATGTTGGCGTTCAGTCCGGCGGCAGTGACCGACGATTTCCATGCTCCACCCCGGCGCACCATCATCGACCGCGTCAGCGAAACCGCGATGCTCAGGAGCTGTCTCGACGGTCTGAAGACAGGAACCGGTAAGCTCGTCCTCATTGCAGGCGAAGCCGGCATCGGAAAATCGCGCCTACTCGAAGACTTCATCGGATCGGCGCAGGCCGACAATCACGCCGTCCTGGTTGCAAATGCCACGGCGATCGAAAGATCGACGCCCTATTTCGTGTGGCGCGCCGTATTGCGGCAGATCTTGCAGTTTGAAGGACCGGGCGACGGACCGCGGGTTCGACGCGAATTGTCGGAAGCGCTGCTCGAAAACGAGTCGCTGCTGAATTGGCTTCCGCTGCTCGAAGAAGTCATTCCACTGGGATTTTCCGAATTCGCCTTCACCGAACAGATCGTCGGCTCGGCTCGCGCGAGCGCGATCGAAGAACTCGTGATCTTCATCCTACGCCGATCGAGCGTTCGCATCCTCCTGATGGAGGACGTCCACTGGTTCGACGGCCCCTCGATCGAACTGCTAGGCGCCGTCGCGCGCCGGCTTTCGGACTTCCTGATCGTGGTTACTCAGCGGACCCAGACGACAGCGATCGCAGAGCAGCGTCTTGCCGTCGAACTCGCCTCATCGCTGCAGCTGCGGCTCGACCGGCTGTCGCGCGACGACGTGCGGCTGCTGGTGAAGCGGCGCCTGAGATCGTCCGAGGTTCCGCCGGAACTGGTGCGATATGTCTACGGTCATGCCAGTGGAAATCCGTTCTTCAGCGAGGAACTCGCGCTCGCGCTCAGGGACACCGGAAAGATTCAGGTTACGCGGGGGATATGTTCGTTCGATGAACAGAGCCTCGCCGATTCCAGTATCTCGCTCTCGACCAGCGTTGAACGCGCAATCGTCAGCCGGATCGACCTGCTATCGCTCGACGACCAGCTGGTGCTCAAGGCCGCCAGCGCAGTCGGCGACGCCTTCTCCTCCGAGTTGCTGGATCAAATCGTCCCGGAGTTGTCCGCTGCCACCAAGGCGGAATGCATCCGCCGATTGATCGACTTCGACTTCCTGCAACTCGATCGCGAGACGCGGCCACTTTCCTTTGTGTTCAGGCATTCCATAACGATGGAGGTTGCCTATCATGTCTTGTCTTTTGCGCAGCGAAAAACCCTCCATCGGCGGATTGCCGGCTTCATCGAGCAGCATCACGCCGAGGAGCTGCAACCGAATTATGCGCGCCTGGCAAGGCATCTCGAGCTTGGCGGCGAGCCGTTGCGGGCGATCACTTACCTCGAGCTTGCGGCGCAACAGTCGCGCAACAACTCGGCAAATCGCGAGGCGATCCGTTACGTGGAGAAGCTATTCGATCTCACGCAGCGCGAAGCAATCCAGATCGGACGCAGCCGCAAGGCGGCTTGGGAGGTCATCCTCGGTGACGCTTGTCACGAATTGTCGGACTACGAGAGCTCCGCCAACCACTACCACCGCGCGATGGAGTTGCTTGGTCATCGTCTTCCGGCGAGCAAGACCGAACGAATCGGCGCGCTTGTTCGCAACGCCGCAACCCAGTTGAGGTTACGGTATACTTCGTCGAAACAAGTGGCCCTGGCTGAGCAGGACAGGTCCGACATGCAGCGCGTCGCTCATATGCACGAATTTCTGTCGGAGCAGTATTTCTACCAGAATGACTCGCTGGCCGTGCTCAACGGAACGCTGGCGTCGTTGAACCTGGCCGAAAAATGCGGCGCGACCCCGGAGACGATTCGAGGATACAGCGCGCTGGCGCTCGGAATGGGGATGTCCGGCATGGTGGGGATCGGCCGCAGCTACGCGGCGCGCGCGATCCAACTTGCGGAAGGTTACGGCTCGCTGCCCGAGATCGCGCGGGTCCGACTCGTGCTCGGCGTTCTCTCTTATGGCCTCGCCGAATGGGATAATGCCGAGGCGCATGGCGAGCATGCAAGACGTTGTTACGAGCGCCTGGGAGACCGAAAGCGTGCGCAGAACAGCGAGACGATGTTGATCTTCATCGCGCTGTTGCGGGGATATATTTCGCTCGCCGACGAGCGGCTTGCCAAGCTGTTCGCGGAACTCTCCGACGATTCCCCGCCGCAGATCCGCGCTTGGAGTCTTTCCTTACGGGCATTGATCGACATCACCCGGGGCGGGGCCGATACCGGATGCCTCGACAAACTGAAAGCGCTGGCGGGCCAGCGGTTGATCCGCACCGAACAATTGCTTTGCACGGGCGTGGCCGCGGCCGGCTATCTCGAGCGCGGCGAGGCCGCGGTCGCCCTTGAGCTTGCGGAACGGGGACTTCCAATCCTGCGCGAATGCGGCGTTGTGTGGGGCGGATATGCCTTCGGGCCGGCAGGAATCGCCGATGTCTTACTGAGCCATTGGGAGCAAGCTTCCGGCGCGGTCTCTTCGAACATTCAAAGCCAGGCGAAGCTGGCGTGCCGGGAGCTTTCGCGGCTGGCTCGAACATCGCCGATCTGCCGTCTCTACAGTCTGTTAATGAACGGCCGATTGTGGTTCCTGACCAGTCAACCGGCGCGGGCGCTCGAGAATTGGAAGCGCGCCGCCGAAGTGGCCGAGCTGCTGCAAACCCCCCGCGAGCAGGCGCAGGCGATCTATCGAATCGGCCTTGCGACCAGCGCGAGCGATCCTGAGCGTGAGTCTCGCCTGCGGCAGGCGGCCGACATCTTTGAACGCCTCGGCGCCGCCAAGGAGCTCGCCGAACTGAAACGTGTCCATCCATCGCCGTCGTCGCAATGGAGACAGGCTTGAGCCAGCGCCGCATCATCATCGTGGGCGGCGGAATGGCGGGACTTTCCGCCGCCTATCAGCTCAGCCTTACATCGGAATTGCGCAAGCAATATCACGTCACGGTCTATCAGCTGGGATGGCGGCTCGGAGGCAAGTGCGCCAGCGGGCGCGATGCGCAGGGCCGCAACATCGAGCATGGCCTGCATATCTGGTTCGGCCACTACCTGAACGCTTTCCAGATGTTGGCCGAAGTTTACCGAGACTTGCCGCGGAAGGGAGCGAAAGTCGATTTGAACACTTTGATTCTCCCACAGGGTTACACGCCGATCGGCGATCCCGATGGGGCCAAGCCGACCGTGTATGACGTCAACTTCCCGACATCGAAGAAAGTCGGTATACCCGGCAGAGAACCGGCTGACCTCAGCATCGCCAATTGTCTGTCGCACGCGATAGGGCTGTTGATCAACTTCCACGACTATGCGCTCGGGTCAGACTCGCCGATCGTCAAGCTCGACGAAGTTTCGATCGAAACGATAAAAATGCGCGACGACCCGCGGTTTCCCCCCTCAAGACTACTCGGTGTGGTGACGGCAAGAACATGTCTGGAGATTGCCTCGGCATGGCTGTTGCATCTCGACGAAGACATGATCTCGTTTGGCCCCGCGGACATGGAATTAGTCCGCCGGGTGCTTCAGGGCGCTGCCGGCGCCAGTTGTCATATGACCTTTGCGAATACCGCAGCCGGTCACTTGTTCGACCAGGCCTTGCGACTAGCGTGGCCGCTGGTGGACGGCATTTTCGACGACATCGTGATTGAGCAACGATCCATCCAGCAGATGGACGGCGAGGACTTTCGCCGCTGGTTGGTTCGTCATGGCGCCGAGCCCTCACTGGTCAAGCAGTCGCCAATGGTGAGAGCGCTCTACGACACGATGTTTCAGTATCCGGACGGAGACATCGCCAACGCGAGCTACGGCGCAGGAACCGCGGTCCAGGTCCTGCTTCGAGCACTCGGAACCTATCAAGGAGCCGTGGCGTGGGAGCTGCAGGCCGGTGCAGGCGAAGTGATCGTCGCTCCCCTGTTCGAGATACTCAAGCAGCGAGACGTCGAGTTTCGGTTCTTTCACAAACTGACCGACATCAGGGTCTCGTCGGATGGGCGATCTGTCGATTCACTGCACTTTGACGTGCAGGCGATACCGAAGTCCGGCTATGAATGGACCGTGCCGATTGGCGATGGACTGTTCGGCTGGAGCAGCCAACCCGACTGGCTTCACCTCGACGTGCCCCCGAACGGCTGCGTTGATTTTGAATCGTTCTGGTGCAACGAGCGGGTCGGCACCGACGTAAAGACACGCGTCGACGATTTCGACGATGTCGTCCTGGCGATACCGCTCGGCGCTTTCAAGAGGTTCACGGGCAACAAAAGTGTCGAGCGACCGCCCGGACCAGGCCTGTCTGCTATTGAAGCAATGCACGAGCCGTTCGACGACCTTTACAACTACAGCACCGGCTTCTGGAATATGGCGGCAAAGCTTCGCCTGGTGCCCAGCATCGCAGTTCAGCTCTGGAGCACGCGCTCGCTTGCCGACCTCGGCTGGTCCGGACAAAAGCCCGCGCTGGTGTCAGGCCCCAATCCTCTCGACATCTGGGCGGACATGTTCCAGCTCCTGCGGTATGAGCGCCGCGCCCCTCCTCCCTACTCGCTTCACTACCTCTGTGACGTCTTCCCTTCGAAATTGTACGCAGCGCCGCAGACAAGCCGGCATGCCCAGGAGATGGCAAATCTGCTCGCCTATCTCAAGACGCTGGATTGGCTCGAGCACAAGGCTAAATTCATCTGGCCGAAGGTGATGACGAACGGTGCGTTTGACTGGACCGTGCTTTACGACGATCAGGATCGCCACGGCTATCGCCGGATCAGGGCGCAGCACGTCAAAGCCAATATCAGTCCCTGGGACTGCTGTGTCGCGACCGCGGCCGGCACCAGCGCCTGGCGCCTGAAGACCGACGAGTCCGGCTTCAAGCACCTGTACCTCGCCGGAACCTGGATCGACACTGGCTTCAACACCGAATGCGTTGAAACAGCCGTGATCTCGGGAATGCAGGCGGCGCGCGCGATCACCGGCGCAGAGCTCGAAATTCCCGGCGAGCGTTTCCTTCACGCTACCCGACAATTTGTGTCTCTCTGTGATGTTATGCGCAGCTGCGCGCCCGCTCCCGCTGAATGAGGATCGGCCGCATGGCGCTCAGAAAGATTGCAATCCTGGGAGGCGGTGTCGCGGCGCTCAGCGCGGCGTTCGAGCTGACGGAGCAAGATCCGCAGCATCAACTGTTCGACATCACCGTCTACACGATCGGCTGGCGGCTTGGCGGCAAGGGAGCGGTCGGCCGCGACAAGGAAAAAGGATATCGCGCCGAAGAACACGGACTTCATGTCTGGACCGGTTTCTACGATAACGCATTCGAACTGGTCGACCGGCTTTATGCCGCGATGAACGATCTCGATCTCAGCCCGCCGTTCGGATCACGCGAGAACGCCTTCGAGGGCCTCGATCGATCCGTGCTCATGGAGCCGTTCAATTCCGGTTGGACTTCATGGACTATCGACATTCCACCCCATGAAGGTATTCCCGGCACACCGCGTCCCGCAGTCTCGCTCGTCGATTTTCTGCGCTCCCTGCTCGAATGCTCGGTGCAGCAGAGCCAGTCGATCGCTGGTTTCACCGACCAATGGCCGGCGGGGACCCAGCACTCCGCCGTGGCGGCCGGAACAACCGACGGTCCGTTCAGAACGGCGCGGGCGAAGATCGATATCCTGCCGCAGGATCCCAGGGCGGTCAGCCCGAGTGACGCCGCCGAACTACAGACGATACTAGGGCATGCGCGGACTCAGCTCTGCGACAAGCCGCCATCAGCTGCGATGTCTCGCGACCCGCGCGAGATCGTGGCGGAGGTCGCGCTGACGATCGCGATCGGCATGTTGAGCGACGGCGTGCTGTGGCAGGGCTTCGACTGCATCGACCATCAGGAGTGGACCGATTGGATGAGGTCGAACGGTTGCTCGGATTCGACGCTGGATTCCGCCATTATCCGTGGCTGCTATGATTATGTGTTCGGGTTCTTCGGTAGCCGCCACACGGATGAATACGGGAATGTCATTCCCTGCAGGAACGTGGCGGCAGGCACCGGCACCCGCATCCTGTTGAAGCTGCTCTTCACATATCGCGGGTCGTTCTTCTACCTTCTCAAGGCGACCATGGGCGAGCTGCTGTTCGCTCCGCTCTACCAGGTCCTCACGAAACGCCATGTCAAATTCGAATTCTTTACCAAGGTCGAGCACATCGGACTGTCTCAAGACAAAGCTTCGATCGAGTTCATCGACACCACCGTGCAGGCGACCACCCACTCCGGCAATTCTTACGATCCGCTGATCTGGATCGGCGCAGACGGCACAATCCCGAGCTGGCCCTCCCATCCAGACTACTGTCAGCTGGTCCAAGGACAGGATCTGCGGGACCAAAGAATAGACCTGGAATCGGCGTGGACGAAGTGGCCCGGCGTCGCCCCTCCCCGAAAGCTGCTGCGAGGGAGGGATTTCGACGATGTCGTGCTCGGCATCGGCATCGGCGCATTTTGCACGATATGCAGCGACCTGATCTGCCACACGCCCGGCTGGCGAGAGATGGTCGATGCCATCAAGACGACGGCGACGGTAGCCTTTCAGGCATGGACAAGCGTCGGCATGCGAGAGCTCGGTTGCAAGCAGGATCGGACGGCTCTTTCGGGATTCGTATTGCCGCTCGATACCTGGGCCGACCTCAGCCTGATGTTGCCACTGGAAAAATGGCCTCAATCGCCTCCCAAGGGGTTGGCATATTTCGTTGGCTCCCTGGTCGACGATCCCCTGCATCCGCCGCCCCCGTTCTGCAAACACAGTTATCCGGCCAGGATGCTCGCGCGGCAAAGGCGAAGGATGCTGCACTGGGTCGAGAGCAACCTTCACTTCCTATGGCCCGGAATTGAAGGCCCCGGCCATGCCATTCGTTGGGAGCGATTCTTCGACTATCGTGCTTATTCCCCCCCGACTCGAAGGCGGTTCTTCGCGCAATATCCGAGGGTGAACATCAATCCCTCGGACCGATATGTGCTATCGGTTCCCGGCAGCGTGTTCAAACGCATGGAGGCCGGCAAGTCGGGGGTCGACAATCTCTTTCTCGCCGGCGACTGGGTTCGTACCGGTATTAATGCGGGTTGTATTGAAGCATCGGTCATGGCGGGCCGCGCCGCGGCAGCCGCAATTGCAGGAGTAGATATTGCCATGCCAAACGCCAACGACTTCAACGACGTTTCGCTGCCAACCGCCTTGTTGCCGGCATTGGACCTGTTGCGCAAGCTTGCCACTAACGCCGTCGCCGGTACCGGCGAAATCGAGGCGTTTTGCGTCGTCCAACAACGGCCGCGCTGCGAACTCGAGAAGATGCTACCCGATGGGCTGACACTCCTCGAACCTCCAGCGCCCCACAGCACGATCAAGACAGCGCATCACGGCACGTCGTCCGATGCAGAGGGCAAGACGGAAAGGACACCGGAGATTATTCCCGAGCCACCGCATCATGTCGTCCTGATCTTTGCCCGGCAACGCAACGTGCGTCCGGGACCACTACCCTTCGGCGGCGCGCACTACCTCGAAATCGCCCAGCTGATTCCCGACGTTGTCCATAAGAACGCACCTTCATTGCAGAACGTCCTGTTCAGCTACATGCCGCATTTGTTCGTGAGCTCGCTGGCAGCCACGTTGATCGGTCAGAATTTTTACGGCTTCAACAAACAGGTCGCACGAATCCAGGATGATAATGACTCCTTCTCCATGCGAAGCTCATCCGGCACCATAAGAACCTGGTTCGAGCGCGACGGCGTGCCCGGTGGCATCGACAGCTATCTCGTCATCAAGCAACTCCGCGACAAACTGGATCAGCCTCTGGTCGGCGTCCAGCCGGATGGCAATTTCATCTACTCGATGCTGAAATACGGTCTTGGCGGTGCGGTCGTTCAACCCATCAAGGGCAAGATCGCGCTATCCTCGCCTTTCGCCCATAAGGCAGAGGAGATCGAACTCGCACCGATCTCAAAGCCACCGCAAAAGGACGACTCTTGGGGATTCCGGTTCATCGCGCCTTGGACGCTCAGCCTGCCCTTCAACTTTCCGGCCGGGCAGCCGAGTTCGAGCGCAAGAAATCTGGCGAGGGCCACCGGCGAGTACAGCACGGCATTGCTGGGCCGTATCTTGGTACGACGCTGACGGCCGAAAAGCGGGCATTTGTCGCAAGATTAACTTGGTTACTGTTCTTAAAGCGAACGCGGGCTGTTCAGCCAGCACCATACGCTCGGAAGTCGGCGAGCAAACGTTCGGCGTGAGATGCACAATCCGGACTGCATTGCGAAGCCGTATCTCGTCGACCTGTGTTCCAAGCGCTTATGCTGTTTTCTGCCACGCCGCGTCGCGATCCTTGGTGAAGGCAGAGGTGACACCAGCCTCAACGGCGCGATCCACCGGCAGATGCGGCAACACCAGCTCGGCGAAGCGGTAGGCTTCCTCCAGCAGCGGCATTCCCGAGACGATCAGAACTTCAATGCCCACATCCCGGTAGTCCTGAATACGAGCGAGGACCTGCGCGGGGCTGCCGACGAGCGCCGTGCCCGGCCCGTGCCGGACCAGGCCGATGCCAGCCCATAGATTTGGGGCGATCTCGAGTTCACGAATGTCTTCCGGCTTTCGTCCGCCATGCAGGGCCGACATGCGTTGCTGGCCGACGGAGTCGATCCCGGCAACATAGGCCTGGGCACCAGCGATCGCCCTTTCGTCCATGTGATTGTAGAGATCCTGCGCCGCTGCCCATGCGGCCTGCTCAGTCTCGCGAACGATAGCATAAAGCCGGATCCCAAATTTGATCTTGCCGGCACGGCCGTGCCGGGCGGCAAGAGCCTTCACTTCCCGGATCTTGGCTTCGGCCTGTTCAGGTGTCTCGCCCCATGAAAGATAAGTGTCGATATGCTTGGCTGCCACCTCGTGCGCCGCCGGCGACGAGCCACCGAACCACAAGGGAACATGCGGACGCTGGACCGGTGGCAATGGAACGCCCGCGTCGACGACGTGGATGTGCCGTCCTTTGAAATTGACGGTCTCGCCGCGCAGAAGCGCCGTCAATACGGTCAGGTATTCATCGGTGTAGGCGTAGCGCTCGTCGTGGCTCAGGTGAACGCCGTATTGCGCCATCAGCTTGGCGTCACCATTGACGATATTGACCCGAAGCCGCCCTTTCGAAAACTGGTCGAAGGTCGTGATCATCTTGGCCAGCAGCGTCGGCGACAACAGCGGCGGATGAGCCGCTACCAAGTGCTGAAAATTGTCGGTATAGGGGATCAGTGCCGCGCCCTGAATCCAGGCGTCGTGTGACCCGGTTGCGAGCAGTGCGCCGGTATAGCCGAGGTGATCGACAGCCCGGGCGAGCTGCTGGAAATATGCATAGCTGAGCTTGCGCGCGCCATCGGCACGCCAGGGATAACGGCCATCCGGGCCCGTGAGATACCAGAGAACTTCCATAGCAAACCCCCTTGTCGTTCAAATCGGTGTCAGGCGGCGGCGGAGAAATGGGTCGGATCAATCGTGTCCGTCACATCGATCGCCCGCGGAATCAGACCGAACTTCGCGAAGATATCCGCGTGAGCCTGCTGCTCGGCCAGAAAGTCCTGAGACGGTGCTTCGACGCCCCACGGACGTGACGTGAGTGCGGACAGCCATTCCGCCGCGGAAGTGCCGTTCAGCCCTGCAAGCAGCGCGGCCGCTTCCCCGGGATTCTCGGCGGTCGCGCGATCTGAATCGATGAGAGCGTCAAGCAGGAGCTTGACGAGATCCGGCCGATCGCGCAGCACAGCGCTCAAGCCCCAGTAAACGGAGCGGTTGGAGAATGTCGCCCCAGGCGACGCGAGAATACGCGTCGGGATGCGCTTTACGATCTGGCTGTAAAGTGGGTCCGTCGCGACGATGGCATCGAGCAGCCCTTCAACAAAAGCGTCCTTGGCGGTTGCCGGAATGATTTCGGCGGCCCTGACTTCGTCCCAGCGCAATCCCGCAGCGTCGAGTTCCGCCGCGAGAAACTGCGTGTGCCAGGATATCGGCATCAGGCCGATGCCCTTTCCCCTGAGACCGGCGAGATCGCGGATGCCGGACGCCTCGCGCACCACCAGACCGCCGCATTCCGGCCGGGGTCCTGACATGCCGAATACCGCAGTCGCGAGCCCTTCCGCCTTGGCGAGAATCGGCGGCGTCGCCCCCGTACCAGCCAACTGCAAGACGCCTGCCTTTAGCAGTGAAATGGTTTGCGATCCTGCGCCGTAGACGAAGAAGGCGAGCCCCTGCTCGCGCAGCGTCGCGACGACATCGGGCCGACGCGCCAGGATCGATAGCGACAGGTTCTGTGGGTGAGCGCCGACGACAAGTGTCATAAAGCAGTTCCTCGCAGGTGAATGAATGAGACCTATGGCGACGGCAGCAGCCGCTCATCCGGTGGCGCAATCTCCGTGACGAGATCGCGAATAACGGCTTTCTTCGGAAGCGGCGCGAGAGACGTGACGCCCTCCGTGAGGCGAACCGTGCAGGCGTAGTCGACCTTGCCGTCGATCAGCATCATGCACTCCTTGCAGGCATTGGCATTGATACAGGCGAAACGAACCGCAAGAGACGGATCGGCGTCACGGCGGAGCGCGCGCAATCCGTCAAGCACAGATTGACCAGCTTCGAATGCGAGCTCGAAAGTTTCGACGCGCGGCGCGTCACCTGCAGAACCGCGCTGGATGACGAGCGTGGCCTTCATGCTGCGACCCTTCCCGCCAACGGCGCACTTCGGACGATGTCAAGCGTCTCTCCGTGAAGAGCGATGACCTGATTGACCCGCCAGCTATCATCGAGGCCCGGATAATCCTCCCGCTGATGCGCGCCGCGGCTCTCAGTGCGGCCGATCGCGGCCGCCGCAACCGTTTGCGCGACCAGCAGCATGTTCCGCAGATCGAGCCAGTCGATAAGAACCGGATCGAAACCGCCTGTGGACGAGAGGGGTACCTCGCCGAGATCCCGCTTCAACTGCATGAGGCCATCGACGGCCGCCTCGAGCCGATCGCGCGTGCGAAACGGCCCGACCTTTTCTGCCATCAGCGTCTGCAGCTCCGCGACGGCGGCTGCCGTATTCTGTCCATCCCGCCGCGTCGCACTGCGGAGAAGATCGATCGCCGGGCGGAACGCATCCGTAAGCCCGGCCGCGGGCGAGCCCAGCGCCCGCTGCGCCGCATTGCGCCCGGCCCGCGCACCAAACACGAAGGCCTCAGTGATCGCATTGCCCGAAAGCCGGTTCGCACCGTTGGCTCCGCCAACGGCTTCCCCGCAGGCATAGAGCCCGGGAACCCGGGTCTGCAGCGTGTCGTCGACCCGAATGCCACCCATGTGGTAGTGCGCGATTGGTGCGACCTCCACGGGCTGCCGGCCAAGATCAATACCGTTCGCGGCCAGCCGATCGACCACGGGCCCGAACGCGCGGCGGATCTCCGCCGCGGGGACATGCTGAAAACTGAGATAAGCCCCGCCGGCCGAACTGCCGCGGCCCGCTTCGACTTCTTTCGAAATGGCGTAGGTGGCGAGGTCCCGCGTCAGTACGTAGCGCCCGTCATTTCGAGCGTCGCGCGTTGCATAGTCTTCCTCGAATTCACGCATCTCGACGTTCAGCAACTTGCCGCCGAGCTTGTATCGAAATGGATCCCACATGATCGGATCCATACCGACCAGGCGCGGTGCCAGATGACCGATCGGGAAAAACTGCACGAACTCCATGTCGATCAATTCGGCACCTGCCCGTAACGCTAGCGCATAGCCGTCGCCGCCCATGTTGGATGACGCGCTGCTGCGTCGGTAGAGCCGCGTCAACCCTCCCGTGGCGATCACAATCGCCTTGGCGGCGAGCGTGACCGTGCGTCCGGTCGACAGGTGCAAGGCCGTTGCGCCGCAGGCCTCACCGTCCTGGACGGCAATATCGACGACTACGAGATCACCAATGCGGCGGATGTCGCTTGCGCAATTCAACTGCGTTCGAAGCGTCCGGGAAACGGCGGGCCCCGTCGACAGGAAGTCGACATAAACGCAGCGCGGCCGGTCATGCCCGGGCGCCTGCGCTTGCTTGATGTGATCGTTCTCGCGTGCCCAGCCGACTTTCCAGCCATCCATCTCGCGGATGCGCCGCGGCCCGTCCTCGCAGACGAGAGCAGCAAGCCGCTCGTCGCACAGGTCGCGTCCTGCCGCGAGAGTATCGGCAAGGTGATGTTCCCAATGGTCGGGCGTCTGCTCGCCGAGCGCGGCTGCGACCGTCATCTGCGCCATCACGGTCGCCCCGCCGCGACCGATCAGGCTGCGATCGGCGAGAATGACGGATGCCCCCGCACGCGCCGCCTCGAGCGCGGCATACATGCCGGCGCCGCCGGCGCCGATCACCAGAACGTCGGCCTCAAGTTGCATGACGGTCTCCCGATGCGCCGGAGCGACCACCCGTTCGGCGTCGGCAAAATGATCGCTTCTCCACCGCAGCCGCCGCGCGCAGATGACAGGAAAATCGATCGCCATCGCGGCCAGTTCGAGGCTGCAGCAGCGGCCGCCACGGAGGCGCCGACGCCCTCAGGTCCCACCGATTCTGCGACCGTCATGCCGCAGGCTCCGCGGCAACCGAAGCGCCCAGATATGCATCGACGATCGCCGGCGATTTCATGAGTTCGCCGGCCGGCCCGTGCAGCACGATCCGGCCGCCTTCGAGTACATAGCCTCGCTCCGCCAGCGCCAGCGCCTTTCGTGCATTTTGCTCGACGAGAAGCACGGCGATGCCCTGCTGGTTCAGCTCGCCCAGCAGCGTGAATATCTCCGACACGACGAGGGGCGCCAATCCCATCGACGGCTCATCCAGCAGCAGCACGCGCGGTCCGGCCATCAGCGCCCGCCCGATGGCCAGCATCTGCTGCTCGCCACCCGACAGCAGACCCGCCGGTTGCCGCCGACGCTCCTTCAGCCGCGGAAAGCGCTGATAGATCGCTGCAAGTGTATCGGCGGCACCGCCGCGGGTGCGACCAAACGCGCCCACCAGAAGGTTTTCCTCGACGCTCAACGGTGCCACCACCTGCCGTCCTTCGGGCACGAGGGACAGCCCCGCGCGCACGATCCTTTCCGCCGAACGCCCGCCGATCGCCGCCCCGTCCAGCAGCACCTTCCCGCCCATCGGGCGCAGCAGTCCCGCCGCCGTATTGAGCAGAGTGGTCTTGCCGGCACCGTTCGCACCAACCACAGTGACGATCTCGCCGGCGCCCACGCGCAGCGATACGTCCTTCAGGACGGCAGGTCCACCATAGCTCGAGGAAAGCCCCTCAATGTCAAGCATCCTCGGTCCCCAGATAGGCTTCAATCACCTTCGGATCATTCCGAATCCGATCGGGCGTACCGGAGGCGATGGGACGCCCTTGGTTCAATACGTGAATTTCGTGACAGACCCCCATCATCAGGTCCATGTCGTGCTCAACCAGAAGCACGGTGACGCCCTGGGCCGGGAGCCCTGCGATCAGATCGCGCAATGCAGCGCGCTCGCTGTGGGTCATGCCGGCGGCAGGTTCGTCGAGCAGCAGGAGCCGCGGCCCGGACGCCAGCGCCCGGGCAATTTCGACCCGCCGACGGTCCCCATAGGACAGATCGCCCGCAGCGGTTTCCACGAGGCGGCCTGCTCCGACTTGCCGCAACAATTCCGTCGCACGCGCACGACGACGGCCTTCGGTTCGCTTCAATCCCGGCAGGCGTAACAGGATGTCGACGGCACGGCTTTCAGGAGCATGCAGGGCGAGCATCACGTTCTGGATTGCAGTCAGCTCGGATATCAGGCGAATATGCTGAAACGTGCGGGAGATCCCGCGTCGCGCCAGGACATTCGCGGGCAAGCCGTGAACAGGCGCCCCCTCGAGCAGCACGACTCCGTCGGTTGGCGCATCGACACCGCTGATGATGTTCATGAGCGTTGTCTTACCCGATCCGTTGGGCCCGATCAGCCCGATCACGACACCGGCGCTGAGCGACAGTGAAACATTGGACAGCGCCGCTACGCCGCCGAAGCGACGCGAAACACCTTGCAGCTGCAGCAGCGCCGTCATGTCATCCTCCGACGCAGCAAGGTCGGCAGGGAACCGATCCCGGTCGGGAGAAACAGTACTGCCGCAAGCATGGCAGCGCCGATCAGGATTTCCCGCATCTGAGCGGAAAAACGCAGCGCCTCCGGCAGGACGGTGAGGATGCTCGCCCCGATCACGGGACCGAACGGGCTCCAGGCTCCGCCCAGCACCGAAGCGATCACGGTATCGACGCTGCGCAGAAAGCCGAAATCGCCCGGCGCCACGAACATGTTGAGGTGCGCGGCCAGCCCGCCGCCGAGCCCGGCGATCGCCCCCGACGCCGTAAAGATTGTGAGCTTGAAGCGCGCCACATCGTGTCCCGCGGTCGACACCGCCAGTTCGTCCGCAGCCACCGCGCGCATCCGCTCGCCGACGCTGGAATTGCGCACGGCCCAGACCAGGTAGATCACCAGAGTCAACAGGAGTGCGAGCTGCCAGGTCTCGGTGAGCTTTGGAATGCCGAACACGCCGAGCGCGCCGCCGGTGACGGAATCCCAGTTCAAGGCAATGATACGGACCACTTCAGTGAACGCTAGCGTGGCCATCGTGAAATAGTCGCCGCGCAGCCGTAGCACGAGGGCACCCAAGCCGAGTGCCGCAACGGCCCCTGCCACCAGGGCCGCAGTCAGCGCGGGCGCAAAGGACCAGCCCTGCTGCATCGTCAGCCAGATCGACAGGTAAGCACCGATCGCCATCAGGCCCCCCGTGGCCAGCGAGAACAGGTTAACTCCCAGCAAAAGAAAGCAGCCGAAAGCGAGCATCGAATTCAACAGGCAAAGATCGATGACGTTATGATAGGCGCTGAAGAACTCGATCATGCCCGTTTGGTCTCGCGCGTTGCGAATAAGCCGGTCGGCCTTGTCAAAAGAATGATCAGCACGAGGCCGAAGCCGACCGCGTCCCGGTAGCCCGAACCGACGGCCACGACGCTCGAAACCTCGACAAGCCCCAACAATATTCCGCCCACCAGCGCGCCCATGACATTCCCGAGGCCCCCGAGGATCAACACTGTGAGCCCCTTCAACAGAATGCCGTCGCCCATGAACGGCGACACCGACTGGAACAGCAACGACCACAGCACGCCCGCGCCGCCGGCGAGCGCGCCGGAAACGAAAAAGGTCGCCATGCGGATGCGATCCACCGGTATGCCTACGATCCTGGCCACGACCTCGCTGAAGGCAACGGTCCGGATCGCCCGCCCGAGATTGGTGAGACGCAGCAGCGCCGCGAGAGCGACCACCATCGCAAATGCGGCGACAATCGCGACAAGTTGCAGAAGCTGCAGCCGAGCCCCGAGAAACTCGATCGCGGATCCCGCCAGCGCATTGTCGGGGTAACGCACGACCTGTGTGCCAAACACCTCCTGGGCCAGACCAATGAGAATACGGGCGAGCGCGAGGCTCCCCACCATCCCCATCCAACGATGCGCTCCACGCCGCTGCAACACCCGGAAGACCAGCAGCTCAGTCAGCACGCCAAAGAGGCCAGCCGTTACCGCCGCCGCGAGGATGGCAACCGGCAAAGGCAGTGCAAGAGTACGCACCACCTCGAGCCCGATATAAGCGCCCCACATGAAAACGGCTCCCTGGGACAGGTTGAGCACATTCAAGACGCCGAAGACGAGCGTAAAACCGATGGCAAATACGGCGTAGACGGTCCCCAGCGAAAGGCCGTTTACGAGTTGTTGCAAAAGCATGGCACGATCAGGTCGCCGCCGCGGCGACAAACACCTTGGCGTCGCCGTCGCCGATCAGCACCTTCGGCTGGACCGTCGCGTCGCGTTCGGTGGACCAGCCGAAGCGCCCAAGTACGCCTTCGAAATCGTTGATCGATGCGAGCTTGTCACGGATCGCTCGACCGTTCGTAACGTCGTCGGCGCGACGGATCGCCTCGGCAAGGAGATACGCCGCGTCATAGCCTTGGGCAGCGTAGATATCAGGGGTGGTACCGTAGCGCTTCCGGTAAGCCTCCACGAAGGCCTTGCTGCGCGGGCTGTCGTAACCTGCGTACCACGCGGCGCCGACAATGATGCCGTTCGCCGCCGGCCCCGCCAGCTCGAACAGCTTCGCCGAGATATTGGCGTTGCAGCCGATAAAAGCGACCTTGCTGTCGACGCCGAGCTGACGCGCTTGCCGCAAAATGGCCGCGGCCTCCTCCGCTAGCGTGCCGAGAATGATGGCGTCGGGATTCTGCGCGCGGATCTTGGTCAGCTGCGCCGAAAAATCGACGTCCCCGCGCTGATAGCTCTCGATACCGACCAACTCGAGTCCGAGATCGGCAACCGCCTTCTTCTGGACATCGTGCGCACCACGCGTGAGCGCATCGTCGAGCCCGTAGATCAGCGCGACGCGCTTGATCCCGTGCTTTCTGACTGCGAAGCGCAGCACGGTCGGAAACACCTGATCTTCCGGGACGCTGGTGCGGAAGATGAAATCACCGATCCTGGTCAGATTGGGAGCGGTGTTCGAACTTGCGATAACTGGAACTCCCGCCTGCTGAGCGATCGGATCGGCCGCGAACGCCGAGTTCGACAAGGTCGGCCCCAGGATTGCGACAACCTTGTCCTGGCGAATGAGACGCTGAAAGACATTGACGGTTTGCCCGCGATCCGCACCGTCATCCGCGTAAATCGTCTCGAGCTTGATATCCTTGAGCGTTTTCGCAGCGTTGATCTCGGAGAATGCCAGCTCGATTGCCTGCTTCTGCTCGGTGCCGTAAAGCGCCGCCGATCCGCCCGTCGTTGATTGCACCAATCCAATCCTTGCTGTCCGCGTCCCTTGCGCGAAGGCAACAGAGCGCGAAAGCACAACCGTACCACCAAAAGCCAAGAGAGCGCGGCGGGATAAATTCATGAAATCCATACTTGATCCTCTACACGGGGACGCTCTGATCTTATCGCCTGTGTAGATTTCGCAAGAAGCATGTCAAGCACTGGAAAAACAAAGAGACAAAATTCCAGGAAAGCGCGCCCGTCGAGCAGGATAGGTTCGCGACAAAGCCGTTCTATGCAAACTCATTCGCATCCAAACGTGCGACATGCCAGACAATTACGCCTTGACCAAAGAGTTCATTCCGAAACTGCATTTGATCTAGGCTTGGAAGCAACGATTTGCTGATGCTGTAGTTGGTGCTCATCACGAAATCGAGGCGACGGGCTCGTTCATGGCAGGATCAAAAGGGAACTATCGGCGTTCGCTAGAGCGTGGGGCAGTCGGGGCATAGCGGGCCGCAACTGACCGCCCCGCAAAATCCGCCGAAGGCGCACCTATATCGCGGTGGTGAAATAGACACCGCGTACTTCCCAAGAGTCCGTTCGCGTTCCATCGATTCCGCTCACGCATAACAGCTGGCAGCGAGTGGCCAACTCTCCGGAGTAGCTTGGACGCCAGTGACGCCTCCCGAGGACCACCTGCTCTGGCATGCTCTTCATCGCCTTCCACCGGGACCGCCGCAGCAGCTTCGTGCCGAGGGCACTCTGCCCACTGCGACGATGGCGCCGTTCGCTCGCGATTGCAGGCGATCGGCGCAATGATGGGCGCTTAACCGAAGAGGCTGAGACCTAAGCTCCAGCAGCTGCAACCGGCCGACGTGACGGTTATCCGAGAGGGCTCAACCGCGCCAGCGGCGGCGAGCCGCCGCGTTGCTTGAGGAGGCTGAGGATGTGACGCTTCAGTCGCACGAACTCGGACTCAGTCACCAGCTCGGCCTGACGAGGCCGGCCGAACGGAAGGCGGATATCGTCGATGACATAGCCCGGCCGGGCGCTCATGACGATGACGCGATCGGCCAGGAACAGCGCCTCCTCGATATCGTGCGTCACGAACAGCGTGGTGGTCGGAATCCTGGTCCAGATATCGAGCAGGACTTGCTGCATCATGCTGCGCGTCTGTGCGTCCAGAGCACCGAACGGTTCGTCCATGAGCAGGACACACGGCCGGTTGATGAGGACACGCGCGATCTCGACCCGCTGCTGCATGCCGCCGGAAAGCTGCGAAGGATAGAATCGCTCGAAGCCGGCGAGGCCGACCAGCCGCAGAATGTCGTCTGCGGCGCGATGCCGTTCACTCCTGCCGACGCCGCGCATTTTCGGGCCGAACGCAACATTTTCACGGACGCGCTTCCAGGGAAACAGCGTATGCTGCTGGAACACGATGCCCCGATCCGGGCTCGGCCCCACGACCGGCTGATCGTCGACCGTCAACCGCCCCCGCGTCACTGGCAGATGTCCCGCCAGGGCGCCGAGCAAGGTCGATTTCCCGCATCCGGATGGGCCAAGCACACAAACGAGTTCGCCCGGCGAGATCGCAAAGTCGAGATCGCGGACGGCCTCGAAGGCATCCCCCCCGTCTCCGAGGGAAATCGCGATTCGCGCGATCTCGATCCGTCCGACAGCCTTGGTCGAAACATCCGACACCCGGATGTTCATCGCGTGACCGCAGGACGTTGCCACGGCATCAGGTAACGGCCCAACGTCGTCAACAGCCAGCTGCTGCCCATTCCGAGGAGGCCAATGACCAACATACCGACGATGATGTCCGCATAGTTCTGCAGCGTGTAGGCCTCCCAGGTGTAATAGCCAATGCCGAACTGTCCGGAGATCATCTCCGCCGTGACCAGGCAGAACCACGATGTCCCCATCCCGATGGCAAGCCCGGTGACAATGCTGGGAGCAGCCCCCGGCAGCACGATCTCCCGGAGGATAGCGGCGGGTGTGCCACCGAGACTGCGCGCGGACGCGATCAGCCGCCGGTCGATATTCGCGACACCGTGCACGGTATTGAGGAGGATCGGGAACAACGCGCCGATGAATGTGATGAAGATCATCGACATTTCCGATGACGAAAAGATCAGGATCGATAGGGGTATCCAGGCGACCGCCGGGATCGGTCGGAGCAGCTCGAGCGGCGGCAACAAGAGATCGCTCGCAGCACGTGAGCGGCCGATCGCAAAGCCGAATGCGATCCCGAACACCACCGCAGCGCCATATCCCGCAAACACCCGCCACAGACTGCTGCCGACATGCGCCACCAGCTTTGGAGACTTCAGCAGTACGATGGCGGACTGCAGGACCTCCGTCGGCGGCGGTACGTTACGGAATGTGACAACGCCCAGGTTCAGATGCTGCGACGAGGCCAGTTGCCACAGCGCAATACATGTGACGATCGACAGCGCGCGAATGAACCAGCGCGATCCCGGCAACCAGTCGACGGTGCGTCCGATTGCCTTGCTCATCGGCTCGCCACAAGGGATTCGCGGGCACCGGCATAGTCGACCACGGTGCCGCCGTGTTCCTTCGACCACTTTTCCGCGCCATCCTTGAGCAAGAACGCACTGAGATCACCCTTCGGCGAACGCACGAACCATGCCTGGTTCGCGAACAGCTTGATGCCCGTTTCACGATCCTGGGCATAGACGACACGAACCGCCCTGCCTTCCTTCTCCAGTGCAGCGAGCGCCTTCAAGGCATTCTCAGGCGAGCCGTAGTGACGAACGAGCGGCTCATCTTTGACCCAAATCTGCGCGGTCCGGCTGAAATCCGTGATCTCTGCCCCAGTCGTCGCATCCTTTGCCTTCAGGGCAAGCTGATTGTAGTTCCTCAACTGCGCATCATAGTCGCGCCCGCTTTGGGCTGTTGCGACTAGGATGTATTTGTCGGTCACGAACTGATTGATATCGAGGTCGCTGTCGGTGCGCTTCAGGAACCTCAGCGTCTTGATCGAGGTGGCGACCGCCTGACGATATTCCGGCTTCCATGTCACATCCCGGGTTTGCAGACCGAGTGGCCCATGGAACAGATAGACGACTTCGGCCTCGATGCCCGTCACCTTGGCGATCAGCTCGCTATACTTCTCAGGATCGGCCGCTATCAGGCGATCGGCCTCGAGCGCAGCACGCAGATAGGCAATGACGATCTCCGGGTATCTCTCGGCGTATTCGGCATTCACCAGCGCGCCGTGGAAGGTCGGCGTATTCGCCTGCGAGCCGTCGAAGATCTTGCGGGCAAAGCCGCGCCAGGGGAACAGCTCGGCAAATGGAACGAAATCTGCATGAGCCTCGATCTTGTCCGCCTGCAGCGCAGGACCGGCGACCTCGGGCGCCTGCGTGATGATATTGACGTCCGTTTCCGGATTCCAACCGTTGCCCTCGATCGCCCGCAGGAGCATGCCGTGCGACGTCGACGCAAACGGGACCGAGATCGTCTTGCCCTTGAGGTCGTCGATCGACTGCACCGGGGAATTCGAAGGTACGACGATGCCGTTGCCGCTGCCCTTGGTGCTGCCTGACAAAACGCTGATAAAGAGGCTGCGACGACCGGCCTTTTGGAACGCCACACCGTTGAGCGAGCCGGGGAAATCCGCCATCGCACCAAAATCGAGCTTGCCCGCGACCATCTCGTTGGTCAGTGGCGCGCCGCTGGTGAAATTCTTCCACTGAATGTCGTAGGTGACATCCGTGTACTTGCCATCATGCGGCAGGAATTTCTCCAGCAGCTTCAGCTCACGGATCAGAAGGCCGCCCGTCGCACAATTGATGGTCGTGTCCTGCGTTCCGACCGCGACGCGGATCGTTTCAGCGTGCACCACGCTCGCCAGTCCAATGGCAACAATTGCAGCCGCGGCAGTCGTCTTCAGAAAATGACGCGAGATCATCGGGCCTGTCCTTGGCTATCGATCGACGGCGCGCAGCCGTCCCGCAAATTCTGGGGCACTATCGGGCTGATGCTGCGCAGGCTGAAGCAATTACTTGCATTGCGCCGCACTGATCGCTTGCCGTCGTGATCCCATCATGATGAGTGGCGGCCGCATTGAATGATTTTCTCGCGGCGACCCAATCGACAGACGAATCCTTTCGATGCGATGCCGTTCACGCATCACCTTTCCTAAGTGCATCGAAGAGTTATCAAAGAAGTAGACTTTGCCTTCCCGTCACCCTTAGCTATCGGCTTCACAGCTCGAAGCAATCCGGCGGGAATGACGATACTGAAGGAAGCATCCGAACCCGATTCACGCGGCCTGTTGGCACGAGCGGGTACTGCCGTGGACAGGAGCTATCGGACACGTCAGGCGTTTGCAGTCATCCCCGCCCCGCCGGCGACCCGCAGCGATTCCGCGCTGTTCATGAGCGAAAGCGTCGACGGGCTCGACGTCGGCGCGCACTTTCTCGATCGGCTGTCGGCCGAACAGAAGGCAGAAGTCCAGGCGGCCGGGCGCACCATCCTGGTTCCGCAAGGCGACATGGTATTCAGCCAGGGCGAACACCACTGCGGCATCTTCGTTATCAGGCGGGGACAGGTCCGGGTCTATTACACCGCGCCGTCGGGCCGGGAGATCACCCTCGCCTACTGGACGCCTGGCCATTTCATCGGCGGCCCTGAGATTTCCGGTGGCGGGCCGCACATGTGGTCCGGAGTCGCGATGGAGGATTGCGAGATTACGGCGTTACCAAGCGCCGCCCTGCAACGACTGCTGGTGCAGATGCCGGCCTTTGCGCTGGCGCTGATCGACGGGCTGATCGCCAAGGGCAAGTGCTATTCGTCGATGGCGCAGATGCTCGGAACCCGTTCGGTGATCGAGCGGCTTGCACAGTATCTGTTAAACCTCGCCGAGCTCTACGGAGTAGCCGACGGCGACATCGTGATCGTCAATCGGAAGGTGACGCACGATCAGATCGCCGCCATGGTAGGTTCGACCCGGCAGTGGGTCACGATGATGCTAAAGCGCTTCCAGACCAAGCACATCATCGCGATTGAGGATGGGGTCATCCGGATCAAACGGGTCGATCTGCTCGAGAAGATCCTGTTCCGGGAATGATCAGTCTTCCCCGATCTGGCCCAGCGCCCAAACCACGGTCTTTCGGACATCGGGATCCTCATCGCCGGCATGCGCTGTGAGCGCGCCGCGGGCGCGAGGATCGGCGATATCGCCGAGCGCCGCAGCGGCATCCTTGCGCAACGAAGGCAACTGGTCGTCGAGGAAGGTGACGATGGCACCGACGGCGTCCCGGACACGGAGCCTGCCGAGGTTCTGAATCGCCTTCTGGCGGACCTGCCAATAGCTGTCAGTGAGCGAGCCGGCCAGCGCCGTTGCCGCCGACACTTGGCCGATCCGCCCGATCGCATCCGCCGCAGCGGCCCTGACCTGCCATTCCCGATCGGAAAGCGCGGCGGCCGCGGCCTGGGCCGCCACGTCGCTCCGCGCAAACGACAGCGCATTGACCGCCGCAAGCCTTACTTCGCGAGATTCATCCCGGGTCGCACGGATCAGCGACGGCAGGGTCTCGGTCTTCTTGAGATAGCCGATCACGCCGACCGCCTGCACGCGTACGGCGGAATCATTGTCGCCGAGCGCCGTGATCGCAGGACCGAGCGATGCATCGACTTGGAGCGCCTTGAGCGCACGAAAGATCGCGGCGCGCACAAAGGCCGAGGAATGTGTTGCCAGCGGCTGAAGTACATCGCCGGCCGCCGGGTCACGGAGTTCAGCCAGACTATCAGCCGCCGCTCGGGCAACGTCTGCGTCCGGATCGAGGATGGCCCCGGTCAGCGCCCTGGCCACATCGATACCGTCGAACTCACCGAGCGCCCGCGCCGCCTGTTGTCTGACCTCCCGCGCAGCATCTTGGACAGCCCGCACCAACAACGGAACCGCCTCCTCACTTGAGGTCTCCACGAGATCGAGCACGGCAAGCCGGCGTACGGACGGATCCTCGCTCGCCAACCGCTCAGCGATCTCGCCAAGGTCTCCGAACGCCTCGAATGGCTCGAACACGGTCATGTCAGCGCAGCAGATAGGGGATGTTGACGGTCACCGCGCCGGTCGGGCAATCGGTCTCGCAGGGCATGCAATACCAGCACTCGTCATACTTCATATAGGCTTTTCCCGTGAGATCGCTGATCCGGAGCACGTCGAGCGGGCAGACGTCGATGCAGACCGTGCATCCCTTGTCGGCGATGCATTTGGCGTCATCCACGATGACTGGAACGGCGGTCGGCGTGTGGGCAATCGGCATGAGACATCCACCTGTTCAGGCATGCTGTCGGATGCGCTGGCGGTCATAGGCCGAGCGCTCGGATTCATCGATCGGAACGACGTAGGGCGCGACCGGCCGCTTCTCCGCCGTCATCCGACCATCCCGCTTGCGCAGGATACTGTGACAGAACCAGTCGTCATCGTTCTTGTCAGGGTATTCCACCCGATGATGGTAGAGGCCCCAGCGGCTTTCGGTACGGAACAGCGAGGCGAACGCCGCCATCTCGGCGCAGTCGACGATCGACGCGACTTCCAGTGAACGCATCAACTCGTGCGCGTCGCGCACGACCATTGCGCTTTCCATATCGTCGCGGATCTCCGCGAAACGCGCCTGACCAAGCTTCATCTTCGCTGTCACTTTCGGCGGCTGAAGATAGTCATTCACGAAGCGCCGGGTCTTGTATTCGAGCTGGTTCGGCGGGATGCCGTCGTCGCGCCGCGTCGGCGCCAGCACCCGCTGCTGCTCGCGCACGACGTCAGCTGCGTCGTATTGTGCGAGATCGATATTGTCAGCCACTTCCGCTGCATGCTCGCCCGCCACCGCTCCGTTGGTGAAGGCGCCGAGCATGTAGTTGTGCGGCACGCTGGCCATGTCGCCTGCCGCATAGAGACCCGGTACCGTGGTACGCGCGAATTCATCGACATAGACGCCGGATGCACTGTGACCCGAGCAAAATCCGATCTCGGAAATATGCATCTCGATCATGCGCTCGCGGTAGTTGGTGCCGCGATTGTCGTGGAAGCGCCCCCGCGACGGCCGCTCGACCTGATGCAGGATCGCTTCGATCTTCCCGATCGTGTCGCTGTGCAGATGATTGAGCTTCAGGAACACCGGCCCCTTGCCCGATTGCAGCTCGTTGTAGAACTCCTGCATCATCTGTCCGGACCAGTAGTCGCATTCGATGAAGCGGTTGCCTTCGCTGTTGGCGGTGTAGGCTCCGAACGGACCGGCCACATAGGCGCAGGCCGGGCCGTTGTAATCCTTGATCAGCGGATTGATCTGGTAGCATTCGAGATTCGCGAGCGCGGCGCCGGCGTGAAAGGCCATCGCATAGCCGTCGCCCGAGTTTGTGGCGTTCTCGTAGGTGCCCCAGAGATAGCCCGACTGCGGCAGGCCAAGCCGGCCCGCCGCGCCGGCACAGAGGATGACGGTCTTCGCGCGCAGCACCAGGAACTCGGCGCTGCGCGTATTGACCGCGATCGCGCCGGCGATCTGCCCGTCACGTCCGGTCAGCAGGCGCGTCACCATATAGCGGTTGGAGATCAACACCTTCTCGCGGCGAAGCTGACGGTAAAGCGCCTTCTTGACGGTATCGCCGTTCGGCATCGGCAGCACGTAAGAGCCGAGGTGGTGCACCTTCTTGACGTCGAAGTCGCCGTTTTCGTTCTTCTGGAACTTGATGCCGAAGCGGTCGAGCTCCTGAATGACGTCGAAGCAGCGCGAGGCATATTTGTACACCGGCGCCTGATCGCAGATGCCGTCATTGGCGATCGTGATTTCCTTGGTGTACTGCTCTGGCGTGGCGTAGCCCGGAACGACGGCGTTGTTCAGCCCGTCCATGCCCATCGCGATCGCGCCGGAGCGTTTGACGTTCGCCTTCTCCAGCAGCACGACACGCGCGCCCGGACTGCAGCGCTTGGCCTTGTAGGCCGCCATCGGGCCAGCCGTGCCGCCGCCGATCACCAGCACGTCGCAGACGACCTCCGTCAGGCCACTTTTGATCTCATCCATGAGTCGACCTCACGTTAACGGCTGCCCGGCAAGTTCGCGCAGGTAGGACCACGGATAGATGCCGCGGTCATGGCCGTCGGAGAAATGGAGACGCAGGGCGTAATTCCCAACGGGCTCGACGGCAACGACGTGAAGCCCCGGCACAATCGGGAGCTCGATGCCGTCAACCAGCCGCCGGATTTCGCTGGCCGCGCGGCTGGCCCGACGTAACGTCTCCGCCGCGACCAAACGGGTTCCGCAGTCCGGCCAGGTCAACGCCAGCGCCGTGGAATTTTCACGTAGCTCCACCTGAATTGGTTGCACCTTCACCTCGCATTGTTAGCGCCAGGCTTTGTAAGCCGATCCCGGCACCTGGCACCCGCAATAAATTGCTTTCGCTATTTCGCGACCAGGCGACCAGAGGCTCGCTCGATTTGCGGGCCCTTCTGCCCGGCCTGCTCGGCGCCGTACCAGGGCAACAACTTGCGGACCGTACGTTCGAAGAGGAGATCGGCCGCAAACCCCATCACGCCGAGCACGATCAACCCGACGAACATCTGATCGACCCGAAATACCTGCTGCGACATCTGGATCAGGTAACCCACCCCGAACGCCGCTCCGGCCAGCTCTGCCGCAACCAGGACGACCAGCGCAACCGACAGGCTGACGCGAAGCCCGGCGATAATGAACGGCAGCGCGTCGGGTATGACCACGTAAACGAAGTTGCGCCAACCGCGCGCGCCGAGACTCGCTGCCGCTCGTCCGAGCAGCGGGCTCGCATCGCGGACGCCGATGTAGGTATTGACCCAAACCGGGAAGAAGACGCCCCAGGCGATCAGGAAAATCTTGGAGGTTTCACCAATGCCGAACCAGAAGATCGCTAGCGGAACAAAGGCGAGCGACGGAACGGCGCGAAACATCTGCATAAGGGGATTGATCGTCCCGTGCAAGAGCGGCGATTGCGCCATCGCGACGCCAAGCGCCACGCCGAGCACCGATCCGCCGAGGAAACCGATCGCCGCCCGCAGCAAGCTGGCACCGAGATGCCGCGGCAACTCACCCGCCACGATCAGCGCCCACCCGGACTGCACGATCGTGCTCGGCGCAGGCAGCATCACGTTGTTGACGAGGCCGCTCCAGCTGAGCGCCTCCCATGCGGCAAAAAAGACGAGCGTGCCGATAGTGCCGGCGATGCTGTGGCGGCTGACGCCGAAGGCCATGCTTCTACTCCGCCGTTTCCAGGCCGATCGCCCGTGCGACGTGCTCGTAAAGTTCGTGGAAGCGCGGCGCCGTCCGACGACGCGGACGCGGCAGATCGACTCTGATATCCTCCACGATCCGTCCCGGGTTCGGCGACATGACGATCAGCCGGCTCGCAAGCGCGAGCGCTTCGGCAATGTTGTGGGTCACGAACAGGATGGTTGGCTGCTCCTGCCGGTGAATCTCGATCAGCTTGGCTTGCAGGGAGCTGCGCGTCATCGCATCGAGTGCCGCGAACGGCTCGTCCATCAGGAGCAGCGATGGGCGGGTCGCAAGCGCTCGTGCGATGGCGACGCGCTGCTTCATTCCCCCGGACAATTCGAAAGGGTACTTCGCCCCGACATCGGGCAGGCCGACGAGCCTGAGCAGATCGTGCGCAATCTTCGCTCGTTCACGGGCGACGCGCCCCGCCATCCGGAGCCCGAACTCGACGTTGGCCTGCGCGGTCAGCCATGGGAACAGGGAGTAGTCCTGAAACACAACGCCGCGTTCGGAACTCGGCCCTTCGATCGCGTGGCCGCCCACGCGAACGTCGCCGTGCGCGGGCATGACAAATCCGGCCAGGATGTTGAGGAGCGTGGTCTTGCCGCATCCGCTCGGCCCGAGAACGCAAACGAATTCACCGCGGTCGATCGTGAGCGAAATGCTGCCGAGCGCGGCGGTGCGGCCACGACCGGAATCGTAGACATGACCGAGCTTGATGCACGTGATCAGCGGTTCACTGACGGCGGCCCGCGAGGGAAGCTTCACCCTTGCATTCATTGCGGTCGATCACCCTTTTCCCGGCCCGCCCGATCCAGCACTGATGTCACCACCACCGTGTTGAAGTCCGGAATCCTTGCGTCGGGCCGCACCAGCTTATTGTCGACGGCCCAATTCGCCTGCTCCTCCATCAGGGATACCAACGACGCCTTGTCGAGTTCGAGCTTGAAATTTGCCCGCTTCCAGAACGCTTTTGCGATCACGGGATCGAGCTTGATGCGTTCAGCGGTCAGCGTGGCCGCGGCATCGGGGTCCTTCCTGATATTGTCGTCCGCTTCGAGCAGCGCCTTCATTGCCTTGACGAGGAGGTCCGGCGTGCTGTCGATGGTCGACTGCAACGTGATGATTGTTGAAAAGGTCTTGTAGAGGCCCTCCGAGCGGATGATGTGGAACCTGTCCGCTCCTTGCGCGATCGCCTGCGACAGATGGGGCTCCGTCCAGATGAACCCATCGATCGCACCGCCCGCCAGGCTGCTGACGAAATCGCCGGGGTTTAGGCTGACCGCCGTGACGTCCGACCACGCCAGACCTTCCTGCCTGAGCAGCTTGGACAGGTAGTAATGCGCGTTCGTCCCCTGCGAATAGCCGATACGCCGACCCTTGATATCCTTGGCGGTCTTGATCTCTTTGATGGCGACGAGATCGAAAGGCTCATGACGGTTCAACGTGCCGATGATGCGCACCGGCAGCCCGTTCAGGGTGGCGAACACCACGGGCGTTTCCGCCGCCGTGCCGATCACCACGCCGCCACCGACCAGCGCGTCCAACACCAGGCGGCCACTGGCAAAGGTCGAAACCTTGGGCGTCAACCCCTGCCTCTGCCAGGTCTTGTCGTGGTCGGCGACGAAGAACTGGCCCCAGCCGAGCGCAATCCCTTCACCGATCGCGATCTCCTGAGCGCGTGAGGGCGTGCTCACCAGCGCCACCACGGCCGCGAGCGTGACAGCCGCGGCTCGTGCGATCCTGCTCGATCTGGCAAAAAAAGTGGCAATAGACGTCACGATACGGTCTCCCTATCTCGGTGGGCATGAGCCGAACTCGCGGCCGGACGCAGGTGGCGTGCACCGAGCGGAAGGCCGGCGCCGTGAAAGCGCCGCGCCAGGGCAGCGGCGTGATGATCGGCGAAGGCGGGGGCGATCACGGTGACGCCCTGTGGCAGGCCGCTAGGCAGAAATCCCGAGGGAACGGCTACCGCCGAAAGATCGGCCAGATTGACGAAGTTCGTATACGTCCCGAGCCGCGCGTTGAGCGTGATGGGATCGGCCGCGACCTCGTCGATGCGGTAGATTGTGCCGGTGGTCGGCACGATGAGAATGTCGATCTCGTTCCAGAGCTTCTCAATCTGGCGCTTCAGAATGTTCAGCCGCTGTTGCGCCGCGAAGACGTCGCCGCCGGAAACGCCACGCCCTCCAAGCAGGATGTCGCGGGTGACCGGGAATAGGGCTTCGGGCCGTTCGTCGACGAAGTGTCGCAGGGCACCATAGCGGTCCGCCAGCCACGGCCCTTTGAACAGAAGATCGTTGATCTCCGCGAATGGCGCGTAGTCGATCTCGACCTTGCGGCCGCCGAGGCCTTGCAACCGCTCGACTGCCTTGCTGAACAGCGCAGCCGCATCGACATTGCCGAAAAAGTCCAACCATCGCGAAGCGGGAACACCGAAGCGGAATTCCGCCGGCAGCGGACGAACTGCCGCTGGCGACCCGGTGCGCGAGAACGGATCTTCCTCGTCGTACCCCCGCGCGACCTCAAGCGCCGCCTGCGCGTCCCCAACCGTCAGCGCGAAGATCGAGAGCGTCTCGATTGAGCGGCAGGCCGCGACCGATCCGACACCGCTGATCAATCCGCGGGTCGGCTTCAGTCCGACGACATTGTTGAAGGCCGCCGGCACCCGTCCCGACCCGCCGGTATCGGTCGCGAGTGCAAAGCTGACCAGTCCTGCCGAAACCGAGACCGCCGCGCCCGAGCTGGATCCTCCGGGAATGTAAGCGGGATCGAAGGGATTGCGCGCAACGCCATATGGCGAGCGTACCCCGACCAGCCCGGTCGCGAACTGATCCATATTGGTCTTTCCGATCAAGATCGCGCCTGCCGCCAGCAGGCGTTCGACTGCCGGATTGTTTTTCGCCGGCTGATAGGAAAATGCCGGACAAGCCGACGTGGTCGGCAGGCCGACCGTGTCGATACAGTCCTTGACGCTGAACGGAACGCCCCAGAGCGGCAGAGCCAGCCGCTCCCGCCCCGGCAACGACTCAAGATGCGCAGCTCGCGCAAGCGCATCCTCGCGCGCCACGACACTGATCCAGACGCCGTCCGCGCCGCGGCGCGTGATCTCGTCCAGGATTTGCTCGACCACGGTCGACGGCGTGAGCGCGCCGCTGGCATAGGCATTTGCCAGTTGCGGTAGTTCGAGGTCAGGGCGTTGGGATTGCTCGGTCATGACGGGTCCAGTGGGCGCGGGAATGGTTTCGCCTGCTCGAACGCGCGTGCGGCGCGCAGAACGGTGGTATCTGTGAATTTCGCTCCTATGATCTGCAGACCCACCGGCAATCCTGCGTCGGTAAGGCCTGCCGGCACCGAGGCCGCCGGCTGCTGCGTCAGGTTGAACGGATAAGTGAAGGGGGAGCGGATCGGCCGGATCACGAGATCGGCCTCCGACGCGTCGATCGCCGAAGCAGGATACGCCGTGGTCGGTGTGAGCAGCAGATCCCAATCCTGATGGAAACGATTGAAATGTCGACCGAGCGCTTCGCGGCGATCGACTGCCCGCAGATAGGTGACGGCATCGATCGCCCGGCCCTTCTCGGCCACGGCTTGCAGGCCCTGCTCGACCAAGGCACGATGGGCGGGATCGAACGAGGCCAGGAGCTTGGCTGCGCCAGCGAACCAGAAGGTCTGGAACAAATCGATCGGATCTTCGATACCCGGATCGACCTGCTCGACGATCGCCCCGAGCCCGGCAAGCGTGTTGGCCGCCTCGGTAACGATCCTCTCAATTTGCGCGTCGATCTGTGCGTAGCCGAGATTCGGACTGAATGCGATGCGCAGGCCACGGACACCTTGCTCGAGCTCCGCTTGCCAGGAGATCTCGGCCGGCGGCAGCGCGGTCCAGTCGCGTCCGTCGGGCCGCCCGATCACATCGAGCAGCAAGGCCGCGTCACGCACGGAGCGTGTCATTGGCGTGACGTGGAAAAGCGTCCCGTTCTGCGACGGCGGATAGACGGGAACGCGACCGAAGGTCGGCTTGAACCCGAACACGCCGCTATGCGCCGCCGGAAGCCGGGTCGAACCGCCGCCATCCGTCGCGACATGCAGCGGCCCGAAACTCAGGGCCGCGCCGGCCGCGGCCCCGCCGCTACTGCCGCCCGGCGTGTGTGCGACGTTCCAGGGATTGCGCGTGATGCCGGTCAACGGGCTGTCGCCGAGCCCCTTCCAACCGAATTCCGACGTCGTCGTCTTGCCAAGCAGCACCGCGCCTTGCTCCCGCAGCCGGGCTGTGGCGGGCGAATCCTCGTTCCAGTCTTGCGCCGGATCGATTGCCCGGCTGCCCCGCAGCGTCGGCCATCCCTTGGCGAGAATGAGGTCCTTGAGCGCCACCGGCACGCCATCGACTGGACCGAGCGGCTCGCCACGTCTCCAACGAGTTTCGGACTCGCGCGCCGATACGCGCGCGGCGTCGGCGTCCAGCAGCGCGAAAGCGTTGACATGGCGGTCGAGACGACCGATGCGATTAAGGACAGCCTGGGTCGCTTCAACCGGCGAGAGCGTTCCTGCCCGATAATGTTCGATCAAGTCGGCTGCGGAAAGAAGGGCGATGTCATCCGAACCGCGCAGCCGCGAAGCCGAATCTCGCAACGGAGTATTCTGAGCAGACATGCACGCCACCTCATTCCTCGATCAGGGCAAATCACTTGCCGAGTGAATGATGGTTAGGCGCTCGTGCCCGCGCGCATCAGCAATTAATTGCGGAACTGTCAGCGGCGCTACAAGATTGCAAGATCTGACACGCCGACCAATACGACGCGGAATGAAAAACTACGATTCGCAAGTCGCACAGCGAAGTCCGCCTAGCTGGGCGGCGCTGAGCTACTTCCGTGTCTCCCGTCCGGGCTCGGGCTCTTCTCGGAAATTGAAAGTTACGCGCCTCGGAGAGGCTCTTCTCTGCAGAGCTCGGCTTTCGGGCGTCACGAGGCCGGGAGGATACGACGCACTGTCGATCAAACGGCTGTCGGCGATGAGCGAGCGCGCCACCCTTAATGGCGGCGCTAGTGTCCTGCGCCGCCGAGATGTCTGTTCACGCCGCAAGCGGAAAGAACACCAACGCGCGGACCTCGATACTTTCGCGCGGCGGCGCGCCCGGTGCCAACGGATTTTCGAACGAGGTATGAAACGACAGCCGCGCGCGCCCGTCGCTGGCGCTGTCGTATATCCGGATCAATAGCGCCTCGTCGGTCTGCATCTCGGAAAAATAGTACCAGCGATGCGTCGGTTTGTACTCGACCCGGGATGTTTCGCCGCGAACGTGGGCATAGACAAGGTCACTGGCAATCAGATCGTCGTCCGTAAACGAGCGCGCGTCGCACAGTGCCAGCGGCGAGTCCAGTACCGGACCGCGTACCGGTCGCCACACATTGACGATGCCAAACCGATGCTTCAGCAGTTCGTCCGCTTCGGCTCCAAGGTGGTCGCGGACGCGGCGCGGCGCGGAGTTGACCGTGTGATCGTTGTGCACCTGCCGCGAAGGCGGAGCGAGACCTGGAACGCTGGCATTGCGCACGTTGTGGTCGAAGATGAACACACGGCTTGCGCCGACGGCCGCACGCAGCAGTTGTTCGACCTCCGGGTAATAAACCCGCTTGATCTCTTCCGGATCGTAAAAGCTGGCGACGGCCGTCGGCGCCTTGGCCAGGGCGAAGCCGTTGCGGTCCAGCGAGAATTCTGTCTCGCGACCACGCGCATCCTCGATTAGCACTTCGCGCTCATCGTCGATGCCGTTCCATTGCGGCACGCCGGGAGGTGGTTCGATTCGATAGAAGGTCGGCTTTTCCGCTCCACGCTTGAGGTAGTGAAGCTTCGCGGTGAGACTGCGGGGAGCGATGGGTCCGTCGAGCGCCATGATTGCTGCTACTCCACGTTGGCGCGCGGACAGTGCCGCGGCGATTTTGTTGCAGCGATATTATCGCTTTGGTGCGTAAACGTCAGCGCTGCGAATCACCAAAGATTCCGCGGCCGCGCATGTGACGCTCCAGAACTGAACGTGCAGATGGAAATTACTTCTCTTCGGCGCTTGAGCGAGACTAAAGAGGCGACGCGCGATCCGGCGCATCCGATCCGAGATAAGCGACCAGCACGCCGTTCCCTTCGTCGGCGAATTCCTCAGCACGCTCTCGGAAAGCCGCCGCCTCCTGATCGGTCGCGACACGCAGGCGCGTCTCAATGCTCTCCGCACCGAGCCGCTTCGAACAAAAGCCGTCGAACGCGCGGGTGAACCGGGCCGACCGTGTCAACCCTTCCGCATCGTCACGGCTTCTCGCTTCGAAGGCAAACCTTTGCGATCCGGTCGTCTCGACGATGTACACGCAGCGGGCGATCATACGAAACCGTGGACGAGCTGTTAGCCGGACGGGGACTGGAGCGTTCCGGATTGGTCGTTCAGTACGATGCCGAGCCTGGCTGCTGCCGTCGCGGTCGAGGCGATGCTGCGATTGAGACTTCGCGCGATCTTCTCGACCGGCGTGTTCGACTTCGCCATGCCTCTGAGCTTGTACTTCTCCGTCCACGGACGGCCACCGGTCGATCTGGATGGCTTGTTGACGGCTGCTTCCTGTCGCGGGCTCACCTTTATCTCCCTCGCGGTTCCAGGCCATTCGGCGAACACTGAAATTGCTAGATCATGATGCGTTTCCGCGGAAACGCATCACGATCTCATCTCTTTGAGCATGATCTTTTCGGAAAACCGGTTCCACTTTTCCGGATCATGCTCTAGTTGAACAGATTCGGCTCGGCTTCGCTGATCCAATCCCAGAGCGGCTGGAAGCTGAAATAGCCACCCTTGTGGGTACCAACCTGACCTGCGGTCAACTTCGCCACTTCGTGCGGGATCGGCTTCGGCGTACCGGCCGCCTCCGCGAGCAGCTGCGTGCGGGCTGCATTGTCCATTGCGATGTACCACCAGGCGGCCGCCTCGATCGTCGGTCCGACCGTCAACAGCCCATGGTTCTGCAGGATTGCCGCTTTCTTCGATCCTAACGCCTCCGCGATTTTCCTGCCCTCTTCCGCCTCCAGCACAACACCGGAGAACGGATCGAACAGCGCATGGTCCTCATAGAACGCACACGAATCCTGGGTGAGCGGATCGAGCAGGCGGCCGAGCGCGGACCAGGCCTTGCCATAGGTCGAATGGGTGTGGGCGGCAGCGATGACCTCGGGATGGGCGGCGTGGATCGCCGAATGAATCACAAAGCCCGCCTGGTTGATCGGCTTGTCGCCGATCATGATGTTGCCGGCGTGGTCGACCAATTGCAGGTCGGACACTTTGATCTGGCCAAAGTACTTCGACAGCGGATTGATCCAGAACCGGTCCGGGAATTCCGGGTCGCGAACGGTAACATGCCCGGCAAGCCCCTGGTCGAACCCATGGCGGGAAAACAGCCGGAAGGTTGCCGCGAGGCGCTGCTTGCGATGCAGCCGTTCCTCCTCGAACGAAGCAGCCGGCAGACGCTCGACCAGGGAGTATTTCTTCGGCTTCTCGACGATCTTGTTCATTTTCAAGGGTTCCTCGCTCAGTATCCAAGCTTCTTGTCGAAGACGTCGGCCAAAGGCACGCCATGCGCATAGGCGTCGAGATTGACCAGCGTTTTGTCGGCCAGCCGCTTGACGTCATCCGCCCCCGTCCAGGAGACGTGTGGCGTCAGAACGACCTTGGGATGGCTGTAGATTGGATCGCCATCCGGTGGCGGCTCCGGATCTGTGACATCGAGCGTCGCACCGGCGAGTTGTCCGTTGTCGAGCGCCCGCAACAGCGCCTGCTGGTCGATGATGCGGCCACGCGCGACGTTGATCAGATGCAGGGACTTCTTCGCGTGCGCCAGCACGTCCGCATTGATCAGATACACTGTCTCGGGAGTCGCCGGCAGCGCGATCACAAGATGATCGGCTGCGGCGACGAGAGCCTCGACACTGTCGACGGGAACAATACCCGGAATGGCATATCGCCATGAGGAGCGCCGGAGCACCCTGATCTCGACACCGAATGGCTTCAGCCGCTCGGCAACCGCGTGGCCGATCGCACCGAACCCTGCGATCCCAACCGTCTTGCCACTGAGCGAACCGAGCGGGGTGATCTTCCATTCCTGCCGGTTGCGCGGACGGATCTCATGGATTCGCTTGGCAAAGCCCAGGATCGCCGCCAGGACATATTCGGCGATCGCGTCCGCCGAGATGCCGCGCCCAACGGTGACCACCGGACCGTCGAGCAGCCATGTCGGAAAGAAATCGACGCCGGTCGACGCGGTCTGGATCCACCGCAAGCCGTACGGCCAGCCTGCCGGCCTGTCCGCGGGAGCCTTGCTCCAGCCGGCCAGCGGCCGCGTCAACAGCACATCGGCCTCCGGCGCGATTTCCCAAGCTGGCCGATCCGCAGGATGATCGATGATCAGGGGTCGCGACCAATGCTCGATCAGCGCAGCGCGCACTTCCGCTCCGAGCTGATTAACGATAATCGGCGATCGTACGCTGGCAACAGGGCGCCCACTGTCGACACGAGGGGTATTCATTGCATGCACTCACGATTGCAAACCCGTGACATGCTAGGCGCTCGTTCCGGGATAGTCTTTTCAAAGATGACCAAAGCCCAGCGACAACGGGATAATGCGCTTCGACGATACAAGTAAAATCGTCTCCTTGAAGCATCGTCGCCCTTCAATCGCGGACCGACATTGTCTTCGGCAAGCCAGAGCGCATTGCGCTTGACATTGACATTAATGAGAAGGTGCTAAGCGACCCATCGACGGAGAGTATGATGAGAATTCGAGAGACAGCCGATCGTCTGAGCGTCAGCGCCCGCGTGCTCCGCCACTACGAACATGAAGGCTTGATTGTTCCGCGACGGACACCAAACGGCTATCGAAGCTACTCGGCGCTCGACGTCGACCGGGCTGCGTGGGTGCGAGACCTGATTGCTTCCGGATTCTCAACCCGCGAGATTCGCAATCTCCTGGCCGCACTTGAAGACGGTCCAGGTCGTCCCGGACTCAATTGTTCGGCAATCATGCAGGACAAGCTTGCGCGGATCGATCGTGCAATCGAGACGTTGCGCAGACGGCGCCGTACGCTCTTACGCCGGCTGTCTGATTGGAAACAGAGACCCGGTCGCCAATAGGGACAAGATTCACGCGAATACTCAACATCCTGGCCAGACGCTATCTGCCGCTGGAACGGCTCGACGAGACTGTCCTCTTCTACGAGACGCTGATCGGTCAGAAGGCGCACCTTCGCTTCGACTATCCCCAATACGACCTCAGGCTCGCGCAAGTCGCATCAATTCTGTTTATCGCGGGAACGGATGAAAGCCTGACGCGGTTTCGGCCGACCCACCTGACGCTTCTGGTAGAGGACATTGACGCCTTCGCCAGCCATCTGCCGACAGTAGGCGCCAGCATACTGGAGGCGCCCAAGGCGGTCCCGACAGGACGCAACATGCTCGTCCGTCATCCCGACGATACGCTCGTTGAGTATGTCGAGCATCACAACAAGCATCCGCAAGATGTCTTGCCGGCTGCCAGCGAGGGCAATCGGCGGCCCGGCTAGAGGGCTGGATGAGAGCCTGCGTGTTGCGAACCGGCCCCGTCACCGCTTTGCATCGCGCTGCACCCGTCGGTCCGCCAGCACGCCGGACGTTTCGGCCGCGCTACGAGAAGCGTAGCCCATGAATGCCTATCCAATTTAGCAGATAAATATCTGTTTTCTTGAACATGCCCGCCCTCTCATCTTGCAGGCCTTCCATTTTCTTGGACGAAAGCGAACGAGACGGAATTTTCCCTCTTCGCGAATATCGCAGCGCACTCTATCTAATTTGGCGAAACAAACGATTGCTTCCTACTCTGACCTTGGAGAATGACGATGAACACCGCAATGCAGATGATGCCGATGCCCATGATGATGGGCGGCATGATGAACCCATCGATGGCCGGCGGCATGATGCCGATGATGAACATGGCCATGATGATGCCCTGCCAGATGAAGCGCACGATGACTGACGCCGGCATGACCTGCGAGATGATGCCGATGGACCCGGCCATGAAGGACATGTTCATGAAGTGTTGCGAGAGCGCGATGAACATGATGCAAATGGGCATGCCGATGAAGGCCGCCTGATCAGCTCGCACCGGCAAGGAACGCAACGGGCCGGCCCTGCGCCGGCCCGTTTGCTTTCAGGCCACGGCCTCGGCGGGGGCGCATCCGAGCGCTTAGAGGAGCCGGCTGTCAATCGGCCTCATCGGCGTCCACGCAACTTGGTGCAACGCTGACTATTCGGCACCGATCGAAGGGATCGCGGCTCACGAACGGCGGGGGGACTGACTGCTTTCCGCCGACTTTTTGGTGTCCGTGACCTAAGGGCGCGATCCTCTGGTGGCGCTTTGCCGATTTTCGCAAGCTAGACCGGAGAGCTTTCTTGGGTTGCGCGGCGCCTTGAAATAAAATTTGATGGGATAAGTCCAAAAGATGACTTGATCTTTAAGCTTCCTTGAAAACTGCAGCTCCATCAATTCGAATGGGTAAGAAGCGATGACCGATCAACAGTTGGCTCTTGATGCCGTCAGCGAAGCCCTGTGCATATTGGACGAGTATCTTCTGCCCCGCCCCCACGACAGTGAACGCATACTCGACAAGTTAGTTGAGGTTCTTGAGCGGCCCGACTTGGTCGTTGCTGTAAGTCGACTGCGGCAACGAAGTAGTCTCTAAGTGTTCCGATGAAGAGGCAATTTTCATTTATTCCTTTGGCCGCTCGCATCGCTACTTTCCTATTGATTGGAATGCCGACCGCGCAGGCGAAACAGCAATGCAGTGCGGTGATGCCCCCAAATCTGCGCGAGTATTGGTCTTGGCGCCTCATCGACGGACGAAAATGCTGGTACGAAGGCAAGCCCATGCTTTCAAAATCCTTATTGGAGTGGCCCGCGCGGATTTCGACGCAGGCACGTCCCACCGAGGAGCTTGCAAGCGCACTCATAGAGAAGCCCAGCGATCTGATCGGCTCAGAAGAATGGACACCATCTCGCCAAAATACCTTCGATGCCTTGTGGCGCACTAGGGTTGAACAGCGGTAGGGCTTTGACCTTCAAATTAAGCGAGGCTGACTTTCTCTTCATCGCTGAGGCTGTAGGACTCGGTGACTGGTGTAATCGACGTCGGCCATGCATCGATCGATCGAACCAATACTGTAGCTTCGTCGATCTCTTTCGCTTTCGATTGCCGTGAGAGCGCCATATTTTCCAATGAATGCGCACAGAACGGCAGCCCCGCAGAAAAGTAGCTAATTCTCCATACCGCCGATGAAACTGACCGCAGATCGTCCTTACGTCGGTCCCGAGAAAGCCGCCCGCAGGATCATGGAGCACGCTCGCGCATTCGAGCCGATCTAGGGCGGCCGGATCTAGATCGAGAAGATTAACTACCCAATGCTCTACCGGAATAAGCTACACCGGCTGAGTATTGGGCTGGCCTGAAGTATGCCGAGGAAACGATGAAGTGGCTCAAGTACCGCGAGAACGGCACCTTCGTCAGAATAACGCAGGCTGGCAATGACCCGTTAGGCTGATCGGCAGAGATAGGCGTGAACTTCATTATGACTGGCCTGCGGAGCGAATTGCCCGGATTGGCCGGCTGAGATTCTGACAGGTCAGTTGCAAGCTAGGCTTCCGCGCCGGCTGCGCAACGGATCTCATATGACGCGTGCCTTCGTGGTGAGCCTTTGCACGGCAGCCGGCTCCAGAGCAAATAGAAATACCGCAATGGCACGCCCGGGGAGGGACAAAGTGCAAACTTTTCCGGTCCCGCGCGAGGTTCAGCATTGAGCGGTCTCCCGACCCGGCCGCAGATGGCCGGCGTGCCCTCGCGAGCCAACTGCCCGAACTCGGTTCCGGTGCGCGGGCCGGAATAACCCGACTAAAACCAAGCCAGAAAATTTTTGCGAACGCTCTTGAAACTGATCGCCGTTTTTCTAATTGGATTTTTGCCGCTTACGCGCGGTACCGGGCGCCAAGTTGGGCTCGGCAAAGCAACCAGGGCGCCGGACAGGTGTCTTGCACCGATCGTCTTGCGCTCCTTCGTATCCATCTTGCTCTCTGGAGGACTTGGCTATGAGGACATACGATTTCGCTCCCCTGTGGCGTTCGAGTATTGGATTCGACCGCCTCATCGATCTTCTCGACGAAACCCAGCATCGGTCCGAAGACAACTACCCGCCCTACAATATCGAGCGGCTCGGAGAGGACCGTTACCAGATCTCGGTCGCACTGGCCGGCTTCAACCAGGACGAGATTTCGGTGACGGCTGAGCAGAACGTGCTGACCGTGGAAGGCCGCAAGGGCGACAAGGACCAGCACGAATACCTCTATCAGGGTATCTCGGCGCGTCCGTTCAAGCGACAGTTCAGCCTCGCCGACTACGTGCAGGTCAAGTCGGCAATGGTCGAGAACGGTCTGCTGCGGATCGAGCTCGTGCGCGAAATCCCCGAGGCCATGAAGCCTCGGCGTATTGCCATCGGAAGTGGCGCTCCTGGCGGACAAATCACGCAGAAGGCGGCCTGAGCCCGCTTCCTATTGGGCCAAGACACGCACGGACGGTAACCGTCCGTGCGCTGACCAGCTGCATGTCAAGTTAAGGAGGATATCATGGGTATTCGGGATCTCGTTCCCTGGGGCAAAGGGCAAGAACTCTCAACCGGACGAGAGGCATTCGATCCGTTTCTCACGCTTCACCGTGAGATGAACCGTCTGTTCGATGACGCCTTTCGCGGCTTCGGCTCATTCGGTCGCAGGAACGCTCCGTTGATGGAGGGCCAGTTTAGTTGGCCACGCCTGGAACTGAATGAAACCGATAAGGAGGTTACGGTTTCCGCCGAGCTTCCAGGCCTCAGCGAAAAGGATGTCCAGGTTGAAATCGCCAACGGCATCCTTTCAATCCGGGGTGAAAGGAAAGCAGAACGCAGCGACGATTCCAAGTTCGTCAGCGAGCGATATTACGGCTCTTTCGAGCGCCAGATTCCGCTTGATGGCGTCGAGGAAGATAAGGCGAAGGCCGACTTCAAGAACGGCGTCCTCACTGTGACGCTGCCGAGGTCCGAGCAGTCACGGTCGAACGTCAAGCGTATCGCGATCAACAGCAACTAACGTCAGAGGTCGGCGGCGTATGACCGTCGCCGACCTCTATATTCAAGCCTTCAGCAACGCGCCTCTGGGCGAACGGAGAAACAGGAGGCACGACATGAGCCATGTCAATCGCAATGCCAACATCAATGAGTCGCTATTTCATTCAGTATCCCACTACAATTCACCTGGCGATGTATTGAATGACGCGCGGCTCTCGACAGACGAGAAGCGCGTCATCCTATCGTCCTGGGCATCGGATATGTACGTCATCGAATCGCAACCGACCCTGCGGGAGATCCCTGGCATTCCACATCGGTTGCGCCTCGCCGATATCCTGGCGGCGCTGAAGCGGCTGGACGACGAGGAGGATCCGCCGCCGCGCGGTGGAATGGCGATGCAGCTGCCTCGGTTGAGCAAGCCGGTGCGCGCCGTTTGCGATTCCGAACGACATGCTGCGACGAAGCGGCATCGGCCGTTGAGAGTATCCCGCGCGGATGCTCGGTGGACTCGCGAAGCAAATGTACGGCGGTACCGGCGGCTGTTGGACACTCAACTGACTGACGCAGAACGCAACTTCATCAGGCGGCGTCTTGTCGAGGAATTGAAGGGCCTGATCACCTCCCGGAGCGAGCGTCGTCACAAAAACTGAGCCCGGGACCGCGCAGTGTACGATTAAACTGTCGATGGAGGCAGGAAAAGATGGCAGCAGATCCTTTAGCTCAAGCGAAGATGGGTGTGGAGGCCCTTGCACTGTGTATCGCAGGTGTCTTGTGCGAACGTGACCCATCGCTTTTGCCCGTATTCCAAGAAAGTGCGAGGACGCTTCATCGCATTCTCGATGATCGTGGAGATCATGAGGCGGCAGCAATGATCGGCGCGTTTGGTCGAGCACTAATCAAACGTCCTCCAATCCCAAATTGACAATGGTGACCATAGCACTCCCATAGCTCGTGGGCTAAAGCCTACCACTCGAGCTACGCCGAAAACTGGCGCATCGCCTCCAATCTTTTCATGGGTGACCTCCGGTGAGCATGTTCGCGCCAGAGTTCTGACCAGCTGTTCATAGGCGCGTCGTTCCTCTGCGGAGAGACTGGACGGCGGTGGGTTGCCGGCCTTGAGGGCCTCGTCGGCTGGAACGGTGGCGGGCATGTTGGTGTGGATGGCAAGCAATCCCGCAGGTGCCTGTAAGCCCATCTGGTCGACGACAAACGCTCCCCAATCGCCTCCCTGTTCGCCGCAACAGCCCGGGCCCCGATGGCGTGTCTTCCGCGCCCGCGGCCAATTCTACACACAAAACGCGAAAACGGCCCCAGCTTGGGGATCGCTGAGGCCGTCGTTTCGTCTGCTGGGGGCGCGGGTGCCGGTGAGCAAGAGCCACCTCGGTTCAGGCAGAATGCCGGTACATCCGCGGCAGCCTGAATTGCACTCGACGTCGCACTTGCCGAGAGCCTCAGGGGGACGCATACAAGCGACCCCGGCGCTGGGGGCACCAGGGTCGCCACTCAACTCCCGGTCGGGGGGGCACCTGATCGCGGGAGCAACGAATTGACTCTTCGCATTCCCACTTGTTCCCGAGGCGTTAGCAAATCAGCAACGTGATCGGCGCAGGCTTCTCTGAGGGACGGGACCGTTGGGGACGCAGCACGGTCACGTTTCGGAGGAGCTGGCGCACCGGCCCTGAGCGTCGGCTCCTCTTTTGGACCTTGTGTGAGTTAGGCAACAGCCGTCACTCCGGGTACCTGTTAAGCAAGTGACGTTGGGAATTTCAGGGCCCTAGCGCTGGGAATGACAGGGCGCCGCCGGGACAAACCATTTCGGGCCCGGCGGCGTAGTTTTTGAGATTTGCCACGCTGACGCATGAGAGGCGTCTCAAGATGTCTGGCGACAAGATTGCTACAAAGACCGTGCTGTTAGCGCTGGCCATAGGCATTGCCATATGGGCAACCATGGGGCGCCCGAGCCAGGCACAAACTCGCCGATGCTCGTCGCCAGCAGGCGATGAGGCCCTGCCTGCCCGTCTGGCGGTTTAGTCTCCTAGGGACATCGGGCGCTGTCGCTTTAGGTCGGCGTCATTCGAGCGGTAGAGAAAGCGCGGGCAGCGGCCTATTGCCCTGCTCGCAACCTGTTCGCCCCTTGAGCGGCAGAACCGGCGTTGAGGCATCCGCGGCAGTCCGGCCCATGAAATGGATCAGATTAACGCCCGATGACCACTCCACATAACCAACGGCCGAAAAGGCAAGCGCTCCCACGACGAGAATACTGAGCACTGAAGCAGCGGCTGCTGACGCCAAGCTTTGGCTGCTGAAAAACGGCATCACAATTCTCCGACACCGAGTTGCCACCCATCGGTGCATTAGGCCGACTTGCGATGATCGCGTGTGAACGGCCTCACATATCACGCGCACTTGATGCGTCATTGGCCCGTGGCACAGCCCCTGCAGTTTGCTTGGTGCTGGGGATTTCAGCGTCCCAGTTCAGGAGGGAAACGCCGCCGGGCGTGTATTATTGAGACCGGCGGCGTCTTTTTCCTGAACCAGCGCGAGCTAGCCCGTTTCAGGCCGCCTCGTCGTCTTCATCTTGCTGCTCGACGTTCGGCCACTCGGGCATTGCGTACCCCGTGGCCCGATGACTACCCGCAAGCCCACAGAACTCAGCGACTGCAACGAACAGATTCTGAAAGGCGGCTTCGTCTTGAAAGTAGAACTCGCGATCACCCGTACAAAGCGGACTGGCGTGCCGGAATGCAACGAGTGCTTTTGCCTTCGCGCCCACTCTGCATGCCGCGCGTAGTATTCGCGCACTAACGGCTCAAACTTCGCAGCGAGCCCGATGAGTTCAGCATCGACCCGCGGCCACCCACCCGGCAATGTCGGGCGGTGTCCATTGTCTGCGTGGTCCAACCCGCAATCGTGATCACCATTTCGCCAGTCAACCCCGACAAGATCCAACACGGTCGCAGCGCGCGATGACGGTTACCACGAAGGATCATATGCATATTCTCGTGGAGCTCGAAAAACTCTTTCATTGACCGGCGGCGCGCCTTGACCCACGCTTGCGTATCCTGCGCGGAATGGCGAATTCCTAGCGGCTTGTTTTGCGTCGCGTGCGACCTTCAATCCCACGACGGCTAGCGCTTCAGTGCCAGCTTCGACCCAAGGCGTCGGTCAAGCCCAGAGCCTACTCCTTCTTAGGTAAGAAACATTTACGTACCGCCGCAGTCTTCAACTCGTCAGGATTTTGCACCGCCATCGAGTTGGTGGCCGGGAGAGCGCTGACACCAACGCAGAGCTTGCTGCGCCCGGAAGACCAACCTCGACATTTGGAACATTCCGGGCCTTACCCGCCTGTTCCGAAATCCAGAACGAGATTACCAACGTGACGGACGAACTTGAATATCTAGCGCACCGATTGGTGATTATCGAGCAACCCGGCGGCGGGTTCTTGGTGGAAGCCACGCCGATCGCTGGCGGACAAACGATCAGAACAATGACCTATCAACGTACCCAGGAAGCGATCGCTGCAGCGAAACGGACAATCGACAAGCATCTCGAAGGTAGGGGACCTGCCAATTTGGCTCGCTATTAGTGGCTTTGGCGGCGGAAGTTCCATGCAGCCCCTTGGGAAAGATGGTAGCGGGGGAGCGCTACCGCCTTTCCGCACAGCCAGAAAACCTACGGTACCTTCTGAAATCTTTCGCCTAAAGCCGCCTCGACGCGACCTCCTATCGCGCTAAGATGATCGAGAAGCCGGTCTCCATTCAGATTGGAAGTCTTCGAATCTCGGCAATGTTTTCTGGTGCTATTCCGATATTTTGCAGCCTTTCGGGCTATTGAGATCATTAGATAATTTTGCTTTGTCGGAATGGGCCACGCGTGCCGGCAACAGGGATCGGACGATGGACCGCCAGTCTCGCCGGGCGCGCTGAGCCCTGCGTGGCGCCTATGCTCATCTTGGCAGCCCAACACTAGTGAGTAGCTGCTCGACGCTACGGTCGAGAGAGCTGAGCGGCGAACGCACTCAGGTTTGTGCGCCGGGAACTCTCGAGACCTTCGTTGACTCCAAGGATTGTGAGCTTTTCGCAGCCCTCTTCAGACCGAAATTGTGGTTTAGGTAGTAGTACTTTCTATTGGTGGCCCGACCGTCGCCTTCGTCGCTGGGGTTACGAAGCACGAATTCCCGGACCAGATCGTCCTTCACGCCGAAGACGACATCGGAATCGAGGTACTGGTCGCCTGCGACGAAGATGTGCGTCACTAATTGCTCGAAGCCCGGGGCGGAAATCATGAAATGCACGTGTGCCGGCCGCCAAGGATGCCGGCCCTGTGCCTTTAGCATTTCGCCGACTGGGCCGTCGTGCGGTATCGGATAGGCTGCCGGCTTGATCGACCAAAAATTAAATCGACCACTGGCGTCGGTGCGGAAGCGGGCCCTCATCGCCAGCCCCCCGATCTCACCGAGTTGCTGCACGTCGTAATTACCATCGTCGTCGGAATGCCAGACATCGACCGATGCGCCGGCAAGGGGGAGACCGTCGACGGTCGAGACCGAGCCCGTGACGAAAAGCGGATCGCCTTCGACGCCGTTGGAGATGTCCTCCCCCAATTTCCCTTCTGGAGCGTCCTGAACGAAGAACGGGCCGAGCACCGTGCTTTCCGTCGCGCCGGGCACCGAAGAAACATTGATCGCGTCGACCAGCATCGAGACGCCCAGAGTATCCGAGAGCAGAATGAACTCCTGGCGTTTGTCGTCGCACATTTGACCGGTCCTCGTGAGGAAGTCGATGCCGTATTCCCATTCCTTTTGGGTGGGACGCACCTCGCGTACAAACGCATGGAGATGTCGCACCAGGGCCTCGCTGATCTCTCGAATGCGGGCATTCGTTGCGCCCTGCAGTCGCTCAAGCACCGCATCAGTGATCGTATCTTCGTTGAAGTTGCGCATTATCACTCCGTGGGTTGAGTTCGCTTTGTTTGGCGGAAGAGAGCATCGTCTCCTAAGGTACGGCAGGCGGTTCGCCTGCCCAAGCGCGGGCGATAAGGTCTCGGATTGCGTCGCGCTCGAGAGAACGGGGATTCCAATAGGCGTCGACTATCGCAAGGTCCGCCGCACGGTCGATACCATCTTCCGGCATACCGATCTCGCGCAACCCGCGCTTCGTGCCTAGTCGCCGGCTTAGATCGAATAACCCGGCGGCTGCGTTGTTCGCGTCTACTGCCTTGGCGATGCGAGCCGCGGCGTCGGGGGCTGCCGCCGCATTATAGGCCAGCGCATGCGGGAGAACGATGGCGTGCATTTCCGAATGCGGAAGATCGAACCGACCACCGAGCACGTGACAAAGCTTGTGATGCAGTGCCATTCCGACGGTACCGAGACAAACCCCGCAAAACCATGCGCCGTAGAGTGCTTCGGTGCGCGCGTCGTGATCGTCGCTTGTGACGGCAATCACGGGCAGCGCATGTGCAAGGGCACGGATGCCCTCTTCCGCCATCAGCGAGATCACGGGATTGGCCTCTTGAGCATAGAGCGCCTCCGCGGCATGGGCGATCGCATTGATGCCCGAAGTCGCGGCAAGCTTAGCAGGTAAGGTCATCGTCAGGTCGACGTCGTAGACAACCGTTTCCGGCAGCACGGCCGCACTGCGTAGGGCTGTCTTCCGTCCATCGCGGGTTTCTCCGAGAATCGGAGTCATTTCGGAGCCCGCATAAGTGGTGGGAATGCAGAGCTGATTGACGCCGGTGCGCAACGCTAACGCCTTGCCGAGGCCGATGGTCGATCCGCCGCCGAGCGAAATGACACAGTCCGCCTGGCACGTCCTCAGCGCGGTCAATGCCCGCTCTGTCACCTCGACCGGCGTATGCATCGTGGCGTCGGAGAATATGCCGGCACAGAGCGACCCAAGCTCGTCCGCGAGCGAGACGCCCTGCGTCATTTGTTGCGAACTGGTCAACACCAGAGCTCGTTTGCCACCGAGGCGTCTGACCTCGGCGTTGACGGTACCCAGCGTGCCACTGCCGAAGACAACGCGACACGGAAGACTTTCGTACGTGAATGATCCGATCATGCCAGCACTGTTCTTATGAGAGCGTAGGTTGGCAGCCCGATCCGTGGGTCGCTCAAGTTCGAGGGCATCGCAGCGGTTGCCGCGGCGCCTTGCAAATCCGTATCGAGTAGATTCAAGTCCGAAATGTGAGGGGTTGGTCGATGGCGGAGCGCTGCCACCTGCCGGCCTCTCACTGAAGAGAGCCCTCGACGCTCGGGCTTTCGCCCGAGCTCTTCAGGATGTTTTCTACTCGGCGGCCGTCGACATATAACCGTCGCGCTGGTCCTGCGCCTTGACGTATTCGGGTTGGAAGCGCACATTGGCGTAGTGCGAGTTCTTCTGTGCCTCTGCAGCTCGCTTGCCGAGTTCTGCCGTATCGCCGAAGCCGAGAACCTGCCGAGCCAACTCGGTCAATGGACCGTCTACCTGGTACTCCGTACGCTGCATCGTGAGCAGATTGATGAGGTAGAGCGGCGTTCCATTGAACTTCTCAAACATCTCGTGCCTGTTGCCCCATTCGGTCAGGAACCGCTCGCTGATCTGACGGAAGATCTTGATGCGGTCGTACGCGCTGATCTCGGCACCGCGCAAAGCCTCGGAAAGCTTCGGACCGATGTAGGGGTCCTCCAGCTCTTTTCTCGACGGTTGGATCACGACGCCGCGGCCGCAGAAATCGATGAGCAAGTTGACCATCTTGTTCTGATTTTCAAGATAATAGGCACGGCCGAAGTCGATGTAGATGTTGTTCGGCTTGAAAAGACCGCCGGGTGTCGCGAAGCCGGTTTCTTCGGCGGCGATCATGAATGCACGGCACGTCTCGCGGAAGCGGATGAGTTCAGCGAGCTGGGCCTGTACGACCGGATTGGTGCTGGTACCCAGCGATTGCGTTAGGAGCAGCGCGAGACCAACCATCAGTTCGGCGTGGACGCAATGCCGGATCTGAGTCTCGAGATGCACCCAGTCGAACTGCCGCTGCGGATACCACTTGGCATGATCGGGATTACCGACGTGTTGGACGCGGTCCCAGGGAATCAGGACATCGTCGAAGTACACCATCGCATCCAATTCGTCTCCGATCGTGGCCAAGGGACGATCGTACGGATCGGCATCTGGCTGAGCGTTCGATTTACGGGCGACGACCGAGATGCCCTTCGTGGCGATCGGTACCAGCGCGTAAACGGTCTGCTCGGGCGTCTGACCGGGGCGCCAGAGGTTTCCAATGAGGAGGTGGTTGACGAACGGAACGGAGGTGCCGATCGCCTTCCAGCCTCGCACCAGAATGCCGTCATCGCGCTCTTCGATGATCTTGAGCATCGGCGTCTCGGCCATCGCATTTTCGCGGCCGCGATCGAACTGCACGTCGAGGAACATCGGCGAGATGGCCAGATCCTGCGAAGTCACTTCTTCCCACTGCCGTTGGATGTTGCCGGAGAGATCGCGCTTCTTTCCGGAGAAGCGGGAGTTTTCCGACCAGGGCTTCTGATCGTCCACCTGGGTAAACATCACGACGTTCATGCCGGCAGGCGGCCTGGTGAAGATGCCGCCCTTGAAATGGCGGCAGAGGAAGTCGCAGTATTGCCGGCGCTTGACGACGTCCTCTTTGCTGCGCGGTAGGAACCAATGCATCGACTGGCGGTTACCGTGCTTGTCGATGAAGGTCGCAATTTCCTGGTTCTTCGGATCGAGGTGGAGATCGTAATATCCGGCGATGGCTTGGGCATAGCCCTTAGTCGCAGGGTGAGTCGTGACGTCCTCGATCAGTTCGCCTCCGACATAGACTTTCCGGCCGTCGCGGAGCGACTCCAGGTATTCCTTCCCGCTTCTCATTTCTATTCTCCGTTAGACATGGTTGAGTTGACGTTGAAAAGTATCTGCATCCCAGTAGTCCTCGCTCCGGTGAATGAGGCCGTCGCGGATTACCAACAAATGCACGCCGCGAAGTGAAATCGCCTGCTCGCGCGGCGCGATCGGTCCCATCTGGCTCTTGAGCGTCGCCTTCAGGAGGTAGCTCATCATGGCGACACCGTTCGCACCGACGGCACGCCGTTCCGGTGTCCAGGAAGCGTCGGGAAACCAGCCGAAGAAGCGCTCCAGGCCCGTCGCTATTTCCTTCGGACCTTGTTTGACCTTGCGTTGCGCAATCTCCTCGTGACTGGCGTCGGGCGCATAAAGAGCCGCGACCGCTGCGGCATCGCGGGCGTTGTGGGCTTCGTAGAATCGTTCGACGACCTTCTCGATACTCATGCAGACGCCCCTGCGGATGCGAGGTCCAACGCGACTGTCTTCAAGTAACGGCCCTGCCCGTACAGCAGGGGACGAAGCGACGTAGGCGCCAAGATCGTGCGGATCGCACCGATCACGACGACATGGGTCCCTATCCGTCGGATTTCGGAGGCGTCGCAATCGAACGTTGCGATCGCCTCACGCAGCACGGGTGTAAAAGATGGGACGGGAAGCTCGTCCGCGGGCACGACATAGCCGTCGAGGTACTTCGAAGCACCGGGCTGTGCGCAACGTTGAGAGAGTCCGGCTTGAGCTTCACTGAGCAGATTGAGCGAGAACTTCCGGTCTCTCTCGATGTCCGCGGCCGTGACCGTCTTCGCGTTGATGCAGACCAGAAGGGTCGGTGGCTCCATGCAGACGGGCGTGTACGCGCTCACCGTCATTCCCCACGGCCGTTCTTCCCGAAGCGTGCCAACAACGGCGACGCCTCCCACGATCCGACGCATCACCGTGCGGAAAGCATCGGGTCGCGGACCGGAAGCGAGATCCCAAAGCGCAGCGCGCGCACTAACGCCCATCTCCAAACGATGTCTCATCGTATAGCCTCCCATCGCAGCCTCGCGCTATTTCCTGCCCCGCTTGGAGGAAAGTGCGCGACATGTTGGCAACGTCACGAGGCTATTCGGGAGAATTACAAGGCGTCCAATCGATATTTGTGATTTCAAATATTTACGCGAATGCTGCGTTTTGCAGGCGATCGGACTGTGGCGATCAGCAAACCCGGCGCCGCGCCCCACTATCGATGCAATGGATGTCTAACATCGATCGTATGGATATTATGACCCGATCTTTCCCCGGCCGCGGGCTCCCGAAACCATCAAATCAGGTTGATTTTGTTCGGTCGGAACGTGCACACTCCTGCATCGTGCCACTTGCCGGTCAACGGGAGCAGGGCTTTGAACCTTCGCAGCGTCGACCTCAATCTCCTAGTCGTGCTCGATGCACTGCTGACGGAACGAAACGTCAGTCGCGCCGGCGAGCGCATTGGCCTTACGCAATCTGCGATGAGTGCGGCTCTGTCGCGTCTCCGCGAGTTGTTCGACGATCCGCTTCTGGTTCGCTTCGGTCGAGGGTTGGAGCTGACGCGAAACGCAGAAGAGCTCATCGTTCCGGTGCGGGAGACGCTGGAGCGCATCGAGCAGACGCTTTCAAAGAAGGCGCATTTCGATCCTGCCGAAAATTCGCGTAGCTTTTCGATAAGTGCTTCGGACTACGCCGTCCTGGTATTGTTGACGCCGCTGGTGCGTGCGCTCACCACCGAAGCACCCAACGTGACCGTTCACCTCCTGCCGCGCGCCCGCGACCCGGGGCGCATGTTGCAGAGCGGCCAGGCCGACCTCGTGATCGAGCCCAGCGAACTGTTTGGCGACGCCGGATTCCCGTCGACGCCTCTACTTAGCGACCGCTGGCTATGTGCCGCCGACGCCCAACATCCGCACATCGCGAAGGATTGCTTGACCCACGAACAGTTCCTGGAACTGCCGCATCTCGTCTATGGCATCGGTATGGACCGGCAGCTAAACTTGGCCGACCAGCGCCTTGCCGAGATGGGTATCCAGCGGCGCATTCACGTCACGGTCGAAAGCTTCCTGCTGGTTCCGTTTCTCATCGAGGGTACCCCGCTCATCAGTCTCGTGCTGGAGCGCGAGGTCCGGGCGCTGCATTCCTGCCCGAGGCTCAAACTATTCGAGCCCCCCATTGCCTTGCCCGACATTCACGAAGCGATGTATTGGCATCCTCGACATAACAACGACCCCGCACACGCCTGGCTGCGCAATCGACTACGCCTTGTAGCCGCCGAAATCGCTTAGCGCGATCGACATCGGCAACCGGGAGGACGGCAACCTCAAGCTCCATGTCCACGCGTTGGGGTACTAGGGGCGCTGTCGCACAGATCATGTGGGAGGCCGACGACGCTTGGCGCGAGAAACCGCGCAGCGTCACGCTGTCCGATCTCGTTCCTTTCAAAGGAAACACCTGCGGCGCTCTGGAAGGATACCTTTGCGTGAACCTTAACCCGCGCGGGATGAATGCGCTTCGATTGCCCTGGCAGAATGTTCGCCGCTGATCGCGGCCGAGTCGAAGACAAGGCTTTCGGCCGGCGCGGCCAAAGATAGACCGTTTGCTTTGCATTGGCTGTAAAGGAGGTCGATGACTTCGTTGCGGGCCGCCGTCCAGCCGGCGGGACTCTCCACACGGAATAACAACTCGACTTCAATCGCGGCGGCGTCAATCGAATTCAGGGCGACAATCGGCGACGGGTCCTGGACGATCCGCGTGCTGGCATCCAGTACGGACCGCATGACTTGCTCGACGAAGTTTGGCGTCGTGGTGGCAATGCGTACGGTCAACGTGATCTGGTGCGTCTCGTCGGGGCGGCTGAGATTGGTAACACCCTGTCTTGCCAGGATGCTGTTCGGCACAACGACGACATTGTACCCTCCGGTAAGCAGATTGGTCGAGCGCCAGTTGGTCTCAACGACGCGGCCTTCCGTGCCATCCTTCAATTGGATCCAGTCGCCTATGGCATAGGCCCTCCCCAGCGTCAGCGCGATCCCTGAGAAGACATCGCCAAGGGTATTTTGCAGCGCAAGGCCGAAAATGATCGCGACGACGCCTGAGGTCGCGACCAGCGTACCAACCGGGACACCGAACACAAAACCAATGATCGACAGCACCACACCGAGATAGATGACACCAACGGCCATGTCCTGGATCAGGTGCGCTTCCCGTGGCCGACGATTGAGCAACATATAGATGTGGACTAGGCCAATGATGGCCCATGCGAGATGGGTCCACCACAGGATCCTGGCCGATATGGAGAGCAACGCGCCGAGACCCCGCAACTGGGCGCCATCGACGCGATGCGGAGCGATGCCGCCCAGATAGAGCGTAAAACTCATGCCGATAAAGAACAGGATCTGGGCGATCAGTCGGCCGGTCGGACGGTTGCTCCCCTGAAGATGCCAAACGACGATACCGGCAATTCCGAGGATGTTGGTCAGAACAAGCGGCATCATATGATCTTCGTTTAACATGATTGGGATTCAGCAATAGCGGTCGGTTGCCACCGACGGAAGGGCCCTACGCTCAGGTGAAGCTACGCATCAATGAGCCCACGCCCTGGAGGTGTGCCCAATTACCCCACATGCATTCGAACACCCTTGGCCCCGTTGAGGAGCCGCTTCAGATGAAAATTCGCCAGCGGGTCGGCGGCGTTGAGACCGACCAGTGCTGCGAAGGCTGGCACCACGTCAGTGTCATCTGCCTCCAACTTGTTAAAGGCAGTCGCGTACTGTGTCGCGGCCAACCCATAACTCTCCGCAGCTGACAAGGGCTCGTGGGCGCGTAGCGCCTCACTTCGTCCCCGCAGAACAAGGTCGCCGATCGGCCGCCCTCTGAACTCCCGAACCTTACATGCGATCGAGTCGCTGACGCAGATCCGTGTGCCCAATGTCTTGTTCGCCGCCTCCAGTCTGGCGGCAGTGTTAACTGTGTCCCCGTAGGCTGTGTAGTCAAAGTAACGGCCGCCGCCGAAATTGCCGACCAGCGCAGGTCCGGCGTGGACGCCTATCCGCGTGACACCGAAGTCAACGCCCCTCTGTTTCCAGCGCTCCCGAAATGTTTCGGCCCATCGATCGAGCGCCTGCGCGCAGGCGATCGCGCGGGCGGGGTAATCGATCTGGTCGCCGGGTGCATTGAACAGTACCTGAATGGCGTCACCGATCACCTTCGCCACCGTCCCTTCATAGGCGAAGACGACCTCCGTCAGTCCACCGACATATTCGTTGAGCAGATCTCTCAGCACATTCGAATCGGCCGTCTCGACGAGTGACGTAAACCCTGTAATATCGGTGAAAATCACTGCAATGTCGCGCCAGTGGACCTGCATTCCATCGTCGCCATCTACAGCAGCAAGGCGCTTGGCGAGCTCAGGCGAGAAATATCTCGACAGCGACGCATGAGCCCGCTCCGCGTCCGCCTGTCGCCGGCGTGCTTCGCGCAAGACCTCGATGTGACGGATGGTCTTCTGGATCGTGGATTCCAGGTCGGCGAAATCGATGGGCTTGGTCAGGAAGTCGAACGCGCCGCGATTCATTGCGGTACGTATGTTGCTCATATCGCCGTAGGCCGACACGACAATCGCCACCTTCTTGTCCTCTCGCTCCTGCAGTTTCGCCAACAGGGAAAGGCCGTCCATGCGCGGCATGTTGATGTCCAAGACCACGAGATCGACATGCGGATGCTGCTCGATCGATTGCAGCGCTTCAAGACCGTCACGCGCGAACACGAAGCTTAACTGCCGTTCGCGAATCTGCCGGCGAAACCTCCGGAGGACGAGCACCTCCAGATCCGGCTCGTCATCGACTACAAGAACGGTGGAGGTCATGCGGGCTGTTCCAGTCTCGCCTGGATCGCCTGGCGGACCTGGCCGAAGTCGATCGGCTTGGTCAACAGGGCGTGTGCCCCCCGTTCAAGTGCCGTCTTGCGCGTTTCGGCATCCCCGTACGCCGTGATCATGATCACCGGAACGTCGGGCCGCCGAGCGCGAAGCTCCGGCAGCATCTCCAGCCCGCTCATTCCGGGCATATTGATGTCGGAGAGGATGAGGATCAGCGTTTGCTCGCCGGTATCGGAAATGCGGTTCAGGGCCTGCGCTGCCGATCCGGCAAAGTCCATCACAAAGCGCCGGGCGCGAAGCTCGCGTCGAAATTGCTGGCGAAACAGAACCTCCAGATCGGGTTCGTCATCCACCACAAGAACCGATACAGTCATAGTCAGCCCCCGATACTGTGAGAAAGACCGATGTTGCGCGGCAGCAGGATGGTGAACTCGGTGAATTCGCCGGGCTCAGTCTCGACATCGATCCTGCCGCCATGTTGCTTCACGATGATGTCGTGGCTCATGGAAAGTCCGAGGCCCGTTCCCTCGCCCGGCGGCTTGGTCGTGAAGAACGGATTGAACATCTTCTCCTTCACCTCGGGCGGAATACCGACGCCATTGTCGCGGATGCGGATTTCGACGTATTCGCCGCGATCATGCGTGACGGCGCTGAGCGCGGGTTCAAATCCGGGATCACCGCGCTCACAGCGCTTCGCCACGGCATAGAAGCCATTGGAGATGACGTTCAGCAGCACCCGCGTGATCTCCTGCGGGAACACGTCGGCGATCCCGGTGTTCGGATCGAACTCGCGCCTGAGGGTGACGTTGAACTGCGGTCTCTCGGTGCGCGCGCCATGATAGGCAAGATTGAGGCTCTCTTCGACGAGCGCATTGACGTCGGCAGGCCGGTGCTCGCCGCCGCCACCACGCGAATGCAGGAGCATGTTCTTGACGATGGAGTCGGCGCGCTTGCCGTGCTGCACGATCTTCTGAAGGTTGTCCGTTAGCAGCTCACTCAGTTCATCCACTTCGCCGCGGATGTCGTCCGGGAGCATGGCCGGAGTGAGGAGCTCGTTCAACTCGCCGGTCAGTTCGACCGAGAGCGTGGCAAAATTATTGACGAAGTTGAGCGGGTTCTTGATCTCGTGCGCAATGCCAGCAGTGAGCTGACCGAGCGATATGAGCTTTTCGGTCTGCACCAGGCGGTCCTGGGCCGCGCGTAGATCGTCGAGGGATCTAGCGAGCTCCTTCGTGCGGGCCTCTACTTCTTCGAATAACCGTGCGTTCTCGATCGCGATCACGGCCTGATCGGCGAACGTCTTGAGAAGGTTGATCTGGCTACCAGTGAAGGTTCCGGGTTCGACGCGCGAAACGCCGATCGTACCGATCGCCACGCCTTTTCGGAGCATGGGCACGACCACAATGCTTCGATATCCCCTCGCGCGTGCCATACTCCTGATCGCCGGATGCACACCCGGTTCGGTCTCGATATCGGAGCGAAATGCAATCGTCGACGTGAGTGCGACCCGGCTGTGGATCCCGGAGGACGTGAGCGGCGCGGGAAATGAGATTCGGATCTCCTCATCACCGGCCACGCTTCCTGCCGTGCATGCCGCCAGATGAAGCATGTCGCCGACGACACGTGTCACGAGCGCCGTTTGGCCGGCAAGCAATCGCCTCGCGCTTTCGGAGATGACGTCGAATACCGGCTGCACGTCAGTTGGCGAACTGGCGATGACATTGAGGATTCCTGCCGTGACGGACTGCCGCTCCAACGCGATCGCGAGTTCGCCCTGCAGGCGGGCATTCTCGGCTACTCCGCTCTGCAGTCGTTGTTCGAGCTCATCGACCCTGTTCCTCAGGTCGGCATCCATTGTGCTGATCATCACTTCCGGATTCAGCGCCCACACCCCGATTGCGACTAGGCCAACCCGAGGCCGCCGTCGATGGCAACCACCTGGCCGGTCATCCATTCCGAGGCTGAGCCGGCAAGCCGGACAATCCATTCTGCGACATCGTCCGGAACGCCGCGCCGCGCGAGCGGGATGCGCGCACGCTCCTGTTCCTTGACCGCGGCGGCCTGTTCCTGGGTCAGTCCCATCATGCCGGTGAGGGCGCCGGATTCCGTTGGCCCAGCGGCGACAGCGTTCACCCGTATGCCGAATGGCGCAAGCTCCAGCGCCCAACAACGGGTCAGGTGCTCCAGCGCGGCCTTGCTCGCAGCATAATGAGACAGTCCGGCCGCGGGTCGGTGACCAAAGGTGCTCGACACGTTGATGATGGTGCCGCACCTCGTCTTCAGGTGCGGAAGGGCAGCGGAGGCAAGCAGGCTAGGACCGAGCACATTAACCGAGAAGATATCCATGATCCGATCGGCCGTGGTATCGGCCAATGGAAGGATTGCGCCCGCGCCGGCGTTGTTGACCAAGGCGTCTATTCTGCCCCAGAGATCCATCGCCTTGGCAATTGTGCGCCTGGCATCATCGATCGAGGCCGCATCCGCAACGATACCCGCGATGTTCGGATGCTCGGCGATCGTTTCGTCCAGAGGACCCGCCCGGCGGCCGGTCACGAGCACCTTGTCGCCCTGGTTGGCAAGGCGGATTGCCGCCGCTCGCCCGATCCCTGAGGTGCCGCCGGTCAGGACAATGACCTTTTCTTCGCTATGCATGTTGATCGCGTTCCTTTGCGGTTACTGGGCGGTCCAACCGCCATCAACCGAGATCGCGGTTCCGGTGATCTGGTCGGCGGCGGACGAACATAGGAAAGCGACAGTGCCGCCAAGCTGCGCCGGAGAAACAAATTCGAGGGACGGCTGCTTCTCCGCCAGGAGTGTCCTGGCCGCTTCCGTCCGGCTGACCCCTCTTTGCACAGCGATGTCGTCGATCTGCTTGTCGACGAGGGGCGTTCGCACCCAGCCCGGACAGACTGCATTGCATGTGACCCCGCTCCCGGCAGTCTCCAGGCCGACTACTTTGGTCAAGCCGACCAGTCCGTGCTTGGCCGCGACGTAGGCTGCCTTATGCGTCGAAGCGACGAGGCCGTGCGCGGAGGCAATGTTGACGATCCGCCCCCAGCACTGCTTCTTCATCTGCGGGACCGCCGCCGCAATGCCGTGGAAGGCGGCCGACAGATTGATCGCCAGGATCGCGTTCCACCTGTTGGCTGGGAACTCTTCGACCGGCGCAGTGAATTGGATGCCGGCATTGTTGACGAGGATGTCGAGCCGGCCGAATTTCTCGACCGTCGCTGCGATCAATCCGCGCACGGCCTCCTCCTTCGACATATCGGCGCCATCGTAAACGGCGCGCACACCATGCTCGCGTTCGATGCCGCCTCGGATCGCCTCGATTTCGCTGGCATCGCCAAAGCCATTCAAAACGATGTCTGCCCGGAGCTTAGCCAACTCCTTAGCGATACCGAGCCCAATACCGCTGGTCGATCCGGTGACGACGGCTACCCTGCCCTTCAACATGGGACTTCCTTTCGATGGTTTGGGATTAGATTTGCCGCGAGATCAGTCACGGCGGTGGATATCGTGCGTGACAATGCCGAGCTCGGGAGCAGGCGGGTCGAGCCGCCGCGGATCGGCCAATGTACGGCGGATATCCTCCAGACCGCTCTGCCAATGCGCCCGCATCGCATTCAATCCGAATTCGCAATCCTTTGAATGGCGCTCGTAGATCTTGGACTGGTAGATCAGATGGATGATGTTGCAGGAGCGATGGCGAGCCATGTCCGCGATGGCGCGGATTTCCGGATCCTGCTTCGCGCCATCCGGTAACATTTCGAGCATTCGCTGCAGCGCCTGACGCATCTTCTGCATCCGTAGCGCCTGGTCCGTGATGGCGCGTGTGCGGCTGGAATACTGAATGTCCTTCTGGCGGCTCGACACCTCCATCAAGTCATTCGGCACACGGCCCCGTGCCGACCAAAGATCGACCTGGAAGGTCAGCGTGTCGCGCGGCTCGCTCGACAGCACTCGGGATAGAGGCGTGTTCGAAACGACGCCGCCGTCCCAATAGTGCTCGCCGTCGACCTCGACCGCAGGGAAGCCCGGCGGCAGGGCACCGGATGCCATGAAATGCTGCGGTCCGAGCCGGCGTTCAGCCGTGTCGAAATAGGTCAGGTTGCCCGTACGGACGTTGACCGCGCCAATGCTGACGCGCACCTGCCCGGCGTTCAGCCGATCAAAGTCGACAAGCCGCTCCAACGTCTGCTGCAATGGTGAGGTATCGTAGAAACTCGTCGCCGCGTTGCCCGAGAAGGGCGACAGGAACGGTGGCGGGAAGCGTGGCTTGAAAAAGCCGGGTTGCCCCTGCAAGAGGGCCCTGAGCGCCGCCAGGGCATTGTGCGCTGAGCGGAGATCGAAGGCGAACGGCATCGCATTGGCAAGCCCTTCGCCGACCGGCCATTCCACCGCCGCCGCGCAGATGCTCTCCCAGAACTTGCGTAGCCGTTCGATCCGCTCGGCCTCGGGCGAGCCGGCAATAATGGCGGCGTTCAGCGCGCCGATCGAAATGCCAGCCAACCAGTTCGGCCGTATGCCGGCTTCGTGCAGGCCTTCGTAAACGCCGGCTTGATATGCACCAAGCGCGCCGCCACCCTGCAGCACCAAGGCCACGACATCATATGGCAATGGCTTGGCCGCTTGCGGCGCCGGATCGATATCCCCGCGCATGACGTTCAGCATTTTCTGGAGCTCCGGATGTAGGGCTGATCTCGGTCAGCCGGCATTTGCTTCGATCAAGACGTCCGAGACCGAGCCGCGGCTCTGGTCGGTGGCAAGATAGTCATGGACCACGCCGCCTAGCCCGAGCGTCAGGTCCACGACGAGGTGCTTGGCCGACAGCACCTGCAGCACCGGCAACTCGGCGACGGGTGCCAGGGCATGCGAGTACAGATCCAGGGCAGCGGGGCCGGTCCAAGCACCCTTCACGGTGATGTCCTTTAGGTGGAAACGCACCAGCTCGCAGATGCGCGGCGAACCATCGACATGCGGAATGATCTTGAGCAGGAAATTGGGGGCTGCGAGCTTGCGGGCTTCCGCCGCCGTATCGAGCGACCGGTGCTTGTAGCCCATGGTGCCGGTCGCAATGCGGATTGAGCCATAGTTCAAAGTGCCAACCAGCGTATCGATTTCGACCTCGAGCTTCGGTTGCGCCAATTTCTTGGGAAACCCCCATAGCTCGCGCCCGCCCGCAATCGGCGGATGGTCGTTCAGGAACATCTGATGGGTGAAGCCGCCCAGCTGGCCCCTGTAGGATACGGGAATGACCTGGCCGCTCTCGGTGTAGTCGCCGAAGCCGGTGGAATCCGGCATGCGAATGAACTCGTAGTTCACTACTGGTTCGGTGATCTCCAGCGGCTCCGGCACCACGCGGCGCAGCGCGTCGGGATCGGTGCGGTACTGGATGATGAAATATTCGCGGTCGACGAAGCGGTAAGGACCGGGAGGAAAGGCCGGACTGCTCAGCGGCATCGCGAACGACGATGCGCGCACGGTCTCGTGTTTCACGGTGGTAAGCTCCAAGCTTGTCAGTGGCGGGCGCGGTCGCCGCTTGTCAACGCCCGCCCCTGGTTCGGATTTGAGCCAACAATCGGTCAGTAGTCCCAGAAGGCCGGCACCCAACGAAACGCGTCGCCTGCGACCGCAACATGACCGACCGACGGGAACGGCATGTGCGTGGCCACCAGCAGTTCGCGGTTCGCCGCCAGTTCGCGCAAAAGTTCGATCCGGACGCGAGCGGCTTCCTCGGGATCGTGCTCGAAGCCGTTGTGCCAATCCGGGTGCTCGAACCCGACGGTGAAGACGAGGTCGCCAGCGAATGTCAGCCGGTCGCCGCCGGATGCCACGCGAACCACGCTGTGTCCGGGAGTGTGGCCACCGGTGCGGCGGACTACGACGCCCGGCGCAACTTCGTGCTCATCTTCGAACGTCCGCAGCTGGTTGTGGTACTCGTTCGCGAACCGCTTGGCGGTGGCCCGAAGCGCGTCCGGGAATCCCGGCGGCATGGAGACGCGGGAGAAATCGGGCGCCTCCCAGAATTTGACCTCCGCGGCCGCCACGTGGATCCGCAGGTCCGGACGCAGCCGGTCCTTCACGCCCTCGACCAGCAAGCCGCCGACATGGTCCATGTGCATGTGGGTCAGCACCACGTCGGTCACGGATGCCAGGTCGATGCCGGCGGCTTCCAGTCGCTTGACCAACTGCCCGGCCCGCGGCAGGTGCAGATCCGGGTCCAGTCCGAGACCCGCGTCGATCAAGATGGTCTGCGCGCCGCTGCGTACCACGACCACGTTCAGTGCCCAGTCGAACGCGTCCGGCGGCAGGAACATGTCGTCCAGCCAGGCGGCGCGGACGGCCGGGTCGGCGTTGTGCGCCAGCATTTTGGACGGCAGCGGCAGCACGCCGTCGCTGATCACCATAACATCGATGTCGCCGATTTTCAGCGCGTAGCGCGATGGTACCAATTCGTCGGGCTTCGATCTAACGGAGCGTGCGACAGTGTCTAAGTTCATGGTTGTCTCCTGTTGAGTATTGCGAATCATCCGATCCATCTTCGAGAACTTCTGCGCTCGATCCTGAGCGGCTCGTGCTTTCGCGCAGAAAGCGCGGTCAATGCTCGTGAGGTGTTTAGAGATCAGTGACACGCTCCGGATCAGCGGAAGCAAGAGCAGCGGCACGCTCGGCCCGCGGCGGATAGATCCAGACGGTATTAATCTCCTTCTTGGTCTTCTTGGCTTCGTCGCCGACCATCTCGACCTTGCGCTCCCAACCGCGCGTGAAGAGCGCACCGGCTTCTCCTAAGTCGAGACAAGTGACGTAAGCCTTCTGGCGGTACGGTTTGGTAGGGACGCCGAGCAGCTCGGCGGCCGCATTGTTGCCGGCGAAGGCGCCCATCCGCGTGGCGTGTTGGCAGGACATCAGCGCGTAGTTGCCAACCTCGTCACATGCCGCCCTCGCCGCATCGCCGGTCGCAAAGACCCCAGGCACCGACAGCACGCGCAAGTCGGGATCGACGAGCAGGCGCCCAAAGTTGTCGCGCTCAGCGGGAATCTGCGCGGTTAGCGGAGCGGCCCGCATGCCGGCCGCCCAGATCACGGTCCCGCTATCAATATGCTCGCCGCTGGAAAGCGTGACGCCGGACTTGTCGAGCGAGGTAACGCCAACGCCGAGCCGGGTCTCGACCCCCAACTTGCGGAGCGCGGCTTCGATGATAGGACGAGGACCTTCGCCCATGTCGGGGGCGATCGCACTGTTTCGTTCGACGATGATGACACGCGGCTTGGCATCCTTGCCGAGGATCTCACGAAGCCGTGCGGGCATTTCTGTCGCGACTTCGATGCCAGTGAATCCGCCGCCGGCCACGACAACCGTGTCGCGCATCCGTGATACCGGCCACCCCACCAAATGATGCAAATGCCGGTCGAGGGCGATCGCGTCGTCGAGCTGGTCGACGCTGAAACCGTGTTCAGCGAGCCCGGGAATACTGGGACGGAACAGCCGGCTACCAGCTGCGACAATCAATCGGTCATAGGTGAGTCTCTGCTTCGCACCCTTGGCCGCAACGATGTCTACCACTTGAGACTTGGTATCGATCGACTCGGCGCTGCCTTTCACATAGGCAACGTCAACGGCCTTCAGCACATCCAGGAGCGAAGCTGTCAGGGTCTCCGGTTTCGGCTCATAGAGCCGCGGTCGAATCACCAGCGTCGGCTCCGGTGAAACCAACGCAATTTCGAACGCCTCGGGCGAAACGCCCTGGATGTCGCGCAGCCGGGCCGCAGAGAGAGCGGCATACATGCCGGCGAATCCGGCGCCAATGATGACTAGTCGCATTTGATTGCTCCTTGGGTTTGACTCTCTTCGATGAAGGCACCGGGTTAGGCGCTCACGAATTTCAGCAAGTCTGCGTTGATGATATCGGGATGCGTCGTACACAGACCGTGCGGTAGCAGGTCGTAGATTTTCAAAGTGCTTCGTTTCAGAAGCTTCGCCGACAAGGTTGCAGAATCGCCAACGGGCACGATCTGATCGTCGCCGCCATGCAGGACGAGCGTGGGGACGTCGATGTTCTTCAGATCCTCGGTGAAGTCGGTTTCCGAGAAGGCTTTGACGCCATCGTATTGTGCCTTGGCGTTACCCATCATTGCTTGGCGCCACCAATTCCAGATCACCGCCGGGGACGCCTGTGCACCTGGGCGATTGTAGCCATAGAACGGGCCACTCGCGAATTCGAGATAGAACTGTGCCCTGTTCGCTGCGAGCTGCTTGCGCAATCCGTCAAGCACCTCAATGGGCACGCCCGCCGGATTGGCTTCCGTCTTCAACATCAAGGGAGGCACGGCCCCGATCAGGACCAGTTTGGCCACCCGGTTCCTGCCGTGGCGTGCGACGTAGCGCGCTGCTTCGCCGCCGCCCGTGGAATGACCAACGTGAATGGCATTGCGAAGATCGAGATGGTCAACGACAGTCGCAACGTCGGCTGCGTAGTGGTCCATGTCATGGCCATCGCTCACTTGACTCGAGCGGCCATGACCTCGCCGGTCATGCGCAATGACTCGATAGCCCTTGCCGACGAAGAACAGCATCTGCGCGTCCCAATCGTCGGAACTGAGCGGCCAACCGTGATGAAAGACGATCGGCTGGGCGGACTTCGACCCCCAATCCCTGTAGAATATCTGCACGCCGTCCTTGGTCGTCACAGAAGTCGCGGGATCGCTTCCTTGTGTGGCCGACATCGAATGGTCCCTTTCCTTGCCAATCGCCGAAGACGGGCGAACGGTCAGCGATGTCGCGCAAATGAGCGTGCTCGCCAGCAAATTTCGACGCGACGTGGCGAGGCCGCTGAAGGTCTTTTTGGAAATCATCTGTTGGTCTCCGTGTCGTCAGATTTCTTGCGGCTATCTAGGGGAGCTCGCGGACCACTGCCCAAGAGCGATTGCGCCGATTGCAGCGCGATTGCTGCTAGCGCATGCTGCGCCGCCAATTGGTCGGCGTTTCGCCGGTGAACCGTTTGAATGCCGCGGCGAACGCGGTCTGAGAGCCGTAGCCGAGGACCTCCGCGACCGCGACGACCGATGCGTCCGTGTCGCGCAGCATCTCCATGGCCTGCTCGAGCCGTCGCTGGCGGAGCCAGGCATGAGGCGAAAGGCCTGTGCTCTCCTTGAAGGCACGGCAAAAGTGGTAGCGCGAGAGGCCGGCCTCGGAAGCGAGTGCTCCGAGGGAAACGTCCGCATCGTTATCGGAGCGCAAGCGCTCGATGGCGCGGCGCAGGACATTTGGCGACAGGCCGCCCAGAGCTGGCCGGACCGTGATCGACGAGCCAGCATGTGCTGCCAAGAGGCGCGTTGCCAGAAGGTCCATCAATTGCTGCCTGAACAATGCTTCCAGCGTCGCGTGTCCTTCCAGAACATCCACTGCACTCATCAGCAACCGGGATGTAACGGGATCCGAGTACACTGTCCGCTCCAGAAGATCGCCGGGCGCGGCCACGTAGGCTTCGTCGGCAACACGCGAGAGTGTTGCCTGCGGAAGATAGAGCTGAAGGACATGCATCGGCCGGTGAATATCCCACCGAGAGGTCGAACCAGCCGGAATGAGCGTCACGACGCCGGGACGAGCCGTTCCGATCGCAACTGATCGTCCGGTGCGCCGCTCGAGCCGTTGTACGCCGGTCGGGTAGGTCATGATGACGTGATCGACCATCGGCTTGACGATGTCGTGTACGGGCTCGTGCTTCCAGTATGCAATCGTGCCGCTGGACGGTTCCAAAGCAACGCGAAAGGGCTTAGTCCTGAGCACGCGTGCCATCTCTTCATTGGCGGGGCGCCGCTCACCGACCGGCAGGTCACTCCTATGCGCCTGCGTCGCGCCGGGCACATTGTCCAGGGGGGCGCGCAAGATGGGCTTGCTCATGAACTTCCACTCGCATTGGGGAAGAGCGTTCGTTCCGCGCGTCTGCGGATGCATCGCTTCCCGTGTGCTGCGATCATGGCGGTGAGCGCTGTACGAGGGCATCGTGCAGCGGGTCTGGTCGCGCTGGTTCAGCGGATAGGTCGACCTATACCTCGGTATAGTTCGGGAGAGATTGTCCGCATCGCGGGCGCAATTCCTTGCAAACGCAGGCGCTCATGCGAACGTTGGCGCACTTACCGAATGAGCGCGACAACGCTGAAGTCGGGACCGGCAGTCGCCGGCACCGGAAGCGTGAAGCGAAAATGCGCGCCGCCATTTGGACGATTCGCGCCCAAAATGCTGCCTCCGTGCGCCCTAACGATCGACTGGCAGATCGCAAGGCCGATGCCAATTCCTGCATCCTTGGTGCTGAAGAAGCTGTCGAAGATGCGCCCGAGGTCTCCGGTGGCGATACCCGGCCCATTGTCGAAGACGGAGAAGCCGACCGAGCCTTCTTCGGTGACCGACGTCTGGACGTCGATTCGACGTGTCGGTTGACCGGAGTGCACGATGGCCTGGACGCTGTTGACGAGCAGATTGATAATCACCTGCTGCAGTTGAATCCGGTCACCAATCACTTGGGGAAGCCCAGATGCAAACGTCGTCGACAAGGCAATTGATTTTGACTCAATGTCGTGGCGAATGAATAACAGCGCTTCTTTCGCGACGTCATTGATATCCATGAGCCGCTTCTCTGGTTCATGCTTCGCCGCCATGCCTCGTATGCGATGAATGATTTCGCTCGCGCGCCGCGCATTCGCCACGATTCGGGACGTGAGCTGGGTGACCTTTTCGATGTTTTGATCTGCGCGCGCCAGCCACCTCAAGCTTGCCTCACCATTGGTCACGATGGCCGTAAGCGGCTGATTGATCTCATGCGCGATCGAAGTTCCGAGCTCCCCAAGAGTTGCGATGCGGCCAGCATGCGCGAAATCAGCTTGCAGCTTCCGAAGTTGCCGTTCGGCGTTCAAGCGCTCACTGATGTCCTGGATGGTGATGAAGGTGTTGTCGAGTTGCTCGGGGGGCACAGGATATGTGACCGTGAACAGGACATCGATGAGCGAACCGTCGAATGCACGGATCCTGGTCTCCTCTATGAGATTGCGTCGACCTTCAAAGTGAGCCACCATGACCCGCTCGGCGAGCCCCGGGACGGCGGCAAACAGGTATCGAACCGGTTTGATTAGGTCGGCGGGATTGCGTGCCCGAAACAGTGAGACTGCATCGTGGTTGACGTCCGTCACACGAACGACGTCCTTGGCGTGCTCGATAAGATCAGGGTGTGTCGCCAGATAGGAAGCAATATCGCGAACACCCTTCGCCTTCAGATCGTCGAAGACCTCGCCCGCGCGTCGGGAATCGACCTGCCAGAGAGCCGTCGGTAGATACTGAATGAGCTTGCGATATCGATCCTCGCTCGCGTGCAACTCCCAGGACGTGCGGTCATCTTCGATCGCGCCGTTGATCGTAACAAGCACGGTGCCCGACGGCTTCGGGTCCGCAGAATGCCAGGCCCTGATGATGGGGTTGCGTATCGCGCCGCTCAGGACCATTCTGCGGGTCTCGAGGCGCGAGCGGTCTGTGGCAACGTCTCCGATTAGTCCGGCCAGGATTGAGCGGCTTTCAGCCGGCCAGAACGTACCGATCGGTTGACCGATCATCTGCTCGTGCCCTGCATGTGCCCCGAACATGCGAACCGCGCGATCATTGACAGCCAGAATTCGAGTGGCGGTAAGCAGTCCGTTGACCCAGTCCGGATGCTGATCAAGGTCGATAGCGGCTCCGCCACGCCTGTGCTTCGCGATTGCATCGAGCAGGGGCCGGGCCGGCGAGGCATCAAGCTCCCAAGCAGCGGCCAGAGATCCCTGCAACTCGGCATCCATGCGCAGGTACACTGCTTCGGTTAGTGGTCCTGCATTTCGGCCACACTCAACGATGTCAAGGACCGCGCCGGTTGCGTCTCGTCGCACCACCTGCCGCACGGCCGCCGCAACCTCGACCCCGGTCAGGCTACGCCGAAAGACGATACCTTCCCATCGACCTTCGCGGAGCAGTATGTCGATGTGATCGACACCCGAGTGGCCGTGCGAGCCGATCTCTGCCACGTGTCGACCGACCATCGCCATGGAAGGCCAGCCGTACAGGACTTCCGATGCGGCATTCCAGTACTGGATGACACCGTGCAGGTTGCTGACGATGATGCTTTCGGACACAAGGTCGGCCAGTTCCGTGCCGGGAGCAGAGGCAACGAGATTCGGCTGGCCGCCTTGCGATATCTGTCGGGCGAGATTAGTCATCTGATGGTGGATCCCGTCGCTCGTTGCGTCGCGAGCGGCCTGCGCAGTTCATTGCGTTCTGCAGGAGATGAAAGAGCACCTCATCATTGACCGGCTTCGTCAGGCAGGCATAGGCACCGCCCCTCAGTGCGCGAGCCTCTGTCGCCGGGCTTGTGTCCGCGGTGATGAAAATGACCGGCATTGACGAGCCCAGCTCGCGCAATCGCTCCTGTAGTTCGAGCCCGCTCCGGCCGGGCATGCTCACATCCGTGATCAGGCAATCGAAGCGGCCTGGCACAAATTCAGCCATGAACGCCTCCGCCCGATCAAACGAGCGACACGCAACGTCCAGGACCAGGAGGAGATCGCAAAGAGCCTCTCGTACAGCTTGGTCGTCATCTACGATGGCAACTAGGGGCGTTTTGGACAAACAGATGACTTTCGCTGGCATGGCCCGCCGATCATCTGCCCATTGCTGATCGGGTTGTACCTATTCCTTGGTGTAGGATGGGCTACCTCCCGCGAAGTTCCGCAGGAAGTGCTTCCCAAATCCGGATCAAGTCTCCGACGGACGTTGCTTGCAGCTTTCTCGTCGCGTTGCCGCGATGCAACTTCACAGTGATCTCGCTGATGCCGAGATCAAAGGCGATCTGCTTGTTGAGGCGGCCCCTTGCTACCTCGCCCAGGACTTCACGTTCGCGCGGTGTCAGCGTTGCGAAGCGGGCGGCGTGTTGCGTTATGCGCTTGGCCGCGGCTCTTTGCGAGACATCCTTCTCGATCGCCGCCGCGACGGCGTCGAGGAGTGTCTGGTCTCTGACTGGCTTCGTCAGGAAATCGACGGCTCCCGCCTTCATTGCCTGGACGGTCATGGCTATATCGCCATGACCCGTGAGGAAAATGATCGGCCTCGTGTTGCCGTTCAATGCCAGACGCTGTTGCAGATCCAGCCCGCTTGCTCCGGGCATGCGAACATCGAGAATCAGGCAGCCGGGCCGCTCCGGAAGATCGGCACGCAACAATTCCTGCGTCGAGCCAAAGCAGCACGCGTCGATGCCGACCGATAGCAAAAGCTCCCGAAGCGCCGACCGGATCTCCTCGTCGTCGTCCACGATCAAAACAAGTGGGCGGTCTGCAGTGTTAGTATTGAGAGTCATAGGTAAGCGCGCTACGTGCGATGAAGGCTGCGAGCCCGTGGATACGGTTGCCCTAAGCATTTGCGTGGCCTCCTGATCGCTTCTGCCCCGCGGTCTTTCGCTGCTTTTTCGCAGATGCCCGTAAGGTCCATGTCATGACACGGCCGTCACGGTCACTTGGCTTCTACGGCGTGTTTCTAGGGCTCGCAGGGCCCCCGCGTCTTTCCCAAAGCCGTCATGTCTTGCCTCATTCCGTGCCAAACGAGGACCATGCGACTGCGAGTCGCGGAATCACGTGTGCTTGCGAATCGTTGCGACCTGCGCTCCGGATTTCACCCCAGTTCCTGGCGGCAGTTGATTGGGTCGACCGCATTGAAATTGCTTCCGAATCCGTTGCGACTTTCGCGACGATTTGCCCTCACGAAAAGTTGCGCGTCGCCGGGTGGCCGTGGACAGCCGCTTGCCTATTTCCGATAATGCACCGCAAAATTCGCAGGGCGATCAGCGCCTGCGGTCTAACCTTCCGGATCAACTCAAATGGCACAGGCCGGCGTCTACGGATCGAGGCTCGGACGACCCCTGCAGGCGAAGAACGCACCTTCGCTGATTGCACGTACGCTGCGCAGTTCCGAGCTGGCGGTGACCGAAACCCGAAACGACGACCCGGTGCCGAGCCTTTCCGGTTCGCTGCCCTCCGAGGACGCCTACCTCGTCAGCCTCAAATTTCGTGATTATCCGGACTGCGAGTGCTGGGAGCGGGGCCGATGCGTCATCAAGACGAATGTCCACGGCGGCGCGACCTATCTCTACGATCTGAAGCGCGATCCGCGCTACGTCATCGACAAGCCGTTTCACTCCCTCTTTTTCTATCTTCCGCGCTCGGCCCTTGACGACATTGCGAGGCAGGCCGGCGCACCGCGCATTGGCGAGCTTGCCTATGAGCCGGGTATAGGCCACGACGACGCAGTCGTCCGTAACCTCGGTGCGTCGCTCGTGGAAGCTTTGCGTCGAGCGGACGAGACCAACCAGCTTTTCGTCGACCACATGTTGCACGCACTTACTGCGCACGTCGCTCAAACCTACGGTGGCCTTCGGCGTAGCGCCAAGACGATACGCGGCGGCCTCGCTCCGTGGCAGTTAGACCGCGCTTGCGATATGCTCAATGCCGATCTCGCCGGGAAGACTCCTTTACGGCAGATCGCAGCCGAGTTTGATCTTTCGGTCGATCATTTCTCGCGGGCGTTCCGAATCTCCACTGGTCTGCCGCCGCATCGATGGCTACTTCGCCGGCGGGTGAAGACGGCCGAGCAGTTGATGACCATCCGCGATCTGCCGCTGTCCGAGGTTGCGAAATCGGCTGGGTTTGCCAATCAGAGCCACTTTACGAGGGTATTTTCAGCAATGGTCGGCGTCAGTCCGGGAGCGTGGCGCCGAGGAGTGCGAGGCGCGTCGGATAGTGAGGGGTAATCAGGGTTACGCATAAAGACGGTCTGCGACCTACACAACCGCAACGTATGCATGGCTAGGCCGGCCCTCATGACGATAATCCCGGCGAGCAGCACCAATTCCTAGCCGTCCTCGCACGACAACTAAAAGGCATTTTCGACGCCCAACTCATGGAGCGAGCTTCAATAGCGCGCGCCTCCGGCACGGTCGCTGGACGCCGCCCGTATCGACCGCAGAGTTCGACCACACGCTTGACAAGCGCAGCGTTCGACGGTGCAAGCTTCTCACGATCCAGTCGCGCATTGTCCTCAAGTCCTGTGCGGCAGTGTCCACCGAGTTCAAGAGACCACGCATTGAGCGTGATCTGGTCCTTTCCAATGCCGGCGCCGGTCCAGGTCGCATCAGGCGCCAACCGGTTAAGGGCCTCAATATAGAACTCAAACGCTGCTCGATCGACGGGCATTGCGTTCTTCACGCCCATTACGAATTGGACGTGCAGCGGTCCTTTGATATTGCCGATCTTTTGCATAGCGATGGCCTGGAAAATCATCGATAGGTCGAACGCCTCGATCTCCGGCTTTATCTCATGAGCCAGCATCTCGGAGGCCAACCAGTCGACGAGTTCGGGAGCATTCTCGTAAACGCGCGTGGAAAAATTGCACGACCCGGTCGACAGCGACGCCATGTCCGGCCGCAGTGACAGCATTCCGCCTCGCTCCCGGCCTGTGCCTGAGCGCCCTCCAGTCGAGAGCTGCACAATCATGCCGGGACAGTATTTCCGGAGGCCTTCCAGCAAACGCCCAAAACGTTCGGGATCCGATGTCGGCTTACCCGCATCGTCGCTCGAGTTGCTCCGGGCCTATTCCTCATCCTTCATCAATCGAATCGAACAACATGCGATAATTCTTCTCGGAGTCGCGTGCGAAATCGACCTCTGTCGCGGAATATCGAAAGCCCGTATTCGGTGCCGGCATCGTGCCGTAGGCGCGTGGTGCCCCTCGTCTGCTTCCTTCCGACCATCTCCGGCCAATTTCTCAACTTGACCTACCAGATCGCGCCAGACCTCTCCTTGTCGCGCGGATACCATTTCTAGACGGGTCGCGGGTCGATGACGCCTGGACAATCAACCTATCCCATGTGCCAGGCACACCACCGCGGTCGCCGGCGCGGTGCTGTTTCGTATCGATCCGGCGCCGTTCCAGTACAAAGTCAACCAGCTCGAGGCATCGCTTGCGCAAACACGCCAGCAGGTCAAGCAGCTGAAGGCCAGTTACGAGCGGGCGACGGCGAATGTCGACGGGCTACGGCATCGACCCCGAAGGCAGACATCGCTTCTGCACTTGAAACTAGGCCGCCGGCGATATTCGTTTCCCGAACAATACGTGGGCTTATGGTGCGCGCTCCGAGGGCATTCGTCTTTGCTGCAGCTTCAAGGAGTTGCGGATGTGGACAACGAGGCTGGGGATATCCGTGCCGCAGGGATGCCTTGCCGTCTCTTGTCAGCGACCACTCTTAAGTGACGGCGGCACTCCCGGCATAATGGGCGCGGGGTTACGTTTCAGCGGGACATGATGACCGGCAAAGCCCATGGCCCGACCTATCGCGGATGAAGCCCAATTTCCGGCAAGGGACCGCTTCGGAAGTCCTCAAGCTTCGCGATCACCGCACCCAAGGTTTGAGTTAAGAAATCAATTCCCCGCCGCGGGTAAATGCTGCCGCCGTCCGCAGCGCGGCGCCGTGGAGAGCCTGCTCCCCACTACTTTCGATTATGCGGGCGTCCACGGATTTTTTCTCTACCGGTGATTGCGCAAGGCGACGCCAGCCAAGTATTCAGTCACGCGGTGGCGACAATCCACTCCGAAGAGCTGCAGCAGGCTCGGCGGGGATAGGGCGTCCCCGGCAGATGAGTTCTAGAAGCTGGTTTTGCGAACCGAGCTGACAAGCCAGGATTGCCGGCGGCGGCTTGCTCGCCCGCTCTTCGTTGAGGAGCTGCGAATGAAGCTTCCGGACCTGGATGTTTTCGTTCGTGCAGGGAAATGCACAAGCGATCCCCGCTAAGGACGTTCTTCAACCGGAGCGGCGAGTTCGCCGCCTAGCAACATGCGCTCCGCAGCCCGACCGGCCATGAACTCGATGCACTGAGTATATCGGCCCATGCCTTGGCGTCGAAAACCCGCCCGTCATCTCCGTTATTGGACTGGCCCTGTCGATCGCAACGCCGGTTTCAAGACGGTGCTTGCGTTCTTGCGTCGGCTGCCAACATCATAGCGGCTGCTGAAGCTTGCCGACTTGCAGATGGGATTGGGCTGAAATCTCGGTGCACCGCAAGTTCACCGCCTGCGGCAAGGTCGGCTGGGTTGATACCCGGATCGAGTGAGGCGAAGTGATCAATTCGCCAAAGACGTCTCTGGTAGGCCCTGCCGATTTCTCCTACTGGTACCTTCCGATGCGCGGAGGTTTACTTTGCTTCGCAATCTCTGACGATGCGGCCATCACGGGTCGATACCACGATCGGCGGGGTGGTGTAGTCGTCGCCTCAATCGCCACAATCTGCTTCAGGATGGATTATGCTGCACTTCCCTTGCACTCTCGTAATGGTTGCTGTTGGATAAGTGGGCGTCACATTGGCGTGTCGCGAAAACATTTCATTGTCTATTTGAGGAGGAAAGTATGCTTCGGATCACTGCTCTTATTTTCTTCGCCCTTACCTGGTCCGCGAATGCCCAAACAAACCGCACCGAGTTGAAACGCGCCGACCTAAGCGGCACGAATATGGAGATTGTAGTCAGCGTCGTCGACGTACAGCCCGGAAATAATCTCATTCGCCACACGCATCATGGCGAGGAAGCCGTTTACGTTCTAGAGGGCGCAACGTTGGCGCTACCCGATGGAAAAGAGGTGCCATTTCCTACGGGAGCAGCAACAATCAACATTCGCGACGTGCCCCACGGTGGTTTCAAGGTGGCAGGCGACAAAACCCTGAAGATGTTGACGGTCCATATCGTCGATAAGGGTAAACCAATGATGGAGCCTGCAAAGTAAGAGGTCCCCTCAAACCGACATCAAGAAAAAGCGGTCGCAAACGCGCACCCGCTTTTTCTGCTTGAGAAAGCTACGCCGGGGGCATTCTCGAATCCAGATGGTCGCCTCCGCGCCCATCCGCCCCTCGGCGACGCGCTCAACGCCGCATCGCTATCTCGAAGTAGCTCCAGCTCGGGGGGCACGTCGCCTTCCGCCACGGAAAGGACAGCGCATGGTCATTAAGCGTCGGCACTTCAAGCAAGAGCACTCTCTGGAGGAACGCCTTACCGAAGAGGCCAAGAGTCTTCGTGAAGAAGCAAGCGTACTCCCCGCAGGTATGGAAAAAGAGCAGCTACTTAAGAGAACCCGGCAAGCTGAGACCGGCGCGCATATGAGCGAGTGACTTCAATCTTCCGGGTTCTGGCCCCCCATATGAACCAATCAGCGAAGCCAAGCGCCGGACGAAAGATAGCGGCCGGGGCGTCTGTTTTGCTCGCCCTGCTACTGATGGGTTTTTTCTTTGTCGCGTTCTAAGGTAGGCCCGCAGCGAATGTCCTAACTAGGACGGCACCCAATCGCATGACCCCAGGCCGGCGAGAATCTGTTCGGCTAACCGAATAAACACGACTTCAGCTGAATGTTTATTTCGGTTCGCTAATAACGCTGGCACTCCGCGGATCACCCAGGTCAGCAAAGACCTTTTCGCGTAGTCTTTGCAAAAACGGCCCCAACGCGGTGAGGCGCGGCGCGGAGGGGCCGAGTTGCCACGATCACCTGCACGCCAAAACCAGCATCACTGGGCCGTTTATCCTAACGATCGATAATAGGAACGATCGGCTTGGCAACGAGTCGGCTCAGGTCCCCCAGCCGATCCAGCCCCCCCCGGCTGCTGGAGGAAAACCCGCATTGTTCGGGTTGGCGGCCCTCGGGTTGGGGCCGTTTCAATTCGCTGGACGCGTGAAACCCTTCAATTTCACAGGTGGTGTTGCAATGGAATTTATTGGACGCCCGATGAGAGGCCGATTCCTCGTTCGGCAAGGCGGCAACGGCTGGATGGTCTACGATAGCGAATGCAAAGGACCGGCCCAGATAGAAAAGGACGGCGCGTTCGCCGAGAAGCTGACAAAAGACCAGGCTGAGATTTTAGCGAAGCTATTCACGAGTCGCGAAAAGCGGCCCCTGACGTTAGAATGGCCTCAACGCCCGCGGAGAGCGCTAAGGCCGCGGTAATAGTCCCAGTCCATCGTTTAGATTTGACGTCGTGGACTGCTGCTCGTTCCCTGAACAGAACGGACCCGGCGAGACGCTGAGGCCGAGTCGACGGCCCTAGCGAGGTGCAGCCGGGGCCACCGGTTTAAACTGATTGAGAATGTACCCCGGATCTTCGGGGGCAAGGAAGCGTTGGCAGGAACTAGCTTTGGGTGGCCGACGTTACTGCCGCGACGGTCAATTTTGCAAACCGCCCCGACAATAGCCTGATCTTCTTCGGACCAGCCAACGGCCGCGACCTTTTATTTTGGGATAGAAGCAATGCCAAACAATTTAACCAACCGCGTCCAGCCAGATCGCTCGAAGATCAACATGCACGAGCCATACGAGGTGAAGTATTGGACCCATGCACTTGGTGTGTCGAAGAATGACCTTCAGAAGGTCGTCGAAAAGGTCGGCAACTCCGCTGCTGCGGTCCGCAAGGAATTGGGTCTGCCCGACAAAGCTCAAGAATGACCAAACCGACCTGTCCGATTTGCTTGGGGTTGGGCTGGGTCTGCGAGAACCATCCGCACTTGCCTTGGACGGCGGAGGCACATGGCTGTCAGTGCGGCGCCGGCATGCCTTGCGAGTGCAATCGGGCGGATGGGATTGATGAGCCTGATGCGAGCAAGGTCATTGAGCAATCCGAATAAGATATTGCCGTCTGGCAATTCGTAGGGCTGCGCTGCATGGACGCTACCGACGAGCTAGGAAGGCGCCTAGCAAGAATGCAACGGCAAGGGACTGAAATGGAGCTGACCGGGTCGCTTCACTCAAATGATGCAGCCACCGATCATGTTGTGGCAAATGTTGCAACGCGTCGTCTTCAGCCATCCGCCGGATCGCTTCTGAAGCTCGGTCTATTCGCTGCTCGGGCGTGGCAGTAGGTGCAACTGAGCTTTCGTCAGCCATGTAAGTCTCCTCGCGCCGGTCGCCTACCAAACGGACTTGTTGCATGAGCGCTAATGTCCGGCGAATATCGACTGTTCCTAGGTTTTGCCGTTCGGGCCGATAGCTGATCGGCGGCCTCTCGGGCATCTTCGTCAAGGCCGTTGGGGGCGCGGCTTGTCCGTCGTACAATCGGGCGTCGCTTGGATCGCGGGTCCATAGTGCAAGAGTGGCCAGGTCGGATAGAGCGCAGGCTGTCGGCCATAATGGCCGCCGATGTCGCCGGCTATTCACGGCTCATGCACGATGACGAAGAGGCCACGCACGCCAAGCTGAGCGAACTTCTCGCAAGAGAAGTGAGCCTGCTATTGCCAGTCACGGCGGCCGTATCGTGAAGAACACCGGAGACGGGTTCTTGGCAGAGTTTCCGAGCGCGGTCGAAGCAGCGCCATGGGGCATGCGGCGAAAAGCTGCCCTCAGGGAGGCCGTGTCACTGATGCGCTGTCCCTGCGGCGCAACGTCGATAGTCACCACCGGCCGAGAGTTGCACACACCGCGGGCACATCTAAAAACGACGCAATTCGACGATGAAGACGAAGGAAGAACACTTAACTCAAAGGCAAACCTCGGGTGGAAGCCTGCCGGATGAGTCGGAGCGCCGAAGCAATGCAGTCACCTGCCCATTAGCGCTACGTAACAGTCGTATACGTAGAGTCGGCGGGGATTTGTGCTTCGTAATGCTTGGCTTTTTCTATCAGTGCGTCGCGGACTGGACCTTCCGGCAGAAGCGCGGCTTGATGGCGCGCCTGTCTCGCGCATTCTGCGATTTTACTTGCCAGTTCTTCCGTCTCGCGATCCATCGTCGCCGCTCCTCCGAACTAGAAGCCATGCTAGCGCGGTGGGCCAGCGCTTTCTTGGCACGCCGCCGAATGCTCGGAAATCCACTTCGTTGCGTCGTGCTCCGTAACAAAACCTTTGATGACTTCGGTTTCGCCATCGGCCCACAGAATATCGATTCTCCAGCCGGTGCCGGGGTTTTTGCAAGCCATGAAGGCTGGGCGCTGCTCTATCATTGCTTGACTATGCGCCGACTGGTGGCTGCTACAAGCCAGTGATCCTGCCACACTTCGCTTTTTTGGCCCCAATCTATTGAGCCTTAACTCCCGCGCCCGCGCCGTTCTTCCGAGATCGGGAGTCAAGAAGATCGGGCAACGGTGGTAGTTGCTGGCGCTATGCAAGAAATTCACTGACTTGAAAAATTTGAAGGCTCATTTCGCACGGCTTGATGAGGTGACGCTGAACGGATGCTCGACCGTCTCGCGACGAAGGCGCATAGCAAGCGGGTTCGCATCGAGCCGCTGCTGCAAAGCGTCGAGCAGATCCTCGCGCTCCCATCGCGTGATCCGTCGCGCTGATCCGGGCGTGGAGGCGCAGCGCCTCGTCGGACTCTTCGTTTGTGTAGCGATACGCCAATCGAAGTGCACGTGGCGTGGCGCGGAGCGGCGGTGAGGCGATAGCCAAATCGCAATCCTGAGACAGAAGCGCTGACCTAAATTCACCCTCGATTGAAATAAAATTTGATGGGATAAGTCCAAAAGCTGACTTGATCTTTAAGCTTCCTTGAAATCGCAACGCTCCGCCAATTCGAATGGGTAAGAAGCGATGACCGATCAACAGCTGGCTCTTCATGCCGTCAGCGAAGCCCTGTGCATATTGGACGAGTATCTTCTGCCCCGCCCCCACGACAGTGAACGCATACTCGACAAGTTAGTTGAGGTTCTTGAGCGGCCCGACTTGGTCGTTGCTGTAAGTCGACTGCGGCAACGAAGTAGTCTCTAAGTGTTCCGATGAAGAGGCAATTTTCATTTATTCCTTTGGCCGCTCGCATCGCTACTTTTCTATTGATTGGAATGCCGACCGCGCAGGCAAAACAGCAATGCAGTGCGGTGATGCCCCCAAATCCGCGCGAGTATTGGTCTTGGCGCCTCATCGACGGACGAAAATGCTGGTACGAAGGCAAGCCCATGCTTTCAAAATCATTATTGGAGTGGCCCGTGCGGATTTCGACGCAGGCACGTCCCACCGAGGAGCTTGCAAGTGCACTCATAGAGAAGCCCAGCGATCCGATCGGTTCAGAAGAATGGACGCCATCTCGCCAGAATACCTTCGATGCCCTGTGGCGCACCAGGGTTGAACAGCGGTAGGGCTTTGACCTTCAAATTAAGAGAGGCTGACTTTCTCTTCATCGCTGAGGCTGTAGGACTCGGTGACTGGTATAGTCGACGTCGGCCATGCATCGATCGATCGAACCAATACTGTAGCTTCGTCGATCTCAAGTCTTTCGCTTCGATTGCCGTGAGAGCGCCATATTTTCCAATGAATGCACACGGAAGGCGCCCCGCAGAAAAGTAGCTAATCTCCAAACCGCCGATGAAACTGACCGCAGATCGTCCTTTACGCCAGTCCCGAGAAAGCCGCCCGCAGGATCATGGAGCACGCTCACGCATTCGAGCCGATCCAGGGCGGCCGGATCTAGATCGAGAAGATCAACTATCCAATGCTCTACCGGGATAAGGCGACACCGGCTGAGTATTGGGCTGACCTGAAGTATGCCGAGGAAACATGAAGTGGCTTGAGTACCGCGAGAACGGCACCTTCGTCAGAATGACGCAGGCTGGCAAAGGCCCGTTCGGCTGATCGGCAGAGAGCACGCCAGTCGTGCGACAACGTGGGCGCGCCGCGCGTTCTGACGGCAAGCTACCCCTTCAGGGGTATTAAACTTTTTAAGTCTTTGTGCAGACTTAGCTTAGCCAGGATTTTGCAGATCCTTCCTGGGGCTAGAACCGACGCCGTCCGCATGCATTTTAAGCGGGCGGCGTTCGTACAATCTGAGCCGGCGTAAGCAGCAAGAAGCCCCGACGGGGGCTAGCGGCGTCAGGGCTTCTTTCCGGATGTGATCCTCCCCGGACCGCATCCTCAGCGCGCGACTGGCTGAGCGCACCGTCAGTCTACCGGGAAATCTCAGCATTTTAGACCGCTCTGCCGGATTACCTCGACTTGACACGTGTCTAAGTTCGGTAATGTCTCACCTTGAATTTTATCCCGCTTTGTCGCGTTTTCAGACGCGCGCTCCATCTGCTCGGCCGTAAGGAGGCGCACGCGAGGCTAGAGCGTTGATTCTTTGCCGCAGATGATCAACCAGCCGCTCCGCACCGACAGTCATGCAGCCATCATGCCCCCAAGGCACTTGGACGACCTCGAGCTGAGAACACAGGTGCCGCCAGTTCCGTCCCTCGTGTTCGGCCGCGTAAAAGGCAACGGCGACCTCGAGCGATGCCGGAAGATATCGCGCCATCGCCATCGAATAAGCATCCCACAGAGCCGGCGAAATCTTGCCCTTGGCGGTCCATACCGGTTCGCTCGTCGAATGCTTGGCGTCTCGCTATGCGGAAGCGATACTGGCGCTGGATCATGCGCGCGCTTTGCCGCCTGGGCCGGCTCGCGTTGAAGCGATGAAACATGCCGGCGCCCTTCGCGTCGCGGCAGACCGGATCACTGGCCCGAAGCTGCCCCGTCGCGGGCGTCCACCAAGTTAATCGGGCGACAAGGAGTGAGGCGCATTGCTCATCAAGCGCTTTGACAGGATGTCGCAGCGCCGGAACGTTTGAGCGATTCGTCAAATCGGTTCGGGATGGGAAAGTTTCGGCATCACGCTACTAAGCGTCGCGATAATCGCGGCGATGTATTTCTACGCCCTCAGTCTCGGATAGCCTATCCGCTCTCATATTCCAGTTCGCGCGCACCTACCTTTCTTGACTTGCAAGGCCGTGCGGCGTGCTTGCCGCTAATGCGACAGTTCCTGGACAGCAATTAGATCAGCTTCCCCGGGCCCGGATCGCGGACCCGTACCGCGTTCCTAATCCCGGCCTTGGCCGTGAACCCGAGCGCTTGAGATACACGGACTCAGATGTCTGACAGTCTGACATATCGCAGTCCAACTAACGCGTGACCAGCGGCCCTGACTGGGCCGAGCGCACTAAGCGTTCAGCCGCGCGCGTGCCGGGTCTCCACATTTTTCTCAGGGCCTCGTGGTGCGGGAAGTAGAGGCGCGCTATATCGCTTCGCCTGAGGAGATAAGGTTCCCGCGGCGCGGGCGAGTACCTGCGCTAGGCTTGCTCGCGCGAGCGCTTCCTAGAACTCGCTTTCAAGACCCGATTTGCGGCCGACCGGTTAATCGACGATGCTCCCACACGCTTTTCGCGAATGCAGCGCACTTTGATGACGAGCACACCGCATTTCGAGGGCAATCAGATTGGTACTCGGTAATAGTCATTTACCGATCGACCGGCCGCCGGATCATTCCAATTCCATGCCGTCTCATCACGATATTTGGGCGCGCCCTGCAGTTGGCTTTCTGTCACGCCAGTGACGTACCCGCCAAGATTGGTGTCGTACTTCAACGATTGCCAAGGCAGTGGATAGTGATCATCGCCGATGCCAAGAAGGCCGCCGAAGCTCAGGACCGCGTAGGAGACCTTTCCGCTCTTTTTGTCGATCATCACCCGCTCGATACTGCCGATCTTCTGACTGTCTGCACCGTAAACTGTCGTGCCTTCAACCTTGTCGCTGCCGATCAAGTTGCCGGATTCCTTCGCTTCGAGTCCCATAACATCCTCCGTTTAAGATCTTAACGGCAAATGTCTTCGGGAGAGCAAGGTTCCTACGATACGCCCGGTGCCAGCTTTAAGGTTGGGAAAAGGATGCAACCTTCGCCGTGGAAAGGCATTGCACGGCAATGATGCCCTTGTCACGGAGCTTGAAATGGCAAATGCAATCACAGTGCGGACGGCGATCGATATCGCTTGGAGCGTTTTCTGCGCCACTCACTCCGGGATTGATACATCAGATAGGCGTCGTTGTCTGCTTGAGCGTCACCTCTATGGGAGTTGGGATCGCCGCGAAGGCGATGCCGACGCGTGCGCAAGAGCTCCTCGAGCGCATCACTATAGAGGGCACGCGCGCGGTGATCGGCACCGCAAGGCCGGAGCATTGCCAAACTCGGTTCGGATGCAATCATCTTACTGCTCCGAGCGGTGCTTCCTAGCTAAAGGACCATCGATGCACATCGCCCAACTTGCCCTCGCTGAAAGCGTGCCTCCTAAGCTTTATGGAGGCGCCCGGCTCAACGTCCGGATTGCCGAGACCTAAAGCTTCTCTTTCACGACGAAGTAGCGGCCATCGGGCGTCACGGGATGCTTTATGCCGGCCACTTCTCAAATGAAGGGTTTGCCCCCGGTCACCGCGACGGTCGTGCCCGAAGTGTAGCTGGATAGCGGGTCGGCGAGCATCACGTAGGCTGTGGCGAGTTCAGCCGGCTGGCCAGCCCGCTTCAGCGGCACTTGCTTGCCAAAGTTCTTTACGGCCTCCTCTGGCATCGTCGAGGGAATAAGCGGGGTCCAAATTGGACCCGGCGCAACGGCATTCACCCGGATGCCGTTCTCCGCCAGCATCTGGGCCAGGCCGCCCGTAAAGTTCTGGATCGCTCCCTTCGTCGTCGCGTAGGCGAGCAGTATCGGATTCGGCATGTCGGAATTTACCGATGCCGTGTTAATGATGGCGCCTCCAGGCTTCATATGCGGGACCGCGGCCTTGGCGAGGTAAAACATCGCATGGATGTTCACCTCGAAAGTCATGCGCCATTCTTCGTCGCTGATGTCGCCGATGTCGGCGAAGGTCGCCTGATGCGCGGCATTATTGACGAGAATGTCGACGCCGCCAAGTTCCTGCACGGCGCGGTCGACCACGGTGCGGCAATGGTCGGCCGAGCGAAGGTCGCCCTCGACGAGGACAGCCCTGCGCCCTTCCTTCTCAATCATCGCCGCGACTTCTTTCGCATCGTCGCTTTCGTCAAGGTAGGCGATCAGGACGTCCGCGCCCTCGCGGGCGAAGGCTATGGCGACCGCGCGCCCGATGCCGCTGTCGCCGCCAGTAATAATGGCGCACTTGCCTTGAAGCCGTCCCGAGCCCTTATAGCTTGTCTCGCCATGATCCGGGCGCGGGTCCATCTTCCCCGTCGAGCCTGGCATGGGTTGTCGCTGGCTGGGAAACGGCGGTTTGGGATATTCGGGCATGATTCTGTCCTTTACTTCGTCCGGACGGCCTTAGCACCAACGGATTTCAGCGCGTCCACGACGCGCTTCGGATCGTCGCCATGGAAGTCGACGGATACTTCGATCGGGCCCTCAAGCTTCTCGCCCGGCTTCGGCTTTACCTTCACGTCGGCGAGCGCGGGTCGATCGCCGGATGTATTGTCGGCGCCCCTCGGCTGCACCACGTCGGTTCTCTGGACTCCGCACTCCTGCACAACGTGCTCGACCGCGAGCTCTGCCGCGCGGCGAGTATCGAATTCGGCGACGAGGATGCCTTCCATGCGTGTCTCTTTCGGGCAGGCGATGGCAAACAACCAACTGCGTCCCCCGGTGTTCCTATGGGGGCCGGCGGCCTTCGATGAACTCGTTAGAGCGCTCGCTTCAAATATTCTGCTGTCCGGCTCCCGGAGGCAGCAACTTGATCCGGTCGTCCGGACGCCACGATGCGGCCTCCTTCGTTTCCAGCGCCGGGGCCGACTTCTACAATCCAGTCGCTCTCCGCTGCAACAGACATATCATGCTCGACCAGAACGACGGTGTTGCCAGCCTCGACGAGCCCTTGCAGCTGATTGCCGAGCTTTGTGACATCGGACGGATGCAGTCCCGTCGTCGGCTCATCGAGAACGTATAATGTACCGCCACGATGGGCGCGCTGGAGCTCGGTGGCGAGTTTGACGCGTTGCGCCTCTCCTCCTGAAAGTTCGGTGGCGGACTGGCCAAGTCTAATGTAACCGAGCCCGACCTCGCGCAGAGCGCCCAAAGAGCGCGAAAGAACGTCATCGTCTTTAAAGAACTCGAAAGCCGCGTCGACGGTCATCGCCAGCACATCGGCGATCGACTTGTCCCGTATCTTGATCTCGAGCGTTTTCAGGTTATAGCGAGCGCCCCGGCACGTCGGACACGGAGTATAGACGCTCGGAAGGAACAGCAGCTCTACGCATACATAGCCTTCGCCCTCGCAGGTTTCGCAACGGCCCTTGGCCACATTGAACGAAAATCTGCCGGCGTCGTAGCGCCTGGCACGCGCCTGCTTCGTCCCGGCGAACAGTTTACGCACGTGATCGAGCAAGCCGGTGTAAGTCGCCAAATTGGACCGCGGGGTCCGGCCGATCGGCTTCTGATCGACCACAACGAGACGTTTAACGCGATCCAACCCTTCCGTAATTTCCCCACTCAGCGTACGCACGGTCTCCTGCAGCTCAGCTTCGTCCAGATCGGATTTGCGTTGCTGACCTAGGTTCTCCGCGATCGCCTCGACGAGAAACTGGCTGATGAGAGTGGATTTGCCCGAGCCGGACACGCCGGTCACACATGTAAGGACGCCGAGAGGGAGGTCGGCATCGAGACGGCTCAGGTTATTCCGCGTCACGTTCCGCAGCTTCAGCCAGCTGCTCGGCCGACGGATCTTGCGTGGTGCCCTCGCGGCATCTTCGAACAGATACCTTCGTGTTTGGGACGCCTCGACTTTGGCCAAACCGGCAAGGCGCCCGCTGTAGAGTATCCGACCGCCCTGGTCCCCGGCAGCGGGCCCAACGTCGACGATCCAGTCGGCCTCGCGCACCACATCGAGCTCGTGTTCAACGACAAAGAGCGAATTTCCCGATGCCTTCAGGCGCCCGAGTGCCCGCAAGAGCGCCTGAGTGTCTGCCGGGTGCAGGCCAGCGGAGGGCTCGTCCAGTACGTAGACGACCCCGAACAGGTTCGATCGGACCTGCGTCGCGAGACGCAGACGCTGCAGTTCGCCCGGCGATAACGTCGGCGTGCTGCGCTCTAAGGTGAGATAACCGAGGCCTAGCTCAAGCAGAACTTCGAGACGCCCGACGAGATCCTCGACGATTCTCTGAACGACAAGCGCCTTTTCGGGATGATCGTCGGTACCGTCTTTCTTGCTTCCATCAATATACGGTTTGATAAGCTCGTCGAGCTTGGCCAACGGCAGGCGAGACATCTCGGCAATGTCCATTCCTGCGAATTTGACCGAAAGTGCTTCTGCTTTTAGCCGCTTCCCACCGCAGACCGGGCAATCATCGCTCGACAGAAACTGCGCTACACGCCGCTTCATCATGACGCTCTGCGTGGTGGCATATGTCTGAAGCACGTACCGGCGGGCGCCGGTGAAGGTGCCCATATAGCTGGGCTCCTCCTTGCGCTTCAGGGCTTTTCGCGTCTCGGCTGGCGTGTATCCCGCATACACCGGTACGGTTGGCTGCTCGTCCGTGAAGAGAATCCAGTCACGATCTTTCTTCGAAAGCTCGCGCCACGGCCTATCGACGTCATACCCCAAGGTGACGAGAATGTCCCGGAGATTCTGGCCCTGCCAAGCCGAAGGCCAGGCCGCAATGGCGCGCTCACGGATCGTCAAAGTGTCGTCGGGTACCAGACTTCGTTCGACGACGACCTGATGAATTCGCCCGATGCCGTGACAGTTCGGACAGGCGCCTTCCGGCGTGTTGGGCGAGAAGGACTCCGCGTAAAGCAAGGCCTGCCCGCGCAGATATGTGCCCGCCCGCGAATACAGTATGCGCAAGAGGTTGGAGAGCGTCGTGACGCTTCCCACCGACGACCTGGTTGTCGGCGATCCGCGCTGCTGCTGAAGAGCGACGGCTGGCGGCAATCCTTCGACTGCGTCGACGTCGGGCACCTGCATCTGATGGAATAGCCGACGTGCGTAAGGTGATACGGATTCGAGATAACGACGTTGAGCCTCCGCGTATAACGTCCCAAACGCTAAGGAGGACTTGCCGGATCCGGACACGCCTGTGAAGACCACGAGCTCATTGCGCGGGATGTCCAGCGAAACGTTCCGGAGGTTATGCTCCCGCGCTCCGCGGACGCGGACGAAACCGTCGGCAATCGCGGAAGTCAGTTCTTCACTTCTATCGGCTTTCTCGAACATCGAGAGGTAAAAGCCCGGCTGCATCTCGTGGTTCCCGAGGGCACCCGGTCGAGTCGCCCGGGGCGCGTTAACGAAGGAACCATGAAGGAACACCCTTGTTGCGTCTGATACGGCAAAGTCCTTGAGACGACCGAAGAATGGCCAAGAGAGATGTGCTACGGCTGGGGCCACCTGGCGCCAATACGATTCACATCTGCGTCGACCCAAGTATCCGTCAGGCTGGCTCGATCGCCCTCATGAGGTCCCGCGCGATCTTTTGCTTCATCTGTTGGTGCACTGGTTCGCCTTCTTGTCGGACCTCCATCTAAGGATGGTCGTGCCGTGCCGAAAGCGGCCACCGGTGAAGTGATCGTAGGACACTTCGACAACGTATTTCGGCTTCACCGCCTGCCATTCGGACGACCGTCTCGTCGACCATCGGCTTGGTCCGCCTGGCGCGTTGCCAGTGAAGCTTTTGGTCGCCGCAATCATCTCGAGTCTTTCGGTCAGCGCCGGCTTGTCCTTTGCCTTGATGGCTGACGAAAAGCCGACGTGGTGCAGGAGGCCATCTGCATCGTAAAGCCCCAGCAGCAATGAGGCGACAGCTTTGCGGCCGGCCTGCAGCTTCTCGCCGTAGCGAAAGCCTCCAATGACGCAATCAGCGCAGCGATATCGCTTGATCTTCTGCATGCCCTCGCGCTTCCCGGTCTGGTACGGAAGATCGAGCCGCTTCGCGACCACGCCGTCACTTCCGCCGCCGGCCGACTGCAGCCACCGCTCGGCATCCCCGAACTTCGTGCTGGCCGGCGATAGCCGAAATAGCGGCGCGCTCGAAAAACTGCGGCCAGCAAGCTTTTCCAACTGAAGTCGCCGTCGGGACAACGGTTGGTCGGCCAACTTTTTGTCGCCCAGCTCCAGCAGATCGAAAGCGAGAAATAGGGCCGGCGTGTCCCGGGACAGCTTCTGAACGCGGCTAGCGGCCGGATGGATGCGCTGCAGGAGGTCATTGAACGAAAATTGCCCGCCAATCTCGACGACGAGCTCGCCGTCAAGCACAAGCCTCTGCTCGCGCAAATCGCGGGCTGCGGCGACGATCTCCGGGAAGTATCGGGCGAGATCCTGGCCGGACTTCGAGCGCATGGACACCGCGTCCCGGTCCCGCGCCAGCAGGCAACGAAATCCGTCCCATTTGGGTTCATATTGCCACTCCTTTCCGACTGGAATGGCATCGACAGAACGTGCCTCCATCGCCTCCATACGGACACCACGCGGCGGCATTTCGACCTCCTGCTCGATGATTGGTCGCGGGAATACTATCGTGCGCGCCACTTTGGCGGTCAGGAGCCGCGCCAGGACGTCACCCGTAACTTTCAAATGCGCTTCGACGAGCGCGCGGGGAAGCCATTGGTTAAGCGAGATGTCGACATACCGGTTCGACCTGACATCTCCAGAAACCGCAGCGGGCGGTCTCCCGTGTTGTCGATGTAGTGCCCATCGCGAACGCGGCGTGTGGACGAGCCAGTCGGTTAGTAGGAAAGTGTTTTCTTCCGAGAACGCACCATCGTCGAAGACGAGCAGAAACTCGCACCCTTCACGTCGCTGTTGAGTCCTTGGATCGAGTGCGGGATTCCCGCCGGAAAATAGAAACATCGTCCGCGAATGTTCGAGCCGGCCTCGTCGACCGCGGTGATCCGCGCCTTGCCTCGAAGCATGTACGACCATTCGGCTTGTTTGTGCCAATGCAGTTCAGACGCCCCCTGCCTCCAGTCTCATGTTGACTCCTGACACGTCCTTTGCGATCGGCAGTTCTCGGATCGTCGTCTCGCGGGTCCACCCGCTCTTTTCGATCCTGACGTGACTGTCAGCGAACGACCATTTCAGATTGGGCATCGAGCCGTGATCGGTTTCCGGCGGGCGGATGGTGAAGGGCTCCTGAACTTCCCGCGCAGGCTTGCGAGAGCCCGAGATGTGGGCCCCTTTGCCGTCTCGTTTAGGCTCCGGCGGATCTTTAGCCATGACCATTCTTGATCGATCGTTGTCGGTCCTTCCAGAACGGCCTCGGGTCCCCTTCGTTGCTAGAGCACCGCGTACGGCCACAGCGTTCGCAGTAGGAACGGTTCCGCCGCCGGTCCATTGCCCAGATTGAAGGAGCAGGGAATGGCGGATCAGGTGCGGCGCGGAGCGATGAAGCGCAATCCAGCACAGACGTTTCGGAAGGCGTGAGACCGCCCGCACGGTGCGGCAAAGGAAAGAAGGGCAGCCGCCGGGCCAGGTGCTCGCATTTCTGCGTGATGTGGTGCGAGAGGCTCCGCTGCCCTCGGTGCTCGTCGCCTTCATGCTGGGCTGCCTGATCGCGCGTCGTTAGCCGGGAATATCGCGATCAATCGCAAGATCATCGAACAGGGGCGAAGAACCTCCGGCAAGCATCGCCGCCAGAAGTTCCGCCGCGAGGAAGCTGAAGGTAATGCCGTTGCCGCCATAGCCAAAGGCGGCGAAGATATTCTTGGAGCCGGGCACCCTGCCGATCAACGGCAAGCCGTCATGGGTGGTATCGAAGGCGCCCGACCAGCCGAACGCCACATCTTCCGATGCATGCGGCCAAAGCGCCTTCAGATAATCTTTGAGCGCCCTCACCTTGGCAGGCGTGGCGTCATCACGAGCGTCAGGCTCGATGAGCGTACGGTCATCTTCGCCACCAAGGATGATGCGGCCATCAGCGGTGGTCCGCGCATAGTGATAGTTCCGGCTCGCTTCCCAGATGAGCGCCTGTTCGGGCCACAGATGGCCTGGCTGCCGCCGGCTCGCGATGACCCAGCTGGAAGCTGGTTGCTGCGCCGTGGGCCGCACAATATCCGGCATCACATAGCCGGTCGCGAGCACAACCTGGCGCGCCTCGATCGAAAGTCCGTTCTCAAGGCCGACGGTGACTCTCTGGGCCGTGCTGTCGTAGGCAACCGCGTTGGCCTTGAGAAGGCGGGCACCGCGTTGCAGGGAGATATCAAGCAGGCCATGTGTGAGCAGCACAGGATCGGCATCAGCCGCGTCCCTTGACAAAAGGGCGCCCGCCCGCGCGATGCCGAAGCGCTTCAGCAGCGCGGCGTGATCGAGATAGAGGGAAGGCAGATCGGCGCGGCTCCTCAGCGCATATTCATCCTGAACAAGGTTCGGACTGTCATCGACGACGAGATAGAGCGAGAGACGCCGTCGCATCTGGCAGGCAATTCCATGCTGCCTAACCAGGGACGGCAGGCCTTGCGCGGCATGGTGGCTGGCCCGATAGCAGCGAACGGCCTTCTCGAAACCATAGAGCTGCGCGAGTTCGAACAGCGGCCGGTCGATTTCCCAGAGCAGCATGGCGGTGCTGGCCACCGTGCTGCCGAGACTGGGAAGCTCGCGATCGATGACGACCACCTGGCGGCCTTGCCGTGTCAGGCGCTCGGCCATCAGCGCACCGGTGATGCCGGCGCCGATGATCAACACCTCGCACCGAAAGCTGTCAACGATCGGCTCAATTGGCAGCGGCCGTAGGACGGCCCACGGTGTGCGCGGGCTACGCAGATCGCCCTGCTCGATGTCCTCGTCCTTGAAGATGGAACGCTCCCTGAGCCTTGACCGGATCTCGCTAGACCTTTACCGGGCGCAAAGCCGACACGGCCGGAGCATTGATCGGCCGTCCGTTGGGCGCAAAGATCGAACCGTGGCACGGACAATCCCAGCAGCTCTCGAAGCTGTTCCAGTGCAGATGACAGCCAATATGCGTGCAACTGGCCGAATGAAGATGCAGTTCGCCAGCCTTGTCCTTGTAGGCTGCGATCTTTTCGAGTCCCCGCCGCAGAATGGCGCCCTCACCCGGCTGAAGCTCTTCGAGCGAAGCGATTTCACCCGGCGCCACATATTCCGCGAGGTTTTGCAGGATCGTCATGTTCTCGCGCAGGAAATTCCGCGCCGCTGCGAGCGGCTTGCGATCCGGCGCATAGACGGACTTCCACGGATGATCTTCGCCCAGAATGAGGGCTGTGTTCAGCATCGCGCCCATCACACCATGGGTCAGACCCTGGCCTGAATCGCCCATTGCAAGGTAAATGCGCTCGCTGCCGGGCTCGCGGCCGATGAAGCCGGCATAGTCGATCGTGTCGAGAACCTGACCCGACCAGCGATGGGTTATGCGGTCCAAAGCCGGGATCAATTCACGCGCCCAGTTCTCCAGCCGAGCAAAGCGCTGGTCGGCATCGTTGGCCTCACCGCTTTTATGGTCTTCGCCGCCGACCAGCACGAAATCAACCTCCTCGGGGCCCGTTTGCAACCGCACATAATGGTAGGGATCTTCGGTGTCCCAATAGAGCGCGTCGGCCAGTTCGCCCCGCGCGATGGCAAAGGCGAGCACGTAAGTGCGGTAAGGAGCAACCTTGGTATGCAGTTGAAAGCGGTCGGCGATTGATGCGTTGGTCGCGATGACAGCATGCGCGGCCGTGATCTGCCCCTGTGAGGTTCGCAGCGTGACGCCGCCGTCATGTTCGGCGACTTCCTCGACCGGGCTGTTGGCAAAGAAACGGACGCTGCCGCTTGCGCAAGCGGCAGCAAGTCCGGCGAGATATTTGAGGGGATGGAATTTTGCCTGGCGCGGATAGCGCAAGACGTGCCGGCTCTCGCAGCCCTTGAGCGGCACGCCGACCAGCCGGTGCACCGGTGCGCCGACCTCGCGCACCGCTTCCAGCTCCTCATCGAATATGTCGGCCGGCATGCCATTGCCTTGAAAAAGATAACCGTCAAGACGGAGAAAGTCGCAGGCAATTTTCTCGCTTGTCTGGATTTCCTCGACGCGATCCACGGCGGCGGCCTGACTTTCGTAGAACAGCTTGGCGGCCTCGGCGCGGCGCAGCTTCCTGAATTCGCTCATCAAATCATCGCAGAGCGGCGCAAGATGCGCCGAAGTGCGCGCCGTCATGCCGCTTGCGATACCCTTGCGGTCGATGACGATGACCGAGCGGCCGCGCTTCATCAATTCGTACGCCGTCGACAGTCCGGCGATGCCCGAACCAACCACGGCGACATCGCATTGCACATCGCCTTTGAGGGCACCCGCCTCCGGCAGGATTTCGGTCTCCATCCAGAGCGAGGTGCTGACCATGTTGAACTCCACCCAAAGAGGCAAAACGCGGCCTGTTTGCGCGAGTTCCTGCGGACGCACGAGGCGCCCCACCATCATAATCTTCCCGGCCGGCTGCGGCGTTCACGCCCAGGAACCAGCACGGCGAGCATGCGTTCCCCCCGCTTTAGGAGCGAGGAGCGGCGTCATGGGACTATTCACCAAAGACATCAAGACGATGGATGATCTTCTGCTGCATGGCTTGCAGGACATCTATTATGCCGAGCAGCAGATCACCAAGGCCCTGCCGAAAATGATCGACAAAGCCAACAACCGGGATCTGGCCACGGGCCTCAAGAGCCATCTCGAGGAGACCAACAAGCAGATCGAGCGTCTCGAAAAGGTGTTCGAGAAACTCGGCCAATCGCCAAGCGGCACGCAATGCCCAGCCATCGACGGGATCATCAAGGAAGCCGACGAGACGGCCGGCGAGATCGAGGACAAGACGGTGCTGGATGCGGCGCTCGTCGCCAACGCGCAGGCCGTCGAGCACTACGAGATATGCCGCTACGGCACCTTGATCGCCTGGGCGGAGGAGCTCGGCCACGACGATATCGTGCGCTTCCTTACCACGAACCTAAACGAAGAGAAGGCCGCGAACGCCAAGCTCAATACGGTTGCGTTGCGCAAGGGCGTCAACAAGAAGGCCTCCACCTCCGCCTGATTCCCGGCAGGGCTCGGCGGATCGATTTCCGTCGGGCCCGCTGCTCCTTTTGAGGCCCGAGTCGTCCGCCATGACCAATCTGACAAAACTACCGAGTTGGGCCGACGATAACAACATCTTCGCCGTGGTCGAGACGCCGCGCGGCAGTTCGTGCAAGCTCGATTTCGATCCGAAGCTTGGCGTTTTTGCCTTGGCGAAGCCACTGATGGCCGGGCTGACCTATCCCTACGACTGGGGGTTCATTCCCTCGACCAAGGCCGAGGATGGCGATCCGCTGGATGTGCTGATCTTGCATGACGCGCAGACCTATCCGGGCGTCGTGCTGCGCTGCCGTCCCATCGGCATTCTCGAAGTCGAACAGAAGAAAAAGGGCAAGACGGAGCGCAACGATCGGGTGTTTGCGGTGCCTGATAGATCACCGCTCGAAACTAATCTCAAGGATATCCGCAATCTTCCCACCCATGCACGCGATGACCTCGAACAGTTCTTTCGAGCAACGAATGCGCTGGAGAACAAGGAGCTGAAGTTTCTCGGCTGGCATGGTCCCAGCCGTGCGGCCAAGACCATCAAACGGCTGGCCCGCTGAATCGGGCTCGAAATAGGAGGTGAACCCTTGGGACGAACCATCGTGTGGCTACCCTGATCCCTTGGTTGATGCAGCAACAATTTCCGGGACTATTTGCGGTTCAAGCTGACGGGCTGTCGCCTCCGCCGACCATCCAATCCTCGATACCTTCTTCATCTTCCTCGGTGCTAAGCCGCCAACCGCGTCGGCCGGCTTGGTCGGATGGCTGGTGCTTGAGCCGAATTCTGGTGCGGTGCATCGATCGAGGTTCTCCAACCTATCAAGCGTGAAACATCTGACAGCGTTCCTATGAGGACACCGCATTCGGTATATCCTCTAACGGATGCCCGGAATGTGCGTTGGAACTTGCCAGCGCCATCTAGATTGTCGATGCGGTGGATGGGAAAGCCGACAGCGCGGAAGTCATGCTTCTGGCAGTTCAACTAGCAGCGTCTTTTAGTGGAAAGTGAAGAACCCATGGCAAAAAAAGCCAAGAAGAAGCGTCGCTACTCGAAGAGCTCGGGCTCGGACGTCAAGAGCGAGATGCGACGGTACAAGAAGGGGACGGCCAAAAGTGGCCGTGGCGGAAAGGGCGGCAAGGTAAAAAGCAAGAAGCAGGCGATCGCGATCGGACTTTCCAAGGCCCGCAAAAAAGGCAAGAAAGTCCCCAAGAAAAAGAAGTAATGGAGCCGATGTACAGGTCGCTGCGTAGTGACGCGTATACCTCCGCCACGTTTACCGGCACTCGGCTTAAAACTTCAGGGTAGTGCGTAGGCCAACCACCACCTCGCCTTTGACGATAGCTTGGCCAAGAACAGGGCGGGAATCAGCGAAAAGCGCAAATGCGACGGCTACTGCGTCCAGTTCCGCCTCAACCGCAAGGAGGTCTACACCCGCAACAGGCTCGTTTGGTCACGGGATCGTTCCACCGCCCGAGCGGTCGAAGATGCCGCAAGACCGATTACTTGAGGCCGCTGCTATCTGGCGGGTCTCCTGTTGCGGCCGGTCGCCACTACGACGTCTTGATCGCCTGGATGGAAAGCTCAGCCACACGATATCGTTCGATCCCTCGCCGCCAAATTCGACGAGCAGACGGCGACTAAGCTCAACTAACGCCTCGCAAGGGCGTCAATTGCAAGACCGCAAACTGATGGAGATACACATGAGACGCACTATAATAGCAATCGCGTGCATTTTGCTGGCGACACCGGTCATGGCGCAATCCGTCAGCGAAAAGACCGGGGTCAATTCCGTGCTCGGGGTCAGCCCCTCGACGGTGGATTTTGTCAAGCAGGTCGCGATATCGGACATGTTTGAAATCGAGTCTAACAAGCTCGCACAGCAGAAGGGAAATGCAGCGGAGAAAACTTTCGCTTCCCAGATGGTAACGGACCACACCAAAACCAGCACCGAGCTGAAGGGACTTGTCACCAGTGGCAAGGTGAAAGCCGAATTGCCCAGCGCTCTCGATTCATCGCACCAAAGCAAGCTCGACAAGCTGAAGGGTGCCAACGGTAACGACTTCAGCTCGGAGTTCAATTCGATGCAGGTCAGCGCTCATAAGGATGCCGTCGACCTGTTCGAGCGCTATGCCAAGGGCGGCGATAACGCGGATCTGAAGAATTGGGCCGGCAAAACCCTGCCGGCGCTTAAGCATCATCTTGAGATGGCGCAGGATCTCGACAAGAAGCCCGCGCCTACGGTCGGCGAGGGCAAGAAATAGCGGAAGGACGGAGCCGTTGCGAGGCGGCTCCTTTCCCCTTTTGCTGCCGCTGGCGGTTGGCCGCCCGGTCTGGGATTCGGCAATGCACCCAGATTCCGTCGACCCGGCAGAAATCGCAGTCGACGTTTTCGAGTTCCAGGATAGCTTCAGCGGTCAATCGCGGTCATGACGCTTTGGTAGTAAGGCGCACATTCCTCGCCGCGCGCGCCCACGAGCTCCTTGGAATAGTCGTCCAGCGCTGTGGCGAGATGCGCGGTCGTGCGCGCCGTCATGGCGGTGTCGATCCAGCACGATCACGGAGCGCCCACGGCTTGCAAGCTCCACGCCACCGGCAGCCCAGCAATGCCAGAACCGACCACGACCACGTCCGCCCGGTCGGATCCCGACAGGCTAGCAACTTCGACCACCGGGACATTCATCCAGAGCGATTGCGTATATTCATCTCGCACGCAGAGTTCTTGGCCAATAACGGAGGCGCGCCTGAGCAACGGGCGCTTTGGCGGCCTAACAGGTATCCCCTCCTATCCGCTCGACCATCCCGGAGGCCTGCTCGCTCCCCGGCAACTACTGCAAGCTGGCATGCCACCGCGAGCGGAGCATCCTGGCGAGCTCGGCACTGCCATCACGCTTCAAAACACCTCAAGTTAAGGTTTAGCTATCATCAGCCAGAGTATAGCGGCCACCGCCATGAACACTGGAATGCCGAAGGCAAACCACAGCCAGCAGATTCGGTGAGACGAGAGATACAGCACCATCGACCACGATCCATCCTTCCCAGAAGGAGTAACCGACGTGCAGCACAAGCAGCGAGCCTGTTGACGGGCTGTGCAACGACAGCGGTGGTTGTGAAGATACAATCCGCGCCTCGTTGAGATCGTGCCAGGACACCTAATGTCGGCGATTCTACTCATCGAAAGGACCGAATGGCCGTGCGAGGAAAGCCAGCCACAATAGCGGACCTTAAAAGTCCTGTCGCTCCGATGACGGCAACCTTCATTGATGGTGCTCCGCGTTCGGAGCTAAGCCCTCTTCCGCGACCGTAAGCCTCGAACGAATTCCTCCATATAGGGAAGGACTTCAAACAGCAGGACCGCGAATAGAAACGCCGCCACATACGTCCATGGTAATGGCTCTCGCTTCAGGGCGAGTTCGTAACGTGCGGGCCCAGAACCCAGTCCCCAAAGGCTGAGGAATTGCGGCCAGTTTAAGATGATGACGATCACCATCGCCATGAGAGGCATCAGCTCGAGAAAACTATGGACCTGCTGTTCGATGGGCGTGATGCTCCGCTTATGGCTGGCGAATGTTGTATCCCAGAGGGCTGTCAGCTGGTGCGTAACAAAGCCCACGATCATAGCCGCAATAATAAGAGCGTTGATTTCAAAAAAAATCGCCGCCAGCAATGGTATCGCAAGTTCGATCAACATCAACAGATGAAGTAGGGTTTCCTTATAGCCGCTTGTCGTCTCAATCCGAGATGCGCGATGGCAAAGATAATCAGCAAACCCCGCCAATAACCAAAGGGGCAGCACAAAGTACAGCAATACAGTTTCGGCTGCTGCGGAATGAGACATCCGGTTAGCGCTTCTTCTCCTTACAGGCTATCTGGAGTGCGGAGGGGAGATGACTTGTCCTCGTTTCGCAACTCCTGCTCCGCCAACCGCCAGAATTCTTCCTCCCGGCCTTCGGGCTTGCCGCTCCGCTCCCATATCTCGTAGGCGCGCTTCTCGATTTCCTTTTCGGTCGGTTGGGTCACCACGTGCCTCCTTCAACTCTGTAGGGATCGTGGGCTGGGTTTCCGCTAATCACGGCCTCTTCGACGGTTAGTCGGCAGCGACACGCTCGGCCGCCGCTATCACAGCAGTCATTTCCACTCGCTAGCGCCGATCCCTCCTTCCGGTGATAAACCCGCGAAGTCAGCGAGGTTCCTCCGTTGAAACCTTGCCCTATGAGCGGCAAAAAGTCGCCCTTGGCCGAACGAAATGGCGGTGGTGACCGCCGCCTATGCCAGTTCAGGAAGGAAATTTCAGCTGCCTCCTGAGATGCCGATCTTGGTCTCCCCCAAAAACGCGTTTCATAACCCAGCCAACGATCGGCCCTCATTTTACCGGATATCGAGCCACCTTCTTCCCATAACCTCAGCGTTCGCCTTTGCCATTGCGGTTGGTAAAGCGGGCGTTGCTGAGACCGGTGCCGATCGTCAGCACGCCCCAACGCTTCACGTCTTGCATGAAGGGGACCTCAGAAAGTCCCTGCACGACCCCATCGTTGTGCATGATGACCGCGGTGTCGTTCTCCCCGATCTGCGGGATCGCCTGGACGAGACTTGCGGGTACATTGAACTTGCTGCTCTCCCAGTTGCCGGGCAAGTTCTGCGCGCCCTTCTCGATCGAGCCGTCGCTCTTGATAACGCCTGGGCATGCGATGCCGATGAATGGCGCGAGCTTGAATCCCTCGTCTTCCGCCTTCGCGATCAGTTCTTTGAGCATCTTGACAAGGCGCCTCACAGCGTTCTCACGCGACGGCTCGTCGTCGGCATGACGCCATAGCTCGAACTGCCACACGCACGCCTTGGAGAGGTTCGGCGCCTTCTTGCGTCGCGTTTCCACGACGCCGCAGCGGATGTTCGTGCCTCCGATGTCCACGGTCCAGGATGGAGCGAGATATAGCGCGCCGATAAGGCCGGCGTCGTCCGGATGAGAATGGATCGGGAGCATCTCGACCTTATAGTTGTCCGCCTTCAGGAGGATTTCGGCCCGGGCGATGGCGAGTTCGCCGAGGCGGCTGTCCCGAAAACCGCCGCCCACTACGATGCGCTCGGTTTTTTCCCGGGCCTTGGCTTTTAGGAACCGCCGCGTTACGCGGGCGAGCTCCTGTGCAAAGTCCTCGATGCGCTGTGGACGACAACGGAGGCTTCGGGATCGTCGCCGCCAAGGACGGCGTCGAGCTCCTTTTTGCTGATATCTTCGGAAAGCTCCTTCCCGAAGGGATCTTCGCCAAATTTGCGCAGCGGCTTTCGCCATTTTTCGAGAGTTTCCCGGAAGGCGCCCTTGCTGGCACGGTCCCCCAGGAATTCGTCCTCATCTTTAAGTTTGAGGTTGAAACTGTCGATCTCGACCCACGGGAGGCGAGAGGCGCCGTGTGCGGCTATGCCGGTGGTCTTGATCGTTTCGTCGGCCATTATAAACCTTGCACAAGCCGCGTGCAGCAACTGGACTGCTTTGCATTCAACCCGCGCCGATAACCGCAGTTCCTCTGGTCTCCCTTGTGCACGATCTTGGGACGAACCGTGCTGCATTTCGCCCGGCCCTCAAATGCCCCAATAGGACCTCAAGTGCCCCAACAGGAGTCGCGTCAGCCCGTGTACTGCTGGGAAATCAATATCTGGGCGGGTGACGGTGCCGATATGAATGCCCGGAAGGTAGCTCGGCCATGACGAGATCAAACTTCCTCATTGCGAACTAATGAAGAAAAGATCGCCAGCCCGTCTATCGCGTTCGCGAATTCGTGGAGCCGCTGGGCTCTTTCACGGTCCGCGTCGATCTCATTTTCCGGCGCACGTACCAAGCCGCTACCGCGATAGTCAACCAGGCGAGGGAGGCGCCGACGAAGACGGCGGGGATGTTGCCGCGTGGGATTAGCATCGAGAAACCAACCGCGAAGGCCAGCATGCCCAGCGCGCCGAGCGTACCAGCGGCCTTCCTTGAGAGATGATGTTGAAAAGCGGATCGGGCTCACGTCTGACCTCCAGCGAAAACCAGCAGCCCGAAAGCGGCGACCAGCCAAGTGACGAGTGACAGCAAGGTCGCCGTCACCGCTCGCAGCTTTGCGCGGACAAGCAGATGGCAGGCGACGACACTGTAGATGGCGAGCGCAACCGCTCCCGCAATCATCGCCTGAGCTTGCAAGGCGGCGTAATTGGCCCCGTGCTGATACACCGCGATCCCAAGCGTCGCGAGCGCGACCGAGGGTGCTGCTCCGAACAGGCCGGCGAAGCTCTTTGGACGCAGGAGATCTCCCAGCATCGCGAAGACCGATACGACGGCGCCCCCGAGGACGAAGCGGATGACGTACTCGGTCATTTCGCTTTCTTCCAGAGCTTCGAGAGCGGCCCGCCGGCCCCATAGACCGGATCCTTACGCGGCACCGAAACCTTCGGAATGGCTTTCAGCGCTCGCTGACGGTCTTCGACGCTCGTGCACTCGTCGTATGTACCGGTCGGCGGGTATGCCCCGATGACGAGGAACTCATCGCCCGCGGAAAGGCACTGATGGCCTGTGCCGGCGGGAAGAACCGCGATGTCCCCAGCCTTCAGGGTGAAGATCTTCCCTTTGTTGCCGCCGAACCGAACGCGGCCCTTGCCGCGCGCGATGCCGAGCACCTCATGGATCCTGGAGTGATAATGCACGTAATCGTAGATGCCATCCCGCCAGCTATCTCCCCATCCGTTCGCTTCAAATAGGTCTTCGATCACGGCTGCGGCGTCCAGGTCCTCGTCGAAAGCGACCGCGTTTCGATACAGTACGAGCGGCCATCGCGGGTGATTTGGAATGAGACCGTCGTCCTTAAAGCGAACCGTAACAGGCTTTCGCGCTCGCGCGAGATCCACAGCCTTCCGCTTGCCGGGGCGCTTCAGACCGGTTGCGCGCTCCATGTATCCCTTCAGGTCTTCAAGAGTCGGCATGATCATCCTCCTTTGAAATTCCGTTCGAGTAGCCGGTCCAAAGCCGGAGGACCCGTTCGAGAATCGCCCCGAGTGCGAAGCCGGCAACGACATCGCTCGCCCAATGCGCCAGGATCGCAATGCGAGTGAGCGACAGCCCGACCGCAATCGCGCGGATCGCCCGCCGGGGACCAGCCGGCAACCCGCTGGCCGCCGGTGCCAGTCCATGTGCAGCGCGTGGCCTGAGGGAAACGCATCTTTTCGTTTGCCGGAAAGCGGGACGCCATGCACATGCCCAATCACCGTCCGGATCCGGCCGAGTTTGGTCGAATACGAGTTTTAAATCACGGGGCAGCAGCGACGCAGTGACCGTCACTGGCAGAGCATGGTTTCCTGCGCGCCGCAGCGGCACACCACAACCGCGCGAGGCAAGCCAGCCGACGGCTGTCAGGACCAGAAGAAGCTTCTCATCTGCGCCCCAGGTCAGGGCGCGGGCCACCTGCTGCGAGGCCGGCGCAGTGCTGCGGGCGATTGAATGTGCCACCGCGATTCCGCTCTGGTCGGTCTAACATTCACCGGAAAGCTTGGAGCTAGCGATCTTGAACATGTCTCAACGATCGGAAAGATAAGTACCTCCCCAACGCTCAACGTGCCGTCGAGGTCCTCCCCCGGCTTTCCAACAAGGAAAGTCGGCGGTTCGGCGTCCGGGCAGGAATCCTCCGTCCGATAGGAACAAACGATCCTGGCTTCCGTTCGGGATGATCTCCCCTCTCATTGCAAGGCCTTTCGATGTACCACCATGTCAAGAAGCTGATGTTCACTGTCCGCGTCGACGAACCAGACCCTCGTTTTGGCAACATGCTTCTTGAACAGTTCGGTGGTGCCAACGGCGAGCTCGCCGCCGCGATGCAATATTCAATACAGGGGCTCAACTGCGAGGATCCGGATCGCAAGGACCTGCTGATGGATATTGGCACCGAGGAACTGAGTCACCTCGAAGTCGTGGGGACACTCGCCCGGATGCATCTCAAGCCGGCGAAGTTCGATCGCCAGGCCGCCGAAGCCGATCCCCTGATTGCGATCGCTGGTGGCGGCGGCGTGAACCTATTCAATTCCCAGGGCAATGCGTGGACGGCCGATTACCTGAAGATAACCGGCGAGCTCGACGTCGATCTGCGCAGCAACATCGCCGCCGAAGCGCGGGCCAAGATCGTCTATGAACGCCTAATCAATTTCTGCGACGACGCCGGTACCAAGGACGCGCTGCAGTTCCTGATGACGCGGGAAATCACACACATGAGAGCGTTCGCGCTGGCGCTCGAGAGCATGGCCAAGCCCGCTTTCAGCATCGGCCGCATCGCCCCAACACCGGGACTGGTCGACCAGTTCTTCAACGACTCCACCGGGGCCGGCGACCACGGCGAGATCGACGCCCGCGGTCCGTGGAACGAGGGCAATGGCTGGGTCTTCACGGAATCGCCAGCGATCCAGGCTGACCCCGGCGCGTCCGCCGCGATCGTCGCGGAAAGTTCGCCGCCAGACGACCAAGCCGGGCTTGGCGACTTGTTGATCGATGAGCTCCGCGACATCCTGCATGCCGAAAAGCAACTCACCAAGACGCTTCCGAAGATGGCCGAGGCAGCTCGCTTCGATCAGTTGCGAGAGCTGTTTGAGCAACATCTCGTCGAGACCGAAAACCAGGTGGAGCGCATCAATGAATGCTTCGAGTTGCTCGGCAAGACCGTCCGAGCGAAGCCTTGCAAGGGAATGATGGGGCTTATCGAGGAAGGCCAGGAAATCATGGCTGAGGGAGAGGAAAAGGAAGACGCGGCCGCGGACCTCGCCTTAATCGGAGCTGCACAGCGTGTGGAGCACTATGAAATCTCGGCTTACACCACGGCGAAGAATCTCGCCCAGCAGCTACGCCATAGTGCAGTCGTCGCGCTGTTGTCGAAGTCACTTGCGGAAGAGGAGAATTCTGATCAGTTGCTAAACCAAGTCGCTCGATCTCTGATGTCGGTAGCCAAAATGCCAGCCGCGATCGAACAGGCCGAATAACGCCGGCTGGCGGGGCCGCAAGTGCTCAGGGCCCGAAGGACCGCAAGACCGGCAGTTCCTGTCAGATACCGGAGTGAGAAGCGCTGCGCCATACCTCGGTCATCTTTTGGGTATTCAGTATCCCAATATGATGGCACTTCGCCGGATTTTCGGCCAACATATGAATTGGATCTAGGATGAAAGAGGCCGCCAACTGAGGCGGCCTCTACGACATCCGCAGCCAAATCAACGCCGCGACGCCAAAGGCGCGCTCGGCCATGCCGGAACTCTCAGGCCAGCAGCTAAAGCCACGTTGACGTAGGTCAAGCTAGGTGGACGGCTGGAGTCCGGGAGAGGAGCCACTCGCTCATGTGAGCGCCAGTCTCAGCCTGTCGGGTCTCCTTCAACAGCTCTTCTTTCTCGATACCTGGTGGAAGCCCGCTGGCTTCGTCGCGCAGGCTCTTGGCCTCTTCTGTCAACCGCACTTCTAGAGAATGCTCTTGTTTGAAACGACGCCGCTTTTGCATGCGTTGCTCCACTTCCATTAGCGATGCTCTGTTGATTTTTGGACAGAAGGCGCGTTCCTCTCGGAAATTGTTCACCAATTATCGCTAGTTCGAGGCCTCCGAGTCGGGCTGCCCTGTGCCCTCGGCTTTGCTTCTGGCTTCGAACGCCTCTTGCTCCGACTGCGAGCGTCTCCGGAGTAGGCCTAGCCAGCCCTGCGCCACACGGAGACGATCCTCGTCCGAGATCGCTTTGTCAGCTTGCCGCGCGCTGACTGGCGGCAGCGCCGGTTCATTCGCTGCTCGGTCCGGCAACATGTCGCGGCTCGAGCAAGCTCAGCGCGGTGTCGATCTTCGCGAGCAGCTTCTCGATTTTGTCACGCTCTTCCGGAGCAGGATCGCCCAGCGCATTTAGCCGCTCGACAGTATCCAGATCGCTGATCGACAACGCCAGGCGTCGGCATCCCTGCGCCTCCGCGAGCCAAACTCGTCTTCCAACCGGCGGGTTGCAAAAAGCGCTCAACCGCCCTTCAGCGCGTCCTTGACTTGCGTCGCAGGCCAGCTGTCGCCCACGGGCCTCGCGCGCACCTTTGCGCCACTACCGACCAGGACATGAGACGCAACTTCGTCGTCTGCATCGAGAACCATCAGGTCCGTCTCGGGCTCCCAGTTCAGCGTCAAGTCGAGATCGCCCGGAAAGATCTGCCATCTCGAGCCGTCATCGAGCTCGACGATGTGGCTTTGCAAGTGCGCGCGTATCTTCATGATTCAAACGGCATGCGGCTGCTGTGGGGGGCGTTCGACGGACGTGGAGCGTCGTAGCCGGCCATCCTCGCCATGGCCGCACTTGGCGCATCTCAGCCGAACGTCCTGATGGGAATAGGGGGCGTTCGGGCCCGCCGCCATAGGCCAAGCGCCGCAGTTGGGGCACTTCACCAAAAGGGTATCGGTTTCGATCATCGGCGGCTCCGTAGCTGCGCCCCATTCGAGGGTCAACGTACGGCGGTTGGCGTGGTTGCCTGGCTTCGTCCGCTGCCCGTCCGAAAAGGGCGCCGGCCCGGCAGAAAAGCGACTCGCCTGACATGACCGGACGGGCCGCTTCGTGATCATCGTAGTTTGATCAGTGTATGTGAATCAGCCAATAGCCGGCGCCGCCGATCACGATGACGGCGGGAACGGCCCACAACAGAAATACAGGCATCGTTCATCCTCCTTGTCCTTCCGACCGGCCCGAACCATGGCCGACGGATCATCACTGTTCGGTGCAGACCTTGGTGGTCTTCACGGCGGATTCGGCTTCCGTCTTGGTCTTATAGACGCCGTCGCCAACGACCGTCGTGGTGGTAGTTGTCGGCTTTGTGTCGACGACCGTGCATTTCTTAGTCGCGGCATCGCGCACGATGTAGAATTCGGCGGCGCTCGCAGCCTGCGCACCGAGCACAAAAGCGGCAAGGGCGCCGCAGACGATCAGCTTATTCATCTCACTCTCCTCCATTTCTGGCCCCACTCACGAACGGCAGCGTCAAGGCAAAGTTCCGATTGTTCCCGGGGTTGCCGTTTTCAAAGCCGGCTCGCCTCTCGCGCTGCCGCAAAAATCACGGGCTTGGAAAATCACCTGGGCGGAACCGGCCAGCGCGCGCGCCCTCTTGAGTTTGCTATTCAACCGTGTCCCAATGTGCCCCTGTCTTGCGGACTCCTCGCTATGCGGTTCGATTGAACATGGTCGTTAGATGCCTGACGCTGACGGTCCTTGTTGCGGGGCTTCTCGCCGGCACCCACGCTTTCGCGCAGGAAGACAAGAAGACCGACGAAGACAAGCCTGCCGATCCGGACACCGGCGAGAGCACCATCGAGGAGAAGACGCTTGGACTTCTGCCGAACAAGTTTCAAAAATACGGGATCAAATTCGCCGCGACCTACATCGGCGAGACGCTCGGAAATTTCTCCGGCGGGCTGAAGCAGGGAGCGATCTATGAAGGCCGGCTGAACCTTGCCGTCGATGTCGACCTGCAGAAGCTCGCCGGCATCGACAAGCTTACCTTCCACGCCAATATGTTCCAGATTCACGGTGCGGGACTGTCGCGCAACTATCTCGACAATCTCTTCGTCGTCAGCGGCATCGAGGCATTGCCGTCGACGCGACTTTACGAAGCCTACTTCGAGAAGCAGTGGGGTAACAAAAAGGTCTCCCTGAAGTTCGGGCAGCTCGCCGCCGATAGCGAGTTCTTCAACACGAAATATACAGATGTCTTCACCAACGCATCGATGGGGTGGCCGGCAATCACATCTCTCGACCTGCCCAGCGGCGGTCCGTCGCCGCCGTTGGCGGCAATGGGCACCCGGCTGCTGGTCAACATCACGGATCAGCTATCCATTCTTGGCGGCGTCTTCGACGGCAACCAGGCGGGTCCGGGCCCAGGCGATCCACAACAACGCAACCGATATGGCGTCAACTTCCGGATTAACGATCCGCCCCTTCTGCTGGGCCAAATCCAGTACTCCTGGAACAACACGAAGGGCGATCCCAATCTGACGGGCCAGATCAAGTTCGGCGGGTGGCGTCACCTCGGGCCATTCTCCGATCTTCAACTCGCCAGCAACGGCGTTTCGCTTGCGGCGCCGGCCAGCAGCGGCACTCCCCTGATGTTGACAGGCGATGTCGGCGGATGGGCAGTCTTCGAGCAGCAGATTTATCGCGTGCCCAAAAGCGATGATCGGGGAATCGGCGTTTTCGCTCGCATCTCCGGCGCTCCCGCGGACCGCAATCTGATTGATCTCTACGCTGACGCCGGACTCGAGTTCATCGGCCTCAGCGACAAACGACCAGACGACAAATTCGGCATCGCTGCTGGCTACGCCCACGTCTCGAGGCGGGCTCAGTCACTGGACGTCGACTATCGCGTACTCTTTGGTCCGATATGGCCGGTGCGCAGCTTCGAAGGACTGTTGACGGCGGTGTATCAATATCAGTTACGGGACGGCTGGACCCTGCAGCCAAATTTCCAATACATCATTCATCCCGGGGGCGGAGCAACGGACCCGGCGGGGCCGATCCCGGGCCGAGCGCTTAAGAACGCAACAGTCTTCGGCCTACGCACGACTTTGAAATTCTAGGAGGCAGATTCCGCCGTTAATCGACGAAAACAGCTAGACGATCATACGGCTCCAAAGGGCGTAACGCACGAGAGCGTGGATGCGATCGACGCGGTTCGCATCGTTGGCAATATTGGCGCCCACATGGAAAAGGACGTGAATCTAATCGTCGACATCGAGCCCGGCGAGGCTCAGATGTTGATTGACTTGATCGAGATGCTTTCTGATGAAAAGCATAAGCGAGAAATGCGGCTGGCGGAAATCAAAGCGCTCAGCGCTAACAAGGCGAATGAACTGGCCGCGGCAAAGGCGGCGGCTCCAAATGCGGCTAATCCGGAGGCCACCTAAGTCGCGTAAAGCTCCAATCCGATTTACTTCACGCCGGAATCGCGCTTGTTTCGCTTATAAAGCTCCTGGTCAACGGCGCTAGCTTGGAACAGCGCGGGTGCAGCACCCATGCTCAGGCTGAAGCCGGGTGCGTGAGGGATGAGCGGAAACGCATGTGCGAGAGCGTCTGTGCAACCCGCTTGGGTGAACTCGCAGCTTATTGTCGCTGGCGGCGGATGTCCCCCAGTGACCAGACATGATGATTGCGACTTCTTGAAGTAGTGCGTTCGCTGCCCGTTCATTGTGGCGGCGCCGGTACCGCATGGCTTGTAGAACGTTCCAACCTGCGTCTGAAGCTGTCGCTCCGCGTAGTAGTCAACTTCATAGTCTCGGCTCGCGCCTGCCTTTGCTTGTGTCCCGACTACGATTCCGACCATTGCGATACCGAGGAAAACGAATCTCATGAACGATCTCCCAATACACGAGCCACTTGACGCATTCGGTTGTGTTCAACAACTCACTCTATCGCGTCGGGAGCGTTCTGTCGCTGTATTTCACGGGTCGGCCTCGCGCGGGATAAGTCAGTGATCCATTTGGATCACGACGGACGGGCCTTCGATGCCCATGATGTCTGGACTGCTGGATTCGTCCACTCTGAACAATTTTTGCTCTTTGGACTTGGCTTGGCCACTTCGTTCAATCATCGCCATCGGCAATTTCTGGAGCACCTTCGGGGCGGTGAATGGGTCCCCGCTGTCGATCTGCCAGATCAGGCAAAGTTGAAGCTGACCTTACTTCGCCATCAGTGGATTGAGATTCGAGAAGCTGACGGAAAGGTCAGCTATCGCATTACTGCTGGCGGGCTTGCGGAGATGAGCAAGCCTACCAGGGTTCGCTAAACAAGCCCCCGCTCAGCTGCCATGCGCCGCGCCCCAACCTCCAGATAGAGTCGCGCCGCCCCGAATGCCGATTCTCGGTGCCGGTCCATCCAGCAACTGCTGGAAGCGCGCCCTGCGCCATTCTTCAGCCAGGCAAAGACCCGTTCGGGTGATGGCCTAGAGAAGTAGCCCCAGCGCGGGGGCGTCGCTGGAGCTCGGCTTCCGTCGTTGTCGGAATGCCGCGGGGGGTAGTGCGCGCGCTGATCGTGGCGCCGCCACGCACCGGCAAAACGGTGCTGATGCAGAACATCGCGCACTCCATCACCGCCAATCAACGCTGATTGGGAAACAGCGGCGTGAGGTTGTCGAAATTGACCTTGTGCTTCGACTTGTCCGGAGGCGAGCGGTTGCGCGACGGCCTGGTGGTCGCGACCGCCGGTCCGCCGAATGTCGGCAAATCAACCCTGATCAATCAGCTCGCCAAGCGCGAGGTCGCGATCGTCTCGCCGCATGCCGGCACGACCCGCGATGTGATCGAGGTGCAGCTCCGCCGATGACCCAACCGCCGAATGAGGACCTGTTCCTGTGCTCCCCAAACAGGCCGCCCGCATTTCAAAAAGCGGGGCCACTAGGAACGCGCCTCCGAATTTCGCTTTGAAATGTTAGGAAATGAATGGGCGCGCTCAATGCCTCGGTATTACTTCGATTTAAAGGATGGCAACGGAACAACCCCTGACGAGGAAGGCCTCGATCTTCGGGATCTGGACGCGGCACAGGACGAGGCTGCGCGATCTTTAGGCGGCATGGCCCGTGATGCCGTAGCGACCCTCAGCGGTAGCGGCGCTGAGCAAATGGAGATCGAGGTCCGGGACGACGCCGGCCCCGTTATGACGGTCCGCTTTTCCTTCGCGATCAGCCGCAACAAAGTGAGCTAACCTCAAACTGCAAAAACGGCCCCAGCGCCCGGGAAGAGCACTGAGGCCGAGGGGTCGTCCCACTCCTCATCAAAGCGAGACTAGAACCGCGCCTGTGGCCCTCTGTTCCAAAAAAAAGGCCCCAGCGAGGGGACTGGCTGGGGCCTAGACTGATTGCCGAACCGCTGTCCGCCAGGATGCAGCGGTCGTCATTTTAGGGCTGTAAAAATAGGAAATGAAAATCACCTGCCCCATGCCATGGAGGATCTTGGCAAAGTAGGGTTCCCGAAATAACCGAAGTGAATCTTGCGCCCGGCGGAGCGCACTTTCTGCATCAATTTGTTACAGCGAGATATCCTACCTTTCTCGCAGGGCGAACACGCACCTGATGGTTCAGTGGCGAGGCACAAAGAAGAGCCCGACGCCGATTAGGCGCCAGCTTATGTTCACTATTGAGCAAAATCGCTCCAGCGTCATCTGCCCGTAGGCGTCGGTGGTGAGAGACCGAGAGCGCTCCCGCCTGCAAAGCCAAGGAGCACAGCCATGCCAATCCAACCTGTTCATCGGGTTCACGATGAAGCCGCCCAAATATCCAAGCAGACCGCATTCGTCCGCGAACCCATTGCAAAGGCGGCTGAACTATTAAAAACTACCTCCGCCTGACACCTTCCTCGGCCGCAAAACGCACGATCCTTTCCCGCAAGAGGAGAGCCAGCACGGGAACCCGCAATCCTAACCTGCGTTTTCCCGGCAGTGTTTTGGCGGAGAGCCCGATGGCGTCGCCAATATCGCCTACAGACAAAAAGTATCTGTGCCCGATTTGTCGCGAGCTAGCGTTGATCCTTTCGGCAGCAACGCTTGCCTTCGCGTCCCGGACGATATCCGATCTTAGCTGCCCTAATGGGCACAGCATCAGAATCACACCCGGGGGCAAGGTCGTAACTTCCTCAACATCCCGGCGTGAACGAAAGGGCGCTGGGAAAGTCTAGGGAGGGAAACAGGCGTGAAGGCATCAGGCCGAGCTACCGCCTGTCCAGAAGATCAGGCGGATTCGTTCGCCACTCGCGCCACTCCTGAGCGCGATGGCGATGGTGAGAACCGAGAGAACGATCATGAAGGCTGGAACTCCATCACATCCTGGCTTTGACGAAGTCGGCGAGATGGTTAGCGGCTCGCGCCAATGAAGCGGATGCTTCCTTCAGTTCATCCTGAGCCTTCTTCAACCGCTCTTCCTGCTGCGTGAAATCTTTGTCCCCGCGCCCGTCGCCGGCGAAGATGCGTCGAAACTGATTGATGATCTGGTTCATCGCTTTGCCCGTATCTCTGAGGTCAGGGCTTCCAACGCGGTACGCGTGCTGTGAATGGCTTCGGCGAGGCGATCGGCAGCCAACACGCGCTTGTCATAGCTTTCGGTCAGCTGGTTTTCGAGCAGCTGGATTCGGATATCCTTTCCACTTCGCATTGCCCTACCGCTTAAGTCGCGCGACAATTTTCGCCGCCAGCTTTGGCGATGAACAGCTAGCCAAAGATGGCTCCCATCCATTGATCCAGTGGGGAGGGAAGCGCAGCAATCGTCCACGACTGTGGAAAGGCGCATGCCTTGCACCAAAGGACTGAATAGATGCATACAGCAGCAAACCAGAAGCCTGCTGGCACGATGAACAGTAGTGGGAACCACCATCCGCGACCGGTTAAAATAGCGACTTGAGACGAGAGGTAGGACTTCGCGAGATCGGCCTTGACCTGCTCTCGGGTCGTCTCATTGTTAATCGCGTTGTCCACGGTACTGAAGATGCGGTCAAGCGGCCCCTTCAAGAACCATCCAATGACGGTCTCCCACATCGGTCAGGCCTTCCCAACCGATCGAAGCCGAGCCGCGATAGTGATGGCTGAGATCCCATCAACACGTAAGCGAGGTACTGCGGGTTGTCCTCCAGCGCCTCCATCACTTGGGCCTTCAGATCAGGATCGCCAAGCGCCGCGGCAATTGGATCAAGCCACTGAAATACGGTCCCGATGCCGGTCAGGAACAAGCCCCATAGCACCATGACCGAACGCCCCGTGAGCGCCCAGACCTTGCCCCAGAACGTGTTGGCTTCAGCGTAGAAGCTCTTGAGCGCCGGGATCGCATGGAGCACCGGGCTAGGAACATGAAATAGACTTGGAAGCACCAGATCGCCATCGCATGGTCGACACCGATATCCCACGCGGTGTTCACGCGCAGATAGCGATTCACCGCGACATCGGGGATCCGGCCGCCCTGCTCTGCCTCTCGGATCTGCTTGCCCCAACAGGAGCCGAGAACCGCAGCCTCGAAGGAACAGAAATATTCCTGCTCGATCAGCGCATCGCCGGCCTCGTCGCCGTAGATACTCCCTGCGCTGGATCTCAACGGCTTCACGCGAGATCGCGCCCGTGTTGTCGACAGTCAGAACCTGCGCGAACCAGTCAGAGCTCTCGCGCGCCACGTCCAGTATCGACTTGGCGTGGTTGGATCGGGGCGAGATACGCATACGCTGCTGGGTTCGCAAGCGCCCGTTTGGAGAATGTCACACCGGCTGGAGGAGACCCGACGTCGAGTTATAGCTATCCGAGCCGACGACCTGACAGGTCGCCCCGTTCTTGAACCGAATGAAAAGATCGCTTTGCGCCCCTGCGGGCCGCTCGAATGCCGACGCGGCCGCCCAGTGCAGGCAAACGTCATCCTTGCCGGCTCGACGATGCCAAATCCCGATCGCGCGCCGACGCCCGGCTTCAAAGCGCACTCCAGAGCGGCGTGGTAATCCCGCGGCTCCCACCTATTCGGTAGGAGGATTCCGCATCGGAAAACTTGCGGATCTACAAGAACGTATCATATTATGATACAAACCTCTTGCGAGGCGTATCACCGTATGATACACTCCGATCATGATCAAGAGCTTCAAGGACGAGCTGACCGAAGCAGCCTTCAACGGCAAAGCCAAGAAAGGCTTTCCGGCCGATCTGCTCAAGCTAGCTCGCCGTAAGCTCCAGTATCTGAACGCAGCTGTGAACCTACGCGACCTTTTGGCCCCTCCCGGCAATCACCTTGAAGCCCTGAAAGGCGACCGCAAGGGGCAATATTCCATCCGCGTGAACGATAAGTTCCGCATTTGCTTCACATGGACCGCTGAAGGTCCAAAGGAGGTCGAGTTCGTTGACTACCACTAGCCAGACCAAGGAGGGTCATATGGCAAAGAAACTGCCCCCAATGCACCCCGGTGAGGTGCTACGCGAGGAATTTCTCATCCCGCTCGACATTTCGGCCGGTGCGCTCGCCAAGGTTTGCGGCGTTCCCCGTACCAGGATTGAGCGTATTGCGAACGAGGAGACCTCGATTACCGCGGACACTGCTCTTCGCCTGTCCAAGGCGCTGAAAACCTCTGCTCAGCTTTGGCTGAACCTGCAGAATGCCTATGACGTGCAGATGGCCGAACAAGAACTTGGCAGCGACCTGGAAAAGATCAAACCGATCGACGCGAAAGCTGCCTGAAACGAGAGACGCCCGGACGGGAGCCGCCGGGCGCATCTATTCACTCAAGCTGATTTGCGCGCGAATATTGGCTACGACTGCAAAAGTCAATCCACTGGGGATCTCGCTCCACACGGCCGGCTGTCTACCGGAAGTACGTCATGCCGCCAACGACGATCGACAGGACAAAAACCAAAGTGGCAGCTCCAATAATCCACGGCATGTCACGGCGTTCTCTGGGGGTCATGTTACTTCCTCATGTGTACGTCCTCGAGCGCCTTAGGCGGCTGTAGCCCTGGCGATGTCAGCCACTCGTTGATATGGGCTGCCGTTTCGGCCTGACGCGCTCGGCGGAGATATAGCTCGCGCTGAGTGCCCGGCGGGAGCTGCGCAGCAGCGACCCTGAAGCGAGCGGCCTCCTCGGCCAATCTCTCTTCGAATGTCTTGGTATGTTTCGTTCGATTGCGACGCTTGATGACCACAGCGCACTCCTTTCCGTTGCAAGAAGGCGGGAGCGCGGTGACGGCGATCTCATCACCGATAGATACCCAAAGCCGTGCGGTGATGAGGAATAAATACTAGGGGCAGCGGCGGGCTTCTATATCCCACGTTACTCGCTTAAATAATTGTTTTCATTCAAAAATACTCAAACGGTTCAAAATGCTCATTCGTCTCCTAATGACACTTTCGCTATGCATTTGTCACGCTGCCTGATCTCGCCATCTCCTCAAAGCATCGTCGCGCCGGGATGTATCCTGAACGCAGCGAGATCAACCGCCCGCTCCATCGTCGCGCCCGGCGCCTCGTACCACCCACCTGCCCGCTTGATCGGCATCATGTCGCATTGCACCGGCTTGGAGATGTTGGTCGCGATCGCGCGGTTCGGCACCCAGAGGGCAGCGCACCGCCAGCTTGGTCGGCGACGATGCCTGCAGCCGCGTGATCGTCGCGACCAAGTCGAGCGCATAGCTGTGCTGCGGGGTCACAGAATACCCTGACGAGTCAGTGGGCCCGCTTCGCTGCTTCGTAACGATGATCTCGAGGCGGTTGTGGCAGCTTTCGATCTTCGTCTGCCACTCCATGTGCTCGGGTGTGCCCGGCTTCGGCTCGAGCTTGGACGGGTAATATTCCTCCCTGAAGAGAAACAGCACCGTGTCGGCGTCCGCCTCAATGTCGCCGCTCTCACGCAGATCGGAAAGCTGTGGCCGCTTGTCATCTCGTTTCTCGACTTCTCGATTGAGCTGCGCGAGCAGGATGACGACGATATTCAGCTCCTTGGCCAGCGACTTCAGACCACCGCAGATCTCGCCGATCTCATAGTGACGCTGGCCACGATATTGGGATGACGCTTTCAGGTACTTCAGATAGTCGATGACGATGAAGCCCAGCCGGCGCCCTTCCCGCTGCGCCCGCTCGGCGAGACTTCTGGTTCTGGCGCTCACCTCGCCAACGGAAAGCGAGGATGTATCGTCGATGTAGAGCGGGAGTGAGCCTCACAAACAAAAAGCGCCCTGGTCGCGAGCACCGGACGCTCCTGTTTGGCTGCCAAAACCTTGCGGACGTCAGCTCTAGTCTCCTATCCCGTCGAGTATCCCCAGCTCACGCCCCTCTTTTGGAGTACAATACATGCTTCTAGATCTTCCAGCACGTGACCAAAAACCACGGCTTGTCTCGCCTCGTGACGCGCCTGAAGGCACAATCAATCGACGTCCACGAGGGACGCCTAAAAGGCATGTGAGGTTGAGGTTAGTGTGCCACACCCATCATGCGCCGGACGACTTGCCGACGATTTCGTTTCCGGCGATCTCAAACGGTTTGGAATCGAACGCCGCTTAGAGTCGAGAGCGATCCAGCGCTCGCGACTTTCGTCATAGATGCATCGTCATCAAATGGACATGGACCGTCATAGGCGCTCCGTGGAGAAGGTCCTACTCGCTAATCTCACGATGCCGAGCACAAGATGCTCGGCGTACTCGTATGGCACGGGCGCGACGGCCGTGCCATTGCGATCGATGACTTGGCAACCGACACAAGGAGGCCAGCAACCGGGATGTTCCAGGATCCCCCTTGTCCCATGGACCCGGTCGGCTCGATCAAGCTTCCAGCGACAACCGTGCTGACCGAATTCTGAGCGGCTCTACGATCACAAGCCTTCCGGGCTGCGACCATGGCCAAGAACCCTTGAAATGGCCGAATCTGCTCCCATCGTCTGTTGTGAGCAAGCTTCAGCTTACCGAAAGGTCCTCGGAGACAATTTGACCATGGACTCGAAACGGGCATCCAGCTTTGCAGGGGCTGCGGATCTTGTGGCGCACGCCGACACGGCGCGTCGACACCTTGCTGAATTGAGCGCAGCCTGTGCGAACGGCGACAAGAGTGCGGCCCGCCGGGCATTGCGCCAGGCAATCAGTGAGCTCGAGCTCGCTCGCGCGATGTTGCGAATTGGAAATGACTGAATTGGAGGCGTCGGGCACCTAACTGCGGGGCTCCATCATGACGGCACAGCTTCACGATTTACTTACCGAGGCCCTTGAAAGCATCAAGTCGGGCGGTTTAATTCACAAATACAGCCTGGTCTGGGCCGGTCGTAGCGAGGCGCCACGCATTATCGTGTGTAAATCCGCCGACATTCCAGATGACGTTTTGCGTCGTACAATAGTGAGTTCACTGGCTGGCTGGCCTCGCAGCTGAGTCACAAATTACCATCGAAAAGGATTGAGGGCGGCGGCGTTCAGCTGTCCAAGGTGGGCTGCGACTATGCTTTGGAATCAGTTCGTCGGAATCACGATGCTGCTCTATGCGCTGACGAATCCGGTCGGAGCCATTCCAGTCTTTCTTGCGATCACGCGGCAGGCGCGAAGCGCAAATATCCATCGTATCATCGTCTTGGCATGCACGGCGGTTGCGGTTTTCTTTGTGGGGGCCGCGGTCCTCGGCAAGCAGATCCTCGGCTTCTTCAATGTCGGCCTCGATGACTTTCGTATCGCGGGCGGGTTGCTCGCACTGGTCATCGCGCTCGAGATGTTTCAGGCACAGTATGGGAAATTCTTGCAATCCACCGGAGTTGACAGCAGCGAGGTAGATATCCATGGAATGGCGATAACACCGTTTGCATTCCCTTTGCTCGTCGGACCAGCCGAAGTCGGCATCATGATCACCCTTTCCAATGATAATCCTGGCTGGCTTTCGAAGGCGCTGCTTGCTGCGGCGTCAATCATCGCAACATTCCTGATCGGATTGACACTCTGGACGGCGGCGGCGATTGAGCGGTTCCTGGGAAAAACCGGGATCAACGTTATGACCCGCACCATGGCGCTCATTGTAGCGGCGATAGGCGTGAACTTCATTATGACTGGCCTGCGGAGCGAATTGCCCGAATTGGCCGGCTGAAATTCTGACAGGTCAGTTGCAAGCTAGGCTTCCGCGCCGGCTGCGCAACGGATCTCACATGACGCGTGCCTTCGTGGCGAGCCTTTGCACGGCAGCCGGCCCCAGAGCAAATGGAAATACCGCAATGGGACTGGCACGCCCGGGGACAAAGTGCAAACTCTCCGATCCCGCGCGAGGTTCAGCATTGAGCGGTCTCCCGACCCGGCGCAGATGGCCGGCGTGCCCTCGCGAGCCAACTGCCCGAACTCGGTTCCGGTGCGCGGGCCGGAATAACCCGACTAAAACCAAGCCAAAAAATTTTTGCGAACGCTCTTGAAACTGATCGCCGTTTTTCTAATTGGATTTTTGCCGCTTACGGGCGGTGCCGGGCGCCAGGTTGGGCTCGGCAAAGCAACCAGGGCGCCGGACAGGTGTCTTGCACCGATCGTCTTGCGCTCCTTCGTATCCATCTTGCTCTCTGGAGGACTTGGCTATGAGGACATACGATTTCGCTCCCCTGTGGCGTTCGAGTATTGGATTCGACCGCCTCATCGATCTTCTCGACGAAACCCAGCAACGGTCCGAAGACAACTACCCGCCCTACAATATCGAGCGGCTCGGAGAGGACCGTTACCAGATCTCGGTCGCACTGGCCGGCTTCAACCAGGACGAGATTTCGGTGACGGCTGAGCAGAACGTGCTGACCGTGGAAGGCCGCAAGGGCGACAAGGACCAGCACGAATACCTCTATCAGGGTATCTCGGCGCGTCCGTTCAAGCGACAGTTCAACCTCGCCGACTACGTGCAGGTCAAGTCGGCAATGGTCGAGAACGGTCTGCTGCGGATCGAGCTCGTGCGCGAAATCCCCGAGGCCATGAAGCCTCGGCGTATTGCCATCGGAAGTGGCGCTCCTGGCGGACAGATCACGCAGAAGGCGGCCTGAGCCCGCTTCCTATTGGGCCAAAACACGCACGGACGGTAACCGTCCGTGCGCTGACCAGCTGCATGTCAAGTTAAGGAGGATATCATGGGTATTCGGGATCTCGTTCCCTGGGGCAAAGGGCAAGAACTCTCAACCGGACGAGAGGCATTCGATCCGTTTCTCACGCTTCACCGCGAGATGAACCGTTTGTTCGATGACGCCTTCCGCGGCTTCGGTTCATTCGGTCGCATCAACGCTCCGTTGATGGAGGGCCAGTTTAGCTGGCCGCGCCTGGAACTGAATGAGACCGATAAGGAGGTTACGGTTTCCGCCGAGCTTCCAGGCCTCAGCGAAAAGGATGTCCAGGTTGAAATCGCCAACGGCATCCTTTCAATCCGGGGTGAAAGGAAAGCAGAACGCAGCGACGATTCCAAGTTCGTCAGCGAGCGATATTACGGCTCTTTCGAGCGCCAGATTCCGCTTGATGGCGTCGAGGAAGATAAGGCGAAGGCCGACTTCAAGAACGGCGTCCTCACTGTAACGCTGCCGAGGTCCGAGCAGTCACGGTCGAACGTCAAGCGTATCGCGATCAACAGCAACTAACGTCAGAGGTCGGCGGCGTATGACCGTCGCCGACCTCTATATTCAAGCCTTCAGCAACGCGCCTCTAGGCGAACGGAGAAACGGGAGGCACGACATGAGCCATGTCAATGGCAATGCCAACATCAATGAGTCGCTATTTCATTCAGTATCCCACTACAATTCACCTGGCGATGTATTGAATGACGCGCGGCTCTCGACAGACGAGAAGCGCGTCATCCTATCGTCCTGGGCATCGGATATGTACGTCATCGAATCGCAACCGACCCTGCGGGAGATCCCTGGCATTCCACATCGGTTGCGCCTCGCCGATATCCTGGCGGCGCTGAAGCGGCTGGACGACGAGGAGGATCCGCCGCCGCGCGGTGGAATGGCGATGCAGCTGCCTCGGTTGAGCAAGCCGGTGCGCGCCGTTTGCGATTCCGAACGACATGCTGCGACGAAGCGGCATCGGCCGTTGAGAGTATCCCGCGCGGATGCTCGGTGGACTCGCGAAGCAAATGTACGGCGGTACCGGCGGCTGTTGGACACTCAACTGACTGACGCAGAACGCAACTTCATCAGGCGGCGTCTTGTCGAGGAATTGAAGGGCCTGATCACCTCCCGGAGCGAGCGTCGTCACAAAAACTGAGCCCGGGACCGCGCAGTGTACGATTAAACTGTCGATGGAGGCAGGAAAAGATGGCAGCAGATCCTTTAGCTCAAGCGAAGATGGGTGTGGAGGCCCTTGCACTGTGTATCGCAGGTGTCTTGTGCGAACGTGACCCATCGCTTTTGCCCGTATTCCAAGAAAGTGCGAGGACGCTTCATCGCATTCTCGATGATCGTGGAGATCATGAGGCGGCAGCAATGATCGGCGCGTTTGGTCGAGCACTAATCAAACGTCCTCCAATCCCAAATTGACAATGGTGACCATAGCACTCCCATAGCTCGTGGGCTAAAGCCTACCACTCGAGCTACGCCGAAAACTGGCGCATCGCCTCCAATCTTTTCATGGGTGACCTCCGGTGAGCATGTTCGCGCCAGAGTTCTGACCAGTTCTTCATAGGCGCGTCGTTCCTCTGCGGAGAGACTGGACGGCGGTGGGTTGCCGCCCTTGAGGGCCTTGTCGACGTCGGCTGGAACGGTGGCGGGCATGTTGGTGTGGATGGCAAGCTATCCCGCAGGTGCCTGTAAGCCCATCTGGTCGACGACAAACGCTCCCCAATCGCCTCCCTGTTCGCCGCAACAGCCCGGGCCCCGATGGCGTGTCTTCCGCGCCCGCGGCCAATTCTACACACAAAACGCGAAAACGGCCCCAGCTTGGGGATCGCTGAGGCCGTCGTTTCGACTGCTGGGGGCGCGGGTGCCGGTGAGCAAGAGCCACCTCGGTTCAGGCAGAATGCCGGTACATCCGCGGCAGCCTGAATTGCACTCGACGTCGCACTTGCCGAGAGCCTCAGGGGGACGCATACAAGCGACCCCGGCGCTGGGGGCACCAGGGTCGCCACTCAACTCCCGGTCGGGGGGGCACCTGATCGCGGGAGCAACGAATTGACTCTTCGCATTCCCACTTGTTCCCGAGGCGTTAGCAAATCAGCAACGTGATCGGCGCAGGCTTCTCTGAGGGACGGGACCGTTGGGGACGCAGCACGGTCACGTTTCGGAGGAGCTGGCGCACCGGCCCTGAGCGTCGGCTCCTCTTTTGGACCTTGTGTGAGTTAGGCAACAGCCGTCACTCCGGGTACCTGTTAAGCAAGTGACGTTGGGAATTTCAGGGCCCTAGCGCTGGGAATGACAGGGCGCCGCCGGGACAAACCATTTCGGGCCCGGCGGCGTAGTTTTTGAGATTTGCCACGCTGACGCATGAGAGGCGTCTCAAGATGTCTGGCGACAAGATTGCTACAAAGACCGTGCTGTTAGCGCTGGCCATAGGCATTGCCATATGGGCAACTATGGGGGCGCCCGAGCCAGGCACAAACTCGCCGATGCACGTCGCCAGCAGGCGATGAGGCCCTGCCTGCCCGTTGGCGGTTTAGTCTCCTAGGGACATCGGGCGCTGTCGCTTTAGGTCGGCGTCATTCGAGCGGTAGAGAAAGCGCGGGCAGCGGCCTATTGCCCTGCTCGCAACCTGTTCGCCCCTTGAGCGGCAGAACCGGCGTTGAGGCATCCGCGGCAGTCCGGCCCATGAAATGGATCAGATTAACGCCCGATGACCACTCCACATAACCAACGGCCGAAAAGGCAAGCGCTCCCACGACGAGAATACTGAGCACTGAAGCAGCGGCTGCTGACGCCAAGCTTTGGCTGCTGAAAAACGGCATCACAATTCTCCGACACCGAGTTGCCACCCATCGGTACGTTAGGCCGACTCGTGATGATCGCGTGTGAACGGCCTCACATATCACGCGCACTTGCTGCGTCATTGGCCCGTGGCACAGCCCCTGCAGTTTGCTTGGTGCTGGGGATTTCAGCGTCCCAGTTCAGGAAGGAAACGCCGCCGGGCGTGTATTATTGAGACCGGCGGCGTCTTTTTCTTGAGCCAGCGCGAGCTAGCTCGTTTCAGGCCGCCTCGTCGTCTTCATCTTGCTGCTCGACGTTCGGCCACTCGGGCATTGCGTACCCCGTGGCCCGATCACTACCCGCAAGCCCACAGAACTCAGCGACTGGAACAGATTCTGAAAGGCGGCTTCGTCTTGAGAGAACTCGCGATCACCCGTACAAAGCGGACTGGCGTGCCAGAATGCAACGAGTGCTTTTGCCTTCAGCCGCCGATGCTCGCAAATCTCCGTAATACCCAGCCTGTCGCGGGCCTCCTCAAAGAACCTGCCTTTTCGGTCAGAGATCTGTTATTTGCTTTATCCCACACATCGATCGGCGCACCCTCACCAAACCGCTCGTCCATTTCTTCATGCATCTTCGTGTGCAACCGCGCCCATTCTGCATGCCGCGCGTAGTATTCGCGCACTAACGGCTCAAACTTCGCAGCGAGCCCGATGAGTTCAGCATCGACCCGCGGCCACCCACCCGGCAATGTCGGGCGGTGTCCATTGTCTGCGTGGTCCAACCCGCAATCGTGATCACCATTTCGCCAGTCAACCCCGACAAGATCCAACACGGTCGCAGCGCGCGATGACGGTTACCACGAAGGATCATATGCATATTCTCGTGGAGCTCGAAAAACTCTTTCATTGACCGGCGGCGCGCCTTGACCCACGCTTGCGTATCCTGCGCGGAATGGCGAATTCCTAGCGGCTTGTTTTGCGTCGCGTGCGACCTTCAATCCCACGACGGCTAGCGCTTCAGTGCCAGCTTCGACCCGAGGCGTCGGTCAAGCCCAGAGCCTACTCCTTCTTAGGTAAGAAACATTTACGTACCGCCGCAGCCATCAACTCGTCAGAATTTTGCACTTTACATCCTGGAGCTAGAGCCAACGGCCCGTGTGTATTTTAAGCGGGCGGCGTCGCGCCCTGGTCAGGCAAACCACCTAAAGCCGGAAGCGGCCGCCATCGAGTTGGTGGCCGGGAGAGCGCTGACACCAACGCAGAGCTTGCTGCGCCCGGAAGACCAACCTCGACATTTGGACCATTCCGGGCCTTACCCGCCTGTTCCGAAATCCAGAACGAGATTACCAACGTGACGGACGAACTTGAATATCTAGCGCACCGATTGGTGATTATCGAGCAACCCGGCGGCGGGTTCTTGCTGGAAGCGACGCCGATCGCTGGCGGATAAACGATCAGAACAATGACCTATCAACGTACCCAGGAAGCGATCGCTGCAGCGAAACGGACAATCGACAAGCATCTCGAAGGTAGGGGACCTGCCAATCTGGCTCGCTATTAGTGGCTTTGGCGGCGGAAGTTCCATGCAGCCCCTTGGGGCTGAGTCGGCGGCTCTCCGCCGATTTGAACCTAAGACATTAAAACAATAAGTCCTAGCGTCTGCGAGGAGCGCTTTGGACGCGCGGTTTTATAGCCCGGCGGGCGGCGGCTACCGCGTGAACACAGATCGGCGAGCCCGAGGGGGCCGAGTCAGGGGCTTCGGTTTTCGGGAGCCGCTCCAATTGCAGACGCAGGGCGGGCGACAATTCCGGCTTTTCCTTGATGCAGCCGCCCGCCGATTCCCGCACAATTGACCGGCTGTGTTGCGGACCGATGTCGACGCCCCCCAGCATCGGAGCAATCTCGTTGCGACCCACCTCCTGAAAGCAACGTCGGCGGACGTCGGCGGTTTCAGCGGCGACCGGGGCAGGTCGAAGGAACGATAATCGTGCTGCCCCATTGAACTGCAGGGACCGTCGCCCGCCGTTGAACTACGGCGCCTGTCGCGGATAGCCAAAGGTCTCACGGCCCGCTATTCAGAACTAGCGCTCGCGAGGATAGCCAAAGGCGGCGGCCTCCTCCAGGCGTAAGAGTCGAACCGTCCTCCGCAGCGCCTGCGATGTTGCCTTCGAGGCCAGCCGCATGGAGTCCCTAAACGATCGCCCGATGTGCCCGGTGTGCAAGCACGGGCTCGCGCTGTCGCGTATCTCTTCCGGCGAGCGGGGATTCGAGGACCATACATTCGAGTGCTCTACCTGCGGCAGGACGGAAAAGGTTACGATCGAGGTTGCCCCCGTGAAGTCAGATGCGGTGGGCTGGCGAGCGTCGGCCGCCGCGCTGACTTGACCCGATCGGTGCCGCCACGGCCAATGCTCGATGCCGATGATCATCCTTGTCGTGTCACGGCAGAAAAGCCAACTCGTTCTGCTGCGCGCCCCATCGCTCAGTTTTCGATTTGATCCATCACGTCGCGTACCTTGGCGGCCAGTTCATTGAAGCTGAAGGGCTTGACGATCAATTGCACGCCCTTATCGAGCCGGCCGTGATGAATGATCGAGTTGCGGGCATATCCGGTAGTGAACAGCACCTTCAAGGAGGGGCGGATGGCTCTGGCTTGAGCGGCGACCTGCGCGCCCGTCATACCGCCCGGAAGGACCACGTCTGTAAACAGGAGATCCACTCGGGGTTGCCGGTCTAGAATCCGCAGAGCCGCCGGCCCATCATGGGCCTCCAGCACGCGATAGCCGAGCTCGCGGAGGCTGTCGACAGAGTAGGCTCTGACGTCGGCGTCATCCTCGACGACGAGAATGGTCTCTTCCTGGGTCGCCTCCGGATTGAGCGTCTCATTAGGTGTGGTGTCATCCGACGAGTCGCCTAACAGGCGAGGCAGGTAAATTTTGACGGTGGTGCCCTGCCCAAGTTCCGAATAAATCTTTACATGACCGCCCGACTGCTTGACGAAGCCATACACTTGGCTCAGCCCAAGTCCCGTGCCTTTGCCGACGGGTTTCGTCGTGAAGAAGGGCTCGAACGCTTGCGCCACGGTCTGCCGGTCCATGCCAACGCCGGTGTCGGTGACCGATATGACGACGTACTGGCCCGCCACCACTTCCCTATGTGCCGCGACATAGGCTTCATCGATGTGGGCGTTACCGGTCTCAAGTGTTAGCCTTCCCCCATTTGGCATGGCATCGCGAGCGTTGACGGCGAGATTGAGGATGGCAGCCTCGAGCTCATTGGGGTCGGCTTCCACGCGCCACAACCCGGCGCCGAGCACGGTCTCCACGGCGATCGTCTCGCCGAGCGTGCGATGGACCATCTCGGAAAGGCCGTTGACCAGAACGTTCACGTCGATCGGCTTGGGATCGAGGGGCTGGCGGCGCGAGAACGCGAGAAGGCGCTGGGTAAGCGAGGCCGCCCGTTGGGCGCCATTCATCGCGTGACGAACGGCGCGCTGCAGATGCGCGGAATCCGAAGGAACATTACGCTGCAACGTGTCGAGATTTCCCATGATCACCTGGAGGAGGTTGTTGAAGTCGTGGGCGACCCCACCCGTCAACTGCCCCACCGCTTCCATCTTTTGGGACTGCCGCAGCGCCTCCTCGTTGCGCTTAAGCTGTTCGGTGCGCTCGATCACCTGCTTTTCCAGCGTGGCATTCAACTCGACGAGCGCCTCCTGGGCACGCTTGCGTTCTGCGATTTCGCGATGCGACGCCTGCGAAAGACGGACATTGTCGATTGCCACGGCCGCTTCGGCGGCGAGCCCCGAGAGGCCCCGCTCGGAGCGCTCCGAAAAGACGCCAGGCTTGCCGTGGCCAAAGAACAGGCCTCCGATCACATCCCCCGTCCGCGAAATCACGGGAACGGCGAGATAGCTCCGGACGGGCAGATGGCCTTCGGGCATGCCTCGACGCGGCGCATTCTTGCCATAGCGGGGATCCTTGGTGATATCGTCGGAGCGCACGATGCCCTCGCCGTTGAAGGTCGGCGCGAACACTTCGGTATTTCGCGGCATCGGAAACTTCGAAAATGCCTCCAGCGGCGCTCCCGAAAGCGTGTAGAGCATGTAGCTTTCGCCGGCCTCGTTGGTGAGGTTGTAGAAAAATGCCCCAAACTCGGCACCGCTGAGTTCGACGCCCGCATCCGTTACGATTTGCACCAGGCGCTGGAGATCAGTCTCGAGGGCGAGGGCCGATCCGGCGCGATTGAGCACTTCGAGCGAATGCCGCTCTTCACGGATCATCTCCTCGGCCTCCCGCTGGATCGTGCGGTCGCGCAGGATCTTGACGAAACCGACGATCTTTCCGCCCTCGCGGATCGGGCTCAGTTCGCCCACCGCCCAGAAACGGCTCCCGTCTTTGCGGAGGCGCCAGCCTTCCTCGCCGCCGCCCCTACCGTGCGCGATCGCATCTTCCATTTCTTTGCGCAACTGCGCCTGGCCAGCGTCTGCGGCAAAGATCCGGTCCAAGGACTTGCCGAGCATTTCGGGTTCGCTCCAGCCAAGGATCCGGCTCGCGCCGGTATTCCAGCTGGTAACGAGTCCGCGTTCATCGGCGCTGATGATGGCCGTATCAGTCGCGCCATTGACGATCTGACGCCACTGGGCCGCGCTGATTTCATCGGGCGCGCTTGTGAGGTCGTCAGCTTCGATCATCGATGCTCCCTGACAAAAGTGCGGATGCCACATCCCGGAAGGAGGCAGGCCGGCGTCAGTAGCTCGACTTTCTTGACGGCCCCCAGCGGCTGTAGAAGTACACTTGGCCAACGCAGGGTCCCAGCGGTGAGTTCCCTTTCGAGCGGGTACGGTGGGGGCACGAAATTTCGTTCAGAACGTCAACACAATGCGGAACAAAGGACCGCATCACGGCCCTTCCCTAGCCATCTTTTCAGGTTCCATGACGGAAGGCCGCAGGAATTGTCCGACCTCGGTGATGGACGCCGTCCGCCTGAGCTGGCGTTCGGCTGATGCTCAACCGCCGGGCGTCCGGAGTGCGGATGGCGGACTAGCCGCCAGACATCGCCGTTGGCGCTTTCGTAGAGAACTCCTCCGGTCCTGCCGTTCAACCGAGGCCGGGCCACCCGGGTTCCTACACGAGCCCGCTTGGGCAGTTCGCAGGCTACGACGGCGCGCTGGCCGCGGGGGCGACCTTCCGCAGCGCCTCCAACGCTCCCTTCTTCGCTGCGGCCATCGATCGCTTCCAAGGTGGCCTGAAAACGGCAAGTGCTCTCGTCGGCGGAAACGGATCCTCCATTCAGATGCGGGGTGCTAGGCGTGGTGCGGGCCGGCCTCTGGCGATACCGCGCGGGTTCAACTTCCGTCCTCCTCTTTCCGCGCTTTACCGCCCCTAGGCGTGTCCGGCGATCGGACGCTGACAGCGCAACAATTGTGCTGGAACATACAGAGACGAGCTTACCGAGAAAATTGAATCGTTTACGTACATTATGGTGACAAGCACCATGTCGATGGCAATAAATCTTGGATGTGCAGACAATCACCTAGCCGCACTTCGGCGCCAGTGCTTTTATCTTGCCCTACACCCGACCCTGCTCTGTCCTCATGTCTGATTGGCCTGGCTTTGCTCAAATCGTCTAGTCGATCCACCGCGCGCTTGATCTCAACGACATAAACTTGAGGCTTTTCGCTCAACAAACGCTGGCAATTCGAGCTCTGGAGGCAGGAGCGAACGCTCGTTAGGCCGGCGAAATAGCATGCTCGGAGATCGAAAATCAGAGGCAAATGCGCCGGGTAATCCCGTTCGCTCAGCCCCAAACGCAGGCCAATAATCCGTCGGGTCGGTCGCATTTTAGCGGGCCACGAGGCCGCTCTTCCAAACGTAAGAAATGCTCCTCTGCCCCTCTCCAAAGCGGCGCAAGAAACGCAAAAAAGCCCCGCCTCCGAGGAGGCGGGGCCGATGGTTGTGGCCGATCAGTCGCCGCTGCGGCGCGACCAGATGAGTGTGAAGCCCTCGTCGCCTTCGACCTTGACCAGCGAGGCGTAGATCGGTGCCGGGAAGCTCGGATCGTCGAGCTTGACCGAGAGATATTCGCGCTCGCTGTCGCGGGCGGTCTTCTTCCAGGCGGCGCCGAACTCGGTCGCCCCCGCAAAGATCCGGTAGTCGGGAGCCTTGTCGTTGTCCTTCTCGGATGCGACGAGCTTCGCCTTGATGTTGAGCGTCAGCGTCTTGATCGAGCCGGTGAAGCCGTTGTCGGAAGCGGTGAAAGTGCCGATGGTCGCCATGATGATCTCCGTCTGTTTTGCTCGGGCGGCGCCCATCGCAGCCTCGATGGCGATCCCTGGCCCGGGGAGCGATCGGCCCGCAGCCGCTAAGGCCCGCAGCGCCAGCGGAGGACGGCGATAAGCCTGCTTTTTTGTGCTTCGCGAGGAATGCCGCCGCTTCGCGGCAGGGGAAAAAAGCAGACGCAGCCGTTGCGGGAAGGCGATCGAGGCGCTTGCCGTCCCCCGGGCTTGATCAGCCCAATCGTGACTGCGTTTGACGCGAGCCCATGACCAAACTGACGGAGATTTTCATGGCGACCGCCGACGTCACAGCATGAGACAACGGCTCGATCGGCGGAAGATAAGCCGATGTCCGTGCATCAATTGCAGAGAGGACGAAGCCGGATCAACGCAAGGAAACCGGGCCACATGTTCGCACAGGACATCGGTCGCACCGCCGGAATTGTCCGCCCCAATGCGTGCTGGATGCGCGCGGTCATGACCAAGATCCGCACTTCCCGGTTCCGGTCTACGTCTCGTTGGTGAAGGTCGAAGGAGGCGCGGTTACGGCCAATCTGGCTGCAGCAATCGGCGCGGATCGGACGGATCGTGCCTCCGAACGGAGCGAGCCTTGCGTGGGGAAATCGCCACTTTGCATCAATGGAATCGGCCGCACACCGTCAGCTGCGCGGCCGCATTTTTTTGAGCCCGCCGGGCCCGCCCACGCGGGCCCGGCGAGGCACTCAGCTGCTTGCGAATGCGGTTCGCTGCCCTGCGCCTCGCTTTGGAGATCGGTAGTCCCCTGCGGAGGGGCCGTCCGCAGCAGCGACGGCAGCCAGCCGGTCGCCGCCAACAGCTGCTCGGCGGCTTGCGCCATGTCGGCCTTCTTCATCGCCGACAGGCGCTCGGCGGCCTCCTCACTGAGGCCTTCGCGGACCGCCGCCAGGATGCCCGCCTTGGTGACCCGGCCGAGATAACTGCGCGCTGTCGGGCGCCAGTAGGCGGTCATGTCGAGGGCCACGGCCTCGGCTAAACGGCGGGCCGCCGCTAGCGCCCGCGGCCTCCGATCAAACGGCAATTTGACCGCATTGACCGTCAGGGAGACACAATGCGCGAACAGTGCCATACGGCTGTCGTGGTCGAGCTCGGCCACGAAATCCCACAATCCGGTGACGTCCTTGGGCATCTGCCGTGCCCAATTGGCATGGCGATCCGACCACGCCTTGCCGGCCGGCGTGTCCTCGATCCCGTCCGCGTGCGCAGCGAGATCAGTCTTCACCGGCTGGATGCCGACCACATGCGCGGCCGCGCCGACATAGAAGATTTGGGCGGCGAGCCCATGGGTAAGCGCTACGATGGCGACGTCAGGCTGCTCGCTCAAATTGAGGCGCAGCCCCAAGGTTCGGTGCGCGGTCAGGTCGCGAACAAGAGTGTCGGATAGCGGCTGGTCCCTGTCGTCCTCGTCGGCGGCACCCTCGTCGTCTTCGCCATCCGGCGCGCCCTCCTCATCGTCCCGACCCTCCTCCTCCCGCGCCTCGGCGCCGCTTTCCGGCCCGGTTTCTGCCTCGGGCTTCTCGTCCTCCGGGCGGATGAAACCCCGTTCGACCCGCACCGTGCCGTCGTGATTGAGCACCACGAAGGCGCCGCCGCGCGCGACGTCGGCGGGATCGTAGGCCTGCCGTTTCGCCTCCAGCCGCTCGATTTCAGTCTCCAGCTCGCCGAACCGCGCGTCCACGTCGTCGGGCAGTTCCTCGGCCGTCTGATGCTGCTCGGTCAGCCGGTCGAACTCGGTCTGAACCGCCTGAAGTGCGGCCTGATCTTCAGCCGAAAGCTCAACCGGATGCTGGTAGACCCGGCGCATGCCGTGGGCATGCGGGAAGTCGAGATGGGCTTCCGTCCACCGCCATCCCTCGGCCGCCCGCAGCGCATCTGCCTCGCGGTTGAGCCGTGCCGTCACCAGCAAGTCGAGCAGCGAGACGTCTTCCAGATAGCCGCCGCGATCCTCGGTGAAGAGGTCGCGCAGCACCGTGCCGCCCGCCTCCGTGTAGGCCTCGAGCCCAACAAGACGCACGCGGCGATCCGTGGCGGCGACATGGGTTTCGGTGAGGAGGCGACGGATGGTGCTGGCATCCGGGTCGAAGGGCAAGCGCTCATGGACGGCTTCCTGCCGGGCATGATCGTCGACGATGGCAAAGGCCATCAGCTGCTCAAGCGTCAGATCGCCGTCACGATAGAGCTGCACCAGTTTGGGCGAAACGGCGCCCAACCGCAGCCGCTGCCGCACCACATGCGCGGTGACGCCGAAGCGAGCCGCGATCCCCTCCGCGCCGAGCCCGCGCTCGTCCGGGAGCTTCCTGAACGCCTCGAACTGGTCGGCCGGATGCATGCTTTCCCGGGTAACGTTCTCGTCCAGGCTGATCTCGTGGGGATCGTTCGCGGTATCGACGACGCAGCGGATCGGCTCGATCTTCCTGATCTCCTTGCGCTTCACCCGCAGCAGCTGGGCCAGCCGCCTACCCTCCCCGATGGTCACGAAATAGAACCCGGTGGCCGTTCCCTTTCCGTCAAACTCGGGCTCGACCACCAGATTTTGCAGGATGCCCTTGGCGGCGATGCTCGCCGCATAGGCTTCGATCGCCGCCTCGCTGTGCGGCGTCCTGCGCGCATTGTTCGGGGATTTCTTGAGCTTGCTGAGCGGAATGAGAACCTCAGTCCCGCTCACGGGAATGATTTCAACTGATTTGGCCGACATGATCATTCTTCCTTTTGCTTCCATGGGTGCATGGCGCACTCCGCGCCTGCGCCCCTGCCCGTCGGCGAGACCGGGTTAGCAAGTGCCAGGGCGACCCGAGTGGAGGGGACTCGCCCGCCCGATGAGGGCCGCTTCGCAAGAAGCGGGTCTGCACAAGCGCGTGCCATGTCGTCCAAAATCGGCAGAGTGAGAGAAGCGCGGAAGACCGGGGAGACCGCTCGGGTCGGCGTCGGCGAAAGCTGGCGCTTTACCCTGGCGCGCGCGAGGGGCGGAGCCCATTAGCCCTCGACGATGAGAGCGCTGAGCAACCCGGAAGAAGTGAAATCAAGCGAAGAGTGACAAAATCAAAAAGGCAGCCGCCGACAGGGCAGTGATAGCGACGCGGGCATGCAATGCCCGCGGGCACCGAGGCGACTGCAGTCGCGAGACCGGTTAACAAGGCACCCGAACGCGGGACAATGATAAGGACGCCGGCATGCAATGACGGCGGGACCCGCGGGCGAGTGCTTCCGGCGAGCGACACATTATATATTGCGCGAGGGATCGCAGCCGTCACGATGACCTAGTTCGACGAAACTGGACCTCACCGCGCGCTTTTTTCTTCGAGTCATTGATTTGTTGGGAAGCGCTTCTTCTTAACCCGCGCAGGCTGCAAATTTTTCGGCTTCCGCCAACCATCACTGCGAGCGTGCAACATGTAGCGAACAGGTCGCGGCCGCCTATATGGCTCCAAACCTCGAACGACGGCGCGTTACGACCTGATCAGAGCGACCGGCGGATGTGAATCGCCATCGGCAGGACAACCCAAGCTGACTTCCGCCGCGGCCTGGCCGCGGGCTTCTTTGCCGCAGCCTCCTTTGCAGGTTGCTTGCAGGCCATCGGCATGAGCATCTCCTTTTGACCGCTTGCAGCCTTCCGCGGGTACTGGGCCGGCTTGGACGCTCTTGCGGTATTTTCGCCACCGATGCTCTGCGCAGCACCCGCGCGCAGAGCGCGTCATCAGGCAGAACAAGCCCTCCGAGCTACCGGCAATGACAGTCGATAGGCGTCTGCCTGGAATCGGGATAGGGGGGAGCCTCGCAGCCCCTCCCCTCCCACACCACCGTACATACGGGTCCGTATACGGCGGTTCGCTGGATTAAGCGGCAAGAGTTGTCTGTTGCCGCCGTAGTTTGGGTGTCAGCAATCGTCGCGCCAGCTTCGACTCCTCTGATCAGCGTCAGTCAGGGTTTCACCCCTTCCCGCCGTTCCGAGGCCAGTTGCCCGGAATTCAGTCGCATGGCCGATGCGATATCGCTGCATCTACTCGTCACTTCCAGCGTTCAGGCCTTCGGCGAAACTCGTTCCGCCTACTATGCCCTCTGCTGACTTCTGCACTGCGGTCAGATCGCCTTACGACGACCTCAGTCTCGTTGCCGAGACGCAGCGCAGATCTCCCGAGGTAAGATCGACCGCCTTCGCCGCACGCCCGCCGGATTTACCACCCCGGCCCTTGATGACCGTGGACTTCGCGATCACGTGCTCGCTCGTCCGGCCGGGTAGGCCTCGTTATCCGGTTTTGTCCATCGGGCCGCGGCTTTGCTCCACGCTTCCTTCAGACCCCACCTCGCGATGACGCCCTTGCGCTTCGCTAATCCTTCACCGTCATCAGGTTGGATAGAGGACTTCCACCTCCAAGCTGCCGGTCATGCTCGGCACACGCGAAAAGGCTCCCGCGCTTCGCGCGGGAGCCCAAAATCCTGGGCTAGTCTCCAGGATTCCAGATCAGGAAGAAGCCGTTGTCATCGCCCAGGCCGACGGCTCGGCCAAGGTTGGCGTAGAGCTTGCGAGACCCAAGTTCAGGTGCTGCAAGTGACAGGCTGACGTAGTCCTTGCCGCTGCTTTCGCCGCGCCGGATCCAGCCGGCTCCGATCTCAACACCCTGGGCGAGGATGCGGAAATCCGGCTGAGCCTCAGTCGACTTGCCGCTGTTGGGAATGATGTCGATGTGGGCGCGGATCGACAAGGTCTTGAGCTCGCCTCTGAAGCCGCCGTTTTCCGTACGGGTGACGAATCCGATTGCAGTCATGGTCTGTCTCCTTCGCTGCCGCTGGGCCGATGCCCTGCGATGGCGAGACCGTCATGGCGGCCGGAGCGCTGCCGAACCTTTGGGGCGAAGCGCAGCGGCGCACCCGAGCCAGCGTCTTTTTTGCAGCGAAGCGGTCGCGAGGAGCCGGCTTGCCGGCGGGGAAAAAGAAGCGTGCGAGGGTTTCGGACGGAGGGACGGCTGCCATAGGTCGTCACGCCATAAGCAGGGAATCGTCTCATCGCGAAAGCGAAGCGCAGGCCTTGCAGTGAAGGTAATATCCCCATCCGGGCGCTCTCGGCAGCGGAGCACCTTCGCCATGGGCGATCCACACCGGCAGACGGGAAGCTCGCCGACGCCGATCTGCACTTCAGACCAAAGACCCAGGACGTGGAAATTCGGCGGACTACGCTGAGCACGTACTGTTGAAGCAAAGACATGTCGAGCAGCAAGCGATGAGGTAACGCGAAGATGATCGACTTGACCAAACCGTCATCGGCCAGACCGAGATGACGCATGCATCCCGGTCTGGGCGCAAGATATCGCAACCTTGTTTGGCCTGCAGTTGAAAGAGTCAAGGATCGCGCGTCTCATGGTGATCAACAAATACGTAGTCGAACGGGACCTTATGTGGATTCACTTTGCAACGACGTCCATCGCATGGCGGAGCTCTGAAGACTTCTTCTGCAAGTGTCTAAGGAATACATCGAGAATGGCCGCTGCCACCGACACTTTATCAATAGGCGCGAGCACCGGTGCGCGCACTTCGTTAGGTCGTGCGGCGATCTAGAGGCACGATCGTGCGGGATACCTGTCAGAAATTACCCTTGCAGCCGAGTCCAGCCGAGGCGATCTTGCGGCTTGCACGCGTACTCGCTCGCCTGGCTGCAAGGGAAGATCATGAGAGAGAACAAGCCAATCGAAGAAGCAAAAAGGAGAGCGGCGATCTATGCCCGATTCTCGACAGACCTTCAGAACGAACGATCGATTGAGGATCAGCTTTCGCTCTGTCAGACCTATGCCGGTCGCGATGGATTGAGCGTCATCCGCACCTATGAAGACCGAGCCCGCTCCGGCGGCTCGTTGATGGGGCGCGACGGCTTGCTGCAGCTGCTGGACGATGCAAGAGAGAAGTCCTTTGATGTTGTTGTCGTCGAAGCACTTGATCGTCTCTCCCGCGACATGGAAGATCTCGCGGGCATCCATAAGCGGCTATCTTTTCTCGGTATCGAGATCCGGGCGGTGCACGAAGGCGTGGTCAATACTGTACTGGTCGGTCTTCGCGGCCTGGTCGGACAGCTCTATCGCGAGGATAACGCTCACAAGGTGCGTCGTGGCCAGGCTGGGCGGATCAAGCAAGGCTTGGCTGGAGGTGGCTTGACGTACGGGTACGCGGCGATCGCCGGCAGAAGCGGCGAGCGGGTCGTCGTCGAGGCCGAGGCACAAGTGATCCGGCGGATCTTTCAGGAATATGTCGACGGTCGGACGCCTCGCGAAATCGCGCACGACCTCAACAAGGAGAGAGTATCACCCCCACGTGGGCGCGCGTGGAATGCTTCAACCATCAATGGCAACCTAGAAAGGGGTGCCGGCATTCTGCAGAACGAGCTCTATGTAGGACGCCTCGTCTGGAACAAGGTCAGGATGGTGAAAGATCCAGATTCTGGAAAGCGCCTGTCACGCCCCAATCCGAAAAGTGACTGGCAGATCGCTGAAGTACCTCATCTTGCAATCATCAGTTCGGAACTGTTCACAGCGGCTCAGAAGCGCAAAGAGGAACGTGGTCGTACCCATCCTAGTCGTCAACGTCGGCCTCGCCGGATGCTATCTGGCCTGATCCGCTGCGGTTCATGTGGCTCCGGCATGGCAACCAATGGACGGGACAAATCGGGGCGCGTCCGCATTCGCTGCTCGGCCGACACGGAGAGCGGAACGTGCCCCGACGCCAAGACCTTCTATTTGGACAGGATCGAGAGTGCAGTTCTCAGTGGCCTGAAGGCCGAGTTGCGCGCGCCGAAAGTCATTTCCGAGTACGTGCGCACATACCTCGAGGAAAGGAAACGCCTCGCATCTGCGTCAGTTGCGAAGAGACAAGCTCTTGAGCAGCAGATCGGAAAACTAAACAGGGAAATCGACCGGCTGGTTGATGCGATAGCAAAAGGACTTGGCGATCCGTCCATTCTTGGTCCGCGATCGACAGCATTGGGTGCCGAACGAAAGCGCATCTCCGAGGAACTGCAGAATGCACCGCCGGCCGCAAAGGAAGTTGCGCTGCATCCGGCCATTCTGAAACGATATGAGGAACAACTCGGCCGTCTTGAGGAAGCGCTCGCGAAGGGTGTCAGCGCGGGCAACGGAGAGGCCGCCGAAGCCATCCGGGATCTCGTCGAGACCGTCACCGTTTTCCGCGATCCAGAGCGGCCGGGCGGCGTAACTGTGGAGATCGCAGGTCGGCTAAACGCCCTGCTGGGCGAAAAGGCTTATCCGAACCGCGTCAAAGGAGTGTGGGGAAAGATGGTAGCGGGGGAGGGACTCGAACCCCCGACCCCAGGATTATGATTCCCGTGCTCTAACCAGCTGAGCTACCCCGCCATGGGCTCGCCATCGGCGGCTGGTGAGCCGCGGGTGCGAACGCGCGGCATATAAAGAGTGGCATGCGCGCCTGTCAAGCAAACCCGGACGGGGCAGCAACTTATTGCAGGCAGAGGCTATTTCGGCCTCACCGATGGGTCGCCACCGGGGCTGCCGGGCGGCGGAATCACCGGCGTGTTGCCGCCTTGCGGGGTCGGCGCACGCATTTCGGGATCGACCCCGGCCGGCGGGCACAACACCCCGTCGGATTTGGCGAGCTTGTCGCCCAGCGGCTGGCTGCTCTGCCCGGTGGTGGTTCCCTCGGGAGCCGGCGCGCCGGGATGCGACGGCTGCTGCTGCGGCGCGCAATTCGCGGCGGCGCGCTGCGGCGCCGGCGGCGCGGTCTGTGCCGGCGGCGTGGCTGATGTCGGCGGCGCCTGCGCCGCGGCAACAGCGGGTGCCAGCATCAGCACACAGGATAAAGCGAGTGTTCGACTGATCCTCATGACGAGAAAACCGTGACGACGCGCCGATGTTCCCTCGCAAAATCGCCGCAACCTCACGATTTGCGGAAGCGGATCAGCGAGAAATGCCCCATCGGCGGCATCGGCCGGCGCTCCGCAAGGCTGACCCCGCCATGCTTCGCCGCCCAATTAGTCAGCCGCTCCCACGGAAACTCCGGACGCCAGCCGAGCCGCCGCGCCAGCGGCGCGAAGGCGAGTTCGAAGACGCGGCGCGGGCCGCTCTCGGCACCGATGTGATTGACCAGGATCAGCTCGCCGCCGGGCTTCAGCACGCGGATGAAATCGTCGAGCGTCGCCTCGGGATCCGGCACCGCGGTGATGACATATTGCGCGACCACCGCGTCGAAGAACGCATCCGGAAATGCGAGATTCTTGGCGTCCATCACCGCCAGCGCCTCGACATTGGTCAGGCCCTGCGTGCGCACGCGCTTGAGCGCCCGCCGCAGCATCGGCTCGGAAATATCGACGCCGCATAGCTTTGTGGTGCGCTTGTATTCCGACAGCGAGAGCCCGGTGCCGACGCCGACGTCGAGCACGCGGCCGCCGATCCGGTCGGCTTCCGCGATCGTCGACTGACGGCCCTGATCGAACACCTTGCCGAACACCAGATCGTAGATCGGTGCCCAGCGGCCATACGCCTTTTCGACCCCTTCGCGGTCGATGTCCCCAGCCATTCCCCTGCCCCGACGTTTTCTTCTGTCTATCCGCGAACCGCTTCCGCAAGCGGCGCCAACACGTCCTGCGTCGCGGTCCGCATTGCGCGGCTGGCGCTTGCACTTCTGATGAAGCCGCCGCCGAGCACACGCGCCTGCCCGGAGGCGGCGTCGTAGAACACGCAGGCCTGGCCGGGCGACACGCCCTCCTCGCCGGCGACGAGCTCGACCTCATAGCCGCCATCGACGGCGCGCAACCACGCCGGCTGCGGCGCGCGCGTCGAACGCACGCGGACATAGATCTCGATGCCCTCGCCGATCACGCGATCCAGCGCGCCGTCGCCGATCCAGTTCACGTCGCGCAGCGCGATGCGATCCATCCGCAGTGCCTCGCGCGGCCCGACCACGACACGGCGCGTCGCCGCATCGAGCTTGACCACATAGAGCGGGCTGCCGGAGGCAATGCCGAGCCCCTTGCGCTGGCCGACGGTGAAATGAACGATGCCCTGGTGCTGGCCGATCACATGACCGTCGAGATCGACGATATCGCCCGGCGCGATCGCATTCGGCTTCAGCCGTCCGATGATGTCGGTATAGCGGCCGGTCGGCACGAAGCAGATGTCCTGGCTGTCCTGCTTGTCGGCGACCTCGAGATCGAAGCGCCGCGCCAGCTCGCGGGTCTGCGGCTTGGTCATGTCGCCGAGCGGGAAGCGCAGGAAGTCGAGCTGCTCGCGCGTGGTCGCGAACAGGAAATAGCTCTGGTCGCGATCGGCATCCGCGGCACAGACCAGCGAGCGCGATCCGTCGGCAAGCCGCCGCGAGGCGACATAGTGGCCGGTAGCGAGCGCCTGCGCGCCGAGCTCGCGCGCGGTCGCGAGCAGGTCGCGAAACTTGACCGAACGGTTGCACTCGATGCACGGCACCGGCGTCTCGCCGAGCGCGTAGCTGTCGGCGAAATTGTCGATCACCGATTGCTTGAAGCGGCTTTCGTAGTCGAGCACGTAATGCGGGATGCCGATCCGCTCGGCGACATTGCGCGCGTCGTGGATGTCGCGGCCGGCGCAGCAGGCGCCCTTGCGATGGGTCGCGGCGCCGTGGTCGTACAGCTGCAGCGTGATCCCGACCACGTCGTAACCCTGCGACTTCAACAGCGCAGCCGTCACTGACGAGTCGACGCCGCCGGACATGGCAACGACGATCCGTGTGTCTTCAGGGCGGCCTTCGAGATCCAGACTGTTGAGCATCTTTAAGCGGTCATTGGTCACTGTCGCGGCGAGCTTATGCGCTCCGCGACGATATTGGAAAAAGCCTTTTGTCCAGAGAGCCTTAGAACACATCCAAGGCCGCTTCGGTCGGTTCGGACGCGTTGGAGGCCACCTTTAATATAGGCCGTATTCCGGTGAGGCAATCCGCGGAAGCCGTGCCGTGCCGCGCCTGGACGGCAAATCTTGCCGCCGGGCAAAAAGGAGACCTGCCGGGAACCCGTTCCAGCCGACCAAGATAGCCCATAACCTTCTGAAATAACTCATTATTTATTGCCGCCCCCTTGTTGGCCCACTCCTTGCTGACAAAACGCCGGAAGTCTCATTTGCGAGGGTTGGCAGTGGTCAGCGTCACGTCGGAAGCATTGGCAGGCCGGTCTTTTCAGGGCGCGACGCAGCGGTCGGCGCGGCCCGATCCCGCTTCGCAGGCGGGGAACGACGGCTTTGCCGCGCTGGTCGACAGCAACACTGCGTCCGCAAACGACAGCAGCCGCTACGACTCCCAGCCGGCACCCTCGCGGCGGTCCGACGATCCGCCCTCGACGACCGACGCACGCCCCCGCGACACCAGCACGGGCCCCGACCGGACGTCGCGGGATTCCGGCAGTTCTCGGGACGACAACAAGGTCGACAGCGACAGCGACGCGCCGTCCAAGACCAAGTCGAAATCGAAATCGGACGACTCGACATCGAGCTCCGATGCGAAATCGACCAGTGACAAGCCGGACGCGACGCAGGCTACTGCGCAGCAGGATCCCGGTGCGGCAACCGTGAATGCCGTGATTGCTCCTGTTGCCGCGACACCGGCGACCGCCCCGACACCGGCGGCCACCGCGCCGTCCGACCAGCCGGCCGCACCACTCGCGATCGCGGCGGCGGCCATCGCGGCAAGCTCGGCCATCGCCGGCACCGGCGCGGCGGCCGGCACCAGCGCGCCTGCCGGCGCCGACACCGCAGCGGCGGCAGCCACCACAGCGAACGCCGACAAGGTCGCGAAGGCAGCCGGCGTCAAGACCGACGCGCAGATCATCACCACCGCCGATGCGACGACGGTTCCGGGCGCCGCGACGGCGACCGGCGATGCGGCACTCGCCGCCACGGTTGCCGCCGGAACGTCCGCCGCGAAGACGACGACGCAGGCCAAGGCGCAGGTCGCCACGACGGACGCGGCCGCGACGGCGCCTGCCGATCAGGACGGCGCAGCCCAGGGCAACGCCAACACCGCGCAGGCCGCTCCGACCAACATCGTCCCCGCGGTCGCGCAATCGGCCGCCGCCGCCGGCAAGGCGAAGGCCGCCGCGGACGGTGCAGCCGATGCCATCAAGTCCGATGCGAAGGGCGACGGCAACGCCGCGCCGACGGTCGGCGGCCAGGCGGCTGTGCAATCCCCGCTCGCGACGCCCGATTCCAGCGCTCAGGCGCCCAATACGTTCCAGACCCAATTGGCGACCACCCAGACGACGCCGTCTGCGACCGCACAATTGACCGTGACCAACGCCGCGCAGAGCGCCGCCGTGCCGCTCAGCGGGCTTGCGGTGCAGATCGCCGCCTCCGCCAAGAGCGGCAAGAGTCGCTTCGAGATCCGGCTCGACCCCGCCGAGCTCGGCCGCATCGATGTCCGCATCGATGTCGATCGCAACGGCCAGGTCACCTCGCATCTCACCGTCGAACGCCCGGAAACGCTGTCGATGCTGCGCCAGGACGCCAACCAGCTGCAGCGCGCGCTCGACAATGCCGGCCTCTCGACCGGCAATGGCGGATTGCAGTTCAGCCTGCGCGACCAGTCGCAGTCGGGCCAGAACAACAATGGCCAGTCCAATCCGAACGCCCATCGTTTGATCGTCACCGAGGAGGACAGCGTTCCCGCCGCAGCGGCGGGCCGCTCCTACGGCCGTGCAACCGGCGCCCTCGGCGGCGTCGATATCAGAGTGTAAGGAGTTCACCATGGCAGTCGATGCAACCATGCCGACGCCCGTCGTCTCAGCACCGGGCACCAGCAACGGAACGAACTCTGGAAGCAGCAGCGGCAGCGGCCTGACGACCTCCTCGCAGGGCATCGCCGACAATTTCCAGACCTTCCTGACGCTGCTGACCACGCAATTGCAGAACCAGAACCCGCTCGACCCGCTCGACACCAACCAGTTCACCCAGCAGCTGGTGCAGTTCGCGGGCGTCGAGCAGCAACTGAAATCCAACGATCAGCTGAAGTCGCTGATCGAGATCGAGAAGAGCGCGCAGTCGACCCAGGCGCTGGTCTATGTCGGCAACACGGTCGCGGTCGACGGCAGCAAGACCCAGTTCGACAAATCCGCGACCTGGAATCTGGTGTCCCCGCAAGCCACCAGCGCCACCATCACGATCACCAGCGCGACCGGCCAGACCGCCTATTCCGGCAATTTCAGCCTGAAGCAGGGCAACGCCAGCTTCGTCTGGGACGGCAAGGGCAATGACGGCACGCAATGGCCGGCCGGCACCTACACGCTGACCGCCACCGGCAAGGATTCCAAGGGCAACCCGATCGCCATCTCGACCGAGGTGCAGGGCGTTGTCGACTCCGTCGACCTGACCGCCTCCCCGCCGCTGCTCTCGATCGGCGGGCAGACCTATACCACCGACAAGATCAAGCGCGTGGTGCGCGGGGCGACTGGCTCGAGCTGAGCACATTGCCACGATCCGTAGCTGCGCGTTGAGCGGGCGACCGCGCTCACCGCAATCACTGATGTCGTCCCTGCGAAAGCGGATGATCCAGTATTCCAGAGGCCTCCATGCTTGAGCCGAGAGGTCGCGGCGTGCTGGATCGCCCAGCGCGGGTACCACACTCTATCGTCGTCCTGGCGAAAGCCAGGACCCATAACCACCGCATTTGGTGATGAACGGGATCGTGGCCCCAGCGTCGCGCAACAATTGAGATTTGGGGTAATGGGTCCCCTGAGTTCACAAACGAAGTGCAACACTTCCTTGAGGAGGTGTTGCCATGGGGCGGACTTACAAGCAGCTCTCTCTGGACGACCGATGCGAGATTGCCTGCCTATCGGCCAATGGCAGCTCGGTCCGGCAAATCGCGGCAGCTCTGGATCGCTCGCCATCAACGATCTCTCGGGAACTGAGGCGCAATCGGGGGAGCCAGGTCGGCTACAAGCCGAGCTATGCCCAGCACCAGATGCGAGCGCGGCGCTGGACGGGCGGACGCCTCGAACGGGAGCCCGGCCTGCGCCGCGCGGTGTTGCAACGCCTTCGCCGCGGCTGGTCGCCCGAGCAGGTCGCTGGCCGGCTGGCCCCGCGAGTACGGGCGCAAGGTGATCTCCCACGAGACCATCTACCGCTTCATCTATCGCCAACTCAGGCGCACCACGGACTTCAACTGGCGGCGCTATCTGCCGCGCGCCAAGAGCAAGCGCGGCTGCCGCGGCAAGCGGGGCGGCAGCCCCGCAAGCTTCATCGAAGGCCGTGTATCCCTGGCAAATCGGCCGCTCGAAGCGGCCGACCGCAGCGTGCCCGGGCACTGGGAGGCCGACCTGATGATGTTCTCGAAATACGGTCAGGCCGTGCTGACCGTGCACGAGCGCACCTCGCGGCTGCTGCTCGGCATCCGCCTTGCCAGCAAGGTCGCGCGCGGTGTCGCCCGCCATCTCGTGGGCTTCTTCGCGCCCCTTCCACAAGAGCTGCGCCAGAGCGTTACCTTCGACAACGGCACCGAGTTCGCCGGTCACCTGGCGCTGCACCGCCTCTCGATCGCGACCTTCTTCTGCGATCCCCATGCCCCCTGGCAGAAGGGTGGCATCGAGAACGCCATCGGCAGGATGCGCCGCTTTATTCCCCGCAAGACGGATCTCGTAACCCTCTCGACCGCCAGATTCCGCCAGTTCATCGCCGCCTACAACAACACCCCGCGCAAATGCCTTGACTACCGCACGCCTGCCGAGTCCTTTGCTCAAGTGTTGCACTTCGAATGTGAATCCACCTCCTGGCTTTCGCCAGGACGACACTGAGTGTGTGGCACGGTTTTTGTGGGTCACACGATCGCATTCTCGCGACATGATTTGCCCGAGCTTTTGCTTCTCGTCTCGCCTCTGCTGGAGGGCGCAGGGAAAGCCGGGTGCCGATCGCGACGGTTCCATGCTATAGCCACATCACTTGGCTGCTTGCTGTGGGGCTCGACAATGCCGATCAATCGCTTGCTGAAGACGGGCGAATACACGCCGGAGCAAATCGAGCTCTTCAACAGGGCGTTCAGCCTGGCGCTGCATTCGATGGGTCTGGTCGATCGCAACGATCCGCTTTGCGAGATCGTGGCCCGCAAGGTCATCGAGATCGGCAAGACCGGCGCCCTCGACGCGAAGGGCGTCGCGGAAGCGGCTGTGGCCAGCATCGGTCTCTGACGACCGACGCGGTCGATGGCCGCTGACGGAACGGCGCTTGAGCGCGGGCCGCCGCCGTTGCAGGCGGCCCGCCATCAGAGCGGCCTCACTCGACTTCCTGCACGACCGTACGGGTGTCGGGATCGACCAGCATCACGCGCTGGCCGGTATAGACATAGCGATATCTGGTGAGCGACGGACCCCAATCGGCAGGCACCGCTTCAAGCTCGACCTCGCGCGGCACAGGCGAGCCGACGACGATCCTCTCCCGCGTCTCGACGGGACGGATCTTGTGTTCGGTCACATAGCTGTGGATTCGCGTGCGATATTGCGGCTCGATCTGCACGGTGGCGGCATGTCCGGCACCGGTCGTGCCGACAATCGTGCTCTGGGCAAAAGCGCCCGTCGACGCCAATACGGCGGCAACAGAAATCAGAACCAGCTTCTTCATAACGTCCTCCTCACCGCTCCATGCGGCGTTTCGAGAACCGCGACAGAATGGCAATGTTCCTAACGGAGGATCCCGATCAATCGCGTTGCCGGCGCGCTCCTCGCGCCAAGGCGTTCATCCGGGAATGGACGTCTTGTTCGGCTGGTCCAGTGTTGGCGCGTCCGGACTTTCGCTCTCCGCATTCAGCTCGACCTCGGCCGCGTGCCGGAATTCCTCGTCCCTGCCGTCGGGCTTTCCGGCCTTCTCCCAGAGCTGCCGCGCGTAGTCCCGGATCTGCTGTTCGGTGGCCATGTCATTCCTCGGGAATTCCGAGCTCCTTGCGAACCGTCACGGCCGAGTCACCGACCTTCTCGACGGCTTTACGCAGCTGTTCGCGCGACACGCCGAGGGCATGTGTCCAGCATCTCACCTGAAGCAGATCGTGCATGTTGATCTTCGATCGATCGAACTGCTCTTTCCTGGTCAGGCGCTTCGTCACTGAACTTCTCGCGTCAACCGCTCGGCCTGCCTGAGCCTCGGCCGTTGCTGGCGATCCAATCTTCCGGACAGTCATTTGTTCCTTTCTTGGATGGCTGGGTCCTTACCCCTCGGAGGAACATTCTCCACGAGCGATACTTCAGTCGTGAGAGGCCGCGGGCGGCAGCACGAACAAAGGTAAGCCATGACAGGCATTGCAGACAGGATCGGCGGACGGGTCAAGCAGCTCAACGCCGAGATCATCAACGATGGCAGGCTAGCCGAGGAAGGCGCGCAGCAGATCAAGAACGCCGAGAACGCGCCGCCCGCGAAGCCGTTCGGCAATTTGGACAAGCTGACCTAGATGCCCAGATACTTCTTCCATCTCGCGGGCGACATCCCCGCACACGACGTCGTCGGTCACGACTGTGCCGACGACAAGGACGCCCAGGATCACGGCAGCTTCATCGCTCACCGGATCGGCACTGAAAAGCCGGAGATGGTTCGCGACGGCAATTTCATTTCGGTTCGCGATGCGGGCGATAGCGAACTCTTCCGCATCCCCCTGGCTTCGACGAGCGTCTGACGGGGAATGATCGTTCTCATCTCGGCTCGGCTCGCTTCCTGCAGATCGACGCTGCCGGCCGATGTCCGGCATTCCTTGGCCGGCCCGCCGCATGGTGCTCTCAAGGACGCGACCAGGACAGGCCACGCCCCGCCGTTCAATAGGAACAAACGACGACGAGCGCGGTTCGGACCTACATCAGGGTTCAAACACCAATTGCACACATGAAACGTCGCAATCGCTTCAAGCAAACCACGACGCTCGCATACCGCCTCATTCAGCTGGAGGAAGCGGCCCGCGCGAGGGCTTCGCATCTGCCTCCCGGCACCGAGCGGGAACGACTTCTCAAGAAGGCCCGCGAGGCCGAGCGCGCCGTCCAGATCGACCAATGGCTCGCCACTCCGGGAGCAGAGCCGCCACCATAGCGCTTCGATTCACATAAGTTGTGTCGATTCACATAAGCTAATGCGCGCACGGCCGCGAGAGGCGTTCGAGGCTCGGGCCCGCCCCAACGTCGGGTTTTGCCCCAACCAGACTTGCAGCCGGCCTCAACCCACCTCGCCCTTCGCTCCGGAGCGCCCCCAGGCAGCATCCCGCGCACATCCCGATCAGGGGCGGCGGCTCAGTGAGAGCCCTTTCGTGCGAGCCGCACACCGCGTGGCGAATCGCCGAAGCGGGCCCGGAACAGACGGTTGAAATGCGAAACATCCGAGAAACCGACCTCGAGCGCGATATCGGAAATTCGCCGACGGCCGGCATCTGGCTCGGTGAGCAATTTGAGCGCCCGCTCGAGCCGCAATTCATTCAAGCGCTCGGTGAATGACGGTCCCGATGACGCCATCAGGCGCTGCAGATAGCGCGACGAGATTCCCTGGCCACGCGCAACCGTTTGAACGTTGAGCCCGGGCTCCTCAAAGTGTGCGGCGATGTAGTCGAGCACGGCATGGTGCCGCGCAGCGACGACGGCGCTCGCGCTGCTCTCGCCCAGCGCAGCACACTCGCCGATCGCGAGCGCGATGAGATCGTGGATATGGGTCACGACCGTATCGCGAAGCTTCGGCGCGCTCAGCGCTTTCGTCTTAAGCACCGATTTCAGGTATGAGATGAACAGTCGGAATGCTTCTGTCCGGTGCCAAATTGGCCGCATGACCAGGCCTTCGACGTCGCTCACGCGCTGCGCAAGTGCCTCGCGCGGCACGGCCAGGCCGAATTGCAACCCGTCGATATAGGTGACGCTGGCAGGCTCGGAATGCAGAATTGCGATTGCATCGCCGGCGCGAAAATCGGCGTCTCGGCCGCGCTGCGATAGCTGACCTCTGCCCGGAGAGCAGAAGATGACCCCGATCGAGTCATCGCCATCGGCAAGGTTCGCCTGCAAACGCTTGAACCGCATCGACGTGCCCTTCAGCGCCAGCATGCGCAAACCCTGAACCGCTCGCAGCGACGCATCGGCCTGGAATGAAACGTTCGAGAGAGGCTCGATATCGGCGTGCACAATGCATCGGCCAAAGTGCTCGCGCCAGAGCGGGATACGAATGCGTTCTGGAAGCTCGCACGTCGAAAATCGATACGATGCGAAATTGGCTGCGTCCATCGGCATGGGGACCTCCAGCCTTCACAAAACGTCGGAATGAAATGTTGCGGCACTCCACAATCGGTATCTGCATTTTGCGATTCACGCACCGGTCTTCGCCCGATCCGTGCGCATGAGTCCAAGAAGCCACGTTACCGGTCTGCTAGTCTTGTTCGCCTGTGATTGATGCTGATGTGAACTAATTCACTTGGTGGTCAAAATATTACGTATATAATGACATCATGAAAATCGCGGCAAATTTCCCTTTTAAGAAGAAGCAGTCGCGATCGCTCTATTTGTAATTGCTGCCATCGGATCCGTTTCAAACATTCCTGGCAGAGTATAGCGCAAATCAGTGTCATGCCCCTGTACGCGGTCTCCTGGCTAAGTCGCCACGCGCAGGTCATTCAGTAGGACGACTGATATCGATTTTGGTTGCGTCGGACTGCCTGCGGCACTGTCGGTTATCGCCGCCGGTTGAAATGGTCGAAATCTGTCACGTGGGAAAGTCAACCTGGTGATCAAGAAGGCGTTCGATCATGTCCATCATATTCGACATGCTTTATCGTGAATACTGTCGTGCCCGCCTCGCCGAAATGCGAAAGCAGCATTTGTTGCCGGACATCGGCGACGTCGCGCAGGCGGCGCCGTCGGAGGATAGCGATCCACCCGGCCCCCGTGATTGCGGATGGCCGGCGGAAGCGCCGCCAACCCTCGGGTAGCCGCAACGCATAATCATACAGGTTGACCGGAGGCTAGTCCGGCACGCGCACGCCTCGGAGCACCCGAGCGTCTCATGGACCTAGGTCCGATGAGGCCGCGCGCGCCCGCCAGACAGATCGACAGATGCACGATCGAACCCGCAGCTCGAAGCGATTGCTCGGCGAGACCCCGCCGGAGTTCAGATCGACCGGCCGCGACCCGCGCATCGATGTCTGTCGCGGAATCGCGTTGTGGTGGATCTTTCTCGATCACATTCCAGACAACGTCGGAAGCTGGCTGACCCTGCGCAACTACGGCTTCTGCGATGCCGCCGAAATCTTCATGTTCATCTCGGGCGTCACCTGCGCCCTGGCCTACGGCAGAGCGCGTCAGCGCGACGGCTGGCGCGGCATGATCGGCCGTTCGCTGCGGCGAGGATGGGATATTTATGCCGCCTTTCTGCTGCTGACGCTCGCCTGCGCGATCGTCGTCTACCTCGCGGGCAGCGATCGCCTCGCCGACGACAGCAATACGCGGGTTCTGTTCGAACGTCCGGGCGCAGCGCTTGCGCACGCCGCGGTGCTGCAATTCCACCCTGTCAATACCGACGTGCTGCCGGTCTTTGTGATCTGTCACGTGTTGTTCGCACCGCTGCTGTGGCTGCTGCTGCGGGCGCCGAACCTGGCGCTTGGTCTTTCGCTGTCGCTTTACGCGCTGGTGCACGTCTTCGGCTTGAGCATTCCTGCCTGGCCCGACGGCGTCTGGTTCTTCAACCCGCTGGCCTGGCAGCTTCCGGTCGTGCTGGGCGCATGGTACGTCATCGAGGGAAGGACCGTCCAGGGATGGCTGAAGTCGCGCCCTGCGCTGGTTCTGTCCGCGCTCTATCTCGCGTTCGGCCTCGTCGTTGCGCTGGGCCACGGCATCAAGCCGCCGCTGCTGCCGCAGGCGCTGACGGATCTGCTGTTTCCGATGGACAAGTCGAATCTGAGCCCGTTGCGGCTGCTGCATTTTCTGGCACTTGCCATCGTGGTGTCATGGCTCGTTCCAGCGGGCTGGCAGGGACTGACGACGCCGATGCTGCGCAGCGCGAGGCGTTGTGGCGAGAACTCGCTGCCGATCTATTGTCTCGGCGTCCTGCTGGCGCTCGCCAGCCAATGCGACCTGTTCGACATCTCGAACCGGCTCTCGATGCAGATCGGACTCAGTCTTGCCGGTGTCCTTGTGATGGTCGCGGTCGCGGCGCTGCTGAACACGCTCGGCACCAAGCGCGCCCGGCCGCCGGATGTCGATGCCGCCGGACATGATCTTGTGCCGCGCGCCGGCGATCGCGGCATCTTCGACGGTCATGGCGCGCATATCCTTTAAATCGCGTGATCGTGCGCGGGAGAAGCGGATGCTCTCCCACGCACGGCTGGCGCCGACGCTCAGCTCGACTGTCGCGCGGCGTCGAGGATCAGCCGCGCGATCGCGTCGGGCTGCGAGATCAGCGCGAGATGGCTGGCCTTCACCTCGATCGTGGTGGCGCCCATCCGCTTGGCCATGAAGCGCTCGAGATCCGGATTGATGGTGCGGTCTTCGGTCGAGACGGCGTAGTAGCTCGGCTTGCTGCGCCAGGCCGCATGGCTGGTCTTGCCGGCCAGCAGTTGCTTTTGGAACGGCTGCTGCACGGCATAGAGCACCTTCGCCTTCGCCTCCGGCAGGTCGCCGGCGAAATCGCGCAGGAACGCTTCTTCGCCGAGCCGACCCTCGTCGCCGTCGAACACGATGCCGGCGCTCGCGGGCGGCGTCGGATAGGTCTTGGCCAGCGCGGTGTAATCCTCGTCCGCATCGGGTGCGCGCGCCGCAACATAGACCAGCGCCGAGACATTCGGATGCACGCCGGCCTCGGTGACGATCATGCCGGAGAAGGAATGACCGACCAGCACGGTCGGACCATCCTGGCGATGGAGCACCCGCTGCGCGGAGGCAACCGCTTCAGGCAGCGTGGTCAACGGATTCTGCACCGACGTGACGTTGAGCCCGGCGGCCTGCAGCCGCGGAATGACCTCGGACCAGCAGGAGCCATCGGCGAACAGGCCGTGCACCAGCACGACGTTGCGCGCCTTGACCGGCGGCGTGGTGGCGGCCATGCCGCGCGTGGACACCAGTGAAGCCGCGGCTCCAGCGAGCAAGGCGGTCGAGAAGGCGCGTCTGTTCATCATCATGTTACTGCTCCGTTGTTGTATGCTGAGTTGAAAATCAGAGAAGCGCGTCCACCTGCGGTGAACGGACAATCTCTCCTACGCGCGCAAAGGCCTCATGGTTACGCTCGATGCTGTCGTGATCGTAAAGATAGTTGACCATGATGCCGAAGGATTCCGCCATCGCGCGGTCGGCCGTGTTGCCGAGCCAATTGATCCGCTCCAGCCGGGCACCGTTGCCGAGATGGAAGCGCGCCACCGGATCGATGCGATTTCCTGACGCCGGCGAGCGCGTGAGATATTGCGCGCACAGCTTCATCAGGACCGGACGCCGGGTCTCGCAGGTCGCCGCGTCGTGCCACCAGCCCTCGCGCTCCAGCTCGCGCAGCATCGCGACCTCGTTGCCGCCGGATTGCGGCTGCTGGCTGAGCCAGCGCCGGAAGCCCGGGATCGGCGACAGCGTGGAGAAGCGCTTCAGCTGCGGGAATTCCGTTTGCAGCTCCTCGACCACCTGCTTGATCAGGAAATTGCCGAACGACACGCCGCGCAGTCCGTCCTGGCAGTTGGAGATCGAATAGAAGATCGCGGTGTCGGCATGCGCGGCCCTGAGGCCTGCGCTGTCTTGATCCGCATCCTGCACCAGCAGCGGTGGCACGGCGGTGGCCAATCCCTGCACCAGCGCGACCTCGACGAAGATCAGCGGCTCGCCGGGCAGCGCGGGGTGGAAGAAGGCAAAGCAGCGGCGGTCGGGCGCAAGGCGGCGGCGCAGATCGTCCCAGCCCTTGATCTCGTGCACCGCCTCATAGGCGATCAGCTTCTCGAGCACGGCGGCCGGCGACTGCCAGTCGATGCGGCGAAGCTCGAGGAAGCCGCGATTGAACCATGAGACGAACAGATGCTTGAGATCGGCATCGAGCAGCTTCAGCTCCGGTTCGGAGCCGAAACGGCCGGCGATCTCGCTGCGCATCGCGATCAGGCTCGCCGTGCCGCCGGGCGCCATGTTCATCCGCCGCAACACCTCCTGGCGCGGCGGATCCGCGGCGTCGGCCAAATCGGCCGCGGCCGCCGCGGTGCCGTCGGCAAGATAACGCTTCGCCGCATCCTGCAGCGCCGCCGCGTCGGGCTGAAACGCGCTCGCCAGATAGCGTTGAAAGCCGTGCCGGCCGGTGGCATCGAGCGCGCGCATGGTCTGCTGCAATTGGCGCGCGATCAGGGCGCCCGACGCTTCGCCGCGCTCGGACAACAATGCCGCGGCGAGTTGCCTCGCTTTGTCGAGTGAGGCCGGTGGACTGCCTGGGATGTGTTCGGCGTGGGTCATGGGAGCCTCCTTCTAGCGGCGGTATTTGGCAGGCGGCACGTAGAGGCCGCCCGATGCAGTGACGAGGTCGTCGATCGATTTCGCGGCGAGCCAGTCGCGCGTCGCCGTCTCGACGTCGAGGCCGAGATCGGACGGCAGCATCACGATGCCGCGGCGGCGCAGGCCGTCGGTCGTCCCGGCGTCCTGCCGCCTGCCGAACTCGGTGTCGCCGGCGACCGCGCGCAGGGCGGCCTCGCGCTCCTGCGGCGAGCGGCAACGCAACAGGTTGCAAACGCCGCGTTCGGTGATCACGTGGCTGACGTCGTCGCCATGGATCATGACCGGCGGCAGCGCGAAGCCGGCCGAGGCCGCGAGGTCGAACGCGTCGAGGCGCTCGACGAAGCTCGGCGCGCCGTTCGGCTGCCGGGTCTGGACCATCTGCACCACCAGCTTGCGGCCGCGCAGGCGCTCGCCTGCTTCCTCGCCGGCACGCAGCCAGGCAACGCTGTCGTGGCGTCGGCCGCGCGGATCGGCACCCATGTTCGGCGCGCCGCCGAAGCCCGTGATGCGGTCCTTGGTGGCGGTCGAGCTGTTGCCCTCGGGATCGATCTGCAAGGTGCCGCCGACGAACAGGTCGCAGGCATATTGTCCGGCGACCTGCGCCAGCGCGCGGTTGGAGCGCAGATTGCCGTCGGCGCCGACCGGAAACACGTCGGGACGGCTGGCGACAAATCGCTCCATGCCGAGCTCCGAGCCGAAGCAATAGACGTTGTCGACGAAGCCGGCTTCGATGGCGGGGATCAGCGTCGGATGCGGGTTGAGCACGAAATTCCGCGCGACCTTGCCCTTCAGCCCGCGCTTGGCGGCAAAGGTCGGCAGGATCAGCTCGATCGCCGCGGTGGCATAGCCGATGCCGTGATTGAGCCGTGTCACCTGATAAGGCTCATACACCGCCGATATCGCCATCATCGCCATCAGGACGTTCTCGTCCCTGACCTTGGCGGGATCGCGCGTGAACAGCGGATCGATCGCATACGGCTTCGGACCGGGCACCACGACATCGACCCAGTCGCCGGGGATGTCGACGCGCGGCAGACGATCGACGATCTCGTTGACCTGCGCCACGACGACGCCGCCGCGGAACGCCGCGGCCTCGGCGATGGTCGGCGTGTCCTCGGTGTTCGGACCGGTGTACAGATTGCCGTCGCGATCGGCCTTGTCGGCCACGATGAGCGCAACCTGCGGCGTCAGGTCCACCAGCATCCGCGCGTAAAGCTCGAGATAGGTATGGATCGCACCGATCCGCAGCGCCTTGGCGGCAACGAGCTCGGCAAGGCGGCGGCTCTGCGGGCCGGCAAAGGCGAAGTCCAGGCGGTTGGCGATGCCGCGCTCGAACACCGCGAGATGATCGGGAAGCGCCAGCACCGACTGCACCATGTGCAGATCATGCACCCGCGACGGGTCCACCCCGGCGAGGCACGCGGCCAGGAAGTCCGCCTGCTTCTGGTTGTCGCCCTCGAGCGCCACCCGGTCGCCGGATGCGATGACCGCCTCTAGCAGCTCGACCGCGCGGTCGGTCGGGCAGACCTTTCCGTTTGTGCCGCAGACAGTTCGCGCGCGCGCCAGGCGCGCCGTGCGATCGGTTCGTGGTGTCGTCTCCGACATGATGGCCTCTCCTTGCTTGATCATCTGAAGCGAAGGTAGGCGGGCGGAATTGATAATAGAAACGATATTCTATAATATGATTGATTACAGATATGGATTAATCGATGCTCGACCTCGAACTTTTGCGGGCCTTCGTCGCGGTCGCCGATTGCGGCGGCTTCCACCGCGCCGCCGAGCAATTGCATCTGACCCAGTCGACCATCAGCCAGCAGATCAAGCGGCTCGAGCTCGAGACCCGGCGGCCGCTGTTCCGGCGCACGACGCGCAGCGTCGCGCTGACCGACGAAGGCGAGATGCTGCTCGGCGATGCGCGGCGTTTGCTGCAGCTCGAGGAAGCGGCGCGGCAGCGGCTGGTGGCGCCGCGGCTGTCCGGCTCGGTTCGTCTCGGCGTGGTCGAGGAAGTCGCCGGCGGCTCATTGCCGTCGGCGCTGGGCCGCTTCGCCGCGCTGCATCGCGGGGTCAAGCTCGAGGTGCAGATCGGTGTCAGCGCCGAACTGATCGAGCAGCTCGATGCGGGCCGGCTCGATCTGGTGTTCGCCAAGCGGCCGCTCGGAACGTCGAAAGGCCGTCTGGTGTGGCGCGAACCGCTGGTGTGGACCGCGGCGGAAACGTTCGATCTCGTTCCCGGCGCGCCGCTGCCGCTGGCGCTGTACCGCGAACGATCGGTGTCGCGCGACGCCGCACTCTCCGCGCTGCGCGACGGCGAGCTCGGCTGGGAGATCGTCTATACCAGCCCGAGCCTGACCGGCGTCCGTGCCGCCGCCGTCGCGGGACTTGCCGTCACCCCGCTGCCGCTCAGCGCGGTCACCACGGGCCTGCGCGTTCTCGGAATTGGCGACGGCCTGCCGCCGCTTCCCGATCTAGAATTCGCCATCTACGAGAAAAGACGGCCGGACAAGGCCTCGGAGGCGCTCGCCGACGCCTTGCTGACGCTGGCGCGCGGTCCCCTGCGCCCCACGATCTGAGCGCGCCGAACCGCGAATTGCGCCGCGCGCCGGTGTGCCTGCCGGCGGGCAGACCCGCCTGTTCCCGGCCGTTCCAACGAGATTCGTATTGAACGCTTGGGCTTAGGCAAATTTTAAACCGGGAGGCGTAGCTTACCCCTTGCGAGTTCAGTGGTTGAGAGTTTGTGAGTACGCCATGACAGAACCCCATCGCCCGAGGGTGAAATACGTCATCGGGCCTGACGGCAGCCCGTTAACGATTGCGGATTTGCCGGCCCCCGGTACCAAACGGTGGGTCATCCGCCGCAAGGCCGAAGTCGTCGCTGCGGTCCGCGGCGGCCTGCTCTCCCTCGAGGAGGCCTGCAGCCGCTACACATTGACCGTCGATGAATTCCTTTCCTGGCAGTTCTCGATCGACCAGCACGGTCTGGCCGGGCTGCGCACCACCCGAATCCAGCAATATCGGCAGTAATTCGGCGCCGATCCTGTGGCATTTGACGAAAACCGGCCTCGCCTTGCGAAGCCGGTTTTTTTCATGTCCGCGATTTTGCCGCGGTCCTTAACCTTCGTTAACCATATGGAAACCATACCCTAGGCAATATTTGCCCAGTCGGACCCGCGCGGGCCGAATCCCTGGGGGCCGTTGGTGCAAAGTCTGGTTGCTTTCCTGAGAGGTCTTGGTGCGGCCCGCCTCGCGGCCATGGTTGCGGTCACCGCGGCTCTGATCGGCTTCTTCGCCTTCGTCATCATGCGCGTCACGACGCCACAGATGACCACCCTCTTCACCGACCTGTCGACCGAGGATTCTTCTGGAATCATCAAGGAGCTGGAGCGCCAGGCGATCCCGTTCGAGCTGCGCAATGACGGCGCTGCGATCATGGTGCCGAAGGACAAGGTGACGCGGCTCAGGATGAAGCTCGCCGAGGGCGGCATGCCCAAGGGCGGCGGCGTCGGCTACGAGATCTTCGACAAGTCGGATGCCCTGGGCACCACGAGCTTCGTCCAGAACATCAATCATCTGCGGGCGCTGGAGGGCGAGCTCGCCCGCACCATCCGCGCCATCGACCGCGTCCAGGCCGCGCGCGTCCATCTGGTACTGCCGGAGAAGCCGCTGTTCTCGCGCGAGACGCCTGAACCATCAGCTTCGATCGTGCTCAGGGTGCGCGGCGCGCTGGAGCCGCAGCAGATCCGGGCGATCCGCCACGTCGTCGCCTCCGCGGTCAACGGGCTGAAGCCGCAGCGGGTCTCGATCGTCGACGAGGCCGGGCAACTGCTCGCCGACGGCGCCCAGTCCGATGCCGACGCCGCGGTCGGCGACGAGCGCCGCGCCGCCTTCGAGAAGCGGATGCGCAAGCAGGTCGAGGACATCGTCTCCTCGGTGGTCGGCGCCGGCCGCGCCCGCGTCCAGCTCTCCGCCGACTTCGACTACAACAAGATCACCCAGACCTCGGACAAGTTCGATCCCGAAGGACGGGTGCTGCGCTCGACCCAGACCCGCGAGGAAAGTAGCCTCACCGCCGACAATTCCGGCCAGGTCACCGTCGCCAACGAGCTGCCGGGCAGCCAGAACCAGGACAACGCCGCCCGCGCCCGCGACCAGAGCAAGAAGAGCGAAGAGACCAACAATTACGAGATTTCCCGCACCACCAAGACCGAGGTGACCGAGGCCGGCCGCGTCAACCGCATCTCGGTCGCGGTGCTGGTCGACGGCAGCTACTCCAAGAACGAAAAAGGCGAGCTGGTCTATCAGGACCGCACCAAGGAGCAGCTCGACCGCATCGCCGCTTTGGTCCGCTCCGCGATCGGCTTCGACCAGAAGCGCGGCGACCAGGTCGAGGTCGTCAACCTGCGCTTCGCCGAGCCGCCCGCTGCGCAGCCGATCGCCGAGCCGACCGGCCTGCTCGGCATGCTGCAATTCACCAAGGATGACGTGATGTACGTCATCGAGCTCGGCGTCATGATGATGCTCGGCCTCGTCGTGCTGTTCATGGTGGTCCGCCCGCTGGTCAAGCGCATCGTGGCGGCCGACGTCATTCCGGCGCTGGCCGGCGCGGGCATGCCCGCGTTGGCGGAAGCGCATGCCGAGAGCGCCGCAACGCCGGGTCAGGCGCTGATCCCGAGCGGCAGCGGCGCGGCGCAATTGATCGACGTCGCCCAGATCCAGGGCCAGGTCCACGCCCAGGCCGTGCACCGGGTCGGCGAGCTCGCCGAACGCAATCCGAACGAAACCGTCTCCATCGTCCGTCAATGGCTGAGCGAGCCGGTAGAGAACTGACATGGCCGCCGTACCCCAGACCACCAACGCCAACGACATCGCCACCGTCCTCTCGACGCTGGCGAACCGGCAAAGCGCCCGGCCCAAGGGCAAGCCGCTGCCCGGCCCCAAGCGCGCGGCAATCCTGATGCTCGCGCTCGGCGAGCAGTATGGCGGCAAGATCTGGTCGATGCTCGACGACGAGGAAGTACGCGAGCTGTCGGTCCACATGTCGACCCTCGGCACCGTCGAGGCCGACGTGGTCGAGGACCTGATGCTGGAATTCGTCTCGCGGATGTCGGCCTCCGGCGCGCTGATGGGCAATTTCGACGCCACCGAACGGCTGCTGCAGCAATACCTGCCGGCCGAGCGCGTCTCCGGCATCATGGACGAGATCCGCGGCCCGGCCGGCCGCAACATGTGGGAGAAGCTCTCCAACGTGCAGGAAGAGGTGCTCGCCAACTACCTCAAGAACGAATACCCGCAGACCATCGCCGTGGTGCTGTCGAAGCTGAAGCCGGAGCACGCCGCGCGCGTGCTCGCGATCCTGCCCGAGGACATCGCCCTCGACGTGGTCGGCCGCATGCTGCGGATGGAAGCCGTGCAGAAGGAAGTCATCGAGCGCGTCGAGCAGACGCTGCGCACCGAGTTCATGTCGAACCTGTCGCAGACCCGCCGCCGCGACGCCCATGAGGTGATGGCCGAGATCTTCAACAATTTCGACCGCCAGACCGAGACCCGCTTCATCACCTCGCTGGAAGAGGAAAACCGCGAATCCGCCGAGCGCATCAAGGCGCTGATGTTCACCTTCGACGATTTGATCAAGCTCGATACCGCCTCGGCCCAGACGCTGATGCGCAACATCGACAAGGACAAGCTCGGCGTCGCGCTGAAGAGCGCCAACGAGGAGGTACGCAGCTTCTTCCTCGGCAACATGTCCTCGCGCGCCGGCAAGATGCTGATGGACGACATGGCCGCGATGGGCCCGGTGCGGCTGCGCGACGTCGACGAGGCCCAGGCGCTTCTGGTCAACCTCGCCAAGGATCTCGCCGCCCGCGGTGAGATCACGCTGACCAAGAACCGCGCCGACGACGAGCTGGTGTATTGATGGCCGCGCCCGCAAAATTCCTGTTCGACACGGATTTCTCGGCGCCGGACCGCGCACGCGAACGCGCGCCGACGCCGGCCGAGGTCGCGCAGAAGGTCGCCGACGCCGAGGCGCGGGCCTATCGCGCCGGCTACGAGGCCGCGCTGCGCGAGGCCAAGGTCGAGAGCGACCGCCGCGCCGCGCAGGCGTTGGAGGAGATCGGCACCGCGATCAAGGGCATCGCGGCGCGCTTCGCCGGCATCGAGACGCGGATGGAGACCGAGGCGGTGGACGTCGCGGTGGCGGTCGCCCGCAAGCTTTGTTCCGAGCTGATCGCGCGCGAGCCGCTCGGCGAGATCACCGCGCTGGTCTCCGACTGCTTCTCGCATCTGGTGGCGACGCCGCATCTCGTGGTCCGCATCAACGACGCGCTCTACGAGGCGGCGCATGACAATATCGAGCGGATGGCGGCGCATTCCGGCTTTCAGGGCCGGCTGGTGATCCTGGCCGAGCCGACGATTGCGACCGGCGACTGCCGGATCGAATGGGCCGATGGCGGCGTCGTGCTGGAACGCGCCGCGATCGAAGGCAAGATCAACGAACTCGTCGGGCGCTATCTGGCGTCCCGCGGCCAGGCCGGCTGAAGGCGATTGAGGGCTGAACCATGACCGACACCGACACCCAAGTCCCGCTTCCCGATCTCAACTCCGCCGACGCGCCCACCATCGACGACATCGGCTACAACGAAGACGAACATGCCGCGCGCATCGCGGCCGATCTCGAGGCCGTGTTCGACGTGCCGGTGCAGGTCTCGGCGGTGCTTGGCCGCTCCAAGATGGACGTCGGCGACCTCTTGAAGCTCGGACCGGGCACCGTGCTTGAGCTCGACCGCCGCGTCGGCGAGGCGATCGACATCTACGTCAACAACCGCCTGGTGGCGCGTGGCGAAGTGGTGCTGGTGGAAGACAAGCTCGGCGTGACCATGACCGAAATCATCAAGGCAGAACGCTCTTAACAACTCAGGCGGTCACGCGCGGGACCTGCGCGACCAGACGAACAGGAGATCATCATGCGGCTTCTCATCGTTGGCACCCTGAAGGGCCAGCTCACGACCGCGACCAAGATCGCGATGGACAACGGCGCCTCGGTGACCCACGCCGAGGCCGCCGAACAGGCGATGAACGTGCTGCGCGGCGGCAAGGGCGCCGACCTCCTGCTGGTCGATGTCGGCCTCGACATCCGCGACCTCGTGATGCGGCTCGAAGCCGAGCACATCCACGTGCCGATCGTCGCCTGCGGCATCTCCAACGACGCCCGCGCCGCGGTCGCCGCGATCCATGCCGGCGCCAAGGAATACATCCCGCTGCCGCCCGACCCCGAGCTGATCGCAGCGGTGCTGGCCGCGGTCGCCAATGACGCGCGCGATTTGATCTACCGCGACGAGGCGATGGGCCGGGTGATCAAGCTGGCGCAGCAGATCGCGGGCTCGGACGCCTCCGTCATGATCACCGGCGAGTCCGGCACCGGCAAGGAAGTGCTGGCGCGCTACGTCCATTCCCGCTCGGCCCGCGCCAAGCGGCCGTTCATCTCGATCAACTGCGCCGCGATCCCCGAGCACCTCCTTGAATCCGAGCTGTTCGGCCATGAGAAGGGCGCCTTCACCGGCGCGGTCGCCCGCCGCATCGGCAAGTTCGAGGAAGCGACCGGCGGCACGCTGCTGCTCGACGAAATCTCCGAGATGGACGTGCGGCTGCAGTCCAAGCTGCTGCGCGCGATCCAGGAGCGCGTGATCGACCGCGTCGGCGGCACCAAGCCGGTCCCGGTCGACATCCGCATCATCGCGACCTCGAACCGCAACCTCTCGGAGGCGGTGCGCGAAGGCACCTTCCGCGAGGACCTGCTGTTCCGCCTCAACGTCGTCAACCTGAAGATTCCGCCGCTACGCGACCGCCCGGCCGACATCCTCGAGCTGGCGCAGCATTTCGCCAGGAAATATGCCGAGGCCAACGGCATGCCGGTGCGTCCGATCTCGACTGATGCCCGCCGCGTCCTGACCGCGAACCGCTGGCAGGGCAACGTCCGCGAGCTCGAGAACACTATCCATCGCTCGGTCCTGATGGCGCAGGGCGACGAGATCGGCGCTGACGCGATCCTGACCCCCGACGGCGACCGCCTCGACCTTGCCAAGACCGCGCCCGCGGTCGCGCACGCTACGCTGGCCGCCGAGCAGGTCGCCCGCGCGCTGGTCGGCCGCACCGTCGCCGATGTCGAGCGCGACCTGATCCTGGAAACGCTGAAGCACTGCCTCGGCAACCGCACCCATGCCGCCAACATCCTCGGCATCTCGATCCGCACGCTGCGCAACAAGCTGAACGAATATGCCGACGGCGGCATCCCGATCACCCCGGCCGGCAATGGCGCGCCCGACTATCAGCGCATGGCGAACGCCGGCTGAGAAACCCTGGTGGCGGCAAGTCCCGCCGCTTGCCTCGCCTCACGAATAGCTGGGCGCGTCGGGCTTGCGGAAGATCCGGATCGGATCGCCCGGCGTGATGTCGCGGCCCGTGAACGTCACATAGGCATAGAGCGCGAGATAGGCGACGGCGATCGCACCGACGATGTAGAACAGCCAGGTTCCCACGCGCTTCATCCAACGATCACCTCTCCGAAACATCCGCGCCATTTAATGCGCCGATTGGGAAAGCGCCACGGCCAACGTGCCGCGCCGGCCTCGGCGCCGTTCATCCCTTGAATCTTGCGGCAGGTTGCCTTATTCAATCTCCTATTGCGGTTACATTATTAGACAACTGGAGAGTGATATGGCCCTTTATGCGCAGACCAGCGGCACCCTGTCCACGACCTCCGCGACTCTAACGCCGATGCAAGGCCTCAGCCTGACGATTCCGGAGGGCGTCGGCACCACCGCGATCATCACCCTTAACGTTCCGAATCCCTACGCCACGGGCAACGATATTCCGGGCGGCGTGTTCGGAGTCACCGTCAATGGCACGGTCTCGCCGGTCGTCGCAAGCTTCACCTATAACGAGACCCCGTCGAGCTTTGGCCGTATCCCGACCACACTCGTCGTTGGCATTCCGCTGGCCAATGCAGCTCAGACCGTCCAGGCTGTATGGGCTGGCGTCCGCGGCAGCAATGTGATCATCGACAGCCCGGCATCGCTGAGCGCAGTTTTCTAAAGTCCGATCCGGATAAGCACGGCGCGCTAACGCGGCCCTCGCACATGAACATGACGCGACGGCAGGCTGACCTCAGCCAGCCGTGCGGCGTCTTCCTCATGGTCGATCGCGACATACTCGCCGTGCCAATACACCAGCGCGGCGGTACGCTCGGACGCAATCACGTCGAGCACGCGGCCGATGACGATCACGTGCGAATGCCGTTCGATGGTCTCCTCGACCTCGCAATCAACCGCGGCAAGCGCGCCGACCAGCAGCGGGACGCCTGACGCGCGCGTCGTCCATTCGGCCCCGGTGAAGCGGTCCGCGCCCTTCAGGCCGCCCTTGCCGGTGAAGCGCTCGGCGATGTCGCGTTGATCCGCGGCCAGGATATTGACGCCGAATACGCCATGGCGTGCGATCAGCGGCCATGACGAGGCCGCGCGGTTGATGCTGACGATCAAGGACGGCGGCTCGACCGAGAGCGACGACACCGAGGTCACCGTCATTCCCGAGATATCCTTGGCCCGGCCGGCCGTGATCACGCTGACGCCGCCGGTGAGGTGACGCATCGCGCCGCGAAATTCGGCGGCCGCAACCGCGGGCTCGATCGAAACATTGCGGACGATGGAATTCATGGCGACCTCACAGACTGTCTTCGCTGCCTTCGAGCAGATGCTTCAGGATCTCGCCCTCCAGCGCAGCGAGTTCGGCCGACCCGCGCCGGCGCGGCCGCGGCAGGTCGATCGCGACGTCCTCGGCGATGCGGCCGTCCTCGATGACCAGCACGCGGTCGGCGAGCGCGACCGCCTCGGCGACGTCATGCGTCACCAGGATCGCGGTGAAGCCCTGGTCGCGCCAGACCCGTTCCAGCAATTGCTGCATCGAGATCCGCGTCAGCGCGTCGAGCGCGCCGAGCGGTTCGTCGAATGCCAGCACGCGGGGCTGGCTGACCAGCGCCCGCGCCAGGGCGACGCGCTGCTTCTGACCGCCCGACAGCACCGACGGCCACTGCGTGCGCTTGTCGCCGAGTCCGACCTCGACCAGTGCGCGCTCGGCGCGCGCCTGTGCGTCGGCGGAGGCACGCTCGCGCCCCAGCCCGACCTCGACATTGGACAGCACGCGCGCCCAGGGCAGCAGCCGCGGTTCCTGGAACATGACGCGGACATCCTGCGCTCGCGGCTGTTCGCCGAAGGCGATGGTTCCCGCCGTCGGCGCGTCGAGGCCGGCGATCAGACGCAGCAGCGTGCTCTTGCCGCAGCCGCTGCGGCCGACGATCGCGACGAACTGGCCGGCCGGGATGTGCAGGTCGATGCCGCGCAGCACCTCGTTGTCCCCGAACGCCTTGCGCAGGCCGCGGATAGTCAGCGACAGGCCGCGGGCCGCGCCTTCCGGCACGCGCCGCAACTGCCGCGCCTTCACGACGATCTCGGTGCGGTCGACCGGCTCGGCTTCAGCGGTTTCGAAACGAAGCGCTTCTTGCATTCTCATTCTCACTTCTTCTGGAAGGCGGGATGCCACGACAGGGTCAGCCGCTCCAGCGCCCGCGAGGCGCTGTCGGCGAGCTTGCCGAGCAAGGCGTAGATCAGGATCGAGAGCACGACGACGTCGATCAGCATGAACTCGCGCGCCTGCATCGCCATGTAGCCGAGGCCCGACGAGGCCGCGATGGTCTCGGCGACGATCAGGGTCAGCCACATGATGCCGAGCGCAAAGCGCAGGCCGACGAAGATCGAGGGCAGCGCGCCGGGAAAGATCACCCGGCGGAACAGCTCACCGTCGGTCATGCCGTAGATGCGGCCCATCTCGATCAGCTGCGGGTCGACGGTGCGGATGCCGTGCAGCGTGTTGAGATAGATCGGGAAGAACACGCCGAGCGCAACCAGGAACAGCTTGGCCGACTCGTCGATGCCGAACCACAGGATGACGAGCGGGATCAGCGCCAAATGCGGAATGTTGCGCACCATCTGCAAGGTGGTGTCGGTGAGCTTTGCCGACAGCTGCGACAGCCCGTTGGCGAGACCGAAGGCAAAGCCGATGCCGCCGCCGATCAAAAAGCCGATCGAGGCGCGCCAGAAGCTGACCCAGATGTTGCGGACCAGTTCGCCGGACAGCAGCAGCTTCCATCCCGCCACCGCGACGTCAGTCGGCGCCGGCAACACCCGCGAGGGCACGTAGCCGGTGACGCAGGCAAGCTGCCACACCAGCACGATCGCCAGCGGCACGATCCAGGGGATCAAGCCGTCGACCTTCGGGAGTTTCGGCGCGCTGGAGCTGTTTCCGTTCCGATGGGATCGGAACGGAGCTCCAGATTTTTGTTTTGACGCGTTTTCTTCACGCGAACCGGCATCCACTTCGCTCGAAAACGCTTTGCGGCGCGGGAGACTGTCGATGAGACTCATGATTGCGATGCCTGCTTCTGCGGACGGTAGTCGTTGCCGATAGTCTCGCCGAACGGCCCGGTGTTGACGCGGATCGGCGTCACGTTGCCGCCCTGCGCCAGCGACAACAGCGGGAACACCAATTCGGCGAAGCGATAGGCTTCCTCGAGATGCGGGTAGCCCGACATGATGAAGGTATCGACGCCGATCTCCTGATACTCCTTGATCCGCGCGGCGACGGTCTCGGGATCGCCGACCAGCGCGGTGCCGGCCCCGCCGCGCACCAGGCCGACGCCGGCCCACAGGTTCGGGCTGATCTCGAGCTGGTCGCGGCGGCCGCCATGGAGCTGCGCCATGCGCTGCTGGCCGACCGAATCCATCCGCGCAAAGATCTTTTGCGCTGCGGCCACCGTGTCGTCGGTGACGTACTGGATCAGCTCGTCGGCGGCGCGCCACGCCTCCGCGTTGGTCTCGCGCACGATCACATGCAGGCGGATGCCGAACGAGAGCTTGCGGCCGCGCTGCGCCGCCACCGCCTTCACCTTGGCGATCTTCTCGGCGACCTGCGCCGGCGGCTCGCCCCAGGTCAGATATTTGTCGACGGTGTCGACCGCGACGTCGATGCCGGCATCCGAGGAGCCGCCGAAATACAGCGGCGGCCGCGGCGACTGCACCGGATTGAACAGCAGGCGGCCGTCCTCGATCCTTATGTGCTTGCCTTCGACATTGACGGTCTTGCCCGCCAGCAGATCGCTGTAGACGTTGAGGAACTCGCGGGTCACCGCGTAGCGCTCGTCATGATCGAGGAAAATGCCGTCGCCCTTGTTCTCGATCGGATCGCCGCCGGTGACGACGTTGATCAGAAGGCGGCCGTTCGACAGCCGGTCCAGCGTCGCGGTCATCCGTGCGGCGACGCTCGGCGACTGCAGGCCGGGCCTCACCGCCACGAGATAGCGCAGGCGTTCGGTCCAGGGCGCGACGGCAGAGGCCACCACCCAGGAATCCTCGCAGCTCCGCCCGGTCGGCAGCAGCACGCCGTAATAGCCGAGCTGATCCGCGGCCTGCGCGATCTGGCGCAGATAATTGAAGTTCACCTCGCGGCCGCCGATCGACGTGCCGAGATAGCGGCTGTCGCCGTGGGTCGGCAGGAACCAGAGGATGTTGGCGTTGGTTGGGTTGCTCACGTGCCCGGCCTCCATGCGACGTCGGAAATCTTGATTTGTTTCGGGATCAGGCCGAGCGCGAAGAACGTGTCGGCGACCTGCTGCTGGTCCGCGACCACTGCATCGGTGACCGGCTTGATGCCGTAGGCCTGCCGCTTCAAGGCGACCTCGACCACCGGCACCGACAGGCCGATGCTCGGCGCCAGCTGCTCGGCAACGGCGTGGATATCGCCCTTGGCCCAGTCATCGACCTCGCTCAGCTGCGCCAGCACGAGCTCGACGATCTTCGGATCGGCCTGCAGGAATTTCTTCGAGGCGAAGTAGAACTGATAGTTCGCAACGATGCCGGTGCCGTCGGCGACGGTGCGGGCGCCGGTCGCAGCCTCCGCCGCGGCCTGGAACGGATCCCAGATCACCCAGGCATCGACCGCGCCGCGCTCGAACGCCGCGCGCGCATCGGCCGGCGCCAGGAACACCGACTCGATCTCGGAATATTTGACGCCGGCCTTCTCCAGCGCCTTCACCAGTAGATAGTGGACGTTGGAGCCCTTGTTCAGCGCGACCTTCTTGCCCTTCAGGTCAGCGACCGACTTGATCGCGCTGTCCTTCGGCACCAGGATCGCCTCGCCCTTCGGCGCCGGCGGCTCATAGGCGACATACTGGATCGGCGCGCCGGCGGCCTGCGCGAAGATCGGCGGCGCCTCGCCAGTGTTGCCGAAATCGATCGCGCCGACATTGAGCGCCTCGAGCAGCGGCGGCCCGGACGGAAACTCGGTCCACACCACCTTGGTGCCGACCGCCTTCAGCTTTTCCTCGAGCGAGCCCTTGCTCTTGAGCAGCACCAGCTTGCCGTATTTCTGGTAACCGATGCGGACGACCTTCTCCTGGCCGTAGGAGGCGCTGACGGTTGCGGCGACGATGCTGAGCGACAGCACCGCGCGAGCGACCCAGCGTCGAAATAAACGCGTCATGGGACTATCCTCTGCATTGAAATGACCAAACGCGCGCCGATCAGGTCTGGGGATTGCGCCAGACGATGTCGCGGATCGCGATCTGCTTCGGGATCAGGCCGAGCTTGAAGAAGCGGTCGGCGACGCCCTGCTGGGTCGCGATGATGTCGTCGGTCACGGGTCCGACCGAGAAGCCCGCCCGCTTCGCCGCGATGGTCTGGATATCGAGCGGCACGCCGGTGACGGCGGCGAGCGATTTGGCGACCTCATCGGGATGCGCCTGCGCCCATGCCGCGCTCGACGTCGTGACATCGACGATCTGCTGCAGGACCGCGCCGCGATTGCGGGCGAAGTCGCGGTTGGCGATGTAGAACGAATTGGTCTTGGTGATGTCGCGCGTCTTGACCAGAATGCGGCCGTTCTGCTTGGTCTCGGCGATCGCGAAATACGGATCCCAGATCGCCCAGGCATCTATGCCGCCATTGGCGAAGGCCGGCCCAGCGTCGGGCGGCGTCAGATAGACCGGCGTGATGTCGTCATAGGTGAGCCCGGCCTTCTCCAGCGTCTGGATCACGACGTTATGCGCGCTCGATCCCTTGGTGAAGCCGACGCGCTTGCCCTTGAGATCGGCGATTGACGCGATCGCCGAATTCTGCGGCACCAGGATGCCGGACCCGTTGATGATGGGCTGGGCCGCGGCATAAACGATGGCGGCGCCCGCGGCCTGCGCGAAGATCGGCGGGGAATCGCCGACCGCGCCGTAATCGACGCTGCCGACATTCATCGCTTCCATCATCGGCGGGCCCGAGGAGAACTCGATCCATTTCACGCCGATGCCCTGCGGCTTGAAATGATTTTCCAAGGCCTCGCGCTGGCGCGTGATAACGAGCACGCCGTTCTTCTGGTAGCCGATACGAATTTCCTTCGCGTCCGCCTGCGCCTGCGCGCCGCGTGACAGCGCAGCGGCAGCGGCTGTGACGAGCGACAGCTGGAGGAACTCACGGCGCTTCATTCCAAAACTCTCCTGACGATCAAGCGCGCTCTTCACCACGCGATCATACGATGTCAGGATGATGGGGCGCGCGAATGAAGCTGTCGAGCACCGCACAAAAATAGCGATGCCCGCACTTCGGTGCAGGCATCGCGCGTGCCGTTTCTTTTAAAGCTCCGAGCGCGTGTAGCGAATTATTTTCTTCACGCGATCGCGAGGCGGCTGCGCATTAATTGATCAGCCCGCAGCTGCTGCCTTCGAGCCGACATTGACAGCGAGTTTACCATAGCGGTCCGTGAACGCCTGGGTGTCGATCTCCTCGAGCTGGATCGAGCCATCGAGCACGCCCTTCTTCCAGGCATCGTGCTCGGGATCGTGCTGGAACTCCGGCATCACTTCTTTCGCGAACAGCTCCAGCGACTCGCAGATGTGCTCATGGATGTTCTTGCCGGCCTGGTTGAGCAGGATCACCTGATCGATATGCGAGGCGCGGAAGCGCCGCAGCTTCTTGCGCAAGGTCTCCGGCGAGCCGATCAGGCCGCCGCGCAGCGCGGCCTCCTGCGCCTCCGGATTGTCGCGCTTCCACTTGTTATACTCGTCCCACATGTTGACGGTGCCGGGCGCCGGCCGCTGCCGGTTCTGTGCCTGGCCGTAATAGCGCAGCGCGAACTGGAAGAAGGTCGCGCCGTCAGCGCGCCGGCGCGCCTCCTCGTCGGTCTTCGCGCACATGAAGAACGAGACCAGCGCCATGTTCGGATTGATCTCGTAGTCGGCCAGCTTCTTCAGCCGCTTGGTGATCGCGTTGTAATAGGCGTGCACCCAGGCATGCGCCGCCTCGGCACTGACGAACTGAAAGCCGAGCGCGCCAAATCCGTTCTGCCCGGCGCGTTCGATGGTCGGCAATTGCGAGCATGCCATCCAGAGCGGCGGATGCGGCTTCTGCACCGGCTTCGGCACGACATTGCGCAGCGGGATATCGAAATATTGTCCGTGATGCTCGGTGCCTACCTTGCTGAACATCGGAAAGATCGCCTGCACGGCTTCCTCGAACACCTCGCGCTTGGTCTCCATGTCGCGGCCGAACGGCGTCAGCTCGGTGATCGAGGCGCTCTCGCCCATGCCGAACTCACAGCGGCCGTTGCTCAGGAGATCGAGCACCGCGACCCGCTCGGCGACGCGGGCGGGATGATTGGTGGTGAGCTGGAAGATGCCGTGGCCGAGCCGGATGTTTTTGGTGCGCTGGCTCGCGGCGGCAAGGAAGGATTCCGGCGCCGGCGAGTGCGAATATTCCTCGAGGAAGTGGTGCTCCACGACCCAGGCGTAGTCGTAAGCGAGCCGGTCGGCGGTTTCCAATTGCGTCAGCGCGTTCTGGTAGAGCCTGAGCTCGTCGCCGTCGTTCCAGGGGCGCGGCAGTTGCAGCTCGTAAAAGATGCCGAATTTCATGGAGTCACTCCCAAGGTCGCTTCTTCGACCAATTATCGTGGTCTCGACCGCTTGTTGTTTTGGGGCAGTCTAGTGGCGCTCCGGATCAAGTCTAGCCTCGGGGGCGAAACCCCAATTCCGCGCAGCGGGAGACGGCTTGATCGGAACGCATGAATGTTTAGCTTGTGCTGGCCTGAGTCGCGGCGCTATCGGTCGCGCGCTCACTCTTCCGAAAGCCCATGACCACCTTCACGCCGCATCAGGACACTGCGCTGAAAGCCGTCGCCGACTGGCTGAAGGCCAAGCCCGGCCAGAACGGCACGCCGCCGGTGTTCCGCCTGTTCGGCTATGCCGGAACCGGCAAGACCACGCTCGCCCGCCACATCGCCGAAGGCGTCGACGGCGAGGTGAAGTTCGCGGCCTTCACCGGCAAGGCGGCGCTCGTCATGCGCAACAAGGGCTGCGACAGCGCCTCGACGATCCATTCCCTGATCTACCGCGCCCGCGAGTCCGGCGTCGAGCAGCCGAGCTTCGAGCTCTGGGACGACGCGCCGGCATCAAAGGCCAAGTTGATCGTGATCGACGAGTGCTCGATGGTCGATGCCGAGCTCGGCCGCGATCTGATGTCGTTCGACTGCCCGCTGCTGGTGCTCGGCGATCCCGCGCAATTGCCGCCGATCCAGGGCGGCGGCTTCTTCACCGATGCCGAGCCCGACGCGATGCTGACCGAGGTGCACCGCCAGGCGCAGGACGATCCGATCGTGCGGATGTCGATGGATATCCGCGAGGGTCGCGAGCTCGAGATCGGCCGCCATGGCGAGAGCGAGGTGGTGTCACGCAAGGAGCTCGATCCGGACCGCGTGATGAGCGCCGACCAGGTGCTGGTCGGCCGCAACAACACCCGCCGCGCCTACAACATGCGGGTGCGGCAGCGGCAGAACATCGAGGATCCGCTGCCGGTCGCCGGCGACAAGCTGGTCTGCCTGCGCAACAACCGCAAGAAGGGCCTGTTCAACGGCGGCCTGTGGCGGGTCAAGGCGCGCGCGCAGTCCAAATCCAGGATCATCACCATGCGCGTGATGCCGGACGAGGATTTCGGCTACAAGGTCACTAAGGTCTCGGTGCGCGGCGAGTGCTTCGACGGCGGCGTCGAAGGCGTGCCGTGGGAGCAGCGCAAGCCCTATGACGAGTTCGACTACGGCTACGTGCTGACCGTGCACAAGTCGCAGGGCTCGCAATGGGACGACGTCGTGCTGTTCGACGAGAGCTTTGCCTTCCAGGACTCGCGCGCGCGGTGGCTCTACACGGGGATCACGCGGGCGGCGAAGCGGCTGAGCGTGGTGGTGTGACGTGCCGCGCACTTGTAGACCCGTCATCCTGAGAGACCGTGAATGTATGACTCTCGATGACGCAACATACCCGATGTCGTCCCGGCGAAAGCCGGGACCCATAACCACCGAAGGTCATTGTTGCACGACGCTGGGGCCACAGCCTTCTAACAATTCAATCCTGTGGTTATGGTCCCGGCTTTCGCCGGGACGACGGGAGGAGAGATTGCGCTATATCCCCAGCATTTCCCTCACGAAACCGTGTGGCCGGCGCCGTAACAAAACGCCTCCTCGCCCGTATTTTGAAGCGTCGGAGCCACCCGGCCTGATTGGCCAATGCCGGCTCCCGCTCTAGACTGGCCCCACTTGCGATCCCACGAGGAACCCATGCCCAAAAGCTCCCTCAGCCGCCTCTCGCTGTGCGCCGCCGCGATCGGCGCGCTGGCCGTCACAGCTTTTGCCGTTGCGCCCTCGCTTGCCGCTGAGGACGCCGTGATCATCCCGGCGCCGGCCGCGAGCGCGCCGGAATCCGGCATCAAGACCGCAGTGCTGGCCGGCGGCTGCTTCTGGGGTGTGCAGGGCGTATTCCAGCACACCGCCGGCATCGTCAGCGCGGTGTCCGGCTACTCCGGCGGCAGCAAGGCAAGCGCCGATTACGAGAAGGTCTCGACCGGCACCACCGGCCATGCGGAATCGGTCGAGATCAAGTACGACCCGCAGAAGATCTCCTACGGCAAGATCCTGCAGATCTTCTTTTCCGTCGTGCACGACCCGACCCAGCTGAACCGGCAGGGCCCCGATTCCGGCACGCAATATCGCTCGGCGATCTTCACCACCAGCGACGAGCAGAAGAAGGTGGCGGACGCCTATATCGCCCAGCTCAACGCCGCCAAGGTCTACAAGAAGCCGATCGTCACGAAGGTCGGCGCGCTCGAGGCTTTCTATCCGGCGGAGGGCTACCACCAGGACTATCTGACGCTGCACCCGAACCAACCCTATATTGCCTATAACGACATCCCGAAGGTCGAGAACCTGAAGAAGATCTTCGCGGAGAACTACATCGAGAAGCCGACGCTGGTGGGCAGCACCAAGGTCACCAACTGAGGCGACGCTTCCCGTCATTGCGAGCGAAGCGAAGCAATCCATGCCGCGGCAAGCGGAAAGATGGATTGCTTCGTCGCTTCCCTCCTCGCAATGACAACCAACAAGGGAGTTTCCATGTCCGATACCAAGACCGACGGCAAGGTCCGCAAGAGTGAGGCCGAGTGGCGCAAGGAATTGACGCCGATGCAGTACGCCGTGCTGCGCGAGAAAGCGACCGAGCGGCCCTTCACCGGCGAATACGAGCATGATCCCCGCAAGGGCACCTATGTCTGCGCCGGCTGCGGGCAGACGCTGTTCGAATCCGACCAGAAGTTCGATTCCGGCTGCGGCTGGCCGAGCTTCTCCAAGCCCGCGGTCGAGAGCCATGTCGACGAGGAGCGCGACATGAGCCACGGCATGATCCGCACCGAGGTGCTGTGCTCGAAATGCGACGGCCATCTCGGCCACGTCTTCAACGACGGCCCCGGCCCGACCGGCCTGCGCTACTGCATCAACTCGGCGGCGCTGAAGCTCGACGAGAAGAAGTAACGGCGCCCACCACGCCGCGCCCCACGCGACCAGCAGGCCAGTCGCGTGGGGCTTTGTTTTGGCTCCGGCGCCCGGCAACATCCTCGTGATCGGCTGACGGCCTTAACGACTCGCAGGCCGGAATGTGCTTTGCTCGGTGTTCGCGGGGCCGTAGGCGTCTCGCCGTGCGGCTGCCGCCTGTTCTGAGGAGGGCGCCATGTCGCTTGGACTGATCCTCATCATCCTTTTGCTGATTATCCTGCTGGGCGGCTATAGCGGCCGAATTCGCGGCTATGGCTATGGCCTCGGCCACTCCGGAATGGGCCTTTTCGGGGTGATTTTGATCGTGGTCGCGATCCTGGCCTGGCTCGACAAGATTTGAGAGCCATAAGTTATTGAAACAAAATGACTTATCTGGCTGGTGCCGGTGCTATGCGCGGATTCAGCATGTGCCCTGTCAGGGGCTCTTCTGGGGTCGCATTTTTGTCAAAGAGGCCTATATTAGGGGTCGAAATGACATGTACGGCGCGCCGCCGATAATAGGCCGCCGTCCCCCAAAATCCCTTTCGCAACGCCAACTGAAAAGAACACAAGAGGTCGTCGACCATGCGTCCCCTGCGTCCGTTCAACTATAACACATCCGCCGAACTGTTCCCCGCCGCGATCCGCAAGAAGAAGCGGGCGGGTTTCGCCTACCGCCGTTTCGGCACCGCTGCCGAGGCCGTGCAGTTCGCGATGGAGCAGCTGCCGGCGGACTCGCTGAACGGCGCCTATCTCCAGGTCGAGGAAGCCCGTTTCGACCAGAACGGCATCCGCTCGCTCTATGAGAGCGAGGCTTTTCCGCTGCCGCGTCGTCCGCGCCCGGCCGCCAGCCAGACCGACGCTGACGCCGCATAAGCTTTCTGCTCTTCGCTCAACGAAAAGCCCTCGGATCGTTCCGGGGGCTTTTGTTTTTGAGGTCACAATCTCGGCTGGTTGTCGAGCCAGCGCCGCAGCATCCGCACATTGCGGATATTGGCGCGGAACATGACGTCGAAGGCATCGCCCGCCACCGGCACCATGCCGATCACGCCGTCGACGGCGACGTTGGCGAGCATCCGCGCAGTGATGTGCCAGGGCGCGCCCAGCAACCGGGCCTCGCGCACCAGCCATAGCGAGATCGCGGTGGTGATGATATCGCCGACCACCGGGATCAGGCCGATCAGCCCGTCGATGCCGTAGCGCACATTGGTGCCCGGCACGATGAAGGCGACGTCGAGCAACTTTGCGATCGTCTCCAGCCGCTGCAGCCGCTGCTCGCGAGTCAGATTGCCGAACGGGTTGGCGGTGGAGTTGCGGAAGTCGAACTGGAAGCCTTCCTGAAAGGCTCCCTGAAAACCTTGGAACTGCGGATGCAGCGGGCCATCGGCGAGTTCGCGCCCATCCTGGTCGATGACCTTGCCGCGCGCCTGCGCGCCGCCAAAGGGCGGCCGCGATCGCGCGGCGTGGGGCGTGAAGATGTCGTCCTCGGTCATGGCCATCACATGGTAACGCAGGCAGGCGGTTCAAGTTGCGTCACATTACCACTGTGTCACCTTCAAGGCCTGTTACCTCGAGGCTCTGCCGTGCTCGCTTCAGTAGACGCCCTTGTTCATCGTTCTGAGCCGCTGCGCCAGCGTCCTCATCACCTTCAGGGCAAAATGCGGCGTCTGGCTCACGAGGAAGAGAAACTGCTTTTCCGAGACCGGGACGAGTTCGACATCCGTGAGCGCCGTGGCGGTCGCACTCCTTGGCCCATTGTCGATCAACGCCATCTCGCCAAAGATCGTGTCAGGCGCGAGGTCCGCCATGGTCTTGTTGCCGACCTGAATGCGCACATAGCCGCTCTTGATCACGAAGAGCTCGTTGGCCTGCTCCCCCTCGCGAAAAATAATGCCGCCGGCTCGGACCAGGCGCGTTTCGATACTGTTGCCCGTCAGAAGGCTGAAGCTTGCATCTGCCACTCGAAATTCCTTTCCCCGAATCCGAAACGCAGATCCCGTACGTCCCGGTCGTCTGCAGCGACGGCTGAAATAAATGCGCGAACACAGAATGGAGCACGCCCGGGATCGGCATCGCCACTGCCCCGGGCGGCCGCGGGTCGCGAGGACGAACGCGGACATGACATTGGGACTACGTTTCCATGACGATGATATGACAGTTGTGTGAAGGTAGCCGGACCTCCCGCGTCTCGCGCGCTGATACGATTACTGCAAGGGGCGATCTATTCCGCGCCGGGCGTTGAGCGCGGCCCTTGTCCGATCGCGACGTGCTCATTTCGCGGTTGGGTCAGAAGTCGCCGAACGCGACTTCTGCTTTTCCCTTGGTACTGAGCACCTGCCCTAATGCTGGGAAGCCGGCTGCGCCGGCGCGTGCAGCTCTTCGGCATATTTGTGCGCCAGCCAGGACGTGATCACGCCTGGGATGAAGCCGACCATTCCGTACAGGATGAACTGCACCGCGCCGCTCTCGGAGCCGTGCGAGGCATAGGTCAGCGCCGCGCCGACGAACGCCACCGCGCCGACGAGCAGCATCCGCACCACCGGCGCGATCCGCTTCACGTGCATCAGGATGTCGTCGATCGCGCCGAACATCAGCGACGGCACGATGCCGAACAGATAATTGTATTGCAGCGACTTCACGAACACGACGAGCAGCTTGGTCACCTCGCCGCCACTGGTCTCGGTCCAGTAGCCGGACTGATAGGTGGTCATGAGCAGCAGCAGGAAGCCGCCGATGAACGGCCCGATGGCTGCGAAGATCAGATAGCGTTTCATGGCGTGCCCTTGCCCGACGTCAACCAAGTGTAACGCGGTCGCGCGACGGTTCTAGGGAAAAATCGAAAGTCGCGGCGATGTTCCGGAGCTCTGCACGTCGATGCGCTGCAACAGCCGCTGATCTTGCTGCGATACGGAATCGCCCGGACGAAGCCGGGCGACGACATTGCTGGCGACCGGGGCGAGAGCTAAGGCCGCTACTCACCCCACGCCGCGAACGCCTCGTTGAAGGCTCGCTCGCCGGGGGCGCCCTTCTCGATCGCGATGATGGCGCGGCGCTGGTTGGTGTAGACCAGCGGCACGTCGAACCACGAGCGCTCCTTCAGGAGCTGCAGATTGCGCGAGCGGTCGGCGTCGACATTGGAGAGGCCGACCAGGAAGAAGCCGTCGGTGACCTTGACGGCGAGCCCTGCCAGCGGCGTGCCGCGCGCCTGCTCGTTCGACTTCATCAGGATGCCCGGCACGTTGCCGACGCCGCCATTGGCGAAGTCCTGCGGCAGGATGAAGGTCAATTCCGCGGTATGGCTCGCCGGCAGCGATGAATCGGTGTTGCGGCGGAACGACATCGTCATCTTGAACTTGCGATCGGGGATGTCGATGTCGGCCCGCACGGCGATGTCGGGCTTCTGGTTGCCCGATCCCTTGACCTGCTCGGTGCGCCAGACCACCGAACCGACATACTGCTTGCCCTTCGGATCCGACGGATCCTCGTCATACAGCACCACGCGCTGCGCCACCGGGGCGACCGTCTCGCCCGACGACGAGGGCTGGCCGACGCGGTCGGTGATCTTCTTGCTCGCAGGCGTCGACGCGGCATCCTTCGGCGCCTCGACCGGGGCCGAGGATTTGAACAGGCTGCTGACGAGGGTCATGGCCTGCTGCCGGAACAGGATGCCGGTGCCGACCAGGATCAGCAGGATGCCGATCACGATCGCGGTCTTGAACGGGAACATCGAGCCGACGCGCGGCGGCTTCTTCGGCTCGCGCTCGCCGTTGCCGGCCCGCGACCGCTGCGGCGGCGGACCTTGCGGCGGCTGCGGGGTGTAGCGCTCGGCCTCCTCGATCGACTCGTCGTAGGAATACGGCGCCTCGGGATCGCCGCCGCGATTCTCAAGGCTCGGCTCGAGCCGATCGAATTCCGGCGAGGGCGACGGCACGTTGGCGTAGGTCTTGCGCGCGTTGCGGCTGGCTTGCGCCGCGGCACGGCCGAGATCGTCAGCATCGGCGGTGATGTCGCGGAAGCCGCGCACGCCCGGCGCGGCCGGCGGCACCGGCGGCGGCGCGCCTTCCGGACCGCGGCGGGGCGGGCCCGGTCGGGCCGGCGGCGCCTGGGTCTCGGGCGGGACCGGCGGGTTTTGCGGCCGCGGCGGGGCCGGCGGCGGCGCGTCGGGGCGCAGATTGCGCGGCGGACGGGGTTCGGCCGGGGGCCGCGGGCGCGCGGCAGTGTCGGCGGGACCGGGCTCGGGCGGCCGGGCATTGGCGCGGCTGCCGCGGACAGCGGCAGCGCCACCGGGACGCGAGGCCTCGCGGGCGCGCTGCGCGGCCTCGGACTCGACCTTGCGAACCGCCTCTTCCAGCGACAGCCGTTCGCGGGTGATCTCGGACTCGGAGAGCGGCGGCTGCACGCCGCGGAGCTGCTGGATCAACGCCGTTCGCGCCCGCGCATACAGCGCACGGCGGGCTTCGCCGGGGGCGTTGGGGTCCAATCCGGCGATGGCACGGGCGATCAGCGGGTAGTAGTCAGCCATTTCCACACAATTGGAGGGATATAGGTAATATCCCGTTAAGCCTCGAACGGATTCTGTACCAGAATAGTATCTTCACGCTCCGGGCTGGTGGATAGCAGGGCGATCGGACACCCCACCAGTTCCTCGACCCGGCGAACGTACTTGATGGCCTGGGCCGGCAGGTCCGCCCAGGACCGCGCATTGGCGGTCGGCTGTTTCCAGCCCTCGATGATCTCATAGATCGGCTCGACCCGGGCCTGCGCGCCCTCGCCCGCCGGCAGATGGTCGATTTCCTTGCCGTCGAGCTTGTAGCCGATGCAGACCTTGATGCTGTCGAACCCGTCGAGAATATCGAGCTTGGTCAGCGCCAGCCCGGCAATTCCGCAGGTGCGGACAGTCTGTCGCACCAGCATGGCATCGAACCAGCCGACCCGGCGCTTGCGCCCGGTATTGACGCCGAATTCCTTGCCGCGACGGCCGATTTCCTCGCCGATCTCGTCGTTCAGCTCGGTCGGGAACGGACCCTGGCCGACCCGGGTGGTGTAGGCCTTGCAGATGCCCAGCACATAGCCGACCGCGCCCGGGCCGAGGCCGGTGCCGGTCGCGGCCTGCGCCGCCACCGTGTTGGACGACGTCACATAGGGATAGGTGCCGTGGTCGACGTCGAGCAGCGCGCCCTGCGCGCCCTCGAACAGGATGCGCTTGCCCTCGCGGCGCTTGAGGTCCAGCAGCCGCCACACCGTCTCGGCATAGGGCAATAGCTTCGGCGCCATCGCCGACAGCTCGCTCAGGATGCTCTTGCCGTCGATCTCCGCGAGGTTGAGGCCGCGGCGCAGCGCATTGTGATGCGCCAGCAGGCGTTCGATCTTGTGCGGCAGGGTGTCGAGGTCGGCGAGGTCCATCAGGCGGATGGCGCGGCGGCCGACCTTGTCCTCATAGGCCGGGCCGATGCCGCGGCGGGTCGTGCCGATCGAGGTGATGGCGTTGGACGATTCGCGCAAGGCGTCGAGCTCGCGATGCAGCGGCAGGATCAGCGTGACGTTCTCGGCGATCCGCAGATTGTCCGGTCCGACCGCGACGCCCTGCCCCTTCAGCTTGGCGACTTCGTCGAGGAAGGCCTGCGGATCGAACACCACGCCATTGCCGATCACCGCGAGCTTGTTCGCCCGCAGCACGCCGGAGGGCAGCAGCGCCAGCTTGTAGGTCTCGCCATTGATCACGAGCGTATGGCCGGCATTGTGGCCGCCCTGGAAGCGCACGACGATGTCGGCCTGTTCCGACAGCCAGTCGACGATCTTGCCCTTCCCTTCGTCACCCCATTGGGCGCCGACGACGACAACATTGGCCATTGCGAAGATGTTCCCTTCAGGTGTTTCAGACCATGATCGCGGCGAAAACGCGTCCGCCCACAGCGACCTGCATTGATATGCCCAGCCTAAATCGCGGCGCCCGGCCGCGCGCACGCAAGGCGCCTACCGGATAAAGGAAGCGGCTCGGCTGCGCAAGCAAGAAGGGGCTCGTTTACGCCTTTTAGACGACCTACAACCCTTTGATATCCCCATTAAATTCCATGCTGCGCCCGGCTGCGCCGGGCTGGCGGGAATTTAATGTTACGGCAACGTGACGCCGGACCCTGCTGTGGATTGATCGCAGCTCCTATTACGGCGATCATTCACCTAGATTAACCGGCAGGGTCCATGCCCAATTCCACCCAAGCGACGATGGCGCTGCGCAAGCTCGGCATTGCCTTCAAGCTTCACACCTATGTCTACGATTCCAGCGCCGAGAGCATCGGGCTGCAGGCGGCCGAGGCGCTCGGCGTCGACCCGAATCGCATGCTCAAGACGCTGATGGCGGAGGTCGACGGCAAGCCGGTCTGCGCCGTGGTGCCGTCCGACTGCGAGGTCAGCATGAAGAAACTTGCCGCCGCCCTCGGCGGCAAGTCGGCCAGGATGATGCGCCCGGCCGATGCCGAGCGGCTGACCGGCTATCATGTCGGCGGCATCAGCCCGTTCGGCCAGAAGAAGAAGGTGCCGACCGCGATCGACGAGACCGCCCTCACCCACGTCACGGTCTTCGTCAATGGCGGCCAGCGCGGCCTGCAGATCGAGATCGATCCGAACGACGCCGCGCTTGCCGCCGGCGCCACGATGAAGGCGCTGGTGGCGACGCAAGACTGATCCTGCGCAAGACTGATCCTGCGCAAGGCTGAGCCTGCGCAAGACGGATCCTACGCAAGACCGATCCGAAGACCGGTCGCCGCGATCAATGCGAGGATTTGTCCCTCATAAACTCCGCTCCGACGAAGTCGGACAGACCGGATAATTCCTCCGCCGTAATATCGTTGACGTTGAGCCGCAGCTGCATGATCGCGAGGTCAAGCAGATGCGCGGCGAAGCTTGCGCCGGCCGCCCTCACGATGCTGCGCTGCTCGATCAAGACAGCGATGACGTCGCGCAAACTGCGCACTTGCACTTGATCCATGGCCCTTTGCCCGGCGCTGGCCGTTGTTAGCTGAGTTGTCATTGGGATACCGATTGTAGTGTGCTGATGGACGCCGCACCCACGGTTGGGATGTACGGCAGATGCTCGGCTTCGTCGCCGAGATGCGGGATGCGCGGGCGCATCTCGCGGATTTCGATGTCGATGGTCATCGGCGGGGGAATCAGCGTCACCGAGGCTTTCGGCCACGGCGCCGGATTCGGGCTGACGCCGGTGAAGCGATAGGCCGCGGCGATCTCGAGCGCGAGCAGTTGCAGCTCGAGCATCGCAACCCCCATCCCGGCGCAGGCGCGCGGACCGGCGCCGAACGGGATGTAGGCGTCGGTGTTGTAGCGCCGCGTCAGCAGGAAGCGGTCCGGATCCTCGAAATGCCTGCCATCGCGCTGCAGCTGCCAGGGGCAGATCAATAGCGAGGTGCCGACCTTGAGGTCGCGCCCGCCGATCGTCACCGGCTGCATCACCTCGCGCGAGAACCACCAGGCGCTGGGGTAGAGCCGGCAGACCTCCTTGACCAGCGTCGCGCTCAGATTGGCGCGCTTCACCGCGTCGAGTCGCAGCTCGCCGTCGTCGCCGAGGCACTCCGCCGCCTCGTCGGCGATCTCGTCCATCAGGGCGGGATCGGCAGCCATCTGGTAGAACATCCACGCCGCAGTCGAACCCGTGGTGTGATGGCCGGCCAGCAGCAATGTCAGGATCTCGTCCTCGAGATCGCGATCGGTCAGGCCGAGCGCCTCGAGATCGCGCAGCGCGCTGCTCGAGCCGGCCTTGCGGCGCAGGCGCTGCACCACCGTCGACATCGCAAGCTTGGCGCAGATCCGGTTCTTGCGCCGCCGATACCAGGCCACCGGACCGAACGGCAACGCGCGGAACATCTCTTCCGCAAGATCGTCCTCGATCGCGCCCACCGCCTGAACCAGGGCTTCCTCGTCGCCGGACGACATCACCTGGGAGCCGAAGATCGCGACGCAGATCGTCCGCAGCGCCAGCATCGCGGTGACATGGTGCGGATCGAACGATCCGAGCCGCGCCAGGCTGGCGCCGACCGCGCGGATCTCGGCGCACATATGCGGCAGGAATTTCTCGACGCTGCCCTTGGCCATGTGCTTCTGCAGCACCGCTCGGCGCCGCTTGTGCTCCTCGCCGCTCAGCATCAGCGAGCTGCGGCCGAGCACCGGCGTCAGCTTCTTGATCAGCTTGCCCTTTCCGATGTCGGTCTCCGGCGCCTTGAGGATCGGGCGCAGCAGATCGGGATCGTTCACCAGGAACACCGGCGCAGGACCGAGCTGCAACGGCACCAGCCCCAGCGCGGACTCGTTGCCGCGCGTCAGCAGCAGACGCAGCGGATCACGCTGGAATGCTCGAACGTCCGAGAACATGTGAAGCATCGTGGATCTCCAATTGCCGTCCAAGGTCGAGGAATTTGGTCAGGCCGGGATTGGCGGCGAGACCGAGCGGAATTTCTCCGGCTAGCGCCGTCAGCGGGCGGCCCATGCGATCATTGCCGATCACCTGCGGCGGGCCGTAGCGGCGGGTGCGGATGTCCATGCGGGTGAGAAAGCGCTCATAGGAGAGGTCGGCCAACGCGACGAGCGCCTTCGCTCCGCGCAGCTCGGCGAAGCGGAACATCAGCGCGTAGTTCACGCGTGCGGCCTGCGACCTCGCAACGTTCGGCAGCACGCCGAAACGGCTGATCTCCCAGGCATCGCGGCTGGTCGGGAAGCGACGCAGCGCAAGCTGCGGGAAGACCGACTTGGTAAGATAGGGATAATCGGTGCGGATAGCCCGGAAACCGCCGACGAGCTCGACGCCGGAGAACAACAGGCAGTGCTCGGTATACCAGCAGTCGAACTGATCGCGTTCGACATCCCCGACCGTGGTCAGAAGCCAGCCGCAATGGTCGACGAACAGGCGCTTGCGCAGCCGCAACATCGCCCCGACATGCGCCGGATCAAGCTTTTCCCTGGTAATGAGGGCGTGGTAGCCGTCCAATGAATGAAGCATTTGTCCCTTCCTCCAAATGCGGGAACATCTGGAACAAAAGGGGTTAACTGTGGTACCCCCTAAAACCGGGGGTTTTCGTCAATGGGCCTGGTAGACGCGATTTCGACCATCGAGGCGTCGGATACCATCGACGAGCTCAGCTCGTCATTGCATCGCGTTGTCCAGAATTACGGCTTCTCGGGCTTTGCCTTTGTCGATGCCGGCCGGCCCGACCTTGATCTGCCCTATCATATCGGCACATTTCCCGATGCCTGGAAGCGGGCGTATGTGCAGAACGAGTTCGTTCATGCCGATCCGGCGCTGGCGCGGTCACGACGCACCAACACGCCGTTCAGCTGGAGCAGCCTGAAGCTGCCGGAGCGAAGCGGACGCAAGCGACCGCCCGAGGTCAAGACGATGGATGCCGCCCGGGAGTTCGGATTCAAGGACGGCTTCGTCGTTCCCTTCCACTATCGCGACCGGCTCGGCGCGGTGCATTCGAGCTCGACGGTGTTCTTCTGGGAAGACGAGCCGCGCGACTTCGACAAGCTGTTCGTCTGCCATCGCCATGAACTGCATCTGTTGATGATCTATTGGGTGCAGCGGGCGATGGACATCGTCAACCGCGACCAGCGCAACGCGCCGACCATCCTCAAGCCCGCGGACGCCGCCGAAACCATCAAGCTCACCGGGCGGGAGAAGGAAGTGATCGCCTGGGCGGCGCGCGGCAAGACCGTGGCCGACACCGCGCAGATCCTCGGCATTTCGCCGGAGACGGTGGAAGGCTTCATCAAGCAGGCGCTGCGCAAGCTCGAGGCATCCAACAAGACCCATGGGGTGGCCAAGAGCATCGCGCTCGGAATCATCGATTTGTGAGCGGCGCCGCGCAGCCATGGCGGCGCTCCCGGGGCTGCCGCCATGCCGACCGCATCGCCCTGCCAGGACCAGACACCGCGATCTGTGGCGCGGTCACACATCCGGTTGGGTTCATCTTCCCGATCGCCCCCTGATTGCATTCGCGCACGGTCTTGATAATAAGGGCCGTCGCCGGATGACGCTGATGCGAGCATCCCAGACCAGGGTGCGCACTCCGGTGCTCGTCCGGCGCGACTGCCCGGCCGGCGTCGAGGCGCCGATCATCCTGCACGTTGCCCGGTACGGCAGGACCCGTTGTCCAGCCGATGATCCGTAGAAGTCCCATCGCGACGAACCGCCGGTTCATTTGCTACCAACTTTCGTAGCGGAAATGCTGTCCACGGACCTAGCTGGAGATGGTCTGAACGCATCATGAGCACGTCACAGGACGACCAGATCGACCAATTGGTGCAGGCGCGCTGGCGCGCAATCGGGCTGTCGCAGGCGGATCTCGCCGAGATCCTGTGCGCCGGCGCCTCTCTGCAAAAGAACGGCGTCGACGGCACGGTGAAGATCGATACCGGTCGCCTGGCGACCGTCGCCGAGATGCTCGGAATCGCCGCCGACATCCTCAACCGCCGGCCGGTCACGGCAGCGCCGGCGCAGGCCGGCCAGACGGCGGAATCGCTGCAGTCCCTGCTCGAACTGCGCATGCTGCGGGTGTTTCGCGACGTGCAGGACCCCGACACCAAGCGGATCCTGATCGAGCTCGCCGAGCAGATCGTCAAGCGCCAGACCACGCCGCCGGAGACCGGCTAGAGCCAAGCATTCGATTCCGTGCGCGACGGGCGCGGGGCTGGCCCGGCCAGGCGCCGTCAGGCTGCCTTGGTGAAGGGGTCTTCGCGCATGGTCGCGATGCGTCTATCCCCATTGATGGAATGACGAAATCCGTGTCTGTGATCCGAGCCGGGGAGATCCATACCGGCCCGGCGGTGCCAGCCGGGCAGGCCGCGGCGTCGTGAACCCGGGCCCTCTTTATGTCTGCCTCCGATTCCACCACATCAACGCCTGCGGCCGGCTCCTGGATCGCCAACCAGCCCTATCTGCTGCTCTGCATCACCGCGACGTGCTGGGCCGGCAATGCGATCGTCGGCCGCCTCGCCGCCGGCCACATTCCGCCGGTGACGCTGTCGTTCCTGCGCTGGTCGGCGGCATTCCTGATCATCCTGCCGTTTGCCTGGAAGCACCTCGTCCGCGACTGGCCGGTGATCCGCAACAATCTCGGCATCATGGTGCTGATGTCGATCACCGGCATCAGCGCCTTCAACACGCTGCAATACTGGGCGCTCGAGCACACCCAGGCGCTCAATACGCTGCTGCTGCAATCCGCGGTACCGCTGGTGGTCGCGCTGTGGTCGCTGATCCTGCTCGGCGCGCGGCTGACACTGGCGCAATTGTTCGGAGTGCTGCTGTCGCTCGCCGGCGTGCTGGTGATCCTGCTGCACGGTGATCTCACGACGCTGTCGAAAATCGAGTTCAACAAGGGCGATCTGATCTTCATCGTCGCATTGGTGATCTTCGCGCTGTATTCGGTGCTGACCCTGAAGCGGCCCAAGATCCACGGCCTGTCGGTCGCCGCCTTCACCTTCGGCTGCGGCGCGCTGGTCCTGATCCCGCTCTACATCTGGGAACTCGGCGCGCGCCCGGTGATGCAGCTCACGATCAACAATCTGCTGTCGCTGTTCTATGTCGCGGTGTTCCCCTCGACACTGGCCTATCTGTGCTTCAACCGCGGTGTGCAGCTGATCGGCGCCAACCGGGCCGCACCGTTCTTCCACATGGTTCCGGTGTTCGGCACCATCATGTCGATCGTGTTCATCGGCGAGCATCCGCAGGCCTTCCACTTCATCGGCTTCGCGCTGGTGCTGGCCGGCGTGTTCGCGGCATCGCGGAAGCAGAGCGCGTAATTCTCCTCTCCCTCTCCCCGTTCTTACGGGGAGAGGGTTGGGGTGAGGGGCTCGCTCCGCGAGGACGGCGAGAGACGAATGCGCGGAGACTCCCCTCACCCGGACCGCATTCCGCTGCGCTGCATGCGATCCTACCTCTAAGAGCGAGCTTCGCTCGTCTCGACCCCGCAAGCGGGGCGAGGTAAGGAAAGCCCGCGGTGACTATCGGCGGCAAATCCGCTATCTCTTGAGACCTGCTTCGCAGACGGGTTTTACGCATGGCGCGCGCCAGCAATCTCTTGATCGGCACCCTGACGCTGGCCCTGATCGCCGGCTCGCTCGGCGGCTGGCTCGGCTATCAGCGCTATGCCGGCATCAAGCGGATGGTGCCGTTCCGCGTCATCTTCGAGGGCTCGGCTCTCCGGCCTGCGCCGCGGCGGCAGCGTCAACTTCGCCGGCGTGCGGATCGGCGAGGTGGTCTCGATCAGGCTCGACCGGCACCGCGTGGTGGCGATGACGCGGATCGAAGGCAACGCCCCGATCAAGAAGGATACCCAGGCCGGCCTCGAATTCCAGGGCCTGACCGGGATCGCCTCGATCTCCTTCACCGGCGGCACCGACGATGCGCCGCCGCCGACGCTCGGCGCCGACGGCATTCCCGAACTGACGGCCGACGCCGAAGGCACGATGGGGATCCAGGAGAAGCTGCGGGTCGCGCTGCGCAATGTCGACCGCGTCATCAGCGAGAACGAGGCCGACATCAAGGACTCGCTGCTCGGGCTCGAGAACTTCACCAACTCGCTGTCCGGCAATGGCGAGCTGATCGCCGGCTTCATCGACGCCGCCGACGACGGCATCAGCGCGGTCGACGCCAAGATGAACTCGGCCGACAAGTTCCTGAAAAGCTTCGGCAGCGACAAATATGGCGGCGAGCTGCTGCCGACCGTGATCTCGCTGCGCGAGTTGATCCAGAGCTTCGACAAGAAATCCGGCGCCATGATCGCCGAGACCCGCAAGACGCTCAGCGACGTCAGCCAGTCCGTCAACAAGTTCAACGAGAAATTTGTCGGGCCCGCCGGCAGGCGCTAGATCATGATGCGTTTCCATGGAATCGCATCATGATCTCATCTCTTTGTTTGAGCATGATCTTTTCGGAAAACCGGTATCCACTTTTCCGGATCATGCTCTAGTCTGGCCTTCCGACCAAGAACCAAGAACAACGGAAACGCTCAACGTGCACGACCGGACCGCAGCCCCCTCTCCGCCTGCCGTAACCGTCAACCGCGCTGCACCCGCCGTACCCCGGCATCTGCGGCGCTATCTCACGCTCGACGATTTCGAGCCGCAGGCGCGCCGGCTGCTGCCGAAATTCCTCTACGGCTACATCTCGGGCGGCGCCGAGACCGATATGGCCCGCACCGACAATCGCCGGGCGTTCGAGGAATACGGCTTCGTGCCGCGGGTGCTGCAGGACGTCTCCGGCCGCGACCAGACCACGACGCTGTTCGGCAAGAGCTACGCCTCGCCGTTCGGCATTCCGCCGATGGGCTCGTCCGCGCTGTGCGCCTATCGCGGCGACATCGTGCTGACGCGCGCCGCGGCCGCCGCCAACGTTCCGATGATCCTGTCGGCCTCCTCGCTGATCACGCTGGAGGACGTTCGCGCCGCCAATCCTTCGGCCTGGTACCAGGCCTATCTCGCCGGCCTTCCCGAGCGGATCGAGCCGCTGGTCGACCGTGTCGCCGCCGCCGGCTACGACACCTTCGTCGTCACCGCCGACGTGCCGGTGCCGCCCAACCGCGAGAACAATATCCGCAACGGCTTCCAGGTGCCGCTCGAGATCACGCCGCGGGTGTTCTGGGACACCATCACCCATCCCGACTGGCTGCTCAACACCTGGGCGCGCACCGTGTTCAACCACGGCATGCCGCATTTCGAGAACATGGACGCCAAGCAGGGCCCGCCGGTGCTGTCCAAGAATTTGATGCGCAACATCGGCAGCCGCGACCAGCTAGCCTGGAAGCATGTCGAGCTGATCCGCAAGCGCTGGCGCGGCAAGCTCGTGGTCAAAGGACTGATCTCGCCGGAAGACGCCCGGCTGGCGCGCGAGCATGGCTGCGACGGCGTCATGGTCTCCAACCATGGCGGCCGCCAGCTCGACTACACCGTCTCCGGCTTGCGCACGCTGCCGGAGATCGCGGCGCAGAAGGGCAACATGACCGTGATGGTCGACGGCGGCATCCGCCGCGGCACCGACGTGATCAAGGCGCTGGCGCTCGGTGCGGATTTCGTCTGGGTCGGGCGGCCGTTCCTCTATGCCGCCGTGGTCGCCGGCGAGGCCGGCGTGGCGCGCGCGATCTCGCTGCTGCATGCCGAGATCGACCGCGATCTCGCGCTGCTCGGCATCCGCAGCCTGAAGGAGATCACTCCGGACCTGGTGCGGAAGTTCTAGAGCGTTTTCGAGCGAAGTGGATACCGGTTCGCGTGAAGAAAACGCGTCACAACAAGAGTCCAAAGCATGATCCGGAAAAGTGCGAAGCGGTTTTCCGAAAAGATCATGCTCATACAAGGAGCTAAAGCGCGATGATGATTCAACCCAATCTCATCGCGCTTTAGAGCCCCGTTGCGATTCTATCGGAACGGGAAAGGCTCCAGGCTCACGCATAGCGCGCCGCGCCCATGCACAGCGCGGTGATCGCGAGCAGGGCGGCGGCGATGCGCTGGGCGACCGCCAGGCGCGAGCGCGCGGCTGAGGTATCGCCCGCGCTGCTGCGCAGCTGCCGGACCGCGCCGCCGCCGACGATGACCTGCACGGCGATCGCGGCCAGCGCCGCGATCGCGCCGCCCGCCAGAATCTGCTCCGACAGCCCGAACGAGCCTTCGTGGACCAGGCGCCAGAGCGTGCCGCCGGTCACGATCGCGACCGTCGCGGCGCCGATTTGCGGAAACAGCAGCTTTTCGCCGCCGAGGCCGCCGGTGCGCGCCAGGGTGAAGCTCGAGCCGGCCCAAAACACCGATGACAGGACGTGAAGGGACAGCGCTATGATCAGGGCGGTCTGCATGATGTCGCTCCGGATGGGCATTGGAAATTAGATATACATAATGTATAGTCAATCTGACGAAAGCAAGGCAAACCGATGCCGCCGCGCAGCTATGTGAGCCCGGCGCGCAGCGCTGCCGCCGCCGAGACCCGCGAGCGCGTGATCGAGGCCGCCTCGCGCACATTGCGCGACGAGAGCATCGCGCGCTTCTCGCTCGATACGGTGGCCAAGGCGGCCGGCGTGACCCGGCTGACGGTCTACAACCAGTTCGGCTCGCGGCGCGGGCTGCTCGAGGCGGTGTTCGACGAGATCGCGCGCCATGGCGGGCTGCACCAGCTCGCCGACGCCATGACGATGGCCGATCCGCGCGCCGCGCTCGACCGGATGGTCGAGATCTTCTGCGGATTCTGGAGCCGGGATTCCGCGGTCGGCCGGCTGCACGACGCGATGGCGACCGATCCCGAATTCGCCGAAGCCGTGCGCGAGCGCAACGAGCGCCGCCGCCGCGGCGTCACCGGATTGATCGACCGCATCGCGGGCAAGGGCGCGTCACAGCAAGCTCGCAGCGACGCCGTCGACCTGATCTTCGCGCTGACGAGCTATCCGACCTTCGCATCGCTGAGCGCGGGGCGGTCGAGCGATGATGTCTGCCGTGTCGTGCAGAGCGCCTGCCACGCGGCGCTGCAGCCGCTCGCAAACCCATCATCCTGAGGGTCACTGTCAACCGTCATTGCGAGGAGCGTTAGCGACGAAGCAATCCATCGCTCCACTACGCGGTGAAATGGATTGCTTCGCTACGCTCGCAATGACGGGATGGGAGCCGGGTTCGTCGGCTACCCCACCTTGAACTTGCTGTAGGCCTCGCGCGTCGCGATGATGACGTGCTCCTCGCAGCCGTTGCGGCGATGCGGGTCGCAGCGGTCTTCGTAGTCGGCCGAGGTCATCATGTCGATGAAGGCGGCGACGCTCGGGTAGTAGACCAGCGCGAGATAATCCCAGCTCTGGCCGGCCGGCTCGCCGAGGGCGACAGTCTCGGCGCTGCCGGTCCACAACAGCGTGCCGCCGCGCGCCTTGATCATCGGGACGGTGAGCGCGCTGTAGCGCAAATAGGCATCCCAGCCCGAGCCGTCGCCGTCGAGCGACCGCGCGCGAAACCGCATCAGATTGACCATCACGACCGGCGCCTCGCGGTCCAGCTCGTTCAGGCCTTTGACGTTCAAGAGATCGACACCCATCACCCGCTCCCGCCCAAAGCCCGTCACTCCCGCCACATCGGTCCGGCCGCAACGATTATGTCACATCGCGGGACTAGCCTGAAATACCGCCGAGCCGTAAGCTCAGGTCAGCTCTCGGAGGTCAAGGCCGTGATGACCCTTCCAGAACTAGCGGCCGACGCGCTCGGCAAGTTCCTCGGCGAGTACATGCAGCGCCGGTTCGGCTCTTCGCAGACCCAGCTGGTGGAAATGGTGCCCTCGATCGCCCGGATCGCGCTCGAATGCATCGGCAACAGCGACGCGCTCTATCACAATGTCGAGCACACCATGCTGGTGACGCTGGCCGGCCACGACATCCTGCGCGGCCGCGCGCTGCACTCGCATATGAGCGCCGAAGACTATGCCCATGTCATCATCGCCTGCCTCACCCATGACATCGGCTATGTGCGCGGGCTGTTCGAGGCCGACGGCCAGGACGGCTATCTGGTCGAGGCCGACGGCCGCAAGATCATCCTGCCGCGCGGCTCGTCGGATGCGGCGCTGATGTCCTACCACGTCGACCGCTCCAAGATCTTCGTGATGGAGCGGCTCAAGGGCGTCACCCTGCTCGACAAGGAGCGCATCGTGCGTGCCATCGAAGGCACCCGCTTTCCGCTGAGCGCGCCTGATGACGATGAGGATTTCGGCGAAGAGGCCACCCTGCTGCGCGCGGCCGACCTGATCGGCCAGCTCGGCGATCCCCACTACATCCGCAAGGCCAACGCGCTGTACATCGAATTCGAGGAGGCCGGACTGAACCGCCAGCTCGGCTACGATTCGCCGGCCGATCTCGTCGACCGCTATCCGCGGTTCTACTGGGACAGCGTCGCACCGCATGTGCAGAAGGCGATCCGCTACCTCAACATCACCTCGAGCGGACGGCAATGGATCGCCAATCTCTACAGCAACGTGTTTCGCGCCGAGCGCGACATCTCGCTGTCGGGGCCGCAGAGATAGGCAAGGATGCAGCGCAATCTCTCCGCTCGTCGTCCCGGCTTTCGCCGGGACGACATCGAGTATGTTGCGGCATCGAGAGGCATTCATTCACGGTCTCTCAGGATGACGGATTCTGTTATTCCGCGGCAGTGTGGCTTCCGCGTCAGATTGAGCCCCCGCGCATGGCTCCAATCCGCTCTTTCGTCTTGTCGCGGCGCCGGATTCGGGCACAACATCCGCCCGATAATGACCACCTTGCCCGCACCTGCCACAACCCCACGCCGCTCGCCGCTCAGCTGGCTCAATAACCAGCCCTATCTGCTGCTCAGCCTGACATCGCTGTTCTGGGCCGCCAACATCGTGCTGGCGCGGCATGTCGGCAGCCATGTGCCGCCGGTCACGCTGACCACGATCCGCTGGTTCGGCGTCTTCCTGATCCTGTTGCCGTTCGCCTGGCCGCATCTGAAGCTGGACTGGCCGAAGCTGCGCGGCGCCCTGCCGCTGATGCTGCTGCTGTCCGCGGTCGGCTTCGCCTTCAACAACGCGATCTCCTACTGGGCGATGCAGTATACCGAGGCGCTCAACGCGCTCTTGATCCAGTCGGCGGGGCCGCTGTTCGTGGCGCTGTGGTCACTGATCCTGTTCGGCGTGCGGCTGACGCCGGCGCAGCTGGCCGGCATCGCGATCTCGCTGGCCGGTGTGCTGACCATCATCCTGCGCGGCGACTTCTCCGCGCTCGCCAGCATCAGCTTCAACCGCGGCGACATCATGTTCGGCGCCTCGCTGGTATCGTTCGGGCTCTATTCGGCGCTGATCCCGCGGCGACCGAAGATCCATCAGCTTTCGCTGATCTCGTTCACCACCTGCTGCGGTGCGCTGATGCTGCTGCCGGTGGCGGCCTGGGAGTTCGCCAACGGCGTGACGCTGAAGTTCGACTTGCTGACCGGCGCAACGCTCGCCTATGTGCTGATCTTCCCGTCCACGCTCGCCTATCTGTTCTTCAACCGCGGCGTCGCGCTGATCGGCCCGAACCGCGCCGCGCCGTTCTTCCATCTGGTGCCGGTGTTCGGCTCGGCGATGGCGATCCTGCTGCTCGGCGAGACGCTCGCGCCGTTCCATCTGATCGGCTACGCGCTGGTGCTCGCCGGCGTCATCATCGCCTCGCGCCAAGGGTCCGCCAAGACATCGGCGAAGCGCGAGGCCGTGAACCCATAAATCTGCCGGGCGGACAGCTTGCCAAAGTCTGCTATAGCACCGATAGCGACCAAATTCTGCAGCGCAGCTAAATGACGCGATGGGCCAATAGGCAACTTCGGCACATTTTGACGTACCGCCCAAAGGAACGACATCTCCGTGGACGCGTTTGAAGATGGGCGTCGTGGAGCTAAAACATGGATCGACAAGCCGAAGTCGAACACCTTGCGCAGTCCGACAGGCATATCGCGACCGCCGAGCAACACATCACGAAGCAACGACTTTTACTTGATAATTTGCGGGCGGAACGTCACGACACCAAAGTTGCGGAGGAGATGCTCACGGGCTTTGAGCACAATCTAAAGACGCTGCGTGAGCATCGAGCGATAATTGTCAAAACGATTGAGCAGATCGACGAGGGGCTGGCTTGATCACCGGACGTTACGGTTCGGCCGAATCGGCTCCCTGTTTTCCCCATGCGGGAGCTGGCCAACTAACAAGGTTGCCTTGAAGCCCTTCCTCGGTCTCCTCGATGGCCCTAACGATAAGCTCGCGGTGTTCTTGCATTACCTGTAGATTGGCCTCGAACACCCGCAACGTTTCCTCCGCGAGCTTCGTGTCTTGGCCGCTGCATCGTAGGTTCTCGATCAAGGCCACTTGCTCCCTGATCACGCATTCAGCCTTCGCTACGTGTTTATTGGCAATAGATAGCTGTTGCCGCTCAAAAGAGCGCCGCTCCTGCGCCTTCCTTTTTCTATCGACAGCCGCTTGCATCCGAAAGCCGTCAGGCTGCTGAGGTGATGGTTTTTTGATCTCGCGCTGCTTGGTTTTTGGAATGTTTGGTCGAGGATTTTCCGAAAGCACTTTGCGGCCCAGCGTAATGGCTGCGCGTCCCGACGCCAGGTGACGAGCGTCGTGCTCTCTGTCGAGAGACGAGAGACGGAAAAAGCGGAAACCTGGCAACACCATCCCGGCGCTCCCTGTCGTAGGCGGAAGCGCGACCGGCCCCAGTCGGGGGGACGCGGAACCGCCGCCGACGACAAGGGCACTTTACTGGAATTAGGGCACTGAATACAGCGAAGCGGGCGGCAGTTCACTTGAGGCGCCTTCGCCGGAACGGCGCCCCCCCCCCCCGCGTTATCTGGCATGGCACAGGACCTTGAGACACTGTTCGCGCGTGCCGACGCCGCTATACAGCGTTCCAGACAGCTGGCGGAGGCTGTTTCTGCAGCGCATAAACGCCTGCTGGACCAAATATCCGCGCGACGACTATTGGGCTTCAGTCCCGCTGATCGGAAGGTGAGGTACCCGCAGGATTTTCCTGAAACGCGCCCTGCCTCTCAGCCGTTTCCAGCCCAAGCTGACGATAGCGGGACCTAGCGCTTTCGGCACGAACGATAGTAGCTCTCACCTCCCGGGCTACCCTTTGGGCCCGTATAAGGTGCTCTATCGCTTCTTCCTTGACGCGATAGCTATCCTCAATAGCGCGGTCGGCGCGCTTGAGCAGATCGTCCATCGCACGTAAAAGCCATGCGGAATGGATTGTTCCTATCGGCCCGGGGCGTTCCTAAAGTCCGTTGCGGGTCATCCGCGACCGGGTCGAGCCAGTAGCAAGTCCGGCCCAGTCCGCTATGCCGCCGAAAGCGGAAGTCAATTCAGAGCATTAGCGACACGGCACGGGGCGTTGCCAGTTGATGGCGCTGCCCGAGCTCCGAAAACCGGAGCCTCGGAGCATGCGCTGCGAACTCAGCGACTACGAGTGGACCGCCATCAAACCGATGCCGAACAAGCCGCGCGGTGTTCGGCGTGCAAATGACAGTCGCGGGCATACGGCAAGTAAGGCCGCCTCAGCTGGCGGCCTATTCTCATCCAGCGCACGATTAATTTCCTAGCAGTGGCACAAACTGCACTTTGGTCGCCAGTCATCCCGAGCTAGATTTCAACCCCACGCAGGGGTTGTATCATGACTAGTGACCTACTTTATAGGGCGAGCATTGTAGCGTTGGGGCTGAGCCCCATCGCTCTGGTTGCCATCGTTCTATTTGTTTGAGATCGAGACCGCCCCAGTTTGATGGCCTCTTTCACTTTGCGCGTAACGCGCAACTTCACCGTAATCGACGGTGGGCGCTCTTGGGAGCGCTCCAAAGAAGCAGCCCCAGCGAGGCGACTGGCTGGGGCCGATTTCCCGTGGATTCGTCCATGCGCTGTGGGCAGGTAGTCAGCAATGGACGTTGCGGTAACCGGGATCCACGTCGGCCGTTCCTATCCAAAGAAATGGCCCCGGCGAGAGGGTACACGCTGAGGCCAAGGCGGTTGGATCAATCCATGAGATGACAGGTTCATCACATAAACAGGACGCCGACAACAGGACGCCGACGCCTACGATGAGCGCTACGAACGATATCGCCGCCAACGCCATAAAGGTGTACTCGACGCCATCGTAGTGGCTGAGCCTGAACATGGCGCCCAGTCTGCGCCCGGTTCCGAGCCACCGCATTCGCATAGGCAAGTCAGCGAACTGCCTAACGGCAAAAGAAACGGCCCCAGCACCCTTGGAGGTGATGCTGAGGCCGCTCCTCATTCCATTGCTTGCCGAGCCGCCGCGTCGGTAATCGGGCTAGCCCCTCTGGGCCTGAAAAAATTGTCCTTAATGAAACCGCCTTGCCCAGTGCGGGAATGATCGAATCAAAGCGTGTGCCAGTCAATTAACTTGAGTGAATCAAAGGTAAACAAATCGTCCGGATGCTTAACGGTCGGGGTGTCCTGGTCCGCGCTGCGTCCTAGGACAGCACCATCTATCGAGAGAGCAAGAGCCCTCACCCGGATTGCACTGGACGATGCTTCGCATCGCCAGGCGCAATCCGACCTCTCCCCAACGGGATAGGTGAACCGAGAGCGCGCCAAGCCAATCCAACCAAACCCATCCCGCTCTAGCAGACGCCGAGGAGATGGCTAGCTGACCTTGCGCAAGCCGGCGGATTTGCGTGGCGAATATGGCTTTGCCGCCAGCGTGTCCGTGATGAAGTCGATAAACCGCCTCACCTTCGCCGGCACGTGGTTACGCGAGGCGTAATAGACGTAGAGCGGAAAACACTCGTCGGGCCAGTCCGGAAACAGCTCGATCAGCGCGCCGCTCCTGAGAGTCTGACTCATAAATCACCCAACCTTAGCTGCAGCCGCGAGTCTGCGGGTCAGGAGCCTGATGTGTGCAATCAGCAGCCAGGCAGCTTCGGTTGCCACCGTCGCCTCGAAGTCCTTGGCGAGGCGGCGGCATCTGCCGAACCAAGCGAATGTGCGTTCAACCACCCACCGCCTCGGCAGAAGCTGGAAGCCTTTGACGCCTTGAGGCCGCTCGACGATCTCGACAGTCCATGGACCGCAGTCTGAGAGCGCGTCGAGGAGTTGATTTCCGCGGTAGATCCGGTCGGCAAAGACGTGGCGCAGCCGGGGGAAGTTCATCCGCACGTTCTTCAGCAGCGGTACGGCGCCATGGCAGTCCTGAACGTTGGCCGGATGAACATGAACCCCAAGGAGGAGGCCATTGGTATCCGTCACGATATGCCGCTTGCGGCCGTAGATGCGCTTGCCTGCATCGTAGCCGCGCGGTCCGCCAGCTTGCGTGGTTGGCGCACTTTGACTGTCGATCACGGCTGCCGTCGGCTTCGGTGTCCGTCCAAGCTTTTTTCGCGCCCGTCGGACAAGCACGCTGACAATCCTCTGCCACCGGCCTGTATCCCGCCATCTATAAAAATAGCCCTGCACCGTCGAATAGGGCGGGAACTCCTGCGGCAACGCCCGCCACTGGCAGCCGGTCGAAACGATATAGAGGATCGCTTCGATCACACGACGCAGCTCCGTCTTACGCGGCCGGCCGCGCCGGTTCGCTCGCGGCAACAGGCGTCTGATCACCGCCCACTCCGCATCGGTCATATCGCTTGCATAACGCAGATCGTCCCGCCGATATTGCTCCCGAGTGATCTTGGTCCAGGGCATCGTGCTCTCCCTCGAATCTTTGCAAATCCGATGGAATCACACCCCACTGAGATCACTCACCCATTTTTCAGTCAGGCTCTCAGGTGATCGTCGAGGCCGAGATCGATCACCTGCGCGATGCCGAAGCCGGCCAGGCAAGCGCCGAGCTTGGTTCCTGAATCGGTTACGGTGAGCCGCCCGTTGACCGCGACCGGCACGACCTCGTTGCCGCGCCGAAACTCCCAATCGAAGGGACGCCCGGTCGCCGCATCGATTGCATGGATGCACTGATGGTCGCGGCTTGCCAGCTCCCGCGGATCAAGCGGCCGGCCGTGTCGTTCGAGATAGATCGGCGAGGCCACGGTGAGCACGCGCGCATCGAGCACGCGGCGCGCAATCAGCGCCGACGGCACCGGCTCGCCGAAACGCACCGCCAGATCAAAACCGTCGCTGACCAGATCCGCGATCCGGTCGCGGGTCTCGATACGCAGCTCCATGCCTGGATTCTGCAGCAGGAACTCGCTCAGCTTCGGCGACAGCACCATGCGGGAGAACAGCGGGTCAACATTGACCCGCAACCTGCCGCGGACCGCATCGCGCGATTTCGAGGTCTCCGCCGCCGCTTCGCCGATCCCGGCCAGATGCGCAGCAACCCGCTCGCACAGCGCGCGTCCTTCCTCGGTGAGCTCGACGGCGCGGCTCGTGCGGTGAACCAGCCTGGCATCGAGGCGCGCCTCGAGCTTGGCGATCGCCTTGCTGACCCCGGATTGCGTCATGCCGAGCCGTTCGGCGGCCCGGCCAAAACTGCGCGCATCCGCCAGCGCCGCGAGGACCACCAGGCCGCCAACCAGCCGACCGTCAACTTCGTCCATGCCGATGCCTTTCAGTCATCCAAGAGATGACCGCCCAGTCGTAGCACTCCGCCACCATATCGGCCACTGTCGGCGCAGATCACCGGTTCGATCCGGTGCGGCCACCGCCACATCAACCGCCAAGGAGATTTTGCAATGAGCGACATCCAGGCCATCGCATCCGCGATCGATGGATATTTCAACCTGATGTACGACGTCGACGATAGCCGGTTCCGCGACGTCTTCGCCGATGCCTGCATCGTGCACGGCATCCGGGACGGCAGGCACACGGTGCGCTCGGCCGCCGAATTCCGCGACTTCATCCGCAGCCGTCCCTCGCCGGCGTCGATGAAATCGCCGCGCGAGGAGGCCATCATCAGCATCGACCAGACCGCGTCCGACCTGGCCATCGCCAAGGTGCGCGTCAGGGCCGGCCAAACCGGCTTCATCGATCATCTGGTGTTTCATCGGATCGACGGCCGGTGGCTCATCACCACCAAGGCGTTTCACGTCGCGCAGGTCTTTCCGGCGGGATCGTAACGCACTCACGGCCGACTTTCGGAATATTAGAAATATGACACTGATTTGCCCGACGTGTCAAGCCTGGTCGGGCACCGGCCGCCACCGGCTCCTTTGCATGGGGTTGTTTTCGATATTTTTGGCAGCGTGCCCCTGCGACGGCCCGGGAGTGGCCATGCGGCGAAAGGCTGCTCCCGGCACGGCTTCCGCGGCCATGGCGGCCGGGTTAGCTTCGGCCGCAATGGGCCTGTTCAGGGCCTGCGCGGGGGGACGACGACATGGTCATGGGATTGAGACGATACTGCTGCCTGGCGGCCGCAGCCACCGCCGCGCTTGCGGCGATATCCGGGGCGGCACTTGCCCAGACCTATCCCACCCGCAACATCACGCTGGTGCTGCCGTTTGCCGCCGGCAGCGGCACCGACACCACGACGCGGCTGATCTCCAAGGAGCTCGGCGTTGCGCTCGGCGTCGGCATGGTGATCGACAACCGGGCCGGCGCCAACGGCTCGATCGCGGCGAACTATGTCGCCCGCTCCGCCCCCGACGGCTACACGCTGTTCGTCACCACGAACACGACGCACTCGGCCAATCCGTATCTGCTCAAGACCATGAACTACGATCCGATCAAGGATTTCACGCCGATCGCGCGCACCGGCGACCTGCCCTTCATGCTGGTGATCCATCCGGACATCCCGGCGAACTCGGTCGCCGAGCTGATCGCGCTCGCCAAGAAGGAGCCGGGCAAGTACAGCTACGCCAGTGGCTCGTCATCGGCGAGCGTCTCCGGCGCGACCTTCGCGCGCCTCGCCGGCATCGACCTGCTGCATGTGCCCTACAAGAGCTCACCGCCGGCACTGACCGACGTCATCGCCGGCCGCATCTCGATGATGTTCATCGACGTGCCGACCGGGCTGCCGCACGTCAACGCCAAGGTGCTGAAGCCGCTCGCCGTCACCACCAAGCGGAAGTCGGCACTGCTGCCGGACCTGCCGACGATGGACGACACCGTGAAGGGCTTCGATATCACCTCCTGGCAGGGCTATCTCGGCCCCGCCAACATGCCGAAGGACGTCGTGGTCAGGCTGAATGCGGAGATCCGCAAGATCGTCGAGCGGCCGGACATCAAGAGCCAACTCGCCGAGCGCGGCATGGAGGCATTCTCCGGCACGCCCGAGGAGTTCGAGGCATTCCTCAAGGAGCAGCTCGTGCTGTGGGAGAAGCTGATCGCCGACGCCGGAATCGAGAAGCAGTAGGCCCCGGTCATTGCGAGCGAAGCGACGCAATCCATCGATCCGCATGCACGGAAAGATGGATTGCTTCGTCGCTACGCTCCTCGCAATGACGTTTGGGCAGGCCTACAAACCTTACGCCGCGCGCACCTTCTGCAGGAACTCGTCGACCGCGTTGCGCAGCATGCCGGACTGGGTGTCGAGCTCGCGGGCATTCGACAGCACGTCGCCGGCCGCGGTGCCGGTGGCGGCGGCCGCTGACGTGACGCCGCCGATATGGGCGGAGATCTCGCTCGAGCCGGCCGCGACCTGCTGGATGTTGCGCGCGATCTCGCGCGTCGCATCGCCCTGCTGGTCGATCGCGGTCGAGATCGAGGCGGTGATCTCGCTCATCTGCGCGATCGTCGCTGTGATGCCGCCGATCGAGGTCACCGCCTCGCCGGTGGACGCCTGCATCGCGGCGACCTGCGCCGAGATCTCCTCGGTCGCCTTCGCGGTCTGGTTGGCCAGCGCCTTCACTTCAGAGGCGACCACCGCGAAACCGCGGCCGGATTCGCCGGCGCGCGCCGCCTCGATGGTGGCGTTGAGCGCGAGCAGGTTGGTTTGAGCCGCGATCGAGTGAATCAGCTTGACCACCTCGCCGATCTTCTCGGCGCCGGTGGAGAGCGCCTGCACGGTCGCGTTGGTGCGCTCGGCATCGGCCACCGCCTGGCTCGCGACCTCGCTGGAGCGCGCCACCTGGCGGGAGATCTCCGCAACCGAGCTGGAGAGCTCCTCGGCGGCAGCGGCGACGGTGCCGACATTGTTGGAGGCGCTGTCGGACGCAGCGCCGACGGTCGCGGCCCGCGCGCTGGCGTCGCTTGCGGTCGCGGTCATCGACTGCGCCGTGGTCTGCATGCCGGCGGCGGCGGAGGCCACCGTGCGGACGATGCCGTTCACGCTGCGCTCGAAATCGTTGGCGATATCCTCCATCGCACCACGGCGCTCGGCCTCCGCGCGTGCTTTGGTCTCGGCCTCGGCCTGTTCCAGGCCGCGGATGCGAACCGCGTTGTCCTTGAAGACCTGAACCGTGGCCGCCATTCCGCCGACCTCGTCACCGCGGCCGACGCCGGGGATGTCACCGTCGAGCTTGCCGTCGGCGATGTCGCGCATGCGGGCGCCGAGCAGGTTGAGCGGACGGGAGATGCTGCGGCCGATCAGCCAGGCGACCGAGCCGGAAACGATGCCGATGCCGAGGATCGCGAGGCCGAGCAGCCAGGCAATCGGCCGCATCTTGGCATCGATATCGTCGAGATAGGCGCCGGTGCCGAGATACATATCGAAGCCGGGGACCGCGACGGCGTAGCCGAGCTTGCGGATCGGCGTCTCCTGGCCGGGCTTCACATAATCATAGAACAGCAGGATCTCGCCCTTGGCCTTCACGCCGTCCATCAGTTCCTGCGAGAGCTTGCGACCATTGGTCACGATGTCCATGCGATTGGTTCCGACCTGCTTCGGATCGGGCGCCAGCACCGTGATGCCGCTGTAGTCGGTGCCGAACAGATAGCCGGCGCCGTTGTCGTAGGTCAGGGTGTTGGCGCGCTTGCCGAACTCGGCCAGTGCCGCTTCCTTGGTCAGCTTGCCGGCGTCGACATCCTTCTTCAGGCCCGCCGCCATGTTCTTCGCCATCTCGACGATGGCCTTGGCCTGGTCGATGCGCGCATTCATCATCTCCCGCTGCATCAGGTGACCGGCGAGGATGCCGGCCGTGCACAGGCCAAGGAGGGTCACCCCCACCAGAATGCCGAGCTTGGGGGTGATCTTCAGATTTGACAGCTTCACGGGGGTCTCCAGAAGAGGCGGGGAACGCGACGCGATTGGCGGATTGATTCCGCGCACCGTAATGTGAGACCCTTTACCTGATGGTTACGGAGGTTCCCCGTAGAAGCCCGGAGAATCAGGCCGCGGACCAACCGGCAATTGTGGAGAGAACAGCGCGGCTCGCGTACAAGCATGGGAAGGCAGCGACCCAGCCGCGCTCCAAGAAGCAAGAAGAAGCAAGATCAAGAAGCAAACCAGCAAGAAGCAAGAACAGCAGACTCACATCAGGAGCAGACAATGTCGAAATTCAGGGTGGTCACGCCGAAGGGCGCGAGCTTCACGGTCGCCGGCGGCGGCTACGATTATGAGCGCGAGGCGCTCGATCCGATCGGCGCCGAGATCATCGAGGCGCCGGCCAATGAGGCCGAATTCATCGCCGCTGCACGCACCGCGGACGCGATCTACGCCAAGGGCATGCCGATCACCAAGGCGGTCATCGACGCGCTCGAGAATTGCAAGGTGATCACGCTCGGCAGCGTCGGCGTCGACTCGGTCGACGTCAAGGCCGCGACCGCCCGCGGCATCCCTGTCACTAACATCCCCGACACCTTCATCGAGGAGGTCGCCGACCACGCTATGATGCTGCTGCTCGCCGGCTTCCGCCGCCTGATCGAGCAGGACAAGATGGTGCGCACCGGCCGCTGGGCCGAGGGCCGTCCGGCGCTTTTGAAAATTCCGCGGCTGATGGGCCAGACGCTCGGCTTCATCTCGTTCGGCCGGGTCGCCCGCGCTGTCGCCAAGCGCGCCGCGCCGTTCGGCCTCAGGATGGTGGCCTACGATCCCTTCATCCAGGAAACCCTGATGTACGACCACGGCGTGATCCCCTCGACGCTGTCGGAGGTGCTGTCTCAGTCGGATTTCGTCTCGATGCACGCCCCGGCGCGGCCCGAAGTGCACCACATGCTGACCGAGAAGCATTTTCGCCAGATGAAAAAGTCGGCGATCTTCATCAACACCGGCCGCGGCGCCACGGTCGACGAGGAATCGCTGATCAAGGCGCTGCAAGAGGGCTGGATCGCCCACGCCGCGCTCGACGTGCTGGAAAAGGAGCCGCCGTCGCACAACAATCCGATGCTCGGGATGGACAATGTTACCTTGACCGCCCATGTCGCGTCGGCGTCGGCACGTTTTGACGAGGCGCGCAAGCGCCGGGTGGGCTACGAATTGTCACTAGTGCTGCAAGGCATGTGGCCGGTAAGCTGCGTCAACCCGTCGGTGCTGCAAAACACCGCGTTGCGCCGCTGGCAGCCCGTCAGCATGGATCGCGGTCCGAACAGCTAGGGCGGGAATGCGTTTTTCGTGCGGGGCCCGTCTCTTGCGGGCCCTTTGCGCGGCTGGCGCCGAGACCAAGAGACCTTCACCGGCGGCCAAACGCCGGGAAGGAAAAAACAACAACGAAACAATAAGAACGGGAGTGCGAACGACATGAAGTACGAGATCACGCGTCGCGACGCGCTGGTGCTGGGGGCTTCCGCGGCGGCGCTGGCGGTCACCGGCGCTTCGGCGCAGGAGGCGTCGAAGGTGAAGGCAGCCGACGTGGCGGCGCCGTCGCTGCCGATCGAAAAGGACGCCACCTTGCGTATGCTGCGGCCGGTACGCTTCGTCCAGGCCGACGAGGACGTGTTCCGCGCCAATGCCAAGAAATTCACCGACAAGACCGGCGTGGAGATCAAAGTCGACTTCGTCGGCTGGGAGGACATCAACCAGCAGACCGCCGTGACCTCGAACTCCGGCGCCGGCCCCGACATCATCATCGGCTTCGGCGACGCGCCGCACATCTATATCGACAAGCTGATCGAGCTGACCGATGTCGCCGACTATCTCGACAAGCGCTATGGCGGATGGCTCACGCTGGCGCGCCGGTACGGCATGCGCTCGAAGTCGAAGAGCTGGGTCGGCCTGCCGTTCGGCGCCTCGGGCGGCCCGCTGGTCTACCGCAAGTCGCTGGTCAACGCCGCCGGCTTCGACAAGGTGCCGGAGGACCACGCCGGCTTCCTCGAACTCTGCAAGAAGCTGAAGGCGGCCGGCAAGCCCGCGGGCTTCGCACTCGGCAACGCGGTCGGCGACGGCAACGGCTTCGCCAACTGGCTGTTGTGGTCGCACAACGCCGCGCTGCTCGATGAGGAAGGCAACATCATCATCAACAGCAAGGAGACGATCGCGGCGCTGAAATATCTGAAGGAACTCTATCCGACCTTCATCGCCGGCACGCCGTCCTGGAACGACGTCTCCAACAACCGCGCTTACTCGTCGCAGGAGATCGGCCTGACCGCAAACGGCGTCTCGCTGTATTTCTCGCTGAAGAACGATCCCGCGACCAAGGCGATCGCCGACGACACCGCGCATCAGTTCCTGATCAAGGGGTTGGCTCCCACCTCTCCGATGTCCGGCCTGACCTTGAACGCAATGGTGTTCAAGCACAGCAAGTATCCCAACGCCGCGAAGGCGTTCCTGCAGTTCATGCTCGAGCACGAACAGTACGAGCCGTGGCTCAACGCCAACTCCGGCTACTGGTCGCAGCCGCTGGCGGCCTATGCCGACGCCGCGGTGTGGTCGAGCGACCCCAAGGTCGCGATCTTCAAGGACACGATGCGGAGCCCCTACTACAACGGCTACAAGGGGCCGATCTCGACCGCGACCGGCGCCGTCAACGCCGACTATGTGCTGGTGCAGATGTGCGCCTCGGTCGCGACCGATGCCGCAACGCCCGAAGCCGCAGCCGCCGAAGCCGAACAGCGCGCCAAGCGGTACTTCCGGCGGCAGGGCCGGTAAGATCGACCTCAAGCCGCTGTCATTCCGGGGCGATGCGTAGCGTCGAATCCGGAATCTCGAGATTCCGGGTCTGGTGCTAACGCACCATCCCGGAATGCCCCTGGAAGTCGGACCGAGACAAGAACCTGATGTCTGTCACCACCCTCCCCTCACGCGGCGCGGCGCTGCACCAGCCGGGCTGGCTCGCGCGCCTGTTCGACTACAAGCCGTTCCTGATCGTGATGTGCCTTGCGCCCGCGATCGGCCTGCTGCTGGTGTTCCTCACCTATCCGCTGGGCCTCGGCATCTGGCTTGCCTTCACCGACACCACGATCGGCCAGCGCGGCATCTACATCGGACTTGAGAACTTCCAGTATCTGCTCAAGGATCCGTTGTGGTGGAACGCGGTGTTCTATTCGATCTTCTACACCGCGGTTGCAACCTTTGGAAAGTTCGCGCTCGGCTTCTGGCTGGCGCTGCTGCTCAACAACCATTTTCCGTTCAAGAGCCTGATCCGCGCCATCGTGCTGCTGCCGTGGATCGTGCCGACGGTGCTCTCCGCGCTGGCGTTCTGGTGGATCTACGATCCGCAGTTCTCGATCATCTCCTATCTCCTGGTCGACGTGCTGCACTGGCGCGACAGCAATGTCGACTTCCTCGGCTCGCCCTGGCCGGCGCGGTTCTCGCTGATCGCCGCCAATATCTGGCGCGGCATCCCGTTCGTCGCGATCTCGCTGCTGGCGGGGCTGCAGACCATCTCGCCCTCGCTCTACGAGGCGGCGATGCTCGACGGCGCCACCTCCTGGCAGCGCTTCCGCTACATCACCTTCCCGATGATGATGCCGATCCTGGCGATCGTGATGACGTTCTCGATCATCTTCACCTTCACCGACTTCCAGCTGGTCTACGCCATCACCCGCGGCGGGCCGGTCAACTCGACCCATCTGCTCGCGACACTGGCGTTCCAGCGCGGCATCGCCGGCGGCGAGCTCGGAGAGGGTGCCGCGATCGCCGTCTCGATGATCCCGTTCCTGGTGTTCGCAACATTGTTCAGCTACTTCGGCCTCGCGCGCCGCAAATGGCAGCAGGGAGAAGCCAATGACTGACGTTGCAGCCCAATCCTCCAACGTCGCCAGCGCCACGCCCGATACGATGGCGTGGGACTCCCGCGCCCGGCGCGTGGTGATGATCTATCTGCCGCTCGCCTGCTTCATCCTGATCCTGCTGTTTCCGTTCTACTGGATGGCGGTCACCTCGTTCAAACCGAACGCCGAGCTGCTGAACTACAAGGAGCACAATCCGTTCTGGATCACCTCGCCGACGCTCGCGCATATCAAGCATCTGTTGTTCGACACGGCCTATCCGCGCTGGCTGAAGACCACCATGCTGGTCGCGATCGGCTCGACCTTCCTGTCGCTGTTCGCCTCGACGCTCGCCGCCTACGCGATCGAGCGGCTGCGCTTCCGCGGCAGTCCCTATGTCGGCCTCGGCATCTACCTCGCCTATCTGGTGCCGCCGTCGATCCTGTTCATTCCGCTCGCCACCGTGATCGTGCAGTTCGGCCTGTTCGACTCGCCGCTGGCGCTGATCCTGGTCTATCCGACCTTCCTGGTGCCGTTCTGCACCTGGCTGTTGATCGGCTATTTCAAGTCGATCCCTTACGAGCTCGAGGAATGCGCGCTGGTCGACGGTGCGACGCGGTTGCAGATCCTGTGGCGGATCACGCTGCCGCTCGCGGTGCCCGGCCTGATCTCGGCCGGCATCTTCTCCTTCACGCTGTCCTGGAACGAGTTCATCTACGCGCTCGCCTTCATCCAGAGCGGCGCCAACAAGACGGTGCCGGTCGCGATCCTGACCGAGCTCGTCACCGGCGACGTCTACCAGTGGGGCGCGCTGATGGCCGGCTCGCTGCTCGGCTCGCTGCCGGTCGCGCTGTTCTACTCGCTGTTCGTCGACTACTACGTGTCGTCGCTGACGGGGGCGGTGAAGGAGTAACGGAGCTTCCGGCGTATTGAAGCGAACTCAATCTATCCCCGTCATCCTGAGGAGCGCGAAGCGCGTCTCGAAGAATCGACGGCCAGCAGCCGGGCCGTGCATCCTTCGAGACTCGCCCAGCGGCGCAAGTGCGCCGCAAGGCTTGCACCTCAGGATGACGGGAATAGATGTGCGGCCTCTCTCAATGAGGTCGCGCACTACCGCGGCACGAACGCGACCGGCACGGAAAAGCCCATCGAGCCCTGCGTGATCTCGGACGGAAACGCCGGAAACGGCTGGGCCTGGCGCACCATCGCCAACGCGCGCGCGTCGAAGGTCGGATTGCCGGAGGAGCCGCCGAGATGGCTCGACAGCACCTGCCCGCCGCGGCCGAGCGTGAACACCAGGCGGACCACCCCGCGCTGGCCGTTGCCGCCTGCGGGATAGGAATGGAAGCGCAACAGATGCGCGCGGACGCGGGCGTTATAAGCGGCGATCGCTGACGCGGCTGCGCCGGCGCTGATCGCGGATGCTGCCGGCGCCTGCCGTTCGGCGCGGCTTGGCGCGATGGTGCGCGGTGCCGGGGTTGCCTCGGACGGCTGCTTTGCTTCCCGACGAACCACTTTCGGCTTGACCGGTTCGACCTTCGTCTCCGGAACGACTTTCGCGGGCTCGGGTTTCGGCGGCGTGATCTGCGGCTTCTGTTCCGGCGGCGCGACGACGTCGGGCTTCTCCTGCATCGGCGTCGGCGCGATCTCCTGCGGCACTGGCTGCGCGGCGGCAGGCTCCGGCGGCGACGCGTCGGCCTCCTGCATTGCCGGCCCCGGCGGCAGCTCGGTCTCCGAAATCTCCGGCGCCGAGGTGATCGGCGTCAGATCGACCAGCACCGCCGGCACCGCAACGCCGGGCGGCGGCGCCGGGACCCAGCTCATGCCAACCGCGAGCACTGCCGCATGCGCCGCCAGGATCACAGCCACCGACAGGCCCCAGCGCCGCAGCCAGATCTCGCCGCCCGCATCATGAAGCGCGTACGCATTCATGGATCAGCTACGCCCGTCGAGGCCAACCAGCGCAATCTTGAGATAGCCGGCGTTGCGCAGCAGGTTCATCACCTCCATCAGATCGCCATAGCTGACCGCCTTGTCGGCGCGCAGGAAGATGCGCTCGTCCTTCCTGCCTTGTGTGGCGCCATCGAGCGTCGACGTCAGCGTCTCGCGCGCGATCACGTCCTCGCCGACCGCGACGGAGAGATCGGACTTCACGGTGACGAACACCGGCTTGTCCGGCCGCGGCTGCGGCTCGGCGGTCGAGGCCGGCAGATCGACGCCGAGATCGACGGTCGCGAGCGGCGCCGCCACCATGAAGATGATCAGCAGCACCAACATCACGTCGATGAACGGGGTGACGTTGATCTCATGCGCCTCGACCAGATCGTCGTCGCCACGACGCCGGCCGCCGAATGCGCCGCCAGTGCCAAGCTTCGCGCCCATCGCCTACTCCGCAGCGCGTGCCAGCCGGAACAGGCTGCGATCGCCCTCGCGGCTGACCAGCAGCATCACCATGGCGGAGGCGTCGCCGAGCAATGCGCGGTAGGACGCGATCGAACGGGTCAGGTGATTGTAGATCACGACCGCCGGGATCGCGGCGACCAGGCCGAGCGCGGTCGCAAGCAGCGCCTCGGCGATGCCGGGCGCGACCACCGCGAGATTGGTGGTGTGGGCCTCGGAGATGCCGATGAAGGCGTTCATGATGCCCCATACCGTGCCGAACAGGCCGACGAACGGCGCGGTGGCGCCGATCGTCGCCAATACGCCGGTGCCGCGCGCGATCTGCCGCGACATCGCCGCCTCGACCCGCTCCAGCCGCAGCGCGATGCGCTCCTTGAAGCCGTCGTCGAACATCCCGCCGGACAGCGCAGCCTCGCGCGAGGCCGATTGCACGATCTGCGCTACCGCATCGCTGCCGTCGCGGCTCGCCTGCTCGACCTCGGCAAGCTGGGTGTCGCGCTCAAGGAGGCCGATCCGCTGCCGGGCGAGCGCGGTCTTGCGGCGGATCTCGACGGTCTTGGCGAGCCAGATCGTCCAGGTGACGAGCGAGGCGAAGGCGAGCCCAACCATCACCGCCTTCATGACGATGTCGGCGCTTTCGAACATGCCCCAGGGCGAGAGGTTGCGCGGCAGCAGTGCGGCGTCGGATGCGGCAAGGCTACTGCTTGGGAGAGATGCAGTCACGACCGCAATCAACTGGACGACGATTGATAGCTGGCTACTTCTGCCAAACGTGCGAATTAGCATACTCACCTCCAACCGCATCTCACCTCGCCCCGCCTGCGGGGAGAGGTCGGATCGCATCGCAAGTTGCGAGCCGGGTGAGGGGGACTCTCCACGAGCACGGTGCCCGGAGGGTCCCCTCACCCCGACCCTCTCCCCGCAAGCGGGGATAGGGAGAAGAAATCTTCAGCCCGCGTTCGGTGCGAGGCGGTCCGCCAGCGCATGAAAGCGCACCAGCTGATCGCTACGCAGCGCGCGCGTCTCGTCGCGGCCGACGAACACCTTGAACATGATGCCGCCGTCGCGATTGATGAAGGCGATGAACGCCGACACCTTGCCCATGAAGGGCCGCTCGACGAAGGCAATCGCCGCGCAGCGCTCGTGCCTCAGATGGCCGTGCAGACCCTTCGGCTGCATCAGGTTGAAATAGCCGCGGCCGACCTCGCCGCTCGGAATGGCGCCGGTGAACTCGAAGATCGCGTCATCGGTGTGCACGATCAGCGTCACCTCGCCCCATTCCGCGATGTCCTGCATCGCGGCGGCGAACTCCCCGGCGCCGATCCGCACCATGCCCTTGGGGAGTGCCTCGAGCACCGCGCGCGGCGTCACCTTGCGCTCACGCGCAACGTCCTCGATCACAGCGCCGGGATTGTCGGCCATATAGGCCTTCAATCCCGCAAGCTCCGCGTTCTGCACGGCCGTCTCCGTCATGCCGGGCTCTTCGCGCGCTCGGTGATCAGCACCTCAAAACCCTCGAATTTGGGATGGCCGAGATAGAGGCTGCCGCCGGTCTCGTTGCCGGCGCGCGAATGGGCGCGGCGGAACGCATCGGATTTCGTCCAGTCCTCGAACGCCGCCTTGCTGGCCCAGACGGTATGGGTCGCATAGAGCGTGTGGTCCTCGGCCTCGGGGCCCTTCACCAGATGAAATTCGATGAAGCCCGGCAGATCGCCGAGATAGGATTCGCGCGTCTTCCAGACCGTCTCGAACGCCTGCTCCTTGCCCTTGATCACCTGGAACCGGTTCATTGCGATGAACATGAAAACTCTCTCCTGTTTGACGGCGGATGCCCGGATCCTGCCGGTTGATCTCGTTAATAACATGAACGCGCCAAGGAATACGCCAAGGCCGCGCTGGGGGCATCAGCGCGGCCGGAGCAACCTGGATGGAATGATCGGCGTCTCGCGTTACGCTCCACCTAGGTGAATCCTGAGTCCGGCCTTGTAAACGGTGCCCGGACCGGGGCTCGAGAACAGCACGTCGTTCTGCGTCGTGCCGTCGGTCGAGGAGCCCGGGATCGCATAAGGCCGGTAGTACTGGTTCAAGAGGTTGTCGACCGATGCCGTGAAGGTGATGTCCTTGGTGGCGTTCCAGGTCAGATAGAGGTTGACGAGCTCGTAGCCGGTCGAGGGCAGATAGCCCGCCGGCAGGTCGTTGTTGGCGCCGAACGAGGACCATTGCGCGGCAACGATCAGCGAACGGTCGAGCAGGCGGACGCCGCCCGTCGTCGTCACCTTGCGCGGCGTGATGGTGGCGAGCCCGACATTGGTCTGGGTGTTCCGGCCGCGCATCAGATGGCCGGCGACGCCGACGAACCAGTCGCCTGCATCATACATCGTCTCGAGCTCGAAGCCCTCGATGCGGGCGTGGGCGATGTTCTGGTACTGGTAGAACTGGCTGAACCGCCCGAACGGCGTCAGGGTCGGCGCCGAGGCGACGAGGTCGATATAGCCGTCGACGTCGTTACGGAACACGTTGACCTTGCCGCGGAACGAGTCGCTCGCGGTGAAGATGCCGTCATATTTCAGGTTGATGCCGGCTTCCTTGTTCTTGCCGACCTCCGGCCGCAGCGCTGCATTGGGCAGGAAGCAGAACAGGCCGCTGGTGCCGTCAGGGCAGTTGAACAGCGCCGGCCCGCCGCCGGTGGCGTGGCCGCCCGCGATCAGCGTCTCGGTGATGGACGGCGCGCGATAGCCTTCGGCATAGCTCGCATAGGGCGTGAAGCCGGCAACCGGCGTGACGCCGAGCGTGATCTTCGGCGACAGCCGGTCGCCGCTGGTCGTGGTGTTGATCGAATTGAGTTCGTAATGGTCGTAGCGGACAGCGCTGATCAGCTCGAGCCAGGTCGAATAGTTCTGCTTCAGCTGCACGAAGCCGCCGGACACGGTGCGCTGGCCGCCCGGCGTCGTAATGTTGGAATTGCCGCGCGAATCGAACGTCTCGACATCGTCGCGGAAGGCGTCGAAGCCGTAGGTCACGGCGTTGCGCCAGTCGCCGAAATTGAAGCGCGAGGTGTTGTTGACGTCGACACCAACCGTATCCAGCAAATAGCCTCGCTTGTCGCCGACGCAGCCGGAGATGTTGTTGCCGGGATTGGCGAGCGTGCAGACGCCGCCGCCGGTGGTGATGCGGTTGTTGTAGGTCTTGACCTGGTCGTTGTCGGTGCGGTTGCCGTAGACCGAGATGTTCCAGTCGAACAGCATGTCGTCGGGCTTGGAATATCGCCAGCTCAAGGTACCCGTGTAGTTCTTCGCGTCGGAAGCGTAGACCGAGGAGCCCGCGATTGCCGCCAGCGGCGCCGCCGTCGTGGTCGGGCCGCGGTTCGGCTGACCGATATTGTACTGGTAGTCCTGGAAGATGCCGCCGATCTTGAACTCGTGGCCTTCGGCCGGGCGGAACGTCACCTTCATCAGGCCGGCCGCGATATCGTTGCCGGTGTTACTGATCTCGGTGCCCGCGCCGTCCTTGTAATTGCCCTGGGTGCGATAAACCGCGCCGCCGAACACATCGACATTCGGATCGACGCGTACACCGCCGAACACTGAGCCCATGCCGCGGTCCTTGTTGGTGCCGTAGGAGCCCGACATGTCGACACCCCAGCGCTCACCGGGACGCACTACGTCGTCGATGTCCTTGGTGCCGAATGAGACCACGCCGCCGATCGCGCCGGAGCCGTAGATGTTCGCGGTCGGGCCGCGCACCACGTCGACGCCGCCGATCAATTCGGGATCGAGGAAGAACGAGCCGTTGGCGTTGTGGCCGGTGCGCTGATAGTTCTGCCGCGCGCCGTCGACGACAACAGCGACACGGCCGAAATCCTGCAAGCCGCGGATGTTGATGACGGTCGCCGGATCGTCGCCGCGCTCCTGAACCGAGACACCGGGCACGTTGTAGAATATGTCCGAGAGCCGGTTCGGCTGCAGGCCCTGGATCTTCTCCAGCGTGACGGAGCTGACCGGCGCCAGCGCATCGATCGCGCGCTCCTCGGTCTTGGAGGCCACCGCCGTGATGGTGTCGAGCGATTGCACCGGCACCGCGCCGATCTGCGCCCGCGCGTTCATCGCCGCCGGCGCCGCCTGAGCTTCGGCCGCCGGCTTCGGCTTCCGCTTGGCCTGCTTCGGCCGCTCGGTCGAAGGACGCGCCGCCGACGGATCGGCGGTCTGCGCGAAGCCGCGTTCCGGCAGTGCTGCCACAAATGAAAATACCGACGCGCCCAAAATCAGGGCGCGCGAAACCCTAGCCCCGTCAGCCATTCTAGCCCCAGCCTGATCATCGCTTTTCTGGTTTGGCTGGCGTGCGCTCTCTGACGAGCGGCTTGCTGGCTACATCGCGATCAAGCCACCGCTTGCATCGCGTGAGGATTGGTTACGAGCCGGCAACAAAACGGTCAAGAATGCGGCGGCGCTGTTTATATCGATTGTAAAGTGCGGCCGTTGGAATGCGCCTTCGCCCGCTTATACAAGCAAACACCATTTGAAAATTTTTCGCAGGCGCAGCACCACAATATGTCCGCAGCTTCCGAAGACAATATCGACGCAGCCGGAAAGCAGACCGAGCCTGCATCCGGCGCGGCCAAAACGCTGATCATGCGCGGTAATCGTCTCGACAGCCGCGACCTGTTCGCTGCGGAGCGCGAGATCATCATCATGCACGGCGAAGAGCATTACCGGTTGCGGCTGACCTCGCAGAACAAGCTGATCCTGACCAAGTGACGGCCCCGATGACAATTTGTCGCACGCTCGCTTTGCTCGCCTTCTCTCTGCTGCCGATCGAAGCCGTGACGGCCGAGGGCATCACCGTGCATGACGCACGCGACCGCGACGTCGTGATCGACAATCCGTCGCGGATCGTCTCGATCGGCGGCGCGATCACCGAGATTCTCTATGCCCTCGGCTTCGAGGACCGCATCGCCGGCGTCGATGCGACCAGCCTCTACCCGCCGGCTGCGCTGCGCGACAAGCCCGACGTCGGCTATATGCGCCAGCTGTCGCCGGAGGGCGTGCTCGGCCTGCACCCGTCGCTGGTGCTCGCGGTGCAGGGCTCCGGGCCGAAGGAGACCATGGACGTGCTGGAAGCGGCCAAGGTGCCGCTGGTGCTGGTGCCCGAGACGTTCTCGGAGGCCGGGCTGGTCGAGAAGATCAGACTGGTGGGCCACGCCATGGGCGCCGATCCGCGCGCCGCCTGCCTGACCACGGCGGTGGAGAGCGATCTCGCGCAACTGCGCGCGCTGCGTGCCAAGGTAACGAAGCCGGTGCGCGTGATGTTCGTGATGTCGCTGTTGAACGGCCGGGCGATGGCGGCGGGCCACAAGACCGCGGCGGACGAGATCATCCGGCTTGCCGGCGGCGTCAACGCCATCGATGGTTACGACGGCTACAAGCCGGTCAATGACGAGGCCATCGTGGCGGCGAAACCGGATGTCGTGCTGTCGATCGATCGCGGCAAGGATTCGCTGACGTCGGATGCCGTGTTCGCGCATCCGGCCTTCGCGCTGACGCCGGTCGCGGCCAACAAGGCCTTCATCTCGATGGAAGGCCTTTATCTGCTCGGCTTCGGACCGCGCACCGCGGCCGCGGCACGCGACCTCTCGGTCAAGCTTTATCCGGCGCTGGCGCCGGAGGCCGACTACTTCAAGCCGGCAGCGCTGACCGCGAATTGCCGGCAATGAGCGTGCTGGCCGAACGCCGCCGGCGTGCGAAACGACGGCGCGCCGGCATGTCGCTGCGGCCGGCCGCGACACTCACCCTGCTCTGCCTGCTTGCGGCGCTCGCAGGCACCGCCCTCGTCGCCCTGACGGTCGGGGCTGCCGGCATTCCAATGGCTCGGCTTCCGGCGGCGCTTGGGCTTTGGGCTGATCGTGTCGCCAACCCGCTGCTCGCACGCGACCAGCTCGTGGTGTGGTCGATCCGCATCCCGCGGATCGCGGCGGCGGCGATGGTCGGCGGCCTCCTTGCCGTATCAGGCTCGATCATGCAGGGCCTGTTCCGCAATCCCCTTGCCGACCCCGCGCTGGTCGGCGTCTCCTCCGGCGGCGCGTTTGCCGCGGCGGCCGCGATCGTGTTCACCGACAGCCATCTCGGCGAAAGCCTGCGCTTCCTGCAACACCAGCTGCTGCCGATCGCGGCCTTTGCCGGCTCGCTGATCACGACCGTCGTGCTTTACGGCATCGCCAGCCGCGGCGGCCGGACATCGATTGCGATCTTCCTGCTGGCCGGGCTCGCGATCGCCGCGATCGCCAATGCCGGCATCGGCCTTCTGGTGTTCGTCGCCGACGACCGCCAGCTTCGCGACATCACCTTCTGGCTGCTCGGCTCGCTCAGCGGCGCGACCTGGAGCAAGCTCACGGCGCTGGCGCCGGTGCTGGCGGTCGCGCTGGCCGCCTGCCTCTCGATCGCGCGCGGGCTCGACGTGCTGGTGCTCGGCGAGGCGGAGGCGTTCCACAGCGGCGTCGACGTCGAACGGCTGAAGCGGATCTCGATCGTGCTGGTGTCGGCGATGACCGGGGTCGCGGTCTCGGTCTGCGGCGTGGTCGGTTTCGTCGGCATCGTGGTGCCGCATCTGTTGCGGCTGGTGATCGGGCCCGCGCATCGGCTGCTGCTGCCGGCCTCCGCGCTGCTCGGCGCCATCCTCCTGGTCGGCGCCGACACCGTGGCGCGCACCATCGTGGCACCCGCGGAAATGCCGATCGGCATCCTGACGGCAGCGATCGGCGCGCCGTTCTTCCTCGCCATGCTGCTGCGGCAGCGCGGGCTGGTGTCGCTATGACGGCCCTGCTCGAAGCACAGTCGGTATCGATGACGGTCGGCGGCGCGACGCTGGTCGATGCGGTGTCGCTGCAGATCGGTGCCGGCGAGATGGTCGCGATCGTCGGTCCCAACGGCGCCGGCAAATCGACCCTGCTGCGGATGCTGTCGGGCGACCTGCGCCCGTCGCGCGGAGCGATCAGGCTCAGGCAGCGCGACCTGCAGGTTTACGGCCCGCGCGCGCTGGCGCAGCACCGCGCGATGCTGTCGCAGCACGTCAACGTCACCTTCCCGTTCACCGTCGAGGAAATCGTCAGCATGGGCGCCGGCGAAAGCCCGCGCGCGGTGGTCGAGGCGGCGCTCGACGAGGTCGGGCTGGCGCGTTTCCGTTTCAGGCAATTGCCGACGCTGTCGGGCGGCGAGCAGCAGCGGGCGCATTTCGCCCGCGTGCTGGTGCAGCTCGCCTGCGGCGAAGCGCTGCATGGACCGGGACTGTTGCTGCTGGACGAGCCGACCTCGAGCCTCGATCTGCGGCACCAGATCGACCTGGTCGAAACGGCCCGGCGGCGCGCCGCCCGCGGCACCGCGGTGATCGCGATCCTGCACGACCTCAACCTCGCGATGCGGTTCGCCGACCGCATCCTGCTGCTGCACCGCGGCCGGCTTGCCGTCGACGGCGACCGTACGGCGGCGATGAAGGCCGAGACGCTGCGCGAGATCTTCGAGATCGACGCTGCGATCGCCTATACCGGAAACGGCGTGCCGTTCCTGCTGCCGCAGACGATGCAGCCGGCGGGCAAGGCGACGTAACGCCGCAAGCCTTATCCCGCCGCAACATCCGCGGTTCACAAAACTGTCAGCCGGCTGTAACAGGCGGCTCGGAGAACACCGCATCGTTTATCCTTTGGGAGATCAACCATGCGCCTGTCCCTGCTCTGCTCCGTCGCCTCGATCCTGCTCGCCACATCGGCATTCGCGCAGGGTGAGGGCGAATTCCCGGCGACGCTGGCGGGACACGCCGTGATGCCGGCGGAGAGCTTCATCGACGCGCCCGCCGACGCCCCTGATGATCTGAAGACCTCGGGCAAATACACCACCGGCAAGCGCGTCGACGCCATCGGCGCCGTGATGGGCAAATCGTACGAGCGGCCGACCGGCGTGTCGCTGCCGTTCAAGGGCCAGCCGCTGCAGGGCCATTCCGGCATCAAGGTGATGCCCGACGGCTCGTTCTGGGTGATCACCGACAACGGCATGGGCTCGCGCTACAACTCGGCGGACTCGATGCTGTACCTGAACCGGCACAAGATCGACTGGGCGAGCGGCAAGATCGAGCGTCAGGAGACGGTGTTCCTGCACGATCCCGACAGGAAGGTGCCGTTCCGCATCGTCCACGAGGACACCGCCAAGCGCTATTTGACCGGTGCCGATTTCGACACCGAAGGCTTCCAGATCATCAACGACATTTTCTGGATCGGCGATGAATTCGGGCCCTACATCCTCAAGGCCGACAAGACCGGCAAGATCCTCGCCGTGTTCGAGACCGTCGCCGACGGCAAGCCGGTGCGCTCGCCGGATCACTGGGCGGTGCAGTCGCCCGGCGCGCCCGGCGCCAGCTACACCAACGTCAACCTGCGCCGCTCCAAGGGCTATGAAGGTTTTGCTTCCTCCAAGGACGGCAAGTTCCTTTACGGCCTGCTCGAGGGGCCTCTGTGGGATGCCGACAAGAAGGATTCGGAGAAGGTCGACGGCAAGGAGGCCTCACGCATCCTGGAATTCGACGTCGCGGCGGAGAAGTTCACCGGACGCACCTGGCAGTATGTGTTCGAGCAGAACGGCAATGCGATCGGCGACTTCAACATGATCGATCCGGCCCAGGGCCTCGTGATCGAGCGCGACAATGGCGAAGGCACCGCCGACAAGGCCTGCCCGCAAGGCCAGCGCGGCGAGAACTGTTTTCCTGATCTCGCCAAGTTCAAGCGCGTCTACAAGATCGAGCTGTCCGATGCCAATGTCGGCAAGCCGGTGCGCAAGATCGCCTATATCGAGCTGATGAAGATTCGCGATCCGAACAAAAAGGCGCGCAAGCCGCTCAACGACGGCGTCTACACCTTCCCGTTCTTCACCATCGAGAACGTCGACCGGGTCGACGAGACCCACATCATCGTCGGCAACGACAACAACCTGCCGTTCTCCTCGAGCCGCGACCCGAACAAGGCCGATGACGACGAGTTCGTGCTGCTCGAGGTCGGCGAGTTCCTGAAGGCGAAGTGAGGCGGCGCTCGCCACGCACAACAGTGTCGTCGCCCGGCTCGACCGGGCGCCCCAGTATTCCAGAGGCGCCCGAGCTCAACGGACAAGCCGCGGCGTACTGGATGCCCCGCTCAAGGCGGGGCATGACAACGAATATGCGGATAGCGTGATGCTCATCCCGGCACGACGGCCATTCCGTCATCCCCGCGCAAAGGCTACGCCTTTGTCGCTGGAGGTGCGAGCCTTGCGACGCAATTGCGCCGCTGGGCGAGCCTCGAAGGATGCACGGCCCCCGATGCAGCCGCGCGGAGACAGCCGGGCCGCCGCCCCTCGAGACGGCCGCTTTGCGGCCTCCTCAGGGTGACGGCGATACAGCTCAGCGCGCGGCTTGCGTGATCCTCACTCCTTCTTCGTCCGGTAATCTCCGAACGTCGTGTCGCGCTGGTCGAGCTGGGCCTTCACGCTGCCGCCGTCGCGGCGGAAGCCCGCCATGTAGGCCTTGCTGGCCTCGGTCGTGAAGGCCAGCGCCTGGATCTCGGTGCCGGCCCGCATCGCGGCGCGGGCACCCATGATTTCCATCGCGCGGTGGACGCTACGCTTGTTGAGCTGCTGCAGCTCGATCGGCACCTTCGCCGCGCGCTCGGCGAAATCCAGCGTCTTCGCCTCCAGTTCGGTGAGCGGAAACGACCGGGTCGCATAGCCCCATTCGGCGGCCTCGCGGCCGGACATCGCGTCGCCCGTCAGCATCAATTCCATCGCGCGTCGCATGCCGACCAGCCACGGGTGATACTGCATGTCGGGCGGGCTCATCAGCCGCACCGGCGGATAGCCGATCTGGGCGTCGTCGGCGACATAAACCACGTCGCAAGCGGTCGCGAGCTCGGTGCCGCCGGCGAGGCAATAGCCGTGCACCTGCGCGATCACGGGCTTTGCGAGATCCCAGATCGAGAACCAGCCCTCGACGACATGGCGCGACCATTGGCCGGGCCCGGATGCCGAGTGATAGGGCTGGTCGACGCGATTGTCGGCGGAGAGATCGTAGCCCGCCGAGAAGCAGGGTCCGGCGCCGCGCAGGATCGAGATCGAAATTTCGGGATCGCGGTCGGCCTGCTCCAGCACCTCGAAGATCTCGCCGCGCAGGCGATTGTTCAGCGCGTTGCGCTTCTCGGGGCGGTTCAGCGTGATGCGGCGGACGCGCGGACGCGGATCATCGACGATGATGTGCTGGTAGCTCATGGATCCTCCCGATCTCAGGCTTTGTTGCCTTTGGCAAAGTGATGCCCGAGATCGGCAGGGTTGTCATCGGCAGATGACGCAGGTCCTCATAGCGTTTTCAAGCGAAGTGGGTTCCGGTTCGCGTGAAGAAAACGCGTCAAGCAACAACGCTAGAGCCCCGGCACGGGCTCTAGCCCGCCGGCACCATCACGACGCCCTTGTCCTTGGGCCAGCGCATTCGCCAGGCGAAATTGATGTCCCTGATATCACCGGCCTTGGCCTCGAACGCCCATTCCAGCACGCCGCGCTTGTCGCGCAGATTGGTGGTCGTGGCAGGCGTCGACGACGGCAGCATCTCCACCACGATATCGTCGTTCTCGCTGACTGGGAGCTGATCCTGGACCGCGACCTTGATCGGGAAGTCGTGGCCGTTGCGCACCGTGGTCTTGAAGGCGCGCTCGTCGGTCTTCGACGTGGTCACGATCAGTCCGGCGGAGCCCTCGTTGCGCTTCACCACCGTGCGTTCGATCTTGACCTTGTCGTCGGCGCCGAAACCGAGCCGCACGGTCTCGTCCTTCGCGGCGGTGGCCATCCGGCTGCGGCCGACAAAGATACCGTCGCGGTAGATCGAGATTTGCCCCGGCAGCAACGGCGCATCGTCGGCCTGCACGAAGCTCGCTTCCAGGAACGCGGTCGGGTCGATCACCGGAACGGCGCGAACCGCGAGATCGGGGGTGATGGTCGCCGTCGAGATGCGCAGGCTCTTCGCGCCCTCATTGGCGGCAACGCTGACGCGGCCGGGAATCTTGAAGGTGGCCTGGAAGGCGCCGACCTCGGCGGTGGCTTCCAGTTCGTCCATGCGTCCCCCACCAAAGCGGAATTGCTGAACCGCGTCGGCGGCCGGCGCGGGTGCCAGCGCCTCGCGCGACCGCATGCTGGCCTCTCCCGAAAGCTTCGCCAGCGGCCGCGGCGGCTGCGGATATTGCACGATCAGCGAGCGGAGGTCGGGCGCATTGCCGCCGCGCGCGACCCGCACGGTGGAGACGACGAGCGCCACGCTCGACCAGTCCTCGCCGGTCGACTGGGTGATCTCGGCGCGGCGCACCAGTTCGATCGCGGGCTTGCGGTCTTTGGCGCCGGTGTCGAGCCGGGCGTCATAGAGCGGCGTCCAGCGCGCGTCGGGAACCGCATAGGTGACCCGCAAGGTCGCCTTGGTCGCCGCCTGCGAGGCGACATCGATCCGCACCTCGACCTTGCTCGGCGGCTTGCTGGTGCGATCGGCTGCGAGCTGCGCAAGATCGCGGTCGATCACGCGGATCTTGCGCTCGGCGTCACGGATCGCGCTGTCGGCGGTTGCGACCTCGTCGGCCACCGCCGAGAACGCCGCGCGCCACTCGCTGAGCGGACGCGCCTCGCCCTTTTCGCCGAGGCCCGCGGGTGACGCCTCGGCAAACCGCTCAGCAAATTTGCGCCGCGCCTCGGCCGCGCTGATCAGTCCCTGCAAATCGGCGCGCTGATCGTTCAGCGCCTCGATGCGCTTGTCGATCTCGGAGAGATTTTGCGGCAGCAGCGGCCCCGGCAGCTTGGTGTCGATCGCGCCTATCGTGAGCTTCGCTCCGCCCTCGCCTTCGACCCGCAGCGAGGACGGATCGAGCCCGATCGGGAAATCCCTGGCGATGAGGGTGTTGTCGCCGGCAGGCAGATCCAGCGTGATGACGCGGGTGACGCTCGCGCCATCGGGATAGACGGTCACGGCATCGACCTGCGAGGCCGCATCGAGATTGGCCGCTTGCAGCGGCCCGGCAACCAGCGCACCCGCCAGCACTAGGCTGGTGGTCACAAGATAATTCGCAATCCTACACATGACATCCCTCCGGAAAAAAACGCCGCATCGCGCGCGAGACGAACGGCGCGCCGGGCTCGACTGCGCGCCGTTTCTCGTGGTGAGACGCAGCGAGGAAGGGACTGGTTCGATTGAGGTTTCCCTGCGGCGCGACGATGGCGCCGCCGCGGCTGCCGCATGGCGCGGCGATGTCTTTCGGCGTTAGCGATCTGCCTTGCGCCGGATGAACAGATAATTCGGCACGAAGCCGGCCAAGGTGATCGCGATCATGATCCACCAGCCGCGCTGAAACGCTGCGATCCGCTCGGTCATCGAGACCGGCGTTGCAAGGATCGCCACAAAGATCGCGACGCCGATCGCCAGTGCCGCCTGCCGGATCATGTTGATGACGCCGGAGCCGGTGGCAAACGACGACGGCGGCAGCGCGCCGGCGCCGACGCCCATCAGGGTCGGAAAGGTCAGCCCGACGCCGATACCGATCAGCATCACGCCCGCGACGACGGCAGGCGCATTGGGGTCGGCCCCGAGCAGCGTCGCCCAGATCGCGAGGCCGGCCGCGAACAGCAGGATTCCGGCGGAGACGACGGCCGCGGCGCCAAACCGCGCAATCAGCCGGCCGGCAAACAGCAGCGAGGTGATCGGCACCATCAGCGGGCCGGGAGCGATCGCAAGGCCGGTCTTCAACGCCGACCAGCCCCATACCGTCTGCTCCCACAAGGCGCAGGACAGCAGCATGGGCGCCGAAGGCCGCCGAATAAGGCGCCATCACCAACGACGCGCCGGTGAACGGCCTGACCGCGAACAGCGCAGGATCGACGAAGGGATTCCTCGATCTGAGGCAATGCCACGCGAAGGCGGCGAGCGAGACGGTCGCGACGGCAAAGCCAAGCACGACGCCGCGCGAACTCCATCCCCAATCGTTCGCCTTCACAATCGCAAATGTCAGCGCACCGATACCGGAGGTCACCAGCAGCGCAGCCCATGAACTCGGACGCGGCACGTCGTGACCGGGCACTTCGGGCAATTTCAGCCAGCCGACGATCAGTGCGACGACGCCGATCGGGACATTGACGATGAAGATCCAGCGCCAGTCGAAGGTGACCAGCACGCCTCCCGCGAGCGGGCCCAGTGCGGCGGCAAGGCCGCCGATCGCCGTCCAGGTGCGCACCGCCCCGGCGCGTTGCTCGGGCGGAAACGACGCCAGCAGCAGGCCGATCGAGGTTGGCGTCATCAATGCCGCACCGGCCGCTTGCGCCACGCGGGAGACGACCAGGAACTCGACACTGGAGGCCAGCGCACATGCCGCCGACGCGGCCGTGAACAGCGCGACGCCGAGCAGGAAGCTGAGATTGCGGCTGTGGCGTTCGGCGAGCCGGCCGAAGAACACCAGCAACGCCGCGTAGGCAATGGCGTAGGCATTGAGGATCCAGGACAAATCCTCAAGCGAGGCGGCGCGAAATTCCTGCGCGATGTTCGACAGCCCGACATTGACGATGAACAGATCGAGATTGGCGAGGCAAATTCCGACCGACACGATCGCAAGCACCTGGCGCGGGGTTGCGGTGGCGACGCAGGACCGCGGCCGCGCATCAGGTTCGACGACCAGATCGATGGTCTCCGCCTCTACCTCCGACATCACACCCTCCGAAATACGTGCATATGCATCTATTGCCATTAGGTGCATATGCATGTATCTGTCAAGTCCTCGGAGGCAGCGATGGCGAAAACGGAACCCAGCCGGTGTAATCTCACGGCGTTGCGCAAGGCGACGCGGCGGGTGTCGCAGCTCTACGATCAGGTCCTTGCGACATCCGGCCTGCGCGGCACGCAACGGGCGATTCTGGTCTATGTCAGGCGGTCGGGCGCGCCGACGATGGGCGAGCTTGCCGCAGCCCTGGTGCTCGACCGCACCGCGCTGAACCACAACCTCAAGCCGCTCGAGCGCGACGGTCTGTTGACCATCACCGTCGACAAGAGCGACCGGCGCAGCCGGCTGGTGCGGCTCACCAAGCGCGGCGAAGCCAGGCTCGAGGAATCACAGGCCGCATGGCTCAAGGCGCAGGAGCGCTTCGAGACCGCCTTCGGCGCAAGGCAGGCCGCCGATCTCCGGCAGACGCTCGAACTGATTGCCTCGCTCGAGTTTGACGAGCGCGCGCTTACCTCACCGGCGAGCTAGCCGGCTCCAAATGATAAGCGGCCCGGCGTTGCCGCCGGGCCGCTCGTTCGCACACGATCAGTGTCGATCACGCTTAGCTGTAGATCTCGAACAGGCCGGCGCCGCCCTGGCCGCCGCCGATGCACATGGTCACGACGCCCCACTTGGCCTTGCGGCGACGGCCTTCCTGCAGCAGGTGGCCGGTGAGCCGGGCGCCGGTCATGCCGAAGGGATGGCCGATCGCGATCGAACCGCCATTGACGTTATACTTCTCGGGATCGATGCCGAGCTGGTCGCGCGAATAGAGGCACTGGCTGGCGAACGCCTCGTTGAGCTCCCAGAGATCGATGTCGTCCACCTTCAGGCCGTGGCGCTTGAGCAGCTTCGGCACCGCAAACACCGGACCGATGCCCATCTCGTCGGGCTCGCAGCCGGCCGAGGCCCAGGCCACGAAGCGGCCGAGCGGATTGAGGCCGCGCTTCTCGGCGTCCTTGGCCTCCATCAGCACCACGGCGGCGGCGCCATCGGAGAGCTGGCTGGCATTGCCAGCGGTGATGAACTTGCCCGGGCCCTTGACCGGCTCGAGCTTGGCGAGGCCCTCCAGCGTGGTCTCGGGGCGGTTGCACTCGTCGCGATCGACCACGTAGTCGACGATCGACTCGGCCTTGGTCGCCTTGTCGACCACCTTCATCTTCGTCTTCATTGGGACGATTTCGTCCTTGAACTTGTTGGCCTGCTGCGCGGCGGCCATGCGGCGCTGCGACTCCAGCGAATACTCGTCCTGGTATTCGCGGCTGAGCTTGTAGCGCTCGGCCACGATGTCGGCGGTATCGATCATCGCCATGAAGATGTCGGGCGCGGTCTTGAGCAGCTCGGGATCGATCGATTCCTTCGGCGAGCCGCCGCCGGGAATCGAGATGCTCTCGACGCCGCCGGCGACGATGCAATCGGAGCCGTCGGAACGGATCGAGTTGGCGGCCATCGCGATGGTCTGCAGGCCCGACGAGCAGAAGCGGTTCACGGAGACGCCCGCGGTCGACTTCGGCAGGCCGGCGAGCAGCGCCGCCTGGCGGCCGATGTTCGGCGCGCCATGCGCGCAATTGCCGAGATAGCAATCCTCGACATATTCCTTGTCGACGCCTGCGCGGTCGACCGCGTGCTTGATGGCGTGCGCGGCGAGCGACATCGGCGGGGTGATGTTGAATCCGCCACGGCCGGACTTTGCCAGGCCGGTGCGCGCGTAGGAAACGATTACGGCTTCACGCATTGTTTTCTCCCTCTGAGATGACGGTCATTGTGGCGCGTCGTGGCCCGTTCGTACACATTTTTCGGCGGGCGCAACAGCAATACCGGACGCCCCGGAACGACAAACGCCGCCTCCGGGACCGGAGACGGCGTCATGTTCCGCAGATCGGAATATGGACTGCTTGAGCGGTATCTTCCTTCCGTCATGCCGGGCGTTCCGGGCGATGACGAGGACCGCTCAAACAGCGTTTGAAACGCCAGCGCCTTTAAAACGTCAGCGGCTCAGAACGTCAGTGCCTTGGCCTGCTTCACCTGCGGCAGTGTCTGTACCTTGGCGAGCAGCTCCGCCGGCACCGCGCCGTCGACCTCGACCAGCGCAATGGCATCGCCGCCCTGCTTGACGCGGCCGAGATGGAAGGTCGCGATATTGATTTTCGCATCACCCAAGAGGCTCGCGAACGCGCCGATGAAGCCCGGCTTGTCCTCGTTGGTCACGTAGATCATCGACTTGCCGAACTCGGCGTCGACGCGGATGCCCTTGATGTCGACGAGACGCGGCTTGCCGTCGGCGTAGACGGTGCCGGACACCGAACGCTCCTGACGCTCGGTGGTGACTGTGACCGTGATCAGGCTTTCATAGTCGCTCTGCGCGGCGCGGACGACCTCGTCCACCACCATGCCGCGCTCCTTGGCGACGACCGGCGCCGAGACCACGTTGACCTCGCCCAGCATCGGCCGCAGCAGGCCCGACAGCACCGCCGAGGTGATCGCCTTGATCTTCATCTCGGCGACGTGGCCCTCATAGGTGATCTCAGTCTTGAGGATGCCGCTCTCGGTGAGCTGGCCGGCGAACGAGCCGAGCTTCTCGGCGAGCTCGATGAACGGCTTCAGCTTCGGCGCCTCTTCCGCGGTGATCGAGGGGAAGTTGACCGCGTTGGAAATCGCGCCCGACAACAGATAGTCCGACATCTGCTCGGCGACCTGCAGCGCGACGTTTTCCTGCGCTTCGGTGGTGGAGGCGCCCAGATGCGGGGTGCAGATCACGTTGGGATGGCCGAACAGCACGTTCGAGGTCGCCGGCTCCTCGACGAACACGTCGAAGGCGGCGCCCGCGACATGCTTGGAATTCAGCGCGTCGACCAGCGCCTGCTCGTCGACCAGGCCGCCACGCGCGCAGTTGATGATGCGCACGCCCTTCTTCATCTTGGCGATCGCGGCCGCATCGATCACGTTGCGGGTCTTCTCGGTCAGCGGCGTATGCAGCGTGATGAAGTCGGCGCGCTTCAAGAGATCGTCGAGCTCGACCTTCTCGACGCCGATGTCCTTGGCGCGCTCCGGCGACAGGAACGGATCGAACGCGATCACCTTCATGCGCAGGCCGAGCGCGCGGTCGGCGACGATCGTGCCGATATTGCCGCAGCCGATCACGCCGAGGGTCTTGGCGGTGATTTCGACGCCCATGAAGCGGTTCTTCTCCCACTTGCCGGCCTGGGTCGAGGCGTCGGCCTGCGGAATCTCGCGCGCCAGCGCCAGCATCAGCGTGATCGCGTGCTCGGCGGTCGTGATCGAATTGCCGAACGGCGTATTCATCACGATGATGCCCTTGGCGGTCGCGGCCGGGATCTCGACATTGTCGACGCCGATGCCGGCGCGGCCGATCACCTTGAGCCTCGTCGCCTTCTCGATGAGCTTGGCGGTCGCCTTGGTGGCCGAGCGGATCGCGAGGCCGTCGTAATTGCCGATGATCTCGGCGAGCTTTTCCTTGTCCTTGCCGAGGTTGGGTTGGAAGTCGACCTCGACGCCGCGATCCTTGAAGATCTGGACGGCGGCGGGAGACAGCGCGTCGGAAATCAGAACTTTGGGTTTTGTCATCTCGATTGTTCCTTTGCCCTGCCGCGGGCGGGTCTCCTGGACCGATCTGGTGAAGTCTCTGATCACTTCTCCCTCTCCCGCTCTTGCGGGGGAGGGTTGGGGTGACGGCAGCCACGGGCGAGGAACAAGCCGAAAGGGCCCCTCACCCGGATCGCTCAGGCGCGCAATTGCGCTGCCGAGCAATCCGACCTCTCCCCGCAAGAACGGGAAGAGGTGACAAGAGAAAGCTTATGCCGCCTTGGGCAACGCTGCCTTGGTCTCGGCAAACGCCCAGTCGATCCACTGCGTCAGCAGCTCGACATCCTTAGCCTCGACGGTGGCGCCGCACCAGATCCGCAGACCCGCCGGCGCATCGCGGTAATACGCGAAGTCGAAGCCGGCGTTCTCCTTCTCCACCAGCGCGACCAGCTTCTTGCAGAAGTCGGCCTGTGCGTCTGATGGAAGCGAGGTAATCGCGGGATCGGTGAACTTGAGGCACACCGAGGTGTTGGAGCGGATCGCGGGATCCTTGGCCAGGAAGTCGATCCACGGCGTCTTCGCCTTCCAGTCGGCGAGCGCCTTGGTGTTGGCATCGGCGCGGGCGATCAGCGCCTTCAGGCCGCCGATCGACTTCGCCCAGTTCAACGCATCGAGATAGTCCTCGACGCAGAGCATCGACGGCGTGTTAATGGTCTCGCCTTCAAAGATGCCCTGGTTGAGCTTGCCGCCCTTGGTGAGGCGGAAGATCTTCGGCAGCGGCCAGGCCGGCTTGTAGGTCTCGAGCCGTTCCACCGCGCGCGGCGACAGGATCAGCATCCCGTGCGCGGCTTCACCGCCGAGCGCCTTCTGCCAGGAGAAGGTGACGACATCGAGCTTGGCGAAATCGAGCGGCTGCGCGAAGGCGGCCGAGGTCGCGTCGCAAATCGTCAGGCCTTCGCGATCCGCGCTGATCCAGTCAGCGTTCGGCACGCGCACACCCGAGGTGGTGCCGTTCCAGGTGAAGACGATATCCGACTTCGGATCGACCTTGGAGAGATCGGGGATTTCACCATAAGCCGCGTTGAGCTTGGTGACGTCCTTCAGCTTCAATTCCTTGACGATATCGCTGACCCAGCCCTCGCCGAAGGATTCCCAGGCGAGCGTGGTGACGGGCCGCGCGCCGAGCAGCGACCACAGCGCCATCTCGACCGCGCCGGTGTCCGACGCCGGCACGATGCCGATCTTGTAATCGGCGGGCACCTCAAGCACCTCGCGCGTCAGTTCGATCGCGAGCTTGAGCTTGGCCTTGCCGACTTTCGCGCGATGCGAGCGGCCGAGGGCAGCGTCCTTGAGATTGTTGGGGTTCCAGCCGGGGCGCTTGGCACAGGGGCCGGAGGAAAAATGCGGCACTTCAGGCCGCGAAGCGGGCTTCGCTGCAGTCATAATCTACCCTTCCAGATAGCTGCCTCTCGGTGGGGAGAGGTTTCCCGCGGTCGGGGATAGTGGAAAGGTACCCAAACGTCAAGAAAGTTCGGACTCGTCTGGAACAATCCGGGCATCACGGCTGATTGATGGGGCGTCCTCGACCTGCTGGATCGTCTCCTGATCGAGCAAATCTGCCGCCAGAGTCATGATCTTAACTGCCCTGCGCCGGCTCGATACTTTCAGAATGCGCTTCTCGCCGGCCTGCACGATGTATTCGTTGCCGACCCGCACGATCGAATAATCCGACATTCCAATCCCCAGTTGCCCGCCGCCCCGTGGGAGACGTCCAACATACCGGACTCGTTCCGACCCGTAAAATCACGGAGACCGGCTTAGTTTATTGGCTGTTAACCGGATCGCAGACTATCCGCTGCTGCAGGTATTGCCCGGTAGATGGCACAACTTCTTGCACGCGTTTCAAAAGCGAATCGTCATACCGAGATGGCTGCGCGCGAACCCGAGCCTTTCATAGAAGCGCTGCGCATCGACCCGCGTCTGATGCGTCAGCAGCTCGACGAGCATGCAGCCCCTCGCGCGCGCCTCCGTGACCGCCCACTGCACGAGCTTCTCGCCGATGCCGCGGCTGCGGCAATGCTTTGCAACGCGAACGTCCTCGAGCAGGCCGCGTGAGCCGCCTTGCGAGCTGATGCCCGGCAGAACCGCGAGTTGCAGACAGCCGACGACGACGCCGTCCCCGTCGACGGCGACGACGAGCTGCAAATTGGGATCGCGCTCGACCCGCGCGAAGGCCTCGTAATAGCTTTGCGGCAGCGGATCCTCGATCCGCTCGCGCGCACTGCCGAGCGGATCGTCCGCAAGCATGCCGACGATGGCGGCCACGTCTTCGCGGCGGGCGCGGCGGATCGTGATGGATGAAGCTTCAGTCATGGCGGCATTCACCTGAGGTCAGCGGACCGGCGGCAGCGCGAGCACGCGCTCGGCATCGGCGATCCAGCGACGGATCACGGGATAGCGCGCGAGTTCGAGGCCGCCATCCTCCGCGACACGGGTATAGGCGAGCAGCGAGACGTCGGCGAGCGAGAACGCGTCTCCGACCAAAAATTGCGTCCCCGCAAGATGCCGCTCCAGATGATCGAGCGCGACATAGCCGCGCTTGATGAGATTCGGATCGATCTCCGAGATGGCCTTGCCGAGATACACGGCCTGAAAGCGGCAGACGGCCACATAGGGCTCGTGGCTGTTCTGCTCCCAGAACATCCAGGCATCCATCTGCGCCACGCGATAGGGATCGCTCGGGATCAGGTCGCTGCCGCGCGCGAGATAGCGGATGATGGCGTTGGATTGTGCCAGCGTGCGGCCGTCATCCAGCTCCACCGTCGGCACCTGGCCCCAGCCGTTTCGCTTGAGGAATTCCGCGGTCCGGCTGCCGCCCTTCATGGTGTCGATCTCGACCCATGTGTACGGCAGCGCCAGCCTGTCGCACACCCATTTCACCTTCAGGCAGTTGCCTGAATTGGCGTCGCCGTAGATTTTCATGTGATCGCGCTCCGCACCGTGTGGCGACAGAGCAGCAGTCGCTCCCCGGTCTGTCAACCGTCGCCGGCTACGGCAGCGGCGATCAGAACTTGTAGCCGGCGCCGACCCGGAAGCTGTTCATGTCGACGGCGATATTCTTGACCGCCGCGAAGCGCACATATTCCCACTCGCCGCGGAGAAACAACCCGCCGACCACGCAATATTCAAGCCCGAGGCCCGCGGTCCAGCCGACCGCATAGTTGTTCACCCGCTGCTCCGTCTGGGCGGCGCTGCCTGAGCCCAGGTAGTCGTTATGCTGAATTGTAACGGTGTTGTTGCCGACCGTCTGGGTCTCGGCCCAGGCATCGTACTTGTCAAACGACACCGTCGCCGAACGCGACACGGACATGCGTCCCACCGCAACACCGCCGAACATGTATGGCAGGAAGTTGCCTGCCGCCCATCCGGCGCGTCCACGGAAGGTCGTGACGTCCTTGACCTGCAAGGCGGCGCTCCCCGACAACGTGGTGTTGTAGGTATAGGTGTGCCCGCTCGGAGGAGTCTCGCCCTTGGGATTCACGATCTGCCGCGTCATCGAGTCGCCCGCCGAACTTTCGAGGCCGTTCAGGTAATTGTAGTTGGCCTCGACGCCGAGCACGACGTCGTCCCATTGCCAGTTGCGGCCGACGAACGCGCCGAACCCGTTGCTCTGCGCATGGTTCTTCGGCAGCAGGGCCCAACCCGAAACCGGGTCGGCCAGAACGCTCTCGCGCAGCATGAAGGAGGTCATCGCGCTTGGCGCGTGGCTGAAATCGATGTCGCCGGAGGAATAGCCGATCTGGCCGCCGACGTACCATCCTTCCCAGTTCCCGCTCCTGCTCGGTGCATCGACATAGGAGCCGCGCAGGATCGGAAAGTCCGGCAGGTCGGCAGCCTGCGCGCCGGTCACCGTTCCAATCATCATCGCCGCCAGCACCAACCTACGCATTGCAACGCTCCATCCACCGCACCGATTTCGCGCTGATCATCGCCTGTTAACCTTAACCAATCGTTGTCGCCGCCCGTTTTCGAGCACGCAAGTTGCAGAAGTGCGCGACATGACGCGGCAAGTTCGCGACATGACGTGGCAAAGAAAAACGGCGCGGGATGGTCCCGCGCCGTTGCAATCGTTAACCGTGAAGGCCCGAAATTAACCCTTGCGGATCAGCGGCGGCGGAGGCGGCGGCGGCACGTCGCAGCACGGCAAGTTGAAGCGCACGCCGAGCTTCACGTCCTGCGAGGTGATGTCGCGGTACTGGAAGCTCGAGGGTCCGGCCGGCGTGCCGTCGAAGAAGTGACCTTGGCCGTGGGCGGCAGTGCCCATGTCGAGGTAGCGATAGGCCAGTTCAACCGTGAAGTTGTTGGTGACCTTGTAGGCGACACCGGCATGCAGCGCCCAGGCGAAGTTGGTCTTGGTGGCGCCATCGGCGATGAAGGAGCTGGTGAGGCCCGACCCGCTCGGGAACGTCGCGACGTCGGAGAAGGCCGAGGTCTTGATCGTCGCGGCACCGACACCGGCACCGATGAACGGGGTCAAACAGCCCCAGGTGCCGAGATCAGCGTAGACGTTGACGAGGCCAACCCAGCTCTGGATGCCGCCATGATAGGCGTCGCTCAGCGGGCTGGGCCCGGGGAACGTGAAGAAATCGGTGCCGTTGAAGCTCACCTTCGAGCGATACTCACCGGTGATGTCGGCACGGAACCAGCTGTTGAACTGATAGCCGACGCCGATGCCGTAGAGCACGCCGCCGTCGAAGCCGTGGCCATACTGGTTGAAGGCAGTGCCGGCCGGCAGTGTGTCGTAGGCGTTGACGTGCAGCTTGGCCTGGGTGTTGGTCATGCCGATGTCGCCGCGCAGATACCAGCCGCCGAAATCCTGGACCGGCGGAGGAGCATACGCCATCGGAGGTGGCGGCATGATGGGCATGTCGGCGGCGAACGCCGCCGAGGACAACAGAGATGCCGCACCGGCGGCAATCAGGGTCTTTACGCTACGCATTGGCTTCGTCCTTTTGGGCCAAGTGAGGCGACACGAAAGCCCCACGTCTGAAACTCACGGCCCGGACGATGGCAGGAAATGTTTAAGCGGCACTTAACCCTAATTTTTAAGGTTGATTTTCTCTCACCTTTCTCTGCGGCTGTCGCTTATGGGTCCATTAAAATGGCGCAGGAGGCGGCGAAACATCGCGATCCCGCCACAAGTGCTAATGAAGCGTTGACGCATCCGCGCCGTTCGCAGGGCACGCGGGCCGGGTGTGTTAGCGAATGCTTAACGCGGGCATCGCGTCTGCGGCCGGGCGTTCAGCGCACGGCCTGCGGCATCCTCGGCAGGAACACCGCGAGCAGGCCGATCGCCGGCAGGAAGGCGCACAGCTGATAGACGAAGGCGATCGAGGTGTGGTCGGCGAGCTTGCCGAGCACGGCGGCGCCGAGCCCGCCGATCCCGAAGGCGACGCCGAAGAACACGCCAGAGATCATGCCGAAGCGATGCGGCATCAATTCCTGCGCGAACACGATGATCGCCGACGTCGCCGACGAGATGATTAAACCAATCACCACGGTCAGCACGGCGCTGGCGAACAGGCCGGCATAGGGCAGCGCCAGCGTGAACGGCAGCGCGCCGAGGATCGAGAACCAGATCACGTATTTGCGGCCGAAGCGGTCGCCGAGCGGACCGCCGATGAACGCACCCGCGGCGTTGGCGGCAAGGAAGACGAACAGATAGAGCTGCGCCGCCTGCGTCGAGACGCCGAACCGGTCGATCAGATAGAAGATGTAATAGCTCGACAGGCTCGAGACATAGAGCTGCTTGGAGAACAGCAGCGCGACCAGCACGATGAGCGCGATCTTCACGCGCCGCTGATCCGGATGGTCGGGATGCCGCGCGCTGGCGGCCGTCTTCTTGCCCGATATCTGCGGTTTGTACCAGACGCCGATGCGCCAGAGGATCACGATGGCAAGGAACGCGATCGAGGAGAACCAGGCGATCGAGGGCTGGCCGAACGGCACCACGATCAGTGCTGCGAGCACCGGTCCCATCGAGGTGCCGAAACTGCCGCCGAGCTGGAACACCGATTGCGCGAAGCCGTAACGTCCGCCCGATGCCAGCCGCGCGATGCGCGACGATTCCGGGTGGAACACCGCGGAGCCAAGGCCGACCAGCGAAGCCGCGATCAGGATGACGCCATAGGCGTGCGCAACGCTGAGCAGCAACAGCCCGAAGAAGGTGAAGCCCATGCCGATCGCAAGCGAGAACGGCTGCGCCTTCTTATCGGTGAAATGCCCGACCAGCGGCTGCAGCAGCGACGCCGTGAACTGGAACGCCAGCGTGATCATGCCGATCTGCGCGAAGTCGAGCGCGTAATTGTCCTTCAGGATCGGATAGACCGAAGCGATCAGCGACTGCATCGTGTCGTTGAGGAAGTGCGAGAAGCTGATGCCGGCAAGCACGACATAGGCCGGCCCCGCAGCGGCGGCGACCTTCGCGGCCGTCAGCTCCGGCACCGCCACCGGCTCGCCCAGCGCCTGTTTGCTCACGACGGGTTTGTTCAATGCAGCATTCCCGGACAGATTCGCAAAAATACCTCCGTGTCGTACGACGCGGAGGTGAGGCAAACCAGTTGCGTTAGCCGATGGCAGCGATGCGCTGTGTGGCCAGCCGGCGGCCAAACTCTATCCCCGTCACCCTGAGGAGCGCCAACGGGTCCGCGCAAAGCGCGGCCCGATGACAGGCTCCGCGCGTCTCGAAGGGTCCACGGCCCGGCGCTCGCCACATTGCGACAATGGGCCGTGCATCCTTCGAGACGCGCGCAAGGGCGCGCTCCTCAGGATCACGAGCTGACGAGGCCGGACGGGGCTTAAGCCGCGGCGGCGTGGCCGAGTGCGCTGACGATGTTGTCGACGACCTCTTCCACCAGGATACGATCGTCGCCCTCGCCCATCACGCGGATCACCGGCTCGGTGCCGGAGGGGCGGATCAACAGACGGCCATGGCCGTTGAGGCGCTTCTCGCCGTCGGTGATCGCGGACTTGACCTCGGCGTCGTCGAGCGGCTTGCCGCTGCGATAGCGCACGTTCTTCAGGATTTGCGGCAACGGGTCGAAACGCCGGCAGATCTCCGACACCGGGCGGCGCAGCTTCTGCACCACGGCCAGCACCTGCAGTGCCGCGACGAAACCGTCGCCGGTCGTCGAATAGTCCGACATGATGATATGGCCCGACGGCTCGCCGCCGAGATTGTAGCCGCCGCTCAGCATCTGCTCGAGCACATAGCGGTCGCCGACCGGCGTGCGGACCATCTGCAGCCCGAGGCCCTGCAGGAAGCGCTCCAGCCCGAGATTGGACATCACGGTCGTGACGATGCCGGGCTTGGCGAGGCGCCCCTCCTCCTTCCAGCTCTGCGCTATCACCGCGAGCAGCTGGTCGCCGTCGACGATGTGGCCGCGCTCGTCGACCAGGATGACGCGATCGGCATCGCCGTCGAGCGCGATGCCGATGTCGGCGCGCATCTCGCGCACCTTCCGCGACAGCGCTTCCGGCGAGGTGGAGCCGCATTCCTTGTTGATGTTGAAGCCGTCGGGTTCGACCCCGATCGGCACCACGTCGGCGCCGAGCTCCCACAGCGCTTCCGGCACCACCTTGTAGGCGGCGCCATTGGCGCAATCGACCACGACGCGCAGGCCGTCGAGCGAGAGATCGCGCGGCAGCGTGCGCTTGGCGAATTCGATGTAGCGGTCATGGACGCCGTCGATGCGGCGGGCGCGGCCGAGGCTCGCGCTCTGCGCCAGGCGGCGGTCGAGCGATTCGTCGAGCAGCTGCTCGATCTGCTTCTCGACATCGTCCGACAGCTTGAAGCCCTGCGGGCCGAACAGCTTGATGCCGTTGTCTTCGAACAGATTATGCGACGCCGAGATCATGACGCCGAGATCGGCGCGCATCGACTTGGTGAGCATCGCGATCGCCGGGGTCGGCATCGGGCCGACCAGCAGCACGTCCATACCGACCGAGGTGAAGCCCGCGACCATGGCGTATTCGATCATGTAGCCGGACAGCCGCGTGTCCTTGCCGATCACGACGCGATGGCGATGATCGCCACGCTGAAACACCAACCCCGCGGCCTGCCCCACCTTGAGCGCGAGCTCCGGCGTGATCAGCCCATTGGCGCGGCCCCGAATTCCATCGGTCCCGAAATATTTGCGGCTCATGTAACCCCCAAGACGGACCTCTCGAACCACCCGGCGAGAGAGTCCTGAACGCCTACCAGTCTAGCGTGCATCGGCCTTATAGACTGCCAGGCGCTAAAAGGACTTCAAAAAATATGATGAATCATTACCGGGGCTAAACCCCGTGCCTCTACATTAAGGCACTGAAAGATATAACATTATTACTCTTTCGGCAACCTGGGGAACGAACGTCGTCCCCTACCCTTTGCCGTTGCGCTTGACGTGCTGGTCGCCCTTGCTGGGGGCCGGCTGGGTGACATTGACGGGGTCGGAACCGGGAAACGTCTCCTCCAGCCCCTCCTCCAGGGCCTCGTCGAGCCGGCGCTTCTCGGCGTTCTCGTCTGCTTTTGCTTTCGGTTTGGAGCCTGATTGGGTCATCGCGCTCTCCCATCCGTCTTCGATTTGGCAGGTCCCCCATCCATGCTAGATGACGGCAAGATCGAACACCCGCAAGACTTGCTGCCTAAACAAGGCTCGCGACATCGAACTTGCGACACAGAAGAAGGGCCGGGACCGTCCATGAAGCACATTACCTGCATCGAAGATCTGCGCCAGCTGCACAAGCGCCGGGTGCCGAAGGCGTTTTTCGATTATGCGGACCGCGGCTCCTACACCGAGGACACGCTGCGCGCGAATTCGGAAGATCTGCAGCAGATCAAGTTCCGCCAGCGCATCCTGGTCGATGTGTCCAAGCGCACCCTGGCGACCACGATCCTCGGCGAGCCGGCCGCGATGCCGCTGATCCTGGCGCCGGTCGGCCTGCTCGGCATGCAGCATGGCGACGGCGAGATCTATGCCTGCCGCGCCGCGCAGGCGGCCGGCATTCCCTTCACCCAGAGCACGATGTCGATCTGCTCGATCGAGGACATCGCCGCCGCCGTCGACAAGCCGTTCTGGTTCCAGCTCTACGTCATGAAGGACCGCGGCTTCATCAAGTCGCTGATCGAGCGCGCGATCGCGGCGAAATGCTCGGCGCTGGTGTTGACCGTCGACCTGCAGGTGATCGGCCAGCGCCACCAGGACATCAAGAACGGCATGACGGTGCCGCCGGAATGGTCACTGTCGAAGCTGATCGACTTCGCGACCAAGCCCGCCTGGGTATCAGGCGTGCTGCAAGGCAAGCGCCGCACCTTCGGCAACATTGCCGGCCACGTCAAAGGCACCGAGGATCTGACGAAACTGTCGGAATGGACCGCCTCGCAGTTCGACACCTCGCTGAACTGGAAGGACATCGACTGGATCCGCAGCATTTGGCCGGGCAAGCTGATCCTTAAAGGCATCCTCGACGTCGAGGACGCCGAGCTTGCCGCCAAGACCGGCGCCCAGGCGATCGTGGTCTCCAACCATGGCGGCCGCCAGCTCGACGGCGCGCCGTCCTCGATCGAGGTGCTGCCGGAGATCGTCGATGAGGTCGGCTCGAAGCTCGAGATCATGTTCGACGGCGGTATCCGCACCGGCATGGACGTCATGCGGGCGCTCGCGCTCGGCGCGAAGTCCTGCATGATCGGCCGCGCCTATGCCTATGGCCTCGGCGCCGGCGGCCAGGAAGGCGTCGCCAAGGCGATCGATATTCTGGGCAAGGAGCTCACCACCACGATGGGACTGTGCGGCGTCAACACCATCGCCGAGATCGACGATCACGTGCTGGCGGTTTAGCGCGGAGCGGCAGCCTCTCTCAACACGTCGTCCCGGGCAAGCGAAGCGCGACCCGGGACCCATAACCACCGATGGCCGTCGTTTCGCAACGCCGCGGCGACAGCGCGCTTCAACAACTCAACCCTGTGGTTATGGGTCCTGCTTTCGCAGGGACGACAGCGGAGCCTGCTCTGCCTCACATCGGCGGCGCAATCCCGTCGCGGCCGACATTGACGCGGTTGGCTTCCAGCGTGCCGTCATCCTTCTTCAGCGCGCCGAAGATGATGATCTTGGCGCCCGGCTTCAGCTCCGACTTGTCGCCGGCGACGAAGGTGACGACCGGGGTGCCCGGCGGCACCACGACTTTCTTCTCGCCGTCCTTGTACTTCACCGTGATGTTCTGGCCGTCGGTGCCCTTCACGGTCTCGGCGACGGTGGCGTTGGTCATGGTCGAATTGGCGCGCAGGTCCCAGGGGCGGAAGCCTTCGGCGGCGCCGCGCTGGTTCTCCGGGAAGATGTGAACCGCGATCGCCTTCTGCGTTCCGTCGGGCTCGGGCATCGCGGTGACACCGATATAGGAACCGGGCTTGATCTCCGACAGATCGGTCTTGGCGACGCCGAACACCGCGACGTTGTCAGTGGTCCGCACCTTCATGTCGGCACCGTCGCGCGACTTGATCGACAGCATCGCGCCGTCGACGGCCTCGATGGTGCCGCGGATACGCACCGCCGGCGGCTGCTGCGCGGATGCAGCCGAGGCAAAGGCGACAAGAAGCAATGCGGCGAACAGCGTCGATTTCGGCATGGTGTCCCTCATGGGTTGGGCTGGCGAATCAGGGAACACCGGGGAGTTGGTGGTATTCCGTGCAAGCCACAACTCCTCGCGGAAGCGACGGCTCACACGACAACTACGCGCCGGACGAGGGAACTGTTACTGCGATAACGGACAGGTGATGCGCTCGCGTGTTCTGATGTAGCCCGTTCAGATCGTCATTCCGGGATGGTCCGAAGGACCAGACCCGGAATCTCGATATCCCGACGCTTCGCATCGCCCCGGGATGACATTGTGCGTCACATCGGCGGCGTAAGGCCGTCGCGGCCGACGCTGACGCGGTCGGTCTCAAGCGAGCCGTCCGGCAGTTTCTTCATGAAAGCGATGACCTTGGCGCCGGCCTTCAGGTCCGCCTTGTCGCCGGGAACATAGGTCACGACCGGTGTATCGGGTGCGACTTCCACCTTCTTCTCGCCGTCCTTGTATTTGACCAGCAATGTGTGGCCGTCATTGCTGACGACGGATTGCGCGACGGTCGCATTGGTCATGCTGCTGTTCGGCTTCAGATCGTACGGCCGCGAGCCTTCGCCGGTGCCGCGCATGTTCTCCGGGAAGACGTGCACCTCGACCGCCTTCGGCGTGCCGTCGGGGCCGGGCACGGTGGTCGTGCCGATGAAGGAACCAACCTTGATGTCGGACAGCGCGATCTTGGTGAGACCGAGCACCACCATGTTGCCTGCCATGTGCAGCTTGACGTCCTCGCCGCTGCGCGACTTCACCGCGAGCGTATCGCCGTCGACGCTCTCGACGGTTCCACGCACCCGCGTCGGTGTCGGCGGCTGCTGCGCGAGCGCGTAGAGCGTGGACACCGTCACCATCGCAAGCGCGATGAACGGCCGAATGAGATGGGAGCGGCTGGCAGGCATGACTGATCTCCGGGAGGGAACGCGGGGGGACTAACACCAGACCCCGTTCCGGAGATGCTATTCCAGGCCTCAAGTCTTTGTGAGATCGGCCTCAACAAGCGTGCGCAGTTCCGGCGTGACCTGCGGACGCCGCCCGAACCACAATTCGAAACCGCGCACCGCCTGATGCAGCAGCATGCCGAGTCCATCAGCGGTCTTCAGACCACGCGCCTCTGCCGCCGCAAGCAGCGGCGTCACCAGCGGCACATAGACGAGATCGGAAACGACCGCGTGTTGCGGCAGCAGACCGACATCGACCTCGAGCGCGGGCTGACCATGCATGCCGAGCGAGGTGGTATTCACCAGCAGGCCGGCGCGCGGCAGCAGCTTATCAACCTCGTCCCATGTCGCGGGATGAACCCGCGCGCCGAATTGCTCGGCCAGCGCGCGGGCGCGATCGATGCTGCGGTTGACCAGATGCACGCGCGCGATGCCGCGCTCGATCAGGCCGAACACCACCGCACGTGCCGCGCCACCGGCGCCGAGCACCAGCGCGTCCTCCGTCTTGTCCCAGCCGGGCGCGCAGGCGTCGAGATTGTTGATGAAGCCTTCGACATCGGTGTTGGTCGAGCGCAGCTCGCCATCGGCGAACCACAGCGTGTTGGCGGCGCCGACGGCGCGGGCGCGCGCATCCGGTGCCGACAGCGCCAGCGCGCGCTCCTTGTGCGGAATGGTGACGTTGGCGCCGACGAAGCCGCGCAGCGACAGGCGGAACAGGAAATCCTTGAAGTCCTCCGGCGGCACCGCCTCGATCACATAGCCGCCCTCGATGCCGAGCGTGCGCAGCCAGTAATGATGGATCAACGGCGAGCGGGAATGCGCGGCGGGCCAGCCGATCAGGCACGCGGCGCGGGTTTTGCTTGAGGACGTCATGATCGTGACATCGGCCAAGGCGGGCGCGCTGTCAATGCGTCCGCTTCGCGGTTGCGGCAACCAGCGCGCTGAGGGCGAACGCGGCGGCTGCGGCGAACCAGATCGCGGCGAGGTTGATCCAGCCATAGGCCAGCCCGCCGGCGAGCGCGCCCGCGACCAGCGCCGCCCACAGCAGCAGGTTCGGGAGCCAGGCCCAGCCCGCACCGCCTGTGAGCGCGGCGGCGATCAGCTGACCGGCCTTCACCAGCGCCCCGGTGACATAGGTGAGGCCGAGCCCGGCCCCGCCTTCGAGCTGGAATACGGCGTTCTCGAGCCCCATCGCCAGCACGATGGCGGCGACCGCGGCGTTCGACAGGCCATAGGCATAGGCCACCGCCGCCGCCGTGAGCAGCCACGCCTCGATGAGCAGGAGCAGGGGCTGGCGATGCACCAGCGCGCTGAGCACGATCAGGCTGCCGGCTGCGGCGCCGGCGACGAACAGCACGATCAGCTCCAGCGCTTCCAGCGCGTGCTGCCAATGCCCCTCGGCCAGCGTCACGCCAAGCCGCGTCGAGTTACCGCTCATGAAGGAGACGAACAGCCCGCCGAGATGCAGATAGCCGATGCCGTCGACATAGCCGGCCATTGCGCTGAGCGCGCAGGCCAGCGCCAGGTTACGGCGGGATTCAAGCATGCTGGCGGAAACTGCCTCATAGGAAGGGAATCACGGGCGCTATCTTGGCCCGTCATTCCGGGGCGATGCGACAGCATCGAACCCGGAATCTCGAGATTCCGGGTCTGGTCCTTCGGACCATCCCGGAATGACAATTCGATCACGCCGCGTCGCGATGCGCGGCGATGATCTGGTCGGCGGCGCGGCCCGTCACTTCGGCCATGCGGTCGAACTGGCGGGTGAAGGTGCCGGCGCCGGCGGTGGCGGAGCGCAGTTCGACAATCAAGTCGCCGATCTCCGATTCCGGCATCGTGGCGCGGACGCAATCCCAGCCGATCCAGCCGTCGCGGGTGTCGAAGCCGAGGATCTGGCCGCGGCGCGCCGACAGGATCGCGTTGATCTTGGCGGTGGCGTCGGTCGGACAGACGATCTCGACCATATGGATCGGCTCCAGCAGCACCGGCTGGCACTGCGGCAACCCTTCGCTGACCCCGATCCGCGCCGCGGTACGGAACGCGAGATCGGACGAGTCGACGCTGTGATAGGAGCCGTCGGTCAGCGTGACGTCGACGTCGATCACGGGGAAGCCGAGCGGGCCGCGCGCCAGCGCGTCGACAACGCCCTCTTCCACCGCGCCGATATAGTTGCGCGGCACCGCGCCCCCGACCACTTTCTCGTGGAATTCGAAGCCTGACCCGCGCGGCTTCGGCTTGATGTCGAGCACGACGTCGCCGAACTGGCCATGGCCGCCGGACTGCTTCTTGTGCCGGCCGCGTTGGGTGATCGGCTTGCGGATGGTCTCCTGATAGCCGATCGCCGGCGGATGCGATTTGACGTTGACGCCGTAGCGGTCCTTCAGCCGCTCCTGCGCCACGCGCAGATGCATCTCGCCCTGCCCCCACAGCACGGTGTCGTGGGTGCGCGGGTTCTGGATCATCGTCAGCGAGGGATCTTCCTCGTTCAGCCGCAGCAGCGCCTGGCCGAGCTTGACATCGTCCTTGCGGTCGGTCGCGGCAATCGAGATCGACAGCACGGCCGCGGCCGGCTCGACCTTGACCAGCGAGGCCGGCGCCGTCTTGCCGCTCGAGACCGTATCGCCGGTCTTGATCGCATCGAGCTTGCCGAGCGCGACGGTGTCGCCGGCCTCGGCCTGCGGCCGCTTGCTGTCATGCCCGCCCGAGACCGCGAGGATGCCTGAGACGCGTCCGCTCTCGCCGCTTGAAGATTGCAGCGTCGCGCCGTCGTCGAGCCGGCCCGCAAGCACGCGCGCCAGCGACAGCTTGCCGCCGTGCTGCAAGTGCACGGTCTTGAACACGTAGGCCAGCGCATCCTTCTGATCCTTGATGCCGAGCCGATCGGCGGTCTCGGCGACGCCGGGCGCCTCATGGCGCAGCGCCTTCATCAGGCGCAGCACGCCGTTCTCGCGGCTCGCAGCGCCGAGCAGCACCGGACAGATCTGCCCTTCGCGCAGTTCGCGGGCGAGATCGTCGAACACGGCATCGCGCGGCGGCTGGATATCCTCCAGCAACTGCTCCATCAGCGCGTCGTCGTGGTCGGCAAGCTTCTCCAGCATCGAGAAGCGGGCTTCCTTCTCGCGATCGAGATTGCCGCCCTCGAGCGCCATCACCTCCGACGGCTTGTGCTCGCGATAGACGAAGGCGCGCTCCAGCGCGAGATCGACAAAGCCTTCGATCAGATCGCCGTTCCAGATCGGGATCTGGCGCAGCACCAGCGGCACGCGCGAGGCCGGCTGCAGCGTCGCAAGCGTCTCGCGGACGCGCTTGTTGGCGCGGTCGATCTTGTTCAGGAACAGGAAACGGGGAATTCCGAGCTCCTCGAGCTCGCGCAGGATGATCTGCAGCTGCGGCAGCTTTTTCTCGTCGGCTTCGCAGACCACGACCGCGGCATCGACCGCCGGCAACGCTGCACGCATATCGTGCGCGAATTCGATCGAGCCGGGACAATCGATAAAGGTGTAGCTGTCCCCCATAAAGGTGGTGGTGGCGGCGGTCAGGCCTACGCCCATCTTGTGCTGACGCGCCTCGGGGCTGGCATCGCCGACGGAGGTTCCGGCATCGACGCTGCCGGCAGTTTTAATGGCGCCAGTGCGCGCCAGGATCGCTTCCAGAAGTGTGGTTTTACCGCTTTGGAAAGGGCCCACCAATGCGATGCACCGTGGACCTCGGGGACTTCTGACGTCTTGTCCCATTGCCGCCTCCTCGTTTTGGAGCTCGGCCCATGATTGGGTCGGCGACCGTTTATGCTCTGCCTGCGTTTGACATTTGGCAAGCGGGAAAACGTCGCTGCGGTGCGGCGTCGCGGAAGTTTGCAATTCCGAGCCACTGTCCGGACAATCGCGTCCGCTGCGTCAGTTCCTTCGCGCAAGTCCCGGAGCAATCTCGCGCCAGCGTATCGCAAGGTCGAGCAGGCGTTGCACGGCGGGCGAGACATCTTCTTCACGCCACGCAATCGTGAGCGGCGCCGTCACCGCCGGCGCGGCCAAGCGGACATACGCCACGCCGCGACCGGTCTGCGCGCGTGCCGCGGCCTCCGGGACGAGCGATACACCGACGCCGGCGGCGATCAGGCCAATCGCGGTTTGCAGATGCAGCACCTCCTGCGCGAGTCGCGGCGTGAATCCGGCGGCCTGGCACGCGGCGACGATCAGGCCGGTGACCGATGGCTCCGGCCGCGCCGGATAGAGCACGAAGGCATCATCGGACAATTCGGCAAGCGCAATGTCGTCCCTCTCGGCAAGCGGATGCGCGCGCGGCAACGCCGCGACATAGGGCTCCTCCAGGATCAGGCGCTGGGCAAGACCCGCCTCCGGCAATAGCGCCGGGCGTGCGAAGCCGACATCGATCCGGCGTCGCCGCAGCGCTTCGGCAATCTCGGCCGCCAGCATCTCGTCAAGCACGAGCTCGACGTCGGGACAGGCGTCGCGATAGCTGCCTATGATATCGGGCAGACCGGCGAACATCGCGGAGCCGACGAATCCGATCGCGAGCTTGCCGGCCTGGCCGCGCCCGACGCGCCGCGTGTCCACAACCGCGGCCTCGAAATTTGCGAGCAGGGAGCGGGCGCGCGCAAGCAGCAGCTCGCCCGCCTCGGTGAGCCTGACAGGACGGCTATTCCGCTGCAGCAACGTCACGCCGAGTTCGTCCTCGAGCTGACGGATCTGCTGGCTCAGCGGCGGTTGCGCGATGTGCAGCCGCTCGGCCGCGCGGGTGAAGTTCAATTCCTCGCCGAGCGCCACGAAATATCTGAGATGTCGCAATTCCATGCCGTCGGTATAGCACGGCGGCGGGTGCCGTCAGTCATACGCAACAGCTCTGCAACCGTATCGAACGAGTATTGGACCGGACGCGCGAACGCGGACAGCCTGCGGCAAACCACAGGGAGTCCTCATGACGGCGCTGGAAAAAGCCTTCGCGGAAGCAGCCGCGGCAGGCATCACACAACAGAAGATCGATATCGGCGGCCTGCGCGTCAATGTCGCGCGCTTCGGCAAAGGGCCGCCGCTGCTCCTGCTTCACGGCTGGCCGGAGTTCTGGCTGGTGTGGCGCCCGCTGATGCTGCGCCTCGGCGACAGTTTTGAACTGATCGCGCCCGACTTGCGCGGCTGCGGCGACACCGGCAAGCCGACACCGGGGCCCGATGCGTCCGCCACCGCTGAGCGCCACGCGCTGGACATGTTTGCCGTCATGGACGCGCTCGGTCATGACGGCTTCGGCGTCATCGGCGGCGATCTCGGCGCCTATGTCATGCAGGCGATGTCGCATCGTCAGCCGCAGCGGCTGACCGGCACGCTCTATCTCTGCACGCCCTATCCGGGCCTCGGGCATCGCTACGGCCAGCCCGGTCACCTGATCGAGGTCTGGTATCAATACTTCCAGCAGCTGCCATGGGCCGCGCAATTGGTCGGAAGCTCGCGCGAGTCATGCCGGCTCTACTTCCGGCATTTCCTCGACCACTGGTCGGGCGACGATCCCGCGGTGTTCGGCGATCTGCTGGAAGCCTATGTCGACAACTTCATGAAGCCGGGCAACATCCAGGGCGGCTTCGACTGGTATCTCTCGTCCGCGCCCAATCGCCGGCGCTGGCTGGAAGGCAAGCTGCCGGTGCAGCCGCGCATCGACGTGCCCTCGCGCTTTCTCTGGGGCCGCCGCGATCCGTTGATCGCGCCCGAATGGTCGGACAGGTTGGGAGACTATTGGAGCGAACCTTCGATCAGGTTCGTCGAGACCGGGCACTATGTTCACGCCGAGGCGCCCGGGATCGTTGCCGAAGAAGCAAGCGGCTTCTTCGGCAAGCTGATCAACCGCACGGGCGCGCGTTAGCGGCCCGGACGCAGCTCCAGGCTCTCGAGGCCGGCGGCGATGTTGATGCCGACCTGGCCCTGCACGCTGAGCGGCTGCAGGGCGATCGTGTTGTCGGAGCCGCCGACCAGCACGTTGCCGCCGACGCCGACACCGAGCGTCGCGCTGCCCTGCGCGCCGGCATAGTTGCCGGAGAGCGCACCCGGCCCGAGCCGCTCCACCGGCGCATAGACGCCCCAGGCCAGCGCCGATTCCTGGGTGATGCCGAGATCGATGCCGACCTTCTGGATGGTCGCGATGTAGCGATCCTCAGGCAGACCATTGGCGCGCAGCACGCAACCGAGATGGGTCACGGAACCGACGATGAAGCCGACGCTCGCGCCGCCGCGGCATTCAAGGACGCCGACCTGCACGCGCTGGATCGGCTGTTGGGCGCTGGCGCCAACGATTGCGGTCAGCGTGGCAATGGCAGCTCCGGCGAGGAAAGTGAAGCGACGCATGTTGGGGAGTCTCCGGCTGAGAGGCATGACGCGAGCAGAGAACAGAACGGCGCCGTGTCTGCGGCGCCGTTCGCATCCTATGCCACAACATCGAACGTCCAGCCAGAATTTGTGGTGCCTGGCCACCGATTGTCAGGAGATGTTGCGGCGCGGCTATGTTCCTCGGGGTCCGCCGATTGATCGAGCAACGGATAGCAAACAACAGACAACAAAAAAGAGGCCCGCTTTCGCGGGCCTCTTTGATCGAACACCGACCAGCCTAGAGCGTTTTCGAGCGAAGTGGATACCGGTTCGCGTGAAGAAAACGCGTTAAGACAAATCTAGTGGTGGTGATGATGATGACGGTGGTGACGATGATGACGGCGCGGACCGCCGTAGGCGACCGGCTCGAGATCGATCCCGGCGATGCCGGCCGCAACGTTGAGGCCGGTCTGGCCCTGCACGCTGACCGGCTGCAGCGCGTAGGCGTTGTTCGGGCCGCCGAACAGGAAGTTACCGCCGGCGCCGAGGCCGACCGAGGCGTTGACGCCGACGCCGCCGTAGCTGCCGGCCAGCGCACCGCGCGGGAGCTGGGTGGTCGGCGCGCTCACGGCCCAGGCGAGCTGGGTCGTCGCGGTGACGCCGAGGTCGACGCCGATCCGCTTCACGGTCGCAACATAGGGCTCGGGCCGACGGCCGCCGCTCTGGAACACGCATTCGAGGCGCGCGACAGAGCCGACAACGAAGCCGACATTCTCGCCGCCCTGGCATTGCAGGACCCCGGCTTGAACCTGAGGCGCCGCGTTGGCGGTGGCGAACGGCGCCAGCAACGCAAGCGCTGCAAGGGTGAGGGTCGAAAGTCGCATTATCTGTCTCCGCAAGGTGAACTGAACTGAATTCGCGCGGCGGACAGGAAGGAAGGCTCGTGTCCAAAACAAGGCAGTGCGCAAAGCGGCCGTAAAAACTTCCCGCGTGTGGCATCGATGTTCGCACACACGCGCGTGAGGTGAGCTGGATGTGATTTGACTCGTCGAATCTACTGGCGCGATTCGGCGCACAAACAAAAACGCTCCCGCACCAGGTGCGGGAGCGTTTCTTGATTTCGGATCGACCTACCGCAGATTACCGCAGAAGCGCTGGATGCGCTTGCAGGCATCCTCGAGATCGGAAGTCTTGGTGGCGTAGGAGATGCGGAACGCGGGGCCGAGCCCGAATGCCGATCCCTGCACCACGGCGACGCCTTCGCTCTCGAGCAATTCGGTGACGAACGCCTCGTCGTTGTCGATCAGCTTGCCCGACGGCGCCTTCTTGCCGATCGTGCCGGCGCAGGACGGATAGACGTAGAACGCACCTTCCGGCCGCGGGCACTCGATGCCGCTCGCCTGGTTGAGCATCGACACCACGAGGTCGCGACGTTCCTTGAACACCTTGTTGTTCGCGGCGATGAAGTCCTGCGGACCGTTGAGCGCCTCGACCGATGCCCACTGCGCGATCGATGACGGGTTCGAGGTCGACTGCGACTGGATCGTCGCCATCGCCTTGATCAGCTGCGCCGGGCCGCCGGCATAGCCAATGCGCCAGCCGGTCATGCAGTAGGCCTTCGACACGCCGTTCACGGTCAGCGTGCGGTCGTACAGGCTCGGCTCGACCTGCGCCGCCGTGGTGAAGACGAAGTCGTCATAGACGAGGTGCTCGTACATGTCGTCGGTCATCACCCAGACATGCGGATGCTTGACCAGCACGTCGGTGATCGCCTTGAGCTCGCTCTTCGTATAGGCCGAGCCGGTCGGGTTCGACGGCGAGCACAGGATCACCCACTTGGTCTTCGGCGTGATCGCCTTCTCGAGATCTTCCGGACGCAGCTTGAAGCCGGTCGAGGCCGGGCAAACCACCGGCACCGACTCGCCGCCGGCGAGCGCCACCATCTCGGGATAGCTGACCCAGTACGGCGCCGGGATGATCACCTCATCGCCCGGATTGATGGTCGCCATCAGCGCGTTGTAGAGCACCTGCTTGCCGCCGGTGCCGACGATGACCTGGTTCGGCTTGTAGGTCAGGCCGTTCTCGCGCGCGAACTTGTTGATGATGGCTTCCTTGAGCTCCGGAATGCCGCCGACATCGGTGTACTTGGTCTTGCCGGCCTCGATCGCGTGGATCGCTGCGAGCTTGATGTTGGCGGGCGTATCGAAGTCAGGCTCGCCGGCGCCGAGACCGATGACGTTGCGGCCCGCGGCTTTCAGCGCGCGTGCTTTGTCCGTGACCGCGATCGTCGCGGACGGCTTCACACGGTCGAGCGCAGCGGACAGGAAGGCCATTATTATCTCCTGGCAAACGCCGTGAGCCGTAGGGCCACGACTTGATTTGAATGGGATCGCGGCACCCTAGGCCTGTCGCCGCTGCACCGCAAGAAGCTTGGCGGTAAAGCACGAAAACTTTCCCGCATGGCTCGCGGCGCGCGCAATTTTCCGCAAGTTCCGGCACCGGATGACTCATATCCGGCAAGGCCGGCGACCATAGCTCCGGTCTTGCCGGCGGGCCCTTCGGCGGCATGCGCCGGCGCGGATTGCTCCGAGGACAATGCCGCGCGGCAACCTGCCTGACGGCGCTAGCGGCGGGTCGTCAACGCAGACCGGCGCGTCGTGCCGCCAAGGATGGCGCGTTAAGGTTTGTGAATTTCAGCGCGCCGGCCATGGTCGCGACCTTGGCGATCGACCGGCACCGTGCAGAGCGTCGCGCAGGCGTGATCCGAGTTGTTCTGCCGTGTGGATGGAATCGTTCTGCACGTGTGCAGTGCAGTAGACGTTTCGACTTTTTCCACACTGCAGGGCTTGCGACGCACCCCCGTCAGCATCATTGTTTAGCGGCGTTGCGGTGTGACAGGCCGCGCAATTTTTAAGCGTACCGTCTCCCTGACCGAATGAACCACGACGCAATGTACAAGCTCTATTCGATGCAGCGCTCCGGCAACAGCTACAAGGTCCGGCTGGCGCTTGCCGTGCTGAACACGCCGTACGAGGCGATCGAGATCGACATCCTGCGCGGCGAGAGCCGCACCCCGGAATTCCTGGCCAAGAATCCGAGCGGCCAGGTGCCGCTGCTCGAGGTCGCCGAGGGCCGCCATCTCGCCGAGTCCAATGCCATCCTCTGGTATGTCGCGATCGGCACGCCGCTGGCGCCGGAGTCGCGGATCGAGCGCGCCGAGGCGCTGCAGTGGATGTTCTTCGAGCAGCACGCGCTGGAGCCGAACATCGGCGCCGCCTATTTCTGGCTGTCGCTGGTCAAGGGCGGACGCGACCTGCAGACGCACGCGCTGGAGGACTGGATGGAGCGCGGCTATGCGGCGCTGCAGGTGATGGAAAATCACCTCAAGGAACACGCCTATTTCGCCGCCGGACAGCTCACCGTCGCCGACATCGCCCTTTACGGCTACACCCACGTCGCCGACCGCTGCGACTTCGACCTGGCGACCTTTCCGTCGATCCGCGCCTGGCTCAAGCGGGTCGAGCAGACCCCCGGATTTGTCTCGATGGACTGGCAGCCTGGTACCGAGGCCGAGCCTGAGCCTCGCCTCGCGGCCGGCGTCTGAACGGCCGGGTGTGAATCCAGGGAATAACGGGGAAACTGCCCAAATAACGGGCAAAACTCGCGCCACCGCCGTATTTTAGCCATTTTTGGACGGCGCCGCCGCCGCAATGTTGCCGGTGACAACCGGCAGATTCGCGCGGATGTCGCGAGTGATTCGCTCGCGGCCTGAGGGATTTAGACCATGAAACGGTGGTCCGGCACGGCAGGCTTCGATGGCCGCCCTGCCCCGGTGGCATCATCCCGGCTGACGAACGCGATCGCCGCGTCGCTCGCGCTCGGCGCGCTGACGTTGTGCCTGGTCGTCGCCGTGACGGTGCTGTCGAGCAACATCACCATGGCAACGGCGATCCCGGCGTAATCAAGCAATTTCCGGTTGGCACCTGATCCGCGGCAAGGCGCGGGAGAGACAGCGGCGCGACATGATGAAGACCCCCGTCGGACTGGTGACCGTGACGCTGTCAGCGGCGATCCTGCTGGCGGCATCGCTCCTGATCGTGACCGGCACGCAAGGCGAAGACCGCGCACGCCCCGCGCATGTCACGACGCCGACCGCCAAGCCGGCCCCGCACCACTAAAGCGCAATGAGATCAGGTCGAACCGCGGCGGCAGTGTGCTCCCTCGCCCCGTTCTTACGGGGAGAGGGTTGGGGTGAGGGGCTCTTTCCGCGTATTCGGAGATCGCTGCATTTGCGGAGAGTCCCCCTCACCCGGAACGCATCTAACGATGCGTTCCGACCTCTCCCCGCACGCGGGGCGAGGTGAAGCATTAGCCCCATTTGTGGAAGATCAGAAACGCGCCGGCGGCGATGAAGGCAAATCCGAGCGCGTGATTCCAGCCCAGCGGCTCCTTCAGGTACAACACCGAGAAGGCGGCGAACACGACCAGCGTGATCACCTCCTGCATGGTCTTGAGCTGCGCCGCCGAGTAGACCGCGCTGCCCCAGCGATTGGCCGGCACCGCCAGCCAGTATTCGAAGAAGGCGATGCCCCAGCTCACCAGGATCACGATGGGGAGCGAATGATCCTTGAACTTGAGATGGCCGTACCAGGCGAAGGTCATGAAGACGTTCGAGGCGAACAGCATCAGGATCGGCAGCAGCGACGGCGAAATGGCGGGCATCGAATGTCCTCTTGCAAGCAAAGCACGCGGTAACCCGCAGGCACGGAACCGGGTTCCGTGCCGATCTGCATATCATTTGATTTGAAAGCAGCGAAAGCTGGTTCGGCCCCCGCAACGCCCGCTTAACGGTCGGGACGGAAATGCCGGCGCGGTTGCGGCCCTGTCGTCAAACTGCGGCTTTATCGTTCGTTTGATAGATAGCGAGAACGCGCATGCGGTTCGACTGGCGTGCAATTTCAGGTCCGGCCCTGACGGCGATCACGGCATCCGCCGCCTTCCTGCTCGATCGCCTCGTTGTCGCCGTCCCCAATCCCGCGCCGCTGTTCGTCTGCATCGTGGCGCTTGCGAGCTCGATCAGCGGCATCACCTCCGGGCTGATCTCCGCCGCGATCGCGGTGGCCGCCTCGGCGCTGTTCTTCCTCAATCATCGCGCGCTGCCCGGTTACGACACCGCCGACGTCGCGCGGATGCTGATGCTGGCGGCGACCGCGGCCGGCACCGCCGTGATCACCGGAATGCTACGGCAGAAATGGATCGACGCCTTTGCTGCGGACCAGCACCATCACGCCACCGCGGAGCGGCTCGCAGCCGCGCTCGACCAGGTCGACATCGGCATCGTGCTGCTCGACGCCGACACCCGCGCCGAATTCATCAACCGCGCCTTCCGCGACTATTTCGCGCTGTCGGATGCGCAGGCCGAGAGCAAGCCGCCCTTCGTCGCCCTGATGTATCACGGCCGCGACACCGGCGCCTATGAACTACCGGAAGACGAGCTGAGCGCGTTCATCGCCGAGCGCATCGCGATGATGCGCGCCGGCGACTCCACGCCGATCAATCTCAACCTCGCCGACGGCCAGGTGCTGCGCTTCAGCTGCACCGCACTGCCGGACGGCGGCCGCATGCTGAGCTACACGCCGGTCACCGACCTCGTGCGGCACACCGACGATCCCGCGAAGGCCGATGAATATCGGGCCCAGCGCGCCGGGCGCGAGCGCCGTCTGGCGCGGCTGCTGCGCGCCGCCGAGTGAGGCGCGACCTCGTCCGCAATTGATCCTGCGAGATAGCGACGGTAGAACCTTGCGAGCGGTGCGGAGACATCGCCCGCAACGCAGGATCATCCGGGAATCCTCCATGGCCGACGACGTCACCATCCGCTTCGTCACCCGCGACGACTACGCCCAGTGGCTTCCTCTCTGGGACGGCTACAATGCCTTCTATGAGCGATCCGGGCCGACCGCGCTCGCGCCCGAGATCACCGCGATGACGTGGGAACGCTTCTTCGATGCCTATGAGCCGGTGCACGCGCTGGTCGCCGACGCCGGCGGCAGATTGCTCGGGCTGACGCATTATCTGTTTCACCGCTCGACCACGGCGATCGCGCCAACCTGCTATTTGCAGGATCTGTTCACCAGCGAAGCCGCACGCGGCAAGGGCGTTGGCCGCGCGTTGATCAACGGGGTTTACGCGCAGGCCAGGCTCGCGGGATCGCCACGCGTCTACTGGCAGACGCATGAGACCAACCACACCGCGATGCAGCTTTATGACAAGGTCGCAGACAAGCCGGGCTTCGTCATCTATCGCAAGATTGTCTGAGCGGATCTTCGCGGCCTGTGGATTGAACAGAGGTGTCACCGGCACGTTACAAAGCCCGGCTAGGCTTCCGCTCGCGCAGATCAGGCCCCCCGTCTCAGATCTTCGCCAAGCGGTCCCCGTCAGTCGCCGCGTCTGACCGGGACCGCTTTTTTTGCGGCATCTCATTTTGCGACATCGTCATGCGTTATCGGCGGTAGGACGGCACCTTGCCGGGCCCTAGTGTGCTTGTCACAATACGCGGCACCCCTCGCCTATCCCACAGGATTGTCTCATGGAAATTCGTAATCTCGGCGGCTCCGGGCTGCGCGTGTCCGCGGTCGGCCTCGGCTGCAACAATTTCGGCCAGCGCACCGACCTCGAGACCTCGCGCAAGGTGATCCACAAGGCGATCGATCTCGGCATCACGCTGTTCGACACCGCTGACATCTATGCCGGCATGGGCGGCTCGGAGACCGTGCTCGGCACCGTGCTGGGCGACCGCCGCAAGGACATCGTGCTCGCCACCAAATTCTCCAAGCCGATGGCGACCGACGGCACCAAGCAGGGCGCCTCGCGGCGCTACATCATGTCCGCAGTCGAAGCGAGCCTCACTCGCCTGAAGACCGACTATATCGATCTCTACCAGCAGCACGACTACGATCCGCTCACCCCGATCGACGAGACGCTGCGCGCGCTCGACGATCTCGTCCGCCAGGGCAAGGTGCGCTACATCGGCAACTCCAACTTCCCGGCCTGGCGGATCGCCGAAGCCGAGTACGTCGCGCGCCAGATGAACATGAACCGCTTCGTGTCCTGCCAGGACGAATACAGCCTCCTGGTGCGCGGCATCGAGAAGGACCTGCTGCCGGCGGCGCAGCAATACAATCTCGGCCTGCTGCCGTTCTTCCCGCTCGCCAGCGGCCTGTTGACCGGCAAGTACCAGCGCGGCGCCGCTGCACCCGCCGATACCCGCTTCGCCAAGGCGCCGGCGTTGAAGGATCGCTACGTCACGCCGCGCAACGAGGACATCGTCGAGAAGCTGCAGGCGTTTGCCAGGGAGTGCGGCCACTCCATGCTCGAGCTCGCCTTCTCCTGGCTCGCCGCCCGCCCGCAAGTCGCAAGCGTTATCGCCGGGGCGACGCGTCCCGAGCAGATCGAGCAGAACGTCAAGGCGATCAGCTGGAAGCTCTCCGCGGAGGAGATGGCGGAGATCGATGGGATAACGAAGGCGTGAAGCGAACGGCACTCTCTCCGCTCCCTGTCCCCGTCCTTCACGGGGAGAGGGTCGGGGTGAGGGGCATCTATCCGCGCAACTCAGTCTGAATTGTAATCAACACACCCTCGACGTTGCCGAGCACATCGTTGTTCCAGAAGCGAAGCACGCGATAGCCTCCCCGGTGAGATACCGGTCCCGGACCACGTCTGCAGCTGAGTCCGCGTGCTGACCGCCATCCACTTCGATCACGAGCCGTCGCTCGCGGCAGACGAAGTCGCAAATGTAACTCCCGACCGGCACCTGCCGTGCGAACTTATGGCCATCAATCTGGCGATTGCGGATGCGATTCCAAAGCACGGTCTCCGCGTCCGTTTGATTGGCGCGCAGCCCTCTCGCGAGTCGGATAGGTGTTTCCTTGCGGCCACGCATTGCCCCCGCCCCTCACCCGGAAGCAACGCGATGCGTCGCTTCCGACCTCTCCCCGCAAAGAGCGGGGAGAGGTCGAGGAAGTCAAGCCACCAACCCCTTCATCGGCTTTACCGGGGCGCTGTCCGGAAACACGGCATCGGCCAGCACGCGCTCGCCGAGGCCGAACTGGTCGTGCAGCACGCCCTTGATCACGGCGCGCAGGTCGGTGGTCGGGGCGAGGTCGCGGGCCTGGTAGAGATTGGCGGGCTTGAGGCCGGGCCAGTCGGTGATCATGCGGCCGCCATTCACCGCGCCGCCGGCGAGCAGCGCGATGGTGCCGGTGCCGTGGTCGGTGCCCTCGGTGCCGTTGATGCGCGCGGTGCGGCCGAACTCGGTCGCGACCACGATCACGGTGTCGCGCCAGCGCGCGCCGAGGCCGCTCTGGAATTCCGCCAGCGCGCCGTCGAGGCCGCCGAGCAGTTGCGCGAGGCGGCCGACCGGCCCGCCTTCATTGGCATGGGTATCCCAGCCGTCGAAGGCGAGCGCGCCGATCCTCGGGCCGTCATCGGCCGCCATCAATTTCGCGGCGCCCCGCGCCACGAGGCGCATCGCCGCCACGCCGCCCGCCCCGGGCTTCGGCTTCATCTCCTCGCCCTGCGCCTGCTTCTCGAGCTGCAAGCCTTGCGTCAGCGCGCTCGCCAGCGCCGGATCGCGGTGCTGATAGAGATCGAGCAGCCGCATCGCGGTGTCGTCGGCGGCTTGCGGTAGCGCGGTCGGGGCCCAGCCGACGGTCGGCGCCGCGCCGCGCAGCACCAGCGGCGTGGTCGGGCCGACCGCGAGCGCGCTCGTCACCCGCTCGCCTTTCGGCAAGGCTTCCAGCGCGCGATTGAGCCAGCCGGACTGCACGCGGCCCGGACCGGGGAAGCCGCTTTCCAGCACGTCCTGACCGTCGAAATGCGAGCGATCGCGATAGGAGGTCGCCACCGCATGAACCACCGCGGCCTGCTTGGCGCGATACATCCGCGAAAATTCCGGCATCGCCGGATGCAGGGCGAAGAACTGATCCAGCATCACCGCCGCGTTCGGGCCATCGGGGCGCAGCGCGATCGCGCCGTGCAAGCCGGCATAATCAGGATCGCCGACCGGTGCGACCGTGGCGAGGCCGTCGAGTGCACCGCGCAGGATGATGGTGACGAGGCGCGGATCGCGGCCATCGGCGGCGCGCGCGAATTTCGGGAGGTAGGCCCAGGCCGCAAAGGAGGCGCCGCCGAGCAGCAGCGCGCGCCGCGACGTCGCCTGCAGCATCAGGCTCTCGGAGCATTCCATCGTCATCTCCTATGGAACTCGGGCGACATCAACAGCAGCGCCAGCGCCTGCTGCCGCGATTCCGCGCGCTCGATGGTGCGCCGCGTCTCGGGCGAGGCGGCATCGGCGGCAATGAGCTCGAGCAGGTCGCGCGGATCGAACCGGTCGGCGAGCTGGGAGGCGACTTGCGCCGAGATGTCGAGCCTGAGCTTGACGCCTTCAGGCGCCGCCCAGGCCGCGGCGGTGTCCGGAAAACCGTTCGGCCCGGCCGGCGACCACAGGGGCTGGCCGAGCACATTGAGGCCGTTGAGATAGCGGCCCGGATCCTCGGGATTGCGGGCCAGCAGGCGGCCGGAGGCGACCAGGAATTCGTAAGGCGAACGCATCTTTGTCAGCGGCGGCTGCCAGGCCTCGCTGGACTGAACGAGCGCGGTAGCCAGCGCCCTGAGATCGCCGTCCGTTTTCGTGAACATATCCTGCAGCCTCGCCACCAGCGCAGGCGGCGGATCGTCGGCGACGAAGTGGCGCGCGAACTTGGTCGCGATGAATTTTGCGGTCGAGGGATGCCGCGCGATGTCCGCCAGCACCGCCTCGCCCTGCGCGACGCCCGCCTGCGCGTAGCTCTTGCCAAGCACCTGCTGCGGTCCGGGCTGGTGCGCATTGGCGTTGAACACGAAGCTGCCGGGCACACCTAACTGCCCACGGCGGCCGGCAAAGGTCCAGCCGGTGATGACGCGCGCCAGCGCCGTCACATCGTCCTGGGTGTAGCCGCCGCCGACGCCGAGCGTATGCAGCTCCATGATCTCGCGCGCGAGATTCTCGTTCAGGCCGCGATTGCGGTTGATGCCGGCGCGCGACTCCGGGCCGAGCGATTGCTGGTTGTCGAGAAAGAACAGCATCGCCGGATGCTGCTCGACGGCCTTCAGCATGTCCGGGAAACGGCCGAGCACATGCGGACGGATCGCCTCGCGCTCGAACGAGCCGGCCCACATCCGCGCCAGCGCGCCCTTGTTGGCGGAGACGCAGAAGTGGTTGGACCAGAACACCACGAGCCGTTCGACGAAGCCGCAATCGGCGACCACGCCGCGCTGCAGGCGCGCCAGCGCCTCGGCGCGGAACGTCTTCTGGATGATGTTGAGCGGTTGCGCCGGCGGCTTGGGCGGACCAGCCACCGTCTGCATCGTCGGAGGCCGCATCGGAGCCGACGGCGTCATCGCCGCGTTGGCGCCATCGGCGCCCTGCGCCTGCATCGCCGGATCCTTGCCGGCGATCTCCTTGGCGGCCGTGGACAGCGACAGATTGCGCCGCTGCGCCGGCTTTGCGTCGGACCCTTGCGGCGGTGTCTCGCTCGCGCCTTGCTGCGCGACCTTCGCGGCATTGCGCGCCTGCTGGATCTCGAACTGATAGTCGAACACCTGCTTGCCGAGCTCCGGCGTCGAGAGCAGGCCCGGCACTTCGAGCAGCGCGCCGTTCGGACGCGCCAGTTCCGCCAGCACGAAACCGCGCGGATCGGAGGCGGCGTTGATGAAGTCGCCGGACGCCCCGCCGCGGGCACCGAATCCAAACCGGTTGAGGGCAACCAGCGCGGCTTGCGAATCACGGGCCATCAGAATTCCCTTAACGGCCTATCCCGGCTATATCAGTTGCCTGGCATCATAGCGCGGTCCGGGATGAACCCGAGATTAATTCGCGCATTAAATCGCGGTTAGAATGGACCTCTCGTCAAACGATCGTTCCAAACCAGCATCTCCGCGCCAGCTTGCCTGCACGGCATGCGGCAGCGAATTTTCCTGCTCGCTCACCGGAGCATGCTGGTGCTGCGATGAGAGTTTTCGCCTGCCGATGCCGACCGACGGCGGCGACTGCCTGTGCCCCGCATGCTTGCGGAAGCTCGCGGAACAGCAAGCAGCGGTGAGCGCCACGTGAACGCACGCTGGACCGTCGACGCCGTCCTGCTCGACATGGACGGCACGCTGCTCGACACCGAGAAGGTTTACTTCGACAGCCTGGTCGCGGCGCTGAACGTGTGCGGCTACACTGACGACGTCGTCGCGCTGTGCCATTCGATGGTCGGCCTTCCCGGCCCGGTCTGCGAGGCGATGCTGCGCGACCATTACGGCGCGGCGTTTCCGCTCGCGGACGTCAACCAAGCGTTTCTCGAACATCGCGATCGGATGATGCGGTCGGGCCTGCCGCTCAAATCAGGCACGCTCGCTCTGCTCGATGCGCTCGCTCTTGCGGAGCGCCCGATGGCGATCGTCACCTCGTCATCGCGCCGTTCGGCCGAACGCAACCTCACCCTCGCCGGCATCCGCGCGCGCTTCGACACGCTGCTGACGCTTGACGATGTCGCGCAGGGCAAGCCGGATCCCGAGCTCTATCTCAAGGCCGCCGCGCGGCTCGGCGTGAGGCCGGCGTCCTGCATCGCGGTGGAAGACTCCAACCACGGCGTCGCCGCCGCCCACGCCGCCGGCGCGATCACGCTGATGGTGCCGGACATGGCGCCGCCGACCGACGAGACCCGCGCGAAATGCGCAGCCGTGTTGCCGGACCTCAACGCCGTGCTGGCGCTGCTGCGGGAGCGCGGCGCGCTTTAGCCGTCATTGCGAGACGGTCTCGCCGCAGGCTGCTGCACCTCTCCCGCTTGCGGGGCAGGGAGCGCACCGCCTTCGCGACTACCATTCAACCTACTCTCGTCATGTCCTAACCCCGCTTACGCCCTGCTTCCCCAGCGCCGTCTCGATCAGTGTGCGCGCGGCCTCGCCGGCGGTCTCCATGTAGCTCGGGTCGCGATGCAGCAGCACCACGGCGAACGATCCGTCCAGCAGCAAGAGGATCTGCCGCGCCAGTTTGAGCGGATCGGCGATGCCCTGCTCCGCGAAGGTCGCGCGCAGCCAGTCCTCGAACTTCTTCTTGTGCGCGGCGCCGATCCTGATCGCGGGATGCCCGGGCATGTTGGCGAGTTCGGCGGAGGTGCGCAGGAAGCCGCAGCCCTTCCACTTCGGATGCCGCGCCGAGCGCGCGAGGTTCCTGAAGATCGCCTCGACCTTCACCGGCAGGCCACCCTCGGCCTCCGCGAACCACTTTCGGAACAGCGCGAGATTGGGCTGGTCGCGCGCGGCGAGATAGGCAGCGACCAGATCGTCCTTGCTCTTGAAGTGATAGTACAGCGTGCGCTTGGTGAGGCCGGCCTTGGCGGCGACCTCGTCGACGCTGACGCGGCGAATGCCTTCATTGTAGAACAGCGCGCTCGCCGCCTGGACGATGCGCTCGCGGGTGGGCTCGGAGGGTCTGGGCATGGCGCGTATGTATACTAACCAGTGAATATACACAAATTGCGGCTGGCCCTACATTCGGCCCGACACACAATTGCTGGAGACTGCATCGTGCCCGCCCCCATCCTGCTCGAGATCACCGACGCGATCGCCCTGATCACCCTGAACCGTCCGGAGCAGCTCAACGCGCTGAACTACGCGCTGATCGATCAGCTGATGGCTGCGCTCGACCGCATCGAGGGCGACGCTGAGGTGCGCGCCGTGATTTTGACCGGGGCCGGCGAGCGGGCCTTCTCGGCCGGTGCCGACATCAAGGAGTTTTCCGAGAGCGTCAAGCAGGGCTCCGCCGTCGCGGTGCGCGACTTCGTCCGCCGCGGCCAGGCCATGACCGCGCGGCTCGAGGCATTCAAGAAGCCCGTGATCGCCGCGATCAACGGGCTCGCCTTCGGCGGCGGCTGCGAGATTACCGAGGCGGTGCATCTCGCTGTCGCCAGCGACCGCGCGCTATTTGCAAAACCCGAGATCAAGCTCGGCATGCCCCCGACCTTCGGCGGCACGCAGCGGCTGCCGCGGCTGGCCGGACGCAAGCGCGCCCTGCAGCTGCTCCTCGCAGGCGATCCGTTCCCGCCCGAGCATGCGCGTGAGATCGGGCTGGTCAATCAGATCGTGCCGCACGATCAATTGCTGACGGCCGCGCGCGAGCTCGCCGGCCGCATCACCAGGCATTCGCCCGGCGCCGTCGCCGGCACCATCACCGCTGTGACGCGCGGGCTCAACATGCCGATTGCCGAGGGCCTTTTGGTCGAGAGCGAGCAGTTCGCCGCGCTGGTGCCGGGCCGCGATCTCGCCGAGGGGCTCGCGGCGTGGAAGGAACGGCGGCTGGCGAGGTATGTCGGGGCTTGAAAACCCGCGAGTGCTACATCCGTCATTGCGAGCGAAGCGAAGCAATCCATCGACCCGCATACGCGGAAAGATGGATTGCTTCGTCGCTTCGCTCCTCGCAATGACGGAGGAGTTCGCCCTACCGCACCACCGCCGCGGTCTGCCCGAACAGCAACTTGCGCTCTTCCTCGGTGCGGATCGCGGGCTGGCCGAAATTCGGATTGACCTCCTTCGCCTTGGCATAGGCGCGCACGGTCGCCGGGCGCTTGCCGATCGTCTCCAGCCAGCGCTTCAGATGCGGGAAATCGTCGATCTCCTGGCCCTGGTTCTTGTAGGGCACGACCCAGGGATAGCTCGCCATGTCGGCGATCGAGTAGTCGCCGGCGACGAATTCGCGGTCGGCGAGCCGCTTGTTGAGCACGCCGTAGAGCCGGTTGGTCTCGTTGACATAGCGGTCGATCGCGTAAGGCAGCTTCTCGACGGCGTAGTTGCGGAAATGGTGGTTCTGCCCGGCCATCGGCCCGAGCCCGCCCATCTGCCAGAACGTCCACTGGATCGCGTCATAGCGGCCATGGATATCGGCCGGCAGGAATTGTCCGGTCTTCTCGGCGAGATAGAGCAGGATCGCGCCGGACTCGAACAGCTGTAGCGGCTTGCCGCCGCCCTTCGGCGCGTGATCGAGGATTGCGGGGATGCGGTTGTTCGGCGCGATCTGCAAAAAATCCGGCTTGAACTGATCGCCCTTGCCGATGTTCACCGGGAAAATCCTGTACTCCAATCCGGTTTCCTCAAGGAACATCGTTATCTTGTGACCGTTCGGCGTGGACCAGTAGTGAAGGTCGATCATGGGCGTGATCCTGCATTGCCAGGGACTGCCGATGTCGTGCATCGGCGAGAAAGATGCGAATGCATGGAGTTGGACGCATAACCGCACCCAAGTCAATGGCGCCCGCATTGCACCGCGCGCGAATGTGATCTGCAAGCAGCGCAAATGCCCGATTGAGCCGCGTCCCGATTGCTCCTAGGCTCAACGTGTTTGGTATTGAAAAGTTTTCAAAACACGGGGGATTGCGATGACGCGGGATTTGGCACGACGTGATTTCCTGAAAGGTTCGGCGGCGCTCGCCGGCGCCGCAGCCGCGGGCGCCTTCTCCTGCGTCGAGATCGCGAGCGCCGCACCGATCGAGGTGCCGACCGTCGACAAGCTCTCGATCCGCGTGCTGGTCGATTCCAGCTTCGATTTGTTCTTCAAGCCGAAGCAGGCCGGCGGCGTCACCATCGCGCCGCCGCCGCGCTCCGCCGACTACCAGAAGTCGCTGCACAATGAATGGGGCCTGTCGCTGTGGCTGGAGTCGGAAGCCAAGGGCGCACAGCGCACGCTGATGCTCGACTACGGCTACACGCCGGAGGTGCTGCTCAACAACATGGCGCTGGTCGGCGTCGATCCGGCGAAGCTCGATGGGCTGATCGTGAGCCACGGCCACTACGACCATTTCGGCGGCCTCAACGGCTTCCTCGACAAATTCCGTGATAAACTACCGGCCGACGTGAAGCTCTATGCCGGCGGCGAGGACAATTTCTGCCACCGCGTCAGCGCAACGCCGACCAAGGGCCAGTTCAACGATTTCGGCACGCTCGATCGCCGCCAGCTCGCGGCGCAGCGCGTCACCACGGTGCTGTGCGAGACCCCGACCGTGATCGCGGGCCATGCCTTCACCACCGGCAAGATCACCCGCCGCAGCATCGAGCGTGTGCTGCCGCAGACCTGGGTCGAGTTCGGCATCAAGGACGGGCTCGGCTGCAATGCCAGCCACTATCTGCCGGCCGAGATGGACGGCAAGATCGTGCCCGACGAGCACATCCATGAGCACGCCACCTGCTTCAACGTGCGGGACTTCGGCCTCGTCGTGATCTCGTCCTGCGGCCATGTCGGCATCGTCAATTCGGTGAAGCAGGCACAGGAGGTCTCCGGCATCCAGAAGGTGCACGCCATCGTCGGCGGCTTCCATCTCGGGCCGGCGCCGAAGGATTACCTCACCGAGGTGGTCGCCGAGATCAGGAAGCTCGACCCCGACGTGCTGATCCCGATGCACTGCTCCGGGCTCAACTTCGTGCAGGAGGCGACCGCGCAGATGGGCGACAAGGTGCTGGTCACGACGACGGGCAGCCGCCTCTCCTTCGGCATATGATCGCGCCGGTCCTGCGCGGCTTCGCTTACGCCGGCGCCGGCCTGTGGCTGACGCTGGCGCCGGTGCTGGCGGGCGATGCGCCGCCGCAATCGGCGCGCTCGGCCGCCGAGATCATGGACATCCTGATGTGGAACAGGGAGCCGGTCGGCGGCCCGTTCGCGCTGACCGATCAGGCCGGCCATGAACGCACCGACAAGGAGTTTCGCGGCAAGCTGATGCTGATCTATTTCGGCTTCACCACCTGCCCAGACGTCTGCCCGACCGATCTGCAAGCGATCGCCCTGGCGCTCGACAAGCTCGGCCGCGACGGCGACCAGGTTCAACCGATCTTCATCACGGTCGATCCCGAGCGCGACACCGCGGCCCACCTCGCGGAGTACGTGCCGATGTTCCACCCGCGCCTGATCGGACTGACCGGCAGCGGTGATGCGATCCGCAAGCTCGCTGATGCCTACAAGGTCTACTTCGCGCGGGTGCCGCTGAAGGATGCCGGCGACTATACCGTCGATCACACCGCCTACATCTATTTGATGGACCGCGAGGGCAATTATCTCGGCTTCTTTCCGCCGGGGACATCAGCCGACCGGATGGTCGAGATCATCCGGCCACGGCTCGCCGAACCGGTACGCTGACATCAGAGATTGGCAATTCCAGCCGCGTCAATACTGCGCCCCCTCTCCCGCTTGCGGGTGAGGTGAAGAAAGCAGTTCGGCAGGCGGATCGGACAAATCGCCGGACTCAATGTATCCGCCCATGCGCGCGCAAGAATGTCTCACCGGTTTCCGTCACCGTTACCCGTATGCCCTCAACCGAGGGACGGCGCGCGACATAGCCGCGGTCAACGGCGTCCTCCCAGATCGTCAGCCGCGGGCATGAGGTGCGCCAGACCTCGAGCACCTCGGTATAGCGCCGCGGCCCGCGCGCCACCCATTCCACGAGATCGAGCACCAGGGCGTCTGTGGTCTCTGTCATGTGGTCCTCGCCGGGATCAGCAGGGATTCATTGTCTCCGGTATTTCTGCGCCGCTTGGCCTCTTCCGGCAAACTGAGTTATCTTGACCTTGCATCAGTTTTCCTGAGGGTTCATGCGGCGGCTGCTCTTTCTCAACGGCATCAAGGCGTTCGAAGCCGCGGCGCGGACCGGCAGCTTCGCGGCGGCGGGCAGCGAGCTCAATGTCTCGGCCGCCGCGATCAGCCGGATGGTGCATCTGCTCGAGGAGCGGCTCGGCGTCGCGCTGTTCGAGCGCAAGGCCAACCGCCTCGTCACCACTCCGGCGGGCCGCGCCTATCAGGGCGGGCTGACGCCGATCTTCGACGCGCTGGCGAGCCTCACCGCGCAGGTCACGGCATCCGCGAGCGCGCGGGTGCTGACCGTCGGCGTCGGACCGACCTTTGCGCTGAAATGGATGATCCCGCACCTTGCCGAGTTCCGCAAAGCGGAGCCCGACATCGAGGTGCGGATCACGACCGGCGGCATGGCGGTGCCGTTCGCCGACGACTGGAGCTGCGGCATCCAGCTCGGCGACGGCCAGTGGCCAGGCCTCGTCGCCGAGCCGCTGTTTGCCGCCGACCTGATGCCGGTGTGCACGGCGCGGCTCGCCAACACCCTGAAGCGCCCCGCCGACCTCAAGGGCCCGAGCCTGATCCGCGTCGCGCATTCGCCCGACGATTGGCCGTCCTGGCTGAAGGCCGCGGGCGTGCCGCGCCTGACCGCGCGCGGGCCGGAATTCCAGTTTTACGGCCAGGCGCTGCAGGCAGCTAGCGACGGGCTCGGCATCGCGATGGGCATCCGGCCCTATATCGACGACGATCTCGCCGCCGGCCGGCTGGTGGCGCCGTTTGCGCTCAGCGTGCCGAAGGGCATGCGCTGGTATCTGGTCTATCGCGGCTTCCACGCCGAGCAGCGCGATTTCGCCGCGTTCCGGCGCTGGATCATCCGCGCCGCGGCGGAGCCCGCGGCCCGCCGCAAGGGAACGCGCAGTGCCTGACGAGACCGTCGATACGCTGGTGATCGGCGGCGGCCAAGCCGGGCTCACCATGAGCCATCGGCTGAAGCAGCGCGGCATAGCCCATCTGGTGCTGGAGCGGGGGCGCATCGCCGAGCGCTGGCGCAGCGAACGCTGGGACGGCCTCATGTTCCAGTTTCCGAACTGGTCGGTGCGGCTGCCGGATTTCGCGTTTCCGCACAGCGATCCCGACGGCTTCTCGGACACCGCCGCCATCATCGCCTTCATCGAGGACTACGCCGCGTTCGTCGCGCCGCCGATCCGCTGCGGTGTCGCGGTCACGAAGTTGCGCCGCGACGCCGGCGGTTTCCTCGCCGAATTTGCCGGCGGCAGCATCGCAGCCCGCAACGTCGTCATCGCCACCGGTCCCTATCAACGGCCGCTGCGGCCCGCTGCTGCTGCGCGAGCATCCCGGCCTGTTCCAGATCGATGCCGCCGGCTACAAAAATCCGGCGCAATTGCCTGACGGCGCAGTGCTGGTGGTCGGTGCCGGCGCCTCGGGCGCGCAGATCGCCGAAGAGCTGATGCGCGCCGGCCGCGAGGTCTTCCTCTCGGTCGGACGTCACAACCGCCTGCCGCGCCGCTATCGCGGCCGCGACCTGATCTGGTGGCTGGCCGAGATGGGCATCGACCGGACGCCGGTCGAGCAGCGCGGCCCGTCGCGGCTGCTGCCGGTGATTTCCGGCGCCCATGGCGGCCACACCGTCGATTTCCGCCGCTTCGCCGCCGGCGGCGTGACCCTGCTCGGCCGCGTGACGGCGGCGCGCGACGGCGTGCTCGAGATCGCGCCCGATCTCGCCGCCAACATCGCCAATGGCGACGCCTATTACGCGACGTTCCTCGGGATCGTCGACGACTTCGTCGCGGCGCGCGGCCTCGATCATCCCGATGATCCCTTGGCGCGCCTCCGCCTGCCCGATCCGCCGTGCCTCACCGCGCCGCTCGACGCGATCGACCTGCGCGCCGCGCGGATCAGGAGCGTGATCTGGGCCACCGGCTACGGTCTCGATCTGAACTGGATCGACATACCGGTGCTGGATGCCCCCGGGGCCCCGCGCCACCGCCATGGCGTCTCCGACGTGCCGGGCCTCTATTTCCTCGGCCTGCAATGGCTGTCGAAGATGAAATCCTCGTTCCTGTCAGGCGTCGGCGACGATGCCGCGGTGCTCGCCGACCACATCGCCGGCCGCGGCTAGCTCCGGGTTCCTTTGCTGCGCGGAAATAAACCCGGCGAGTTGTGAACTGCTTCACATTTAGCGCAACGCGCTCGTGCTTCCTATGAGAAGGGCATTTCGAGGTCGCACATGATTTACAGCGGTTTTGAGATCAAGTCGTTCGAAGTGGGGAAGGGGCAATGGCACGCCAGGGTTCAACGGGTCGATCAAAGGCCGGTCGTCATCGATGGCATGCTGTTTCCGACGCTCGACATCGGCTTTGCGTGGTCCGATCCGGATGCGGCGATCGCCGACGCGAAGCGGGCTATCGACCGGTTCCCGCAACGCTATGGCATGACAATGCCGGCGGCCGAAGCGTCGGCGTGACCGGTAACGTCGTGGTCGCCGCCGTCCCGCAATGCGAGCCGGATCCGGTCTGGCCGGCGCAGGTCCGCACCAGCTGCCCGGAATGTGCCGCATCGCTTTCGCTGCTGCGCGTGATCCCCGGCCGCGCCGCCGAATACTGGACCATGCGCTGCGACGGCTGCGGCGGGATCCATCTCGACATCGTCGACCTGCCGCGGGCGTAAAGGCCGCGAAGCCGCCGCCTGCTGACACCCTGCTGTCAGCAGCCTTGCCCGAGCAGCGATCCGGCCGCCGTTTGCCCTTTTCTCGCTGCCGGACTCGTCCCATATTCGGGGCATGGCGAAGACACCGAACACTCCGAAAAAGCCCGGCAAAACCCCCAAATCCAAAGCACACCGGCCCGAGGTCCTCCCGATCGGGCCCGCGCTTGCCGAATTGCTCAATCCGGCGATCAACCGCGGCGATGCCGGCATGGGTTCGGGCACCGGCCTGCAGCCGCCGCCGGACAATTCCTGGGACCGTCGCGCCGGCGGCGAGGCCGCCGCGCATCGCGCGCGGGCGTCGACGCGCGAGACCAGCGAGGGCGTCGCGAAGCGCGATGCTTCCGGGCTCGAGGAGGCCCCGCAGGCGAATTACGGAACCTCGGCCACGATCCCGACCCTCGATCCGGAACTGGCGCGGCAGCTCGGCCTGCCGACCGCCGAGGACGACGACGAAGCCCTGGCGCGGCCGCCGCGCAGCAAGATGGAGGCGCTCGGCGTCAAGGCGACTGCCGACGCGCTGGAGAACCTGATCCGCGACGGCCGCCCGGAATTCCGCAAGGACGACGGCTCGATGCGGGTGTGGACCCCGCACCGCCCGCCGCGCCCGGAAAAATCCGAAGGCGGCGTGCGCTTCGAGATCAAGTCCGACTACCAGCCGAAAGGCGACCAGCCGACCGCGATCGCCGAGCTGGTCGAGGGCATCGACCGCAACGACCGCACCCAGGTGCTGCTCGGCGTCACCGGCTCGGGCAAGACCTACACCATGGCCAAGGTGATCGAGGCGACGCAGCGCCCGGCGCTGATCCTGGCGCCGAACAAGACGCTGGCCGCCCAGCTCTATGGCGAGTTCAAGAACTTCTTCCCCGACAACGCGGTCGAGTATTTCGTCAGCTATTACGACTACTACCAGCCGGAAGCCTACGTCCCGCGCACCGACACCTATATCGAGAAGGATTCCTCGATCAACGAACAGATCGACCGCATGCGTCACTCGGCGACGCGCGCGCTGCTCGAGCGCGACGACGTCATCATCGTCGCTTCCGTGTCCTGCATCTACGGTATCGGCTCGGTCGAGACCTACACCGCGATGACCTTCGCCTTGAAGAAGGGCGAGCGCATCGATCAGCGGCAGCTCATCGCCGACCTCGTTGCTCTCCAGTACAAGCGCACCCAGGCCGACTTCACCCGCGGCACCTTCCGCGTCCGCGGCGACGTCATCGACATCTTCCCGGCGCACTATGAGGACCGCGCCTGGCGGGTGAACCTGTTCGGCGACACCATCGAAACCATCGAGGAGTTCGATCCGCTCACCGGCCACAAGCAGGACGAGCTCGAATTCATCAAGATGTACGCCAACTCGCACTATGTGACGCCGCGCCCGACGCTGGTGCAGGCGATCAAGTCGATCAAATCGGAGTTGAAGCAGCGCCTCGACCAGCTCAACGACCAGGGCCGCCTCTTGGAGGCACAGCGACTCGAGCAGCGCACCACCTTCGATCTCGAGATGATGGAGGCGACCGGAAGCTGCGCCGGCATCGAGAACTATTCGCGCTATCTCACCGGGCGCCGCCCCGGCGAACCGCCGCCGACGCTGTTCGAATATGTACCGGACAACGCGCTGATCTTCGCCGACGAGAGCCACGTCACCGTGCCGCAGATCGGCGCCATGTTCCGCGGCGACTTCCGCCGCAAGGCGACGCTCGCCGAATACGGCTTCCGCCTGCCCTCCTGCATGGACAACCGGCCGCTCCGCTTCGAGGAGTGGGACATGATGCGGCCGCAGACGGTTGCGGTGTCGGCGACGCCGAGCGGCTGGGAGCTGAACGAAAGCGGCGGCGTGTTCGTCGAGCAGGTGATCCGTCCGACCGGCCTCATCGATCCTCCCGTGGACATCCGCCCTGCCCGCACCCAAGTCGACGATCTCGTCGGCGAGGTGCGCGCCACCGCGGCGGCCGGCTATCGCTCGCTGATCACGGTGCTCACCAAGCGCATGGCGGAGGACCTCACCGAATATCTGCACGAGCAGGGCATCCGCGTCCGCTACATGCACTCGGATATCGACACCATCGAGCGCATCGAGATCATCCGCGACCTCAGGCTCGGCGCATTCGACGCGCTGGTCGGCATCAACCTGTTGCGCGAGGGCCTCGACATTCCCGAATGCGCGCTGGTCGCGATCCTCGATGCCGACAAGGAAGGCTTCCTGCGCAGCGAGACCTCGCTGATCCAGACCATCGGCCGTGCCGCGCGCAACGTCGACGGCAAGGTGATCCTCTATGCCGACAGCATGACCGGCTCGATGGAGCGCGCGATGGCCGAGACCACGCGGCGCCGCGAGAAGCAGGTCGAGTACAACGAGGCCAACGGCATCACGCCGGAGAGCGTGAAGAAGTCGATCGGCGACATCCTCAACTCCGTCTACGAGCGCGACCACGTGCTGGTCGAGATCGGCGACGGCGGCATCGCCGACGACGTCATCAGTATCGGGCATAATTTCGAGGCCGTGCTGAGCGATCTCGAAACGCGGATGCGCGAGGCCGCGGCCGATTTGAACTTCGAGGAGGCCGCGCGACTGCGCGACGAGGTCAAGCGGCTGCGCGCCACCGAGATGGCCGTGGTCGACGACCCCACCGCCAAGCAGCGCAACGTGCAGAAGCAGGCCGGCGCCTATGCCGGCACAAGAAAATACGGCGATGCCGCCAACCTGCCGGTCAGCGCATTGAAGAACAAGTCGGCGCAGACCTCGCTCAAGGCGAGCCGCGGCGGCAAGTCCGGCTCACGCATCCACAAGCCCGATCTCGACGAGATGCACGGCCCGGAATCGCTGCCCTTCCGCCCCAGCGGCGCGCTGCCCGCAAAGCCGTTCGGCACCACGAGCCGCATCATCCAGCCGACCGACTCGCGGCAGTCGGGGCCGGAGTTCGGCCCGTCGCCGCGGTCGAGCGGCGGCGCGCCGGGCAAGCGGGGCGGGTGGAAGAAAAGGTAGATCATGACGCGCGCCGAGCTTCTCGCCTTCCTGCGGGTGCATCGGCTCGCGGTGGTCAGCACGGCTCACGACGGCGCGCCCCAGGCGGCGGTCGTCGGGATCGCGGTCAGCGACAATCTCGAGATCTTCTTCGACACGCTGACCACCTCGCGCAAATACCAGAACCTCCGCGCCGATCCGCGCGCGGCATTGGTGATCGGTTGGGACGCCGAACAGACCGCACAGGTCGAGGGCATCGCAGACTTCCCGAGCGGCGCGGAGCTCATCGCCTGCAAGCAGGTGTATTTCGCGGCGTGGCCCGACGGGCCGGAGCGCGAGACATGGCCGAACATCGGCTATGTGCGGATACGGCCGAACTGGGCCCGGTTCAGCGATTTTGGCGCGGTGCCGGCGCGGATCGAGGAAATGACTCTGCCGTAAGCCACGTCGTCTTGAGGCGGTACCTGATCACGTCACATCGAACGCCGCATGGTACTTCACATCCCCCTTCGGCGGATCGCCCTTCAGCACCAGCCGCTGAAAGTACGGGCTGGGCTCGCCGCCATAGGTCAGCGCGGGATCGCTGACAAAGCCGAAGCGGCTGTAATAGGCGGGATCGCCGAGCAGGACGCAGCCGTCAGCATTCATCGCCGCGAGGCGAGCAAGTCCCGCGCGGATCAGCGCGCCGCCGGTGCCCTGCCGTTGCAGGTCGGGTGCGACCGAGACCGGGCCAAGCCCATACCAACGTCCTACTACACCTTCGATCCGGACCGGCGAGAACGCGACGTGGCCGAAGATGCTGCCGTCGTCGGATACAGCGACCAGAGAAATCGTCAGCGCGTCAGCCTGGCGCAGCGCCTCGACGATGCGGGCTTCGGTGCCGCTGCTGTGCGGCGCTGTTGCGAATGCTGCCGCCGTGATGCGGCTGATCGCGGCGGCGTCTTCGGGGCGTTCGTCCTTGATCTGCATGCTCGCAGATAAGGCCGATCGGCAACGGGGCGCAAGGGAAGCGCAAAGCTCGGGCAGATCATGTCGCGAGAATGCGGAGGTATGACTCACCGGCCGAACCACATATTCGGTGTCGTCCCTCCGAAAGCAGGGACCCATAACCACAGACGATCATCGTGAAAGACAATGGAGCGACGAATCCCGTTCACGACATCCGCCGCGGGTTATGGGTCCCGGCCTTCGCCGGGACGACGGCGGAATATGCTCGCCTTGCGTCTAACCCGATCGCTTGTTGCTGGTGTTCTGGGTCAGATTGCCGTGCGCGGCCTGCTCGCGGATGTTGTGCTTCTCGTCGTCGCGATGGCCCTTGGTGGTGTCGATGGGAACGCTGGGGCTGCTGCCGGGGCCCTTGTGGCTCTTGTTGTCGTCGGGAACGGGCTGGATGGTCTTTGTCTTTGGTTTCGTCATCATCGTCTCCGTTACGCATGGAGACAACGCGGCCGGTGCGGGCGGCGTTCCCGGAACGAGACTTCATTCCCGGAGCGTGGCTTCACAACCGACCCTACAGCTTCTCCTGCTGCGCGGGCTGTGACTGCGGCTGCTGCTGGCGCTGCTGTTTGGCGTGATGGCGGCCGTAGAGGCAACCGGCGGCGGCGCCGAGCATGCCGTGATGGCCGGCATAATGACCGGCGACGCCGCCGACGATCGCACCCTTGATGCAACCCTTGGCGTCGGCAGGCGACGCCAAGGCAAACCCGCTGACGGCAATGACGGACGCGAGGACAATCGATTTCATGATACGGCTCCAATGCAATGCTGCCGCATCAACGGCGCAGCGGCACGGCCGGTTCCGGGAAGACGAAGCGGTTCACCATCGACCCCGCCGCCGGCAACGCGGCGCCGTCGGATTAGCTGTTGTCGAACGCACCGCGACAGCGAGCCGGCGCGATTTCACCGGCCGGCCCCGGAGGAGCTCAAGGCCTCGTGTCCGGTGTCGACGCCGGCTCACCGTCGCGCGGTGCGCGCTCGCATGATTTATTTGGAGACAACCAGGGCGGCGACGGCAAGCGGCATGGTGTTTCTCATACGGAACTCCTGATCGCGGATGCGTCGCCCACGCCGAACCAACCGGGGGCGCGGGCGGAGGTTTCATTAACTCGCGGACAGCTGCTCGCCGCATGCTCCGCGTCTGCGAGACGCGGCCGGTTTGGCCGATCAGTTCAGTTTCTTGCCGCCGTCGGTCACGCCGTCGAGGAACACGCCGGTCTCGCGGTTGAGAAACTCGACATCCGCCGGGAAGAAACCGCCGGCCGAGGCGTGGCCGGTCACGGTGCCCGGGCTGATCGTCTTGATCGTCACGCCGGGAATGTCCTTTGCCATCTGGTTCGGCTCGAATTCGGGATTGAGCAGGTCCTTGGTGCCGGTGAGGATCAGCGTCTTCGCCTTGATCGAAGCCAGCGCCTTCGCCGTGTCGCCGCCGAACCCGGCCGTGGTGCCGACATCGTGCCGGTCATAGGCCCAGCTCTGGTAGATCCAGTCGTTGGCGTCGAACAGCTTCCATAGCGCGGTCTCCTGCTCGGCCATCCAGGGCAGCACGTCGGGGCCGGACTTGAACTGCGCCGCATACATATCGGGCGTGCGCGCCGCGAGCAGCGCGACGATATCGCGGAACAGCTTGAGGCCCTTCTCCGGCGGCGCCTCGTAATTGCCTTCCTTCCACGCCGGATCGTTCATGATCGCCTTGCGCGAGGCCTCCATCACCGCGACCGACCAGGCCGGCGTCTTCGCAAGCGGCACCATCGCAACCAGCGCGTCCATGAAGTCCGGATGGCTGACGCCCCATTGCAGCACCTGCATGCCGCCCATCGAGGGGCCGACCACGGCGACGACATGGTCGATGCCGAGCTTCTCCTTCATCAGCCGATACTGCGATTCCACCATGTCGCGGATCGCGAATTTCGGAAACTGCATCCGCGGCTGCGCCTTCGAATTGCTCGGCGACGTGGTCAGCCCGTTGCCGATCGCGTCGGTGCAGACGATGAAATACTTGTCGGGGTCGAGCGCCTTGCCGGGGCCGATCATGAAATCGAGCCGGTGATGATTGCCCGAGATCGCGGTCACCATCAGGATGGCGTTCGACTTCTTCGCGTTCAGCGTGCCGTGGGTGACGTAGGAGATCGAGAAATCCTTGATCGCCTCGCCGCTCTCGAGCTTCAGGTCGCCTTCGTTGTAGAGCTGGTGGGCAGGCTGCTGCGGCGTGTGTGCGAAGGCGGGCGGGATCGCCGGGCATGCCAGCAGCGACAGGATCGCGGCGAAGTGGGTGATGCGCTTCATTGGTCTCTCCCCATCGGGGCGGCTCTGTTCGGCCGCCTTCCGCCGCGAAGCATACGGGCCGGCGGCGCCGCGGCAAGGCCGCGGGCGCGAAGATTTAAGCGGCGCAGGCGCGGAATAAACCGCCGCCTGCGCCGCGACAGCCGCCCGTCGTCGCATTGCGCGAACCGGCGCGCCGCATGCATTTTGCGCCACAATGCACGCGCTGGTTGCCGAACCTAATCGCGTCTCGCGCGTCAAACATATGTTGTTTGATTGTGGAATGCTCCGGTTCACAATGCCGGGCCAGAGCGAGTCGGACCGGCGGAGTCGATCATGGGCGAGGATTTGAACCGGCAGCGCGTCTTGAACTTCCTCGACGTTTATTATGCCGGCGGCATCGAGGGCGCGCTCGATCGCTGCAGCGACGACGTCGCGTTTCTCGCCAACGCCCCGATCGACATTCTTCCGCATATGGGCCAGCACCGCGGCAAGGCCGCGCTGCGCCAGATGTGGACCACGATCCACGAGCGCTATTCGGACATGCGCTATGAGGCGCCGATCGTGGTGACCCAGGGCGACAGGGTCGCCGCGCAGCTGCGCGTGTTCTTCCGCAAGCGCAACAACGCCCGCGTGGTGCAGTTCGATGTGGCGGTGTTCTACACGCTGCGCGACGGCAAGATCACCGAGATCCGCGAGATCATCGACACCTTCGACCTCGTCCAGCAGGTGCTGGAGCGCGACGTCGCGGCGGCGCTGACCGGGCACGACGACATCGTGCAGGCAAATTCGCAACGCCGGCGTTGAACCTCGACAGCCCGGCGCTGACTTATTACCGGGCTTGTTGCGGTCGGGGCTGAAATCACCATGAAAATCGCATTGCTCGCTGTGCTTGGCCTGGCGCTGGGCGCCCTTGGCGGCGCCGCCTTCGGCATCGGAGCCGGGCTTAGCTGGATCGGATTGGCCAGAACCTCTGGTATCGACAGCGGAACGCTGGTGTTTTTCACCTTCATGCCGCTCGGCGCCGGGATCGGCGGCATCGGCGGCGCGCTGCTGTTCGCGGTGGTGGCGATCCGCGACGCCGAGATCGTGATCGAGCGGCAACCGGTGCGGCAGCGCGACCGCTGAATTGCAACGACCGGAGCCTTTTCGCGCGAAGCCTACTCCCCACGTGATGCGGGGTGGATGCCGGTTCGCATCAAAAAAGCGCGTCGGAACCAGAATCCAGAGGTCGGCGGTCACATTCCGGTAAAATTCCGCGCAATTGTGCATTGCAAAAAAATCATTTGCGTTTTTGCCGTTCGGCACTATTTCAGGCCGCAATAGCGATGTGCAGCAACCTGGCAAGGCGTCGGCGCTGACCCCCTGCCATCCGTTTGCGTTTGAAAATCCAGTTTCAGGACAAGGCCAAAATGACAGAGCATAGTCTCTGGCGTTTTTCGCGCGCATTGCATCGCGCGATCAACGAACGCCAGCTTGCAGATATCGAGCCGCTGCTCGACGACGAGGTCGAATGGTCCATCTATGGGCCGATCGACCTGTTTTCCTTTTTCGGCGCGCGCCGCGGCAAGGCCGCGGTGCTCGAGGTGATCCGGCAGATCGGCGAGAACCTCAGGGTTCACCGCTTCGACCGGGAACAGATCATGCTCGGCGTGGATTCCGCAGCCTCGATGCTGCGCTATTCGCTGACGGCACTCGACTCCAACAAGCCGATCTCGCTCCGGATCGCGCATTTCGCGCAGTTCAGGGCCGGCAAGCTGACGAGCTTCCGCGTGCTGGTCGACAGTTTCGACCTCGTCGAGCAGACCGTCGGCTACCCGATCCATCTGCCGCGCATCGCGGTCTGACGGCTTTTCACGCCTTCGTCATGTCCGGGGCGCTAAAGCGCGAAGCGCGTCTTCGCGTTCAGGCGCCCCGGCAGCGGCGGCCTGTTTTGCCAGCCCCGAACGGCCGCGCTCGGGACGCGCCGCGCGAACGCGCTGCGCGTTTGTCCCGGACATGACGATCACGCGTTGATCACTTGCTTTCAGAGCGCCGATGCCACAATTTTGCGCCACGGCAATGCATGCTGCGGCTCTGGAATTTGCGGGCTGGGAATGACTTTCACATTACGATTTGGCTGGGCAAGGCTGCAGGTGCTGGCAGCCGGCTTCAGCCTGGCGATGGCGCTGTCGGCCGGCGCGCAAACCCCGCCGTGGCAGATCGCTCCCGCCGCCCAGGATAGCGCAGCTGATAACGCCGAGGCTGCGGCCGACGAGGAGCCGCCGGCGGCCAATGCCAATGACGCCGACATCCTGAAGGACATCGACGAGAGCAAGCTCGACTGGAGCCAGCTCGACACCGATTCTACGAGCCTGCCCACGCTGGCGCCGAAGCGTGCGGCGAGGCCCGCCAGCATCGCCGGCAAGGATCCATCCTGGTCGACCAACAACAACGCCAACGGCTCGTCGGCGGTGTCGGTCAAGCAGTCGATCTCGCCATTCCTCGATACCCGCATCGGCGCCGACATGACGGTCGCAAGGCAAGGCACGATGACGACGTCGGAGCAATTGTCGGAGCGGCTCGCCAATGGCGGCAGCCTGCCGCAGTCCGGCGGCTCGGCCTGGGCCGCGATCTCGACCGGCGGCGTGGCCTCGATCTGGGACAAGACCTCGGTCGAGGCGCGGGTCGATCCCTCCGCCGACCAGAGCAAGGTCGGCACCTCCTTGAGCAAGTCGGTGCCGCTGTCGGAGCAATATTCGCTGACGCTGCAGAACGGCTACAACCTCATCCAGCAGGGCGTGGTCCCGGTGCCCGGCATCATCAACCACTCCTCGCGCAGCTACGACACCGATCAGTCGGCGAGCCTGTCGGTTAACGACACCGGCACCAGCATCACGGCAGGCCAGACGCTGTCGACCTCCGACGACCGATGGCTGCGCCGGATCGGCGCCGAGCAGAAGCTGTTCGACGGCGTCACCGTCTCCGGCTCGGTCGGCGAGACCTCCCAGGGCACCACCAACAAGAGCATCAGCGCCGGCTACAAGCGCTCATGGTGAACGGTCTGTTAGCTCTATCGCGCTAAATGATCAGGCATTGCCGCAACTTGGCCCAGATGCGGTCAAATTCGGCGGCACTGATAGGTCCGTAACTTCATCAATTCGTCGTGCGGGGGACAAGCCGCGCTTCGCCATTGCGAACAAGGGGAAAGCCGATGAACGCCACCAACCGTACCGAGGAAGCCGAAGTCGAAACGACGTCCGAGGTCGACACCAACCTCGCCGCCGTCTCGGAAGTCGAAGCCGGCATCCGCGACTTCGTGCGCAACGATATCGCCTATCTGCGCCGGCCGGTGGCGAGTCCGGAGACCGCGCCGACCGACACCAACACCGATGCCACCGTCAGCAACGTCAATTCGCTGATCCAGCGCGTCGCCGGCACCTCGCTCGCCGAGATCGAGAAGCTGATCGGCGAGCTCGAGAGCCTGCGTGACCTGCTGCATGCCGAGGGCCAGCGCGTCCAGCGCGAGATCTCCGGCTATGCCCAGCTCAGCCAGGCCGCGATGAAGTCGACGCGCATGATCGCCGACAACGTCTCGCAGTGGAAGCGCGCCGCCGACGGCCTGCGCAACAGCTGATACTTCAGTTTTCCAAACTGATCGCCGCCGCCTCCTGAAGAGGGGGCGGCGGCTTCGCTTTGCGGCCTGATTCAGCGCAGAACGATTCGTTATTCAGCGCGGTGTAAACTCCGCGACGTCAATTTTTTGCAGAAGCCGATTTGAACTGGGGATGTCGAGCCCGCGTCCAATCCGGAATTCGCGTCCGGACCGCGCCTAGTGTGCTGAATGCGAAGTTCGTGCGATTTCGCGGCAGCCACTTTCACGAACTTCGCATTCATAAAGCACACTAGAATCAAAGGTTTGCTAGTGTCCTTATCGAATCCGAAGTTCGCTCCGAAGGTGCGGCAAATGATGCGAACTTCGGATTCGGGACACTAGCCGGGCATCCATTTGGAGACGAAGTCATGCAGAGCGTCCGGCCGGATAACGCCGCCGATCCGATTCCGCTGCGCCAGCCGCAGCAGGGCATCGGCACGATCATGATCCGCTTCATCGGCATCCTGGCAGCCGCGACGGTCGTGATGGTGCTGATCTGGAATCGTTAGACTGAAGCTTGGAAGAAATGTGACGCAGCCTGCCGACAGATCACATTGAAAAGCGCAAATGCACGCCACCTGCGCTCCCTCGAGCGCCGGGAGTTACAGACGGTCAATCAGCGGTCGATGCTCGCGGTGGTCTCGAAGGAATAATTGCCGTCGGCAAAGCCCTTCACGACCATTCCCGTGGCCAGCATCACCACAACCGTTACCGTCGCGAAGATAATGCCGACGAGTTTCAGCGCGCTGCGATCTGCCATGGTATCCCCAGTCATTCTTGCCAGATGTCCGTGCCCTCAAACCATAAGGCAGGGACAAAGGTTCAGAATGCGTTAGCAAAAACTGAGTTCCACGCAACGCACAACTGCGTCGGCAGCAGAAGTCATCCGCTAACCATGGCGTCCGGGCAACATCAGAGGCGCGCGGGCAACATCAGGAACCGGGATTCCGCCGCGGCACGAAAGCGGTGGCGAGGAACGAGAACACCACCTCGTTGCGCTGATTGACGCCGGTGTTGCGGGCCTGAAGGATGCCCCATTCGGGCCGCTTTTCGGACGTGCGCTTGGTCTCGACCTGGTTGGTGAAGCTGATGGTATCGCCCGCCAGCACCGGGCGGATCCAGCGCAGTTCGCGAAAGCCCGGCGAGGGCCCCCAGACCGCGACCTCCTCGCCGCGCGCGGCGGCTTCCGCGGCGAGCCGCTTGCCGTCGGCGACGAGCAGCTTCATGCAGACGCTGGCGACATGCCAGCCCGATGCGGCGAGCCCGCCGAACAGCGAGTTGCGCCCCTCCTCCTCGTCGAGATGGAAGCGCTGCGGATCGAACTGCGCGGCGAACCTCTTGATGTCCTCGGGCGTGAAGGTGAAGGAGCCGAACTCGCGCCGCGCGCCGATCTCGATATCTTCAAAAAAGCGCATGACCTCTCCTATGCGCTCGCGCCGTCGCGGCGGCTGACGATGATCGGCGACTCCATCTCGCACAGCATCTCGCCGCGCGCGTTGCGGATGGTGCCCTTGAAAGTGACGATGCCGGTCTCGGGCCGGCTCTTCGAGACGCGCGCCTCGACGACGTCGACATCCAGCGTCAAATCGTCGCCCGGACGCAGCGGCGCCACCCAGCGCATCTCGTTGACCCCGGGCGAACCGAGCGAGGCGGTGCGGCCGATGAAGCCGTCGAACAGCATCCGCATCATCAGCGAGCCGAGATGCCAGCCCGAGCCCGACAGGCCGCGGAGCATGGATTTCTTCGCCGCCTCCTCGTCGAGATGCATCGGCTGCGGGTCGAATTCGGCGGCAAAGGCGAGGATCTCCTCGCGTGAAACATGGCGCGGGCCGAACGTGCCGAAGCGGCCGGGCTTGAAGTCTTCGAAGGTCAGCGTGGTCATTGGGTGAGGATATGCCGGAGGGAAGCCCGATTGTGGCCGTTATTTGCGGCAATCACAACCGGCCCACTCGCATAGCTCGCCCCTGGACTGCCGGCGCCCGGTCCGGGGCTCGCCTTTGGCGAGACCGAATGGGCTTCTGCGGTATCGATCCCTCTGGTCGCGGAGGCGCCTGGCGCCGTCCCGAACCATTGGCCCGGCGAAAGCCTCTTCCCGACGGACGCCTGCGGCGCAGGCTCCCGGGATGAAGTGATCACGCCGGCGGTCACGCAGTAGGATGAACGAGACGCGAATCATATTCGGCTGGCCGGGAGAACCATGATGTTCGATTTCCAGGATCTGTTTCAGTGGGACCGCTTCATCACGCCCACGATCATCAAGACGTTCTACTGGCTGGTGATCGCGGTCATCGTGCTGTTCGGGATCTCCGGCATCCTGTGGAGCCTCACGGCGATGGCGATCAGCCCGTTCGTCGGATTCATCCAGCTGCTCGCGTCGATCGCCAGCGTCTTCGTCGGCATCGTGTTCTCGCGCATCGCCGCCGAGTTCATCCTGATCGTATTCCGGATCAACGAGCATCTCGGAGCGATCCGCGATCGGGACGGAGCAATGCACTGAAGCGAACGGCACCCGGCCGAACGCGACCGACCGGCGGGGCTGTGGTTAATCCGAAGTAGCACCCGCGCGCAAATGCCCGCGAAATTCCGACCGGTATCTTAAATCCGCTCGCGTACAGCCTTCCGCATTGCCAAGACCAGCGCGGGGGCGTCGTGAATTCGAGGAATGGGTTTGTTGCCGTGAGGCCGGGTGCCGAGCCGGGCTTTACGACCGAGGATATTTTATGGGCTGTCGGCATCTGGTCGGTGATCCTGACCCTGGCGCCGGTGATCGTGTTCTATCTGCTGATGGTGGCGTGAGGGCATCCCCTCCGTCATTCCGGAGCGATGCGTGAGCATCGAATCCGGAATCTCGAGATTCCGGGCTCATGCTTCGCATGCCCCGGAATGACTCCAATATTCTCGACGACAAAAAACGCGCGGGAGCCGCGCGTTCTTTCCATTTCGAACGTAAGCGGCGTTGTTACGCCGCTTGCTTGTGCATCGTACCGGACGCCGACGCCGTGCCGCGGATCGCCTTGATCGAGCGTTCGATCGCGGCCCACAGCCGATTGATCTCGGCAGCGGCGCGACCTTCGGCGTAATATTCGCGGGCGCCTTCGCCCTGGCCGAGCGCCATCAGAAGATCGGCGCGGTTGGTGATCTGGCCGCTCCACACCGGTGCGCGGAATTTCGCCAGCGCCTCGCGCGCGATCGCGACGATGCGGCTTTCGGCGCCGTCACGCTGCGCGGGTGCGCCGTTGATCACGACGGCATAGGGCTTGCGCATCGAGCGGCAGGTCTGGATGGTTTCCTGCACGGCGTTGACGTCGAACACGCCGGGCCGCGCCGGAATGATCACCATCGTGGCGTTCTTGATGGAGTCGTCGACCACGGCCGAGAGGTTCGGCGGCGTGTCGATGAACACCCACTCGATGCCGTCACGCTTGGCCTGGGCAATGATCCCGCTGACCGAGTTCACCGCCGTCTTGATCGCCGGCTCGTTGGTGCCGCGCAGCTTGTGCCAGAGAGTCAGCGAGCCCTGCGGATCGGCGTCGATCAGCAGACAGGGCTTCGTTGCCTTGTGCACTTGCGCGGCGAGGTGAGCAGCCAGGGTACTTTTTCCCGAGCCCCCCTTACGCGAAGCGAAAACAATCACGTTCATACGTTGGCCTCCAGATTGACCCCAGGAGGCGAAAATGAATCAGCACGCTGATTCGCGAAAGAAAAAATTTCTTGCAATCCGCAAAGTGGCCAAGATCACCGGTGCGTTTTGCTTTTTGCGTCACACCGAACTTATGACGCAACCGCAAATGGAAGCGCTAAGCGTTTGATTTGACTCAGTGCCTAGCGTTTTCCGGCAGCTTTCGCGCGCTCGCGCTCGATCCACTTGCGCTCGATCCAGCCGAGCAATTGCGCGGTCGGTTTCTGCAGGAACGGAACGTCCTGCGCGAACAAAAGGAGTCCGAGCGGCAGCATCCAGAGTCCGAGCACCGGCAGGAAGCTGAAGATGCCGCCGATGATCAGGAGGATCGCGAGCGGAATCCGCACATAGCGCGACGACGGCTTGCGCAGCCACGCGACGAAGCGCGCCGGCTTTTCCGGCAGCTTGGCTTCGAACCAGGCGAAGTGCCGATCGATCTCTTGTTTGTAGTATTCGCTCACGCGTCCCACTCCATCCGTTCCACAAGCGGAACAGATTTGGCTGACAATACAAGCCCCAGAGATGATGCTGCGTGACAGCGTCACAAGGCGTCAGTCTGTCGCGCATCGCAACCTTGAAATCGCATGGAGGCGATCCACCGCGCGATGAGATTGCGTTGACCGCGATGGCGCTGCGCTCCCTCTCCCCGTTCTTACGGGGAGAGGGTTGGGGTGAGGGGCTGTCTCCGCGTGGATGGCGATAGTTGCGCTTGTGGAGACTCCCCCTCACCCGGAACGCATCTGACGATGCGTTCCGACCTCTCCCCGCACGCGGGGCGAGGTGAAGCGCACAGCGGTCCGCTCGACGAGAATGCGCCAAGTTAGCCGCGTGCGCGCGATGGGAATCATTTAGTGGGTGGACTTCTTCGCCCTGTGCGATTTGGCGGCCTTGTGCTTGGCAGGACGCCGTTCCACGCGCTCGCTCGCTTCACGCGGCTCGGGACCACCGCGGAAGAACACGCGGCAGGCCGGCGAGAGCTGCGCCTTGTTCCTGATCATGCAGGCCGTGATGCGATCGACGTCGGGAATCTCGGGGCTGCAAAGCCTGAACGCGTCGGGCGTACAGGCCTGCTGCTGATCCGGCGTGTAGGCCTCGCCCCGGCCCGGCAGCAGCAGCGCCGCCAAGGCAACCGCTGAAATCAACCCAAACGAAAAACTCCTTGAACCGGCGATCCCCATGCATCCCCCCAAAGGTGTCACTAGGCGTCGTTAAGGCGTCGTGTCAGCCAGTTTGGGTGACGGGACAGAGAAGTGCAAGCGGACGCGATGACACGCCGGGCGACAAGGGCGAGCGACCTTGCGATGGTCTGATCTTGCGATGTCGCGCTGAGTGATCTTGCGGATGGTACAGTTGGGTGGGCTCGAACCACCGACCTCCTGTTCCACAGACAGGCGCTCTAACCAACTGAGCTACAACTGCATCCTGACGCGCGGCCCGCTCAAGCGGGGCGGCGATTTCGGGCGGAAACTAGGTGCAACGCCGCGCTTTGGCAAGGCCGTAACGCGCCGATTTCCGCTGTTATGTCGGGCCGCTTGACGGGCTCCTGCCCAGCAAAAAGGCCCGGACCGCTTCGGCCCGGGCCTTTCGCTGGTCTCCCAAACGGCAGCGATCAGGCGGCCGGCTTGTAGAACTTCGAGGCGCTGGCCTTGATCGGCTCGGCGGTCTCGCTGGCGACCTTCTGGCCGAGCTCGGCCAGTTCCTTGGCCTGCGCGGTGTAGGTCTCGAACTGCTTGCGGGCGTGCGACGTCCACAGCTCGACCGCTTCGGTCGGCGACTTCACGCTGAACAGCTCCTGGGCGAAGTCGAGCGAGGAGGTGGTGTTGGCCTTGAAGAACTCGATCAGCTTGGCCGAATACTCGCTGGCGCCCTTGCTCACCGAGGTGAACACGGCCTCGACCGTCGAGTTGTGGGTCTCGGCAGCGTCCTTGAACTTGGCGTAGCTGTCGCGGGCCTGCAGAACGCCCTTCTCGGCGAACGCGCGCATCTGCTCGGGAACTTCAAACGGAATGATCGAGGCGGAAAACGGATCGGACGGGTTGGTCATACGTGTAATCCTTCGCAACGGGTGAGTAGATGTGACCATTGCGGACGTCCCGGAGCCCATCAGGCCGGGAGCGCTGAAATGGATCACGCTGCCTTGATTCACGGGAGTGCCCTTCGTCGGGCGCGCCTAATAAACACCCATATCATGTCAATTTTGTGCAACGCAACGTAAGATCGCGTGCGACGCCACATTTTTTATCTGACGGAACAAAAGATTACCGCGGCCGACCGAGGCTGAATGCGCCAGGGTCGGCCGCGGCCAATGCGCCTCGTCAGTTCTTCGGCTTGACCGCGTCCATCGCGGCCCGGCTGACGGCCTGGCCCATCTCGCTGGCCTGCTCGGCGAGCGAGCGCATCTGGCCCTGCACATATTCGCTGTGCAGCCGCATGACGTCGCTGAGGTCCTTGGCCTTGAGCAGCGCCTCGGCGTAGTCCAGCGACGACTGCACGTTCTTTTCGGCATAGGACAGCGCCTTGGCCGAAAGATCCTTGGCGCCGGCGCGCACCGTGGCGTTGCGCTCCTCGATCTTGCCGGCGGTGTCCTTGGCGTTGGTCACGAATTGCTCGAACGCCTTGCGCGCCTGCTCAAAACTCGCCTCCGCCATCGACCGCATATCCTTGGGAATCTCGAACTTGGGGATCTCGAAATGGTCACGCCCGTTGTCGCTCATGGTCGCTCTCCCTCGCTTGCTGATCGGCCCGCCGCTTGGCCCTGCGGGCCCAGGGCAAGATAGACGGCAGAATATATATCGTGGCACTGCAATCGCAGGTGTGACGCGGCGCCGCCTGGTTCCGCATCGCGCGGCTCGCAGCAACCTCTCTTTGCCCGACAACGCCAAACGGCTGTGGATCGTTCAGCCGAGTTAACGTTATCCCGGCTTTGGCGGGGGCAGTTTCGCTGCGGACATGGACCTGCCGCCCCCCAGTTGCGATACTAACCTTCTGTTAAGGCTGTCGTCCTGCGGCTGCCGGGCCTTCGGCTGAGCTTAAGGAAGAAAGCCAAACCCATGCGGTCAAATCTTGCGTGATGAGTGACGCGGAATTCCAGATCCAGGCGCTCGGCGATGTCAGGCTGGCGGATCATGCGACGGGCGCCCTGCCGGCATGGCTGTGGGCGGCCGACGGCGCGCGGATTCTCTGGGCCAATCCGGTCGGCGCGCAGGTATTCGGTGCCGCCAACGGCGCCGAACTGGCGAAGCGCGGCTTCGGCCCGGCCGATCCGCACCGCCGCCAAGTCGCGCGGCTCGGCCACAGCCTGAACGCCAATGGCGCGGTCCGCCTGGAGCGGCTGCGCGGCTTCGGCGCTGCGCCCGGCATGCTCGCGACCTGCGGCTGCGCCCGGATCGACCTGCCGGACGGCAGCCACGGCATCCTGATGACGGCGCTCAACGCGACCGGCCGCGGCATGCCGCTCGCGGAACGCCTGCAGCGGCTGCTGCAGGGCTTGCCGCGTCCGGCCGCCGCCTTCAGCAGCAACGGACTGCTGGTCGCAACCAATGAGGCGGCGCGTACGCTGCCCGGCCTGCACGACCTCACCGAAGCCGGTCTCGATGCCGCGCGCGGTGAGGCGCTGGCGCAGGGCCGCGCGGCGGCGAGCGTTGCGATCGGCCGCGTCGTGCTGCAGCGGATCGGGCACGGCGCCGATCGCGCGCTGGTCGCGTTGATCAAGCCGGCGGCGCATCTCGCCGCAAGGCCGGCGCCGATCGTGCCTGCGCCGGTTGAGCCGGAGACGCCGGCGCGCGAAGCACCGGCTCCCGCAGCGCCAGCGCAGCAAGAGGCCATGGCCGTAGAGCCGCCGCCAGCACCTGCAGTTGTAGAACAAGCCGTTGCGCATGACGAAGCGCCCGCGACGGCCAGCGCAGCATCGATCGCCTTGTTCGACGCGCTGGATCCGCAGTTGGAAGAGCGCGTCACGATCGAGCCGATCGTCAGCGCGGCCAAATCCGAACCTGAGAATGTTGCTCCATCTGCCGCGGCAGCAGAGGCGGCGCACGTAGAAGCGCCCGTCGAGACCGCAGCTCTCGACACCACGCAAGACGAAACAGCTGCCGCCGAGGAACCGCTGTCGGAAGCACTGATCGAAGTGCCGGACGGCGCGCAGATCGAAGAGCCTGCGCAGCTTCCGTCGCCGCCCGCGTCAGCAGAACAGACAAACGCAGCGACAGCGCCCGTCGAGACTGCACCTCTCGACACCACACCTGACGAAAACCCCGCCGTCGAGGAGCCGCTGTCGGAAGCGCTGATCGAAGTGCCCACGGAGACGCACGCCGAACAGCCCGTGCCGGAGCCCGCGCATGATCTCGCAGAGATGGCACGCACGCACGCGCCGGAAATATCGGCGCCCCCGGCCGATCCCGCCACCTCGCCTTATGCGATCGCGGATGCGCCCGCGCCGCCGCCTGCCGCCGAGCCGGAGCCCGCGACATTGGCGCCGGTGCCACCACCATCATGGCTCGACGAGCCGTTGCCGGTGCGGCGCCATCCGCTGCGCTTCATGTGGCAGATGGACCATGAGGCCCGCTTCTCGCTTGGCTCCGATGAATTCACCCGCCTGATCGGCCTGCACACCGCGGCGGGCTTCGGCCGGCTGTGGAGCGACATCGCCGAGAGTTTTGGCCTCGATCCCGAGGGCCGCGTGATGCAGGCGTTCGCCAGCCATGACACCTGGAGCGGCATCACGCTGCACTGGCCGGTCGACGGTGGCGGCCGGCTGCCGGTCGAACTGTCCGGCCTGCCGGTGTTCGATCGTGCCAGGAATTTCGCCGGCTACCGCGGCTTTGGTGTGTGTCGCGACCTCGACGGGCTTGCGCGACTCGCCGCATTGCGCCGCTATGAGTTCTTCAGCGGCACGGTCGCGCCGCAATCGCTGTCGGCCGATGTCGCACCGGCGCCGCGCACCGTTGCGCCGCCCGGGCCCGCCGCGCCACAGGACGATCCTCCGCCGCACGCGGAGCCGCCGCCCGACACGACCGCAGCAGCACCACCCGAGGAATTGACCGAGCCGACAGCCGCAGAGACTTCACACCGAGCCGATCCGGATCACGCCGTGGAAACGCACGAGGAAACGCACGAAGTGCGTCACGACCCGCCACCGAATGTGGTGCCGTTCCGTCCCGCCGGCGACACCCGGCCGCCGTCGCTGACGCCGGTCGAGAACAACGCCTTCAACGAGCTCGCCCGTCAATTGTCGGCGCGGCTCGAGAACGAGGCCGGCCTCGCCGCGACGACGGACGACAGCGTGCCGGCCGAGCCGGTCGCCGAAGCGCCGCCCGCAAGCGAACCGCCGCAGCAAGCAGAGGCGCCAGCGCAAGAGGCGGTCGCGCAGCTGGAGACACCGGCGGAAACACCAAAGGCCGGCTGGCTGGCTGCGGCGGAGCCGGCGCCGCGCGCCGACTCCCGGCGCGACCGCGCGCTGCTCGATCTGTTGCCGGTCGGCATCCTGATCTACCGGCTCGACCGCCTGCTCTATGCCAACCGCGCCTTCCTCTCGCGCATGGGCCATGACAGCCTGCACGCGCTGGAAGCCGCCGGCGGCCTCGACGCGCTCTATGTCGAGCCCGGCGTCTCGCAGGCGAGCAGCACGTCGGGCACCGGCACGCCGGTGACCATCTCCGCGAACCAGAGCGCCGAGCACGGCGCGCAGTCGGTGTCCGCCGAGGCGCGGCTGCACACCATCACCTGGGACGACGATTCCGCGCTGGCGCTGATCTTCTCGCGCACGCTGGACGAGGATGCCTCGATCGCCGCCGCGCTATCCGAGCCGGAGCCTGCGGCGGCCGCCGAGCCGCTGCTTGCGCCGGCTGAGCCGCAAGCCGGCCAGGCCGACGCCGAAGAGCTCGGCGCGATCCTCGACACCGCGGCCGAAGGCATCATCATGTTCGATGCCGACGGCAACATCCATTCCTGCAACCGCAGCGCCGAGGCGCTGTTCGGCTATGACGGCGACGAGTTCGTCACCCGCAAGCTCGCCGATCTGTTCGCGCCGGAAAGCCAGCACGGCATCTTCGACTATCTTGCCAGCCTGAAATCGGCCGGCGTCGCCAGCCTGCTCGACCATGGCCGCGAGACGCTCGGCCGCGTCCGCCAGGGCGGCATCATCCCGCTGTCGGTGACGATGGGCCGCACCCGCGCCGATGGACCGAACTTCTTCGCGGTGTTCCGTGATCTCTCGCAAACCAAAAAGAGCGAAGGCGAATTGCGCGAGGCGCGGCGGCTCGCCGAACGCGCCGCCAACGCCAAGTCCGACATGCTGGCGCGGATCAGCCACGAGCTGCGCACGCCGCTCAACGCCATCATCGGCTTTGCCGAGGTGATGATCGGCGAGCGCTTCGGCGCGCTCGGCAACGAGCGCTATGTCGAATACATGAAGGACATCCGCGCCTCCGGCGAGCGGGTGATCGCGATCGTCAACGATCTGCTCGACCTGTCGCGGATCGAGACCGGCAAGCTCGACCTCGCCTTCGCCAGCCAGAACCTCAACGAGATGGTGGAGAGCTGCGTCGCTGTGATGCAGCCGCAGGCCAACCGCGAGCGCATCATCATCCGCACCTCGCTGGCCCACACGCTGCCGCCTGTAGTCGCTGACGCCCGCGCGCTGCGCCAGATCACGCTGAACCTGATCGGCAACTCGATCCATCTCGCCAATGCCGGCGGCCAGGTGATCGTCTCGACCGCGCTGTCGGATTTCGGTGAGGTGATGCTGCGCGTGCGCGACACCGGGCAGAGCCTCAACGACAACGAGGTCGCCGCCGCGCTGGAGCCGTTCCGCGCCCCGACGCCGTCAGATCAGGCCGGCTCCGGCGGCGTCAGCCTGTCGCTGACCAAGGCGCTGGTCGAAGCCAATCGCGCCAAATTCCAGATCCGGACCGGCGGCCGCACCGGCACGCTGATCGAGGTGACCTTCGCTCACGCCACAGCAAGGGCGTGAGCAGCGATCCGCCCTTCCCGCTCTTGCCGGCCGATTCCAGGACACTGCGAACATCTGTCGCGTCGGATCCGCGCGGCGCGGCATAGATCTTGCTGCGATTTGGCTTGTTTGAAATCATTGCCGTGCGGCCCCGCCCGTTTTCCGGGCATTCGGATTTCACCGATGCGCTGTCTTGTCGTCGCCGATCTGCATTACTCGTTGCCGCAGTTCGACTGGCTGCTGGCGGCGGCACCGCAATTCGATCTCGTGATCTTCGCCGGCGATGCGCTCAACCTCGGCTCGGCGGTCGATTTCCGCGCCCAGATCGTCGTCGTCACGAAATACCTGTCGCGGCTCGCCGATCTCACACGGGTGATTTTCTGCTCGGGCAATCACGACCTCGACGAGCGCAACCCGGAGGGCGAGAAGATCGCGCGCTGGGTCGCCGGCATCCGGGAGTTCGGCGTCGCCTGCGACGGCGACAACCTGACGATCGGCGACACGCTGTTCACGGTGTGCCCGTGGTGGGACGGCCCGCTGGTCAAGGCGCGGATCGACGATCAGCTTCGCGCGGCGGCCGCGGTGCCGCACCGCCGCTGGGTCTGGGTCCATCACGCCCCGCCGGCGGATTCGCCGACCAGCTGGGGCGGCAAGCGCTTCTTCGGCGACGCCGAGCTGCTCGGCTGGATCGAGCGCCACCATCCGGCGATGGTGATCTCGGGCCATGTGCATCAGTCGCCGTTCATCCAGAGCGGCTCGTGGTTCGACCGGATCGGAGCGAGCTGGGTGTTCAACACCGGCCTGCAGCCCGGCCGGCCTCCGGTCTACATCGTGCTCGATCTCGCGCAGGACAAGGCGTTCTGGCTCGCCGCCGGCGATGCGCAGATGATCGATCTCAAGGCGCCGCTGTCGCGGCCGGCGGCGCCTGTGCGCGAGGCGCCGGACTGGCTCATATCCTTGGATCGGATTGCCGATCCGAGCCTGGCGCGACCTGCATCGGCGGCAGGTTGATCATGCTCTGCAGCACCTCGCCGACCATCGCCAGATGGGTGCCGTGATCGGCATATTGGTGCATCAGGTCGGCAAGATAGGTCGTGGCGACATGAAGCCGTTGCGCCAGGAGCTGCGCGATCAGCAGCGCCACCTCCGGCTGCTCGCGCAGGAACGACGCCGCATCGTCGAACTCGTACAGGACGCAATCAGTGGCCGTGCGCACCTTGGCGCTGTGCGCCCGGTCGAGCAACACACTCATCTCGCCGAACACCGCGCCGGCCTCGTCGATCACGGCGACCAGGCTGTCGCCCTTGACGACTTCCACCTTGCCCTCGAGCAGCACGAACAGATGACCGGTCTTGCCGCCCTCCTCGATGAAATCCGTGCCCGCCGGCAAGCTGCGCCTGCGACCGCCGGTGCAGTGATCAAGGATCGCTCGCATGTTTCATCTCCGTCTCCGGTCAGACTAGGCAGAGATGCTGTCGCGTCAAACGGCATTAGCTGGGCGTTCTGCCCAAATTGTCGGCACGCCACCGCGTGACCCGCGGCGCGATCCAGCCCTTTGCGCGCGCCTCAGGCGGGGGCGTTATGCTTGACCGCCAGGAAATCGCCGATCGTATCGAGGAACAGTTTTGGCGATTGCAGTTGCGGGACATGCGCACATCCCGGAACGACCCTGAGCTTCGCTCTCGGCAAACCGCCTGCCAATTCGTATGACATCGGCGGCGGCGTCGCCTCGTCATATTCGCCGACCACAACGAGTGTCGGTACCGTCACGCTGCGTAGTTCGGCACGAAGATCGAGGCTCGCCAGCGCGTCACAGGCCGCGCAGAACACGTTGAGATCGGTGCGAAGGAATGCGTCGCGGCGATCCTGCATCAGCGCGGGATGCTGTGCCTGGAAATCCGGTGCAAACAGCCGGCGCATTGCAATGTCGGTGATCGCGGCGAGCCCCTTCTCGCGTGAAACCCTGGCCATGTTGCGAAACGCCTCGCGGCCCGGCTCGGAGAACGCCGCACCGCTGTCGGCGAGGATCAGCCGGCTCGCGATCGCCGGGTGGCGGATCGCCATCTGCAGCGCGACGAACCCGCCATAACCGTTGCCGAGCACGATGGCCGGCGTGCCATCAGCCGCATCATGCACCGCGTCCGCCATCCGATCGGCGATCGCGGCGAGGCCACCACCCTCGACCGCGCTCGACCGACCGAATCCCGGTAGTTCCGGCACGATGGTCCGAAACGACCGGGCAAGTTCCGGCACGATCGCATCGAAGCTCGCGCGATCCGACAGCAGCGAGTGAAACAGGACCAGCGGCGGCCCCTCGCCCGACTGGGCTGCGTTGACTGTGCGGTTGGCCAAAAGCCTGTCCATCGTCGCTCTCTTTCAAATCGTGCCCGAAATTCGCGCATTTGGGCTCCAAAGCGCCCCTGCGGACGATTGATAAATCAAATCACCCGAATTTCAAGGATTTCAGCTTGACGTGATATTTCACAGATTGCATCTTATTGGGCAGGAGACTCCAATAAAATGATCCTTCTCCGCGAGAATATCTACGAAAACCTGCGATCTGATATTTTATCGTGTCAGCTTGCTCCTGGCGATGAAATACGAGAGCAGGATCTGGCGGAGCGTTACGCGGTCAGCCGCCAGCCGGTCCGCGACGCCCTGCTGCGGCTCGAGCGCGAGAACCTCGTGACGGTGCAGCCCCGCCAGGGTTACCGGGTCAATCCGATCTCGCTGTCCGACGCCCGCGATCTGCTGCGCTTCCGCCTTGCGCTCGAGCCGGCCTGCGTCGCCGAAGCAATCGAGAGCGCGCCCGACAGCATCCTGAAATCACTCGATGAATTCCGTCGCTTCTCCGGCAGCCATGAGGACTTCATCACCTACAATCGCGGCTTCCACTCGGCGCTGGCGCACGCGTCGGGCAACCGCCGCATGGCGACCACGCTCTGCGACCTGATCGGCCAGGCCGATCGGCTGGTGCGCGTCAGCGTCTCCAATCTGAAGGGCCACGACCCGGCGAAGCTCGTGGCCGAGCATGTCGCATTGATCGACGCCATGCAGCGGCGCGAGGCACGCACCGCGGCCCGCATCATCAAGGCTCACATCGCGGCGACCGAGAAGCGCGTGCTGCCGGCACTCAAGCGCAACGCCGTCATCGTCGAAGAGAGGTCATCATGAACATTCCGTCGAAGCCCGCGACGATCGACGTCGAGATCCACGGCAACTTCATCGACGGACGCGAGGTCGAGGCCGGAGACGGCGAGATGCTCGACGTCCGCAATCCCGCGACCGGCGACGTCATCGCCCGGATTCCGAATTCGACCGCCGCGGATATCGACCGTGCGATGAAGAGCGCTCGCGCTGCATTCGAAGGCAAGGCGTGGGGCGGGATGGACACGAGGGCGCGCGCCCGGCTCGTCAACAGGCTGGCCGACGCGTTCGAGGCCAATCTCGACACGCTGTACCGGCTGGAGACGTTGAACAACGGCCGTCCGGTCAACGAAACCCGCGCGCAGCTGTCGCGCCTGCCGGATTTCTTCCGCTACTTCGCCGGACTGGCGCTGTCGCGCCGCGATTCCGTCATCCCGGTCGAAGGCGCGTATCTGAACTACACCCTGCGCACGCCGATCGGAATCGTCGCCAACTGCACGCCCTTCAATCACCCGCTCATGATCCTGTGCAAGTCGCTTGCCGTCGTGCTGGCGACCGGATGCGTCACCGTTGTCAAGCCGTCGGAATATACGCCGCTGACGACATTGAAGCTCGCCCAGATCTTCAGCGAGGCCGGACTGCCTCCCGGCGTCTTCAACATCGTGCTTGGCCTCGGCCAGAGCGCCGGCAAGATGCTCGCCGAGCATGGCGACATCGACAAGCTTGTGCTGACCGGCGGGACCGAAGCCGGCCGCATCGCGGGCAGCGCCGCGGCGAAGGTGTTCGCGCACCAGACCATGGAGCTCGGCGGCAAGACGCCGGTGATGATATTCGACGATTTCGACGTCGACCGCGCCGTCAACTATGCCGCATTCGGCGCCTTCATCGGCGCCGGCCAAACCTGCGTTTGCGCGTCGCGCCATATCGTGCAGGCCTCGATCTACGACGAGTTCGTCGAAAAGCTGCAGGCCAAGACCCGCACCATCCGCATTGGCGATCCGTTCGATCCGAACACGCAGCTTGGGCCGGTGATCTCGGCACGCCAGCGCGACCGCGTTCTCAGCTATGCGCGCTACGGTCATGAAGACGGCGCGCGGCTGCTCACCGGCGGCGTGGCCGCAAAGGTCGCGGGCCACGACAACGGCTATTTCGTCGAACCGACCGTGTTCGCCGACGTCAAATCCGACATGCGGATCTTCCAGGAGGAGGTGTTCGGCCCCTTCACCTCGGTGACCCCCTTCAAGGACGAGGCCGACGCGCTCCGGCTCGCCAACGATTCGCCCTTTGGCCTCGCCGCCGCCATTCGCACCCGCGACGTCGCGCGTGCGCATCGCGTGGCCGCCGCGGTCAAGGCCGGGATCGTCTGGATCAACGATCACCACCGGCTCGATCCGGCCTCGCCCTGGGGCGGCGTTGACGATTCCGGCATCGGCCGGGAATGCGGCACCGAGAGTTTCGACGACCATTTCAACACCAAGAGCGTGATGGTCGCGACCCACGAACAGCCATTCGATTGGTACCGCGACACGGCCAGCCAGCGCCGGTTGAACTAGCCGCAGTCGAGCAAAGCGGCAAACCGCCCACAGATGGCGGGCCGCATCACCGAGGAAAACAGTCAAGGGGAGAGCGCATATGTCGACATCGGTCAATGCCGGGAGCCGCCTCGATCGGCTACCGATCGGACCATTCCATCGCCGGATCATGATCCTGATCGGGATCGGAATGTTCTTCGACGGTTTCGACATCTATATCGCCGGCACAGTGCTCGGCGTGACGCTGAAAACCGGGTTCTCGACGCTCGCCCAAAACGCCGCGTTCATCTCCGCAACCTTCGTCGGCATGATGCTCGGATCTTTCGGCACCGGCTTCCTCGGCGACCGTTACGGACGGCGTTTCACCTACCAGTTCAATTTGCTGCTGTTCGGCATCGCGTCCCTGGCGGCGGCGCTTGCGCCAAACATGGCCTTTCTGATTGCCTGCCGTTTCGTGATGGGCGTCGGTCTCGGCGCCGAAAATGTTGTCGGCTATTCCACCATGACCGAGTTCGTGCCGGCCCGGAGCCGCGGGAAGTGGCTCGGCTTCACCGCCGTCTGTGTCGTGACCGGCCTGCCCATCGCGCTGCTGGTCGCATCGGTCGTCGTCCCGCAATTCGGCTGGCGCGCGATGTTCGTGCTGGGCGGCGTCGGCGCCTTGATCGTCTGGTACCTGCGCAAGTCGCTGCCGGAGTCGCCGCGCTGGCTGGAGGCGGTGGGACGCACCGCCGAGGCCGAGGCGCTGATGCAGGCGATCGAGAAGGAAGCTTCCCAGGGCCAACCCTTGCCGCCGCCCGCGGCTGCAACACCGGCACCGGTGTCGCCCGATCTCGCCACGCTGTTCACCGCGCCGCTGCTCTCCCGCATGATCGTCGGTGCGGTATGCCTGATCACCATCAATACGCTGCTCTATGGCTTCGTGACCTGGCTGCCGGTATTCTTCATCAAGCAGGGCCTGTCCGTCGCGACCTCGTTCGGCTACTCGCTGCTGATGGCGCTTGGCGCGCCGATCGGCTCGGCGATCGGCGCCCTGACCGCCGACCGCTGGGGCCGCAAGCCCACGATCATCGGCGCATCGCTGATATCGATCATCCTCGGCGTCATCTATCCGATGATCTCGGATCCATTCCTGCTGCCGGCCGTCGGCTTCGCGCTGACCGTGCCGATCTATGTCTTGGTCGCACTGTTGTTCGGCATCTACATTCCCGAACTGTTCCCGACCGAGGTGCGGCTGCGGGCATCCGGCATAGTCAACACACTCGGTCGAGGTGCCACCATCGTGACACCATTCCTGGTCGTGATGCTGTTCGAAGCGCGCGGCGTCGCCGGCGTGATGGCCCTGATGATCGGACTGCTCATCGTGCAGATCATCACCGTATGGGCGCTCGGCATCGAGCCGCGGCACCGCAGCCTCGAGGAGCTCAAGGGCGAGGAATCACCATCGGCAATTCCGCAGGAAGCTTCGTGACACGGAGCGACCTTTCTCGCTACAGGCTTTGACGGCGCGGGTTACCCGCGCCGTCGCGTCACTCCCACATCTCCGGCGTGACACGCCCGGCGAAGCCGCAGTCGATGACCTGCTCCTGCGGATTGCGGTCGACGATCAGCCGCAGCAGGTCGGGGCGCGAATAATGGCCGCCGATATCGCACAGCGCCTTGGCGGCGAGCACGGCCTCCCGCGAGCCGTCCGCGATCAGGATGGTCTCGCCCTGCGCCGGACCTGCGATGACCTCGCCGCGCGGATCGATGATGACGCTGTCACCGCTGTACTCGATCGTCGATAGTTCGCGGTAACGTTCCGGCGTGATTTCGTGCGAGCGCATGCCGCCGACCGCGATGACGTAGCAGCCGGCTTGCGAGGCGAACGCTCGCGACAGCAACAACTGCCGCGGCCAGAGCGGCGTCGGCGACGGTGGCGCCACCGCGGGCTCCCGCCCCGGCCACGCCGCGACGTGGATCTGCGTTCCCTGCGCGGCCAGCGCATAGCCGGGCAGCATCGTGTTGTGCTCCCAGCAATTGAGGCCGCTGATCCGGCCATAGGGCCGCTCATGCACGCGCAGGCCCGCCGCGTCGCCATCGGCCCACACCGAGCGCTCGTTGAAGGTGGGCTTCAGCTTGCGATGGCGGCCGAGCAGCCGTCCCTCGCGGCCGATGAACAGCAGCGTGCAGTAGACCGTGCCCTTGGTCACGGCATCACGTTCGGCGACGCCGATCACGACATCCAGTCCCGCGGCCTCGGCGGCGGCGCAGAGCCGATCGGTCGTGGGCGAGGGAATCTCGACCGCGTTGTCGAGATATTCGGCCATCGCGCGAAACGTGTTCGGCCCGGTCGGCGCGTGACAGAAGAAGGGATAGCCGGGCAGCCAGGTCTCGCCGAAGGCGGCAATCGTCGCGCCCATGCCGCCGGCCTCGCCGATCAGGCGGCAGGCCTTCTCCAGCGAGGCGTCGCGATCGAATGGCACCGCGGCGGCCTGGACCGCCGCGAGCCTGAAATGCGTGTCGGATGTCATGGTTGCGCCCGCGTCAGTCGACGCCCTTACGGGCAGCGTCGAGCGCGCCCGCAAGCAACTCCAGCGCCTTGACGCGCCGCCGTCGCGCCAGACGCGCCTCGCCGACCTTGCGCTCGTGCTCGCCGGCGATGAAGGCCTGGATGTCCGGCAGCGGACGAATGACGCCACGGCTGCCCCACTGGCCGTCGGGGATCTCGGTCGGAAACACCCATACCTGCGGCGCCACATCGTCGAACGAACCGCCGGCGGCGCGCACCACGGCATCGGTCACGTCCTTCACCAAGGCCGCGCGCGAGGCTTCGGTGTACTGGCCCTCGGGGACCGTCGGGACGATGCGAAATCGTGGCGATGGCGACGGCCGGCCCGCCACATAAACGGCGGCCGGCCGATGCAGGAAGACAACGGTGACGCCTTGCGCAACCTTGTTCGCCGGATCGAACCCCTCGTGGCCGATCAGGATATCGCCGAGCTCCTTGATGAGCCGCGCTTCCGCCTCCGGCTTCAGGGCTCCTTCGGGAATTGTCACGTCGATCATCGGCATTGAGGCGACCTCCTGTTGTTGACAGCAGGAGGTCTATGCGCGGCGCACTCCCGGCAGCAGTGGCAGTATCGCCATTTTCAGGGCAAATTCGGACACGGCCTTCTCAGGCGGCGGTAGCCTTGCGCACGAACCGGCGCTGGTATTCGCGGGGCGAGAGCCCGGTTTCACGCTTGAACAGCCGACGGAAGGTCGACAGATCGTTGTAGCCGACGCGCCCGCTGACCGCGTCGAGCTTCAGCCGCGTGGTTTCGATCAGGCGCTTGGCGACATCCACCCGCAGCGCCTGCAGATATTGCAAGGGCGCCTCGCCGACCGCCAGCTTGAAGCGGCGGTTCAACGTCCGCTCGCTGACCGAAAGGTCGCGGGCCAGCCTGGCCAGACTGAAGCCCTGTTGCAGCGACTTCTCCATCATGCTCTGCGCCCGCGCCACCAGCGCGTCGGAGTGCTGCGTGTCGCGCGCGCGGCTGGCATAGGGTGCCTGCGAGACGCGATTGCTGTCGATCAGCATCAGCTTGCCGGTCTCGGCGGCTACGTCGGCACCGGCGAATTTCTCGACCAGCCGAAGCGCGAGATTGAGCGAGGTGGTCACCGCGCCCGAGCAGACAATGCGGTTCTGCTCGGTGAGGATCTCGGCGACGCGCAGATCCACTGCCGGGTAGCGCATCGCGAATGTCCGTCCCTTCGCCCAATGGGTGGTCGCAACCCTGCCGTCGAGCAGGCCGGCCTCGGCGAGGATGAAGCTGCCGGTGCAATAGGACGCGAGCAGGGTACCGCGCTCATGCTGCCGACGCAGCGCCGCGAGTAGCGGCTCGACGGTATCGAGCCGCGCGAAGAAACGCTCGATATCGCCGACGAACGGTCCCGGGATCACCACCGCGTCTGCCGAAGACCGCGCACCGATCGGCCCATCGACGCCGATGACCTGGCCTGACGCCGTGTGGACCGGCCGGCCACTCAAGGACTCGACGCGCCACCGCAGCTGCGACGGCGTGCCGCTGCGACGTCGCGGTCGCCGCGACGTCACCGAATTGGCGGCGGTGAACACGTCGACAATCCCCGCCACGCCCGAAGCGAGGATACCGTCATAGACCCAGATCCGGATGAGTGGCATGGCCCGTGTCCGATTTTGCACAACATGGCGCAATTCTGCCATTGCATGGACGACCGGACAAGCCGGCGAGGGCGACGGGCGCCGAATGCGCCGCGCCGTGTGGCTGCCCGACGGGAAACTCAGCAAGAAACTGTCAACCCGGACAAACCATGTCGCGAAAATGCGGGCGTATGACTCACAAGCCGTGCCGCACACTCACTGTCGTCCCGGCGAAGGCCGGGACCCATAACCACCGACGCGAATTGTCATGCGCGATTGCAACGACGAGTCCCGCCTGCAACATCCGCCGCGGCGTATGGGTCCCGGCCTTCGCCGGGACGACAGATGTATATGCGGGCCGTTCGCCGTGCGCCCTATTCACATCGCCCGCGCAAATCTGCGAAAGCCAGGCGCGCCGGTCATCGCCTCGAAGGCGGCGTCGCGCTTCTCTTCGGCGAAGGCGAAGCCGGCCCTGGCGTAGCAGCGTTCGGCGGCGTCGTTGCCGATCAGGAACGAGATCGATGCCTGCGTGTAACCGGCCGCCTTGCCGTCGGCGAGTGCGCGGCGGATCAAGTCCTGCACCAGACCGCCGCTGCGATGGGACGCTTGTCGGGCGACATGCTCGATCAGCCAGTCGCCCTCGCCGCCTTGCACCCAGCAGTTACGGGCATAGCCGCCGCGCGCAACGATGGCATCGGCCTCCATGCCGGTCTCTGCTGCGACTTCCTCGATCGCCGCACGTGCGGCGAGGACGGTTCCGGATGCCGGAATCGCGCACAGCGCGGCAGCCGGCACGCCATCGACTTCAGCAATCAGGAAATGGGCGACGTGATACCATGACCGCACCCGCGCCACGGCGAGCCGTGTCATGAACGCCAGGCATTCCGCCTCGCCCCGGTCGAGCGCGATGTCGAACCAGCCGCGCGGCAACTGGCCGCGCTGCGCGGCCAGAACGGTTCGGGCGATGAAGCCGGCTTCGTCGGATCGTGCGGGACGGATCGAGGATCGTCCCGCGCCGATCATCTCAGGTGTTCTTCAGCGCGACGCGGAATTCGGCCTCGGTCTTGGCCTTGACCTCGTCGAGCGTGACGCCGTCGGCGAGCTCGATCAGCGCCATGCCGTCCTTGCCGTGCTTGTCGATGGTGAACACCGCCAAATCCGTGACGACCATGTCGACCACGCGCTCGCCGGTCAGCGGCAGGTTGCACTGCTTGAGCAGCTTGGGGCCGTCCTTGGCGGAATGCTCCATCACGACCACGACGCGCTTGACGCCGGCGACGAGGTCCATGGCGCCGCCCATGCCCTTCACCATCTTGCCGGGGATCATCCAGTTGGCGAGGTCGCCGTTCTGCGCCACCTGCATGGCGCCAAGGATCGACAGATCGATATGGCCGCCGCGCACCATGCCGAAGGAATCGGCCGACGAGAAATAGCTGGTCGAGGGCAGCTCGCTCACGGTCTGCTTGCCGGCGTTGATCAGGTCGGCGTCGACCTCGTCCTCATAGGGGAACGGGCCCATGCCGAGCATGCCGTTCTCGCTCTGCAGGCTGACGTCGATGCCGTCGGGGATGTAGTTCGAGACCAGCGTCGGGATGCCGATGCCGAGATTGACGTAATAGCCGTCGCGCAACTCCTTGGCGGCGCGGGCGGCCATCTGTTCACGGGTCCAGGCCATGTGGCTCTCCTGAAGGATTATGTTTTAGGCGGCGGGCCGCGGACGGGTGTTGCGGAACTCGATCCGCTTCTTGCCGGTCCCGACCTCGACGATGCGCTTGACGAAGATGCCGGGGGTATGGATGTGGTCCGGATCGATCTCGCCGGCCGGCACCAGGTGCTCGACCTCGGCGACGGTGACCTTCGCCGCGGTGGCCATCATCGGGTTAAAGTTGCGCGCGGTCTTGCGGTAGACCAGATTGCCGGCGGTGTCGCCCTTCCAGGCATGGACGATGGCGACGTCGGCGAACAGGCCGCGCTCCATGATGTACTTCTCGCCGTCGAATTCCTTCACTTCCTTGCCTTCGGCGATCAGCGTGCCGACGCCGGTCTTGGTGTAGAAGGCCGGGATTCCGGCGCCGCCGGCGCGGATGCGCTCGGCCAGCGTGCCCTGCGGGTTGAACTCGAGCTCGAGCTCGCCGGCGAGATACTGCTGGGCGAACAGCTTGTTCTCGCCGACATAGGACGAGATCATCTTCTTGATCTGGCGGGTCTCCAGCAGCCGGCTGAGGCCGATGCCGTCGACGCCGGCATTGTTGGAGACGACGGTGAGGCCCTTGACGCCGGACTCGCGGATCGCGTCCGACAGGGTCTCGGCGATGCCGCAGAGGCCGAAGCCGCCCGACATGATCATCATGCCGTCCTTGAGGAGACCATCGAGTGCCGATTTGGCGTCGGGATAAACTTTGTTCATGCAGCGAATACCTGATGGAGGGCGGAACGGCTGTGGCAAAGCGGATTATTAGGCGAAATCTTCGCAATGCGTCAATCACGGCCCGGTGCGGCGACGGGCGGCGGCCCGCGGCAGCAACATGGCCTTGAAAGCGACAAGAAAACCCTTCAAGTTGCGTGGGTTGGCAGGGGCCTCCGGCGAGAGCCCGCTGTGTTCGACGACGACCCGACAAAATTCAACCCGACCCGGATATGTCATTGACGATGGCCCAAGGAATTAAGCGCCTGGGGATGCCGATCGCGGCGCTTTTCGGCCTGGCGCTGGTCGGGCTGGTCGGAACGTCGTGGTTCCTCAACCGGGACGCGCTGCAGCGCGCGGTGGAGGCGCAGATCCGCGCCGTGACCGGGCTCGAACTCGTCGTCAACGGCCCGATCGACGTCTCGGTTTTTCCGGGCAGCTACGTCTCCTTTCATAATGTCGGGCTGAAGGGCGCCGATACCATCGGTCCCGCCCTGCAGGTCGACGTGTTGACCGCCAATCTGCGCCTGCTGCCGCTGTTGCTGCGGCGGTTCGAGATTGCCGACGTCATGATGCTCCGTCCCCATATCCATGTGGTCCGCGACGGCGCCGGCGAGAGCAACTGGACGCCGTTCGTCGAGACCATCGCCAAGGCGATGACGCCCGGCGCCGAGAACCAGGTGTCGTTCTCCGAAATCCGGATCCAGGACGGCGAGCTGAACTACCAGGACGGCACCAACAACATCTCCGAGCAGCTCGGCGATATCGACCTGTCGCTGGCCTGGCCCTCGATCTCGCGTTCCTTTGCCGCAACCGGCCAGTTCGACTGGCGCGGCGAACGCGTCGACGGCTCGATCAGCGCCAGCGACTTCGTCGCGCTGTTGTCGGGTGACCGCTCCGGCCTGAAGGCACGGCTCGCCAGCGCGCCGCTGAAAGTTGCTTTCGACGGAACCGTCGCCAACCGCACCAGCCTGATGATGGAAGGCGTCGCCACCATGGACTCACCGTCGCTGCGCAACGCGTTGCGCTGGATGGGCCAGGCGCCGCCCGGCGGCGGTGGCGGCTTCGGCCGCTTCGCGCTGAAGGCCCGCGCCAATGTGGTCGGCGGCTCGGTCGCGCTCACCAATGTCAATGTCGAGCTCGACGGCAACGTCGCCGAGGGCGTGATGACCTACGCCAATAACGGCCGGCAGACGCTGCAGGCGACGCTTGCCGCCGGCAATCTCGATTTCACGCCTTACATCTCGACGTTCCGCCTGCTGGCCAGCGGCCAGCGCGACTGGAACAGGCAGCTGTTCGACCTGTCCTCGCTGTCGTCGACCGATCTCGACATGCGCCTGTCGGCGGCCAAGGTGACGGTCGGCCCGTCCAAGCTCGGCCGCACCGCGTTCGGCGCCAATCTGCGCGGCGGCGCGCTGGCGCTCAGCGTCGGCGAGGCGCAGATGTATGGCGGCATCGCCAAGGGCTCGTTCGCGATCGCGCGCTCGGATGCGGTCGCCGACGTCAGGGCACAATTCCAGTTCACCGATGTCGATCTGCAGGCCTGCGCCAGCGAATTGTTCGGCATCAACAAGCTGTCCGGCCGCGGCAACCTGAACGTCTCGCTGACCGCCTCGGGCTCGAGCCCGTTCGGGCTCGCGTCGTCGCTCGACGGCACCGCGACGCTGAATGGACATGACGGCGCGATCGCGGGCTTCAATGTCGAGCAGCTGTTGAAGCGGCTGGAGAAGCGGCCGCTGTCCGGCGGCGGCAATTTCCGCTCCGGCTCGACGCCCTACGACAATCTCAGCATCTCGGTGAAATTTGCCGACGGCGTCGCGACCGCTGACGACATTCATGTCGAAAGCCCCACCGCGAAGATCACGCTGACCGGCACGGCCTCGGTGCCGTCGCGCGAATACGATCTCAAGGGCGTCGCCAGCCTGACCTCGGCATCGGCCGGCGGCAACGGTTTCGATCTGCCCTTCGTGATCCAGGGCCCGTGGGACGATCCGCTGATCTTCCCCGATCCGGAAAGCCTGATCCGCCGCTCGCCGGCCTCCGCTCCGCTGCTCGATGCGGTGAAGGATCGCAAGACCCGCGACGCGGTGCGCTCGGTGATCGAGCGCTTCACCGGCGGAGGAGCCGCACGGCCCGCGGCGGCGCCCGATGCTGCGGCAGGCGCGCCCGGCGGCGCACCGGCGGCGTCGGCCGAGAATGCGAAGTCGAACTGAATCCATTCACTTTGCGCATCGATGCACCGGGACCGATCCACGCGCTCGCCGCAAACCCCTACACAAGTCGGCGGCGCGACATCTTTATCGGGTCACGGGCATGCGCTAGTGTTTTCTCCAACCGGTTAAAAAGCCGGCCTCATGAGGGAGAACAACGTGAGATCCAAGGTTATCGGTGCGCTATCAATTGCGGTCGCCGCGGTCGGCCTGTTCGCCGCAACTGCACCCGCTCTGGCCCAGGGCAAGACGATCACCGTCTGGTGGGGCAAGGGATTTTACAAATCCGAAGACGACGCGCTGCTCGAGACGATCAAGAAATTCGAAGCCAAGACCGGCATCAAGGTCGAACTGTCGCAATACGCGATCCAGGACATGATTCCGAAGACGGTCGCCGCGCTCGATTCCGGCACCGTGCCCGACGTCGCCTATTCGGACACCTACGATGTGCAGGCCCAGGGCAAATGGGCCTATGAAGGCAAACTCGAGGATCTCTCCGACATCCTGCTGCCGATGAAGGACGCGTTCGCGCCGAACACGCTGGAGACGGCGCTGCTCTACAACGACGTCGCCAAGAAGAAGGCCTATTACGGCTTCCCGCTGAAGCAGCAGAGCATGCACGTCCAGATCTGGGGCGACATGCTCGAGAAGGCCGGCTTCAAGGCCGCCGACATCCCGACCAAGTGGGAGGATTACTGGTCGTTCTGGTGCGACAAGGTGCAGCCGGCGATCCGCAAGGCGACCGGCCAGCGCATCTACGGCGTCGGCCAGCCGATGGGCGTGGAATCCACCGACTCGTTCCAGTCGTTCTACACCTTCATGGACGCCTATCATGTCAAGCTGGTCGACGACGACGGCAAGCTCCTGGTCGACGATCCCAAGGTGCGCGACGGGTTGATCCACGCGCTGAAGGACTACACCGACACCTACATCAAGGCCTGCTCGCCGCCCTCCTCCACGACCTGGAAGGACCCGGATAACAACGTCGCGTTCCACAACAAGACGATCGTGATGACCCACAACTTCACGATCTCGATCGCGGCCAAGTGGTTCGAGGATTCCACCAACCCGGCGCTGACCGACGCGCAGCGCGCCGCCGGCAAGCAGGCCTATGAGCAGGACATCATCACCGCGTCCTTCCCGAAGGCGCCGGACGGCTCGACCATCAAGTACCGCTCCGACGTCAAGACCGGACTGATCTTCGCCAACGCCAAGAACAAGGCCGAGGGCAAGCAGTTCATCGCGTTCCTGATGCAAGAAGACAATGTGCGGCCCTATGTCGAGGGCGCGCTCGGGCGCTGGTTCCCGGTGACCAAGGCCAGCCAAGCGAGCCCATTCTGGCAGGCCGACCGGCATCGCAAGGCGGTCTGGAATCAGTTCACCGGCGGCACCGCGCCGTTCGACTTCACCAAGAACTGGAAGTTCACCATCCTGAACAACGAGAACGTCTGGGCCAAGGCGATGAACCGCGTCGTCAGCGAGAAGGTGCCGGTGGACAAGGCCGTCGACGAACTGATCGCCCGCATCAAGCAGGTCGCGGGGTAACATCAACGATGACCGGCACTGCCGACACTTGCTCCGCGTCGTCCCGGCGAAAGCCGGGACCATACGCCGAGGCAGTAATTTGGGAGCAGGCTGGTCGACGGCTTTCTGGCAACGGCCGGGCCCTGTGGTTATGGGTCCCGGCCTTCGCCGGGACGACGACGTAGGCGACATCGACGACGTAAGCGACATCTTAGAGTAACCGAATGGCGATCACACTCTCCGCATCCGATGTCCCCTCGCCGCCGTTGTCGGCGCGGCTGTCGCCGCCGCAGGTCTGGGGCATCGTGCTGCTCGCGCCCTATCTGCTCGTCTTCCTCGCCTTTGTGGTCTATCCGGTCGGCTACGGCCTGTGGCTGGCGCGCCATCCGGCGAGCTATGTCGCGCTCTATCACGACCCGATTTTCGCGCGCGCGGCGATCAACACGCTGATCTTCCTGGTCATCGGCATCAACATCAAGATGCTGATCGCGCTGTTCCTGTCCGGCTTCTTCGCCCAGCAGCGGCCCTGGATCAGGTGGCTGTCTGTCATCTTCATCCTGCCCTGGGCGGTGCCCTCGATCCCGACCATCCTGTCGGTGCGCTTCATGCTCAATCCCGAATGGGGCGTGGTCAACCAGTTGATCTTCAAGTTCACCGGCGACGACGGCCCGAACTGGCTGAACGATCCATCGGTCGCTTTGGCGATGGCGATCGGCGTGCACATCTGGAAGTCGCTGCCGTTCTGGACGCTGATCCTGCTGACCGGACGGCTCGCCATCTCGCACGATCTGTACGAGGCCTCCGACGTCGACGGCGCCAATTGGTGGCAGAAATTCCGCTACATCACATGGCCGTCGATGCAGACGCTCTACGTCACGTGCACGCTGCTCTCGATGATCTGGACGCTCGGCGACTTCAACAGCGTCTATTTGCTCACCGGCGGCGGGCCCGCCGACCTCACCCATGTGCTGTCGACGCTCGGCATCCGCTATCTGCGCCTCGACCAGCTCTCGCTGGCGATGGCCTCGATCGTCTGCGCCATGCCGTTCGTGCTGCCGCTGGTCTATTTCATGATGAAACGGTTGTCGCGATGAAGCTACCCACCCTCCGCGAAGTCGGTACCGAGGCCAAGCTGCTCCTGATCGGCATCCCGGTCTTCATCTGGACCATGATTCCGATCTACCACATGTTCGTGTTCGCGATCTCGCCGAAGGAGGACGCGTTCACCGGCAAGCTGTGGCCGACGCATCCGACGCTGCACAATTTCTCGATCGTGTTCCACCAGCAGCATTACTTCCTGCGCGACTTCTGGATCCAGTTCTGGAATTCGACCGTGATCGCGCTCGCGGTCGGTGCGCTGACGCTGTTCGTCGCCACCGCCGCCGCGTTCTCGATCTCGCGGCTGCGCGTGCCGGGCGGCCGCGCCGTCATGAACTTGGCGCTGTTCACCTACTTCATTCCGGCCGCGTTCCTCGCCGTGCCGATGTACCGCACCATGGGCAATTACGGCCTGCTCAACAATCACTGGTCGCTGATCCTCGCGATGGTGACGATCGCCGCGCCCTACGCGATCTGGGTCTTGAAGCAGGCCTCCGACAAGCTGCCGGTCGAGCTCGACGAGGCCGCGACGATGGACGGCGCCACCACACTGCAGCTGTTCCGCCTGGTCTATGTGCCCTTGATGATGCCGTCGCTGGTCGCGGTCGGCACCTATGCGATCCTGCTCGCCTGGAACGAATATCTCTACGCGTTCCTGCTGCTGTCGAAGGACACCGACATCACGCTGCCGGTTGCGCTCGGCAACTTCCTCGCCGCGGACGACTCGCCGTGGGAGCTCCTGATGACCACCGGCTTCATCTACGCGCTGCCGCCGGCCGCGGTCTATTACGCCTTCAAGCGCTACATGGTCGGCGGGCTGACGGCAGGCGCCGTCAAGTCGTGACGCGCTGTCATTCCGGGATGGTGCGCTAGCACCAGACCTCAGATGCGCAATTGCGCATCGGGGAATCTCGAGATTCCGGGTTCGATGTTTCACATCGCCCCGGAATGACGGAAATTACAGCGGCGCGGCGCTCTCGCCGCGCGCGCTCGACAGTTTCGAGGCGAACGAGGCAATCACGATGATCACGGCAATCAGCGCGATCCCCAGCGTGCAGATCGCGTTGATCTCGGGTTTCACTCCGAGCCGGACCTCGGAATAGATCCGGATCGGCAGCGTCGCCGAACCCGGGCCGGTGGTGAAGCTCGCGATCACGACGTCGTCGAGCGACAGCGTGAAGGCAAGCATCCACCCCGCCACGATCGCCGGCACGATCAGCGGCAGCGTCACCAGGAGGAACGCCCGCACCGGATCGCAGCCGAGGTCCATCGCGGCCTCCTCCAGGCTGCGGTCGAGCGTGGCGAGGCGCGACTGCACCACGACCGTGACGAAGCACATCGTCAGCGTGGTGTGGGCGATCGTCACCGTCCAGAACCCGCGCTCGGCATTGAGCGCCACGAACAAAAGCAGCAGCGACAGGCCGGAGATCACCTCGGGCATGACCAGCGGCGAATACAGCATGCCGGAGAACAGTGCCCGGCCCCGGAACCGCTCGCCGCGCGCCAGCCCGATCGCCGCCAGCGTGCCCAGCAGTGTCGCCAGCGTCGCCGACACCGCGGCGACCGACAGGCTCATCCACGCCGCTTCCAGCATGGCGCGGTCGCCAAAGAACTCGCGGTACCAGCGCAGCGACCAGCCGCCCCACACCGTCACCAGCCGCGAGGCGTTGAACGAGTAGATCACGAGGATGACGATCGGCAGATAGAGGAACGCCAGCCCGAGCGCCAGCGACGTCATGTTGAAGCGGGTGAGCCTGGTGAGCCTGGTGACGGGGCGCGCCATCAGCTGTTGGCCTTGAGCTGACGCCGCTGCAGGCGATCGTAGAGCACGAGCGGCGGCACCAGCAGCAGCAACAAGGCGACCGCGGCGGCCGATGCGACCGGCCAGTCCTTGTTGGTGAAGAACTCGAGCCACAGCGTCTGCCCGATCATCAGCGAGTTGGAGCCGGCGAGCAGGTCGGGGATCACAAACTCGCCGACAACAGGAATGAAGCAGAGCAGCGCGCCGGCGCCGACGCCGGGCAGCGACAGCGGGAATGTCACCAGCCAGAACGCCTGCAACGGCGAGGCGCCGAGATCGCCCGCGGCCTCCAGCAGCGACGCGTCCATCCTGGAGAGCGTCGCATAGAGCGGCAGGATCATGAACGGCAGATAGGAATAGACGATGCCGAGATACATCGCGCTGTCCGTCGACAGCCAGACCACCGGCGCGGACACGATGTGCAGCGCCAGCAGAACCTGGTTGAGCAGGCCGTCATGCTGCAGGATGTTGATCCAGGCATAGATGCGGATCAGGAACGAGGTCCAGAACGGCACGATGACCAGCATCATCGCCACGCCCTGCCAACGCTGCGGCAACCGCGCCATGCCGTAGGCAATGGGATAACCGATCAGGAGCAGGATCAGCGTCGCGGTCACCGCGACGACGAGGCTGCGCAGATAGGACAGGATGTAGAGATTGTCCGAGATCAGCAGGCGGAAATTGTCGAACGACAATTGCGCGAACGCCGCGGCCAGCGCCGCGCGGCCCTCAGTGAACTCGAACACCGGCGTATAGGGCGGCTGCGCGATCGCGGTCTGCGACAGGCTGATCTTCAGCACGAAGCCGAACGGCACCAGGAAGAACAGCACCATCCACAGATAGGGCGCGATCGCGGCGAACCGCGCCGGCCGGGCGAAGATGCGGCGCGCGCTCATTGTTCGAGCACCAGGCAATCGTCGGCGGTGAACCATGCCACCACACGCTGGCCGGCGAGATAGGCATCTACATCGAGCCGCGCGGTGTTGGCCATCGACGCGCGCACCACCGCGCCCGTCTCCAGCTTCACCCGGTAGCTGGTCACGCCGCCGAGATAGTTGACGTCGGTGACGACGCCCTCCAGCCGGTTGATCGCCTGCGACGCGCCGCCGTCCGTTGCCGGCGCGCGGCGCGACAGCTTCACCTTCTCGGGGCGGATCGCGACGGCAACGACCTGCCTGGTCACCGGCGGCCACAGCTCGCTGACCGCCAGCCTGCCCGCATCAGCCGTCGCGACCGTCAGGCGCCCGTTCTCGCGGGACGTGACCTCGCCGTTGAACAGATTGATGTCGCCGACGAACTCGGCGATCCAGCGCGAGGCCGGCGCCTCGTAGAGATTGCGCGGGGTGGCGACCTGGACCAGACGGCCGGCATCCATCACCCCGATACGGCCGGCCATCGTCATCGCCTCCTCCTGGTCGTGGGTGACGATGATGAAGGTCATGCCGAGCCGGCGCTGCAACTCCATGAGCTCTCCTTGCGTGCTCTCGCGCAGCTTCTTGTCGAGCGCCGCGAGCGGCTCGTCGAGCAGCAGCACCTGCGGGCGCCGCGCCAGCGAGCGCGCCAGCGCGACGCGCTGCCGCTGTCCGCCGGAGAGCTGGTCGGGCTTGCGCTTCTCCATCCCCTCGAGCTTGACGAGCGCCACCATCTCGGCGACGCGGGCCGCGATGTCGCCGCGCGCCATGCCGGCACGCTTCAGACCGAAGGCGATGTTGTCGCGCACCGACAGATGCGGGAACAGCGCGTAGTTCTGGAACATCATGTTGACCGGCCGCTCATGCGGCAGCACCTGCGCGATGTCGCTGCCGCCAAGCAGGATGCGGCCCTCGTCCGGCGTCTCGAAGCCGGCGAGCATGCGCAGCAGCGTGGTCTTGCCGCAGCCGCTCGGGCCGAGCAGCGCGAAGAACTCGCCGGCGCGGATATCGAGCGAGAGCTTGTCGACCGCGCGGAAATTGCCGAACGACTTGGCGACACCCTCGACCCGCAGCAGCGGCATGTCCGAGACGGCCGGTTCAGGCAACGGCCTTGCCGCCTCCGCACTCGCTTCGCCCGATGTCACGTCCGTCAGCCCCGATTCCCCGTAAGGTCCGATTCTGGCGGCAAGCTAGCGGTGGATCGCCACCGGCTCAACCGCCTCACGGACATCTCCCGCAATATTGTCGGCGTCCGCGCCTCTGCTAGACTCCGCAGCCAAATCCGGGAGGGCAACCGATGATTCACGACCGCTACGGCCTGCCGCTGACGACGACCTCGGACCGCGCCGCCGCCTACTATGTCGACGGCGTCGATCGCATGCTGGCGGCGCTGCATGGCGCCGATGCGGCGTTCGAGGCCGCGATCGCCGAGGACCCCGATTTCGCATTGGCCCATATCGGCCGTGCCCGCGTGCACCAGTTCAGCATGGAGGGTGCCAAGGCCCGCGCCAAGGCGGCCGATGCACGGCAGCTGGCCGCGGCCGCAAGCCCGCGCGAGCGCCAGCACATCGAGATCATGGCGTCTGTGATCGAGGGCCAGGGCAAGAAGGCGATGGCCGCGGCCGAGCAGCATCTCAGCGAATATCCGCGCGATGCGCAGGTGCTGTCGCTGTTGCTCGGCGCCTTCGGCCTCTATGCGTTCTCCGGCCGGCCCGATCATGACGCCGCGCGGCTTGCCGTCTGCGAGCGTTACGCCGGCGACTATGGCGACGATTGGTGGTTCCTCACCTATCTCGGCTGGTCGAAAACCGAGGCCGGCGATATCGTCTCGGGTCGCGCCATCACCGAGCGCGGCTATGCGCTGAAGCCGGAGAACGCCGGCGCCGCGCACGCGGTCGCGCATGCGTTGTTCGAGCAGGGCGACGCGGCGGAAGGCCGCAGCTTCCTTTCCGCCTGGCTACCGGCGAATGATCGCACCAGCTTCCTGCAGGGCCATCTCGCCTGGCACCTCGCCTTGATTGCGATCGAGGAAGGCGACGCCGACAGCGCGCTCGACATTTACGAGCAGCACATCAAGCCGGCGGGCCGCCCCTATCCGCCGCTCAATATCTTCACCGACACGGCCTCGCTGCTGTGGCGGCTGACGGTCGCCGGCAAGACCGGTCTCGAGCAGCATTGGAAGGATGTCGCCGCCTATGGCGACGGCTACTTCCCGAAGGCCGGCGCGCATTTCGCCGACGTGCACCACGCGCTCGTCGCAGCCACGACCAACAACGACGCGCTCGAGGCGCGGCTGGTCGAGATGGCCACGCGCGACGCCGACGGCAGACTGGCGCCGGGCCCCGCGGCGATCGGGCTCGGCCGCGGGATCGCGGCCTTCGCCGCCGGCGATCACGACGACGCGGTGCGCATCCTTGCGCCGCTGATGCCAGAGCTGGTGCGAATCGGCGGCAGCCATGCGCAACGTGAATTGTGGGAGGACACCTTCATCGTCGCATGCCTGCGCGCCGGCCAGGGCCGGCAGGCAACGAGCCTGATCTCGGAGCGGCTGCATCGCCGTCCGTCCCGGCGCGACCTCGCCTGGTCACAGGAGGCGGCCCGGCAATAGCCGCTGCTGGAGCTCTCCTCCTTCCCTGAAAGGGGGAAGGTCGGGATGGGGGTCGGCCACGAACGACACCGGTTGTCATGGAGGCAGAATCCCCACCCGCTTTGCTCTGGCGAGCAAAGCGACCTCCCCTTTTCAAGGGGAGGTTTGAATCGAGCTCAATCCATCTTCGCCATGAACGCCGCAAGCGCGTCGCGATCGGCTTGCGGCATGGTCAGCCCGAGCTTTGAGCGGCGCCACAGGATATCGTCGGCAAAGCGCGCCCATTCCTTGCGCATGAGGTAGCGCACCTCGGCGCCGGTCAGTTCGGGACCGAAGGCCGGGCCGAGATCGGCCTTCTCTTTGGCGTCGCCCAGAACATCTCTGACGTTCAGCCCATAGGCGGCCACCAGCCGCCGCGCCTGCGCCTCGCCGAGGAAGCGCCAGCGGTCGCGGACGATGTCGACCTCGGTCTCGAAGCGCTGCCACGCGAACTCGCCGCCCGGCAGCGGCGCCGTTGCGGTCCAGCGCGGCGTCATCGGATAAAACCGCGTGAACTCCGACACCGTCCGCTCGGCGCGGCGCCGCGCGGTGGTGACGTCGCCGCCGAAGATCGTAAGCAGCGGCGCCTTGCCGCGCCTGACATCGAGCAGCGCTGCGCCATCGCTCATGTGCCGGCGCGCGGGCACGAGCACGGAATTGGCACCGGAGACGGTCCGCAGCACATCGACTGGAGCGATCTGTTCGCGAAAGTAGCGATTGGCGGCGTCGCAGAGATAGGCCTCCTCGCGCACACCAATTGCGACAACCGCCGGATCACCCTTGAAGGGATGACTGACGCTGCCGATCAGGGTGAAGTCGCGCTCGTAGGGACTGGCGAAGATCAACCGGCCGTCAGGGTTCTGAAACACATAGACGTTGTCGCAGTCGAACAGGCGGCGCACCACGATCTGGCTGATCTGCACGGTCGCAAGCTGCGGCGCAGGCACCCGCAGCACGATGTCGGCGACCGAGGCGGTCCACGCGCCGGTCGCGCTGACCAGCGCCCGCGCCGTGATCACCCGCCGGTAGCCGCGGTCGATCACGACCAGCCGCCAGGTCTCGCCGCGCTCGGCCCGGGTCACGCGCGCGCCGGTGCGGATATCGGCGCCGCGCGCCGCGGCATCGACGGCGGTGAGCACGACGAGCCGGGAATCGTCGACGACGCAGTCGGAATATTCGAACGCGGTTCCGAACGGCCGCTTCAGCGCATTGCCGACCGGATGGTGGGTGACATCGAGCGTCGCCGAGCGCGGCAGACCGCTGCGCGAAGTCAGCCGTTCGTAGAGCAGCAGCAACGACCGCAACTGCCACGGCGGCCGCTCCTCGGCATGCGCCGGGATCACGAAGCGCACCGGCCGCACCAGATGCGGCGCAATGCGCAGCAACACGTCGCGTTCCCTCAGCGCCCGGCGGACGCGGAAGAACTCCCGCCGTTCCAGCCCGGCCAGATCGCCATGGACCAGCCGCGGCGAAGCCTGCGATGCGCCGGAACCGAGATCGCCCTGCTCCAGCAGGATCACGCGCAGGCCGCGGCCGGCGGCATCACGGGCAATGCTCGTGCCGTTCAAGCCACCGCCGATGATCGCGACGTCATAGTCCGCCATGCGCAACGCCTATCGCATTTGAATGCGAACAAAAGACGGGTTCGCACGAAAAATGCGTCAAGGTGCGGCGCTGAACTACGTGATGTCTTGGTGAATCACGGCACACTCACCTTCCCGCTTGCGGGGCGAGCGTACGCCTGCATGATTTCGGAATATTGGAATAATGCCCCTGAGTTGCCCGACGTGTCAAGTAGCCTGCTCGAACGCCGCGCCGCCGCCGGCTACTTTGCATGGGGTTGTTTTCGATATTTTGGCAGCGCTCCTCCTGCGACGGCCCGCGAGCGGGAGAGGCACACCGCCTTCGCGACGGCTATCCAATCTGACGCCATCACGCGCTAGTCCGCGCCGGCCGCGGCGAAGAACTGTTCCGGTCCATCGACCTCGATCAGCTTCCTGCCTTCGATCACCCAGAACCGGTTGGCCACCGTGCGCACGAACTGGCGGTCGTGCGACACCAGGAGGCAGCTGGCCTGCTGTTCCATCAACTCGTCCTCCAGCGCCTCCTGGCCCTCGATGTCGAGGTGGTTGGTCGGCTCGTCGAGCAGATAGAAGTTCGGCTGGGTGAGCCGCAGCACCAGCATGCCGAGGCGGGCCTTCTGCCCGCCCGACAGCCGCCCGATCGGTCGGCCCTGCATCTCGATCGAGAGCCCGGCACCGGCGAGCAGGCCGCGCGCCCGCTGATCACCGACCTCGAAGCGCCGCGTCAGCATGCGCATCGGCGTGTCGCTATCGGCGAGATCGGCCAGCGCCTGATCGCAATAGCCAAGCACCAATGACTCGGTGGCCCGGATCTCGGCCGGTGCCGCTGCGGCATTCTCGATCGCCAGCCGCAGCGCCGCGACGAAGCGGGTCTTGCCGGCGCCATTCGGCCCGAGCAGCGCAATCCGGTCGCCCTTGCAGATGAACTGCTGGCCGGTCCTGAACAACATCCGGCCGTCGGGTGTGGCGATCCCGGCGTTGTCCAGCCTGATCAGGACCTTGGCATGGGTGTCGCGGTTAGCGAGCCGGATCGTTCCGGCCGAGCGTTCCAGATGCGCGGGCTTCGCCGTCTCCTCCAGTCTCTCGGCGCGCTGCTTCAATTGCCTGGTCTTCGACAGCAGAAGGTCGCTGCCGGAATTGATGCCGAGATTGTTGAGCTTCGCGGCCTGCTGCCGGAGCTGCCGCACGGCCTTCATGTCGCGCTGATAGCGTCGCTCGTCCGAGGCATCGAATTCGTCGAGCGCCGCGCGCGCCGCGGTATAGGGCAGCGAGAACAGCTGCGACCGCTCCGGGCGCAGGAACAGTGTCCGGTTGGTCGTCGCATCGAGGAAGGCGCGATCATGGCTTGCGATCACCACCGGCATCTCGCGCGGCAGTGCGTTCAGCCAGCCCTCGAGCCGGCCGATCTTGGCGAGGTCGAGATGGTTGGTCGGCTCGTCGAGCAGCAGCACGTCGGGCTCGGTCACCAGCACGCGGGCGAGCACCGCAAGCCGCAGCCAGCCGCCGCTCAGCTGCTTCAGCGGTCTCGTCCACAGCTCCTCCGGCACCTCGAGCGATTGCAAGGCGACGTCGACCCGCCAGCCCTCGCTGGCGCGCTGCTCGCCGGGAAGCGCCTCGAGCACGGCGGCATGGAACGGCGTATCCAGCAGTCTGGGCGGCGCATCCTGCTCGACATGGCCGACGGTCAGTCCGCGCGCGCGGGTTATATCGCCTTCGTTAGGCTCCATCGCATCTGCGATACAGCGCAGCAGCGTGGACTTGCCGCGGCCATTGGCGGCCACCAGCCCGATGCGGTCGCCGGCATTGACGACGAAATTCAGTTCGGAAAACAGCGGCGCGTTCAGCGTCACGCCGAGATTGCGGACATTGATGAGGGTCACGATCAATTCTCTGGTCTTGCCGGCAATCGCAACATCCCGAGGCGTCCAGCCATCATCGGATGTGCGTGTCGAAGCGCGGCGAGGGATTGATGTGCGGGCGCGAACGCTCAAGCGTCGACGCCGCACGGCCACGAAGGGCAGACCAGGAAGGATTTAGCGCGAGTTTCCGGTCAGCCCTGCAAACGCATCTGCAGGGCGTTGACGGGGCCACGCTTGAGGTGGGGATCGGTGTATCTCGCCACGACGCAGCCCTCCTTTCTCGGCTGAAATGATGTGGTGGGTCGAGATGTAGCCGGACGTGCAGCGGATGGCAAGCACAGCCGGCCGGGCGATTCAGGCCAAATTACCCGGCTCTGCGCACGGTTTCGGCAAGCTGGTCGCCGCCGACCAGCGCGGCGAATTGACCGATCGGGGCCGGCCTGCCGATCAGATAGCCCTGCACCGCGTCGCAGCCCTCTTCGGCGAGAAAGTCGAGCTGCGCCTCGGTCTCGACGCCTTCGGCGACGATCGACATTTCAAGGCCGTGGCCGAGATCGATCACCGCGCGCACGATCGCGGCCGATTGCGGGTTGCGGCCGAGATTGATGACGAAGGCACGGTCGATTTTGATCTTGTCGAACGGAAATGCCTGCAGGTAGCTCAGCGAGGAATAGCCGCTGCCGAAATCGTCCATCGAGATGCGGACGCCGAGCGCCTTCAGCCGCCGCAGCAGCGACAGGCCGCGGTCGAAATCCTCGATCAGCACGCCCTCGGTGATTTCGAGCTCGAGCCGGTCCGGCGTGAGCCCGGTCTCGAGCAGGATCGAATGCACGAGGCCGACGAGGTCGCCATGGGTGAATTGCGCCGGCGACAGGTTCACCGCGACCTGCAGCGGGATCGCCCAGGAGGCCGCCTCCCGGCAGGCTTCGCGCAGAATCCATTCGCCCATCTCGACGATCAGGCCGCTTTCTTCCGCGAGCGGAATGAAGTCGCCGGGCGGCACGAAGCCGCGCACCGGATGGTGCCAGCGCGCCAGCGCCTCGAAGCCGATGATCTGGCTGGCCGCCACGCTGCCGCCCGCGGCGGCCTGCGGCTGGTAGTAGAGCGACAATTCGCCATTCTTGATCGCGACCGACAGCTCCTGGTGCAGCACGCGGCGATCGCGGATCTGCTGGTCCATCTCCGGTTCGAAGATCGAGATCGTGCCGCGCGACTTCGCCTTGGCGCGAAACAGCGCCGCGCCGGAATTGGCCAGCAGCGAGGCCGCGTCGGATCCGTTGTCCGGGAACACCGCGATCCCTGTGGTGAGGCCGGTTCGCACCGACTTGCCGTCGATCAGGAAATCCTGCCCGAGCGCCTCGGCGGCCTGCTCGGCCAGCGCGATGCCGGCGACCGGCTGCTTGCCGTCGATGATGAGGCCGAATTCGTCGCCGGACAGCCGCGCCACCACGCCGCCGCGTGCCACGGCCTGCAAACGCTGCGCGACCTCGATCAGCACCTTGTCGCCCATCGCATGGCCGTAGACGTCGTTGATCTCCTTCAACCCGTCGAGATCGACGCAGAGCACGGCGAACTCCTCGTCGGTGCCGTCGCAGGCCTCGATCATCTGGGTCAGCGCCTGCAGGAAGGCGGCGCGGTTCGGCAGATCGGTCAGGCCGTCATGATAGGCCATGTGCGCCATCCGCGACTCGGTCTGGCGCCGGTCGGTGACGTCCTCATGGGTCTTGATCAGATATTGCGGCTCGCCGACATCGTCGAGCACGGTCATGCGGCGGGTCAGGAACAGCCGCAGGCCGTCCTTGGTCGAGATCGGATGCTCCTCGGCGATCATGCTGCGTTTCCTGATCGCGGCATCGTCGCGGGCGATGATCAGCTTGGCTTCACGCGCATTGAAGATGTCGGACGCGGTCAGGCCGGCGGCGTCCTCGCGGCGGCGATTGAGGATCGTCTCGGCGCTGCGGTTGGCCAGGAGGTAGCGGCCGTCGCTGACCCGCTGCACGATCAGCGAGACCGGGATGTTGTCGACCACGAGCTCGAGGAACTTCTTGTTGTTCTCGAGCTCGCGCGACAGCGAACGGCGATCGGTGACGTCCTCGAACAGCGCGATCAGGAATTCCGGCTCGCCGGCCTCGTTGCGGGCGATCACGCGGTTGGAGGCGAGGATCCGCTTGTCCGAACCGCGTTCGACGAAGAATTCGCTGCGGTGATAGCCTTCCGCCGCGCTCAACGCCGCGCGGTCGGCGGTGTCGATGCTGGCGGCGGTCTCGGGGCGGAAGATCTCGTCGGCGCGCTTGCCCACGATGTGATCGCGCGAGAAGCGCGAGAAGCGCTCGAAGGCGCGGTTGGCGAAGATGTAGCGGCCGTCCTCGATGTTCTTGGCCGCGACGCAGACCGGAACGTTGTCGAGCACCGATTCCAGGAATTGTGTGGTCGAGGCGAGCTTGCGCGACAGCTTGCGTTGGTCGGTGCAATCGAGATGGGTCGCGACCGAGCCGCCGTTCGGCAGCGGAAAATACTTCACCAGCACCGACCTGCCGCCGGGCAGCTCGGTAACCAATCCGTCGGGCGCCGCGGCCCTGGCGAAGAAATCCTCGGCGCTGAGATCGAGCACCCCGCGGTCGCGGCGCAGTTCCAGCAGCTCGACGCCGGTCATGTTGCGGCTGATGTCGGCGCGCGACAGGCCGTAGATGTCGAGATAGCGGTCGTTGCAGAACACGATGCGCTCCTGCGCATCGGTCATCACCACGCCCTGGTTCAAATGGTTGAGTGCCGACGAGACGAAGGCGTTGCGCCGCAATTGCGCGCGCTTGGCCTTGCGCAGCGCCGAGAGAATCCACAGCCCGACCGCACCGAAAAAGGACGCGACCACCACGCTGCCGATCAGGAGCTCCCAGACCAGGCCGGGATCGAGGCTGCCCAGATAGCTCGACGGCGCGAACGCACCGGTGCCGGCCCGCGCTGCAGCGCACGGCGCGACGGCGGCAATCAGGCAGAGCACGGCCCTTGCCGGAATCGAATTCTTCCCGCCCGCCTGCACCTTCCTGCCAGCCATCGATCACCCGCGGATTTGCGGAGCGAGTGTCCGGCTCCGGCGGTTTGGATCGGGTAAACGCGTACTGATGCAACCGGAAAATGCTGACTTAATTTATGGCAATTGCCCTGACATGATTAATGCTCCACTAACAGGGCATGACCTCCCAACTTTTTGAGATGGCCCAAGCACTTGCCTAATAAGCACTTGCCCAAAGCGACCGGATCGGCTGAACGATGTTGGCGGCAGCGGTCATGGCGTGGCCGGGCGGAAATTTTCGGACCTGAAGGACGAGATGGACAGGGTTGATTGCGTGATCGTCGGTGCGGGGGTGATCGGCCTCGCCGTGGCGCGGCGGCTGGCACAGGCCGGCCGCGAAGTGATTGTGCTCGAGGAGGCCGAGGGGATCGGCACGGTGACCTCGTCGCGAAACAGCGAGGTGATCCACGCCGGCATCTACTACCGCGCCGGCAGCCTGATGGCGCGGATGTGCGTCAGCGGCAAGCGGGCGCTCTACCGCTACTGCGCCGAGCACGGAATCCCGCACAAGAATTGCGGCAAGCTGATCGTGGCCACCACGCCTGCGGAGACCGAGAAGCTGCAGTCGATCCGCGCGCATGCCGAGGCCAACGGCGTCGACGACATGCAGCTTCTGTCCGGCGAGGCGGCGCGCGCGCTGGAGCCGGCGCTGAATTGCGACGCTGCGCTGCTGTCGCCCTCGACCGGGATCATCGACAGCCATGCTTACATGCTGGCGCTGCGCGGTGACGCCGAGGCGGCCGGGGCGGCGTTCGCCTTCCATACGCCGCTGCTCCACGCCAGGGCCACCGCCGACGGCTTCGAGATCGAGGCCGGCGGCGCGGCGCCGATGACGCTGGCCTGCGATCTTCTGGTCAATGCCGCCGGACTCGGTGCGACGGCGGTCGCGCGCAACGTCGAGGGCATGCCGATCGAATTGATTCCGACGGCCTATTTGGCCAAGGGCAATTATTTCAGCTGCAGCGCCAGGGCGCCGTTCTCGCGGCTGATCTACCCGGTGCCGGAACCCGGCGGGCTCGGCGTGCACCTGACGCTCGACATGGCCGGACAGGCGAGGTTCGGGCCCGACGTCCAATGGATCGATCACATCGATTACGCGGTCGACCCTGATCGGGCCGAGCGGTTCTATCCGGCGATCCGGAAATACTGGCCGGCCCTGCCGGACGGCGCGCTGATGCCGAGCTATTCGGGAATCCGCCCCAAGATCGTGCCGCCGGCGGTGGCGACCCAGGATTTCCTGATCCAGGCGCCGGCCGATCATGGCGTCGCGGGCCTGATCAACCTGTTCGGGATTGAATCGCCCGGACTGACATCGTCCCTCGCGGTCGCCGACCATGTCGGCGCGTTGGCGGAACTCTGAGCAAATACAGTAAGGCCTCCCGGGGGATGCGCGCGCGCTTGGGCGTTCATCCCTCGGTGAAAGGCCAGGCTATTTGCTAATTTGCAGGGGGGCGGTCTAGTGGACCGTGTCGTCGGCGGACAGTCTCAACCGCTCGATTTGATCCTTGACCATCAACTTGCGGCGCTTCAGCTCGCAAATATGCAGGTCGTCTACAGAGGGGTGAACGAGCGCTTCGTGCAGTTCGTTCTCGAGTATTTTGTGTTTACGCTCCAGCTCAATGAGATGGGCCTGTATTGCCATTGCGAACACTCCTCGGTGCGTTAAACCTCAGGTTCGATCCGGACCGCCGAGTGTACACGAGTGGACGGCGCTGTCGATGGGGGACGCGAAATGCCGCACGCACTCATTTCGGTTTATCTGTAACCAATCGTGACTATGGAACCGGTCCGGCTTGCGCGGCGCGCGTTCAAGGAGGATATTCCGGCGAGCGGCGACTTCAGCCGCAACAACCTTATCGTGCTTATCAGTTAATACACAACCATGAACGATCAGGATGAGCGCGAACTAATCGCCGAACTCGCGCGGCTGCAACAAGAGCACCGCGACCTCGATGCCGCGATCGACGCGCTGCATCAGTCGCCGGCGCCGGATCTCTTGATGCTGCAGCGCTTGAAGAAGCGGAAGCTGCAACTGCGCGATCGCATCGCCTTTATCGAAGACCAGATCACGCCCGACATCATTGCCTGACGCGTGCCGCGGCGCGGGCCTTCGCGGTTCGGCGCTTCCGGTTCAGACCGGGCGACGGTTTTCCCCGTCATCCACAGCGCCTCGCCGGCTTCACGTTCGCGGCAACGGACGGAAGGCGGTTTCCCGGCGCTTGACTCCACATGAACAAAAAGAGAACATGCCAGCCCAGCCGCCAGCCATCAGAGGGAGTTTCGCCATGTCCGCACCGCCTTCCCTGCCCGACAACAGCCGCTACGAGAAAGCCTGCGATCAGGCGATCGCGATGTGCGACGGCAACCTGCGCAGCACTATCAAGGCGCTGATCATGGCCAACGAATATCTGGAAGCCGAGCTTGAGGAATTGCAGGCCGCGATCACCGCCGGCTGCGTGCCGGCGCAGACCCGGGCGGCGAGCGATGCCGCCTGATCCTTGGCCTGATCTTCAGGGAGCACAGCGATGGCCGATGTAACGTATTACGTGGCACTGCCCTTCATGCAGGATGATGACGGCACGCCGGTCGCCGGCAATGCCGAGGAATGCCAGAGCTCGGCGGTCGCGCTGCGCCGCGCGGAGACCATGTCGCGGATGCCCGGCAGCATTGGCGCCGTCGCGTTCAGCCGCACCGGCGATCCTGCGATCGGCGAATTCGGCGATGCCAAGCTGTTGCGTGCTTACGGAAATGTGCCGGAGGATTTGAGCGCGTTATAATTCTCGGGATTCGTGGCGCCGCTGGGCCTTGCGCACATACATCGCACGGTCGGCCTCATCGAGCACGCGATCGATATCCGAGTGCGCGGTAAGGATAGCAACGCCCGCGGAGGCGCCTGCGGTGACCTGGCTGTTACGAAACATGAAGGTCAACCGATCGATCGCCTCTTCCAGCGCAGCCGCCTTGGCGCGGGCATCGATCTCGCTGAGATTCCACAGCAGCACGGCGAACTCGTCACCGCCGAGACGGCCGATCACATCGGAAGCGCGCACCTGATCCGATATCGCGGCAACGATCGCCTTCAGCACCTCGTCGCCCGCCGCGTGGCCGAAGGCATCGTTGATCGGCTTGAGGCGATCGACGTCGAGCACGATCAGCGCACCGGAGGCCTGATAACGCTTGATGAAGGAGAGCGAACGGGCGAGCTCGCGCTCGAATCCGCGCCTGTTGAAGATGTCGAGCAGGAAGTCGGTCTCGGCGGAGGCCTGCAGCTCCTCGATCCGGGCCTGCGCCCGCGCCAGCTGCGCCCGCAAGCTGCGGATGGTCGATTTGTCGCCGGATGCGACCGCGCCTCGCGTGGAAGCTCCGGTTCCAGCCCGTTTGGTTCCAGCCCGCTTGGCTGCAGTCTTGCCCGGCCTGGATTTGCGCGCGGCGGGCGCGCCTTTCCGTCGTTTCGCGGCCCCGGAGGCGGCCGACGTCGTCTTCTTCTTCATGCGCATCCTTGTTGAGGCCTGCTTATGAAGGCTTGCCGGGATTCACCAAGACAGGATAGTCCATTCTAACTCCCTTGCCACGCCTTGGATGACGCCCGGGCCGTCCCTATAATCGGCCTATGCTTTTGGATTCCTGCACAGAATTGAAGAGATGACCGCTCCGATCGCCATCATCATGGGAAGTCAGTCCGACTGGGAAACCATGCGCCATGCCGCCGAGACGCTGGCTGCGCTCGGCGTGGCCTGCGAAACGCGCATCGTTTCGGCCCACCGCACCCCGGATCGGCTCTATGCCTTTGCCAAGGGCGCCAAGGCAGCCGGCCACAAGGTGATCATTGCCGGCGCCGGCGGCGCCGCCCATCTGCCGGGCATGACGGCCGCGCTGACGGAGCTTCCGGTGTTCGGGGTTCCCGTCGAGTCGAAGGCTCTGTCGGGCGTCGATTCGCTCTATTCGATCGTGCAGATGCCGGCCGGCGTCCCGGTCGGAACGCTGGCAATCGGCAAGGCCGGCGCGATCAATGCCGCGTTGCTCGCGGCGAGCGTGCTCGCACTCAACGATCCGGCTCTGTCGGCCCGCCTTGCGGCCTGGCGCAAGCAGCAGACCGACGCGGTCAACGAGCATCCGGAGGGCGCGGCGTGACGGCTTCGAACGCAGTGAAGCTGAAGCCGGGCGACACCATTGGAATCCTCGGCGGCGGACAATTGGGCCGGATGCTGGCGATGGCCGCGGCGCGCCTCGGGCTCCGCTGCCAGGTGTTTTCGCCGGATCCGGACTCCCCGGCGTTCGACGTGGTGCAGAACGCGACCTGCGCGGAATATGCCGACGTCGAGGCGCTCGAACTGTTCGCCAACGATGTCGACGTCGTCACCTATGAGTTCGAGAATGTCCCGGCCGCGACCGCGATGGTGCTCGCCGCGCGGCGCCCGGTGCTGCCGGCCTACAAGATCCTGGAGACCACGCAGGACCGGCTGATCGAGAAGGATTTCATCAGCAAGCTCGGCATCGGCACGGCCGACTACGCCGACGTGTCCTCGGTCGGCACGCTGCGCACGGCAATCGAACGCATCGGCCTGCCCGCGGTGATCAAGACCCGCCGCTTCGGCTATGACGGCAAGGGCCAGGCCATCATCCGCGAGGGCGATGACCTCGAACAGGTCTGGGAGGACCTTGGCACCAAGTCGGCGATCCTCGAGGCCTTCGTGCCGTTCGAGCGCGAGATCTCGGTGATCGCGGCCCGCTCCGCATCCGGCGAAGTCGAATGCTTCGACGTCACCGAGAACGAGCATCGCGACCACATCCTGAAAATTTCCCGCGCGCCGGCCGCGATCACCGATGAGCTTGCCGTGCAGGCGCGCGCGATCGCCGAAGAGATCGCCTCGGCGCTCGACTATGTCGGCGTGCTCGCGGTGGAGATGTTCGCGGTGCCCGGCAACGGCAGCAAGGCGACGGTGCTGGTCAATGAGATCGCGCCGCGCGTGCACAATTCCGGTCACTGGACGCTCGACGGCGCCTCGATCTCACAGTTCGAGCAGCACATCCGCGCGATCGCCGGCTGGCCGCTGGGCAAGCCGGTGCGCCACGGCGACGTCGTCATGACCAACCTGATCGGCGACGACATCCTGAGCTACGAGCAGTGGCTCACCGTTCCCGGCGCCACAGTGCATCTGTACGGCAAGGGCACGCCGCGCCCCGGCCGCAAGATGGGACACGTCACCGAAGTGACGCCGGCCCGCAAGGGATAATTCCACACGCGGCCGATAGCCGCCTTCGTCGCATCGATGGAAATGGGATCGTGGCAACCACGATCCATTAGAGCAACGGTTCTGATTGAATCAGAACCGATGCTCTGGATTTTTGTTTACCCGTTTTCTTCACGCGAACCGGCGTCCACTTCGCTCGAAAACGCTCTCGCCGATCACGCCGTCTTCGCGCCGGCGACGATGCCGGTCGGCTCGTCGCTGAGCCAGCGATAGATCACGCCGCCGAGCGCACCGCCGATCAGGGGTGCGACCCAGAACAGCCAGAGCTGCCCCAGCGCCCAGCCGCCGACGAACAGCGCCGGCCCGGTGCTGCGCGCCGGGTTCACCGAGGTGTTGGTGACGGGAATGCTGACGAGATGGATCATCACCAGCGCGAGGCCGATGGCGAGCGGCGCGAAGCCGGCGGGCGCCTTGCCATGGGTCGATCCCATGATGATGAACAGGAACATCATGGTCATCACCACCTCGGTGATGAAGCACACCACCATGTTGTACTGGCCGGGTGAGTGCGCGTCATAGCCGTTGGAGGCAAAGCCCTTGCTGACATCGAAGCCGGGCGCGCCGCTCGCGATCACATAGAGCAGCCAGGCCGCGATGATTGCGCCCACAACCTGCGCGATGATGTAGGGCAGCACCTGGCCGCCCGGGAAACGCCCACCCGCGGCGAGCCCGACCGTCACCGCCGGGTTGAGGTGGCAACCCGAGATATGGCCGATCGCATAGGCCATGGTCACCACGCTCAGCCCGAAGGCCAGTGACACGCCGACCAGGCCGATCCCGACCTGCGGAAAGCCGGCCGCGATCACCGCGCTGCCGCAACCAGCGAATGTGAGCCAGAACGTACCGATGGCCTCGGCAGCGTATTTCTTCATCTCCATCTCGCATCTCCCCTATTTCCAATGTCCGGGTTATCCAAAACGCCGGGAGCGGCCCTCATCTGGGCGCCAAACCACCCAAATCAGGGCCGCACAATGGCATTTTCGCCCTATTTCGTGGCTTTACTAGGCCCGAAAGTCACTCGACCGGTGGACATCTGCGCGTTTGTCTGATACATGCGCGCGCCTAGGGTTAAGAGGCAGGCCTTTTGCCGTCCCTTCACCTCGCCAGATTCCGAACCGATCAATTCAAAAGAGGATGCCGCGTGCAGGTTCTCGTCCGCGATAACAATGTCGACCAAGCCCTGAAGGCGCTGAAGAAGAAGATGCAGCGCGAGGGCATTTTCCGCGAGATGAAGCTCCGCGGTCACTACGAAAAACCGTCTGAGAAGAAGGCCCGCGAAAAGGCCGAAGCCGTGCGCCGCGCGCGCAAGCTGGCGCGCAAGAAGCTGCAGCGCGAAGGCCTGCTGCCGATGAAGCCGAAGCCGGTGTTCGGCGCTGGCCCCGGTGGCGACCGCGGCGGCCGTCCGGGCGGTGCAGGCGCCGGTCGCGGCCCTCGCTGAACCGTTTTGCCGATATGGAAGTCTAACAGCGCGGGCCACGGGCCCGCGTTGTCGTTTTGAAGCACGCCGCGTTCCGGGGTACCCATGCAAAACGACCGGCAAGAGCATTTTGCATGACAGCTGATCCGGTAGCCCGCCCGCCCTTTCCAGGACCCGCGCAGCGCCGTTGCGCGCCGCATCTCGTCATCATTGCAGTGCTTCTCGGCCTGCCGCTCGCAGGCTGCTCCTTCGACCTCGGTTCATGGGGCTCCTCGGACGACAAGCCGAAGCCCGCTGCCACCGCCGACAAGCCCGCCGCCGACACCATCACCCCGCAAGACGTCAACAGCGCCAAGGATCACACCACGCGTGCGCAGGCGCTGGCGCGCTCCGGCAAGCTCGACGAGGCGATGGCGGAGTTCGAACAGGCGCTGGCGGCCGACCCTTACAACATCCAGGCGCTCTACGGCCGCGCCCTGATCTATCAGGGCCGCGGACAGCATCAGCAGGCGATCGACGATTTCACGGCAGCCAGCGGGCTGTCGCCGCAGAGGGCCGAGCCCCTGGTCGGCCGTGCCACCAGCTACCTCGCGCTCGACAAGGCCAAGCAGGCCGCCAGCGATCTCGACGAGGCCGTGCAGGCCGATCCCGGCAATGTTGGGGCGTGGAGCACGCGCGGCCAGGCCTATGAGCGGCTCGGCGACAAGGCCAAGGCGGCGGCGTCCTACAATCGCGCGCTCGCGCTGCGGCCAAGCGACGGCAATGCGCGCAGCGGGCTGGCGCGCACCGGCGGCTAGCCCTTGGCGTGAAGACAATCCGTCAGAAACGATCGAGCGGCGCTGCGGCTACTTCGGCAGGACGGCGTGGAACATCGACTTCATGCCGGACAACATGTCGTCGGTCACCGACGTGCGCTCGTTCTTCTGCGCCGGCATGATCGCCTCGGCGCGCAGGTCGAGCGGGGCCTGCACCACCGGGACCGGAATGTCGGCCGGCGGCGTCAGCCGGTTGGAATCCTGGCCGCCGGCGGCATAGGGCGGACGCGGCTGCGAGGATTGATCGACATTGTCAGTGGACGGGCTCGACACCATGATCGGCGGCGGCAACGGCCGGATCGCCGACGTGGCTGCCGGACGCTGCGCCTCAGGCAGGCGGGCGAGATCGGTGCGCGTGGCATCCTGGGACCGCGCCGCCTCCTGCGGACGCTCCTTGCGCAGCCGCTCGATGGCGGCGCGTGCGAGGTCGTTGGCGTCGCGGCTTTCCTCGGGCGTCACAGCAGCCTCGACCGGCGCGGCTGACGTCGCGGGCGCGGCCGGCTGCGGCGCGGCGGGCGCGACCTTCGCGACGGCCTTCGGCGCCGCCGGATGATGGCGGGTGTCGGCCGGGATGCTGGCGGTATCGGCCGGCACGTCAGGCTTCACATCGGCCGATTTGGGGTCGGCCGATTTCTCGGCGGGCTTCTCGGTGACGGTAGCCTTCTCGGACGCCGACCGCTCGATCAGCGTGCGCTCGGACATGCCCTTGGCCTTCACGCCGGCTTCGGGGAGGCTGCTGACGACGGTGGCGGGCTTGGCGGCGGCTTTCGGATCTGCCTTGGGATTTGCCTTGGGATCGACTGCGGCGGTCAAGGCTGCGGCTGACGGTGCTTCCGGCTTGGCCACGATGTAGTGATTAACGATGTACGCCCCGATGATGGTCGCTGCCACCGAGGGTAAGATGTCCATCACAAATTTCTTCAGGTAACTCAGCATGACCTGCCACTCCCCACCCCGCTATTACATGCTGGAACTTTGAGGCACATTCAGGGATCAACTGCGTCGGATCGGTGGCAAACCCCCGTTCCGACGTCACCTTTGGTGTCGCTTTGGTTTCAGCCGGAGGCGTCCCCTGCGCAGGCCGCATCCGCCTGCTAGATCATCGCGCAGCCGTTAACGGGTTATGAATTTCCACAGCCGCACCGGCTCGGACCTGCCATTCGGCGGGTGCAGGGTTCCTTGCTTGGTTCTCGCGCCGCGTCAGGGCTTGAGTTCGACCTCGAGGAACACGATCTCGCTGGCCGTCTCGTTGAGCACGTCGTGCTGGACCCCGGCCTTGCGGAAATAGGATTTGCCGGCTCCGAGCTGCGCCTTCGAGCGCTCGCCGTTCGGCGCCACGATCGTCATCTCGCCCGCCGTGATCGGAACGATGACATAGTCCATCTCATGGGTGTGGTGGCCGGTGGCGCTGCCCGGCGCGAGGCGCCATTCGGTCACCCGGACTTCCGCCGTATCCACCTGCACATCCGATTTGGCACTGAGCATCGTCATTTTCTCCAATTTTTTTTAAGCGGATCATGCTCTACGGCACGAAAACCATGAACACGAACACGGCGAACACCACCATGTGAACCAGCCCGAACAGGATGTTGGTGCGGCCGGTTCCGAAGGTGAGCATGCTGACCATGAAGGTGAGCAGCAGGATCAGCATATGCTGGTTGCTGAGCCCGAGCACCAATTGCTTGTCGAGCGCATAGGCGGCTACGGCCACCGCGGGAACCGTAAGCCCGATGGTGGCGATCGACGAGCCGAGCGCAAGGTTGATGCTCTTCTGCAGGTCGTTCTTGCGCGCCGCCGACACGGCGGCAACGCTCTCCGGCAACAGGATCAGGGCCGCCACCACCAGGCCGGCAAAGGCCGGCGGCGCGCCGATCTTGACGGTGACGACATCGACCACCAGCGAGAATTTCTTCGCCAGCAGCACCACCGCCAGCAGCGAGACCAGCAGCAGCGCAACGCTGATCGCCGTCATGCGGTCCGACATCACCTCACCATGCGCCGCCGCCTCATTGGCGCCGCTGACGAAATAATCGCGGTGACGGATGGTCTGGGTGTAGAGGAACACCGCATAGAGCAGCACGGTCACTATGCTGACCACGGCGAGCTGGGCCGTGGAAAACACCGGGCCCGGAGAGGTCAGCGTGAAATTGGGCATATCGAGCGTGATGGTCGCGAGCACGAACAGCACGCTGAGATAAAGGTTGGCGCCGGTGATCTGGAAATCCTGCTCCTTGTAGCGCAAGCCGCCGATGAAGATGCAGAGCCCGACCAGACCGTTGCAGACGATCATCACCACCGCAAACACCGTGTCGCGGGCCAGGGTCGGCGCCGGCGTTTCGCCCAGCATGATGGTCGAGATCAGCGCCACCTCGATGATCGTCACCGCGAGCGTCAGCAGCAATGTGCCGAACGGCTCGCCGATCCGCTCGGCTATCATCTCGGCATGGTGGACCGCCGCGAACACGGTGCCGAACAGAATGACCAGCAGCACCGCCGCAAACACCCAGCCCCCGGCCGATGGCGCGAAGCTGTAACCGGTGGCCGTGACCGCGGCAAACAACAGCACCGCCAAAACGGGATACAGCCAGGCCGACCGCGGCATCGGTCCGTGTGCACTCATCGTGGGGTCCCCTCACTTCGGTGGCGCGATTATGCGACAGACAATCGCCGCCGTCAGCCTCTTGCGGCGCCGATAAACCGCCGCGCCGTCGCCATCGCACCGAAATCGTCGAGATTGTCGTGCCCGCCACCGGGCAGTCGCACGAATTGCTTGGGCTCATGGGCGAGATCGAACAGGCGCTCGCCGAAGCGAATCGGGATCACCGGATCGTCGGTGCCATGCATGATCAGGAGCGGCGCCTTGACCTGCGCGATGAGCCGGTCGGAGTGGAATTGATCGCGCATCAGGAGGCTGACCGGCACATACCAGAAATGCGCGCCGGCGACGTCGGCCGTCGACGTATAGGGCGCCTCGAGGATCAGCTTGCCGAGCGGATGTTCGGCGGCGAGCGCGACCGCAACGCCGCTGCCGAGCGAGAAACCCCAGGCCACGATCTGCTCGGCGCGGTAGCGCGCGATGGTGAAGGCGTAAGCCGCTGCGGCGTCCTGCAGCAGTCCTTGCTCGCTCGGAGACCCGCTCGACCCTGCGTAACCCCGAAAGGACAGCGCCACCAGCCCGCTGCCGTCGGCCGTGATGGCCTTGAAGCGCGCCACGCGCCCGGCAAGGAAATCGCCGTTGCCATGAAAGAACAGCACGACGGGCCGGCCCGGCTTCGCCGGCACGTGCCAGACGATGACCTTCTCGCCGTCGCCCGTGGTCAGGACATGCTCTTCCGCTTCGGGAAGGCCCGCGGCTGCCGGCGCAGTCCGTCCGACCGGCGGGATCGGAAACAGCAGCTCGCGCTGCTTGACGTAGAGCACCGCGAGCCCGCCGAGATAGACGACGACCGCGGCGATCAGGAACCATTTCAGGATTGCGAGTGCCAGTGCCATCAGCGGTGGCCGCGGCTATGTCTTGCCGTGGAGCTTGAGCAGCTTCTCGACGTCCGCCTTGATGCTGTCGGGGACCGGTCGGCACGCGCACGCCGCCGCATGCGCGACGTGCCACTTGATGCGCTGCTCGCGCGTCGCCTGGAGCGGCATGCGATGCGCTCGATGCCACTCCCGGTTCAGCGCCATCGATACCGCCTTACATCGCCTTGACGATGTTCTCGGTGACCTTCTTGGCGTCGCCGAGCAACATCATGGTGTTGTCGCGGTAGAATAGCGGGTTGTCGATGCCGGCATAGCCCGAGGCGAGCGAGCGCTTGATGAACATCACGGTGCCGGCCTTCCAGACCTGCAGCACCGGCATGCCGTAGATCGGCGAGGTCTTGTCCTCTTCCGCCGCCGGGTTGGTGACGTCGTTGGCGCCGATCACGAAGGCGATGTCGGCCTGGGCGAACTCCGAGTTGATGTCCTCGAGCTCGAACACCTCGTCATAGGGCACGTTGGCCTCGGCCAGCAGCACGTTCATGTGGCCGGGCATGCGGCCCGCCACCGGGTGAATGGCGTATTTCACCTCGACGCCTTCCTTCTTCAGGATGTCGGCCATCTCGCGCAGCGCGTGCTGGGCCTGCGCCACCGCCATGCCGTAGCCGGGCACGATGATGACCTTCGAGGCGTTCTTCATGATGAAGGCGGCGTCATCCGCCGAGCCGAGCTTGGCGGGCTTCTGCTCGCCCGAGCCGCCGCCGGCCGCGGCGGTCTCGCCGCCGAAGCCACCGAGGATCACCGAGATGAACGAGCGGTTCATCGCGTGGCACATGATGTAGGACAGGATCGCGCCGGAGGAGCCGACCAGCGCGCCGGTGATGATCAGCGCCGAATTGCCGAGCGTGAAGCCGATGCCGGCCGCGGCCCAGCCGGAGTACGAGTTCAGCATCGAGATCACGACCGGCATGTCGGCGCCGCCGATCGGGATGATCATCAGCACGCCGAGCGCCAGCGCGATGATGGTGATCAGCCAGAAGTCGAGCGCGCTGCCGCTCATCACGAGGCCGACGATGAAGAACACCAGCGCCAGCGCCAGCACGATGTTGATGACGTGGCGGAACGGCAGGATGATCGGCGCGCCGCTCATCCGTGCCGACAGCTTCAGGAACGCGATCACCGAGCCGGTGAAGGTCAGGGCGCCGATCGCGACGCCGAGCGACATCTCGACCAGGCTCTGCGGATGAATGTTGCCGGGCGTGCCGATGTCGAACGCCTCGGGCGCATAGAACGCACCGGCGGCGACCAGCACCGCGGCCATGCCGACCAGCGAGTGGAACGCGGCGACGAGCTCGGGCATCGAGGTCATCGGCACCCGGCGCGCGATGACGGCGCCGATGCCGCCGCCGATCGCGACCGCGAGGATCACCAGCAGCCAGGCCACGCCGTCGGCCGGCGGATGGCTCGCCAGCGTGGTGCCGACGGCGATCGCCATGCCGATCATGCCGAACATGTTGCCCTGGCGCGACGACGCCGGGCTCGACAGGCCGCGCAGCGACAGGATGAACAGCACCCCCGCCACGAGATACAACAGTGCAGAGAGATTGGCGCTCATCTCAGGTCCCCCAAAATCCTCATCACCCCGAGGTGATTGCCGCTCACTTGGCTTTCTTCTTGTACATCGCGAGCATGCGCTGGGTGACCAGGAAGCCGCCGAAGATGTTCACGCAGGCGAAGATCAGCGCGACGAAGCCGAAGCCGCGGGCCCAGCCCGAACCGCTCGAGACCATGCCGACGCCGACCGCAAGCAGCGCGCCGACCACGATCACCGACGAGATCGCGTTGGTCACGCTCATCAGCGGCGTATGCAGCGCCGGCGTCACCGACCACACCACGAAATAGCCGACAAACACGGCGAGCACGAAAATCGACAGCCGGAACACGAACGGATCGACGGCCTGCGCGAGATGCTCCATGGCTTCTCTCCTTACTTCGGCTGGAAGTTGGGATGGATGACGGCGCCGTCCTTGGTCAGCGCGGTGGCCTTCACCAGTTCGTCGTCCCAATTGACCGCGAGCGCCTTGTTGGCCTTGTCGACCATCGTCTCGATGAACGAGAACAGGTTGCGCGCGTAGAGCCCCGAGGCCGACGCCGCAACACGGCCTGCGACATTGGTGTAGCCGACGATCTTGATGCCATCGGTCTCGACCACTTCGCCGGGCCTCGCGCCCTCGACATTGCCGCCGCGCTCGACCGCGAGATCGACCAGCACCGAGCCGGGCTTCATCGATTTCACCATCTCGCCGGTGACGAGCATTGGTGCCGGACGGCCGGGGATCAGCGCGGTCGTGATCACGATGTCCTGCTTCTTGATGTGCTCAGCGGTCAGCGCGGCCTGCTTGGCCTGGTACTCCTTGGACATTTCCTTGGCGTAGCCGCCGGCGGTCTGCGCGTTCTTGAATTCCTCGTCCTCGACGGCGAGGAATTTCGCGCCGAGCGATTCGACCTGTTCCTTGGTGGCCGGGCGCACGTCGGTCGCGGTGACGACGGCCCCGAGCCGCCGCGCGGTCGCGATCGCCTGCAGGCCGGCGACGCCAACGCCCATCACGAACACCTTGGCGGCCGGAACGGTGCCGGCGGCGGTCATCATCATCGGGAAGGCGCGGCCAAAGGCCTCGGCGCCCTCGATCACGGCGCGGTAGCCGGCCAGATTGGCCTGCGAGGACAAGACGTCCATCACCTGCGCGCGGGTGATGCGCGGCATCAATTCCATCGCGAAGGCGGACACGCCGGCATCGGCCATCACCTTCAGCGCGGCCTCGTTGCCGTAGGGATCCATGATCGCGATGACGAGCGCGCCGCGCTTGTATTTGGACAGTTCGGAGGCTTCCGGCCGCTTCACCTTGATGATGATGTCGGCGTCCTTGAGCGCGTCCGCGCTGACGGTGGCGCCAACCGCGGTGAACTCCGAATCGGGAAGGCCCGACTTGATGCCCGCGCCCGGCTCGACCGCGACCTCGGCGCCGAGTGCCCTGAACTTCTTCACGGTATCGGGCGAGGCCGCAACCCGCGGCTCGGACGGATCAATTTCCTTGGCAACGGCAATCTTCATGGGCCCTCCGGCGGCGCGAGCGGCGCACGCGTCTTCAAACTAGCGTTATTTTCGCCAGATTTGGATACCCGGTTTTTAGATCCGGGTTTCGACAGGAAATTCCGGCACCGCCGCAGGACGGCGGCGCCGCTAGCCGATCTAAGGATCAGACCAGGAAATAGGCCATCAAGGCGAGAATAATGGCGACGCTGATGGTGCCCCATTTGACCAGCATGAGAAACCCTTCATAGGTCTGCTCATGCGCCACGTAATCGTTGCCGTCGGCGGTCGTGTAGGCCACTTCGCTATGGTCTGCCATCGCTGTCCCCAGTCAGAAATTCGCGTTCCTCCGCGAGCCATTACCGCAAACGGATAGGCAGGGCAACGGCGCGGTCCCGATCGGGCGATTTGAAGCGCAAATCGTCCCCGATCCACGTTCGAGCGACGACGCCGCGCCAGCCCCTCGGCAGGATTGCCCTCCCAAACGCAGGCATCATGGAACGATCATGCCGCCAGGCGCAAAAAACGCCGAACGAAACTGGCACGGGACCGGCTGCTGCCCGGCCCGGCCGGAACGCCGATGGGCCTCAGCCCATCGCCTCCAGTTCGTCGATCATGCCGGCGATGACGGACAGGCCGCCGTCCCAGAATTTGGGGTCCTTGGCGTCGAGCCCGAACGGCCGCAGCAGCTCGGAATAGTGCTTGGTGCCGCCGGCGGCGAGCATGTCGAGATAGCGCTCCGCAAAGCCTTCGGACGCGTGCTCATAGACCGCATAGAGCGAGTTCACGAGGCAATCCCCGAACGCATAGGCATAGACGTAGAACGGCGAGTGGATGAAGTGCGGAATGTACATCCAGAACTTCTCGTAGCCCGGCTTGATCTCGATCGCCGGCCCCAGGCTCTCGCCCTGCACGCTGAGCCAGATCTGGCCTATCCGCTCGGCGGTGAGTTCGCCGTTCTTGCGCTCGGTATGAACCGCGCGCTCGAATGAATAGAACGCGATCTGCCGCACCACGGTATTGATCATGTCCTCGACCTTGCCCGCGAGCAGCGCCTGGCGCTGCTTGGCGTTCCTGGTCTGGGACAATAGCCGCTTGAAGGTCAGCATCTCGCCGAACACGCTTGCGGTTTCCGCCAGCGTCAGCGGCGTCGGCGCCATCAGCGCGCCGTTCTTCGCCGCCAGCACCTGATGGACGCCATGACCGAGCTCGTGCGCCAGCGTCATCACGTCGCGCGGTTTGCCCTGATAGTTCATCAGCACATAGGGATGCGCCGACGGCGTGGTCGGATGCGAGAACGCGCCGGGCGCCTTGCCGGGACGGACCGGCGCATCGATCCAGCGATCGTCGAAGAAGCGCTCCGCGATCGCGGCCATCTTGGGCGAGAAGCCACTATAGGCCGACAGCACCATGTTGCGCGCCTCGGGCCAGGCGATGGTGCCGGTCGCCGCGAACGGCAGCGGGGCGTTGCGGTCCCAGTGCGGCAGCTTCTTCTTTTTGAACCAGCCGGCCTTCAGCGCGTAATAGCGGTGCGACAGCTTCGGATAGGCCGCGCGCACCGAGGCGACCAGCGCATCGACCACCTCGCGCTCGACGCGGTTGTTGAGATGGCGGGAATCTGCGACATCTTGGAAGCCGCGCCAGCGGTCGGAGATTTCCTTGTCCTTGGCGAGCGTGTTGGTGATCAGCGCGAAGCTGCGCTCATTGTCCTTGAAGGTCTTGGCGAGCGCCTGCGCGGCAGCCTTGCGCTTGTCCCCCGCCTTGTCCTGCAGCAGGTTCAGCGTCGGCTCGATCGCGAGCTCCTTGCCGCCGACCTTGAAACGCAGACCGGAGATGGTCTGGTCGAACAGCCGGTTCCAGGCCGCGTAGCCGCTTTGCGCCTTTTCGTGGAACAGCTGCTCGACGCGATCCTCGAGCTGGTACGGCTTGTCCTTGCGCAGATCCTCGATCCACGGCCGGTAATGGCCGAGCTCCGGTTCGGCCATCGCGCGCTCGATCACGTCGTCGTCGACGCGATTGAGCTCGAGCGAGAAGAACAACAGATGCACCGACGCGGCGGTCAGCCGCTCGGAGACATCGCCGTAGAATTTCGAAATCGCGGGATCGACGCTGTCGCCGGCATGGACCAGGCCGGCGTAAGAGCCGAGACGGCCAGCCAAATCGTCGATCGCCTCATAGCGCCTGATCGCCTCGGCCAGCCACCTTCCGCCGCCTTCCTTGGCGGTATTTTCGGCAAGCTTGCCTTTGTAGTCGGTCTCAAACGCGACGCAATCTGCGTCCATTTTCTGCAAGTCGCGTGCGACCTCAGGCGCATCGATACCGGAGTAGAGATCTGCCAGATTCCATTCCGGAAGCTTGCCGGTCTTGCTGGCCGCCTTTTTCGCGGCCGGGCCGCCTGCGGACGATTTGCGTTGCGCGGCCGTCTTGCGCAACGCGGCTTCCTTGCGGAGAGCGGCCTTGCCGAGGGCAGACTTGTTGGATGCAGTTTTGGAGCGCGAGGTCATCTTGTTCGTAACCTTAGTTCAGTCGGAAAGATGTCAGCGGCGGCGGAATGAATGCGGGTTTGCAACATTTAAGAGTGCGTTAATCGGCATCGGCGACATTGCCCCGATTCGAGACAAATAAACGTAGCGTGCGGGGAAAACCATGGCTGCCACCATTTTGATCGCCGATGACGACGCAGTACAGCGCCGTTTGGTTGAAAACATGGTGCAGAAGTGCGGCTATGAGCCCCTCGTCGTGGACAGTGGCGACGCGGCGATCGCGGCCCTGACCGCATCCGAGACGCAGGCGATTGACGCCGTCGTGCTCGACCTCGTGATGCCGGGCCTCGACGGTCTCGGAGTCCTCGCAAAAATTCGTGAAGCTGGTTTGACCGTCCCGGTCATCGTGCAGACCGCGCATGGCGGCATCGACAATGTCGTGTCGGCGATGCGCGCCGGTGCCCAGGATTTCGTCGTCAAGCCGGTCGGCTTCGAGCGACTGCAGGTTTCCCTGCGCAACGCCCTCAACGCCTCGGCGCTTAAGGGCGAATTGCAGCGGATCCGCCACAGCCGCGAGGGCCGGCTGACCTTCTCCGACATCATCACCCGCAGCGAGGCGATGGCCGGGGTGCTGCGCACCGCGCAAAAGGCCGCGTCCTCGACGATCCCGGTGCTGATCGAGGGCGAATCCGGCGTCGGCAAGGAACTGTTCGCGCGCGCCATTCACGGCAGCAGCGAGCGCAAGGCCAGGCCGTTCGTTGCGGTGAATTGCGGCGCGATCCCGGACAATCTCGTCGAATCGATCCTGTTCGGCCACGAGAAGGGCGCCTTCACCGGCGCCACCGAGCGCCATCAGGGCAAGTTCGTCGAAGCGCATGGCGGCACGCTGTTCCTCGACGAGGTCGGTGAATTGCCGCTGACCACGCAGGTGAAATTGCTGCGCGCCCTGCAGGAAGGCACCGTCGAGGCGGTCGGCGGCCGCAAGCCGGTCAAGGTCGATGTTCGCATCATCTCGGCGACCAACCGCAAGCTGCTCGATCTCGTGAAAGGCGGCCAGTTCCGTGAGGACCTGTTCTATCGCCTGCACGTGCTGCCGCTGACCATTCCGGCGCTGCGACAGCGGCGCGAAGACATCCCGCATCTGCTGCGGCATTTCCTGGCGCGATTCTGCGCCGAGGAGAACCGCAACATCACCGGCATCAGCGGCGAGGCGATGGCCCACCTCTCGCAGCTCGACTGGCCGGGCAACATCCGCCAGCTCGAGAACACGGTGTATCGCGCCGTGGTGATGAGCGATGGCGACCAGCTCGGGCTCGCCGATTTCCCGCAAGGAACGGCGCATCCGGCGCCGGACGGCAAATCGCTGCAGGGCGAGCCGCTCGTGGTGTCGCCTTCCACGGCCCCCGCCATGATTTCCGGTAATGAAATACCGGTTGTCGCCTCCCTGCCAACCGCCGGCGGCCTTTCCATGCTCAATGCCGCGGGCGAGGTGCGCCCTCTAGAAGATCTCGAGAACGAGATCATCCGCTTCGCGATTTCGCATTATCGCGGACAGATGTCGGAGGTCGCGCGCCGCCTCAAGATCGGCCGCTCGACGCTCTATCGCAAGCTCGACGAAGCTGCGGCCGGCGCGCGCGCAAGCGACGCCACTTAGCTCTCGAGGCCGACAGGCCGCACCAGGGAACCTCTTGAACCGTGTCGTGGCGGTGACAGACAAAGGCTGTGCCGCGTGGCAAAAACGCACAGCCCGGAGCGAAATCAGCTGCTTCGAGGTCAGTTTGTCGTGAGTTGCCCCGCATGGCGCTGGCTGCATGAGAGGGGCAAAGGTATCGTCTGCGTTCGTTGTGTGCAGGCGTGCGAGTCGATCGAGAGGCCGGCGCTTTCGCGCAAGCTATGAAACCAAATTCTGATTTGAACTGTTCCAGCTTGATGAGGGGCAGTTTCACCCAGGGGGTGTGACGATGCGTGACTGTTCGAACAACCGTCGAGGATTTGACCGCGTATTGATGGCCGTCGCGGCAACCTTCCTCACGGTGTCCGCGACCGCGGCCTTCGCGCAGGACACGCCGCACTCCAGCGCCTCGGAACTCGCGATCGACGCGGCGATCCCGCGCCCCGAACCGGCCAACGTGCCGCCCCCCACCGCAAGCGATTTCAAGGCCGACACCACCGCCGCGCTGCCCGATGCAGCCAAGCCGGCCGACGTGAAGCCAGCGGATGTGCACGCCACCGAAGCCAAGCCTGCTGAGACAAAGCCGGTCGACGCCAAGCCGGCAGAGCCGAGCGCGACTGCAAAGGCCGTCGAGCCGAAGCCCGCCGATGCCGTAACCGCGCCGGCGACGAAGCCCGCCGACGCGCCAAAGACCGATACCGCCGTCGCGCCGGCGGCGGCCACCCCCGCCCCTGCAACGGCCACCGCGCCTGCCGCAAGCCCCGCGCCTGCAACGGCAGCGGCGCCGACCACAGCTCCTGCTCCCGCGACCGCCGCAGCGCCGGCGGGCGAACCGGCGAAGGCGGCAAGCAACGTTGCTGCCGAGGATCAGCCGGTTGCCGACAAGCTGCGCGAACTGCTCGCCAGCAAGTCGCTGCGTAGCTTTGACCGCAAGAACGAGCGCGCAGCGGCCGAGAAGTTCTATTCGGCTCGCGAATACGCGCCGGTGTTCACCAAAGCCGGCAAGCTGACCGACGCCGGCAAGGGCGTCATCGCCCGCCTGAAGGACGCGGCCGCCGACGGCCTCGATGCATCAGACTATCCGGTGCCGGATTTCGCCGCGGCGACCTCGCCGGACGCGCTGGCCGACGCCGAGCTGAAGCTCGCCGCCAGCATGCTGGACTACGCCCGCCAGGCCCAGAGCGGCCGCATGCACTGGTCGCAGGTGTCGGCGGACATTCTCTATCCGGAGCACCCGATCGATCCGGCGGAAGTGTTCGCCAATGTGACCTCCGCCAAGGACGCCTCCGCCGCGCTCGACGGCTACAACCCGCCGCAGAAGCTCTACAAGGAGCTGAAGAAGAAGCTCGCCGAGTTGCGCGGCCAGGGCGACGGTCCGGTCATCACGATCGCGGACGGTCCGACGCTGAAATATTTGCCGGCGCGCAAGAAGCAGGCCGCGGTCGAGATGGACGATCCGCGCGTGCCGGACCTGCGCAACAAGCTCGGCATCACCGAGGATGCCGACAGCACCAAGTATGACGCGACGGTCGCGCGGGCGGTGGAGAAATTCCAGAGCAGCGTCGACCTCAAGCCGACCGGCGTTCTCGACGAGCGCACGGTGAAGGCGCTGAACAATCCGAAGCGCGACCGGCAGATCGATACCGTGATCGTCAACATGGAGCGCTGGCGCTGGCTGCCGCGCCAGCTCGGCGCCGCCAGTGTCGGCAATGCCTATGTGATCCTCAACATCCCGGACTACACGCTGAAGGTGATGCAGAACGGCGCGCCGGTCTGGACCACCCGCGTCGTCACCGGGAAGCCCGGCCAGCATGCCACGCCGCTTTTGACCGAGACGATGAAGTACATCACGGTCAATCCGACCTGGAACGTGCCGCCGTCGATCATCTACAACGAATACCTGCCGGCCCTGCAGCAGGATCCGACGGTGCTGCAGCGCATGGGCCTCAGGCTCGAGCGCAACCGCGACGGCTCGATCCACATTTCGCAGCCGCCGGGTGAAGCCAACGCGCTCGGCCGCATTCGCTTCAACTTCCCGAACAAGTTCCTGGTCTATCAGCACGACACGCCGGACAAGTACCTGTTCGCGAAGGACGAGCGCGCTTTCAGCCACGGCTGCATGCGCGTGCAGAATCCCGATCAGTACGCAGCCGTCCTGCTCAACATTACCGAGCCGAACCAGCACTACACGCCGGAGCGGATCCGCAGCATGTACGGTTCGAGCGAGGTCGACCTGAAATTCCCGACGCCGATCCCGGTGAACATCACCTACCAGACCGCGTTCGTGGACGATGCCGGCAAGCTGCAATTGCGCAGGGACGTTTACGGCCGCGACGCCGCCATGCTGTCGCTGCTCAGGAACGGCCGCGGCAAGGATCTCGAGACGGTAGTGGCGCACGCCCAGCCGAGCTACTCGCGTCCGCCGAGCAGCAGCCTGCCCGCCGGCGTCAATGTCGCCGGCGACAACGGCTTTGGCTCCTCCGGACCAAACTTCTTCGAGCGCCTGTTCGGAGGATTCGGACAGCCGGAGCCGCAGCCGATCCGTCGCGGGCAGGCCCAGCAGCAGCGCCGGGTGATCACCCGCTAATCTGCATTGCCGCCCGATTGGGATAAATTTTGAAGCAAAATCAACGATCTCGCTCAAAAGGCGAGATCATTTACGTTAACCATTTCGGGTCTCGGCCGGGGAGCAGGGCTATCTTTTGCCACAGTCGCCCAGTTAGTTAAGCCTAACTTGGGGGCGGGTCGGTAAACCTCGGTTAACCCTCCCGCTTTAAGAAAGCGTTCACCGTCTTCCGCAGGGGGTCTGCGAAAGATGCCGACCGAACGCTCGTCGACTGGGTGGGCTCATAGTGCTGGCTGTCTTCGCACGCCGCTGCAATCCGCTGTCGTTGCCTAAGGCCGGATACCAAGTCGGCCTGACTGCGCTATTGCTGTTGGCGGGCGCAGGATCGGTGCACGATGCCACCGCGCTGAACCAGACCCGCACCCTCTCCTTCCACCACACCCATTCCGGCGAAGACCTCACCGTCACCTTCAAGCGCGAGGGCCGCTACGACGAAGGCGCGCTGAAGCAGCTCAACCACTTCCTGCGCGACTGGCGTTCCCAGGATGAAACGGTGATGGACCGTCACCTCTTCGACATCCTGTGGGACGTCTATAACGACGTCGGCGGCAAGCAGCCGATCCAGATCATCTCCGCCTACCGCGCCCCTGCCACCAACGCCATGCTCCGCCGCCGCTCCTCGGGCGTCGCGCGCCACAGCCAGCACATGCTGGGGCATGCGATGGACTTCTTCATCCCGGGCGTGCCGCTGGAGCAGATCCGCTACGCCGGCCTCCGCCTGCAGCGCGGCGGCGTCGGCTTCTATCCGACCTCGGGCTCGCCGTTCGTCCATCTCGACACCGGCAGCATCCGCCACTGGCCGCGCATGACCCGCGATCAGCTGGTCAGGGTGTTCCCCGACGGCCGCACCGTCCATGTCCCGACCGACGGCACGCCGCTCAAGGGCTATGAGCTTGCCAAGGCCGATATCGAGCGCCGCGGCAATGGTGACGATGCCGCGACCATCGGCAAGCCGAGCCTGTTCGCGAAGCTGTTCGGTGGCGGCAAGTCGAGTGACGATGAAGACGAAGGCGCGGCCAGCGTGAACGACAAGCCCGCCGCCAACACCGTGGTGGCCGCCGCCGCGCCCGCCAAAGCCGCCGATCCGGTTCCGCTGCCGCGCGCCAAGCCGCAGTTCGCCGCCGCCATCCAGCTCGCCGCCGCCGACGCCCAACTCGTTCCGATGCCGAAGGCGAAGCCCGCGGTGCAAGTGGTGCAGGTGGCCGAGAACACCGCGCCGCAATCGCCTGCCGACATCATCAATGCCCGCGGCTTCTGGGGTGACGAGGGTGAGGCGCCGAAGCAGGCGTCGGCGGCGCAGATAGCCGCGCTGAAGGCCCGCGAGGCGGTCGGCGGTACCGATCCGCAGACCACTGCCAGCACGACAACCGAAAACTTCAACAAGGCGCTGGCCTATGCGCCTGCGGCGTCACCGGTCGATCGCGCAAACATCGTCGCAGCGACCGCGCCGATCCCGCGCAACGTGCGCCCGACGCGCAATGGTGCGGTCCCTAGCACCGAAATCAACACCGTCGTTGCCAAGGGCGCACCGAGCCAGGGCGTGATAACCACCTCCGCGCGGATCTCGGCTGCCAAGGGCAACGATATCTGGATGCGCGTGGTGATGCTGGCGCCGAGCGCCAGCAATGCCATGCTGACCACGGTGCTTGGCGACACCGACATGACCATGATGCGGGCTCATTTCGTGAAGCCGCAGGCCGCCGTCGTCATGACCTTCTCGGAAGATCCGATGATGGGCATGACCTGCGACCGCTTCTCGGGCTCGGCGACCGCCCTCCTGACGACCCAGTCCTTCGTGCTCCGCACCGCCTCGCTGCGCTGAGCCGCGCTTCTGCCGACAAGATAGCTTTCCGCCCCTTCAGGCCGGCAGCCCTGCCTTGAGCAGGCCGGCCTCGTAGCGTGCCCGATCGGGCTCATACTTGTAGCGCTGGGTTGTCAGATGCGCGGCAACCGAGAAGGTCGGCTCGCGCTTCAGCACCTCGGCGGCGTGGGCAGAGGCCGCCACCGTGTTGCCCATCTGCGCGAAGGTCGCCGCGAGGAAGGCATGATGGGTGTGGTCGGGGCGCGTGATGCGCGAGAACGCCTCGACGGCGTCGGCGTATTTCTCGGCGCAATAGCAGGCCCGGCCGAGATGGCTCCAGAAGCGCTCCGGATGGAACGGATTGAGGCGCATCGCCCGCTTGATCCAGTCGATGCCCTCCTCGGGCCGCCCGAGCCAGGTCAGGAGCTCGCCCTGCTGCACGACCACGAGGTCGTAGTTCGGGTTCAGCGCGAGCGCGCGCTCCTGGTGGAAGGCCGCCTTGTCGTGGTCGTCGCGGTTAAGGTTCAGCGCGGCGAGGATCCGGTGCACGTCACTGTCATTGTCGTCGAGCTTGAGCGCGATCTCGAGCTCTGCGGCGACCTGCGCCATGGTCGCGTCGCGGTCGGTGCACCAGTTGTAGACCCAGGTCTGGCCGAGCACGCAGGCCCGCCAGGCGTGAGCATGGGCATAGTTTGGGTCAAGCACGATGGCCCGCTCGAGCAGGCGCTGCGCCTCCGCGTTGTCGTCCCGTGCCGAGCGATGATGCAGCACCTTGGCGGCAAGCACGCACTCGTAGGCCGCCATGTTGTCGGTCGGCTTGCGCTTGACGCGGTCATGCGCGGCAGCCTCGACGCGCCCCGGCAAGGTCGCCACGATCGCGCGCGTCATCTCGTCCTGGATCGCGAAGATGTCGGCAAGCTCGCGGTCGTAGCGTTCGGCCCAAACGTGCCGGTCGGCCACGGCGTCGATCAGCTGCACGGTGACGCGGATCCGGCCGCCCGCCTTCCGCACGCTGCCTTCCAGCACATAGTCGACGGCGAATTCCTTCGCGACGTCCTGCACCTTCACGGCCTTGCCCTTGTACACGAAGCTCGAGTTGCGCGAGATCACCAGCAGATCGTGGAAGCGCGACAGCTCGGTGATGATGTCCTCGGTGAGCCCGTCGGCGAAGAATTCCTGCTCGGGATCGCCGCTCATGTTGACGAGCGGCAGCACGGCGATGGAGGGCTTCTTGGCGACGACAGGGGCGGCCACCGCACTCGGGTGCTCCGGAACGGGCCTGGCACCGGATTCGAGATGAACGCGAAAAACCCGGATCGGGCGCGCGATATTCTTGACGGTCTGGTCGCCGAGATCCTCGAAGCTCAGATCTTCCAGGCGATCGCCGACCTGATCGCGCACCGCGCCGGAAATGCAAATGCCGCCGGGCTCGGCCAGCGTCTCCAGACGGGACGCGACGTTGACGCCGTCGCCGAAGATATCGGCGCCGTCAACGATCACGTCGCCAAGATTGATGCCGATGCGAAACTGCATCCACCGCGCCGGCGCGACGTCGGCGTTGCGCTTCGCCATCCGGCTCTGGACCTCGGCCGCGCACAGCACCGCATCGACGACGCTGTGGAATTCGACCAGCAGGCCGTCGCCGGTGGTCTTGATGATGCGGCCGCGATTCTTGGCGATGGCCGGATCGATCAGCTCGATGCGATGGGTTTTGAGGCGCGCAAGGGTGCCCGTCTCGTCAGCCTCCATCAGGCGGCTATAGCCGACCATGTCGGCGGCGAGGACCGCAGCGAGCCGGCGCTCTGGTCCTGGCACGTCCATCTGAACGATCTGCCCGGTTACCTCACCGCCAGTGTAGCAAATCCCGTGATTTCACCCAAGCCTCGACAGGAGGCCTTCCAGGAGCATCGACCTGAGCCTTGGGGGGCTTGGAGCGCCTTGGCAAACGCCAGCAGGGGTGGCCGCTGGCCGCCTCAGAGCATCCCCAGCGCCTGCATGTAGGTCTCCAGGATGGTCTCCTGCTCCTGGCGCTCGTTCGGATCCTGCTTGCGCAGACGGATGATGGCGCGCAGCGCCTTGACGTCGAAGCCGTTGCCCTTGCTCTCGGCATAGACGTCGCGGATGTCGTCCGAGATCGTCTTCTTCTCTTCTTCCAGCCGCTCGATGCGCTCGATGATGGACTTGAGCTGGTCTTTGGCAAATCGCGTTGCGGACTCTTCCTTGACGGCGGCAGACGTGGTGGCCATCGCGCACTCCTGAACAGGCATTGAAATGTTACGCGAATACGCGCCTTGCGCACCGCTTGCTGCGGGCGACCCTCGATTTTGGCGCGCGTTCCGTCAAGGAAACATCGCGCTCATCCACAGCGCGCCCACAGGAGATGCTGGTCTTTCAGGTATAAACGTCATTCCGGGGCGATGCGGCAGCATCGAACCCGGAATCTCGGGATTCCCCGATGCGCAATTGCGCACCTGAGGTCTGGTGCTAACGCACCATCCCGGAATGACGTTGCTCGGCTTAATGCCCGCTTTGGGCTTTCTTCATCGCCGCGAGTTGCTCCGGCGTCGCGCTGCCCTGATACTTCGCCTTCCATTCCTCATACGGCATACCGTAGACCGCCTCACGGCTCTCGTCCTTGCTCACGGCAAGGCCCTTGGCGTCGGCCTCTTCCTTCATCCAGTTGGACAGGCAGTTGCGGCAGAAGCCGGCGAGGTTCATCAGGTCGATGTTTTGCACATCGGCGCGGTTGCGCAGGTGACTGACGAGACGCCGGAAGACCGCGGCCTCGAGTTCCGTTCTGGTTTTGTCGTCAATGCTCATGATCGTGATCCCGTGTGTCGCGCTCACCATATTGATATCAGGTGGGAATTGTCACATTTGCCACAAGCGGCATATTAACCCCCTGTTCCGCCAACATTTCTTTGACGCTTCGGGTCTTGGGGAATAGATCAACACCCAAAATCACCGAAAGCCGGGCCATTGGCGTAACCTCATAGGCATGCCGGCGCGGGGTAGGCTGGACCAAAAACCGATCAAACAAGCTCCGGAAGGCGCTCCGATACCGGGCGGCTTTGGTCGGGTCGGCGCCGATCCGTGCCGCCTCGCTCAAGGCGGCGTGCATGGCCTCAACATTTGAGGCGAGCTTGTCGATGGCCGTCGGATGTAGGGCAATGACGTTGCCCTCGGCCGCCGTCGCATCCAGCCTTGCCTCCAACGCCGCCCTCTCCGCTTCCAGTTTGTTAAGCCGCTCCATCATCGCCTTGACGGGCTCGTCGCTTTCGCCGATCGCGGTCACGTAGCGGTCAATCCGTACCGTCAGCTTGTTAAGCTGTTTTTGGGCTGTTGCCCGATCCGTCGAAATCTCCCGCTGCCGCTCGGCCCACCGCGCGTGATAGGCCCGGGTATATTCGATCAAGGCCTTCGGATTTGCGAGATTGGCTTTCATGCCGTCCAGCACCGCCGCCTCCAAGCCGGAAAGGTAGTAGCTCTTGCGGTGTGTGCATGTGCTCTTCTGGATTGCGGCGGCGCATGCCACCCGGCCGCCGCCCTTGGCCGTCACCTGATAGACCCGCATATTGCCGCCGCAAGCGCCGCAGCAAAGCATACCGGACAGGAGATGGTCCTTGTATTGGCCGCGCCGCACCCCTGCCCGCCGATCATGTCCAAACTTGCTGGCGCGCTGATCGCAAAGCGCGTGAACGCGATCCCATGTCGCTTCGTCGATGATCCGCAGATGCGGGGCGCTCGTGACGATTTGATCGTCCGGATTTGCCTTCCGCTGCGTCCGCTTTCCGGTTTCGGGATTGCGGATAGTCCGGTTCGAATTCCAAACAATCGTGCCGGCGTAGAGCTTGTTTCCGAGCATTCCCCGCCGCCCCTTCATGCCGCCGACGAAAGTTTGGTGGTTCCAGTGCTTGCCGCCGCCCGGTGAGGGGATGCCCTCGCGAGTGAGATCGGCTGCGATCTGGCGCGCGGGTTTGCCGTCCGCATACTCGGCGAAGATGCGCCGCACGATCGCGGCCTGCGTCTCGTCTATCTCGCGCTCTCCCGGTTTGCCAGGAATGCACCGATAACCATAGGTGAGCGCGCCGGGGAATTTTCCTTCGCGGGCGCGGCCACTGTGATGGCGGCGAACATTGTCGGCCAGATTTTTCAAAAACATCGAATTGACGAGGCCGCCGACGGTGGCGTGGACGTCGGTGACCGCACCGTTCTGGTCAAAGATCGTGATGTCGTTGAATTTGAGCCGCTTGAAGATCGCGGCGGTATCCTCCGGATCGCGCGACAGGCGCGAAAGGCTCTCGGAAATTACGGCATCAAAGGCGCGCTTCTTCGCGGCGGTCATCAACGCGAGCAGACCATCGCGCTCGAACATGCTCGCGCCGGACTTGGCGCGATCACTGAACACCTCGATGATCCTGTATCCCTCTCGCCGCGCAATTTGCTCGCAAAGCGTAACCTGATCGTCGATCGATTTGTCTCGTTGCAAATCGCTAGAAAACCTTGCGTAAATGACCGCCGCCTTTTGCTTTCCCATCTTCTCGCCCGCTGGTTCGGTTGTGCAATCGATCCCAATCTTCGTCCGCTGCCATCCGCCCTAGCTCTGCCGCCAATTCGAGCCATTGCTTTTCGTGGCTCGGGTGGTCGAGGCTTCGGGGATCGGAAGGATCAAGTGGCCGGATGATCCCTTTGGAACTACGCATCACTGAGCCCGAGGTCTTGCGGGAGATTTCGTGATAGAACAATGGGGAGGCTAAGCGCCGACCCTGTCGACGCTTTTTCGATCGGGGCTATGCCGCTCCGGCGTCGGCCGGACCAATATCGCCCTGCTTCACGTAGGACCGGAAGGTTAGTCGATCGGCGGAATTCCCCCGGGGGTTTAACCTTCGGCCCTCCATCCCCGGCTCGTAGCTAGATGTTTCCCGACGGGCCTAGCGGTAACGCTACGGCGCGCCCAAATTGCCGGGATGGCCTATGACTTGCCCAGCAAACACGAACGGGGAACTTCGGACGACACAGGTCGTGGCGCGGATGAGTTCAGGTCCAGACTTGCAATCGTGGGCGGCGTGACGTTGTCGCCCTACATCACGATCGAAAACTCTCAGCACGTTGCCGACGTTCTGAAAGCCTTCGGTCCTCGCAGCCGCTCGGACATTGAACAGATCGTGATGGCCGTCGACTGGATGGCGATCCGGTACTCGGGGGCGACAACGAAAGGGCTACCAATGAAATTTGAGCATGCCGACAAGCTGCTTGCTCAAGTTGAAGCTCACTTTGAGAAAGCGCTGGAAGCATGGCAGCAAGCCGCGATGCTCCACCCAGCGATACACTGGTCAATGATTAACGCAGTCTCGCCGAAGGAACGCAGAACGCGAGAGAGGATCGGCCCCACTCAACCGCTGAGAGATGCTCTGCTCGGAGTGCAAAGGTTGCGTGATCCGAAGCGCTATCGGATCATTTACCGCCAGCCGGCGGGTCAGAGATCGCCCGAGCGTGAGTTCCTGTGGGAACCGCTTTTCGATCTGCTAGACAAGTTTGGAATTGGCGCGCGAGACTTCGGCAAATACCAACCACTCATGACCACGGTCAAAGCACTGCACCGCGTTGTCGGAATTGTCCCGCCAGCTAAGGATCGTTTTGAGCAAGCGCGACGGGCACGGATAAAGCGGGCGAGCGAGACTGGTTAAGCGCGGGGTCAAAACGCCTTAAACGTTTAACCTTCTATCTCAGTAGCAACTAGCGGACTTTCTTCGGCACGATCAGTAACCGAAGAAAGATCACATGACGACCGCAACCAATCCCCTCACCTACCATGACGAGCCACCGCGCTCGCCGCGCCTGGGCTATCGCATTTCCGAATGGAGCCGGATGACTGGCACCAGCCGCGTGACCACTTGGCGAGCGATCCGCAGCGGCGCGCTCAAGGTCATCGACTACAACGGCATCCCGCTCATCCCTGACAGCGAGCGCATTCGTCTTGGGTTCGCTTAGCCGCGCAAACCCAATGCAACGACGCCGCTCTGCTCTGTAAGAAGCAGCAGCGGCGCCAACTTTGATTTTCCGACCGGATGGATCGGGCTCGCTAAGTCCCAACAATTTAGGCCCGGTCGCCGAAGCCCCGCAAGGGCCAAGGGAAGTATCGGACTATGAAAATGAAGAAGCTTCCGTCACGTCAGCGCGCCGTCGATGCAGTTCTCGCCGCCATGCGGCATGGTGTGAACTTGCAACTCACTCTTGGGCGCAATGGCGATCCAAGCTGGGACCTCTCCGACGGGACGCACGTCCCCGCCGAGACTGCCAAGCAGGTTATCGTGCACTATCAAATCGAGCCGTGTGGTGATGCGCTGTTTGAGGGCGTGTTCGCCCAAACCTATCGGCATCGCTCTCCATGGCCGAAGCTGACTTGAGCGGCATGGCGCGCGCTGAGACCGACGAAATCGGTAACAAGGCCGGGTATATGCGCGGCCTGTTTCTCTGGCTGCGGCAGGTCGCCGTCGATCGTTCATTGCCGCCGCTGGCGCTCAATGTTGCAGTGATCCTGGCGCAGCACGTCGGCCAGCGCACCGGTGACGCATGGCCGAGGCAAGAGACCATCGCGAATGCGCTCGGGATCACCGACCGCACGGTGCGCCGGAACGTGACCAGTCTTGTCGCCCGAGGGCATCTCGATGTCGTTGGCTCGGGCGGCCGCGCCAAGCCGAACTCCTACAGGCCGATCCTGAAAAACCCGACGCGCGCGTCAGGTAATGGCGCTGAAAACCCGGACGGCAATAGCGTCCACCTTTCCGACCAAAACCCGGACGCCAATAGCGTCCGGGTATCTGATCAGAAACCCGGACGCGCGCGGTCAGTAAACCCGGACGCGCGTGGCAGAAACCCGGACGCGGCGCGACAGAAACCCGGACGTACAGCGTCCGCACAAGAACTACCCAATGAACTACCCATAGAACTACCCAAGGGAACTACCCAATACGCGCGTGCGCGCGAGAGTGATCACCGCAATGGCGTTGACGAGAGCGATCACTCAGGGAAACCGCGCGGGAGCCAGCTTCGCGTCAACGGCGAGCAGCACGCCGAGGGCTTCGACGAGTTCTATCGCACCTATCCGCGACACGTCGCACGCGGACAGGCCGAGAAGGCCTACCAGCGGATTGTCAGCAGCGGCGCGGCAACGTCGGCCGAACTGCTAGCGGGCGCACAGCGATATGCCGCCGCACGCACCGGCGAACCCGAGCGCTTCACCAAGCATCCGGCCACATGGCTAAACGGGAAATGCTGGCTCGACGAGCCGGCCGCACGTCCCGAAACACCCGCCGAGCGGATCAAGCGGCAATGCGGCCTGCTCGGCAATTCTGACGAGGAGACGGAACATGAATGAGATCGTTCGCAAGTCCGACGCAGGCGGCGCGCGCAATCGCCGCGCAGCGGTCGGGGTCGAGATGATCGTCGCGGCGCAGAGCCGGTTCGCGAAGGGCGAGCCATCCTCGCTGAGTAACAGTCTGTGGAACATCCTGACGGACCCGCCCGGACGCAATTCGGAGAGCTACGTCCGGCAGACGCTCGCCGAGGCCGAAGAAATGCTTGAGAACCCGGAGTACCAGCGGCTGCTCGCCGGTCTGAAACCCGCCTACGTTCGTCCGACGGCCGCCGAGATCAAGCAGCAAATCGGCGTGCTGCTGCTGGCCTTTGGCGTGAAGGACATCGATTTGGGGGACTTTATCGAGATTGCGGCGGCCGAGATCGCGACGACTGATCCGCCTGTCTTGCGCCTGCGGCTGGCAATCGCATTCCGCAATCTGCGGCGCACCGCGAAATTCAGGCCGTCCATCTCCGAAATGCTCGATGCTATCGACGAGATCAATCTGTGGCATGTCGGCGCGCTGCTGCGATTGCCGGATCACGTCAAGGAGGTGCGCCTGCGGCTCGCGCGCGGCGACTTCGCGCAGCGCCGCGTTACGCAAATTGCCTACGACGGCGCTCCTGACGACGGGCTATAGGGCCATGACGGCTCGGCTCGATCTCAACTCGCTCACGGCGGACGATCTCGCCGAACTTCGTGACGCGCTGCGCACCCGGCCGGGCGAACGCAGCCCGGAAACGAAGGCGGCGCTCCGGGCGAGCGACGCCGCGATCCGCGAGTTGACGGCGTTCTATCACGGCCGAAGCCGGTGGGCGGTAGCCGGTGAGATCGCCAGTGCGCTCAGCCGTTACAGCACGTCGGAATGGGTCAGGACGAAGGCCGACGAAACATGCAGGCACCGCGATCGGAAGCGGCAACTGATCTGGATCGCCCTAAAAATGCGCGGCGGGCGTGCACCGAGCGCGTGGTTGATCAATAATATCTTGCGCTCGTCGTAGCTGCTCCATGGCGGGCGACAGCGGCAATGGATCGGCCGGTGGATCGGCCTTCCCGGGCGAAATTCACCCCATTCGCGGGGAGAATTTCTTCATCTGACGTGCGGGTCACCTTTCGACGTTTCGAGCGCGCCCGATCTTTGGAGCGAGCTACCCGTTTTCGCTGCAAACGAAGCGGCGTATCGATCATGCCGTCGATCATCGAGTGAGGGTACGCCATGGCGCACAATCAGCACCAGATTTTTGGTTTCAGGAATGAGGCGCGCGCACCGTCGCCCGCTGGCAACGCCGGCAGCGCGCTCGGCGTGATGATGACGATCGGCTCCGGCGATGCGCTCGACGTTTTGCCGCCAGCAGCGCGCGAGCGGGTTGAGCAGATGAAGCTTCGCGCCGAAGAGTGCAGCGCGCTGTATCGTGAAAACTTCGCGAGCGAGCAAGCGGTGCGCGCCGATATTTTCGGGATCGAGGCTCGCATCGCCGAACTGCAACGGCCGCGCGGCGCAGGCGGCGCCGATCTCGATGACACCGACATTCGTGTGGTCACTGAGCAAAGGCGGCTGGACCAGAAGCGCGCCGATCTCGGCCGGTTGCTTGACGCGCAGGCGACGCGAACTGTGGAAAGCCAGCGCCTCGGCGAACTGCTTCGCAGCATCGAGACGGCGATTTCCGACAGGCCACGCGGGACTGTCGCGCAGATGGTCGAAGTCGGGATGCCGCCGTTCAAGGGAAATATCCTCGATGCGATTGAGGGCCGCCGCCGCAGGTTGCGCGAACTGCAAGCCGATTTGCAGCGGACGCGATGTTCGCCCTGGCCGTCGTCGCTCGCACGGCAAAAGATGCGCGCCGATATCGAAGCTCTGGCCGAAACCGGACGGCCAAACGCGAGCGCCGCCATTGAGCATAATTCATCGATCGGTTGGCCGACCGCGCAGCATCGCGTCGATGTTCACAACAGCCCCGGTGCCGTCGGCTTTGCCCAGATGCCCGACACGCTAGCCTTGTTCGCGTGGCTGCATCGTGATGCGCTGATCGCCGCGCTCGATCGCGAGATCGACGAGTGCGCCGACGATGACGAGGCATTGACGGCCGAGCAGCGCCGCGAGAGGGAGATCGAAATCGAGCGGGACATGCTGGCGACCGCGCGCGAAGAAGTCGCGTTGATCAATCTCGCGAAGAAGCAGGGCGTCCCCGCCGATCACCGGGTCGATTGCAGCCCGCTGGCGATCTTGCAAATCGAGTGGGTCACCGCGCCGCCGCCGGCCACCCGGGAGGGCGTTGGTGAAGCTGGTCTTGCTCGCACGATCGGGCCTTGAGCACGCAGTCGTTCGCATGGTCCGACGGCCGCGCGCACCGGCGGATGGGCTCCTATGCACCCATCCGCCGGGAGCACCACAAGCCGCTCACGATGTCCGCTGTGCCTCCGACAGCGGAATGTCGCGCAGCCGGCTTCCCCCTTTGTAAGCCATTTCACACAGTAGCGAAGCACCGCCCGATATGATTGCTTGAGGAGCTGCTCCCAAAACGGGAGGTCGAAATGCCAACGTCATCTCGCCTTTTGCGGTGGTCGACCGAGATGCTGCCGGAGCGCGCGCGCCTCTCGACGCTCCGTGAGGAGTTTGCGCGGCTGAACCTCGCCTTGGACGTGATAGACCACAGCGGTGGCCGCCCGCGTATCGACATCACCTACTTATCGCTCGGCGCGGTTGGCGTTTGTCGCCTTGTCACGACGCCGGTCGAGTTTATTCGTCACAAGCACCACCTCAAGGATAGCTGTGAACAATTTGGACTGAACCTCGTCGAGGCTGGACCGGTCCAATTTGCAAACGCTGGCCGAGAGTATACCCATGACGTCGGCTCCGCGTGTTTGGTCGATCGGGGAAGGCCGCTGCGAGTATTGGGACCGCGTGGCGGCAGCGTCACCTTCGTGACCGTGCAGGCTGCCGCCCTCAGGTCTCTTGTTGCCAACCCGGAAGACCTATCCGGTCGGCCAGTGCGTTCCGGACCGGCGCTGAGACTTCTCAACCGCTACCTGCGGTCGCTCGCATCCTTCAAAGAACCTCCGTCATCACAACTGGCCGCCACCGTCAGCGTACATCTCCTCGATCTTGTCGCTGCGACGCTCGGGCCGACCGACCAAGCAGCAGACATCGTTACGGAGCGCAGCGTGAAGGCAGCAAACCTACAGGCGATCCTGGCGGAGATCGCGAGACGCTACAGCGATCCCAATTTCGATCTGAATAAGGCCGTGGGGGCGATCGGCATGTCGCGGCGATACGTGCAGAAATTGCTCGACGAGGGGACCGGAAAGTCGTTCACCGAGCACCTTGCTGGATGCCGGCTTGAGCGTGCCTTCGCGATGCTGACTGACCCGCACCATCTGCATTCGGCCATCATCGATATCGCGTTTGCAGTGGGCTTTGGTGATCTTTCTAATTTCAATCGCTCGTTCCGCCGGCGCTTCGGCGAAACGCCCTCAGGTGTGCGCGCCGGATCGACCGTGCGGAGACAGAAGTGACTTGCGGCTCCTTGCACTGCGTATCGTGGGCCTTTCGCATGGCCGCCAAAAGCTGACATTTGCGCGCCCGGATCGGGCCTCGGCCCGGTAAGACGTTTGAATGAAAAGGCCGCCAACTCGGGCGGCCTCTTTATTTAGCGGGCCCCAGCACCCTTTGGGGGCCATGGGAGGCAGGCGCTGGGGCCATCTACCGGCCCGGGTGGAGCGGTCGGGCCAGGTTCGTTCGCTCAGATAAACACAGCGATTGCGACTATCGCGATCGGGGTCAGTCCGAACAGGACAATGCTCACACGAATGAAGACCTCGGCCATAGCACACCTCCACCCATGGGAACTGCGACAGCTTATGCCCGGAACTTTGCACGCTAAAAGTGCAGTTTGTGCCAACGGACCGGAGGCCGTAATCCTACGGGTATTCCAGCCTTCGCTACCCGCGCCGTAAATTGCAGCCCATGTGTTTTCCCGGCTGGCCGCTGTAGGAGACCGGGCCGGTGATTTACACCGCACCGGTGCCCATTTATGGCCGAAATCGTTGGAAGTCGGCCTCGCCCAGCGCCAGTTCGGCGAGGCTAGCCGCCTTCGCGCCATAGCCGGCGCCACCGTTCCGCCGGAGCACCGCCGCGCGCTCCTCGGCGCAATGCGACCGCAACATCTCGATGAAACGCCGCCGGTCAGGTCGCGAAAGCGCCCGCCATGATCGCCATACCAGTTCCAAATCGCTCATCGCGCTATCCTACGGAAGTCGCAACGATAACCCGGCGCAGCAAAATCGGAAAACTTTGTCCCCAAATACGCGGGAACCCGGCCGTGCCGCGTACCCGCTTTTCGAGGGCAGGCCCCAAAGTACCTTTGGCAATCTAGTCGTCGTCTGCGGATGAAAAACCAATTGCTGGTGGAGGTCGGTCGTCACTGATCGCTATGGGCCGATCCTGCGGATCGTCGGCAGTGGCAAATCTAAAGCCGAACAGGCAGCCGGTCGGGCTGTCATCCAGTTCCGGTTCAACGATGTACTTGGCAAACGAAACGCCTCCCTCGCGCTCAGCCTTCTCAAGGTCGTCGGAGTTCATCGTGACAATGTACTGACCACCGAGTTCCGCGACACGCTCTGATGCAATAAGCAGAGCCTTTGCGATCTGCCGACCATCGACGCCGTCGAAAATGTGGCTGTCGTGAATGAGAAAGCCCGGCCACGCTCCTCTGCGGGCGCAAAGGGTTGCAAGAGTGAGATCGAATGTGAAAATCTGAACCTGCTTGATGCCGTCGCTCGCGATTTCGGGCGCCTCAATCTTGAAGTTAAGTCCGTCCTTGTCCGCCACTATGTCAAAGATTGCGGGCTGATCGTATAGGCGCTGAGATATATCATCGAAAATAAGCGCCGCTTCCTCGACGGTAGGTCTTCGCTCGGTCACATCCTGTGAAATCCGACGCTCAGCCTCGGCCCGCTGGACCTTCAAATCGGATCGCATGGTGTCCAGCTTCTCAGCCAACTCCAACTGCCTTTGGGTTGCCTGAAATTCTGATCGAATGGACGCCAGTTGATTGTCCAATTTCCGATACTGCGCCAGCGCGCCGCCGCTGTTGATGGTTTCCAACAACTCGTTTCGACGCAGGCTCATATCGACAATGTGACGCTTCCGTTCCGCTAAGCGTCGCTGGGCGTCTTGCGCCTCTGCTTGGAGGTGATCACGTCGGTTTGAAACCACGGCCCTGTGAAATGCCTCGACCTCCTCGTATCGCTTTAGCATCTCGGAGCCGAGCACGACATTGGCTTCCTTATACAACGAGACGAGATCGGGGAGCGCCGGCGGTAGCTCTGACTGCATCGCAGCCTCTATGTCGCGCGCCAGTTCGTCATCTAACACGTTGGCGTTCGTCTGTTCGTCGATTGTCCGCTGCAACGTGTTGGCCTCAGCGACCAAGTCATCGTAGAGATCGACCACCTTGTATCCATTAAGCTGACCTTCAAGGCGGGACAGTTGGCGTTGCAATTTGCGGACGTTGATCCGCAAGCGAGCTGTGGAGGGTATTGCAACCGCCGAAAACTCACTCTTGAGCAGCTTCTCGAGTTGACCCTTTTGCCGATCGGCTTCCTTGATCCTGAATAATGCTAGCGGACCTTCTCTATCCAATCCAAAGAGGGTTGCGAGAGCAACCTGCCAAGCCACAGGGCGTTGCTGAATGAAATGACGACGCCAGTCGGCATAACCACTGACCCGTTGGCGCCGAGCAAAATAGGGAAAGCAGGCGCGGAAGCTTAGGAACTCCCCGCTACCAATGTTGGCCGCCGGCGGAAGTTTGAACATCGCGCGACCGAGGATGTCATTCCAGTCGTCGATGGCCGCAGAGACTTCGCCAGTTTCATCGTTAATCTCGGGGGCGCGAGGCCACGGCCGCGTATCGCCTTCTATGATAACGCGCTGCGACTTTTCTAATGAGCGCGTGATGGCGACTTTGGACCCGCCAATGTCGCAGATCATCTCAAACGCATCGGTCGAAAGTTCCGGTGCCGACAACGGCGAACCAGCTTCGCGATTTCCACCGAATAGGAAATGGATTATGTCGATAAGACTAGATTTTCCTGCTGCATTTCGCTTTGCGGTCGGGCCAGCCTGAGCCGAACGGCGGACAGAAACGATGTTCAATCCCTTACCGAACCGCAGGCGCTTAAATGTTGGCCTCGATGGGCTCCATATCTCGTGGATCATTTCGTCGATCTCTGAACGACGCCGTCGTGGAAATTGATGGCTCCCATCAAATATAGAAGATCGAGAGCCAGAACGAACCAGTCATAGGACATTGGGGCGCGGTTATCACGGAGCTCTCGCTTTAACCTGATCCGATCCCACAACGACGAAACTGTTCGAGGTTCGTCCAGCAACGCTAGAACGCGCGCGCCGACAGTCAACAACGCCCGATCCGACGGCAGATGCTTAGTGGGCAAAATCACGACGTGACCCGCATCGGAGGATTTTCAAAAATGTCGCAGCTGTGAAACATGTAGGCTATCAATCCAATGATTGCAGCGCGGCGAGGCTTTTCGGTGGCCAAGCCTCCGACTGCCTCAGCCAAGGCCCAAAAGATTTGATCCGCGTCATCACCGGCCGACGCCCTGGCCGCATATAACTTTTTGAACTTTTCGGCGAGCCTGTTTCCGACGGTGGAACGCGAGGTGCTTGCAAAGTAGTCGAAAAACTTGCGTTGAACGATGTAGCCGGTTCTCAGGATCAAGGCGACTTCCTCCGAGAACCGATTGTATGCAATTTTTTCAGTCGATGGCGGATCCGGTCGTTCGCCCCCGGGGTCGGGCTCTAACCCACCCAAACTTCCGATCAGTTCATCGATGTCACGATAGCTGATTGCGCGCAGGTCCTTGCCGGACAAACCATTCGGGAAAAGCAACATCAGACGCTCAGTCGGCAGCGCCATGATCAATTGGAGCAGATGTTCAGGCCCCATAACATCGATTGAGATGCGCGATACCCGGCGCCGAAGCTTCAAGATGAGTTCGTGCGCTTCCGTAGGCAACTGCTCGTGGTCATTGTGTACGAGCGTCCACTTCCTGATCGGCGTAGTCTGACGGTGGCGAAGTGCCCCAAAGTAGTCTTCCCTGATCTTAGAACACAGCGGCCGTGGCATCATCTGTCGCGGCGCGTAGCATTGGAAAACCGTCTCGTTCGAGGGCCGGTAACCATCGCATTTCTTGTCACCCACGCTACCTTGCGGGCGCCGACCTTCAAAATCGGGGCTCCAACTGTGATGGGCCACCTCAACGAAGAAGTCTTGGAAGGCCGTACCTTGGCGCTTTAGCAGTTCATTTCGAGCTAGGGCCGCGTAGAACTTGAATTCGAAATGGTCAATTGTCATCGGCGTTCGTGGCAGGGAAAATTAGCTGCGGCTGAGGCAAACCAGCACTTCTACCACAGGCTGCGTGCCTCTGACAGCGGGACTAAAGGCTATCCAGCCCCGCCCGACCTATCCACAGGACTTTGCGCCCGGTCGGTTTTCTCCTGATGCGATCTGGCGTGTATCAGTCCCCATCAGCCCCAGAGTGTCCAATGCGTGAGCCACAACGCGATTTTCTCTCAATTTCTATGTTAATCCTCGCCTGCGTCTTGGCGGCGTGGACTGGCGTCGCCGGCCCGGTCTTCGCCGACAGGTTTTGGGTGGGGTTGGAGAAATGGCAAACCCTCTTGGCTGCTCTCCTGGCTCTTGCCGCAGCCTATTTTGCAGCCGCACCTGTTTATCGACAGTTGCGTGAACAGCGACGTCAGTCGGCAGCAGCCGCAGTCACAATGATCGTGAGGTCCGCCGAAGCATTAGAAGCCGAACGTGATCGCGTTAAACTGGCGCGCGACGGTCTCTACCGTCTGCCGAGCCTTCTGTTCGAGTATGACAATGGATCGCTACATGACATTTATGCCTCTTGGCCGAATGCAGCGTTCGAGCAAATTGAGATTTGCGATGCGGCGCTGCGTGACATGCAGCGATACAGCAATCGTCATCCAGAGCCGTCGTCGACGCAGCAAGCTCGACTTGACGCGATCGCTGCGCTGCAATCGGTGCGATCCAGCGTCGCCGACTTGGTTACAATCATGCGTCAGAACACATCAGGATTGGCCTACGAGGACGGAGAGGTAGACATACCCGAAGATGAGCACGACCAGCGCCGAAGTTTGATGGACGCAAATTTTGGCAAGTGGGGCGGTGCCGTCACTCACCTTGATGAATTGTTATCGAGCGAAATTGCCGATATTTGGCGCAGAATACGCCAACTGGAACGGATCGCTATTGGGGTTGCACGGTGAGGGCGCGACACCGCAGCAGGCGACACGTATCGTCCTAATTATCATGGATGAGATCGGAAAGAAGAAAGTACTGCTGACAAACTGATTGCGCGGCCCTCAAGCTGCCAAGCTGAAAGTCCATTGATCTGACCCTATGCGGTAGCCGTATCCTCTTTGTTGGCGCCGCGCATTACGACCCTTAGCGCGTCGTCGGGCAACGGCCGCTGCAAGGCTTTCGCCTCGTCCCACGGCGCTCGCATCCAAACGTCGCGCTCTTCATCGGTGGTCAGGATCACCGGCATAGCCTTCGGATGGATCGGCTCGACGATCGCATTCGCCGTCGTCGTCAGGAAGCCATAGACCAGATGCGGCCCCGGGATCGGTTTGGACTTCGTCCCGCGATCGCCCTTAAACGCGGTCCAGATGCCCGCGAAGGCGAACAGCGGCCGGTCCTCGTTCAGCGCGAACCAGACCACATCCTTTTTCTTGGTCTCCGGGTTCGGCTCGGGCGCGTACTCGGCGAAGCTGTTGGCCGGGACCAAACACCTGTTCTCTGGCTTGAGCCAGCCGCGCCAGTGCGGTGACGATGTGTTGCGGATGTTGGTCACAGGCGGGCCGCCGGTGCGCGGTGGTGGCGGCATACCCCATCGCATCAGCACCATCTCGCTCCCAGCGTCCGCGTTTCGGGCAACCGGCGCAGGGTAATCGGGAAAGACACCCGTCATCGGCGCAAGATTGCCGACGTAGCGATTGACCACGCGAAACAAGTTGCGGATCGCCTCTTGGTTGGTGGTGACGCTGTATAGATTGCACATTCAGAGGCCCAGCATCTTCTTCACAGTCGCCGAACCAATGTCGCTAATGATCTTGATTGCAACATCGTAAGCGGATTTGCCCAGCTTCGACAGCATGCCTTTGAGACGTTCGGCAGCCATTGCCGTGAATTTCGTTTCCGCTACCACGTTGCTAACTACTGCCGGCACCGCCGCCTTGTCCGAACTGTCTAGCGGCTCTTCCAACAAGCGTATGAGCGTCTTCATTTCGGTTTCGCGATGAGCGCTCTCGGGCGTGTCCGGAGGAGCGTCGTGAAAGGCCATGACCTTGGAAACCAAGCGAAACAGTTCGGCAGCAGCCACCGGATCGTACGGCCTTTCTCGAAGGGCCAAACACGCGCGCCGAAGGGCGTCGATCTCGTTGCCATAGGGGATCGGATAGTCAGGTGCCGAGTAGCGGTGGACACCCTCCGCCAGCGCTTCTGCTGCCTCCGCTGTCGCTTGCAGAAAATCAAAGCATGCGTCACTAAGTGCCATCTCGGCTGCTCTTTTGCTGTTGGGCGTGATCAGCGCTTATTCCATCCGGCCGAGAATGGCACCCCTTGGCCCGTCATGTCATGCCAGTTCGGCACGATGTTCACCGCGCCCGCAGCGCCGCATTCCTTGCAGACGAGGCACCAGCCGACCCGCGACCATGGCCAGTCCTGCGGTAGGGCGTCGAGCCGGACATCGACCAAGCGGCTGCACCCGTGGCACTGGATGTTGCAGGTAACATGGCCGTCTGCGAGCCATTGAGCGGGGCTGCCCGGCGGGTAGCGACCTGACCATTTCGTGTAACGGCGGGGTGGCATGCCGCGATCAAAGCGCCGCGATCGGCGGCTAGCAAATTATCAATCCCTCGCGGGTCGCAGCGGCGCGAGCCTACCGTTGGTGGTCGGTTTTTGTGGGCCTGCCGCTTTTTCCGGCCCGCCCTGGCCCGCCCCTTTTCCATCCGCGGCGGCTATCCCCGGTCGCGGGTCCCGGCCCGATCCGCTGTGAGCGTCACTGAGCGCGGGTAAATCAGCGAGCCGGTCTCTCGGCCGGGCCGGCGCCGGGATCGCACGAAAAGGCGATTTACCGGGGCGCCTAGCGGCTACGCACAGAAAAGCCGCCCGGGGCGGGGCGGCCTCCTGACCGGCGGGACAATCAAGCAGCAGCCCGCCAGCGGCCCAAGGACACAATATCGCTATGATGTTTTTGGCAATCGGGAATTGTCACAGATTTTGCCATATCGGCGCGCAAAACGGACCGGTCCGGCCACCCCGGCCATGGTCCGACAGCGTCGCAGACGGGCGCCCGCCCGTTGACAGTGCCGGCCGGGCACGCGAAATCGTCCATGATTTGATATAGCTTCGCTGCATGAGCCCAACAGATTCCCTTGCCTCAGCTCCCCGCAATATCCGTCTGACGTTGGCCGGCCTCCTGCCGGTGCTGGCGCTGGTCGCGGCCTGCCTGTGGACGAGCCCGGCGGCGGCCGATTTCCGGCTCTGCAACAACACCTCGAGCCGCGTCGGCATCGCGCTCGGCTACAAGGACGCCGAGGGCTGGACCACCGAGGGCTGGTGGAATGTGTCGTCGCGCACCTGCGAGACCTTGCTGCGCGGCAACCTTGTGGCGCGCTACTACTACATCTACGCTCTCGACTATGATCGCGGCGGCGAATGGTCCGGCCAGGCCTTCATGTGCTCGCGCGACAAGGAATTCACCATCAAGGGCACCGAAAATTGCCTGGCGCGCGGGTTCGACCGCACCGGCTTCTTCGAGGTCGACACCGGCGAGCAGCGTGCATGGACCGTCCAGCTGACCGAAGCCAACGAACAACAGCCGCAGAAAGTACCGGGAATGCCGGGCGGCGTGGGTCCAGGAAGTCCCGGGGCGATGCCGGGCCTGCCCAACCCGCCGCCGGGCGCAGCGCCGCCGGGCGCGTCTGGTCTGCCGCCAGCCGCACCACCCGGAAACAAACCATGAGACGACTGCGTCGAATCAAGATCCTCGCAACGCTCGGCCCGGCCTCCTCAGACAGCGCGATGATCCGCAAGCTGTTCGAGGCGGGCGCCGACGTCTTCCGCATCAACATGAGCCATACCCCGCATGACAAGATGCGGGAGCTGGTCAAGACCATCCGCAATGTCGAATCGAGCTACGGCCGGCCGATCGGCATCCTGGTCGACCTGCAAGGGCCGAAGCTGCGGCTTGGCTCGTTCGCGGAAGGCGCGACCCAGCTCAAGAACGGCCAGAGCTTCATTCTGGATTCCGACAAGACGCCGGGCGACAACAGCCGCGTCCAGCTTCCGCATCCGGAGATCCTCGCGGCGCTCCGCCCGGGCCATGCGCTGTTGCTCGACGACGGCAAGGTGCGGCTGATCGCCGAGGAAACCTCGCCCGAGCGCGCGGTCACGCGCGTCGTGATCGGCGGCAAGATGTCGGACCGCAAGGGCGTCAGCCTGCCCGATACCGATCTGCCGGTGTCGGCGATGACCGCAAAGGACCGCGCCGACCTGGAAGCCGCGCTGCCGGAGGGGATCGACTGGGTCGCGCTGTCCTTCGTGCAGCGCGCCGAGGACGTGATCGAGGCCAAGAAGATGATCCGCGGCCGCGCCGCCGTGATGGCCAAGATCGAGAAGCCGCAGGCGATCGACCGCCTTGCCGACATCATCGAAGCGTCGGACGCGCTGATGGTGGCGCGCGGCGATCTCGGCGTCGAACTGCCGCTGGAACGGGTACCGAGCCTGCAGAAGCAGATGATCCGGATGGCGCGCCGCGCCGGCAGGCCGGTGGTGGTCGCAACCCAGATGCTGGAATCGATGATCCAGGCGCCGGTGCCGACGCGCGCCGAAGTCTCCGACGTCGCCACCGCCGTCTACGAAGGCGCCGACGCCATCATGCTGTCGGCGGAATCCGCCGCCGGCAAATTCCCGGTGGAGGCAGTCTCCACCATGAACCGCATCGGCGAGGAGGTCGAGCGCGACCCGACCTATCGCAACGTGATCAACGCGCAGCGCGTCGATCCCGAAGCGACGGTGGGTGACGCCATTGCCGACGCCGCGCGGCAGATCGCCGAGACGCTCGACCTGTCGGCGATCATCTGCTGGACGTCATCAGGCTCGACCGCGATCCGGGTGGCGCGCGAGCGGCCTAAGGTGCCGGTGGTCGCGATCACGCCGAACCTCGTCACCGGCCGCAAGCTGTCGGTGGTGTGGGGCGTCCATTGCGTGGTCGCCGAGGACGCCCACGATCTCGACGACATGGTCGACCGCGCCGGCTCGATTGCGTTCCGCGACGGTTTTGCCAAGGCCGGCCAGCGCGTCATCATCGTCGCCGGCGTGCCGCTCCGCGCCCCCGGCACCACCAACATGCTGCGTATCGCCTCGGTCGGCCCGAAGGGCGACGCGCAGCTCTAGATTCCTGTTTGGCGCGTTTTCTTCACGCGTACCGGTGCCTATTTCGCTCGAAAACGCTCTAACCCGCCGCGCCGCGATCAGCCCTGCAATGACGCGTCGAGCGTGATCTTGGTGTTGAGCAGCTTCGACACCGGACATCCGGCCTTCGCCTTGCCGGCCAGTTCCTGGAACGTCGCGTTGTCGGCGCCCGGGATCTTCGCCGACAGCGTCAGATGCACCGCGGTGATGGCGAAGCCGTCGGCAACCTTCTCCAGGGTCACATCGGCCTTGGTCTCCATATGCTCCGCCGTGAGCTTGGCTTCTCCCAGGATCAACGACAGCGCCATCGTGAAGCAGGCGGCATGCGCCGCGCCGATCAGCTCCTCCGGGTTCGAACCCGGTTTGCCCTCGAAACGGCTGGCGAAGCCGTAGGGGTAATCCGAGAGCGCGCCGCTCTTGGTCGAGATCGCGCCCTTGCCGTCCTTGATGCCGCCCTGCCATTTGGCCGAGCCATGGGTTGTCGTCATGGGTTGCTCCGTGAGATTGGTTGAACCCAGCCCGCAAAACTACAACGCCAATGCGACAGAAGTGTTCTTCGCGCGCTTTGGCCTCATCCTGGACTCAGGCGCCGACCAGCGCCTTCGCCGGAGTCGTCGCCTGCACCACGAGGCCACGCGCGCGTGCGTCCATCACGCCGACCGCGCGCAGCGCTAGCAGCGTCACGGTCTGCACCGCGTCACGCAGCTTGATCGGATCGTCGAGATTGGCCGGCGCCAGCGGGCCGACCAGCGCTTCGTGCAGCGCGCCGAGCAAGGCGGTGGCGGCCAGCGCCGTGTCCTGCGCCGGCAGGTGCCCGGCGCGCACCGCGGCATCGATGCGCATGGCAAGCTCGCCGGAAATATCGCGGCGGCTGGCGAGGCGCGAGGCGGTGACGTCGACGTCGACCGGCTCGGCCAAAATGCCCCAGGCGAGCTTGCGCTGCGACAGCACGTGGACCGCGATCGTCGTCACCGCGGCGGCAAGCGCCGATGACGGCCCCGGCGCGGCATCGGCGGCACGCCGGATCGCCGTGAGCTCGTCGCGCGAGACTTCCGTGATCAATTCCGAGATCAGCTCGGCCTTCGACGGGAAATAGCGGTAGACTGTTCCCGCCGCGACATTGGCCCGCACCGCGACGGGTGCGATCTGGACCGCCGCCATGCCGCCCGCCGCCGCCGCGTCCCGCGCAGCCGACAGGATGGCGCTGCGCCGCGCGGCCAGCCGTTTCACGACCTGATGAGTTCGCCGGTAAACCATGGCGTTCCGTCCCCCCGCCGTGCGCCCCGGCCGGCGCCCACCGGCAGAACACACGAGTCTTCAACGTTTTGAGCGATTGATCCCGCAATCGCCTGAAGAAGTGAACAACTATTCAGACTGGTTGACAAGCTGGAATTGTAAGGATTTTTTTGCAACCTCTGGTACCACCTCTGATTGAGCCGGCGGTGCTTCGGGCCTCTCCCCGACCGGTTCAGGGCCGCGATGGTAAATCGCCGGCTAAGGTGATCGCTCGAAATCGAGACATCTGATCTTGCGCACACTCGCGATATCGCCGCGGCATTTACCCGAATTTATCGGAAGCCGTGGTCGAGTGCGCGCCAGCATCACGCGTGGCGTTGGCTCTGGATGCCCCCGGCCGAAACAAGCAAGAAAGCGCATGTCACTCTCCATCACCAGCAGCGTGAGCAGCCGTAGCGCGGCGCGAGGACTGGTGCCGCTGTGCGCCGCCGTGGGCGCCTATCTGTTTTATCTCTCGGCCGGCGAAATCCTGCTGCGCGATTCCGACACGATGTGGCAGATCCGGGTCGGACAGTGGATCCTCGAACACGGCGCGATGCCGACATCGGACGTGTTCTCGTTCACCCGTTTCGGCGAGCCCTGGATCTCGAGCTCGTGGCTGTCGCAGGTGGTGTACGCGCTCGTATACGGCGGCGATTGGGCCGGACCGGTGATCCTGTCGTCGATGGCGATCGGCGCGACGGTCGCGATCTTCCTGCATCTGTTGAGCCCGTATTTCGATCCGGCGCGCGCGCTTCTGATCGCGGCGCTGGCGCTGCTGTTGTCGACGATCCACTTTCTGGCGCGGCCGCATGTGCTGGCGCTGCCGGTGTTGCTGGCGTTCATCGGCGGCCTGCTCGCGGCCGCGGATCGCCGCACCTCACCGTCATGGTGGCTGCTGCCGCTGATGACGCTGTGGGCCAATCTGCATGGCGGCTTCGTTCTCGGGCTGGCGCTGATCGGACCGATCGGACTGGAGGCGGTGTGGAACGCGGAGCCCGGCCGCCGCCGCCAGCTTGTCGTGCGATGGGGCCTGTTCGGCCTCGCCGCGCTGGCCGCGAGCTGCCTGACGCCCTATGGCTGGAACAGCCTGCTGGGCGCGACCAAGATCCTCAGCCTCGGCAAATTGCTGACGCTGATCGGGGAATGGAAGCCGGCGGATTTCAGCAAGCCCAGCTTCTTCGAAGCCACGCTGCTCGGCCTGATCGGCCTGATCTGCTATCGCAGGCTGACGCTGTCGGTGCCGCGGATCCTGCTGCTGCTCGGGCTGATCTGGATGGCGCTGAGCCATGTCCGCAACATCGAGGTATTCGCGTTCATCGCTCCGCTGGTGCTCGCCAAGCCGATCGCCGAGCAATGGGGAACGGCAGGCGCCACCGCCGCCCGCTTCGAAGAAGCGCGCGCATTTCCCGTCGTCACGATCCTGGCTGTGATCGCGATGGTGATCGGCGCGTGGGTGACGACGGCGATGTTCGTCGCGCAGCATCAGTTCAAATTCCTCCCGATGTTCTCGCCCGTTGCCGCGGTCGACGTGCTGCAGCAGCACAAGGCGCAACGCGTGTTCAGCACCGCGCCGTTCGGCGGCTACATGGTCAGCCGCGACATGAAGGTGTTCATCGACGGCCGCGCCGAGCTCTATGGCGAGCAATTCGTGCTCGACTATTACGATGCGCTCGACGCCCGCGACGTCGGCCGGCTGCTGGGCCTGCTCGACAAATACCGGATCGATGCCACGCTGCTGAGCTCGGACTCGCCCGCCGGCAACGCGCTGGATCACCTGAAGGGCTGGAAGCGGCTGTACAAGGACGACATCGCCGTGATCCATGTGCGCTCGGACGAGACGAAGGCCGGCGCGGCGGCGGCGGGTCAGAGCACGAACTAACCGACGCCGCACAAGTCCAAAATCGCATCGTCGTCCCGTCATCCTGAGGTGCGAGCCTTGCGGCGCAATTGCGCCGCCGGGCGAGCCTCGAAGGATGAATCGGCCACCAGTCGGGCCGTCGATCCTTCGAGACGCCGCTGCGCGGCTCCTCAGGATGACGGGTTTGATCCCCGGCGCTCACAGTTCAAGCGCGATCAGCCCCACCCTCAATTCCCTGTCTGAAGCTCGCCGAAGCGATCCCAGGTCTTGCCGTTGAAGCGCATCAGTTGCATCTGATCGACCGGCACGTGGTCGGCCGGCGAGGTGTTGACCTTGATGCCCGGCAGCAACATCGGCAATTCCAGGCCCTTGATCGCGAATGCCTGACGCAGGATGTTCTCGGTCGAGAGATCGTCGCCGCAGGCCTTCAGCACCGCCTCCAGCGCCATCGCGCTGTTGTAGGCGTTGACGTAGTTGGTGTCGTGCTGGTCGCCGTCCGGCACGTATCTGGTCATGAACTCGCGCCAGCCCTTCATGCCGGGATCGTCGCTCCATGCCGGGTCGTCCGGATCCTTCACATAGGCCGTGGAGATGATGCCGGTGCCGGCCTCGAGGCCGGCAGGCTGCATCACGGTCGAGATCCACACCGCTGTGTTGGACAGGAAAGTCATCGGCCGCCAGCCGATCTCAAAGGCCTTGCGGATCGACTGCGCCGCGAATTTCGGCGTCGCCGCGATCACGAAGACGTCGGCATTGGTGGCCTTCAGCTTGACGATCTGGGAGTCGATCGTCGGGTCCGTGATCTCATAGGTCGCAACCGTGACCAGAGACTCATACTTCTCGCCGAGCACGTCCTTGAGGCCGGCGAGATAGTCGCGGCCGTAGTCGTCGTTCTGCGAGATGACGGCGAACCTTGCATTCGGATTCTTCGCCAGCGCATAGCGCGCATAGAGCCGTGCCTCGTAGCGGAACGGCGCCTGCACGCCCATCGTCGCCTGCGGGAATTGCGTGACGTCGCCGAATTTCGAGGCGCCGGAGGCCAGGAACAGCTGCGGGATGTTCTTGCCCTGCAGGTACTTTGCGATCGCGGTGTTGTGCGCGGTGCCGATCGAGGAGAAGATCAGCGCGACCTCGTCGCTCTCGACGAGGCGGCGCGTCTGCTCCACCGTCTTCGGCGGCGCGTAGGAATCGTCCAGCGAGATGAAGTTGATCTTGCGGCCATTGATGCCGCCGCGATCGTTCAGCATCCTGAAATAGCCGGCTTCGCCCTTGCCGAGCGCGCCGAACGCCGACACCGGCCCGCTATAGGGCATGGTCTGGCCGATCCTGATTTCGGTTGATGTGACGCCGCGCATCTCGGCGGCGAGAGAAGACGTGGGCAGCAGCAGGAACGAAATGGCGCCAAGCGCGCCGAATGCATTGCGCATCGGCCTCCCCTCCCCTTTTTCTTGCCGCGCCTTCAGACAACGCGGCCGTGCCGTTTGACGGCTGGGCGCGAGGATGCCACGGCGTTGCAGCGGAGGCCACGGATATTCGAAAGGCGCGATCTCAGCGCTTGCCGCGGTCCTTGACCGGGATCACGAATTTCAGTCCCGACCAGACGTCATCGACCGCACAAACCTTGACGTCGACCAGGCCGTTCGCGAGGCCGGTTTCGCGGACCTGTCTCTCCGTAAGGTCGGTCGCGACGCGCGAACTCTTCTTCGGCCACGACACCCAGATCATGCCGTCAGGGGCGATCGCCTGACGATAACGCCGCAGCCTGGCCGCAAGCCCCTCGGCCTTGGCGGCGAACAGGTGCACGACATCGAGCGGTGCCCGTGCGGTCTTCGCCACCAGCACATCGGCGGGCAGCTCGCCGACAACGTCGCCGTAGGGAACGGACAACCCGTCGACAAAAATACAAAAGCCCGGCTTGAGGCCGAGCTTTTGCACAACTGGTTTGCCGGACGTGCCGGCCATCGCGGGCGAGGCTTACGCCTGCGGCTGCGGCTCCATGCCGGTGTCCGGATCGGGACGCGGGCGCGGCTTGCCGGCCGGCGGCACGGCGGATGCGCGCGGCGTCGACGGCTCCAGCACCGACTCGCGATTGGGCTTCTTGCCCTTCAAGAGGTCGATGATCTCGTCGCCGGTCAACGTCTCGAACTCGAGCAGGCCCTTGGCGAGCGCCTCGAGGTCCTCGCGCTTCTCGGTGAGGATCTTGGTCGCCTCGTTGTAGCCTTCCTCGACCAGACGCCTGATCTCGGAGTCGATCTTCTGCACGGTCGCCTCGGACGCGTTCTGCGTGCGCGAGACCGACATGCCGAGGAACACCTCGTCCTGGTTCTCGCCGTAGGAGACGGTGCCGAGCTCTTCCGAGAGGCCCCAGCGCGTCACCATCATGCGGGCAAGGCGGGTCGCCTGCTCGATGTCGGAGGCAGCACCCGAGGTCACCTTCTCGCGGCCGAAGATCAACTCTTCGGCGACGCGGCCACCCATCATGATGGCAAGGCGCGAAGTCATCTGCTCGAGCGACATCGACAGCTTGTCGCGCTCGGGCAGCTGCATCACCATGCCCAGCGCACGGCCGCGCGGAATGATGGTCGCCTTGTGGATCGGATCGGTCGCGACGACGTTGAGGCCGACGATGGCGTGGCCGCCCTCGTGATAGGCCGTCAGCAGCTTCTCTTCCTCGGTCATCACGAGCGACTTGCGCTCGGCGCCCATCATCACCTTGTCCTTGGCCTCTTCGAACTCGGCCTGCGTCACCATCCGCTTGTTGCGGCGGGCGGCGGTCAGCGCAGCCTCGTTGACGAGGTTCATCAGGTCGGCGCCCGAGAAGCCCGGGGTGCCGCGCGCGATGGTCTTGAGGTTGATATCCGGCGCCAGCGGCACCTTGCGGACGTGAACCTTGAGGATCTGCTCGCGGCCGACGACGTCCGGGTTCGGCACCACGACCTGGCGGTCGAAGCGGCCGGGACGCAGCAGCGCGGGATCGAGCACGTCGGGACGGTTGGTCGCCGCGATCAGGATCACGCCCTCATTGGCCTCGAAGCCGTCCATCTCGACCAGCAGCTGGTTCAGCGTCTGCTCGCGCTCGTCGTTGCCGCCGCCGAGGCCGGCGCCGCGATGACGGCCGACCGCGTCGATTTCGTCGATGAAGATGATGCAGGGCGCGTTCTTCTTGGCCTGCTCGAACATGTCGCGGACGCGGCTCGCGCCGACGCCGACGAACATCTCGACGAAGTCAGAACCGGAGATGGTGAAGAACGGCACGTTGGCTTCGCCCGCGACCGCGCGCGCGATCAGCGTCTTGCCGGTACCGGGAGGGCCGACCAGCAACACGCCGCGCGGAATCCGTCCGCCGAGCCGCTGGAATTTGCCGGGGTCGCGGAGGAATTCGACGATCTCCTGCAGGTCCTGCTTGGCCTCGTCGACACCAGCGACGTCCTCGAAGGTGACGCGGCCATGGGCCTCGGTCAGCATCTTGGCGCGCGACTTGCCAAAGCCCATCGCCTTGCCGGCGCCGCCCTGCATCTGCCGCGACAGGAAGATCCACACGCCGATCAGCGCGATGAACGGCAACCAGGAGACGAGCAGCGAGACGAACCACGGCACGTTGTCGCCGGGCGCCTTCGCGGTGATCTGCACCTTGGCGTCAAAGAGGCGCTTCACGAGCGTCGGATCGCTCGGCGCGTAGGTCTGGAAGCTCGTGCCGTTGTTGAAGGTGCCGTGAATCTCCGGCCCCTGGATCACGACGTCGCGGACATGGCCCTGATCGACCTCAGTGAGAAGCTGCGAGAACGAGATATCCGAGGACGACGAGCGCTGGCCAGGATTCTGGAAAAGCGTGAACAACGCCAGCAACAGCAGGACAATGATGACCCAGAGGGCGAAATTCCGCAGATTGGCGTTCATGGTCTTCCTTCGTGGTCGCGCGGATCGCGGCCTCTCTCTATCCTTGGGCAGGCTCTGTGGGAATCCCCAGGGAATCCATCCCGTCGATGGCATACAATTTAGGTGCCGCTGGGGTAGATGCCAAGGGAACCACGCACGACTATTTACCGCATCCTAGCGCGATTCCCGGTCAAAAAATGGCGCTGAATCCGGTGTTTTTCCGGGGTGGTTAAGCCTCTTTGCCCGATTATGACAGCGATTGAAACAATCGAACCCGGCTCAGCGGGAGCGCCCCCGGCGGGGCGGTGCCGGGCCGATCCTGATCCGGCCGGCGGCGATGCTGATGACCGCTCCGGCAAGGGTCTGTTTCAGCCTGGATTCGCGTTTTCCCAAAGTCCCATCCAAGGCCTCGTCCATCGCGGCGACCAGGGTTTCGACCTTGCCGAGCTCGGCCGGGCCCTCATGTCCGACGCGGTCGATGGCGCGCTTGAGCAGACGGACGCGGATTTCCTCGGGCATTACTGCGAACAGTGCAGCATCGAAGCCCGCGCCGGAGTTATCCTCGCTCTTCAACGCAAGATAGTGCTCGGCGCCGTCGACCAGCACCTCCAGCGCGGCGTTGGCGCGCGCGATCCGCGCGGCAAGCCGCGCCAGGTTCCGCGCGTCGCCGCCCTCCGCCGCGAGCATCGGCATCAGCGCGCGCAACCGCGGACGCGTGAAGGATCGATCGCGGTTGGTCGGATCGTCGGCAAAGCGGATGCGCGCCTTCTGCAGCGTCGCGATCAGCTGGGCCTTGGAGATGTCGAGCAGCGGCCGTGTCAGCAAGACGCCGTCGCGCTCGGTCTCGCGCGCCATTGCCGAGAGGCCCGCAACGCCGCTGCCGCGCAACATCCGCATCAACAGCGTCTCGGCTTGATCGTCACGGGTGTGCGCGGTCAAAATATGCGTGGCACCATGCTTGCGTGCGGCCTGCGCGAGCAGTCGATAGCGGGCCGCGCGCGCCGCCGCCGGCACACCGGTTCCAGGTTTTGGTCCAGTCCAACGCATCGTGTGATGCGGCAGCTCGAGACTTCGCGCCAGCCGCTTGACGTCGCGCGCCTCGCGAGCCGCTTCAGGACGCAGGCCGTGATCGACCGTGACCGCCACCAGCCGCGGTCCCTGCGCGAGCGCGCGGCGCCAGCGCGCGGCGAGCCACATCAGCGCGACTGAATCGGGACCGCCGGACACCGCAAGCAGGAGCGCCGGCGCGCCCGCAAGGCCTGCGAACAGGCGCTTGGCGTCCCTTGCCGGGATGGCGGATTGATCGTCGGGCATCGCAAAACCAGCTGCTGGCGGAGAGGCCGGAAGCGGCCTTCCCGCATCTGGTTTAGCACTTCACGCGCTTCTGCTCGCGATCAACCGCAGCCTTGACCCCGCCGGACGCGCGCGGGTACTTCCGCGTGATCTCGCCGAACGCGGCGCAGGCCGCTTCCTTCTCCTTCAGCGCCGCCAGCGACTGGCCGAGCCGCAGCAGGGCGTCGGGCGCCTTCGCGGACTTGTCGAACTTGGTGGTCACGCCGAGGAAGGTCTCCGCAGCATCGCGATATTGCTGGCGCTGGAAATAGCTTTCGCCGAGCCAGTATTGCGAGTCCGCCACCAGGGGATCGTTCGGATACTTCTGGCCGAAGTTCTTCATCGTCTCTTCGGCGAGCGCATAGTCCTTGCGCTGCATATAGCCGATGCCGAGGTCGAACTCGTCCTTCGACGTCGCCGACGGCGGCAGCGTGGTCAGGGCTGCGCTCGCGCCGGGCGCACGCTGCGGGCTGGTGTTGCCGAGATTGAGCGGCTCGCCTGCCCCACGGCCGCCGGGCGCACCAACCGCCGCCTCACCGGGCATCGGCATCCCGCCGCCGCCAAGTGCGCGCGGCGCCCCTGGGGCATTCGGGTTCTGGTTCGGATCGAAGGCATCGCCGCGGCCGCGGCGGCCGGAAGCCGCCGGCGCCGGCTCCTGCGCGATCGGCGCAGGCGCCGCGATCTGCTGCTGCTGGTCATAGCCGCCCTGCGGCGGCCTGCCATATCCTTGCTGCGGCTGGCCGTAGCCTTGCCGGGGCTGGGCGTAGCCCGGCTGCGCTTGCGGGTAGGCCTGCGGTTGCTGCGCCGGTGGCGCCGCCGCAACGGGTTGGCCCGCCGGAGCCTGTCCAGCTGGGCCTGGCGGTTGCCCGCCAAGCTGCCGCAGCCGCTCCTCGAGCTGGCGGTTACGGTATTGCAGTTCCTCGTTCTGGCCGGTCAGCTGCCGCAGCTGGTTCTCGAGCCGCTCGATCCGCATTTCAGCATCGGAATCGTCGGATTGGGCAAACACTGGCGCGGAAACGGCGAGCAACGCCGCGATCGCCGCGGCGGAGGAAAGAAAATGAATCCTGGATGACATTTTGCCCTGACGACGAGATCGACGTGAAAAGCGAGCGACATTGAAAGACGGAGTACGCCGGAATTGTGACTGGCACTTCAAATCCGGGACAGCGTCGCGGGATACCGGTTTAGTACGGACGCTGGAACAAGCAAGCGGCCAATTGCGCGCAGCTTCGTTCATCTTGATGACGGCGGGCCGGGCCTTCACGCGGCAAAAACAAAACCGGCGCCCGAAGGCGCCGGTTTGAAAACACTTGTCTCGGATCGCGTCAGGAGCTGGCGTTCAGCACGGTGACGGCACGACGATTCTGCGACCAGCAGGAGATGTCGTTACAGACCGCGACCGGACGCTCCTTGCCGTAGGAAATGGTGCGCATGCGGCTCGGATCGATGCCGCGCGAGGCGAGGTAAGCGCGGACCGACTGGGCACGCCGGGCACCGAGCGCGATGTTGTATTCGCGCGTGCCGCGCTCGTCGGCATGACCTTCGATGGTGAAGGAGTAACGATTATAGGTCTGCAGCCACTGCGCCTGCTTGTCGAGGGTCGCCGTCGCCTGCGGGCTGAGATCGGTCTGATCGCTCTCAAAGAACACGCGGTCGCCGACATTGACCACGAAATCCTGCTGGCTGCCCGGGGTCGCGGCGCCCCCAATCGCGCCATTGGCGTCCAACGGGTTCTTGTTGGCGCAGGCGCCCATCGACAGCGCCACCGCCAGAACCGCAACCAGCTTCATACCCTGGAGATAATTCATTCCCGGAGCCTCCACGCTCGCGCTCTTCGTACTACCCAATCGGTCTACAGGGCGATGGTTAAGCGAACGTTCCGTCAACCTTGACGAGACCTTGCTGAACCCCATCAAATGCCAGGCAATGGCGAAAAGCGCCCCCGATGGTTAATGGGTGGCAAATGTGGCGCGATGGTGAAGGGAAGGCAAGGTTCGCGGGAACCGGCCGCTTTTGCAGGACAATTTGGCCTGCGCGCAACAGTCGATCGAAACTGACTCGATGAGAATGGCCGATTCCCTCAGGGATTCGGCACGATCGAAGCGCGCTCGAACGGCTGCACGAAGCCGTCGGGCTGCAACTGGCCTTCGCGGTCGAACAGCATGCGCCGCTCGAAGGCGCTGGAGCGCAGGAAGGGATAGCGGGCCAGCACGCGTTCCCGCACCGTCGGCAAATGCGACGCCATCAAGCCGACCGGCTTCACCAGCCCGGGATAGAGCCGCGGCTCCGACCAGGTCTCGTGCAGGAACACACGCCGGTAGAACGCCATGTGCTCGGGCCGGACCGGCGCCAGGCCGTAATCGGCGTTGAAGTGCACGCCCGCGGTCGAGCCGAGGCGCACGGTGACATAGGGCAGTTCCGGGACGTTCCGGGCCTTCTCGGGATCCGCGACGAAGCGCGTCGAGTCGATGAAGACCAGACCCTGATCAAGCTTCGGCAGCAGCACGTCGCCGAACACCTCGAGCGTCGGCGAGGTACGCCATTCCGGCGTCACCACGGTGATGCGGATCGAGCTGCAGAGTTCGCCTTGCAGATAGACACCGAACACCCAGGCATTCGGCGCATCATCGAACTGATCGACAACCCGCTCATCCGCCGAGGGCCGGATCGCGCCTTCGCGCAGATAGGCGCGATAGCGAAGCCGGTAGATCTCGTCTTTCTGTTCCGGGGTCTGAGCGAGGCGGTAATCGACTTGATCCAGAGGGTCCGCAAGCCTTCCTGTCGCGGGCTTGATGGCTTCGGCCGCGGACCTCATTTGGTACTCCCTGAACAACGCAACAACTTCAACGCGCGGCCAAAAGATTAACAGCTTCTTAATTTCCGTCAAAGCAATCGAGGCAATACAGTTAACCTCTCGCCGCAAGGGTACACTACGAATGGTGCAGCCGAAGGCTCTCACAACTATCGATTGAGGGTATTGCGCCGGGTCAAGCGATCGAGCGCGAGGGAACCACGTGCAGTTGCTCGTCGGTCCGCCGGCCGTGCGAGGCATTGAGCAGCTGGCGGATGCGGACGGAGGGAACCGGCCGGCTGAACAGGTATCCCTGTGCTTCGGTCACCGCGCCATCGGCGCTGATCAGTTCGAGCTGCTCATTGGTCTCGATGCCCTCGACCACGACCGACATGCCGAGATCCGCCGACAGTCGCGCCACCCCCCGCAGCAGGGTCAGCGGACGGTCGCTGTCGATGCCCTCGAGGAAGGAGCGGTCGATCTTGACCTTCTGCAGCGGAAAATTGTGCAGGTAGCTGAGCGACGAGTAGCCGGTGCCGAAATCGTCCAGCGAGATCCGCACGCCGAGCGAGCGCAGCTGGGACAGCAAGTCGTGGGTCAGCTCGGTGTTGTGCAGCAGCGAGGATTCGGTGATCTCGATCTCGAGCCGGTGCGCCGGCAGGCCGGAGACCTCGAGTGCGTAGCGAACCTCGCTCAGCACGTCGCGCTGGTGGAACTGCTGCGGCGAGAAGTTGACCGCGACGCTGACCGCCTCGGGCCACTTCATGCATTCCATGCAGGCCTTGCGCAGGATCCAGCGGCCGAGATCGACGATCAGGCCCATGTCCTCGGCAACGGGGATGATGTCGACGGGAGAGACCGTGCCGCGTGCCGGATGGTTCCAGCGCAGCAGCGCCTCGCAGGTGCTCACCTTGCCGGACTTCAGGTTGATCAGCGGCTGGTAGAACAGCTCGAATTCCTCGTTGGCGAGCGCCTTGCGCAGGTCGAGCTCGAGGATGCGGCGGGCCTCGACGGTTTGCGCCATCTCGTCGCGGAAGAAGCAGAAGGTGCCGCGGCCGTCGGCCTTGGCGCGGTAGAGCGCCATGTCGGCGTTCTTCAGCAGCGTGTCGGCGCCGACGCCGGGCGCGGTCATCGCGATGCCGACGCTGGCGCCGATCTCGACCAAATGGTTGTCGATCTTGTAGCGCTCGCTGAGGCGGTCGACGATGCGACGAGCCAGCGCCGCAGCGTCCTCGTGCGAGTGGATGTTCTGCTGGAACACCACGAACTCGTCGCCGCCGAACCGCGCCACGAAATCCTCCGGCCGCAGCATCTCGCGCAGCCGCTCGGCGACCGCGCAGAGCAGCTGGTCGCCGCAGGGATGACCGAGCGTATCGTTGACCTGCTTGAACTGGTCGAGGTCGACGAACAGCAATGCGGAGCGATGGTCGCCGTGCTGCATGGCGAGCAGCCGGCCGATTTCGTCGCGGAAATTGACGCGGTTGGGCAGCGCGGTCAGCTCGTCGTAGCGCGCGAGGTGGCTGATCCGGGCCTCGGCGTCCTTGCGCTCGGTGATGTCCTCGACCAGCACCACCGTGCCGCCGCCGGCCATCGGCTGGAAAGTCCAGTCGAGCGAGCGGTTCTTGGTTGGGTCGGGATCGCTGGTGACGATATCGCCGCGCTGCGAGCTCTCGATCTCGTAGAGGATCTGCTGTGCGGCCGCGGCCGAGATCGAGCCGGACAGGACACAGGCGTTGCAGATGTCGGTCGCGCTGGCGCCGCGCTGCACGAAATCGTCCGACAGCTGCATCATCTCGATGAAGCGGTGGTTCATCACCGCAACGCGGCCGTCGGCGCTGAACATGCACAGGCCGTGCGGCATGTTGTTCAGCGCGGTATCGAACTGGCCCGCCAGCGCGGCCTCGCGCTCCTTGGCGATCCAGGCGTTGACGTAGATGCGCTGCAGGCTGGAGGTCAGATGCCGGATGGCGCTGAAGAACACCAGGCTGAGCAGTGCAAGGGCGATGTGATAGGGGCCGCCGACATACATCAGCGCCAGGATCAGGGGACCGATCGACATCAACAGATGCAGGTGGAAGATCTGCGGCCGGCCGAAGGTCCGCCCTACCCCCGCCGAGGTGTAGGCGACCACCGTGGTCACGCACAGCATGTGCGCGGCGGCATCATTGGTCGTGAGCAGCACGGTGACGCCCCAGATGCCGAGCGAGATGCCGTAGGCGATGGTGCCGATCCGGTAACGCTTCTCCCAGGTCACGGACTCTTCGACGGTGAGCCGGGAATTGCGCTGCTTGTAGCGGTACATCTGCAGCGCGCGCGCCAGCCCCACCACGATGAACAGCGGCACGCACAGCCAGCACAACAGATTGCTCGTGACAGCCGCAATCACGGCGCCCGCAATGGCGGGACCGAAGGCGCCGAAAATCATGGGCGCTGGGTTCATGAACAGGGAATCGACCAGTGCCGCCGAAATCGTCGGCGACATCGACCGGTCCGGTTCACCCGTCTGACTTGCAAACTGCATTGTGAGAGCGCGCGTCCTTTTCAGCTCGCACTCTTACTGATCGCAGGTGAAGTCTTTCTGAGCGAACATCGTTAGCAAGTCCTTGCCGCGCCCAGGCGACGACCGGAATTCACTATAAAATTCAGTGCGCTAGGTGAGAAGTGCTGACCGCCGCCGAGGTTCCCGGAGCAGCTCTGCACCCGGCTCACGACAACAGCGGCGACCAGGCCGGGTCGGAGGCAAAGCCCGGGGTCGGTACCCGCAGCTCGTTGCGGCCGGAGACGTCGATGGTGAACAGCGACGGGCCGCTGTTGCCGCCGGGATCGCGGAAAAACATCACGACGCGCCCGTTCGGCGCAAAGGTCGGGCCTTCATTGTGGAAGCCCGAGGTCAGGATGCGCTCGCCCGAACCGTCGGGTTTCATGATGCCGATCGCGAACTGCCCGCCGCCCTGCTTGGTGAAGGCGATGTAGTCGCCGCGCGGCGACCAAACCGGCGTCGAATAGGTGCCGTCGCCGAACGAGATGCGCTGTGCACCGCCGCCGGTTGCCGGCATCACGTAGATCTGCGGCTTGCCACCGCGATCCGACTCGAAGCACAGCCGCGTGCCGTCGGGCGCGTAGGACGGCGAGGTGTCGATCGCCGGCGTGTCGGTCAGCCGCGTCATCGACTTCGAGCGGAGATCCATCACGAACAGGTTGGAGTTGCCGCCCTGCTGCAGGCTCATGATGACGCGCTGGCCGTCGGGCGAGAAGCGCGGCGAGAACGACATGCCCGGGAAGTTGCCGACGATCTCGCGCTGGCCGGTCTCGATGTTGAGCAGATAGACGCGCGGGTCGCCCTGCCCGAATTCCATATAGGTGATTTCCTGGGTCGACGGCGAGAAGCGCGGCGTCAGCACGAGATCCGAGCCGCGGGTCAGGTAGCGCACATTGGCGCCGTCCTGGTCCATCAGCGCGAGCCGCTTGACGCGGCGATCCGCCGAGCCGCTCTCGTCGACGAACACGACGCGGGTATCGAAATAACCCTTCTCGCCGGTCAGCCGCTCGTAGATCTGGTCGGAGATGATGTGGGCAATGCGCCGCCAGTATTCGGCCGAGGTGTCGTACTGCTGGCCGGCGAGCTGCTGGCCGGTGTTGACGTCCCAGAGCCGGAACTCCGCCTTGACGCGCCCGTTGCCCTGGCGCGTCATGCGGCCGGTCACCAGCGCCTGCGCGTTGATGCTCTTCCAGTTGTTGAAGTTCGGCGCCGCGTCGATGTTGATCTGCTTCTCGAGATAGGCCGCCTGATCGATCGGCGCAAACAGGCCGCTGCGCTTCAGATTGTTGGTGATCACCTGCGTCACGCCGACACCGACCTCGGTGTCCCCGGGCGTACCGGCGGCGAAGTTCGGGATCGCGATCGGCAGCGGCGCGAAGTCGCCTTCCGGAATGACGACGCGCTTCTGTGCAAAGGCGCTGCGGCTTCCGGCCAGCACGCCAAGGGCAGCCATTCCGGAGATCATCTGTCGGCGGTCGAGGCGAAACGTCATTGTACGCAAATCATTCTGGTCGGTCATTGTCCGTAGACTTTGTTTGCTATTGGCCAAGCGACGCCGTCGCCCTCAGGTCTTTCGCTCTGTGAACACCGGCGCAAAATACTTCCATTCGTCGAAGAAGGCCGCCGGCAGATTGTACGGCTGGCATTCGATGATCGCCCGCAGCGCGCTCTCCTGATAGACGCGCAGATAGGGCGTCGCCGGCGTGCCTTCCGGCACCGGCATGCCCTCGAGCGAGCCGTCACGCTTCAGCTTGATCGAGAACACCGCCTCGGTCTGCTGCGCCTCGATGCCACCATAGGGCTTCTTCCAGCAGCGCTCGACCTGCTGCTTGAACATCGCGCCCCAGGTCGCGGAGTTGTCGGCAGCCTTGCCCTTCGCGGTGCCGAGCGCCGCATTGGCATTGAGCGTATCGCCGGTCGCCGCGGCCCGCGTCGGGTCACGCTTGTCGAGGAGGGCTGCGATCTTGCTCTGGTCGAACACGCGATCCTTCGGCTTCTGCTCCGGCGGCGGCTTGGCGGCCTGTGCGACCGGCTTCGGCGGCGGCTTCTTCTCTTCCTTCTTGATCGCTTCCGCGATCGGGTCGGGCTTCACCGGATCGGGTTTCTTCTCGACTGGCTTCGGCTCTTCCTTCGGCTTGTTCTCGACCTTCTTCGGCGGATCCGGCTTCTTGTCTTCCGGCTTCTCCACCTTCGGCGCCGGCTGCGGCGCGGTGTCGGTCACGACAGGGGGCTTTTTCTCCTCGACCTTGCCGACGGTGTCGTCGACCGGCTTCGCTTCAGCGACCTTGTCGACCAGCGGCTTGGGATTTTCCTTCTTGCCGTCCTTCTGACCGGCCATGACATGCGAGAGCTGGTCGGGCGAGATCACGTCGACGGCAACCGATTCCTCTTCGGGCATCACGTACGCCTTGGTCGACCACGACACGAGGCCCCACCCGATCACGAGGACGTGCAGGACAATCGATGCCGCCAGAGTCTTGTCGACCTTGACCTTCAAATCAGGCTTCCCCGTGCCTTGGCATGGTGGTTATCCGCCTTCCGGGATGATGACGATATTCGCCTTGAATCCCGCGGCCCGGACCTCCCCGAGCAGTTTCATCATATCCGTGTAACAGACGTCCTTGTCGCCACGCAGATAGACCACTTTTTCGGCATCCGACCGGGCGTCACCGATCGCCTTGATCTTGGCCGGAAAATCGGCGGCCGTGACCGGCGCGTCACCCAGATAGAGCTCGACATTCGAGTTGCAGCCGCCGCCGGTGCGCTTGACCGACAATGTCAGCGGCGGCTGGTTCGACGAGATCGACTTGCCGCCGCTCGCCACCGGCAGGTCGATGTCGATGTTCGACGTCATCAGCGGCGCCGCGACCATGAAGATGATCAGCAGCACCAGCATCACGTCGACCATCGGCGTGACGTTGATCTCGGCCATGACCGGCTTGCGCCCGCCGCGGCGGCGTCTGCCACCGCCGGACCCTGCCATGCTCATCGCCATGATCGCACACCCGCAAAAGTGACCATCATCTAACTCAACCCCGCTCGTCGATCTGACGGGACAGGATGGCGGAGAACTCGTCGGCGAAGCCCTCCAGGCGCGCGGCCTGCCGGTTCACCTCCGAAGTGAACTTATTGTAGAAAATAGTCGCCGGAATTGCGGCAATCAGGCCGATCGCGGTGGCAAACAGCGCTTCCGCGATACCGGGCGCCACCACCGCCAAAGAGGTGTTTTTGGAGGCCGCGATCGACTGGAAGCTCGACATGATGCCCCAGACGGTGCCGAACAGGCCGACAAAGGGGCCTGCCGAGCCCACGGTGGCGAGCACCAGCAGCCGGCGTTCCAGCCGCTCCACCTCCCGGGCGATCGAGACGTTCATGACCTTCTCGATCCGCGCCTGCAGGCCGGCAAAGGACCGCGACTGGCTCTCGAAGGAGCGCTTCCACTCCCGCATCGCCGCGACGAAACAGGCCGCCATCGACTGGGTCGGCTTGGCAGAGAGGGCGCGGTAGAGTTCCTCGATCGACTGGCCGGACCAGAAGGCCTGCTCGAACTTGTCCATGGCCCGCTTGGTGCGGGCGTAGAGCAGGATCTTGTCGATTGCGATCGCCCAGACCCACACCGAGCAGGACAGAAGTCCCAACATCACGCATTTGACGACCCAATGGGCCTGCCAGAACAGCGCGATCAGCGACACGTCGCTCGATGCCAGTGGCAGAGTTGACTGAGCCACGTCGGCGGGATTCATCGGCAATATCCTCTCAACGCAAGTGTCCCAATTCGGCGGGCCGCCAATCGGCACCCCTTCCACGGCCGCGCGCCCGGCGCGGCAAAACTGCGCGAGAGCCTCTTACATCTGTCGCATGGGGGGCCCGTCCAAAGCCGGGCCCTGCTTCCCCTGCCAACATGTCAAAACGAGGGCTTTTCACGCGTCATTCCGACCCTAACCAAACGCTAATCATGGTTAAGGCGAGGTTACCAAAGGGAAATTTGGAGGCGGGAAATGCCGCCGGCCGGGGAGGTTGGCGGATTCCACAGATGAACAGTTCCCGCGGGATGGAAGGTGACGAGACCCCTTCCCACGTCGTCCCGGCGAAGGCCGGGATCCATAACCACCGCACTCAGTGATGAACGGGATCGCGGCCCAGCGCGCGCAACATTTGAGACTTGGGGGTAATGGATCCCGGCCTTCGCCGGGACGACGGGAAGGATGGTTCTCGATTCAAGTTGCCACACCACGCGGTGTCATCACCCGCATGCGGGTGATCCAGTATTCCAGAGACGGCGGTGCCGAGTGCATCTCACGTCAAATGCCTGATGATCGCGAGCCCGGCGAACAGGCCGGCGATCGAGAGAGCGACCGAGCCCGCGACATACAACACCGCAAGGCCGAGCTCGCCGCGCTCGTAGAGCAGCGCGGTGTCGAGCGAGAAGGCGGAGAAGGTGGTGTAGCCGCCGAGGATGCCGGTCATCAAAAATAGCCGCCAGGGCTGCGAGGCGTCGCCCTTGAAGGCGAGATAGCCGGCGATCAGGCCCATCACGGTCGAGCCCGTGATGTTGATGATGAAGGTGCCGTAGGGAAACGCGGTGCCGATGCAGCGCGCGCAGGTGACGTTGATCAGCTGGCGCAACGTGGCACCGAGACCGCCGCCGAAGAAGACGAGGAGATAGCTTGCCGCGTTACCCACCAATGCCCCCGCTGGTGTGTGTCGAGTGAGGGCGCATCTTGCCGCACACTCAAATCACCCACCCCTGAAAGGGGAGGGTCGATGCGAATGAAATGAGCGGCGGGGCGGGGTCACAGTCTCTCCATTGAGAGACTGCTCGTGCTGAGAGATGACCCCTCCCCGTTTCGCATTTCGCTTCGCTGCATGCGAAACGACCCTCCCCTTTCAGGGGAGGGTGAAGAAATATGCGACGGTCGAAGCCGCGCTTAGCCGGCCTTGCCGAACAGCTCGTCGACGTAGTCCCAGTTGACGAGGTTTTCGACGAACGCCTTCAGATAGTCCGGACGGCGGTTGCGGTAGTCGATGTAGTAGGAGTGCTCCCAGACGTCGACGCCGAGGATCGGCACCGCGCCGTGGACCAGCGGGTTCTCGCCGTTCGGAGTCTTGGCGACCTCGAGCTTGCCGCCCTTGACCTGCAGCCAGGCCCAGCCGGAGCCGAACTGACCGGCGCCGGCAGCGGCGAAGTCGGCCTTGAACTTGTCGAAGCCGCCGAGGTCCTCGTTGATTTTCTTCTCGAGCCGGCCGGGCAGCTTGCTGCCGCCGCCATTCGGCTTCATCCACTTCCAGAAATGGATGTGGTTGTAGTGCTGACCGGCATTGTTGAAGACGGCCGCGTTCTTGCCGAACGAACCCTTCACGATCTCCTCGAGGGACTTGCCTTCGAATTCGGTCCCCTTGATCGCGTTGTTGCCGTTGGTGACGTAGGCTTGGTGATGCTTGTCGTGGTGAAACTCCAGCGTTTCCTTGGACATGTAGGGAGCAAGGGCGTCGTGGGCGTAGGGCAGATCGGGTAGCGTGAAGGTCATGGGGTAATGTCCAACAGAGGGTGGGAGACTACACTTAACGGGCCCCCCTTATAGAAGGTTCCATGGCGGAGAAACACCGCATTTTCGGATCGCCCATGACAGATCGGCACAGCCCGAACCAAGACCAAGGACCCAGACGATGAGCATCGAAATCGACATTCTCAACGGAGATGCATCGTGGAAGCGCGCCAAGCCGCTGCTCCAGGCGGTCTGGAGCCCGGATGCCGCCGAGAAGTCGGTCTGGGCGGACATCAAATGGGCCCACGCGGATTTGCGCGTACTGCTCGATGCGCCCGACGACAGCGGGCTGGCCTGCCATGTCGGTATCTATTTCCGGACCATCACCTGGAATGGCCACAAGGTGCATGTCGGCGGCATCGGCGGAGTCTCGACCCGCGCGGACTGCCGGCGGCGCGGCTATGCGTCACTCGCGTTGGATGCCGCCGTGCACACCATTCGTGCCAACGACGCGGTGAAATTTGCAATCTTATTCTGCGAGCCGCACAATTTCGCGTTCTACCAGGCGCGCGGCTGGCATCCCTTCAGCGGCGAAGTTTATTGCGAGCAGCCTTCCGGGCAGATCCGCTTCGAGGCGATGGCGCCGTTCGTCAACGACATCGTCCGCGCGCCGCGCCAGGGCAAGATCGACCTATGCGGCCTGCCGTGGTGACCCCTGCATCGGCGGCGGTGGCGATCAACGGTGCAACCTCGTAACATGTCGATCATCATTTATTGATTGCGAGCCCGGTTCACTGGCGTTGGATTGCAGTGCGCCCCTCTCCCGCTTGCGAAGTGAGCCGTGACGCATGACCATTGATGCCTCGATCGACGACGTGCAGCCGGCCGCGCCCGCCACGCCGGTCAATGACCTGCTGACCGCGCCGATCCTGCCGACGCTGCTTCGCCTTGCGATCCCGAACACCATCGCCATGTTCGGCTCGACGCTGGTCGCGGTGGCCGAGACCTCTTACATCGGCCGGCTCGGCACCGAGCCGCTGGCCGGCATTGCGCTGGTGTTTCCGTTCGCGATGCTGACGCAGATGATGTCGGCCGGCGCGATGGGCGGCGGCGTCTCGTCGGCGATCAGCCGCGCGCTCGGCGCCGGCAACCGCGACCGCGCCGCCGATCTGGCGCTGCATGCGGCGATCATCGGCGGATGCGCCGGACTGTTCTTCACCGTGATGATGCTGGGCTTCGGCCGCAAATTCTATGCGCTGCTCGGCGGACATGGCGGCGTGCTCGAGCAGTCGATGCATTACTCGCAGGTGCTGTTCTCCGGCGCGATCTCGATCTGGCTGGTCAACACGCTCGCCTCCGTGGTGCGCGGCACCGGCGATATGCGAATTCCCTCGATGACGCTGATCACGGTCTCGATGATCCAGATCGCGGTCGGCGGCGTGCTGGGTCTCGGGTTGTTCGGCATGCCCGGTCTCGGCATGCGCGGCGTCGCCGCCGGACAGCTCACGGCCTTCACGTGTGGTGCGATCTTCCTCGCCTGGTATCTCGCCTCTGGCCGCAGCCGGTTGAAACTCGACTTCGCCGCCTTCAGCTTCCAGCGCGCGATGTTCCTCGACATTCTCAAGGTCGGCGCGATCTCCTGCCTGTCGCCGCTGCAGAGCGTGCTGACCATCCTGATCTTCACCAAGATCCTGGCCAGCTTCGGCACCGAAACGCTGGCCGGTTACGGCATGGGCTCGCGGCTGGAATTCTTGCTGATCCCGATCGCGTTCGCGATCGGCGTCGCCTCGGTGCCGATGGTCGGCATGGCGATCGGCGCGGGACTCGTGACGCGCGCCCGCAAGGTGGCGTGGACCGCCGGCACCGTCGCCGGACTTGTCGTTGGCTTCGTCGGACTTGTGGTCGCGCTCAAGCCGACGCTGTGGATTGCGCTGTTCACCACCGATCCCGGCGTGACCGCCGCGGCTTCGTCCTATTTCGCGCTGGCCGGCCCGGGCTTCGGCTTCTTCGGCGTCGGCGTCTGTCTCTATTTCTCCTCGCAGGGCGCGGCCAAGGTCGGCGGACCGGTGCTGGCCGGCACCATCCGCCTGCTGCTGGTCGGCATCGGCGGCTGGTGGCTCGCTACCGTGAGCGCCCCGGCGTGGACGCTGTTTGCGCTGGTCGGCGGTGCAATGGTGGCATTCGGCCTTGCCAGCATCATTTCGATCCGGCTGACCCGCTGGGGATAAATACGACACAGCGCCCTCGCACCGGAGCGTTGCCTGAGCATGACTGCTCCGGAAACAGGCACCAGATTTTTTCGGGACCGCGCTCACCTGATCGCGCGAATATGACATTGCAGAAATTCTTCGACTTGTTATGCAGGCCGACCTCTAAAGCGCGATCAGATTGAGTCGAATCGTCATCGCGCTTTAGCTTGTTGTTTGATCATGATCTTTTCGGAAAGCCGCTTCGCACTTTTCCGGGTCATGCTCTGGGGGAATAAGCCATGGCCTGCAGATTCGAATTCATGATCGCAATCATTGCGACGGCGCTTGCCGTGCCCGCCGCGCATGCGCAAGGCGCGCCTGAGCCGGTCGGCGTCTGGCAGACCCAGGCCGGCGATGCCCGCGTCAAGATCAGCAAATGCGGCGGCGGCATCTGCGGCGTGGTGGTGAGCCTGCGCGACCCGATCGATCCGATGACCGGCAAGCCCCAGGTAGACAACAAGAATCCGAATCCGTCGCTGTCCAGCCGGCCGATCATCGGGCTGCCGCTGTTTTCCGGCATGCATCCGGTCGCCGCGGGCAAATGGTCGGGCCAGATCTACAACGCCGACGACGGCGGCACCTATGCGAGCAGCATCTCGGTGACCGGCGAGAGCACGCTACGCGTCGAAGGCTGCGTCGGCGCGCTGTGCGGCGGCGAGACCTGGACGCGGGTGGGGCGGTAATTCTGAGCCGAGCGGCAACCGCGACGGGACCGTGCTCCCTCGCCCCGCTCTTGCGGGGAGAGGGTTGGGGTGAGGGGCTCTATCCGCGTAGCCATATCTGAATTCTAGTCAGCTCACCGTCGATCTCGCGAGTCGGATGAATATCTCCTTGCGGCCACGCATTGCCCTGCCCCTCACCCGGAAGCCACGCGAGGCGTGGCTTCCGACCTCTCCCCGCAAAAGAGCGGGGAGAGGTTAGAAAAATTGCTACACCGCGCGCGCCTTCAGCACCGTCGCGGCCGACGCGTAGCCGCCGCGGGCGCCGTCAATGAAGTGAACGTGGTCGGCGCGCATCACCGACGGGGTGAAGCAGGTCATCATCGCGGCTTCCTGCTCGTGCAGGCCATAACGCACGATGCCCTGCGCCGCGGCGGCGGCGAGGCGCTGCTCGATGTCGGAAGCGAGCTCCGGCGTGCAATCCAGGATCATGCGCAGGCCGTCGTCGAACTTGCGAAAGTCTGAATTCTCGACGACCTGCTGCAGATAACGTTTCGGCGCGAACTTGCCGACTGGGATGTTGAACCGCATCAGCGTATAGGCCCACAGCGTGAATGTGAGCACCACGGCGCGACGCAGCGCGAGCGGGCCGCGGCGCCGTGCGCGCGCCTCGTACTCCATTCCCTGCGGCGGCCAGTGCAGCGGCGGACCGCTGGCGGGCACCGGCCGTCCGGCATCGGGACTTTTCTCGACGCGGACGACGATATCCTCGATCACCTTGCGGAAGGACGCGGGATCGGCGTTCTTCGCCGGCAGCACCAGCACCGACAGAATGACGCCGCGCGCGGACGGCATCACCTCGAAGCGGCAGGACAGGCCGGACAAATCGGGTTGCGTGCCCTGAGGCGCCGGATCGACCGCGAACTCGGCGCGCTTCATCGCGGCATCGGCGTAAGCAAGACCGCCGCCTGAGAACATCGCATAGGACAGATTGGCCGACGGCCCGAAGCGCGCGACGCGGACATCGGCGCCCGCGGCGCGGATCGCCGCCATCGGCACCAGCGCCACCCGCAGCACCAAATCGAGGTCGTCGTGCACCCAGCGCGCGGTCGCGGCCAGGGCTTCGCGCGCCTTGTCGAGATCGGCGGGCGCGACCGCAAAACTCGCACCGTCGCCGCCGAACACGAAGGGGAATTCGCGGCCCTCCAGCGCATTGGTGACGGCGGCGACCACCGCGGCGCCGGCCATGTTGACCGCCTTGTAGCGCTGCGCCGCGATCGCCTTGGTCGATTCCACGATATCGGCGACGCCGACCGTCCAGTCATCCGGCAACGGCGCATACAGCGCGGGGTCCATCAGCCGCGCGAAGCCGCGAAACACCGGAATGCCGCCGTAGAAGATATCGCTGCCGCCAGCCATCGCAACGCCGCGCCGTTTCCGCCCTGATGCGGGATTCTCTAGCAGATACGGCGCGGGTTGGGACCGGTTTTAGAAGCGTAGCCCGGATGGAGCGCAGCGAAATCCGGGGACCTCTCAAGCGGCGGGAGACCCCGGATTGCGCTTCGCTCCATCCGGGCTTCTGTAACGGGCCTTGGTTAGTCAATCCCTTTTCGCGTCATCCACTCGCCGGGCACTTGCTTCTGTACGGGATCGGCGCGAAGGCCGTCGCCTGATGGGGTGCATTGAGGAGCCGGCCGGCCAATCTACGGATTGCGTGGTCGTGAGCCACTTCCCGGATGGCGGCCTGACCGGATCCATCGTCCCAGCGGAGGGACTTCGCTCGGGGAGAGCCTGGTGTCGTGGCCCGCCCGGAACCGATTGCTGCTCCTGGCTAGATGGCCTTGGTCATCGGGTTGAACGGTTTGGTGTCGGCGAGCATGCGATGCAGGATCACGGCGAGCTTGCGAGCCAGCGCTACCTTGGCCTTGCGCATGCCTGCGCGCCGGGCGATCCGCATCGCCCAGCTCTTCAATGCCGAGCAATTCTTGACCGGCTTGGTCAGCATGACGTGAGCTGCCTGGTAGAGCGCCTCGCGCACGGAGGCATCCCCGATCTTGCTGATGCGGCCGGTGTAGTCGGTCTCACCGGACTGGTACTTCTTCGGGGTGAGCCCAAAGTGGGCTCCCGTGGCCTTCGAGGAGCGGAAGCGCTTCGGGTCGTCGATCGCCGCGGCATAGGTGAGCGCCACGATCGGACCAACGGACGGCGTTGTCATCAGGAGCTTGGCGGATGGATGCGTCCTGGCGAGCTTCTGGGTGTGCTTGTCCAGGCTCTTGAACTCCCGCAGCAGCACCGCATGGGCTTGGAGCAGCGCCGCCGCGACCAACTCCAGTCCGGGATGGCCGGTCACGAGCTCGCGGATGCGCCCGGCGAACGTGCGCTCGGTGGTCGCACCGACCTTCAGGCCAAAACCGCGAAGTATGCCGCGCAGGCTGTTCTCGACATCGCGAAGCTTGGATTGCAGCAGCTTGCGCGCCGTCAGGATGGCGCGGGTCTCCTGCGCCGCGACCGACTTGCAGTGCACCGGCCGGAACCAGCCGAGCCGCATCAACTGCGCGATCCGGCGGGCATCGTTGCGGTCCGTCTTCACCGGCATCGACTTGAAGGCTTCGCGAACGTGCCGCGTTTCCAGCAGCTCGACCGCAAGCCCTGCGTCTCGCAGACCCGCATACAGCCATTGCGACAAGGGGCCTGCCTCCAGCCCGATCCGTTCCAGTACCAGACCCAGCGACCGGAACCAGGCGATCAGCGCCGCCGGCTCGCTCGCAACCTTCGTCTCGCGCAAAATCTTGCCTGTCCCATCGACAAGGCAAACGCTCGAGCATTCCAAAGACACGTCAATTCCTGCATAGTGGTACATGGTCGTCCCTTAATGATGCTTGGAGCGGGCTTGCCCGACTCCGTTGAACACCATCAGTTTGAGGGACGACCGCCTTCCAACCAACAGGCCGCTCGCGAGCGCGCTTCCAAATTGCGCCGTAGCGAGCGGGCGGCCGGCCCGTTACCCCATCTACGGTGACTGTCTCACGCCGCCTCGCCTGTCCTGCTCCACGGCGGAAACGGATCGCGCAGCCCGGCCCAGGCTTGCGGGTCCATGCCCGGTCTGCCGGTGACGAGGCAGGCATCGAGCCTGCGGCGGATGTAGTCCTCGTTCATGCCGGAGCCGATGAAGACCAGCTCCTGCCGGCGATCGCCGTAGAGATCGTTCCAGCTCCGCTGCATCATCAGCCGCCAGTCCGGATCATCCGGCCAGCGCACGCGCGGGATCGCGGCCCACCACGAACCGAGCCCTTCGGTCCGCACGATGGCGCCGGCCTGGCTCAGCTCGCCGCACCAATCCGGGCGCGTCGCGATCCAGAAATGGCCCTTGGCGCGGATCACGCCTTGCCAGCTCTCGCGCAGGAAGCCGTGGAAGCGCACCGGGTCGAACGGGCGCCGCGCGCGGTAGACGAAGCTTTTGATACCGTACGCCTCGGTCTCCGGCACGTGCTCGGCGAAGCCATAGAGTTCCTTGTGCCAGAGCGGATGCTGCTGCGCGCGCTCATAGGCAAAGCGGCCGGTGTCGAGCACGCGGTCGAACGGGACTTGCGCAAAATTCGCTTCGACGAGGTCGGCCTCGGGATTGAGCGCACGCACGATGGTACGGGCGGCCTCGCGCTGCGCAGGCGTCGCGGCATCGATCTTGTTCAGCACCACGACATCGGCGAACTCGATCTGCTCGACCAGCAGATCGACCAGCGTGCGCTTGTCGCCGTCGAGCGCTTCGCCGCGCTGGCTGAGGAAATCGGTCGAGGCGTAGTCCTTCAGGAGATTGGCGGCGTCGACCACCGTGACCATGGTGTCGAGCCGCGCGATGTCGGAGAGGCTTTGGCCATCTTCATCGCGAAACTCGAAGGTCGCGGCGACCGGCAGCGGCTCGGAAATGCCGGTCGATTCGATCAGGAGATAATCGAAGCGGCCGCTCTCGGCGAGCGTGCGTACCTCCTTCAGCAGATCGTCGCGCAGGGTGCAGCAGATGCAGCCATTGCTCATCTCGACCAGTTTTTCGTCAGTCCGGGACAGGTTCGCACCGCCATCGCGAACCAGGTCGGCGTCGATGTTCACCTCGCTCATGTCGTTCACAATCACCGCAACCTTCAGGCCGCGGCGGTTGTTCAGGACGTGGTTCAGCAAAGTGGTCTTTCCAACCCCGAGGAAGCCGGACAAGATGGTGACGGGGAGTTTTTGCATCGAGATCAAACAGTTGCTGGAGGGATCGGCGGCGGCGGGACATGGGGCATTCGTTTGATGTTATGTTATAACATAACATCAATGGACCGCGGCCTGTCAAGCGCCTGGGCGGCGCAGTCAGCCTGCCAGTTTTAGGAATGCGTAGCCCGGATGGAGCGCAGCGAAATCCGGGGCCGCGCTATCCACGGATGGACCTGTCCCGGATTGCGCTTCGCTCCATCCGGGCTACGGGCTCAGGATGACGGGTTCAGAGTTCGCGCTCTACTTCCCCAATCCGCGCAGCACAAGCTGGTTCATGCGGCCAGCGAACGCGGCGGGGTCGTCGGGCATCTCGCCGTCGAGGATCTGCGCCTGTTCGAACAGCAGCAGCGACAGGTCCTTCGCCTGCGCGGTATCGGTCGCGAGCGCTGCGACCAGCGGGTGGCGCAAATTGATCTCGAGCACCGGCTTTGTGATCGCGCCGCGGTTCTGCTGGGCGAGCAGCCGCTCCAGCGCGCGGTCGCGCGCATCGCCGCCGGCGACGAGGCACGACGCGCTCGCGGTCAGCCGCTGCGAGGCGCGGACGTCGGAGACGCGCTCGCCGAGCGCGTCCTTGATCACGGCGATCGTGGTCGCCGCGTCGGCCGCGGGTTCGTCCTTCTTGTCGTCCTTGTCATCGGCAAGCGGGATCAGGCCGAAATCGACATCGCCCTGACTCAGCGACTTCAGCGGCTTGCCGCCGAAATCGAGCGGCGCCGAGGTCCAGAACGCATCGACCGGATCGGTCAGGAGCAGCACCTCGATGCCGCGGGCGCGCGCCGATTCCAGCTTCGGGTTCGACTTCAGCCGCTCGACGCTGTCGCCGACCAGATAATAGATCTCGGTCTGGTTCGGCTTGAAGTCGTCGACAACCTGCTTCAGCGAGCGGTTCTCGCCCGACGTCGTGGTGAAGCGCGCCAGTGCCAGCAGCTTGTCGCGGCGCTCGAAATCCTCCCACAGGCCTTCCTTGATCACCGGGCCGAACGCGTTCCAGATCTTTGCGAAGGTCTCCGGCTCCTTCTCGCCGAGCGTCTCCAACTCGCCGATCACGCGGCCGGTGACGGCCTTGCGGATCTGCGCGAGCTGCGGATTGTTCTGCAGCATCTCGCGCGAGATGTTGAGCGGCAGGTCCTCACTGTCGATCACACCCCGGATGAAGCGCAAGTAAGCCGGCAGCAGCTCGGCATCGTCGGCGATGAAGACGCGGCGGACGTAGAGCTTGACCTTACCCTTGCGCTCGACCTGGAACAGGTCGAACGGCTTTTGCGACGGCGCGAACAGCAGCACGGCGTAGGACTGCCGGCCCTCGGCACGGTAATGCAGCGTCATCGCCGGCTCGTCGAACGCGCCGGCGATCTGCTTGTAGGCCTGGGCGTAATCCTCCGGCTTGAGCTCGGATTTCGAGCGCTGCCACAGCGCGCTCGCCGAGTTGATCTGGCGCGGCTCGCCCTCTTCCGGCACCAGCAGGATCGGAAACTGGATGTTGTCGGAATATTCGCGGACGATGCGCTCGATCTCGTAGGCCTCGAGATACTTGGCGGCGTCCTTCTTCAGATGCAGCACGATCTCGGTGCCGCGCGCGACACGCTGGGCGGCCTCTTCGCCCCCCGGTGCGATCTCGAAGCCGCTGCCGCCTTCCGACGTCCACACCCACACCTCGTCCGAGCCGGCGCGGCGGCTGGTGACGACGATCTTTTCGGCGACCATGAAGGCGGCATAGAAGCCGACGCCGAACTGGCCGATCAGGTTGGCGCCGTCCTTGGCCTCGGTGAGCTTCGACAGGAACGATCTGGTGCCGGAGCGCGCGATGGTGCCGAGATTGTCGATCAGCTCCTGGCGCTCCATGCCGATGCCGGTATCAACCACGGCAAGCGTGTTGGCCGCCTTGTTCGGGACGATCCTGATCTCCGGCGGCGTGCCGTCCGTGATCAGGGACGGATTGGCGATCGCCTCGTAGCGCAGCTTGTCGCAGGCATCCGACGCGTTCGAGATCAACTCGCGCAGGAAGATATCGGTCTCGGAATAGACCGAATGCACCATCAGGTGCAGCAATTCGGCAACCTCGGCCTGGAATGGCTGGGATTCGGCAGCGGCAGTTGTGGTCATGCGGAAACTCGGACAATCGGTAAGGGGCGGGAAAGCCCTGATATAGCGCGATCGCGCCGCGTGGCAAGGTTGCCAAAAGCGGCCGGAACCGTCAGTCCGCGATCGCCGCAATATAGCGCTGCACCGAGCGGTCGAACGCCGCCCTGGCGTCGGAGGCGATGTTCTTGCCCCACCAGGCGCCGTAGATCCGATCATAGGCCAGCGGCTCGACCACCCGCGCGACGCGGCGGACCGCCGATGCATTGAGCGGGATATAGTTCGGGTAGGAATACATGAAGCTGACCGAGCGGCGGTCCATCGCCACCATCGCGATATCCCCGGTCAGAAGCGCGCCGCGCCCGTCGGCGCCATTGCGCCAATGCAGCATGGTGGCGCCGGCGAAATGCCCGCCGCCGCGCACCAGCAGGATGTCGTCGGAGATGCGATGGCTGTCCCCCTGCCACGGCACGATCGACGGATAAGGCCGCGTCACCCATTGTGCATCGTCGCCGTGCAGATAGACCGGGGCATTGTCGAACGCCGCGCTCCAGTCGGCGACCGCGCCATAATAATGCGGATGCGAGATCGCAATCGCCTTCAGCCCGCCGAGCGATCTGACATGGGCGATCGCCTCGGCGGTTGCCAGCGGCACGCAGTCCCACATCACGCAGCCGCCGCGGTCCGGCACCAGCAGCGCGCGCTGCCCGATCGCAAAGGACGGCTCGAGCGCGATCCCGACGAGGCCAAGATCGTCGCGACAGACCAGTTTGTGCCGCTCTGCGAGCTCCTCGCGCGTCAGCCACGCCTGCCCCTTCCAGTTCACATATTGCCGCTCGTCCTCGCAGATCGGGCAAGCCGGCGGCGGCGCAGCGGTCTCAGGAAATTGCGCGCCGCATTGTTCGCAGGTCCACAGAGGCATTGGCAGCGCCCTCGTTGCGATGAAGCTGGTCTGCTGATCTAGCGCCGCGGCAGGAGGCGTTCAATGCCGCCGCCCCAGTTCCATCTGCATCTCCGCCGGTGCTATGCCGAACTTCCGGCGGAACGCGCGATGGAAATAAGAGAGGTCGTTGAAGCCGACCGTATAGGCGATGTCGCTGACCTTGCGGCCGGCGCCCTCTTCGTGCAGCAGTAGCCGGCGCGCCCGCAGCAGGCGCTGCTCGAGGACGAACTCCGAGAATGTCGTTCCTGCGGACGCGAACAGGCGCTGCGCCTGGCGGGTGCTCAGCGCATTCGCCTTTGCTATGGCTTCGATCGTGAGCTTACCGTTGTCGAGATTTTTGAGAACATCGGCCTTCATCAGATCGAGCCGCGCCTTCGCCACGCCGTCGCGTGCCGACAGCTGCTTTGTCTCGGCGCTGCTGCCGAGAACGAGACCCGCCAGGTCGGCGAGATGGTGCGCCGCCGCCCGCTGGCCGGGCACGTCCAGATCGCCGGCAAGCTCGGTGCAGAGCACGGAATAGCGCTCGATCATCGCGCCCAGGGCCGGCTCGCGCCCGAGTACCCGCGCCAGCTGCGTTTCCACCAATGGTGCGACCTGGAGCAGCAGGCGCCGCGGAAACCGCGTCGTCGTAAAGCTGCCCGACCGGGTGAGGTCGGCGGTGCCGACGATATTCATTTCGGTGAGGCACATCTGGCCGCGCTGAAGCTCGATCGCCTTGCCTGCCTGCGTGACCTGCACCGTGCCGCGCGTCGCAGAGATCAGGACGAGGTCGTCGCAGCCGTCATTCAGAAGCGCGCGGGTGCGGGCGAAGCGGGCCGAGCCGCCGCGCGGCGTCGCGATGGCGACCGTATGCAGCAGCGTAAACTCGTTGTGGCAGTCGATGCGGTTGTCGTCGGTCGGTCCGACGTCGAGCCGGCAGAAGCCGCGGCAAATCCCTTCGCGCCAAGCCTCATAGGCCGGCCCTTTGGCCAGCCCATGATGGAAAATCGAGAACCGGTTGGGCACCTGTGTCTCGGACATGATCCGCGCTCCGACGCTCGATCGATCAGGGCTGACACGATCGATCGCTTGCTGTCCGCCGCGCGCATGTCGTGTGCGCACGTCGTTCCTGTCCCTACGCTTGGCGCGACGGTCCACGACTCCGGCGCGGAGCCTGATACCACTGCGCCGATTGCCGGTAAAGCTATTCACGAGATGCAACCCTATGATGCGAAGTGCGAAAGCCGGGAATAAAACGGCGCAGCAGTTTCGCGACGCTGCATTGCCGTGTCTCGACGATGCCTACGCGTTCGCCCAGGTCCTGATGCGGACCGAGGCGGACGCCGAACTGGCCGTGCAGGAATGCTATCGGCGCGCACTGCGCCGGTTCGACGGCGTTCGCGGCCCGGCCATCAGGCCGTGGCTGCTCGCGATCCTCAAAGCCGTCTGCCAAGAGAAACTCGACCGGAAACCCTCCGGCAACAATGTAACGCCGGAACGGCGCGACACCCCGACCATCCGGCAACTCATCCATGACCTGCCCGCCCCGCTCGGCGAGGTCATCGCGCTGCGCGAGATGATCGATCTCTCCTACAAGGAGATCGCCGAAGTCACCGGCATTCCCGTCACCACCGTGATGTCGCGCATCGCGGAAGCGCGCGCCCTGCTGCTCCCAGCGTGGCGCGCGGCGAACAAGGCCGCGCAGGCGAAGCCGACGGCGCCTCAAAACCGGTGGTCTACCGCGCGAACGCCTGTTGAACCGCCGACGGCTCGGTGATGCCGTTCGCGATCAGGAGCTCGAGCAATACCCGCGCCTTCTGCGGGTTGAGATCGAGCGAGACCGCGAAGCCGAGCTTGTCGTCCTCGACCTCGACGTTGCGGTTGACGAAGCCTGAGCCGACCCGGGTCGAACGCACCACCACGACGCCCTGCTTCGCCGCGGCGGCCAGCGCATCGATCGCGCCCTTCGATGAATTGCCGTCGCCGACGCCGGCCAGCACGATGCCCTTGGCGCCGCGCCTGACCGCATCCTCGACCTCAGCGGCGTCCATGTTGGCGTGCGAATAGATGATGTCGACCCGCGGCAAGGGCGGCGCATCCGGCAGCTTCAACCTGGCAGCCTTGACGGGTGCGGCCGGCTGCAGGAAGCGCAGCGAGCCGGTGTCGACATAGCCGACCGGGCCGGCTTCGAGCGAGCGGAACGTCTCGACGCTGGTGGTGTTGGTCTTCTGCACCCAGCGCGCGGCATGGATGGTGTCGTTGAGCACCACGAGCACGCCGCGGCCGCGGGATTCCGGGGCCGATGCGACCCGCATCGCCTCGTAGAGATTGGCCGGACCGTCGGCGCCGATCGCGGTCGAGGGCCGCATCGATCCGACCAGCACGATCGGGACGTCGGTGTCGAGTACGTTTTGCAGGAAGAACGCGGTCTCCTCCATCGTGTCGGTGCCATGGGTGATGACGACGCCGTCGACCTCCTTGTCGTCAATGGCCGCGCGGATGCGCTTGACGAGGTCGAACCACACGTTGTCGTTCATGTCCTGCGAGCCGATCGACGAAATCTGCTCGGCCGACATCTGGGCGAGCTTGTCGATGCCCGGGATCGCCGCGACCAGGTTGGCTGCGCTGACCTTGCCTGAGTCATAGGCGTTGCCGGCGCGTGCGCTGGCCTGCCCCGCGATGGTGCCGCCGGTACCGAGCACGAGCACGCGGGCCAGCGCGGTGCCGGAGGCCTGTTGCGCTGATACCGGCGAGGCAGGCCCGATCGTGAGGGCGGCGGCGAGGCCGAGGAAGAGCCGAACGGAATAATTGGATTGAAACGAACGTGGCATGATCTTCTCCCCAAAGCGACAGGTCGCCAGTCCACAACTCGTGGTTTTGTCCCGTAACAAGTGGACAAAGTTGCGGCGGAAGATGCGATGGTCGGAAGATGGGTTGAAGCGTTTAGTGAGCTTCAAACGTGTTGCGCAGCTCGATCTCCGTCCCGACGGTTCGCCAGATCGAACGATCGACGAACAGCACCCGATCCTCGGCGTGGGCGAGCAGTCTTGCGATATCAAGCGCGTGCAGGCGCGCATTGATGGTGTGCAGCACCGCGCCCATGCAGGGCACGGCGAGATAAAGCTCGAGGTGACGGCGCGAGTTCCAGGCCAGCGTGGCAACGCGCATGCCGCGCTCGACGCCGATCTCGGCGAGGAAGTTGGCGAGCTGGCCCGCGCGGCCGAGCAGCTCCGCATAGCTGATGACATGGACGCGGTCGCAATACCGCGTCGTCACCGTCTTGTTCGGATAGAGATCCGCGACACGTCCCTCACCAGATTGAGGGTGAGCGGGACCTGCTGCATCAAGCCTGCGAGCATGCCGTATTCTCCGGAACTTCCGCAAAACCTTGACATCTGCCGGAAGGCGGCGCAACATTTTTCGAAGATTATTCGACTTTTGGTGCCGGCGATGCATTTTGAGCTTCCCGACGACCTCCGCGTTCTGCAAGGCCGGATGCGTGAATTCGTGCGCAGCGAGCTACAGCCGCACGATGCCGCGATCGAGGCGACCGGCAAGGTGCCGGACAGCGCCATGGCCGGCCTGCGCAGGATGGGATTGTTCGGCACCAACAAGCCGAAGCAATTCGGCGGCCTCGGCCTCACGATGCTGGGCAGCTGCATCGCGATCGAGGAGCTCGCGAAGGCCCACACCGCCTTCTACTATCTGAGCGGGGTCAACGTTCACATCGGCTCGAAGGCGATCGAGCTCTACGCGCAGCCGGCGGTTCGCGACCGATGGCTGCCGGAGCTCGCCAGCGGACGGGTGATCGGCGCGTTCGCGCTGACCGAACCGAATGCCGGATCCGATGCCGCCCGGATCCAGACCCGAGCGCGGCGGGACGGCGATCATTACGTGCTCGACGGCCGCAAGACCTATATCACCAATGCGCCCGCGGCCGGCGTCTTCACGGTGTTCGCCACGCTCGATCCCTCCGCCGGCGCCAAGGGCATCGCGGCCTTTGTCGTCGACGCAAAGACGCCGGGCCTTGCCATCGGCCGCCTGGTCGAGATGGCTGCCGGACGCGGCTCGGAGCACGCCGAAGTGATCTTCGAGGATTGCCGTATTCCGCGCGAGAATCTGCTGGGACAGGAGGGCGAAGGATTCGCCATCGCGATGCGGTGCCTGGATGCCGGGCGCACCCATTGGGGCGCCTATTGCGTCGGCGCGGCGAGCCAGCTGCTGGGCTACGCGCTCGACCATGTCTCGGAGCGCGAGACGTTCGGACGCAAGCTGCGCGACCATCAGGGCATCGAGTGGCAGATCGCCGACATGGCGAGTTCGCTGCATGCCGCGCGGCTTGTCGCCTATGAGGCAGCCTGGCGTTACGACCAGGGCGATGCCGCCGCCCGCACCGCCGCGGCAGCGCTCTCCAAATATACCGGCGCCGACATGGTGCAGCGCGTCGCCGACACGACCATGCAGCTGTTCGGCGGTGCCGGTTATTCAAGAGGCCTGCCGATCGAGCGCATCTGGCGGGAAACGCGGGTGGTCCGCATTCTAGACGGCACCTCCGAGATCATGCGCCAGATCATTGCCCGCAACGCGTTCCGCACACATGAGCGGCGGAACGCGCCGGTCTGACCCGCAGGCTTTACCGCTGTATCCCGTCGCAATAGCACTTGTGTTCCGATCCCGCTGCCTTACTGTTTTTACGGGGATGAGATTCCTGCTTTGACGCGTCTTCCTTGCGCGAACCGGTATCCACTTCGCGCGAAAACGCTCTTGGAGACCACCGTGGCTTCGGGGACGACACTCAAGCTCAAGCAGCAACGCAGCCGCGACCGGCGCGAGCAGATCCTCACGGCGGCCACCAAGCTGTTTGGCGAAAAAGGCATCGACGGAACCTCGCTCACCGAGGTCGCCGCCGCGGCGAAAGTACCGCTCTCCAGCATCTATGATTATTTCGAGGACAAGCGCGCGCTGGTGCTCGATGTGCCCGAGGGCAATTTCGAGGCGCTGTATCAGAAGACCGAGCCGCTGCTGCTCAAGGGTGGCGATCCCGTCGAGCAGCTCCGCATCATCTTCCTCACCAACTTCCAGTACATCAAGGACAACCCGAGCTGGGGCCGGGTGTTCTTCCTCGAGATCTGGCCGAGCGTGCTTGCCGCCGAACCGCGGATCAAGAAGGCGGTCGACAGATACGCGCTGCGCTATGTGCAGCTGATCAAGCAGGCGAGCCGCGCCGGCACCTATCACCGCAATCTCGATCCCTACACTGCGATGTCGCTGATGATGGGCGGGATGTGCCACCTCACCGCGGTCTGGCTGCTTTACGGCCGCAAATACGATCTGGTGAAGAAGGGCAAGGCGCTGTTCACCACGCTGCATAACGGGTTTGTGCAGCGTTAGCCGCGCCGGTGCGCGGCCGGCTCTCGTAGAATGGGTAGAGCGAAGCGAAACCCATCATTCGCCAGGTCGACACGGAGCGATGGGTTTCGCTTCGCTCTACCCATCCTACGCACCGCGTGGTTCGCGGCGCGAACGATTTGATCCAAATTCATCGCTGTTTGGCCGGCTGTGGCGGCGATCCGTTTCCGGAAAACCAATACACAACTGTCGAAATCCTGTTCTAGTATGACGTCGTGGGCGACCCGCGACCGGACACGCGGGCACTCGGGATGGGAGCGTACCGATGGACGTCAAGGCTGTTCTGCCGCCGCGTGGCCGCGACTATCGCCTCGATCTGCTGCGCGGCTTCGCCAACTGGGCGATCTATCTCGATCACATCCCGAACAACGCGGTGAACTGGATCACTCAGAAGAATTTCGGCTTCAGCGACGCGGCCGATCTGTTCGTGTTCATCTCCGGCTACACCGCATCCTTCGTCTATGCGCGCATGATGCTCGAGCGCGGCACCGTGATCGGCGCCACCCGCCTGATCAAGCGCGCCTGGCAGATCTATGTCGCCCACGTCCTGCTGTTCGTGATCTATATCGCCGAGATCGGCTATCTCTCCCAGCGCTACCACGACCCGAACCTGCAGGACGAATTCAACGTCGCGGGCTTCATGCACAATCCGGCCGAGACGCTCTATCAGGGCCTGATCCTGGCGTTCAAACCGGTCAACATGGATGTGCTGCCGCTCTATATAGCGCTGATGCTGTGCTATCCGCTGGTGCTGTGGGCGATGCTGCGCAAGCTCAATCTGACGCTGCTGGCCTCGTTCCTGCTCTATCTCGCGGCGCGGCAATTCGGCTGGAACCTGCCGGCCTATCCGTCCGGCTCATGGTATTTCAATCCGTTCTGCTGGCAGTTCCTGTTCGTGTTCGGCGGCTGGTTCGCGCTCGGCGGCGCGAGCGAATCGATCACGTTCATCCGCTCGCGCGCCTTCCTTTGGCTCGGCGGCGCCTATCTGCTGTTCGCGCTGGTCATGACCTTGGCGGGCCGCTTCCCGGAGCTCGGACAGGCGATGCCGGCCTGGCTCTATGACGCCTTCAATCCGAACGACAAGACCAACCTTGCGCCTTATCGCGTGCTGCACTTCATCGTCCTCGCCTTCTTCGTCACCCGCTTCCTGCCGCGCGAATGGCCCGGATATGAATGGCCGATCTTCCAGCCGATCATCAAATGCGGCCAGCAGTCGCTCGAAGTGTTCTGCACCGGCGTTTTCCTCGCGGTCATCGCGCATGTGCTGCTGGTCGAGGTCTCCGGCAGCATCTGGATGCAGATCGCGGTCAGCATTGTTGGCATCGTGCTGATGACCGCACTCGCCTATTACCGCTCCTGGTCGAAGAAGGTCGACAAGGCGCCCGCGAAGGTACCCGTAGCTGCGCAGACGCCCGTGGCCGCGCAGACGCCAGCGACCGCGAAGCCGGCGGAGTAAGTGACGGCGCGCGGCCGAAGCCGCGCGCAACGTGCAAAGTAGCCTGCTATCTCGCCAGCGGCTTGCCGGCCGTCTCCGGCGCCAGGGCGATCAGCGGCAGGCCGACTACATAGATCAGCGACAGCATCGAAATCGCCAGCGGGAAGCTGCCGGTGCGGGCGGCGAGCGCGCCGATCAGGGTCGGGCCGGCGGCGCCGAGCACGCGGCCCATGCTGAAGGCGAAGCCGGAGCCCGAGCCGCGCAGCGCCGAAGGAAACATCTCCGGCAGCCAGATCGTGAACAGGCCGAACACACCATTGGTGAAGAAGCCGAGCACCGGCAGCAGCACCATGAACAGCGTCAGGCTGTCGAGCCATTCGATCGCGACCTCATAGGAGACCACGACGGAGATCAGCCCGCCGACGAAGAACAGCACCGCGGTGCGGCGCCGGCTGCCGAGCCAGGTCGTTAGCCATGGTACAAGGAGGCAGCCGATCAGCGTGCCGACATTGGTGATCAGGCCGGCCACCGCGCCCATCTCTTGCGCATGCGCCGGCGTCGCGCCCGCGGCGACCAGCTTGGTCGAGATCACGGTCGGGGCCCAGAAGTTCGACGACCAAAGGCCGAAGATGATGCAGGCCATCATCAGCGCCGCGGCCCAGGTGGTGCGCGCCTGGTCGCCGGCAAACAAGGCCGCGACCGACGGCTGCTCGTGCGCAGCCCTGCGCTCGGGTTCGGGAATGTTGCTGCGCAGATACGCGATCAGCAGCGCGGGCAGAATGCCGAGCAGGAACATGCCGCGCCAGCCGAGCGTGCTGCCGATCGCAAGCGTCACGGCGGCGGCGAGGAACAGCCCGGTCGGCGTCGCCGTGTGCAGCCATCCGGCGAGCCGCACCCGCGTATTCTCCGGCACGGATTCCTGCAGCAGCGGCGTGCCCGCGGCCCATTCGCCGCCGATTCCGAAGCCGGCAACAAAGCGAAACAATGCGAACATCACGATACCGGTCGCAAGCCCGCATAGCGCCGTGAACAGCGAGTAGACCAGCACCGTCCAGCACATGATCCGGACCCGTCCGTAACGATCCGCAGCCCAGCCCCAGACCATCGAGCAGGCCCAGCCCAGCATGAAGATCGAAAACAACAGCCCGCCATAGATGCCGATATTGGCCTTGCTCGGCTCGATGCCGCTGGCGGGCAGCAATTCGCTCAACGCGCCGACCAGGATGTAGGCGTACATCGAGGAATCGAAGCCATCGAGCATCCAGCCGAACCAGGTCGCCCAAAACACTTTTCGCGGCGACACTGCGCCAGGCGCCGCGACCGACGGCGCTACGGCATCAACGATGCTCTCAGTCATGTTTCCTCGCACGTTTCTTTTGTGCGGCGGACTACGACGAGGTTTGCGCGCCGAGACACCACCGGCAAACGGGACGGAGGTATCCGGCATGAGAATAGCGACGCCGATCACATCGACGTCACTGCGAACGCCCGCTCCTTCTACGAAGCACGCACGGAACGCCGGAAAATGTAGAAAGCGATGATGACCAGCGGCACGGCAAGTGCGAGCCAGGAGGCCTGGTCCCAGATCCCGTCGCCGAGGGGCGCCGAGACCTGCCCGAACGCGATAACGGCAAAGATCAATACCGACGCCGGAAAGATTTACGCGATCTCGCTCCCGACATCAGGATCGCTCCGCCACATGCGCGCGTGAGCGGGGATAAGATCCGTGAAACCTTCGATTTTTGGCGGATGCCTTCGACAACGCGAGCCTTGCAAGCTGGGATCAATCCCGTTTGGATCGGGAAGAATGTAGGAAATGAATGCGTCGTAGTTGAACTCAGACATTGAGTTCGACGGGCTGAGAGTTCGACGGGCTGATCGAATAAGAGCGGGTCCGAATCGGGCCGGATCGCGCAGCTGAACAGGAACTGGTTCGAAAAAATCTACATCAGACATGCAAGCTAAACACGTTGTAGTGGCTCGATCAATCTTCATCTCGTCCGGCGAGCATCAACACCGTCCGCCTCCCGGCCGCGCCTGGGGATGATGGTGCGGTTCGCTCGACGCGGCGCGATCAGCTTGTTAAGCCGCCTCTCCGCAAGGGCAATTTGAGTCGGGACATGACCGTAGCGATCGAGATGGGACAAACGACGGCCGGCACTTCGGCGGCCATCGACCTCGAGGAGCTATTGGCGACACGCCTGCTGGTGCAGGGCAACTCGGGTTCCGGCAAATCCCATCTGCTGCGCCGGCTATTGGAACAGAGCGCCCCCTGGGTGCAGCAGACCATCATCGATCCTGAAGGTGATTTCGTCACCCTGGCCGAACGATTTGGCCACCTCGTCATCGACGCCGAGGACCACACCGAGCGCAGCCTGCAGGTCGCCGGCGAGCGCGTGCGCATCCATCGCGTCTCCACGGTGCTCAATCTCGAAGGACTCGACGCCGAGAACCAGATGCGGCGCGCCGCGGCCTTCCTCGGCGGGCTGTTCGACGTCGCCCGCGACCACTGGTATCCGATGCTGGTGGTGGTGGACGAGGCGCAGCTGTTCGCGCCGGCGGTCGCGGGCGAGGTGTCCGACGAGGCGCGCAAGCTTTCGCTCGGTGCAATGACCAATTTGATGTGCCGCGGTCGCAAGCGCGGGCTCGCCGGGATCATCGCAACCCAGCGGCTGGCGAAGCTCGCCAAGAATGTCGCGGCCGAAGCGTCGAACTTCCTGATGGGCCGTACCTTCCTCGATATCGACATGGCGCGCGCCGCCGACCTGCTCGGCATGGAACGGCGGCAGGCGGAAGCCTTCCGCGACCTCGAGCGCGGACAATTCATGGCGCTGGGACCTGCGCTCTCCCGCCGTCCGCTGGGCTTGCGCATCGGTCCGACCGACACCCAGCCGCGCAACGCAGCGCCGCGGTTGATGCCGCTGCCTGAAGCGGCACTGGAGGACGCACGCGCGATCATCCTCGCCGCTCCGCCGCCGGAAGCGGTGCGGCCGCAGCGCCGGACGCCGTCGCCGGACCTGCTCAGCCAGTTGATGGCCGCCAAGCAGCCGGCACCGGAGCCAGATCCCGAAGCTGCGGAGCCGCCGCCGAGCGCCGAGCAATTGGCCGAGCGGCGTGAACGGTTGGACCGTATCCTGCGCGCTATCCTCGCCGAGCCCGACGCCGGCTTCCGCGCCATCGGCGTGCTCTATCAGGAGTTCGTGGTCCGCTGCCGCATCGAGGGTCTCGGTGCCGTGGTGCCGGAGCTGACCGATTTCCGCCGGATGCTGACGCGCGCCCGCGCCGGGCTCGGCGCTGATGTCGCGGAGGACGACGCCTGGCAGGACGTCTCGTTGCGTGCCGCGCTGTTGCCCGAGGACATGCAGGGCGTCTTCATGATGATCGCCCGCGCCGCGAAGGAGGGCTGGCCGTGCCCGAGCGATGCCGCGATCGCCCGCGCCTACGGCACGCATTCGCTGCGCCGTGCCCGGCATCTTCTGACCTACATCGAAGAACAAGGCCTGATCGTCTGCCAGCTCGACGGTGCCGGCCGGCGGATCGTGACCCTCGTCGAGCTCGCCTGGGCCACCGCCGCGGCCGACCCGAATGTGGACGACCAGGCGGTCGAAGCAGCCTGTAACGGCTCGTCGCTGTGATCAGGTACTGAGCAACCAGGCGTTAGGTGTCGCGCGGCGTCGCGGAAGCGCTGCAAGGCACGAAAAAGGCCCGCCAGGAGGCGGGCCTTTTCATCTTTGCCGGTTGAGCGATCTTGGTTGCGGAGGGCCCTCCACAGCCGCCTATCTCAAGCCCTTACGCATGCTGCGGCTGCGCAAGCTGACTGACCTGCATCGCCGGCGGATCGACGACCGAGGTACCACCATGGCCGTCGCTCGAGGCCGTGAATGTGGAAGCCATGTAGTTGCCCAGCAGCGCAATGCTGGCGGTGACAGTGCCGTCCGTCACCGTGAGCGTTCCGCCCGAGGCGTTTCCGGTGAAGGTCGGCGTTTGAACGTTCGCGAAATTGATGTTCGCGAAATCGATCGTGTCCGAACCGGACATCCCGGCGACAGTTCCGGTGAAGCTCGCGGAATTGTCGAGCTTCAGCGTCCCCGTGCTGCCCAGGAACGTAACGGCGGCGTTCGAAGCCCCCGTCAATTCCAGGGTGGTACCCGCTGCGATGGTGGCAGTGCTGGGGCTCTCTCCGGTCGCGTAGAACGGCTGCCACGCTCCCCATGCGATGCCGTCATAGGCCCGAATCCAGAGCTGGTCGGTGCCGGAACCGGCCTGATAGGTCGTCTGGGCAAGTTGTGCCGAAGTGACGTCGATCTCTGTATTCGCAGACTGGTTCACGCCGTTGACATTCCAACGCCCGTTCGTGTTGGAATCCCACAACGCATATTTCGTGATGGTATCGCCATCCGCGTCCGTCGCGCTGACCAGGCTCGAAGCCGCGAAGACCTGCCCCGAGACTGTCGTCACGTTCGAGACCGAGACTGTCGGCGCCTGGTTCGTTGCGGTGGCCGTGAAGCTCTTCCAGGCGCTCCACATGCTGCCGTCATTGGCCTTAACCCAGAGCGTATCCGATGGCGAGCCACCGGGGCCGAAGACGTAGCTCACCTGTGACAGGTTGGCCGCGCTCACATCGATCTCGGAGTTGGCGGCCTGGGCGACACCGTTCACAACCCAATGGCCGTTCCCGCCGGTGTCCCAGAAGGCGTACTGGGTGATCGTATCGCTCTCGGCATCGGTGACCCCGAACAGGCTCGAGGCCGCGATTGAATGGCCGTGAATCCCGGTCACGTTCGATGCGGTAACGACCGGAGCGGTGTCGGGTCCCGGCGTTGCCGTGAAGCTCTTCCACACACTCCACATGCTACCGTCATTGGCCTTAACCCAGAGCGTATCGGGCGTCGAACCACCGGGGCCGAACACGTAGCTCACCTGCGACAGGTTCGCCGCGCTCACATCGATCTCGGTGTTGGCAGCCTGGGCAACGCCATTCACAACCCAGTGGCCGTTCCCGCCCGTATCCCAGAAGGCGTATTGGGTGATGGTATCGCTCTCGGCATCCGAAACCGTGAACAGGCTCGAGGCGAGCGCCGACGTCTGCCCATGGGCCGCCTTCACGTTCGACGCGGTAACGACCGGAGCGGTGTCATCACCCGGCGTTGCCGTGAAGCTCTTCCAGGCTCCCCACATGCTGCCGTCATTGGCCCGCACCCAGAGCGTATCGGGCGTCGAACCGCCGGGGCCGAAGACGTAGCTCACCTGCGACAGGTTCGCCGCGCTCACATCGATCTCGGTGTTGGCAGCCTGGGCAACGCCATTCACAACCCAGTGGCCGTTCCCGCCGGTGTCCCAGAACGCGTATTGGGTGATGGTATCGCTCTCGGCATCGGTGACCCCGAATAGGCTCGAGGCGAGCGCCGACGTCTGCCCATGGGCCGCCTTCACGTTCGATGCGGTGACGACCGGAGCGGTGTCATCACCCGGTGTTGCCGTGAAGCTCTTCCACACACTCCACATGCTACCGTCATTGGCCTTAACCCAGAGCGTATCGGGCGTCGAACCACCGGGGCCGAACACGTAGCTCACCTGCGACAGGTTCGCCGCGCTCACATCGATCTCGGTGTTGGCAGCCTGGGCAACGCCATTCACAACCCAGTGGCCGTTCCCGCCCGTATCCCAGAAGGCGTATTGGGTGATGGTATCGCTCTCGGCATCCGAAACCGTGAACAGGCTCGAGGCGAGCGCCGACGTCTGCCCATGGGCCGCCTTCACGTTCGATGCGGTAACGACCGGAGCGGTGTCATCACCCGGTGTTGCCGTGAAGCTCTTCCAGGCTCCCCACATGCTGCCGTCATTGGCCCGCACCCAGAGCGTATCGGGCGTCGAACCGCCGGGGCCGAACACGTAGCTCACCTGCGACAGGTTCGCCGCGCTCACATCGATCTCGGTGTTGGCAGCCTGGGCAACGCCATTCACAACCCAGTGGCCGTTCCCGCCCGTATCCCAGAAGGCGTATTGGGTGATGGTATCGCTCTCGGCATCCGAAACCGTGAACAGGCTCGAGGCGAGCGCCGACGTCTGCCCATGGGCCGCCTTCACGTTCGATGCGGTGACGACCGGAGCGGTGTCATCACCCGGTGTTGCCGTGAAGCTCTTCCAGGCTCCCCACATGCTGCCGTCATTGGCCCGCACCCAGAGCGTATCGGGCGTCGAACCGCCGGGGCCGAACACGTAGCTCACCTGCGACAGGTTCGCCGCGCTCACATCGATCTCGGTGTTGGCGGCCTGGGCAACGCCATTCACCACCCAGTGGCCGTTTCCTCCGGTGTCCCAGAACGCGTACTGGGTGATCGTATCGCTCTCGGCATCGGTGACCCCGAACAGGCTCGAGGCAAGCGCCGACGTCTGCCCATGGGCCGCCTTCACGTTCGATGCGGTAACGACCGGAGCAGTGTCGTCGCCTGGTGTTGCCGTGAAGCTCTTCCACGCGCTCCACAGGCTGCCGTCATTGGCCCGCACCCAGAGCGTATCGGGCGTCGAGCCGCCCGGACCGAACACGTAGCTCACCTGCGACAGGTTCGCCGCGCTCACATCGATCTCGGTGTTGGCAGCCTGGGCAACGCCATTCACAACCCAGTGGCCGTTTCCGCCGGTGTCCCAGAACGCATACTGAGTGATCGTATCGCTCTCGGCATCGGTGACCCCGAACAGGCTCGAGGCGAGCGCCGACGTCTGCCCATGGGCCGCCTTCACGTTCGATGCGGTAACGACCGGAGCAGTGTCGGGTCCCGGCATCGCCGTGAAAGCCGTCCAGGCTCCCCACAACATTCCGTCGCTGGCCCGCACGTAGAGCGTATCGGGCGCTGAGCCGCCAGGGCCGAACACGTAGCTCACCTGCGACAGCTGCGCTGCAGAGACATCGATCTCGACGCCGGCGGATTGGGCGACACCGTTCACCACCCAGTGGCCGTTGCCACCGGTGTCCCAAAGGGCGTACTGGGTGATCGGATCGCCGTCTGGATCCGTGGCCGTGAAGATGCTGGTCGCGGGAACCGACTGCTGCAGGTGGCTTCCAGTCAGGTTCGGCGCTGTGACGACCGGAGGCCGATCGGGTCCCGGCGTTGCCGTGAAGCTCTTCCAACCTCCCCACAATGTCCCGTCATTCGCCCTGATATACAGCGTGTCAGGGGCCGACCCTGTCGGCCCGAAGACGTAGCTCACCTGCGACAGCTGCGACGCCGGAACATCGATCTCGACGCCGGCGGCCTGGGCAACACCATTCACCACCCAATGGCCGTTTCCGCCGGTGTCCCAGAAGGCGAACTGGGTCATCGTATCGGGATCCGGATCGGACACCGTGAACAGGCTCGATGCGGCAACCGATGTCTGACCGTGCGCTGCAGTGACGTTGTTTGCGTTCACGGTCGGTGCGGTGTCCGCAAATGCCGTTGCCGAAAATTTGGTCCAGCCGCCCCAAAGCGTGCCGTCATTGGCCCGCACGTAGAGCGAGTCCGTCGATCCAGTGGGACCAAATACGTAGCTGACCTGCGACAGGTTCGCCGCGGACACATCGATCTCGGTGTTGGTGGCCTGGGTGACACCATTGATGGCCCAATGTCCGTTGCCCTCGGTGTCCCAGAACGCGTATTGGGTGATCGTATCGCCGTCGGCGTCCGACACGCTGAAGAGGCTGGAAGCCGCTACAAAGCTCTGGCCAAGGGTTGCGTGTATGTCGGACGCGGACGTGACCGGCGCGCTGTCGGCACGCGCCGTGATCAGCGTGCCGGTGCCGGAATCCGCGCTGACGCCGAACCGCACGCCGGGCGTCTGATCGAGCTGCAGGTCGAAGGTGGAAGCCCCCTCCGTGACATGCAGGATATTGCCCGGAAGCAAGATCGCCGATCCGCCGGATACGAAATTGAGGCCTGCCAGATCGATGCTGTCGCCCAGCACCAGCCCGCTGATGGTGGTGGATATCGACGTGCCATCGATCTTGAGCTGCCCGCCCGAGCCGCTGAAGCTGATGCCGCCGCTCGCGACGCTCCCGGCCTGCAATTCGAGCAAGCCGCCGGAAATGATGACCGGCCCCGTGGAGCCGCCCGACGATACGATCTCGGTGCCGCCGGCAAATACCGCGACGTGGCTGGTCACCGTGCCGGCAACGTTGAACGTGCCGCCGCTCGACACCCCGACGTCGTGCACCGTAGCGCCGGCGAAAACATTCAGGACGCCGCCGCTGGACACCCCCGCGTGGGCCAGCGCACCGCCCGAGAATACGTTGACCGTGCCGCCGGCTATGCCCGTGCCCGTGCCGGAGACCGATGTGCCGGTGACGACACCACCCGAGAAGACATTCTCGACGCCGCCGGTATAGACGCCGACCGTGCTGAGCACGGTGCCCGACACGTTGAGCGTGCCGCCGCTCGAAACGGCGACGAACGCCGCCGAGCCGCCGGCCTGGACGTTCAGTACGCCGCCCGAGTTGACGCCGGTCCCGGAGCTGATGGCGCCGGTGATCAGGCCGCCAGACAACACATTCTCGACACCGCCGGCATTGACGCCGTTATTTCTCAGCACGGTGCCCGCAACATTGAAGATGCCGCCGTTATACACGCCGACAAAGGAAGCCGTGGCGCCAGCGGACAAGTTCAAGGTACCGCCCGAAACCCCAGTCCCCGATCCGCTCGCCCCTGAGATCGATCCTCCGGACAAGACGTTCTCGACGCCACCGCTGAAGACTGCTGTATTGCTCAGCACATTGCCCGCGACATTGAAGGTACCGCCGCTCGACACGCCGACGTGAGCAGCCGAACCACCGGCCTGAACGTTCAGTATGCCGCCCGCGGAAATGACGGTCGCCGCACTCGACGCCCCGGAGATCAGGCCGCCGGACAGCACGTTCTCGACACCGCCGTCGGTGATCGTCGTGTTGCTAGTGATCGTGCCGGCAACACTCATGGTGCCGCCACTCGACACCGTGATGTTGTGCGCGGTACCGCCGGCCGAAACGTTCAGAGCGCCACCGCTCCAGGCCGTCACGTGAGCAAGTGAACCGCCCGCAAGGACGTTGAGTGTGCCGCCGGAAATGGACGTCCCGGAGCCTGACGCGCCGCCGACAATACCACCCGAGAAGACGTTCTCAACGCCACCGGCAGAAACGGTCACATTGCTGAGCACGGTGCCCGACACATTGAACGTGCCGCCGCTCGAAACGGTCAGATAGGCCGCAGCACCGCCGGCTTGCAGGTTCACGATGCCGCCGGAGGAAATGACAGTCCCGGAGCCGGAAGTCCCGGAGATCAGTCCTCCGGACAGCACGTTCTCGACACCACCGTCCGTGACCAGCACGTTGCTGGTGGTTGTGCCTCTGACATTCATGGTGCCGCCGCCCGACACCGTCAGGTGGTGCGCCGTGCCACCGGCAGAGATGTTCAGAACGCCGCCGCTGGAAACCGTCGCGTGATCCAGCGCGCCGCCGCCAAATACGTTGACGGTACCGCCGGATATGCCCGTCCCCGAGCTCGTGACGCCGGTGACAACACCACCCGAAAGAATGTTCTCGACACCGCCGCTGTTGACAGAGACGTTGCTCAGCACTGTGCCCGCCACGTTGAACGTGCCGCCGCTCGATACGCCGACGAAGGCGGCCGAGCCGCCCGCGAACAGGTTGAGCGTGCCGCCCGAAATTCCCGTTCCGGATCCGCTCGCGCCCGAGATCAGACCGCCCGAATAGACGTTCTCCACGCCGCCGGCAAAGACGCCGCCATTGTTGAGGAAGGTGCCGGACACGTTGAAAATGCCGCCACTCGAAACGCCCACCCATGCGGCCGAGCCGCCCGCGAGTACGGTCAGCGTGCCGCCGGCAGAGACCCCTGTTCCGATTCCAGCGCCACCCGAGATCAGCCCACCCGAATAAACGGTTTCCACGCCTCCGTTGTATACGGACCCTGCGCCCACATAACCGGACACGTTGAACGTGCCGCCGCTCGAAACGCCGACGTAGAAGGCCGATCCGCCAGCCTGCAGGTTGATCGTGCCGCCCGAAATTCCCGTTCCGGAGCCGGCCGCACCGGAGATGAGCCCGCCGGACAAGACAGTCTCGACGCCGCCGGCCAACACGCCGGTATTGCTGGTAATGGTGCCGCCGACGCTGAGCACGCCGCCGGACGAAACCAGGATGTGGTCGGCAATGCCGCCGGCCTCGATGATCACCCTCCCGGCATCGCCGATACCCGTCGCCGAGCCCCCGGCGAGAACGTCGAGCAGACCGCCGGCCGAGATTTGCGCCCCCGACGCAAGACCGCCGGACGAAACGGTTTCGACGCCGCCGCTGAGCACGAACTGGTTGGTGACGACGCCGCTGTCATTCAGCGCACCGCCGGCATAGACGAACATTGCGGTCGCCGACCCGCCCGTCTGCACGTTCACCGTGCCGCCGGAGATCGCGGTGCCGAAGCCTCCGGACACGCCGAGGACCACGCCGCCCGACAGCACGTTCTCTACGCCGCCGCTATACACCCCGACGGTGCTCAGCACCGTGCCCGCGACGTTGAAGACACCGCCGTTCGAGACGGCGACATAGGCGGCCGAGCCGCCTGCCAACAGATTCAGGGTGCCGCCGGAAACGCCGGTGCCGGCACTGTTGTTGCCGGAGATAAAACCACCCGAGGAGACGTTCTCCACGCCGCCGGTGTAGATACCAACGTTGCTGAGCACCTTGCCCATTACGTTGAAGGTGCCGCCGCTCGACACCCCGACGAAGGCGGCCGAGCCGCCAGCCAGCAGGTTGACCGTGCCACCCGAAATTCCGGTCCCCGATCCGCTCGCGCCGGAGATGAACCCGCCGGACAGGACATTCTCGACACCGCCGGTCAACACGGCGGTATTGCTGTTGACCATGCCGGCCACGTTGAGCGTGCCGCCGTTCGAGACGGTGAGATGATCGGCCCCGCCACCTGCGCTGATGACGGCACTGCCGCCGCTAGAAATCGCGGTGCGGACCGCGTAGCCGCCGGAGTCGACCAAGAGTTGGCCGCCGCCAGATAGCCCCGTCGAAACTGCCGAGCCTCCGTTGAGGACCTCGAGAATATTGGACCCCGTTTCGATCAGTCCTGAGCTGGTAACACCCGAGCTTACAAATGTTGTGCTCATGGCAGCGCGGCCCCCCAAAAAAACAGTGCTTGAAAACGGCTAAAGCTTAAATCCAGGAATCGTTCTGATCACCGACTTGACGTGATCCACGGTGATCAGCCTTGTGCATTCGAACTGACGCGGCGTCCCCTTGTGGCGGGGACACCAGAAGAAATCCTTGTGGTCGAATCGAACCGCCGGATCGTTCCAGCAGCTGTTGCACGCGTGATAGTTGATGACCCGGTACGGCGTAGCAAATTCATTTGTCGGATGCGTGAATCCCGAGATCATCACGACCGGGGTGCCGACCGCCCAGGCCAGCCATGAGAGGCCGCTGGAAAGGCCGACGAAAAACGCCGCGTGCTTGAGCAGGTTCGCCCGCTCCTGGATCGGCCGATCACCGGTCCAGTCCTCCGCGCCGTTGGGAATGTGATTCCACACCAGCTCGTGGCCGTGCGTCGGTTTCTGATCGATGCAGATCACGCGGTAGCCGGCTTGCGTGAGAAAGCCGGTCAGCTCCCGCCAGCCGGCGGGGTTATTCCAGTATTTGCATTGCGTGGTGCTCTGCACCGCGATGCAGACGTAAGGCTCGGGAAACGGCCTGCGATCATCCGCAAGCGAGATGCGGGGCGCCACCTCGGCGGGATCGACGCCGAGGATGTAGCCCGCGGTCCGGTGCAGCCCGACATGGCGGAAGTCGCTCGGCTGAAACACGAAGTTCTTGTCGTCGAAGAACAATCCGACGCTGTACGTGGCGTAGTAGCGGTCGGTCTGAATTTCCTCGTGGGTGACGAAGTTGATCTCGGGATACGCATCCCGGAACAGCGGAATCAACTTTTCCGCCATCGCACAGGTCAGCCTGCACCCATGCGCTTCCCCGAACTTCGCCACATAGGGAAACCAGCCGATCGTGTCGCCCAGGGTGCCGATCGGAAGCTGGATCAGGACGTGACGGTCCCTCGCATTGTACTCGTGCGAGAACACGACCTCATCGCCCTGCAGAACCTCGATCCGGAAACGAACATAGTATCGCTTTGAGCTGTTGACGCGGCCGCCCGCGAACTGCGTCTCGAAAAGAAGATTGCCGCACTCGGCGTCCCAGATCCGCACGCGCCAGGGAGTTTCGGCCTCGGGACAGAATACCCGGGCGCCATCGTTGAAGTCGAAGCGCAGTCCCTTGGGACCCACTTGAGTCGGCAGTTCGGCGGCCGCGGGATAGGCAGGCTTCGGCGCGTCGGCATCTGACGAAACAGCGTCCGACTTGACCGGTACGGCGCTGGTCGAACGATCAACGATTACTTTGGGTTGGTCAGTCACATGGTCAATCGAGCGATTCAGCCCGATCGCCGGCGCGACGGCAATGGCATTCACGAATATCCCCTGCCCTAAAATATAGATTACGCTTAAAAAGTAGACGGAACGTAAGCGAGATTGACAACCGCGTCAACGGACGAAACCTTGGCGAGTACCCCTCCCGGCCGCTTCCGCTGGCGCAGACACAAAGAAATACAAACGATGAGCCGCAACCCCAGCAAGGTCCCATTCGTCATCGCAGCGTCAGCGCACGGCCCGCTGATCGTAAACCGGCTGGACTACCACACGGCGGGTGAGCACACCTTTGGAGTCGGGATCCAGATCCTCGAGCACGGCGTGTTCGATGCCACCGAAATCGAGCTGACGAAGGGCCTTCTTGCACTGCGAAGAACCTATCGGGGCGATGGCGTCGTCGCGATCGATTGCGGGGCAAACATCGGCGTTCACACCATCGAATGGTCCAAACATATGGACGGCTGGGGCTCGGTCCTTGCGATCGAAGCGCAGGAGCGGGTCTATTATGCGCTTGCCGGCAACATCGCGATCAACAACTGCTTTAATGCGAAGGCCATACACGCGGTTATTTCGTCGGAAACCGGGAAAACCCGGGTGCCGAACTTAAGCCACCAGGAGCCCGCGAGCTTCGGGAGCCTGGAGGTGACGCGACGCCCGGCTACCGAGCAAATCGGCCAGAAGGTCGATTATTCCGAGGCCAACAGCACCGAAACGGCGATGGTCACCCTGGATTCCCTGAAGCTCAGCCGCTGCGATCTGATCAAGATCGACGTCGAAGGGATGGAATTGAAGGTGCTGGAAGGGGCCGGCGCAACGATCCAGCAGCATCATCCCGTCATCCACGCCGAATTCATCAAGACCGACAAGGCTGAACTCGTTCGCAGGCTGAACAGCCATGGATATCGGACGTACGACGCCGGGCAAAACTGCCTTGCGATACACGAATCCGATCCAAGCTTGAGCCACGTGGAATCCCGGACCCCGTCATGACGGGTCGACCTGCCGGCTTTCACCGCTCTCGGAGAGCATCCTGCCGGTAGCGCATGATCGGCGACAGCAAATAGCTCATGACGCTGCGGGCGCCCGTCCGGATTTGGACGGTGACGGCCATCCCCGGCGAAAGACTGATCTCCTTGTCGTCGATGATCATCTTGGTCCGGTCAATTGAGACATGCGCGATATACGCCGGCGCCTGACCCTTCGGCTCGCTGCTTTCTTCCGTCCCTCCGCCATTCGTCCCGCGGGCCGAGTCCCGCGACCTGTCCCGGGAGACCGAATCGCGCGAGACGCTGACGATCCTGCCGTGCAGCAGGCCGTAACGCGTGAAGTTGAAAGTATCGACCTTGATCTCGGCGTCCTGACCCGGGTGCACAAAGCCGATGTCGCGATTTGAAACCATCGCTTCGATTTCAATCTGATTGTCGCTCGGCACCACCACCGCGAGCGTCTGGGCGGGAGTTACGACCCCGCCGACCGTGTGCACAGCCAGTTGCTGCACCACGCCATCGATGGGCGCCGCAAGCTTCTGAAGCTTCGTCCGGTGCTCGGCCTTGGCCACCTCGTCCTTGAGGCTGCCGGCCTTCTGCGTCGCCTTGGCCAGATCGTCGTACAAGCGGTGGCGGTATTCCGAGACGAGCTTGGCGCGCGTCTCATCGAGGGCTGCCACGGCTGCATTGGCCTCTTCGAGCTTGCTCCGCTGCACCAGGATGTCCTGCTGCAGCCCGACGAGTTCCTGGAGCTCCGACAAATATTGCAGCTTCGAGCCGTACTCCCTGTCGGCCAAGTACTTGCGAACCCCGACCCGCTCTTGCAGCACCGGAAGCAAAGCATCGATCTTCGCGATGCCGGCCTCGATTGTCCTGGTCTCCGCGACCTTCTGGACCCGTTGCCGATCCAGTTCCGCCAGCTTGGCGCGCTGCTCCGAATCCTGGCTCCGCAAGAACTCCAGGTGCATTTTAATCAAGGCGGGCGGCGTGTCGTCCGGCGCCCCGTCAAGCGCGCCGGTGTTTCCGTCGAGCGCGGAGCGCGTGCGCGAAATGTCCAGCAATGCCGAGAGAAGATCGTTTTTCAGGTGCTGAAGCTCGGCCTGATTGCTCGTCGGATCCAGCTCGATCAGAACCTCGCCCGCCTTGACGGTCTGGCCGTCGCGAACGTGAATGGCCCGGACCACGCCGATTTCGAGCGGCTGAACCAGCTTGACACGATCGCCCGGCACGATCTTTCCCGATGCAGAGGCAACAATGTCAATCTTGCCGAGACCGGCCCACGCGACCGCGCAACAGAACAACGCTGCAATCAGGACGCCGGTAAGCCTGGCCGTCGGAGATGGCGGCGTCTCGACGATTTCGAGGGCGGCCGGCAGGAAAGCCAGTTCGTCCCTCGATTTGCCCCCGGCCGGAAGCGCTTCACGAGCCGACTTCATGGATCCCCGCCTGCAACCGGTACAGTGACGCGTATCTTCCGCCTGTGCTGAGCAGCTCCTCGTGGGATCCCTGTTCGACGAGCCGCCCGCGATCGATGGTGATGATTCGATCGGTGCGCCTGACCGCGGACAGACGATGCGCAATGACAAAGACCGTTCGCCCCTTCACGATCCGGTTCATATTGTCCTGAATGACCCTTTCGCTTTCATAGTCCAGCGAGCTGGTCGCTTCGTCGAAGATCAGGATGCGCGGGTCGGTGATAAGGGCCCGCGCGATCGCGATACGCTGCCGCTGCCCTCCCGACAGGCTGTTGCCGCGCTCGCCTACGACAGTGTCGTAGCCTTCCGGCAGCTCCAGAATGAACTCATGAGCTCCCGCAAGCTGGGCCGCCGCGATCACCTGCTGCATCGGAGCGGCCGGGTCGGCGAGCGCTATGTTTTCCCGCACACTGCGATTGAACAGCACGTTCTCTTGCAGGACGACGCCGACCTGGCGACGCAACCACGCCGGATCGACCATCGCAAGATCGACTCCATCGACGAGAACCCTGCCCTTTTCCGGGACGTAAAGGCGCTGGACCAGCTTCGTGAAGGTGCTCTTGCCTGAGCCGGACGGACCGACGATGCCGACCACCTGGCCGGCGGGAATGTTGATGTTGATGTCGTGCAGCACTTCCGGTCCATCCACACGATATCGGAAGGACACGTGCTCGAGTGTGACCTGGCCCTTGATGGGAGGCGGCACCGCGCGACCGGGATTGAACGTCTGCTCCGCCGGCGTGTTCAGGATATCGCCCAGCCGCGCGACCGAGAGCCTGGCCTGATGGAAGTCCTGCCAGAGCTGCGCCAGTCTCAGGACCGGAGCGCTGACGCGCGAGGAGAACATGTTGAAGGCGATCAGCTCGCCCACCGTAAGGCTGCCGTCGATCACCAGCTTGGCACCGGCGTAAAGGATCACCGCGGTGACGAGCTTGCTCACGAACTGAACCGATTGGCTCGCAACATTCGCCAGGCTGAGCACGCGGAAGCTCGCGGCAACGTACTCGGCAAGCTGCTCCTCCCAGCGGCGCTGCATCTGCGGTTCGAGCGCCATGGCCTTGATCGTCTCGACACCCGTTACGCTCTCGACAAGAAAGGCCTGGTTTTCGGCGCCGCGCTCGAATTTGGTGTCCAGCCGCTGACGGAACAGCGGCGTCGCGCCGGCCGAGATACCGACATAGAGCGGGAAGGATCCAAGGACGATCCAGGTCAGGATCGGCGAGTAGACGAACATCACCGCGATGAAAACTGCGGTGAAGAACAGATCGATCACCACCGTCAGGGCAGAGCCGGTCAGGAAGTTGCGAATATTCTCGAGCTCGCGGACCCGCGCAACCGAGTCGCCGACCCGGCGCGCCTGAAAATAGGCAATCGGAAGGCCTATGAGGTGCCGGAACAGGCGGGCTCCCAGTTCGACGTCGATCCTGTTCGTCACGTGAGAGAACAGGTATGTTCGCAATATGCCGAGGGCCGTCTCAAAAACCGCAATGCCTATCAAACCCACCGCGAGCACATCGAGCGTACTGAGCGTGTGATTAACGAGGACCTTGTCGATCACCACCTGGAAGAACAGCGGCGACACGAGCGCAAACAGCTGCAAGAAAAAGGAGGCGATCAACACCTCCAGGAAATGGTAGCGATATTTGTGAATGGCTCCCAGGAACCATGACAAATCAAAGCGACGGGCAAGGTTGACCAGTCCCGCCCGGCGGCTCACCAGGATCAGCCGGCCGGCCCACACCGCCTCCAGGTCGGCCCTCGTGATCAACTCCGGGCGCTCTGACAGGGGTGACTGAACGAGGATCTTGTCTGCGCCCACCTTGGCAAGGATCAGATGGCCGCCGTCGCGCAACAGGGCAATGGCCGGAAGCGGGACCTTCTCCAGCCTCAGCCAGTTGCTGCTCACCTCGCGGGCCTTGACGCCGGTCGAGCGCGCGTAGCGCAGCATCTCCGGCGTTGCGAACGAGCCATTCCCGAATTGATGACGAATCTGGTCGACATCGGCCGGGATACCGTGAAAACGCAGCAACATCACGAGTGCAACTATCCCGCTGTCTGCTGTGCTGCCGCCCCGCGTTTCAATCATTTCACGATTAATCTGTTGAGTAGCTGAAATTGACTGCAGTCGAATGAGCCGGGATTGCCGTAAGCGCGCCCTGCCCCCGCCCTTACAACTTCGCCGTCAGTGCAAACTGACTGTTCGCAGCGAACCAAAGAGCAGCAGATGAATATGACAGCCAGAGTACTATGGCTCTCCGGCGAGATGCAATTGGCGTTATGAACGGCCGCGCCGGATTCGTGAGCTCGATCATGCCGATCGAGGAACCCTTAGCGGAGCCGTTCGAACTCGGCCCGAGGTCCGTAGTCTTACGGATCGCGGCACGGATGCCGCGTCGGCGCCGGCCCCCTTGACGTCTGTTGACTACACCGCGGCAGTCAGTTGAATGTCACTTATTACGCCGGCGCTACCATAGATTGAAAGTCCGACCGAGATGCCCTGGAATTATTCAGTAACATTGAACGATCCGTCGAACGTCGGCGGATCCGCTGACGCGTCTCTCGTTTACGATCTTGAGCAGGCCCTCAACATTTGGCAGCAATATATCCTGGGCATCGGCACTCTGGTTGTGTCGCTCAACATCCTGCCGACCGCCGTTGGCCGTGCCGATGGCGGGCCTACCTCCAGCTACTATATCGGCTCAAGCGGCGGGCTCGCCGTGTACGAGCCATCCAGCCAGTACGAGCTGACCACCGGACAGCATGTCCCCGGCACGACGAGCGACATCACCATCAACATCGACCCCGGCTACTTCCAGTACATCGACCTGGACTACGGCCTGACCTACTCCAGTCAGGTCCCTGGAAACGTGATCAATCCGATCGACGTTTTTCTCCACGAGCTCATGCATGGCTTCGGCATGGTGGGCTGGTACAACCAGAGCGGCCAGCTGGCCGGCGCCTACGAATCGACGTTCGACACCCTGATTCAAAAGACCGCATACGGCGCTTACTTTGTCGGTGCCAATGCCGAGGCCGCTTACGGCGGCCCGGTGCCTTTGACCACGAACAGCACCACCCAGAACTACTACCACTTCGGCAATCAGCAATCCGACCTCTACGCCAGTCCCTCGACCGTTCAGGATCCTCTCACGCTGGACCTGATGAACGGGATCGTTTTCTACGGCAATTACCAGTACGCGATCTCCAACCTGGACATCGGAATTCTGAAGGATCTCGGATACAGCATCCGGACGACACCGGTCGTGACGGCGGCCGATCAGGCCGCGGCTCGAAATCAGGTTTTTTCCGCCTCGTCACTGTTCTCGGTGAACATGGCCGCGGGCGATAGCATCACCCAATATGCCCTGTGGGACAGCAACGGCTACGGTCACTGGACGGTGAACGGAACAGTTCAGGGCACCAACACCGAGATCGACATCAGCGCTTCGCAGCTGGCTCAAACGAGTTACCAGGCCGGACCCGGCTCGGACACGCTGTGGATCAGAGCCTTCGACGGCTATTTGTGGAGCGACTGGAAATCCTTTGTGATTTCTCCGGCCGATCGCGCCCCAACGGTCACGGCCACTAACGTGACCGGCACGCACGGGCAGCTCTCGCTGGCCGGATCGGGACTGTTCTCGGCCACCGACGCGGATGGCGATGCGGTCACCCAATATGCGTTGTGGGACACCGAGGGCCACGGGCATTGGGCCATCAATGGTGTCACGCAAGCCACCAATGCCGAAATCGACGTCTCGGCCGCCAATATCTCGCAAGTGAGTTATATATTCGGCACAGCCTCAGACACGCTCTGGGTCCGGGCATATGACGGATATCTCTGGGGCGCGTGGACCCGGCTCACGGCAACCCCATTTGCGGACCATCCGCCGGTGGCCAACGCAACCGACGTTTCGGCCACCCACAAACAGAACATCGCCGCATCGAGTCTCTTCAGTGCGACCGACTCCGATGGAGACACGATCGTCGGCTATCAGGTTTGGGATTCAACGACCGATCCCGCCAGCGGCCATTGGGTGATCGGCGGAGTAGCGCAGGCTTCCAACGTAGCCATCGATGTGACGGCCGCACAATTGACCAATACCTCGTTCCAGACCGGCTCCGGCTCGGATGATCTCTGGGTGCGAGCCAATGACGGCACCGCATGGGGGGCCTGGAAAGAGTTCCACGTCAACGCGCCGATCGACCATGCTCCTGTGGTGAGCGCGTCGGATCTGGCCGCCACCCATGGCCAGACTATCGCGGCGACAAGCCTGTTCACGGTCAGCGACGCCGACAGCGATACGATCACCAACTATCAGTTCTGGGACTCGACCGCCGATCCTGCCAGCGGGCATTTTGTCGTGGCCGGCGTCGCGCAGCCCACCGGCCAGAGCATCGATGTGAGCGCGGCACAACTGGCCAATACATCGTTCCAGAGCGGCTCGGGCTCCGACGATCTCTGGGTCCGAGCCTTTGATGGCATGACATGGAGCAACTGGAAAGAGTTCCGCGTCAATGCCCCGATCGACCATGCTCCTGTGGCGATCGCATCGGATCTGACCGCCACCCATGGCCAGACTGTCGCGGCGGCAAGCCTGTTCACGGTCAACGACGCCGACAGCGATGCAATGACCAACTACCAGTTCTGGGACTCGACCGCCGATCCTGCCAGCGGGCATTTTGTCGTGGCCGGCATCGCGCAGCCCACCGGCCAGAGCATCGATGTGAGCGCGGCACAACTGGCCAATACATCGTTCCAGAGCGGCTCGGGCTCCGACGACCTCTGGGTCCGAGCCTTTGATGGCATGACATGGAGCAACTGGAAAGAGTTCCACGTCAATGCCCCGATCGACCATGCTCCTGTGGCGATCGCGTCGGATCTGACCGCCACGCATGGCCAGACTGTCGCGGCGGCAAGCCTGTTCACGGTCAACGACGCCGACAGCGATGCAATGACCAACTACCAATTCTGGGACTCGACCGCCGATCCTGCCAGCGGGCATTTTGTCGTGGGCGGCGTCGTACAGCCCACCGGCCAGAGCATCGATGTGAGCACGGCACAACTGGCCAGTACATCGTTCCAGAGCGGCTCGGGCTCCGACGACCTCTGGGTCCGAGCCTTTGATGGCATGACATGGAGCAACTGGAAAGAGTTCCACGTCAATGCCCCGATCGACAATGCTCCTGTGGCGATCGCATCGGATCTGACCGCCACCCATGGCCAGACTGTCGCGGCGGCAAGCCTGTTCACGGTCAACGACGCCGACAGCGATGCAATGACCAACTACCAGTTCTGGGACTCGACCGCCGATCCTGCCAGCGGGCATTTTGTCGTGGCCGGCGTCGCGCAGCCCACCGGCCAGAGCATCGATGTGAGTGCGGCGCAACTGGCCAGTACATCGTTCCAGAGCGGCTCGGGCTCTGACGATCTCTGGGTCCGAGCCTTTGATGGCATGACATGGAGCAACTGGAAGGAGTTTCACGTCAATGCGCCGGTCGACAACCTTCCGATCGTCACGGCCGCCGACTATTCGGCGAGCCACGGCCAGGACATCGCGGCCTCGACGCTGTTCTCGATCACCGATGCGGATGCCGACACCATCACAAACTATCAGGTGTGGGATTCGACGGTGGATGCGAGCAGCGGGCACTGGGTGGTCGGGGGAGTCGCCCAAGGCACCAATGCCGCCATCAATGTCACGGCAGCTCAACTTTCGAGCATAAGCTTTCAAAGCGGCTCGGGTTCGGACGATCTCTGGGTGAGGGCTTACGACGGCTTTGCCTGGGGGGCGTGGAAGGAATTTCACGTCACCGCGCCGGTTGACAGCGCTCCGTTGGTGACCGCGTCCGACTTCCACGCGACGGCTAATCAGAGCGTGGCCGCACTAACTCTGTTTTCAGTCGCGGATGCCGACGGCGACAGTATCGCACAATATCAACTCTGGGATTCGACGCCGTCGGCAAGCAGCGGCCACTGGAGCATTGGCGGGAATACGCAGCCCACCGGCACCGCCATCAACGTCAGCGCGGCCCAAATTGCGAGTACGACATTCCAGGGCGGTACCGTGCCTGACGACCTCTGGGTTCGCGCCAGCGATGGCATCAGCTGGAGTGCGTGGCACGAATTCCATTTCATCGTCTAGGGAGCGGCCCGTGTTGCGGAAATGCCGTGATCTGCGCCTAATCGGTCGACGACACGCGGCCCGATCGTCCTCCTAAAGCAAAAATGGCCCGCGAGATGCGGGCCATTTTATCGGAACCGGTTGGTCCGGACTTTGGTTGCGGGGATAGGATTTGAACCTATGACCTTCAGGTTATGAGCCTGACGAGCTACCGGGCTGCTCCACCCCGCGTTAAACCGTTGCGTGCCTTGCAGAAAGGGTGCCTGAGCCGGCCGGCCAACGCTTTTCAACGGCGCCGATCGATCCGTCCGGGGGCTTCCTGAGAAGGCGACCCGGGCCGAAGCCATCGGGTGCGGGGCGTATGTATCAACGTGAGCCCGGTTTGGAAAGCCCCGGATGCGGGTTTTTGAGGATTTTGTGACGTCGAAATCGCCGGCTTATCCCGGCAGGATTTGCTGCCGGGAACCGGGCCTTGCCAGACCGCGCGCAAAAGCGGAGCTTGGCGCGCAACAAATCAGTCAAGAAAACGTCATCCGAGGGGGAAATGCCATGGACCGGCCATTGAAGAGTCCGGGGCTGCATGCGCTTGAGGAGGCCTTTCATCGCCAGTTCGAGCTGTCGCGCAGCGAGCCGGCGCCGACATTGCAGGCACGGCTCGACCGGCTGCGCCGCCTGCGCGCCGCGCTGACCGAGAATGAGGCGCGATTCGAGGCGGCGATCTCGGCCGATTTCGGCCACCGCTGCACCGTCGAGACCGCGATCGCCGAGACCATGCTGGTGCTCGGCGAGATCAGGCACGCGGCCAAGCACCTCAAAGGCTGGATGGCGCTGCGGAAGGTCCCGACCACGGTCCAGTTCGCGCCGGCCAAGAACCGGCTGATGCCGCAGCCGCTCGGCGTGGTCGGCATCATCGCGCCGTGGAATTATCCGCTGCAGCTGACCCTGGCGCCCGCGGTCGCCGCGATCGCGGCCGGCAACCGCGCCATCATCAAGCCGAGCGAGCTGGTGCCGCGCTTTGCCGGGTTGCTGATGGAGACGATCGCAAAAAAATTCGATGTCACCGAGCTCGCGGTCACCGATATCGACGACGAAATCGCAAAGGCGTTTGCCGCGCTGCCGTTCGATCATCTGATCTTCACCGGTTCGACGCGGGTCGGCCGGCTGGTGGCCGAAGCCTGTGGCCGCAATTTGACGCCGGTGACGCTCGAGCTCGGCGGCAAGTCGCCCGTGATCGTCGACGGCTCCGCCGACATCGACGAAGCCGCGCAGCGCATCGCCTATGGCAAGCTGCTCAATGCCGGCCAAACCTGCATCGCGCCCGATTACGCGCTGGTGCCGCAGGCCTCGGTGCAACCCTTCGCGATGCGGCTACAGGGTCACATGCAGCACATGTTCGGTACCGATCCCGATAACGCCGATTACACGTCGATCGTCTCGGATCGGCACTATGCACGCCTCGAGGGGCTGGTCGCCGACGCCGCCGCGAAAGGCGCGACCATCATGCAGCCGGCAGCGCCGAACGACCGCGAGTGGAAGGCGAGGCGCAAATTTCCGCCGACCGTGATCGTTGACGCGACGCCGGACATGACGGTGATGCAGGAGGAGATCTTCGGGCCGCTGTTGCCGGTCATCGGCGTGCGCGATGCGGCGGAGGCGATCGCCTTCGTCAACAGCCGCGATCGCCCGCTGGCGCTGTACTGGTTCGGCACTGACAGCGCCGCCCGCGATGCGGTGCTGGCGCGCACGGTGTCCGGCGGCGTCACCGTCAATGACTGCCTGTTCCACTTCGCGCAGGCCTATCAACCGATGGGCGGCGTCGGCGCCTCCGGCACCGGCGCCTATCACGGCGAGTGGGGGTTTAAGACGCTGACCAAGTTCAAGCCGGTGTTCTACCGCTCGCGCTTCAACCGGCTTGCCGATCTCTATCCGCCCTATGGCGCGAAGGTCGCGCGGCTGGAGAAGCTGATGCGGATGTTGTCGTAGAAGTGCTGTCGTTCCGGGGCGCGAAGCGAACCACAGATGCGCAATTGCGCATCGGGGAACCTCGAGATTCCGGGTTCGATGCTAACGCATCGCCCCGGAATGACAAATAAGGAATGGGGGAAACGTGACTGACACATTCGATTTCGTGGTGGTGGGCGCGGGCTCCGGCGGCTGCGCGGTGGCGGGGCGGCTGTCGGAGGATCCGGCGACGTCGGTGGCGCTGCTCGACGCCGGCGGCACCAATGACAATTGGGTCGTCACCACGCCGGGCGCCCTGGTGCTGATGGTCGCGGGCACCGTCAACAACTGGGCCTTCAACACCGTGCCGCAGAAAGGCCTCAACGGCCGCATCGGCTATCAGCCGCGCGGCAAGGGGCTCGGCGGCTCCTCGGCGATCAACGCCATGGTCTACATTCGCGGCCATCGCGCCGATTACGACCACTGGGCCGCGCTCGGCAATGCCGGCTGGGCGTTCGCCGACGTGCTGCCCTATTTCAAGCGCTCGGAAGACAATTCCGATTTCGACGGCGAGTATCACGGCAAGGGCGGCCCGCTCGCCGTCAACAAGCTGCGCTCCGGCAATCCGATCCAGCAGACCTTCCTGCAGGCGGCGCAGGAGGCGCAATTCCGCATCCGCGAGGATTTCAATGCCGACGACCATGAGGGCCTCGGCATCTACCAGGTAACGCAACGCAACGGCGAGCGCTGGAGCGCGGCACGCGCCTATGTGCATCCGCATATCGGCAGGCGTCCCAACCTTCGCGTCGAGACCAATGCGCACGCAACGCGCATCCTGTTCGAGGGCAAGCGCGCGGTCGGCGTCGAATACCGCCAGGGCAAGGAGCTGAAGCAAATCCGCGCGCGGCGCGAAGTCCTGCTTGCGGCCGGCGCGTTCCAGTCGCCGCAGCTGTTGATGCTGTCGGGCGTCGGCGATGCCGCAGCGCTCGGCAAGCACGGCCTCGCCAGCGTGCATCATCTGCCCGGCGTCGGCCAAAACCTGCAGGACCATCCCGATTTCATCTTCGGCTACATGTCCGACAATCCGAACTTCGCCGGCATCTCGCTGAAGGGCATGCCGCGGCTCGTCCGCGCCATCATGCAATATCGGCGCGAGCGCCGCGGCCCCCTCACCTCGAACTTCGCCGAATGCGGCGGCTTCCTGAAGACGCGGCCCGATCTCGACATCCCCGACATCCAGCTGCATTTCGGCATGGCGATGGTCGACGACCACGGCCGCAAGCGCCACGGCGGCACCGGCTTCTCCTGCCATGTCTGCCTGCTCCGGCCGAAGAGCCGCGGCAGCGTCGCGCTGGCCGGCAGCGACCCGATGCAGGCGCCGCTGATCGACCCCAACTTCCTCGGCGAGGGGGCCGATCTCGAATCGATGGTCGAGGGCTACAAGACCACACGGCGGCTGATGGAGGCGCCGGCGCTGCGCGCCCTGCAGCAGAAGGATGTGTTCACGTCCAACGTGCGCACCGACGACGATATCCGCAGCATCCTGCGCGAGCGCGTCGACACAGTCTATCACCCGGTCGGCACCTGCAAGATGGGCACCGGCGATCCGCTCGCGGTGGTCAATCCGAAGCTGCGCGTGCACGGGCTCGAAGGCCTGCGCGTAGTCGACGCCTCGATCATGCCGACCCTGATAGGCGGCAACACCAATGCACCGACCATCATGATCGGCGAGAAGGCGGCCGACATGATCAGGGCGGAGATGCGGGCGGGGTGACCAAATGCGTAGGGTGGGCACGGCGCAAGAGCGCCTTTGTCCCCCTATGAGGCTGCCGTCGCAGGGCCGCATTGCCAAAATATCGAAAACAACCCCATGCAAAGGAGCCGGGGGGCTGCCGGCTTCGACACGGCGACTGTCCGTAGCGGGTGAAGATGTCGTGTTTTTGTAGCTCGTGATCTGTCGCCTTCGTTTCTGATTTGCAGGGGAGCCGGAAGGCGGGGACGGCTTTCCCTGATTGATCATGCCACGGCTGTTGTGGCGGTTTTAGCCCTGTAGGTGAGTTTCTTTGTTCGACTTGAAGCCCGTTTCTCCGTCCCGACCCGCGCTTTCTCGACGGCGGCGCGCGCAGGAGCGGTCAAGGACGCGCGCTTGCGCGCCCGCCAGGGCTTGTCCTTGATGGCTCCGAGCACGCCGCCAGGCTGAAGCGCGTCGGGGCTGATCTGCTGTCCGTCAGGCGCAAACCTCGCCAATCGATGCGGTCCAAGGAACACGCTGACGGTGCCATCGGGATACTCATGGAGCCGCACCAAGGCCTTGACGAAGTGAGGTCTGAGCCGGCTCTCCGGCAACTGCAGCCGCCGACCGTTCCATGCAACGGTATTGTCGTTGGCGACGGTTCGCTCCTCGATCACGCACAGCGCCTCGCGCCAGGCCTCATGCCGGTCGGCCACGAATGCCGTGCCTTCCTGTTCGGGCTTGATCGCAAACGCGGCGTTGTGCCCGGGGATGTAATGCGCCTTCAGCCACGCGTTGGCAGCCTCAACCGTCGTGATCCCGGCAAGCCGCAGCTCCTTCGGCAGCCGATCCTGCAAGGTGCCGAACACCCGCTCGGAACGCCCGCGCGCCTGCGGCGAATAGGCTGCGATATGCTCGATCCCAAGATGCGACAAAGCCCGTCCCACCTGGGTTTGTTGCGTCTTCGAGACCTTCTCGCCAGCTTTTGGGGTCAGGAAATAATGGCTGCCGCGGTCGGTGTAGAGCGCGCAGAACAGGCCATGCTCGCCAATCACTTCGCGCAAGGCCTGGAAGGTCGAGGCCGTTCCTTCTTCCTCGACCAGCACCATCGAGTAGATCTCGCTGGTCGCATCGTCCATCGTGACGATCAGGTCCCTCGCGGGCAGGCCTTCGATCCAAACGTGGCGCGATCCGTCCTGGTGCAGCAGCATGCCCCGAAGCGGCCGCCGCGGCCGCTTCTTGCGGTGCGCCGAACGCTTCGGAGCCTTCCGCACCAGCCCCGCCGCGTGCAGCGCCAGCTTCGTCACCGTATAGCCCAGCACATAGTCGTGCCGCTTTTGCATCTGCTCGTGGAAGTGCTTCACCGTGAAGTCCGCGTACTTGTCCCGGTACAGCGCAAGCATCCGTTCCAGCTCCTCCTCCGGCGCCCGCCGTGGCGAACGACGCCCCAGCCGGCGGTCGACAAGCCCGTCGTCGCCCTCCGCCTCATAGCGCTCCGCCCAGCGTTGAAACGTCCGAACACTGATCCCAAGAACCTCCGATGCTGCCTCCTGCGTCAGTTCCTTCGCCTCCGTCCGATCCAGCAAATCTGAAAACCGCATCCGTCGTACACCCTCGTGAATGGATGCCGTGCCCATCGCGCCCCCCTTGTTCCGGAGCACCGAAAACACGACACTTCACGAGCTACAAACAGGCGACAGATCACGAGCTACTGACAGGCTTCGACACGGCGACTTGACTCGTCGGGCAAATCAGCGGCATTCTTCTATTATCCAGAAACCGCGCCGACTGCCTCGGGCCGTGCTCGTGACCTGATGCGTTGCAATCGTAGCCCGGATGAAGCGAAGCGCAATCCGGGACCTTCACGCATGCTCCCCGGATTTCGCTGCGCTTCATCCGGGCTACAAAGCTAGTTCAGCAAGAACCCGCCATCCACCGTCACCACCGTCCCGGTCATGTAGCGCGAGGCGTTCGAGGCCAGCAGCATGATCGCGCCGTCGAGATCGGACTCGGCGCCGACCCGGCGCTGCGGGATGCGCTTGGCGAGCCGCTCGCCCGCCGGCGTCGACCAGAAATCATGGTTCATCTCGGTATCGATATAGCCCGGCGCCAGCGCGTTGACCCGGATGTTGTTGCCGGCGAGCTCCAGCGCCATTGCCTTGGTGCCCTGGATCATGCCGGCCTTGGAGATCGCATAGGGCGACACCGCCTTGAGCACGCCCTGTCCGAGCACGGACGCGACGTTGATGATATTGCCCGGCTGCTTGCGCGCCATCATGCGCCGCGCAAGTTCGGTCGCGAGGAAGTAGGCGCCCTTCAGATTAGCGCCAATCACGGCGTCCCAATCCGCCTCGGTCTGCTCCGTCGACAGCTTCTCGATCGCGATGCCGGCATTGTTGATCAGCACCGTGACCGGACCGAGCGCAGCTTCGGCGACGTCGAGTGCTTGCGCGATGCCGGAAATATCCGCGACGTCCATCTGCACCGCGGCAGCGCGGCCGCCCTTGGCCTTGATCTCCTCCTCGAGGCTTTTCAGCTTCGCGGTCTGGCGCGCGGCCAGCACCACCGCGGCGCCATGTGCCGCCAGCACGCGGGCGAACTGCCGCCCGAGCCCCTGCGAGGCGCCGGTGATGAGGATCATTTCTTTACTGACATCGAATAGGTCGGACATCGACAGGTTCCCGGGTTGAAGCGGACGAGTGATAGCGACAATTGTCCCTGATGTAAGCAGGTTTGATCAACCAGGGGACAGTAGGAGATTGGGGCAGGAATTCCTCATCCATGAATCTCTTCGACCTTGCCGTCATCCTCGGATTGATGTTCGCAGTGGTGACCGGCTTCACGACCGGCCTGCTGCGCAGCGCGGTCACCATCCTGGCCTATCTCGTCGCCATGCCGCTTGCAGTCGCCGCGTTGGCGATGATCGGGCCCCACATCGCGACGCTGCCGTCGTCGCCGTTTCCGCCCAATGGCGTGCTGCTGTTCGGCCTCTTCCTCCTGATTGGCGTCATCCTCGGAAAGATGGCGCGGACAATGCTCGACGACACCATCGGCGCGGAGATCGGGATCGGCGACCGCCTTGGCGGCGCGCTGCTCGGCGCCATCAGGGTCGGTCTCGTCGTGACCACGCTGGTGCTGGTGTTCGATCAGCTGGTGCCGCTCGCCAGACAGCCGCAATTCCTCAACGGATCGCAATTGCGGCCGTTGTTCTCCGCGGCCGGACAGGCCGGATTCCGGTCGCTGCCGCCCGAAGCCACCATGGCGATCGAGCGGCTGCGGCGCGAGCAACGCATCTAGCCCGCCGGCCCACCGCACTGTTCCTGTCCGGCATGCACTTATGCATTGCACGTCCCTTATCGGCGCCGCCGAGCTTGGCTAGACTGGTGCCATCAAACCTTTACAAACCGACCGATATCACAGGGAGTGAACCGTGGATCTTGGAATCAAAGGCCGCCGCGCCATCGTATGCGCATCGAGCAAGGGACTGGGCCGCGCCTGCGCGATCGCGCTCGCCAATGAGGGGGTGCACGTTACCCTGACGGCGCGCGGCGCCGAGGCGCTGAAGCAGACCGCCGACGAAATCCGCAAGGCGCACCCCGGCGTCACCGTCACCGAGATCGTCGGCGACATCACGACGGCGGCGGGACGCGAAGCCGTGCTCAAGGCCTGCCCCGAGCCCGACATCCTGATCAACAATGCCGGCGGCCCGCCGCCGGGCGATTTCCGCAACTGGACCCGCGACGACTGGATCAAGGCGATCGACGCCAACATGCTGACGCCGATCGAGCTGATCAAGGCGACCGTCGACGGCATGATGGCGCGCAAGTTCGGCCGCATCGTCAACATCACCTCGGCCGCGGTGAAGGCGCCGATCGAGATCCTCGGCCTGTCCAACGGCGCCCGCGCCGGCCTCACCGGCTTCGTCGCCGGCCTGTCGCGCAAGACCGTGATCAACAACGTCACCATCAACGGCCTGCTGCCGGGCCCGTTCGAGACCGACCGCCTGCGCGGCACCGCGAAGCCCGAGGCCGAGAAGCGCGGCATTTCGGCCGAGCAGGTGCTGGCCGAGCGTGCCAAGCTGAACCCTGCCGGCCGCTTCGGCGATCCCGACGAATTCGGCTATGCCTGCGCATTCCTGTGCGGGGCCAAGGCCGGCTTCATCACCGGGCAGAACCTGCTGCTCGATGGCGGCGCCTTCCCAGGCACGTTGTGAGAGCTGTTTGGTACGAACGGACCGGCGCGGCGCCGACGGTGCTTACCGTCGGCGAGATGCCGACGCCCGAGGCTGGTCCCGGTGAAGTCCGGGTTCGCCTCGAGGCGTCCGGCGTCAACCCGGCCGATGTCGGCCGCCGAAGCGGCAACTATCGCGCGATGGAATTCCCGCGCGTGATCCCGAACAGCGACGGTGCCGGGATCATCGACCAGGTCGGTGAAGGCGTCACGCGCTTTGCGGTCGGCGACCGCGTCTGGCTGTTCAACGGCCAGCGCAACGGCCGCGCCTTCGGCACCGCGGCCGAATACATCACGCTGGCCGATTACCTGGTGACGCCGCTGCCGCAGGACGTGTCGTTCGCGGCAGGTGCTACGCTCGGCATCCCCTGCATGACGGCGTGGTGCGCGCTGTTTGCGGACGGCCCGATCTCGGGGCAGACGGTGCTGGTTACCGGCGGCGCCGGCGCGGTCGGCCACTACGCCGTGCAATTGGCAAAATGGGGCGGCGCGCGCGTAATTGCGACCGTCAGTTCGCAGGTCAAGGACGTCGAGGCACGGCTCGCCGGCGCGGACACCGTCGTCAACTACCGGACCGAGGATGTCGTCTCCAAGGTGATGGCCTTCACCGAGAACCGCGGTGTCGACCGCGTGATCGACGTCGATTTCGGCGGCAATCTCGCGACCACGCTGAAGATCATGGCGATGAACTCGACGATCGCGGTCTACGCCACCAACGGCAACCGCACCCCCACGCTGCCGGTGCGCGAATTAATGGAGAAATGCATCACCGTGCGCTCGCTGGTGCTGTTCGCGCTGCCGCCGCCGCTGCTCGCGGCCGCGCAGGCCGACATCACCAAATGGCTGGCGTCGGGCACCCGCGTGCACAATATCGCCGGGCAATTCGCGCTCGCCGAGACCGCCGACGCCCATCTCGCCGTCGAGAAGGGCGACAAGATCGGCACCGTGATCGTCGACTGCGCGCGTTAGCACGGTTTCTCCTTCCTGCTCCCTCTCCCCGTTCTTACGCAGGGGTGTCCGGGGAAATTCAGGCATAGCGGAGCTCCATCTGGTCAGGTGAGATGGTTGATTTCCGACGGCTGGGGTTGATGGGCGGAGGTTTGTCGATGGCAGCGAGGGATCGACGCGTGAGCAGGAGCTGGCCGACGAGTTCGGCGAACCTGAGCGGGAGCATTTTGATGCAGTTGGTGTGAGCGGCGATGCGCAGCAGCAGGTAGGCAATCATCGCAGCGAGCACCTGAAGGCGGATCGCGTTGTCGTTGGCGCCGAGGAACTTGCGAATATCGAGATGCTGCTTGATCCAGCGGAACAGCAGCTCGATTTGCCATCTGCTCTTGTAGAGGGCGGCGATCTCGACGGCGCTACGGGCAAGGTCGTTGGTCAGGAGTGTGATCTTGCCGCCTTTCTCGCGTCTGATCTTGATGCGGCGGAGCGGGATTGGAAGGCGCGAATCGCCCTTGCTGGTGAGCTTCACCTCGTCATCGGCAAGGATTTCGAAGCCATCCCCGTTACGCTTGCGGATGGCGCGATGCCTGAGCGAGCGAAGACGGATGCTCGTCTTCGCCCGGGTAACGAAGAAAGCCTTGCTATCATTGATCTTCTGCCACCAGTCGAAACGGCAATAGCCCTTGTCAAACACATAGGTGGTGGCGGGCTGGATTGGGGTCTGTCGGCCGATCTCGATGTCATTGACGTTCGCGGCCGTCATCTCGACGCAGGTCGGGACATCGCTCCTTGGGTCGTAGACGACATGCAGCTTCATGCCGCGGATGCGGCCGTTCCACGTCGCCCAACTGCAGACCTTGCCGAGCGGGATCGGACTGGCGTCGATCAGACGCACCATCTCCATGCCTTCACTCCGCAGCTGGCGACGCGCCATCGCCGACAGCGCCGCAAAGGTTTGCGCGAAAATGCCGATCGGACGGCGGGCATTGGCATCGGACAACGTCGAGCGCGACAGCTTGCCGGTTCCCAAGTGATAGTGATGCTGCGAATTGGCGTTGAAGCCAGTCACTACCCCGCGCAGACTGCTGTTGCCGCTAAGCTGGGCATAGATCAGCGCCACCAGATGATCCCAGCTCCTGAACGACTTGTCGTAGGCATCCCCGTCCAGACGATCCACAACCGTCTGAAACTGCCGTCGATTGATCGGTTCAAGCAGCCTTCCAAAAATGCTACCGCGATATCGCATGCTCGGCCCTCTGTGTCTCGACAACCAGAAAAGACCGATTTGCCTCGGTCCTGCCGAGCATGCACCGCGACACAGTGAATCATTCCCCGGACACCCCTGCGTTCTTACGGGGAGAGGGTTGGGGTGAGGGGCTGTCACCGCAAAGACGGTGAAGGCAAAGATTGCGGAGGCCCCCCTCACCCGGAATTCAAGCTACGCTTGAATTCCGACCTCTCCCCGCAAGCGGGGCGAGGTAAGCAAGGAGCCGCATCCTTAGTGGATCGGCGTGATGCGTTCGTCGCTCGGCCCCAAGCCAAACTCGTCGAGTCCTTCAGCCAGGAGATCGCCGAGCATCGGCTCGCCCAACAGATAGTTGGCGACATGGCCGGTGCGTCCGCGCGCCGCCTCGCGGCGGAGATCGGCCCATTCCTCGATCGTGCCGTCGCCGCGGCCGAGCCGCATCAGGGCGACGAGGTCGACCTGCTCGTCCTCGCTGAGCGCGTTGATGAAGCCGGTGATCTCGCGCGCCACCGGATCCGTGCCGTCATCCTCCAGCACATCGATCATGTCGTCGTCGGCGCCGTTCGAGCCGGAGTCGGGATCGACGAGCCCCTCCTTGACGTCGAATTCCCGCGCCTTCTCGATCAAGAAGCCGACCTTTTCAGGGGAGATTGCGAGTTCCGGCATTGCACACTCCTTCGTCCAACGAGGCGGTAACGCAGGAGGCGCCGACTTGATCCATTGCGTCGGCGTGCGGAAACCCGCATGGTCCGGCAAGAGCAACAAAAAAATAGAGGACACGCCGCATGCACTGGACCGTAGGCAAGGTCAGGATCACGAAAGTCGTCGAGCTCGAGACGGTCGGCAGCACCCGCTTCATCCTGCCGCTGGCCGGCCGGGAAGAGATCCAGAGCCTGCCCTGGCTGATCCCGCATTTCGCCAACGAGGACGGCCGGCTGAAGATGTCGATCCATTCGCTGCTGGTGGAAACGCCGGAGCACCGCATCATCGTCGACACCGGGCTCGGCAACGACAAGCAGGGCCGCAACGTGCCGACCTGGAACAACCGCAGCGATCCGTTCCTGGAAAAACTGACCACAGCCGGATTTGCCCCAGACAGCATCGACACCGTGCTGTGCACGCATCTGCATGTCGACCATGTTGGCTGGAACACCAAACTCGTCGGCGGCAAATGGGTCCCGACCTTCGCCAAGGCGCGCTACGTGTTCGGCAAGACCGAATACGAGCACTGGCGCGACCATAGCGACGATCCCGCGCATGCCGCCGTGTTCGCCGATTCCGTGAAGCCGATCGCGGATGCCGGCAAGGCCGAGCTGGTGCCGAGCGACCATCGGCTGACCGAGGAGATCACGCTGATCCCGACGCCGGGACACAGCCCCGGCCATATGAGCATCCACATCAGGTCCGGCGGCGAGGAAGGGCTGCTAACCGGCGATGTCGCGCATCATCCCTGCCAGATGTACCACCTCGACTGGTCGTCGACCGCGGACTCCGACCAGAAGCAATCGGCCGCAACGCGGCGCGAATTGTTCGCGCGCTTTGCCGATACGTCGACGCTGGTGATCGGCGGGCATTTCAATGCCGGCCACATCAAGCGCGACGGCGACGCGTTCAGGTTTATCGCGCTGGGCTGATTGGACCGAAATGGCCTTGAAATAGGGCTTGGCAGCAATGCAGCGCGCTCAGGGCGGTTGAATTTCCCGGCGCGCTGTTCCATGAAGCGTGTCGAGGTATACCAGTAACAATCCTCAGGACATCGTAGGGAGTGATCAACATGAAGCTTGTTCGTTATGGCGAAAAGGGTGCGGAAAAGCCCGGTCTGATCGACAAATCCGGCCAGCTCCGCGACCTCTCGGCCCATCTGAAGGACCTGACCGGCGATGCCTACACGCCGGAATCGCTGAAGAAGCTTGCTGCCCTCGATCCCGCCTCCCTGCCCGCCGTCGCCGGCAAGCCGCGCTTCGGCGCCCCCGTCACCGGCATCTCCAAATTCGTCGCGATCGGCCTGAATTATTCCGACCACGCCAAGGAAACCGGCAACCCGATCCCGTCCGAGCCGATCTTCTTCCTGAAGGCCAACACCGCGCTGTCCGGTCCCAACGATCCGGTCGAGAAGCCGCGCGGTTCGACCAAGCTCGACTGGGAAGTCGAGATCGCCGCCATCATCGGCACCCGCGCCAAATATGTCTCGGAGGCCGACGCGCTGAACCACGTCGCCGGCTACTGCATCTGCAACGACGTCTCCGAGCGCAACTTCCAGATCGAGCGCCTCGGACAGTGGACCAAGGGCAAGTCGCACGACACGTTCGGCCCGGTCGGCCCGTGGCTCGTCACCAAGGATGAAATCGCCGACGTGCAGAAGCTGTCGATGTGGCTCGACGTCAACGGCCAGCGCCGCCAGACCGGCACGACCTCGACCATGATCTTCACGATGGCGAAGTGCATCTCCTACGTCTCGCAGTTCATGACGCTGCTGCCCGGCGACATCGTCACGACCGGCACCCCGCCCGGCGTCGGCACCGGCATGAAGCCGCCGCAATATCTCAACGTCGGCGACGTCGTGACGCTCGGCATCGAAGGCCTCGGCGAGCAGCGCCAGGAAATCGTTGGGGCGTAGTTTTCGGGGATACAGCGCAATCTCTCCCCTCGTCGTCCCGGCTCCCGTGCGCAATTGCGCACTAGGCCGGGACGACATCGAGTATGTTGCGTCATCGAGAGTCATACATTCACGGTCTCTCAGGATGACGACTGTGTGTTCGTAAAGAGGTCATCTCCATGAAACTCACCTTCTCTCCCGCCTCCCCGTTCGCCCGCAAGGTGCGCATCGCGGCGATCGAGCTTGGCCTGATCGACAAGATCGAGCTGGTGCCGGCGACCGTCGCGCCCGGCACGGCCAACGACGAATACTCCAAGATCTCGCCGCTGAAGAAACTGCCGGTGCTGATCCTCGACCATGGCGACGTCATCCTCGATTCCTACGTCATCGTCGAATATCTCAACGAGCTCGGCGGCGGCCGGCTGATCCCGGGCTACGGCCCGCGGCGCTGGAAGCTGAAGACCGATCACTCCCTGCTCAACGGCATGCTCGATTCCATGCTGCTGTGCCGCTACGAGAAAATGGTGCGGCCGCAGGGCTCGCTGTGGCAGGCCTGGCACGACGATCACTGGAACAGGGCCTGGGCCGGCATGGCGCGGTTCGAGAACCGGCCGGATGTTCTCGATGGCGCGTCGTTCGACATCGCGCAGATCGGCCTCGTTTGCGTGCTCGGCTATGCCGATTTCCGCTTCGCCGATTGCGGCTGGCGCAAGGCCTATCCCAAGCTCGACGCGTTCTACCAGAAAATGCTGGAGCGGCCGTCGGTGAAGATCTCGGCGCCGCCGGCGGCGTGACCACGGCAACAGCGGGGAGCATGTGACGCGCGAATGCCTCCCCGCCTCTCACCTCCCGGCGCAGGTCTTGTGCATCGCCGGCCTGGCTCCGATCTCGACCTTGTGATGATGACGACGGCAGCCCGGTACGGCCAGCCGAAGGAAGGCCTTGCGGCGATGGATATCCTTGCCAACATCATCATTCCCGCCGTGCGCGACGCGCACTAGAACTTTCCTGCGCGCTTCTTCACGCGAACCGGACTCCACCTCGCTCGAAAGCGCCAACGCCAAGGAATCACCATGAGCCTGAAGTTTGCCGCCGGCGATCTCACCATTCATCGCATCGTCGAGCAGGAGACCACATTCCTGCCCGCGCACGACATGCTGCCCGGACTGACGCCGGACGTGCTCGCCGAGAACCGCGGCTGGATGCAGGCCACCGGTGCGCTCGACGACAGCGACACCTTGATCCTGGCGTTCCAGTCCTACGTCGTGAAGACACCGCACCATACCATCCTGATCGACAGCTGCATCGGCAACGACAAGCCGCGGCCGGCGCGGCCGAAATGGAATATGAAGACCGACGACAACTATCTGCGCAGTCTGGCGTCAGCCGGCTTCTCCGTCGCTGACATCGACTATGTGATGTGCACGCATCTGCATGTCGATCACGTCGGCTGGAACACGCGGCTGGAGAACGGCCGCTGGGTGCCGACCTTTCCAAACGCGCGCTACGTGTTCGACAAGGCCGAGTTCGACTACTGGACCGAGAGCAACGCGAAGGCGGAAGTCCCGCCTTTCGTGGACAGCGTGCTGCCGGTGGTCGAGGCCAAGCGCGCCGAGATCGTCGGCCATGACTTTGCGATCGGCGACCATGCTCGCATCCTGCCGACGCCCGGCCACACGCCGGGCCACGTCGCCTTCGCCTTCGGCCGCGGCAAGGACGCTGCGGTCTTTTCGGGCGATCTGATGCACTCGCCGATCCAGACGCATTATCCGGAGCTGTCGGCGAAGTTCGATGTCGACCAGGCGCAAGCCGCGAAGACGCGGCGCGGCTTCCTGGAGCGTTATTGCGACACCGACACGCTGTGCTGCCCCGCGCATTTCCCCTCGCCGTCGATTGGCAAGATCAGGCGGAAGGGCAGCGGGTTTGTGTGCGAAACGGTGTGACGTGAGCCAAACTCGCGATAGTCGCACCCTGCCACCCTCCCCTGGAGGGGGCGAGACGAGCGTAGCTCGCTCTCTGGGTGGCTCACATCAGGCGCAGCGCAATGTGAGACGGGGTGGGGTGATCTCTCAACGCGGGCAGCGCCCGTTACGAGAGACCTTCACCCCACCTCGGTTCGCATTTCATGCGAACCGATCCTCCCCTCCAGGGGAGGATAAGAGCGCGCGCACCTCAATCAAACAAGCTCGGCGTGTGGTTCACGATCGCGCCTTCGATCTGCAGCATCTTCAGCTTGGTGACGACGCCGCCATTGGCCGAGAAGCCGCCCGGCTTGTTGCCCGCCGCCAGCACGCGGTGGCAAGGCACCACGATCGGGCACGGGTTGCGGCCGAGCGCCTGGCCGACATCGCGTGACAGCTCGACCCCGCCGAGCTGCTTGGCGATATCGCCATAGGTTACGGTCTTGCCCGGCGGGATCTTCCGCGCGATGTCGTAGACGCCGCGGTTGAATTCCGGCACGCCGTCGAGATCGAGCACAATGTCGGCAAGGTCGTTCGGCTTGCCGGCGAGCAGCTCGATCATGCCGTCGATCGCGTGCTGCACCTCGGCCGGCGGCGCCGCCTCGGTGACCTCGCCGTTGCGCTGGAAGATCCGCTTGCGGGTCTTCTCCTCGGTGCCCATCGGCAGCTGCACCCCGGTAACGCCGTGCTCGCCCCAGACGACGCCACAGGCGCCGATCATGGTCTCGAAGATTGCAAAATGCTGGCCGGTCATGGCTCGCTCCAGATGTTCCCTTCAGCTCTCGCGTGAGCCTGCCGTTGATCCGGAATCTAGGCTTGGAGAATGTTGCTATCCACCCGAATTCCGTGGGAACTTCGGCCAAATCAACAACATCTCCTGCCTCTCCGCGAGCCCAAAATGCACAGCCTCCACGTCAACGGTTTCGATATGCCCTATCTCGATGTCGGAGAGGGCCCGCCGCTGATCTGCGTGCACGGCTCGCTGTGCGACTTCCGGATCTGGTCGGCGGTGCTCGGCCCGCTGACGCGGCGGCACCGCGTGATCGCGGTCAGCCTGCGGCATTTCTTCCCGGCGCATTGGGACGGCATCGGCGACACCTATTCGATCGCGCAGCACGTCGACGACGTGATCGCCTTTATCGAAAAATTCGACACCAGACCGGTCGACCTGATGGGGCATTCCCGCGGCGGCCATATCTGCTTCCGTGCCGCGCAGCGGCGGCCTGACCTGTTGCGCAAGCTGATCCTCGCCGAGCCGGGCGGCGAGCTCGACGAGACCCTCGATCCCGATTTCAAGCCGGGCCCCTCGCCGCTGGCAGCACGCTTCGCGGCATGCGCGGCGGAAATCGCCAAGGGCGACATCGACGGCGGCTTGCAGATCTTCATGGACGCGCTCGAAGGCCCCGGCGCGTGGAAGCGGATTCCGGCAACCTCCAAGCAGCTGTTGCGCGACAATGCGACCACGCTGATCGGCCAGACCCGCGACCAACGCCCGCCATTCTCGAAGGCGGACGCGGAAGCGATCAAGACGCCGACGCTGTTCATCGGCGGCGCCAACACCAAGGGCGTGCTGCCGAAGGTGCTGCACGCGCTCGCCGCCAATGTGAAGGGTTCGCGCACCGAGATGATCCCGGGCACCACCCATCCGATGTTCGAGCAGGCCCCGCAGCGCTACTGCGAGATCGTGCTGGAGTTTCTCTCCGCGTAAGCGGTGCACCCTTTCCCCTTGTGGGAGAGGGTGGCGCGATGGTGCGCAGCGGCATCGTGCCGGGTGAGGGGTTCTCTCCGCGGAGGCAGACCCCTCACCCGCCACCGATGCGACGCATCGGTGGCGGCCTCTCCCACAAGGGGAGAGGCGAAGTAAGAAAGCTACTCTCTCACACCTTCCAGGCGCCGACCGGCTGGCGCACCGCGACGTTGAGCCGGTTCCAGACGTTGATCGCCGCGATACCCAGCACCAGGGACGCGAGCTGCTGCTCGTCGAAGTGCTTGGCCGCCTCGTCCCACACCGCGTCCGTCACCGGATCCTCGCGGTCGCTGAGCCGGGTCACCGCTTCGGTCAGCGCCAGCGCGGCGCGCTCGGCCTCGGTGAAATACGGCGCGTCGCGCCAGGCACCGACCGCGAACAGCCGCTCGTCGGTCTCGCCGGCACGCCGGGCGAGCTTTGGGTGCATATCGACGCAGACGCTGCAGCCATTGATCTGGCTGGCGCGCAGATGCACCAGTTCCAGCAGCTTTTCCGGCAGAGCTGGCTTGGTGCTCTCGCTCAGCGCCTGCAGCGCCTTCATGGCCTCGGGAACAACCATCACCGGGTGGTTCATGCGGGCTTTCATCATGTCATTCTCCTGAATTGCCTTTTGACGGCGCCGTGCCGATCTGTTGTCACATCGGCGCAGTTTCGTTCGTCATGGCCATGACGGAGCGGACAAAGGGAATGTGACCGTGGACGAGAAAAATTCTCTCACCGAGCAGTTCGAGGCCAACCGGCCGCGCCTGCGGGCGGTGGCCTATCGCATGCTGGGCTCGACCGCCGAAGTCGACGATGCCGTGCAGGAAACCTGGCTGCGGCTCGGCCGCACCGACACGGCGGCGGTCGACAATCTCGGGGGCTGGCTGACCACGGTGATCGCGCGCATCTGTCTCGACATGCTGCGCTCGCGCAAATCGCGCCGCGAGGAGCCGATCGGCCCACATGTGCCGGAGCCGATCGCGGACAATCCGTCCGAGCGCGAGACCGAGATGGCCGATTCCGTCGGCGCCGCGCTGCTCGTGGTGCTGGAAACGCTGGCGCCGGCCGAGCGGCTGGCTTTCGTGCTGCACGATATGTTCGCGGTGCCGTTCGAGGAGATCGCGCCGATCGTCGGCCGCACGCCGGCCGCCGCGCGGCAGCTCGCCAGCCGTGCCAGGCGTCGCGTGCAGGGTGCGCCACCCGCACCGGATGCCGATCTCATCCGGCAGCGCAGCATCGTCGAGGCCTTTCTTGCCGCATCCCGCAACGGCGATTTCGAAGGGCTGCTGGCCGTGCTGGCGCCCGACGTCGTGGTGCGCGCCGATCAGGCCGCACAGCGGCTCGGCTCGCTGCCGGTGATCCGCGGCGCCGCAGCGGTTGCCGAAAGCTTCAAGGGACGCGCGCAGGCGGCGAAAGCCGCTCTGGTCGACGGCGGGATCGGCGTTGCCGTCATCTTCGGCGGCGCGCTGCGCATCGTGCTGCGGGTCACGGTCTCAGGCGACAGGATCGCAACGATCGACGCGACCGCCGACGCCTCGGAGATCGGGACCTTCGATGTCGAGGTGCTTGAGCGCAGCTGACACAGCTGGAGGCAGCCAAGTCGCAATGCTAGTGTCTCTCTGCATCTGCGCAGGGAGGACAATCATGAAACTATCCATCAAATTGCTCGCGTCGGCTGGCCTGCTCGCCCTCGCCTCCTCCTCCGCCCTTGCCGCCGCAGACGAGAAGCTGCGCGCGGCCGCCGAGCAGGCCCAGCCGGCGGTGATCGAGAGCCTGCACGACATGGTGCTGATCGAATCGGGCTCCAGCGATGTCGAAGGCCTGAAGAAGATGGCCGACTACACCGAGGCACGGCTGAAGGCGCTCGGCGCCAAGACCGAGCGGCGCAAGACCACGAAGGGCGCCGGCGCCGACATGGTGATCGGCAGCTTTGAGGGCACCGGCACGAAGAAGCTGATGCTGATCGCGCATATGGATACGGTGTATGAGCACGGCATCCTCGACACCCAGCCCTACAAGGTCGACGGCAACAGGATCTACGGACCCGGCATTGCCGACGACAAGGGCGGCATCGCCGTCATCCTGCATGCGCTCAAGATCCTGAACGATGCGGGCTGGCGCGATTACGCCAAGCTCACGGTGTCGTTCAATCCGGATGAGGAGGTCGGCTCGATCGGCTCCGGCGAGATCATCGCCGAGCTCGCCGACCAGCACGACGTGGTGCTGTCCTGCGAGCCGACGGTGGCGCCGCCGGTCGCGAAAAATGAAAGCCTGCTGCTCGGCGCCAGCGGCACCGCCACCGGCACGATCGATGTGAAAGGCAAGGCCTCGCATGCCGGCGCGGCGCCGCAGCTCGGCCGCAACGCGCTGATCGAGCTCGCGCATCAATTGCTGCAGACCCAGGACATCGCGAAATCGATTCCGGGCACGCAGCTGAACTGGACCACCGCGAAGGCCGGCACTGTGCGCAACCAGATCCCCGATCATGCCACCGCCGGCGCCGACATCCGCCTCACCATTCCCGACGGCGTGCAAAAGCTGCAGGCCGCGCTCGACGAGAAGGTGAAGAACAGACTGATCGCGGACACCGAGGTGACCGTGAAGGTCGTCGCGGGCCGCCCGCCGTTCGTGGCCGATGATCGCGGCCGCGCGCTCGCCAGGCAGGGACAGACGATCTACACCGAACTCGGGCGCACGCTCGACATCGCGGAAATGACCGGCGGCGCGACCGACGCCGGCTACGCCGCGCGCAGCGGCAAGGCGGTCGTGGTCGAAAGCTTCGGCCTCGCCGGCTGGGGCTATCACGCGCGCGACGAATACATCGACACCAACTCGATCGTGCCGCGGCTCTATCTGATGACGCGGACGCTGATGGAGCTGGGCAAGGCGAAGTAGCGTTTCCGAAAAACTCGTCATGCCCGGGCTTGTCCCGGGCATCCGCCGCTCTGGTCCCGGCATCAAGAAGGACGCGGACGGCCGACCCAAGCCCGGCCATCACGACGTTGGGACGGCTGTCGCAGCGCGGCCCGGTCAAAAACCGGCCCATTCTCAATCGCTTAGCGTGGTCGCAAACCGGAGCCTTGACCGCTCCCCCAACCCGCAGTAACCTCATTTTCGAACACGGAATTCCGTATTCCAAACTGGACAGTCGGTATGATCCCGTTGGACCCGCTTCCAAACCTCATCGACCAGGTTTACGGGCGATTGCTCGAAGCGATCATCGACCGCACGCTGCTGCCTGGCCAGCGCATCACCCAGAACGAACTTGCCGATCGGCTCGGCGTCTCGCGCCAGCCGATTTCGCACGCCCTGCATCTGTTGCATCGCCAGGGCCTTGTCGCGGAGAGCGGCAAACGCGGCTTCGAGGTGACGCAGCTCGATCCGCAGCGCATCCGCGAACTCTATGAAGTCCGCGGCGCCATCGATGCGCTGGCGGCACGGCTTGCCGCTACGCGTGTAAAGGAAGATGCCGCGGCACGCGCGCAACTCGAAGCCGCGCTCGAAGCCGGACGCGCGATCGACGACGGCACGCCGCTGGCGCGCCTGATCGCACTCGACGTCGATTTCCACAGCGCGATCTATCGCCTCGCCGGCAATTCCGCGATCGAGGAGATGATCGCGCCGCAATGGCCGCATATGCGCCGCTCGATGGCGACCGTGCTCGCCGAGCTCGATTACCGCGGCAGCGCCTGGACCGAGCACGAGACCATCGCCGCGCATGTTTTTTCCGGCAATGCCGCAGCGGCAGAAGCCGCGGCGCTGGCGCATGCGCAGACGGCAGGACGGATGACCGAGGAGAAGCTGAGGGCAATCGACGTGGCGGCGTGACGTTCACGCCGTCGTTCCGGGGCGGTGCGGAGCACCGAACCACAGATGCGCAATTGCGCATCGGGGAACCTCGAGATTCCGGGTTCGATGCTCACGCATCGCCCCGGAATGACAATAACAACAGGAGGAAAGCACCATGAAACTGACCCAAGAGCAGGTCGAATTTTTCCATCGCGAAGGCTGGCTGTTCCTGCCCGAGCTGTTCAGCCAGGAAGAGGTCGACTTCCTCGCGCGCGAAGCAGTCTCGATCTATGACGCCAACCGCCCCGAGGTGTGGCGCGAGAAGAGCGGCGCGCCGCGCACGGCCTTCGCCGCGCATCTCTACAATGAGGCGTTCGGCACCCTCGGCGCGCATCCGCGCATGATCGACCCCATCGAGCAGCTGTTCGGCGAGAAGGTCTACATGCATCAGTTCAAGATCAACGCGAAGGCGGCCTTCACCGGCGACGTCTGGCAGTGGCACCAGGACTACGGCACCTGGAAGCGCGATGACGGCATGCCGGAGCCGCGCGCGATGAACATCGCGATCTTCCTCGACGAGGTGATGCCGATCAACGGCCCCTTGATGCTGGTGCCGCAGAGCCAGACCGCGGGCGATCTGAAAGCCTCGCACGATCTCGAAACCACATCCTATCCGCTGTGGACGCTGGACGAGGAAACCGTGACCCGCCTCGTGAAGCAGGGCGGCATCGTCGCGCCGACCGGCAAGCCCGGCGGCATGCTGATGTTCCACGGCAATCTGGTGCACGGATCGAGCGGCAACATCACGCCCTACCCGCGCAAGATCGTCTACCTGACGCTGAACGCGGTCTCGAATTACATCCGCACCCCGACGCGGCCCGACTACATCGCGCACCGCGACTTCACGCCGATCCAGACCGTCGCCGACGACGCGCTGCTGCGGCTCGCTCGTGCACCGCGGCAGGCGGCGGAGTAAAGTCTTCGACCGTCATTCCGGGGCGGTGCGTTAGCGTCGAACCGCAGATGCGCAGTTGCGCATCGGGGAATCTCGAGGTTCCGGGTTCGCGTTTCACGCGCCCCGGAACGACCCTTTTGTTTGGAAAGCATCATGAACCTGCATCACCTCCTCAAAACCCGCGCCGCCGCCGGCAAGCCGGTGCGCGTCGTCCTGATCGGCGCCGGAAAATTCGGCTCGATGTTCCTGTCGCAGGTGCCGCACACGCCGGGGCTTGAGGTGCCCGTGATCGTCGATCTCGACCGTGACCGGGCCCGCGAGGCGTGCCGCACGGTCGGCTGGGACGACGCGCGGATCAGCGCCACCACCTTCACCGACGACGGCGCGCGTGCGATCGCCGGCGGCGCATTCGATGTCGTGGTGGAAGCGACCGGCAATCCCGCCGTCGGCATCCGCCATGCCCGCGCGGCGATTGCCGCCGGCAAACATGTCGTGATGGTCAATGTCGAGGCCGATGTGCTGGCGGGGCCGCTGCTCGCCGAGGAGGCACGCAAGGCCGGCGTGGTCTATTCGCTGGCCTATGGCGACCAGCCGGCGCTGACAGCCGAGCTGGTCGACTGGGCCCGCGCGACCGGCTTCCGCGTCGTCGCCGCCGGCAAGGGCACAAAGTACCTGCCGGCCTATCACGACGTCACGCCGGACGGTGTGTGGCAGCATTACGGGCTCACCGCCGGCGAGGCGCAATCCGCCGGCATGAATCCGCAGATGTTCAACTCCTTCCTCGACGGCACCAAATCCGCGATCGAGATGGCGGCGATCGCCAACGCCTGCACCCTCGACGTGCCGTCGGAGGGATTGCTGTTTCCGCCCTGCGGCGTCGACGACCTGCCGCATGTGATGCGGCCGCGCGACAAGGGCGGCGTGCTGGAGAAATCCGGCATCGTCGAAGTGGTGTCGTCGCTGGAGCGCGACGGCCGTCCGGTGTTCCGCGATCTGCGCTGGGGCGTCTATGTGGTGCTGGAGGCGCCCAACGATTATGCCGCCGATTGCTTCAAGCAGTACGGCCTCAAGACCGACGCCTCCGGCCGCTATGCGGCGATGTACAAGCCGTATCATCTGATCGGACTCGAGCTGAACATCTCCGTGCTGTCGGCAGCGCTGCGCAACGAGCCGACCGGGCAGCCGCGCGGCTTCCGCGGCGACGTCGCAGCGGTGGCCAAGCGCAATCTGCGCGCCGGCGAGATGCTCGACGGCGAAGGCGGCTACACCGTGTGGGGCAAGCTGATGCCGGCCGCCGCCAGCCTCGCCGCCGGCGCATTGCCGATCGGGCTTGCCCATCGGGTGAAGCTGAAGAGCGACGTCGCCCATGGCGCTGTCGTGCGCTGGAGCGATGTCGAGGTCGACGAGAGCAACGATACGATCAAGACGCGCAAGGCGATGGAAGTAGCGTTCTCGCGGTAGCGTCTTCGGTCGCTCCGCTCGCCGAAAGAGCGAGTGTGCCCTTCACCTCTCCCCGCTCTTTGCGGGGAGAGGTCGGATCGCCCCGGCGATGCGAAGCATCGTCCGGTGTGATCCGGGTGAGGGGCGAGGCAAACTGCTCAACAAGCGGCGAAGTGCTCGCCGGATGGATGCCCCTCACCCCAACCCTCTCCCCGTAAGAACGGGGAGAGGGAGAAGATGGAGCGCGGCTCAATGACTACGGCAGCAGCCGGCTCGCCTTCGCCAGCCTGAACCACTTCCGGAACATCGCTTCCGTATCCATCATCTCGGTGAAGCCGGCCTGGTTGATCTTCACCGTCGAGACGATCGACGGCGGACCAGCTTCAGTCTGTCCGTAGCGCATGCTGTAATCGGCATATTGGAAGGACAGGCCGACGAACTCCTCCAGCCCGGGCGCGATCAGGTCGTGCGTCCTGCGCAATTCGTCCCACGGCGCGATCCATTTCGGATACTCCTGCGCCAGCGACAGCGGCACGTGCCGGCCCGGCGTCATCTCGAGCGCGTCCGAGACCGCCGGCCAGATATTTTGCCAGGTGAAGACGTCGCCATTGGTGACGTTGAACGCTTCATTGCGCGCAGCCTCGGCGTCACCCGACCAGGCGATCGCGCGTGCCAGCAGATCGACATCGACCGCTTGCGCGACGCGCGGCGCGCCGCCCGGATAATCCAGCGGCCTGCCCTGCGCGCGCAGCACCGCCGCGTAGACGCCGAGCGGCGGGATCAGGTCCATCGCGCCGCCCATGGCTTCGCCGATGATCAGGACCGGGCGCAAGATGCTCCAGTGCCAGCTCTTGCCCCGCTGCAGCTCGCGCAGGAAATTCTCCTGCGCCCAATAGAAATTCGGCTGCTCGTACATCTCCGAACGGCCCTCGCGCGCCGGCACCGTGAGCGGCCGGACATGCACGCCATAGGCCTTGGTGCCCTGCAGCAGCGCGACATGCTTGAGATCGGGCGCGACGGGTTCGAGCACGCCCATCAAATTGCGCAGCATCCGGTCGTTGGTTTCGATCTGGCCGGCATCGCGCCAGCCATCAACCAGGCTGGGCGCCTCATAGAGCGCGGCGTAGATCAGGTGCGTAGCGCCGCCGAGCTCCGCCGCGGCGCGACGGCAATCCTCCGCGCTGGTGAGATCGATTCGCACATGCCGCGCGCCATAGAGATCGCGTGGCTTGCGGCGCGACAGCGCAATGCGCTCGCAATCGTCGGATGCGCCGAAGTGTCGCAAGGCGGCGTTGCCCACGAGGCCGGTTGCGCCGGCAACCACGATTTTCTTGTTGGCCATGTCCTTGAACTCCCATCAACCCACCCGCCCTGCGTAGCAGATCGCGGCAGGGCCGGCAGCCATCGCGGCGGGTATCGGATGAGACCGACAGCGCCGATTGCCCTTCGCACCTGCAACGAAGGCAGGCGCTTGATTTCCTCCGGCAAACGATCATCCTCACCGGCGGAACCGGAAACTCGGATTTCCACAACAAGAGCCCGTCGAGGGCCACCGGACACATTCATCACAGAACGTCGATCGATCGGCGAAGAAAGACGGCACCAAGATCGTTCCCCTTGTCGAGGCATCGGCACACAGGAGGGATACGCATGAAACGTCGTGAATTCTTGAAGGCAGGCGGCGTCGGGCTGGCTGCGACGGCGGTCGCCGCGCCCGCGGTCGCGCAATCGATGCCGGAGGTCAGGTGGCGGCTCGCGGCGAGCTGGCCGAAGGCGCTCGATACGCTCTATGGCGGGTGTGAATTCTTCTGCAAGCGCGTCGCCGAGATCACCGACAACCGCTTCCAGATCCAGCCGTTCGCCGCCGGCGAGATCGTCCCCGGCCTGCAGGTGCTGGACGCCGTCTCCAACGGCACGGTCGAGATGGGCAACACCGCGCTGTATTATTACTGGGGCAAGAATCCCGCCTTCACCTTCGGCACGTCGCTGCCGTTCGGCCTCAACACGCGCCAGCACATTTCCTGGCTGCAATGGGGCGGCGGCACCGACCTGCTCAACAATCTGCTCGCAGAATTCAACTGCATCGGCATTCCGACCGGCTCGACCGGCGCCCAGATGGGCGGCTGGTTCAGGAAGGAGATCAAGTCGATGGCGGATTTCCAGGGCTTGAAATTCCGGGTCGGCGGCTTCGCCGGCACCATCATCGCCAAGGTCGGCGGGGTGCCGCAGCAGATCGCCGGCGGCGACATCTATCCGGCGCTGGAAAAAGGCACCATCGACGCCGCTGAATGGGTCGGGCCGTATGACGACGAGAAGCTCGGCTTCGTCAAGGTCGCGAAGTTCTACTACTACCCCGGCTGGTGGGAAGGTACCGGCCAGGGCCACAATGTGATGAACAAGGACAAGTGGAACGCGCTGCCGAAGCACTATCAGGCCGCGATCCAGGCGGCTTCCGAGGACACCTTCACCTGGGTGACCGGCAAATATGACGCGGTCAACCCGCCGGCGCTGAAGCGCCTGATCGTGGCCGGCGCGCAGTTGCGGCCATTCCCGCAGGAGGTGCTGGAAGCCTGCTACAACGCGGCCAACGAGATCTACGCGGATCTTTCCAAGAGCAATCCGCATTTCGGCAAGATGCATGCGAGCCTCGCCGCTTATCGCAACGAATCGCTGGCCTGGATGCAGGTCGCCGAGCTCTCGTTCGACAGCTTCATGATGCGGATGCGCACGCGCACCTGAACCGGACGCGTCCCGAGACAATAAAAAAGCCCCGGAGAAATTTCTCCGGGGCTCATTTTTGATTCGGCTGACGGCTCAGGGCGTGATCCGGAAAAGTGCGAAGCGGTTTTCCGGCGAGATCATGCGACGCATTAATTGTCGTCGCTGCCGCCGAACTCTTCCATCAGCTTGTCGTAGCTCTTGGTCACGAGATCGATGTTGCCCTTGTTCTCGACCGCGGGCGGCGGCGACTTTAGGGCGTCGTTGAGGTCGGCGAGCGCGTCCTTCTTGTCCTTGGCCGACATCTTCTTGTCGGCCTGGACCTGGGCGATCTGCGCCTTCAGCACGGCCTCGGGACCGACAT